>CAUJDF010000042.1 GCA_963169045.1 Myxococcota bacterium
CGAGCGCGTCGGCCGCCCGCCCTCGGCGCTGCGCCGGGGCGCCGCCCCGGACGCCCCCACGCCCCGCCGCGCCGCCCCCGACGCCCCCACGCCCCGCCGCGCCGCCCCCGACGCCCCCACGCCCCGCCGCGCCGCCCCGGACGCCCCCACGCCCCGCCGCGCCGCCCCGGACGCCCCCACGCCCCCCCGCGCCGCCCCGGACGCCCCCACGCCCCCCCGCGCCGCCCCGGACGCCCCCACGCCCCGCCGCGCCGCCCCCTCGCCGCGCCGCCGCCCCGGCGACGGCGACGACCTCTCGCTCCGCCTCGACTACCGCCCGCCCTTCGACTGGACGGCGCTCCTCGCGTTCCTGCGCGCCCGCGCGCTCCCCGGCGTCGAGACCGTCGGCGACGACACCTACGCGCGCGTCGTGGCGCTCGGCGACCACGTCGGGACCGTCGAGGTGCGCCCCGATCCGCGCCGCCCGGCGTTGCGCGCCCGCGTCTCCCCTGCGCTCGCCGGCGTGCTGACGCCGCTCGTCGCCCGCCTGCGCGCCCTCTTCGACCTCGACGCGCGCCCGGACCTCGTCGCGGCGACGCTCGGCGCCGACCCGCTGCTCGCCGAGCGCGTCGCGCGCCGCCCGGGCCTGCGCGTCCCCGGCGCGATCGACCCGTTCGAGACCACGGTGCGCGCCGTGCTCGGCCAACAGATCTCGGTCCGCGCGGCGACGACGCTCGCGGGCCGCTTCGTCGCGCGCTTCGGCGTCGCCACCGACGCTGGACTGCGCTTCCCGCGCGCTGCGGAGGTCGGCGACGCCGCGGAGATCGCCGCGCTCGGCGTGACGCGGGCCCGCGCCGCGACCCTCGCCGCGGTCGCCCGCCTGTTCGCCGCCGGCGACGTCGACCCGGCGCGCCTGCGCGACGTGCCCGGCATCGGCGACTGGACGGCCGAGTACGTCGCCATGCGCGCCTTCGGCCGCCCCGACGCCTTCCCCGCCGGCGACCTCGTCGTCCGCCGCGCGCTCGGCGACGCGTCGAGCCCCGGCGCCGGCGCCTGCACCGCCGCGCAGGCCCGCGCCCGCGCCGAGGCGTGGCGGCCCTGGCGCGCCTACGCCACCCTCCACCTCTGGACGCCGTGATGGAACACGTCATCGCCAGCCCCCTCGGCCCCATCCGCCTCGCCGTCGCCGGCGGCCTGCTCTGCCGCTGCGACTTCGACCGCGACGCCACGCCCGGCGGCGAGCCCGGCGATCCGGTGCTCGCCGAGGCCGCGCGCCAGCTCGCCGAGTACTTCGCCGGCACGCGCCGCGACTTCGACCTGCCGCTCCACGGCGGCGGCACGCCGTTCCAGGGCCGCGTCTGGCGCGCCCTGCGCGCGATCCCCTTCGGCGAGACCCGCACCTACGCCGACATCGCCCGCGTGCTCGGCCAGCCCGCCGCCACGCGCGCCGTCGGCGCCGCCAACGGCCGCAACCCGATCGGCATCATCGTGCCCTGCCACCGCGTCATCGGCAGCGACGGCACGCTCACCGGCTACGCCGGCGGCCTGCCGATCAAGCGCTGGCTGCTCGCGCACGAGGCGCGCCTCTCCGGCGGCATCGCGTGACCCGCGCGCGTTCGCCGCTCCCGCGGCGACGGCCCCCTCCGCCCTCGCCGCGCCTCCACCGGGCTGCGCGCCCGCCCCGGCTCGCGACGAGACCCCGATTCGTGGCCCGGCCCACCCCGATTCCTGACCCGGCCACCCCGATTCCTGGCCCGGCCACCCCGACTCGAGGTCTGTGCGACCGGGCGCCTGGCTCACGCGGTCCGCCAGTTGCATCGCGCGAGCCGGGCGCGCTGCCGACAGGACCCGGAGCCTGCTCGACGCGGGACCGGGCGCCCGGCGCCGTCGCTCTTCAGGCGCGGCGGAACACGCGGCGCAGCTGCCGGAACGTGAACAGGGACATCACGGCGACGAGGGCGAGGATCGCGAGTCGGGCGCGGTCGTTCAGGCGAGGGGGCACATTCGCGACGGCCGGCGCCCGGGCATCGACGGCCCGCGCCTCGTCCATCCACGCCGCCGCCAGCGGAGACCCGGACGGCTGAAGGCTGGCCAGGCGCGCCAGCGCCTCCGCGAGGCGACGGCGATCGAGGTCGGACCGGTCCATGAAGACCGCGGCGCGATACCAGCCGGCGGCGGCCTCCAGGTCGCCCTCTCCGAAGGCGGCGTCCCCGCGCCGTCGCCAGACGCGCGCCACGCGGTCGCGGAACGCCGCCGTCGGGCCACACACCGGCGCCGCGAGGCGCAGCCACGCCTCGGCCGCCGTCAGCCGCTCCGCCTGCGTCGCCCGCTGCGCGCCCAGGTCGAGCGCGGCGCACACCGTCGCCGCCGCCTCCGCTCCCGATGCCGCGCGCCCACCGAGCGCCACCGGCACCGCCAGCGTCGCCGCCTCGTCGAAGCGCGCCGCCCCGAGCGCTGCGGCGATCCGCGCGACGTCCGCCGCCGCGCCACCGCCCGCCGTCGCGCCGCCGTCCGCCGCCGCGCCACCGTCCGCCGTGCCGCCGTCCGCCGTGCCGCCGTCCGCCGTCGCGCCACCCGCCGCCGCGCCACCGTCCGCCGCGCCGCCGTCCGCCGCCGCGCCGCCGTCCGCCGCGTCGTCCGCCGCCGCGCCGCCGTCCGCCGCACCACCGTCCGCCGCCGCACTGCCCGCCACCCCGAACGCGCCCGCCAGCCCGGGCACGTCGAAGCCGCGATCCGCCGCCCACGCCGGCGCCGCCCCCAGCAGCGGCACGGCCTCTGCGCCGCGACCCTCGATCGCCCGCCGCACCGCCTCCGCCGGCGATGCCAGCCCGGGCCCGGCGGGCGCGCCGTCCCCGGGCGCCACCGCCACCAGCAGCCGCGCGAGCAGCGGACCCGCGGGCGCGTGCCGCGCGGCCTCCGCCAGCAGCGTCAGCCGGACCGCCGGACCGCGCACCGCCGCCGCCAGCGCCGTCTGGTCCGCGCGCGCCAGCGCCCGCCGGTGCCCGGCCGTCGCCGGCGCGCCCGCGATGCCCGGATCACCGGCGTCGGGCAGCGCGCCCGCCGTCCGCAGGTGCCACGGCGTCCACGCCGCGTCCGCCGGCTCACACGCGTCGAGCGCCCGCGGCCAGTCGGCGAGCGCGAACCGCCCCGCGACCGCCAGCGATGCCGTCGCGACGAGCCGCCGCTCGCCGGGCGCGAGCCGCCCGACGAGCACCGGGCCCACCCGCACCGCCTCCACCGCCACCGGCGCCGGGTTCGACACCTCGGCGCCCTCCCCGGCGGGCAACGCGACGGGGACGAGGGCCAGCAGCAGCAGGTGGGCGATCACCCGCCCACGCTACGCAATCAGCGCTTGAACAGCGAAGACAGGAAGCCCTTCTTCTTCTCGCCGCCCTCGGGCCGGGGCTGGTCGAAGGGGCAGGTGGCGATCACCGCGTCGGCGAGCTCGAGGAAGGCCCGCGTGTGCGTCCCCTCGGGCCGCGTGACCACGACCGGCTGGCCCTGGTCGCCGCCGCGCTGGATCTCGAGGTCGAGCGGGATGCGCGAGAGGATCTTCACGCCGTACTGCTCGGCGACGCGCTCCGTGCCGCCCGAGTTGAACGGCTGGCTCTCGTGGCCGCACGAAGGGCAGGCGTAGTGGCTCATGTTCTCGACGAGGCCGATCACCGGCGTCTCGACCTTGCGGAACATCTGCAGGCCCTTGACGGCGTCGACCAGCGCCAGCTCGCTCGGCGTGGTGACGATGATCGCGCCGGTGATCGGCGCCTGCTGCGTCAGCGTGAGCTGCGCGTCGCCGGTGCCCGGCGGCATGTCGACGACGAGGTAGTCGAGCTCGCCCCACTCCACGTCGTCGAGGAACTGCTTCACCACCGAGCCGACGATGGGACCGCGCCAGATGACCGGCGTGTCGTCCTCGACGAGGAAGCCGATCGACATGACCCGCAGGCCGAAGGCGTCGACGGGCAGGAAGCGCTTCTGGTCGGGCGACACGCCGGGCTTGGCGTCGGGGACGCCGAGCAGCGTCGGCGCCGACGGCCCGTAGACGTCGATGTCGACGAGGCCCGTGCGCGCGCCGCGCGCCTTCAGCGCGAGCGCCAGGTTGACCGCCACCGTCGACTTGCCGACGCCGCCCTTGCCGGAGGCCACGGCGATGACGTTGCGCACGCCCGCGAGCGCCGGCTTCTTCGCCGGCTTGCCCTGCGGCGACACCTTCGTCACGCCGGGCTCGCCGTGGGCGTGTCCGTGGTGGTGGTCGTGGCCGTGATGGTGGTCGTGGCCCTGCGACGCGGCGGCCTTCGGGTCCTCGACCTCGAGGATCACGTCCTCGGCGCCGTCGAGCTTCTCGAGCGCGTCCTGGATGCGGTCCTCGAGCGCGTGGCGCGTCTGCCGATCGAGGCCTTCGAGCCGCAGGTGCACGACCACCTGGCCGCCGTCGACGTCGATGCCGGTGACGGCGCCGGCCGTCACGAGATCGGTGCTTCCGTCCGGCCCCGCGATGCCCGCGAGGACCGACCGTACCTTGACTTCGTCCAACACCCTCGACTCTCCTCGGCAGTGGCGGCCGGCGTTGTGGGCGCGCCCGGCTCCGCGGCGTCCCTTTGCGACGGAAGCGCCCCCACGTCAAGCCGGATCGGGGGCGGAGCGCGGAATTCCGGGGCCGGCCCTCAAAGATGCGCGGACCCGCCCCCCGGTCGCGGAGTTGCCCTCCGCGCGCTTCCGGCCGATGGTGTAGGGAACGAGTCCGGGGAAAGACATGCATCGCCGCCTGGGGGAGATCCTCGTCGACGCCGAGGTCGTCGACGCCCAGCAGCTCCGCGCCGCGCTCGCCGAGGCCGCGCGCCTCGGCCGCCGGGTCGGCGAGGTCCTCGTGGCGCGCGGCGTCTGTACCGAGCAGGCGATCGTCGACGCGCTTGCGAGCCAGCTCCAGGTGCCGGTCGCCCCCCTGGCCACTACGACCTTCATCCCGGAGCACGTGCTCGGCATGGTGGCGCCGCACTTCGCCCGCGAGCGCCAGGTGCTGCCGCTGTTCCTCGACCGCCGGGCGGGCGCGCTCGACGTCGCCGTCGCCGATCCGACCGACGACGAGCTGCTCGACGAGCTGCGCTTCCGCACCGGCCAGGCGATCCGGCCGCTCGTGGCCCTGGCCGGCGAGCTCGCCGACGCCATCGAGGAGTTCTACTTCCGGCGCGCCGAGGACGAGGACCTCGCCTTCGAGCACGAGACGCCGCTCCCGCAGCTGCAGCGTGTCGCCGAGCCCGAGGTGTACGTCGAGCCGCCCGAAGAGACGCCGGAGCCGCTCGACGAGGCCGCCCTGTTCCAGCACCCGGTCACCGCGGGGGGCGCGAAGCCCGCCGAGCCGCCGCCGCGCCCGCGCAGCGTCCAGGTCCGCGTCGAGCGGACGGCGCCGCGGCACGATCCCGTGACCGCGCCGCTCGCCGACCTCCCCAGCGGCGAGTGGGCCGACGAGCTCCCCTCCGGCGTCGAGGCGGCGGCCGTCCCCGAGACGACGGAGGCGCTCCGGCAGCGCGTCGCGCAGCTCGAGGGGCGCGTGACCGAGCTCTACGGGATCCTGCGCGAGGCCGCCGCGGCGCACCAGACGCTGCTCACGCTGCTCGCCGAGCGCGGCCTGGTCGAGCGCGAGTCGTTCCGCGCCGCGGTCAAGGCCCGCCTCGAGCGCAGGAGGCAGCGCACGACGCCCTGACGTAGGCATTGCCCGCCGTCTCGGCGCGGGCATACCTTCGACGATCGTGACACACGATCTCGGCCCCATCCTCGCGCTCGCCGCCGCGCTCGACGGCGTGGACGCCGCGCTCTCACCCGAAGGCGACCACGTCGTGCTGCGGCGCGGCGGCGCTCGGGTCGTCGTCGGCGACGCCCGCTACGTCGCGCGATCGCCGGACGCCGCGCCGACCGCGCTCGTGGGCGCACCGCCGCCCGGCCTCGACGCCGACACGCTCGCGGCGCGCGGCGTCGAGGCCTGCTGGCCCGACGCCGCCGCCGTCTCCGCGCCGGCGCTCGAGCTGCTGCTCGCCCGCGCCGGGCGCGACGACCGCGCCCGCTTCGAGGCCCGTCACGTCCTCGACGTCGCCGCCAGCCTCAACGCCGAGCGCGACCCGGACCGCCTGCTGGGACGCATCCTCGAGTCGATGCGGCAGCTGACCGGCGCCGACGCCGGCACGCTCTACGTCCTCGAGGACCGGCGCCTGCGCTTCCGCGTCGCGCAGAACGACTCGCTGCCGGTCGCCGGCCTCCCGAACGGCGCGCTGCCGGTCGACCGCGAGAGCGTCGCCGGCTACGTCGTGCTCGAGCGCCGCGCCGTCAACCTGCCCGACGTGCGGCACCTGGGTTCGGCGCCGTTCCGCTTCAACGAGGCGTTCGACGCGCGCGCCGGCTACCGCACCGTCTCGATGCTCGCCGTGCCGCTGCTGGCCGCCGACGGCGAGGTCCTCGGCGCCGTGCAGCTCATCAACCGCAAGGGCGACCCGGCGGCGCGGCTGACCGATCCCGCCCGCATCCCGGCGCAGGTCCGGCCGTTCTCGACGCGGGACGAGCAGCTGGCGCTCGGCCTGGCCGGCGCGGCTTCCATCGCGCTCGTCAACGCGCGGCTCGGCGCCGAGATCGAGCAGCTCTTCGACGGCTTCGTGCGCAGCGCGGTGATGGCCATCGAGGCGCGCGATCCGACGACCAGCGGCCACTCGGTCCGGGTCAGCCACCTCGCGCTCGGCCTCGCCGACGCCGCCGCCGCCGACGGCCGCTTCGACGCCGAGCTCCCCTTCGACCGCGACCGCCTGCGCCGTCTCGAGTACGCGGCGCTGTTGCACGACTTCGGCAAGATCGGCGTCCGCGAGGACGTGCTGGTGAAGGCGCGCAAGCTCTACCCGGCCGAGCTCGAGTCGCTGCGGCACCGCTTCGAGATCGCCGGGCTGGCGCATGAAGTGGCCGCCCTGCGACGGCTGCTCGACGAGGGCGCCGATCGCGCCGCGATCGAGGCGGTCATCGCCGCGCGGCACGCCGAGCTGCGCGAGATGTTCGACTACGTGCTCGCCGCCAACGAGCCCGTGCCGCTGAAGGGCGACGTGCAGGCCATCGTGCGCTCGCTCGCGACGGCCGGCTGGCGCGATCGCCAGGGGCACCTGCAGCCGTACCTCACGCCGCGCGAGCACGAGTGCCTGACCATCCACCACGGGAGCCTGACACCCGACGAGCGCCGCGCCATCCAGGACCACGTCGTCCACACGATGCGCTTCCTCGAGCAGATCCCGTGGGGTCGCGCGCTCGCCGGGCTGCCGCGCGTCGCCGCCCTGCACCACGAGAAGCTGGATGGCTCCGGCTATCCCCATGGCTACTCCGGTGACCAGATTCCGCTCGAGTCGCGCATCATCACCGTCGTCGACATCTACGACGCGCTGACCGCCGCCGACCGTCCCTACAAGTCGGCGATGCCCTACGCGCAAGCCTGCGACATCCTTTGGGGCGAGGCCGATCGCGGCAAGCTCGACGCCCGTCTGGTGGGCGTCTTCGTGGAACGGAACGTGCATCGTGCGTCCGGACCAGCCGCCGGATAATCCGTAGGATTATCCGGCGGTGACGACCCGAGAGAGCCCGTGGCGCCTGGATTCACGAGTTTTTCCGGGCGGTCGCGCAGGCAACGCAAAAGTTGGACACCGCAGCAGGTGTGGATTAGCTTTCGGTCATCGACTGAGACGTCCCGAGACAGGGACGACTCATGCATCCTGGCCACTGCGGTATTCAGGGCAGCCGGCCCCCTGTGGGTTGGACCGGCGGGGTACAGACGAGGCCCGACGTGACGAAGTTCGACTCCAAGTCGACCGCCGGACGCACGGCGGTTCACGAGACCACGGCCGCCGGGACGGGCTTGACCCAGGAGGAGGAGCGCGTGGTCCGCATGCGCTCCGGCGCCACCGTCCCCGACGACGCCCCGCTCGGCAGCAAGCTCGACGGGGTCGCGCCCGAGTTCCGCGAAGATGTCGCGGCCCGGCTGCGCCTGATCGAGGCGGCCGCCCTCGAAGCCCTCGAAGCCCTCGCCGAAGGCGGCGATGCGCGGGCCGAAGACGAAGGCGAGGTCGTCATCGACGTCGTCCCCGTCAACGGCGAGCGCAAGGCCCGCATCGTGTCCGCGCTCAAGAAGATCTCGACCGACAACTGATCCCGTCCACCCTCGCGTGGCGAGCGCTCGTCCCGCGTGCGCACCTCCCTGGCTGCTCCATTAGCCGTCCCGCCGGGGCGCGCGCGTCATATTTCCCCCGAACCCCCGCTCCAGGTCAGACTCGCCGTGCGGGTGCGCGCGCGGTCCAGACGGTGGCACACGTCTTGAACAGGCCGCCCGCTCCGCTTCGAGGAGGTCGCATGTCCCGTCTGCTCCTGGCCCTGGCGTTCATCGTGGCGGCGTCCGCCGCGCACGCTCAGATCGAGCCGCGCGTCCTGGTCATCGTCGACACGTCGGGCTCGATGCTCTGGGACTACGACGACACCTCCGACTGCCGCGGCGACGGATCCCAGGCGTTCCCGCATCGGACCTGCCAGCTCGGCAGCAAGATGTTCCACGCCAAGCAGTCGCTGACCTCGGTGATCAACGAGTCGGACGACGTCCAGTTCGGGCTGATGCGCTACGGACAGCTCGAGCCGGGCCAGGCCGGCTTCGGCAACCGGCGCAACCTGGTCGGCGCCCAGTACCGCGACGCCGCAGGCAACGTCGTGCCGATCAATTACGACGGCGCGACGCCCGGGTGCTCGGCGGCCAACCTGCTCGTGCCCCCCGGCGACAACAGCGCGCCCGGCGTGCTGCAGTGGCTCGACGGCCGGGAGAACTACCCGAACGACAAGGAGCTGCGCGGCAACGGCTACACGCCGCTCACCCAGTCGCTCGCCAGCGCCGAGCAGCAGCTGGTCAACCTCATCGGCAACGACCCGCAGTCCGACTGCCGCCCCTGGTTCGTGCTGCTCCTGACCGACGGCTTCCAGCAGTGCCCCGAGGGCGACGCCAACGATCCCGCCTACCGCCTCCAGGTCCGCCAGGAGCTCGAGCGGCGCGCCACCGCGCTGCGCAACCTGAACGTGAACGGCGAACGGCACGACGTGCGCACCTTCGTCGTCGGCTTTGGCCCGGGCACCGAGTTCGCCACCGAGCTCGACGCGGTGGCGCGCGCCGGCGGCACCGCCGTCGACCGCAACAATCGCATCGACCTGCGCAACGGCACCGCCTACCAGGCCAACGATCCACGGGGGCTCGTCCAGGCGCTGCGCGACGCGATCCGGAACGCCCAGCCCCGCGAGCTCTGCAACGGCGTGGACGACAACTGCGACGGCCAGGCGGACGAGGGCTTTCCGCTCGTCGGCCAGCCGTGCGCCGTCGGCGTGGGCGCCTGCGGCCGCGACGGCGTGGTGGTCTGCTCCGCCGACGGCCAGGGCACCGTCTGCAACGCCCAGCCGGGCGACCAGGCCGCCGAGGTCTGCGACGGGGCCGACAACGACTGCGACGGCCAGATCGACGAGGGCACGCGCAACGCATGTGGGGAGTGCGGCGCCGACCGCGCCGAGGAGTGCAACGGCCGCGACGACGACTGCGACGGCGCGACGGACGAGGGCGCGCTCAACGCGTGCGGCGACTGCGGCCGGCTCCCTCAGGAGGTCTGCAACCAGCGCGACGACGATTGCGACGGCCGCGTCGACGAAGGCACGCAGAACGCGTGCGGCGGCTGCGGCGACGTGCCGGTCGAGGTCTGCAACTGCGAGGACGACGACTGCGACCGCCAGATCGACGACGGCCTGAACTGCCCGCGCTGCGACTGCGACCCGCAGGCCGAGCGCTGCAACGGTGTCGACGACGACTGCGACGGCGAGATCGACGACGGCGTGCTCAACGCGTGCGGCCAGTGCGGCGCCGAACCCGAGGAGATCTGCAACGGCCTCGACGACGACTGCGACCAGTCGATCGACGAGAGCTTCCCGGAGCAGGGTCGTCCCTGCGGCAGCGACGAGGGCGAGTGCCGCGCCGGCCGCAGCGTGTGCATCGACGGCAACGTCGAGTGCCAGGGTGGCGTCGAGCCGCAGCAGGAGCTCTGCAACCAGCTCGACGACGACTGCGACGGTGTGATCGACGACGGCGCGGCGAACGCCTGCGGCTACTGCGGGCCGCCCCGCCGCGAGGTCTGCGACAACATCGACAACGACTGCGACGGCGCCGCCGACGTCGGGGATGGCATCTGCCGCGAGTCCGACACGTGCGTGAACGGCGAGTGCGCGCCGCCCTGCCAGGCCGGTGAGTGCTTCGACAACCGCGTCTGCGTCCACGGCGCCTGCGTGACGCCCTGCCGCAACACCGACTGCCCCGACGGGTGGGTGTGTCAGAACGGTCAGTGCGACGATCCCTGCGACGGCATCGTCTGCCCGAACGGCACCTACTGCACGCTCGGCCGGTGCGAGCAGTACGACTGTTACGGCCCCGAGGGCTGCCCCGAGGGACAGATGTGCCGCGGCGGTGAGTGCGTCGACGACCCCTGCGCCGCCGCCGGTTGCCGCCCCGACCAGGGCTGCATCGACGGCCAGTGCTTCGACTCGTGCCGCGACGTGGCCTGCCCGGCCGGCGAGCGCTGCATCAACGGCGCTTGCGGCGCCGATCCGTGCGCCCGCGCCAACTGCCCGTACCCGCTGACCTGCGAGGACGGACAGTGCGTCGAGGATCCCTGCTTCGAGGTCGACTGCCCGACCGGCCACATCTGCCTCGGCGGCCAGTGCGTCGAGGACCCGTGCAACGCCATGGTCTGCCCGACGGGCATCGCGTGTCACCGCGGCCGCTGCGTGGAGCCGGTGAGCGGCAACGACGGCGACGACGGCCCGCTCGAGGGCGCCGACGGGGGCGTCGGTGTCGATGACGGCGGCAAGAACGCCGCCAGCGACGGCTGCGCCTGCCGCGCCACCTCGACCGCTTCGCCGGTGGGGTCTTTCGGCTTGCTCCTTCTGGCCGCGGTCGGCATCATGCGCCGCCGAAGGAGCCACCGTGGCTGAAGGTCCAGATCCCCGCGAGGGGACGACGCCCCCGCCCGCCCGCAATCCGGTCGCCCTGACCGGCATGCAGCGCCGCGCCCTGCGCGGCCTCGGTCACCACCTCAAGCCGGTCGTCCAGATCGGCAAGGGCGGCGTGACCGAGGGGGTGGTCGGCGCCGCCCGTGACGCGCTCGAGCGCCACGAGCTGATCAAGGTGACGGTCCTGCCGGAGTCGCCCGACGACCGCAAGACCGCGCCGCAGATGCTGGCCGACGCCACCGGTGCCCACGTGGCGCAGATCCTGGGTCGAACGAGCCTGCTGTACCGGCGGCGCCACGACGATCCGGCCATCGCGCTGCCCGGCCCGTTCGAAGAAGCCCCGCGGCCGGGTGCGCCGGAGATCCCCAAGCGTTGATCCTTCAGATGGACGGGCGATTCCCGTCGCCCCACCGCATCGAGCGCGTCGTGTCCTTCCTCGAGGACGACGGCGTGATCGCCATCCCGACCGACACCACCTACGCGCTGGCGTGCCTGCCCGACCACAAGAGCGCGGTCGAGCGGCTCGTCGCGTTGCGGCGACTCGACGCGCGAAAGCCGCTGGCGCTGATGTTCCGCGATCTCGCGCACATCGCCGAGTACACGATGGTCGACGACCGGGCGTACCGCATCCTGCGGCGGTATCTGCCCGGGCCGTACTGCTTCATCCTCGAGGCCGGCCGCAAGCTGCCGCGCACCATCGGCGACAAGCGCAAGCGCGTCGGCGTGCGCATCCCCGCCCACGGCGTGCCGCAGGCCATCCTGAGCGCCATCGACACGCCGCTCATCGTGACGAGCGCCATCGATCCCGACAACGGCGAGATGCTGACCGACCCTTGGGCCACCGAAGCGTGCTTCGGACATGGCCTGGCGGTGGTGCTCGACGGCGGCGACGTGCCCGGCGTGCCGTCGACGATCGTCGACCTCACCACCGAGACGCCGGAGCTTGTGCGCGCCGGCCTCGGCCCCGCCGCCGACTTCCAGTAGCGAGAAATGAAAAAGGCCGGACCCCGTCAGGGATCCGGCCTTTCTGGTCGGGGCGAGAGGATTTGAACCTCCGACACCTTGCTCCCGAAGCAAGTGCGCTACCAGGCTGCGCTACGCCCCGGCACTCCTTTTCGAGAATCCTTCGATCGCCCGGTTGCGCAGGTCCGTGATGACCTTGCCGTAATCGGGAGCGCCGAAGACTGCGGAGCCGGCGACGAAGACGTCGGCTCCCGCGGCGGCGACCTCGAAAATGGTTGCGCTATTTACTCCGCCGTCGACCTGGATGTCAACATTCAATCCGCGCTCGTCCACGCGGCGACGCAGCTCGCGGAGCTTCGGCAGCACGTTGCGGATGAACGACTGGCCGCCGAAGCCGGGGTTGACGGTCATGAGCAGCACGAGGTCCACGTCCTCGAGGACGTAGTCGAGGACGTCGAGCGGCGTGTGGGGGTTGAGACTGACGCCGACGCGGGCGCCGGTGGCCCGCACGACCTGCAGGCTGCGGTGCAGGTGGGCGGTGGCCTCGGCGTGAATCGTGATGGAGTCGGCCCCGGCGTCGCGGAACTGCGGCGCGTACGTGTCGGGATCGGTGATCATCAGGTGCACGTCGAAGGGCAGATCGGTGGCCCGTCGGATCGCCTTCACGACGACGGGGCCGAACGTGAGGTTGGGCACGAAGTGGCCGTCCATCACGTCGACGTGGATCCAGTCGGCGCCGGCGGCGGCGACGGCGGCGACCTCGTCGCGCAGAGCGCCGAAATCCGCGGAGAGGATGGACGGGGCGATGCGAGGTCTCATCGAGGCTCCCTCTCTTCCTGACGACGCAGGCGGGCGGCGAAGAACCCGTCCATCGCGTGTCGGTGCGGCCAGGTGCGCACGAAAGCGCCGTCGAGCACAGGCGCCCAGTCCACGGCGCCGGGTGGCGGCGATTCCAGCGTGAACTCGGGGTGTTCGGTCAGGAACGAGCCGACGACCTCCGGTCCCTCGGCGGGCATCACCGAGCAGACGCTGTAGACCAGCACACCGCCGGGGCGCACCGCCGTCGCCGCCGCGCGCAGGGCCCGCGCCTGCGCGGCGGCCATCTCGGCGACGGCCTCGGGCGTCCGGCGCCAGCGCATCTCGGGATGGCGGCGGAGGACGCCGAGGCCGCTGCAGGGCGCGTCGAGCAGCACGCGGTCGAAGGTGCGGCCCGGCGGCGTCGTCACGTCATGGCGGGCGACTTCACAGAGCGGACGGTCGGCCATCAGCTCGGCGAGGCGGCGGACCTTGCCTTCGTGGATGTCGGTGGCCCACAGGCGGCCCTCTCCGCGCATGGCGCGGGCGACGTAGCGGGTCTTGCCGCCCGGGGCGGCGCATGCGTCCCAGATGGCCTCTCCCGGGCGTGGATCGAGGAGGAGCACCACCAGTTGCGCCGCCTCGTCCTGCGCGACCCAGCGCCCGGCGCAAAACGACGCGCCCTCGAACGGCGCGGGGTGGTCGTCCAGGCGCAGCGCCTCGGGCGCGTACTTGCCGGGCCCCGCGCGGCCACCCTCCGCCGCGAGCTCCGCGGCCAGCGCCTCGCGCGTGAGCCCGGGCGCGTCGGGACGGACGGTCAGGGGCGCCGGCTCGTTGTTGGCGGCGCACAGCCGCTCGGCCTCCTCGGCGCCGAGGAAGCCGACGAAAGCCTGCACCAGCCAGTCCGGGTGGCTGAGGCGAACGCCGGGGTCTACCGGCTCGGGCCCCGGGCCCTCGCGCTGGACGGCGCGCAGCACGCCGTTCACGAGCCGCACCGCGCCCTCGCCACCGACCTCGCGGGCGAGATCGACGGTGGCGTGCACCGCGGCGCGCTCCGGGATGCGCTGCAAGAAGAAGAGCTGATAGACGCCAAGCCGCAGGATCTGCAGCAGGTCGCGAGGCGTAGCGTCGAGGCCCCGCCGCAAGCGCGGCGCCAGGACCGCGTCGAGACGGCGCCGCCAGCGCTGCACACCCATCACGAGCTCGAGCGCCAGCGCGCGGTCCCGGCCGTCGAGGCCGGCCCGCCGTGCCGCCGCCTCGAGGGCCGGCTGCAGGAACGCCTGTTGCTCGTCGATCGCCCGCAGCGCCTCGAGCGCCACCGAGCGGGCGCCGCGCTTCATAGTCGGAGGAGCCCGCGCTCGCCGCGCACGAACTCGGCGCCGCCGACGGGTCGGCGCCCGGCACGCTGGACGCGCAGCAACGTGACCGCGCCCTCGCCGCACGCCACGCGGGGTCCGTCGGCGTCCCGGGCGAGGATCGTGCCCGGCTCGCCACCGCCCTCGGCCAGGCGCGTCGCCAGGATCTTGAGTGGGCCGTCGGTGAAGTCGACGAAGGCGCCCGGCCAAGGCGTGGCGCCGCGCACGCGATCGTGGACGCGCTTCGCGGGCCAGCGCCAGTCGAGGCGGCCGTCCTCCTTCTCGAGACGCCGCGCGATGGTCACGCCCTCGGCCGGCTGCGGCTGAAAGCGCAGCGCCTCCTCGGCGCAGAGCATGCGGACGGCGTCGCTCAGCGCCTCGGCGCCGATGCGCATCAGGCGGTCGTGCAGCTCGCCGGCGGTCTCGTCGGGACCGATGGGCGTCCGGCGCATGAGGGCCACCGCGCCGGTGTCCATGCCCACGTCCATGCGCATGATCGAGACGCCGGTCTCGGTGTCGCCCTCCATGACGGCCCACTGGATGGGCGCCGCGCCTCGCCACCGCGGCAGCAGGCTCGCGTGCACGTTCAGGCAGCCGAAGCGCGGCAGGTCGAGGTAGCGCTTCGGCAGAATCTTGCCGTAGGCGGTCACCACGCAGAGGTCGGGCCGGATCGCCTGAAGCGCCGAGTAGCTGGCGTCGCTCAGGCGCTCCCACTGGAAGAGGGGCACGCCGTGACGCGCGCCGCACGCGGCGACCGGCGTCTGCTCGACCTGCTGGCCGCGACCGCGGGGACGGTCCGGCTGGCTGACGACCGCGCGCACGTCGCACCCGAGCGCGAAGAGCGCCTCGAGCGAGGGCACCGCGAAGTCGGGCGTGCCCATGAACACGACCCGGAGGTCCGCGAGCTTCATCCGGCGGATCCGACGGAGCGCTCGGCGGCCTCGTATTCCGCGAGCACCGCTTTGCGCTCGAGCGGGCCGAGGCGATCGAAGTAGAGCAGGCCCTCGAGGTGGTCCATCTCATGCTGGACGCAGACGGACTCGAGGCCTTCGCACTCGCGCCGGACGGCGTGGCCATCGCGGTCGAGGTACTCGACGACGATGCGCTCGGCGCGCGTGACCTCGGCGCGGACGCCGGGCACCGAGAGGCAGCCCTCACACCAGACGATCTCGCCCTCGCTGGCGACGATCTCGGGGTTGATCATCGCGACGGGCCGACGCGGCTCGCCCTTCGGTGCGAGGTCCATGACGAGCACCCGGCGGCGGTCGCCCACCTGGATGGCGGCGAGGCCCACGCCGCCGTCGGCGTACATGGTCTCGACCATGTCGTCGAGGAAGCGGCGCAGGTCGTCGTCGACGCGTTCGACCGGCACGGCGCGGTCGCGTAGCCGGGGGTTCGGCCAGGTGAGGACTTCGAGGACCGCCATCGTCGCCTACTCCAGGTTGCGCTCGTAGAGGGACCGCCGGCGCGGATCGGAGAGCATCGCGTACGCGTCGTCCAGCACGTCGGCGATTTCCTGTACGGGATGCCACAACGGGCCGTCCCGCCGCACGCGGTGCGGATCGAACTGGCGGCGCAGGCGCTCCCACGCGGCGCGGATCTCGGCGCCGGTGGCGCTGCGGGGGACGGCGAGGACCTGGAAGTAGTCGGCGGTCCGGCAGATGACGTGGCGCTCGGCGACGAGCTCGGCGAAGCCGGGCATCTGGTCGGCAGTGCGCGGCGCACCGGCGCGGGCGACCGCGTCCGGGCCGAGGGGCGGAAGCGGCCCGCGCCGGCGGCCGGCGGGCGCCTCGACGAGGCCGAGCACGGCGAAGCCGTACAGCACGGCGAGCGCGTCGACGTCGCCCACCTCGGCGGCGCGCGCGACCTCGAGCACCGTGCGGCGCCCGTCGGCGGCACGATGCACCGCCTCTTCGTCGGGCCGGAGCACGAGGCCCGCCGGCAGAGGTCGGCCCGGGCGCGGGACGGGCGCGAGGCTGACCGTCCCGAACGCGCGATAGAGGCGCAAGCGTCCGTATTTCCTGCGGATACCGTCGAGGATGAGCCGGCCGGGATGCATGCCGAGATCGACGGGATCGAGCGGACGGGGGCCGCCGCGGACGACCAGCGCCTCCCCGGCCTCGAGCCCGAACAGCCCGACGACACGCTCGATCACGTAGCCACGCAGGGCGCGGTAGACGTCCTCGGGCTGAAGGTAACCCGCCTCGATCAGCACCTCTTCGGGACTCGCGCCGGCCGCCTCGGCCCGCGCGCGCGCCTCCGCGAGCATGGAGCGGGCGACCAGACCCTCGCCGGTCAGGAACGAGGCGAGGTCCTCGGCGGGCTCGCTGCTGTCGGCGTAGACGGGCTGGCCGCCCTCGAGGAAGAGGCGGCGCAGGACGCCCGCCGAGGCGACCTCGACGCGGCCGCGCAGGCCGAGAGACGCGGCGGCCGCGAGCACCTCGCCGACGCCGCGCTGCTCGAGCGGGACGGCGCGCCCGTACTCGAGGAGCGCCTCGGGGTCGTCGGGAGACGGGGCGGGCGGCGCGGCGGGGCGTCGCCAGCCGCCTCCGCCCGGGACCTCGCCGAGCGGCGGCGGGGCCGGCGGGCCGAGGGCCGCGCCGGGCACGTTGTCTTCGAGACGCGACCAGCCGCCGGCGAGCGCGGCCTCGGACCAACGGTCGCCGCCGGCGCTCGCGCCGAGCGCCGTCGAGAGATCGTTCCACCCGCCGTCGGGCGCCGTCCGCGGCGTCGCGCGCAACGAATCCTTTTTCGGATCGAGGGGTTGCGCGGTCGGCGGCGCCGAGTCGAGCGCCGGATCGGACGGCCGCGCGCCGGCGGGCGGCTCCGGACGCCACGGTCCACCGGTCGATGAGGCCGGCGCCTGCGGCCGGGCCCATGGGCCGCCCGTCGCCCGCGCCGCGTCGTCCGGGCGCCATGGGCCGCCCGTCGCCCGCGCCGCGTCACCAGCTCTTGGAGGCGGCCCTCCGCCCGACCGAGCGGCGTCGTCGGCGCCGGACGGCGGAACCGCACCCGACCGCGTCGGCCCGTCCGCGCCGGACCAGGGCCCGCCGGTGGCCCGCGACGGCTCCTCGCGCGACCACGGCCCGCCGGTCGCCTGCCCGGGCCGCTGCGGCTGCCACGGCCCGCCAGTGGCCCGCGCAGGGGGCCGCGCCTCTTCGGGCGGCGTCCAGGCGGTCCCGCCCGGCCGCGTCACCTCCGCACGCGACCACGGCCCGCCCGTCGCCCGCCCCGCCTCGTCGCCGCGGGGCGCGGATGGCCGGCTCGCGTCGGCGGCCGAACCGCCCGCCCACCAGCCGTCCGGCGCCTCGTCGCTCCCCTCGCGATGCGGCGGCGGCGGAAAGCGCCTCGGACCCGGCGCCGGCGGCGCCTCGCCCCGCAACACGGCCGCCGCCCGCGCGGCGATGGCGCTCTCCTCGCTCTTCGGGGACGGCTCGCCCGCGCCGGGCTCGCTCTCCTCGGCCGGCTCCTCGTCCGGCGCGTGCAGCAGCGTGTCGAGCGCCTGCCAGTCCGGCTCAGCAGCCACACGCGGCGCCGGTCCGCCGGCGAACACCTCGCGGATGGCCGCGTAGAGCTGCGGGTGGGGCGACTCGGGTTCGCCCGACCCCTGCCCGGCCGCGAGGGCCGCCGCCAGGGCCGCGTCGTCGAGGCCGCGCTGCCCCGCCTCGCGCGCCACCCGCGCCGCCAGCCCGTCGTCGCCTGGACCGATGTACGCCGCCACCTTGGCGACCAGGTCCTCGAGCTCGTCGGGCTTGCGGAAGTAGTGGTCGGCGCCGGCGGTGATCGCCTCGCTGACGCTGCGCACGTCCTCCTGGCCGGTGCCCATGAAGAGGATGGGCACCAGGGCGCCGAGGGGCCGCGTGCGGATGCCGCGGCACACCGCGCGCCCGCCGTCGTCGGGCAGCGTGAGGCTGATGACGACGAGGTCGGGCCGCTGGCCGTCGAAGGCCTGCAGCCCCTGCGCCGCCACGCGCTCGCGCACCGCCTCGTAACCGCGCGCCAGCAGGCGGCGGGCGAGGGCCTCGGCGAGGGCCACCTCATGCTCGACGATCAGGACCTTCTTCTGCACGGCTGGCGGGATGGTAGGTGATCGACCGCCTTACAGAAAGTCCTGTGGATCCACGTCGATGACGAGGCGCACGTCCCGCGGGAGCGCCAGGTCGGCCCGCTCGAGCACCTGCAGCACGCGCCCGCGGTCCGCCCGGCGCGCCGTCGTCAGCAACATCGCCCAGCGCACACGCCCACGGATGCGCTCGATGGGCGCAGGCGCCGGGCCGCGCAGGCGCACGCCGTCGAGATCGGCGGCCGCCGCCTCGAGCACCGCCGCCGCGTGCCGTGCCACCTGCTCGACCGCCGCCGCCTCCCGCCCGTCGACGCGCACGGCGGCGGCGAACGTGAAGGGCGGGTAGCCATTGGACCTTCGCCGCGACATCTCCTCGGCCGCGAACGCGGCGTGGTCGTGCCGGCTCGCCGCGACGAGGCACCAGTGCTCCGGGTCGCGCGTCTGCACCAGCACCCGCCCCGGCCGCTTGCCGCGCCCGGCGCGCCCCGCCACCTGCGCCAGGAGCTGGAAGGTACGCTCCGCCGCCCGGAAGTCGGGGAAGTTGAGCCCGGCGTCCGCCGCCAGCACGCCCACGAGCGTCACGTTGGGGAAGTCGTGGCCCTTGGTGACCATCTGCGTGCCGACGAGGATGTCGACGCTGCCGGTGCGCATGGCGTCGAGGATGTCGGTCAACCCGCGCCCGCTCGCGGTGTCGCGGTCGAGCCGCGCGATACGCGCCTGAGGGAAGAGCGCCGCGAGCGCGTCCTCGACCCGCTCCGTCCCCTGGCCCACCGGCTCGAGCTCGGCGCGCCCGCAGGCCGGACACTCCCGTGGCATCGGCCGGGCCGCATCGCAGTAGTGACAGCGCAACATGTGCGGCCGCCGGTGCCACGTCATCGAGATGGCGCACTGCTCGCACTGGACGGGATCGCCGCACGCCTTGCAGAGCACGAAGTTGCTGAAGCCGCGTCGGTTCAGGAACAGGATGCTCTGTTCGCCGCGACCCAGCGTCTCCGCCAGCGCGTTGCGCAAGGGCACGGACAGGAACGGCGCGACGTCCTTCGGCGGCGGCCGGGATGCGATGTCGACGCGCTCGACCTCGGGCAGGCGGCCGCCGGTGGGACGCTCGGCGAGCACCAGCCGCGTCAGCTTCCCTTGGTCGACGTTGTGCAGCGTCTCCATCGAAGGGGTGGCCGATCCCAGCACCACCGCCGCGCCCTCGCGCGATCCACGCAGGATCGCCATGTCTCGCGCGTGGTAGCGGACGCCATCCTCCTGCTTGAACGAGGGGTCGTGCTCCTCGTCGACGACGATCAGTCCGAGCCGGTCGACCGGCGCGAACACGGCGCTGCGGGCGCCGATGGCGACCCTCACTTCGCCCCGGCGCAGCCGGCGCCACTGGTCGAAACGCCTACCGTCCGACAGACCGCTGTGCAGGACGGCGATCGCATCGCCGAGCCGCGCCCGGAAGCGACGCACCAGCTGCGGTGTCAGCGCGATCTCGGGTACGAGCACGAGCGCGCCCCGGCCCCGGGCCAGCTCGCGCTCGATCGCTCGCAGGTAGACCTCCGTCTTGCCGCTGCCCGTCACCCCGTGCAGCAGGAAGCCGGCGAACCCGTCGGCGCCGGTGATCGCTTCGACGGCGCGCCGCTGCGCGGGTGTCAGGACGGGGGGCAGCTCGTGCGACACCGCCTCGCCGAAGAAGGGATCCCGCACGACCTCGATCGGCACCTCGGCGACGCGGCCCTCGTCGACCAGTTGCCGAACGTGCGCGGAAGCATTGGGAAACTGCGTGCGCAGCTCGCGCACCGGTACCACCCCCCGGCCGACGAGCCAGGCGTGCATGTCGTCGCGCACGACGCGCCGTCCGCCGGCGCCCGTGCCAAGGTGGACCGGCGGCGGCGCGACGGCGACCACCCCGCGCTCGGTGCGCACGTCGACGCGCGGCGCCTCGACGAGCGCCACCCGCTCGACGTCACCCGATCGAATCAGACGTCGGAGCGTCGCCGGGTCGGCCGCCAGCCCATCCGCCGGCGCCGTGCCGCCGGCCTCGATCAGAGTCCGGAGCAAGGGCTCGGCGTCGGCCGCCGCGCGGCCTGCGGCGGTGATCGCCAGCGCCGGCACGCTGCGCACGTTGATGCCCGCCGGATGGGCCGCGCGGAACACCTCGCCCGGCGGCGCGAGGTAGTACTCGGACATCCACCGCAACAGACCCAGCAGACCCGGACCGAAGGTGGGCAGGTCGTCGTCGAGCACCGCGGCGATCGGCAGCAGCTTCACATCCGGCGGCGGCGGCGTGTCGCGCTCGACGACGTAACCCACCATCCGCCGCGGCCCGAACGGCACCAGCACGCGAGCGCCGGGCCGCGCTCCGGCCTCGAGGCTCTCGGGCACCGAGTAGTGAAACGTCTGGCGCAGCGGCGCGGGGACGGCCACCTCGGCGGTGCGGACTTCGGCTCCGGCGGTCACTTCGCTCCGAGATCGATGGGACCGGCCTCAGCGGCCCGCCTGGCTGCGCAGATCGTCGGCTTCCATCACCCGCACCCATCGCCCGCCGATCACGACGCGGACGCGCTGGGGAAACAGTCCGCGGGTGGGCGGGCCCTCCCAGCCGCTCAGGTCGAGCTCGACGGGCTGGCGGTCGACGTCGCGCCAACGCACGCGCAGCACGTGGTAGTCATCGCGGTCGATCCAGATCTGCGCGCCCTCGTCATCGGGCGTGGCGCTGCCGAGCACGATCGCCGGCCGGTCGCCGATGAGGCCGAGCCGCTGTCGCTGCGTGTCGACGCCGAGATCGCGGGCGAGCGCCTCGACGTCGCCGTCGGCGAAGAGACGTCCGAAGACGACGCGCTCCGGCATGGACGGCAGGAGCGCGCCGTCGCCGCTGGCGCTGCCACCGAGGGACCACGCCGCGGTCCGGCCGCCGGGCCCGTTCACGTCCACGCGGACACTCCGGGTCGATCGCTGAAAGATCCATCGCTCGGCGACCGCGACCGTCGCATCGGGCGCGTCGCCGCTCCGCGCGCGCCCCACGAGCGCCACCTGAAGGGAATGAATGCCGTTCAGTCGAGCGTTCGCCTTCCGAACCACATGTCGGACGGGAAGGACGTAGGCCGCGGCGGGCGTGACGGCCAGGGCCACCGTGAGCGTCAGGACGATCGATCGAATGTTCACGGCGCGATCCCTGCCTGACCCCTCCGGCGGCGTCAAGGTGCGACTCGACCGATGAAATGTCCGTTGTTCCGTAAGCCGTCCTCTGTTAAGGTCCGCCGCGATTCGTCCAAACGAAGCAGGTGAGGCGGAGGCTTTGAGGACGAGTTCGGGTCGGGACATCGGGCGCCATTGAACGTCGAACACGTGCGACAGGAGCCTAGATGGGTATCAAACTGGAAATCCGGCTCGAAGCGCTTGCCGATCCGGCGGTTGCTCAAGCAGTCTCGCAGCTTCTTCTGGCCCTCGGTGAGTCATCGCCGACGCTCCTGAGGAACCTGGCGCGTGAGACAGAGCGCCCGGCGGCCCCGGCAGCCATCGCGGCGCCTCCGCCGGCGCCCGCCGCGCCTCCGCCCGCGGCCGCGAAGCCTGCCCCCGCCGCGAAGCCGGCCCCCGCCGCGAAGCCGGTGAAGGCCGCCCCGGCACCGAAGGCGCCCGCGCCACCGTCGAAGCCGGCCCGTGCCGCCGGCGGCTCGGACCTCGGCGAGCGATGGCGGTCCTTCGTCGAGCAGTTGCCCGAGCGTTCGCAGCGCTTCCTCGAGCTCGTCCGCGACCGCGGCGTCCTTCCGATCGACGAGGCGATGGCCGCGCTCGACATCCAGGTGCCCAAAGCGATGGGCGGCATCACCGGGTCGATCGGCCGCTGGGCGCCGGTCCGTCAGGTGCCGATCCCGTACGAGGCGACCGAGATGCCCGACGGCCGCCGTGCCTGGCGCTGGGTGGGCATCGGCGACACCGCTGCCGACGCCGGCGGCCGGCAGAAGCAGCCGCCCCGCAAGGCCCGCACGCCGGTGAAGGCCTCCGGCGACCTCGCGCCTGCCGCCGAGGAGCCTCCGCCCTCCGCGCCTCGCGCGCGCGCCGCGGAGCCGCCGGCCGAGGCGCCCAAGGCGCGCGCCGCCGCCGCGAAGGCCGGCGCCCCAAGTCGCAGCCCGGCCTATCGCGCCTTTCTCGAGGCATTGCCGCCCAACTCGTTGCGCTTCGTGCAGCTGCTCGAGTCGCGGGGACGCCTCGCGATGCCTCAGGTGCTCGAGGAGTTCGGGCTGGCCCGCGCGAAGGCCGTCGGCGGCATCATCGAGCCGATCAAGCGCGTCGCCGAGAAGCACGGTCTGGGGACCATCTTCGAGCCCGGTCAGAACGACGACGGCGAGCGCATCTGGATCTGGCATCCGCCCGCCTGAACGCCGCGAGGCTGCCACCCGGCAGCCACGATCACTGTGCCTGACTCCCCTCCCGAAATCGCGTTGCAACCCCATGGGATCTCTGTTAACTTTCCTTGCGAGATTCCGAGGTTCCGGGGCTCTTTCGTCCGCAGCCAGCAACAGGCATTTCAGCCTTTCGTCGGCGTGACCGACAGGGGCAGGAACAGGGTACAAGGTAGATGACGGTCACACTCAGTCTCGACCTGGAGCACCTCCAGAACCCCGCAGTGGCGCAGGCCCTCCGGCGCCTGGTGATGCAGCTCGCCGAAGTTCATCGCCCGGCCGCGATCGAGGCGCCCGCACGAGCCATCGTGGCGGCGCCGGCGGCGAGGACGGAGGCACGCGCCACGCCTTCGACCAGCTATGCCGAGTTCGAGGCTGGTCTCAATGGGCGCACCCGTCGCTTCCTTCAGCTGCTCCGCGAGCGTGGCACCCTGACCCTGCGCGAGGTGATGTCGTCGCTCGACATCGACTCTCCCAAGGCGGTCGGGGGCATCACGGGCGCGATCGGCCGCTGGGCGCCGGTCCGCGGCCTCGCCCTCCCGTACGAGGTGATCGACATCGGCGGCGAGCGGGCCTGGCGCTGGACGGGCCCGGCCGAGGTCGTCACCGACGAGCCGGTCGCGGCGAAGGCGTCGCGGACCACGCGCGCGCCCAGCGCCGCGACGGCGGCCCGCCGCGCTGTCGCCGTCCAGGCGCCCGCGGCGCCACCCGACCCCGAGGCCCTGCGTGGCCAGCTCGTCGCCTCCCTGAGCGACCAGCCCCGTCGCTTCATGGAGCTGCTGCGCGACAAGCGCCGCGCGACGGTAGCCGAGGTGCTCGATCACCTCGGGCTCGCCCGCGCCCGCGGCCTGAGCCCCGTCGTCGAGGCGGTCAACGCTGCCGCGAAGAAGCTGGGCCTCGAGCTCGCCTACGACACCTCCGTCAGCGCCACCGGCGACCGCGTGTTCCTGTGGCCGGGCACACCCGCCGTGGTCGAGGCCGAACGCCCCCGCCTCCGGGCCGAGTCGCCGTCGCCGCGCGTGCTTCCGTTCCGTGACACGCCCAGCAGCCAGGGACCGGCGCCGCTTCGGCCCGACGCACCGACCTCCGCCGGCGCTCCCGGTGTCTTCAAGCGTAACAAGGCCGGCAGCCGGCCGTAGCCGTCGGAAGCCTCCGCTGTCTGGCGACGCGGAGGCTGCCCTGCGTCAGATGTCGAGCTCGTCGACCTCGTGGGCCCAGGTGGTCACGAACTCGAAGCGCGCCTGGCTGTCACGGCCCATCAGCTCCGTGATGACGTTCTCGGTCACGAGTCGATCCTCGTCGGCCACCTGCACGCGGTACAGACGGCGGTGGTCGGGATCGAGCGTCGTCTTGAAGAGAGTCGCCGGCGGCATCTCGCCGAGACCCTTGAAGCGCTGGATCTCGACCTTGCCCTTCTTGCCGAGCTTCTTGACCAGCTTGTCCTTCTGACGGTCGTCGGCGGCCCAGTACGTCTCTTTGCCGACGTCGATGCGATAGAGCGGCGGCCGGGCGATGAAGACGTGGCCGCCATCGACGAGCGGGCGCAGGTAGCGATAGAAGAACGTCAGGAGCAGGGTGGCGATGTGGTGGCCATCGGAGTCGGCGTCCATCAGCAAGATGACCTTGCCATACCGCAGCCGGCTCTGATCGAAGTCCTTCCCGAGCCCGCAGCCGAGCGCGCTGACGATGTCGGTCAGCTCCTGGTTGGCAAAGACCTTACGGTCATTGGCCTGCTCGGCGTTGAGCACCTTGCCCCGGAGGGGCAGGATGGCCTGCGTCTCTCGGTTGCGGCCTTGCTTGGCCGATCCACCGGCGGAGTCACCCTCGACCAGGAAGAGCTCGCTCTCCGCCGGATCGGTGCTGGTGCAGTCGGCGAGCTTGCCGGGCAGGTTGAGGCGGTGGCTCACCGGTGACTTGCGCTTGACCGCCGCCACCGCGGCCCGGCTCGCCTGCCGTGCCCGCGCGCTCTGGATGATCCGCGCGACGATCGAGTGCGCGACCGTCTGATTCTGGTTGAGGAAGGTCTCGAGCGCCGGCTTGACGGCGGCGCTGATGAAGCCGCGGACCTCGGGGTTGTTGAGCTTCTCTTTCGTCTGGCCCTGGAACTGTGGTTCGTGCACGAACAGATTGAGCGCGCCGGTGAGGCCCTCGCGGATGTCTTCGGGCGTCACCGCCACGCCACGCGGCAGCACGTCGTGGGTGTCGATGTACTCACGCACGGCGCGACCGATGGCATCGCGCAGACCGGCCTCGTGGGTGCCGCCGTCGGCGGTGGGGATGCCGTTGACGAACGTGTGGAGCGCGACGTCGGTGGCCTCCGTCCACGTCAGCGCCAGCTCGAAGCGGCCCTCTTTGTCGTCGTCGCGCTCGAGGCTGTAGATGCGGTCGATGACCGGCCGCCGGTCGCGCGGGATGAGCACCTGCTCGACGTACTCGACGATGCCGCCCTGGTGCTGGAACTCCTTTCGCGTACCGGCCGACTCGTCCTTGAAGACGATGCGCAGGCCGCGATTGAGGTAGGTCTTCACCTCGAGCCGGGTGGCGATCAGCTCGGCGTCGAACTCGACCTTCTCGAAGATCTTCTCGTCGGGCTCGAAGTAGATCGTCGTGCCGCTGCCGCGCGCCGGCCCGACGGGCTTGACCGGCCCCAGGGGCTTGCCGCGCTTGTAGGTCTGCTCCCACGTCTGGCCCTCGCGCTTGATGCGCGCGACGAGCTTGCTGCTGAGCGCGTTGACCACGCTCGAGCCGACGCCGTGCAGGCCGCCCGCCGTCTTGTAGGCGCCGTGGTCGAACTTGCCGCCCGCGTGGAGCGTCGTGAGGATCACCTCGAGCGTACTGCGGCCTTCTTTGTCCTTCGGATGGCGCTCGACGGGGATGCCGCGGCCGTTGTCCTCGACGCTGACCGCCTGCCCGCCCTCGTGCAGCGTCACCAGGATGCTGGTGGCGTGGCCGTTGATGGCCTCGTCGACCGCGTTGTCGACGAGCTCCCAGACGAGGTGGTGCAGGCCGGCCTTGCCCACCCCGCCGATGTACATGCCGGGGCGTTTGCGGACGGGCTCGAGCCCCTCGAGGATGGTGATGTCCTCGGCGGTGTAGCGCGTGTTCACTTGCCCTCTCCGCCCTCGCCTTCGTCGCCGCCGCCGTCGGACGGCGGTTGCTGTTCTTCGTCGGGGGGTTGCAGGATGACCACCGGCACGACGCACCTCTCGAGGCCGCCGAGCCGGATGACGACCGTGCCGCGCCCGCCGCGGCTGGCCGCGTGGTAGCTCGTCTCGCGCACGATGATCTCGCGGCCGCGGTTCGTGAAGCAGACCAGGCCGTCGCGCTTCGCCGTCGTGAGCTGGTAACCGAGCACCCGGTCCTTCTCGTCGAGCTTGATCGCGAGCACCCCGCGCGCCGCGCCGGCCCGGGGCGGAATCTCGCGCACCGGGAAGATCAGCACGTGGCCGCCGCGGCTCGCGACTGCCACGTTCTCGTCGCCGGCGTGCAGGTGCACCGCGACGACCCGGTCGCCCTCGGCCAGGCTCATGTACTTGCGCCCGGACCGCGTCGACACCTCGGTGTGCGCCGCCAGGGGGAAGCGCACCGTCTTGCCCTGCTCGGAGATCGCCAGGGCGAAGGGCGGGCGGGGGTCCTCGTCGGTCAGGCCGGCGAGGTCGACCTCGGCCGGCCGGGGGACGACCCGCGGATCGCTGCACGTCACGCCGCAGAGGTGCTCGCCGTCCTCGAAGTTGAAGAAGGACTGCACCGGCTCGCCGTAGCCCGTCGTCGCCGGGACACTGTCGACGCGCATCACGTACGCGCTGCCGTGCGTGGTGTAGAACGTCACCGTCTGTAGGGTGTCGGTGCGGACGACCCAGCCCACCTCGTCGCCGTCGGGGACCCGCGTGGCCTCGATGCCGCCGAAGTTCTTCTGGCGCTTCACGCGCCCGTGCCGCGTCACGATGACCCAGGCCTGCTCGCGCACGATGTAGGCCTCGGGATCGAACGCGATCTCCTTCTGCGGGCCGACCAGCTTCGTGCGCCGCTCGTCGCCGTAGGCCTCGGCCACGGCCGCGATCTCCTTGCGGACGATCTTCCACCGGCCGCCCTCGTTGGCGAGCAGCGCCTCGATGCGCGCCGCCTCGGCCCGCTTCTCGGCCAGCTCCTGGCGGATGAGCAGGATCTCGAGGCGCGCCAGCCGGTAGAGCTTCAGCTCGAGGATGTAGTCGGTCTGCACCTCGTCGATCGGGAACCGCTGCATCAGCCGCTTCGCCGCGTCGGCCTTGCCTTCGCTGGCGCGGATGATGGCGATCGCCTCGTCGAGCATGTCGAAGATGATCTCGAGGCCCTCGAGCAGGTGGATGCGCTCGCGCAGCGCCTCGAGCTCGTACTCGAGCCGGCGCGTGACCACCTCCATGCGGAAGTCGAGGAAATACCTGAGGATCTCGCGGAGGCCGAGCCGCTTCGGCGTGCCGATCTCGCGGTCTTCTCCCGGCACCAGGCACGTCAGGTTGACGTTGAAGTTCTGCTGCAGCGGCGTGTGCTTGTAGAGGTACGCCATCGCCGCCTCGACGTCGGCCCCCTTCTTGAGCTCCATGACGATGCGCACGTCGTCGGTGCTCTCGTCACGGATGTCGGTCAGCTGCGGCACCTTCTTCGCGGCGATGTGCTGGGCGATCTTCTCGATGAGCGCCGCCTTGTTCAGCGCGTAGGGGATGCTGGTGATCACCACGCACTTCTGGCGGTTGACCACCTCGGTGGTGTATTCGCCGCGCACCCGCACCGCGCCATGGCCGGTCTCGTAGATGGCGCGCAGCTCGTCGGCGGCGCTCAGGATCTCGCCGCCCGTCGGGAAGTCGGGGCCCCGCACGTGCCCCACCAGCGCGTCGAGCGTGATGTCGGGGTCGTCGATCATGGCGATCGCCGCCCGGCACACCTCGGTCATGTTGTGCGGCGGGATGTTGGTCGCCATGCCGACGGCGATGCCCGTCGTGCCGTTGACCAACAGGTTGGGGAACTGCGCCGGCAGCACGATCGGCTCGAAGAGCTGGCCGTCGTACGTGGGTCGGAAGTCGACCGTGCGCTGACGGAGCTCGGTCAGCAGCTCCTCGGCGAGCGGCAGCAGCTTGCACTCGGTGTAGCGCATGGCCGCCGGCGGGTCGCCGTCGATGCTGCCGAAGTTGCCCTGGCCGTCGACCAGCGGGTAGCGCAGCGAGAACGGCTGCGCCATGCGCACCATGGCGTCGTAGATGGCCTGATCGCCGTGCGGGTGGTACTTGCCCATCACGTCGCCGACCACGCGCGCGCTCTTCACGTAGCGCGACTCGGGACGCAGGCGCAGCTCGTGGAACATCGCGTAGAGGATGCGCCGCTGCACCGGCTTGAGGCCGTCGCGCACGTCGGGGAGCGCGCGGCTCGTGATCACGCTCAGGGCGTAGTTGAGGTAGCGCGTGCGCGCCGCCTGGTGGAGGGGCACGACCTCGACGCCGCCGCCGTCACCCCCACCGGGAGACCCGCCGCCGAAAAGGTCCATCTGCATACCTGCGCCTCGGACGAGAGATGAGCGCGTGGGGGGTATCACACGCCGGATCACTATTCAAGCGTTCAGTACGAACAGAAGCATCCGGGCCGAAATTCCCCGTGGATTCCCGTATGCTGCGCCCATGCGCCGCCGCCTCTGGGACCTGCTCGGCCTGGGTTCGCTGCTGGTCTTCGCCACCGTCCTCGCCCTGCTGCTCCGTTCGCGCCCCGAGGCGCCGCCCGAGGACGTACGCCTGCTCGATCCGTCGGCGGACATCCAGACCGGCGAAGAGTGGCTCGGCCTGTACTTCCAGGGGCGGAAGGTCGGCACGACCCACGTGGTGAAGGCGCCGCGCCCCGGCGGCGGGCACCGGTTCACGGCCGAGACCCGGCTGGCGATCGCCCCCGGCGCCGAGCCGATGGAGATCGAGGTGCGCGCCGACCTCGACGCCGCGCGCGCGCTCCGGTCGTTCGCCCTCTCGGCGGAGGCGGGGCCGTCGGTGACGGAGGTCCGCGGGACGGTCGACGGCCGCCACATCGACCTCGTCGTCGACAGCGGCGGCGCGGAGCGGCGCCGCACGCTGGAGCTCGAGGCCCCCCCGGTCCTCCGGCAGTTCGACGGCCCGTACCTCGCAGGCCTCGATCCGAAGCCCGGCGCGCGCTTCTCGTATCTGGCGTTCGATCCGGTCACCCAGAGCGCGCAGCCGGTCGAGGTCGAGGTCATCGGGCCCGACCGTCTCGTCGTGATGAGTCACGAGCTGACGGCCACCCGTGTGCGACAGCGCGTCTCGGGTGTGACGCTCGAGGCGTGGATCAACGCGCGCGGCGAGGTGCTCCGGCAGGAGATGGGGCTCGGTCTGATCGCGGTCCGCGAGTTCGAGGAGGAGGCTCGCCGGGGCGTGGGGCGGGAGACGGTGGATCTGGCGGCCGCCACGACGATTCCGGTCGAGGGTCTGCCCCCGCGCCTCGATCGTGCGGTGCGCCTGGACGTGGTGCTCGAGGGCCTCGACGATGAAGCGGGCTTCACGCTGGACGACGGCCACCGCCAGCGGCGCGAGGGCGACCGACTGTGGGTTCGCCTCGAGGACGCGTCCGCCGGCGGTCCCCTGGCGCCCGGGGACGCCGCGCTGGCGCCGTTCCTCTCCGCGGCGCCGCTCGTCGAAGCGGACCATCCCGACATCCGCGCGGCCGCGGCCGATGCGGCGGCCGGCGCGACGGACACGCTCGACGCGAGCCGCCGCATCGTCGCCTGGATCCGCCGCCACGTGTCGCAAGAGACGGTCGGCGGCGTGCCCGGCGCCCTCGAGACGCTCCGGACGCGCGCCGGCGACTGTAACGAGCACGGCGCTCTGTTCGCGGCGCTCGCCCGCGCCGCGGGCGTCCCCACCCGCATCGTCGCGGGCCTCGCGTACCGCGACGGGCGCTTCTCGTACCACGCCTGGAACGAGGTCTGGGCCGGCGGCGAGCGGTGGGTCGCGGTGGACGCCACGTGGGGACAGGTGCCCGCCGACGTGGGACACTTGCGATTCGTGACGGGCGGTCTGGATCGGCAGGTCGACCTGTTGCGCCTCATGGGTCGCCTGAGGATTCGCGTGCTCGCGCTGGAAGGGTGACTTCCTTGTTTGCATCCGAGTGTGCGCCTGAAGAAGAATGGCGCGATTTCGGACGCTCCTTCAGGGGAGGGGTAGCGTGTCTCGACGAACCCATCTGATCGCGGCTGGCCTCGTGTGCCTGCCCGCGGTCGCCTTCGCGATGCCCGAGGGCACGCCGCAGCTCGGTGTGTCGCAGGGCCTCGAGGGCAACAGCATTTTGCTGGTCGACGTGGTCAACGAGGGAGAGCGCATCCGCGTCTGCTCCTCCGACGACGGCCGTCAGGAGCCGCGCGCCGGTGACTTCAATCTCGACCTCAACCCGGGCGAAGCCAATCCGGTGCCGGAGGAGCGCCGCGGCGCGGAGATCCTGCTGTCGCGCCCGGTGCGCGAAGCGTGTCGCAACGACGGCGAGTGCGCGGGCGACTTCCGCTGCCGCAGCGTCGTCGACGGCAGCGCCTTCAACGGCCAGCGCGCCGACGGCCAGTGCGCCATCCCGCTGTCGGTCACCCAGCAGGAGGGCTACTGCAACGCGCAGTCCGGTCCCGGCAACTGGATCGAGGTGCCCGCCGACCGGACGGGCAAGTGGGTCCTGAACTTCGTCGGCGAGCCCGAGACGCTCACCGACTCGGGACGCTCCACGCGCTACTTCGCGGTCGACGTGGTGAACGCTCAGGGCCAGTCGGCCCCCGGCGGCCGTCTCAACACGAAGCAGTGGCGTCTCAACGCCCACACGTTCACCTACGGCACCGACGCCGACTTCTTCGTCCTCTCGCCGGTGAACCAGGGCGCGCGCGTGTTCGTCGTCGACTACCAGTCGATGCGCGGCTTCCGCTACGGCGTCATCGCGAACCCGCAGGGCCTGCGCGACCACCCGAACGTGTCGTGGTGCCAGTTCGGCAACCCCGACGCGAACCGCGAGTGCCCGGAGTTCGGTGACGGCGCGGCGCAGGTGGTGAACCTCGGCTACGACATCTACCTGGGCTTCCCCGATCCCGCGCCGCAGGCCGCGCCGCAGCCCCGCCTCTCGAACGCCGAGTTCAACGACGCGGCCGGCACCGCCACCATCACGCCCAACGGCGACAACGTTCAGGACACGGGCACGTTCAGCTTCGACAGCAACGTCGACGGCGTCTTTAAGATCACCATCGACACGAACGGCGACGGCCAGTTCGACGCCTCCGTGGACCGCCAGATCTCCGGCAACGCCCGCTCCGGCCGCAACACGGCCGAATGGAACGGCCGCGACCGCAACAACAACGTCGTGGCGGGCGGCAGCTATCGGTTCCTGATCGAGCTCATCACGGCTGAGACCCACTTCCCGATGGTCGACATCGAGGACAACCGGGCCGGCTTCGTGATCTGGGAGCAAGCGGGCCCGGGCGCGATGCGCGAACCGCGCCGCATGTACTGGGACGACAGCGCCATCCGCAACCCCGCCGACCTCGTCGGCGGCATCCTCGACGCCATCGAGGTGCTGCCCGAGGGCTCGCTCGTGCCGGGGGGGATCGCCCAGCCTCTGCACCAGCGCCGCGTCTGGAACCAGCCCATCCGCGACGGCGCCGACATTCCGCTGATCTTCGACACCTGGGTCGCCGGCGACGTGGCCAGCACCCGCTCGGTGGGCTGCCGCCTCTGCGGCGGCGACCAGGTCGACGTCATCGACGTCGGCGGCGACGACGAGGTCGTCGACAGCGACGGCGACGGCCTCAACGACAACCAGGAGGACCGCAACGGCAACGGCGTGGTCGATCCGGGCGAGACCGATCCCGAGAACCCCGACACCGACGGCGACGGCCTCAACGACGGCGACGAGGACGAGAACGGGAACGGCGTGGTCGATCCGGGTGAGACGGATCCGACCGACGAGGACACCGACAACGACCGCATCGAGGACGGCGTCGAGGACGCCGATCGGAACGGCGAGGTCGACGAGGGCGAGACCGATCCGACCAACCCCGACACCGACGGCGACGGCATCCAGGACGGCATCGAGGACGAAGACCGCGATGGCCAGCTCGATCCCGGCGAGACCGACCCCACCAACCCCGACACCGACGGCGACGGCCTCGACGACGGCGTCGAGGACGCGGACCGCGACGGCGTCCGCGACGCGGGCGAGACCGATCCGACCAATCCCGACACCGACGGCGACCAGATCCCGGACGGCGTCGAGGCCAACGGCGCCAACGGCAGCGACCCGACGCGGCCCGACACCGACGGCGACGGCATCCAGGACGGCGTCGAGGACGCCGACCGCGACGGCACGCGCGACCCGGGCGAGCTCCACCCGAACGACAACGACAGCGACGATGACGGCCTGCGCGACGGCCTCGAGGACGCGAACCGCAACGGACGGTTCGACGAGGGCGAGACCGACGGCAACAACCCGGACACCGACGGCGACGGCATCCCCGATGGCGTCGAGGACCGCAACCAGAACGGCACGTTCGACGCGCGAGAGACGGATCCGACCAACCCCGATACCGACGGCGATCGGCTCCCGGACGGCGTCGAAGACGCCAACCGCGATGGCGTGCTCGACGCCGGTGAGGCCGATCCGACCATCGCCGACACCGACCGCGACGGCCTCGACGACGGCGAGGAGGACGCGAACCAGAACGGGCGCGTCGACGACGGCGAGACCGATCCGCGCGACGCCGACACCGACGACGGCGGCGAGCCTGACGGCAGCGAGGTCGCCGGCGGCCGCAACCCGGTCGACAACCCGAACGACGATCTCGTCGCCTCGCCGGACACCGACCGCGACGGCCTCGACGACCGCACCGAGGGCATGATCGGGACCGATCCGAACGATCCGGACACCGACGACGACGGCATCAACGACGGCACCGAGGTCAACGGCAGCAACCCGACCGACCCGACCGACAACGACACCGACGGCGACGGCATCAACGACGGCACCGAGGACGCCAACCACAACGGCGCCTTCGACCGCGGCGAGACCGACCCGAACGACGAGGACACCGACGACGACCGGCTGCCCGACGGCACCGAGGACAACGACCACGACGGCACGGTCGACGACGGCGAGACCAACCCGCGCGAGCCGGACAGCGACGGCGACGGCATCAACGACGGCACCGAGGACGCCAACCAGAACGGGGCGGTCGACGGCGACGAGACCAACCCGCGCGACCCCGACAGCGACGACGACGGCCTCCAGGACGGCCAGGAGGACGCCAACGCCAACGGCATCGTCGACGCCGGCGAGACCGATCCGCGCGACCGGGACACCGACGACGGCGGCGAGTCCGACGGCAGCGAGGTGGCCGGCGGCCGCGACCCCGTCGACAACCCGAACGACGACCTGCTCATCGACACCGACGGCGACGGCCTCCCGGACGACCTCGAGGACCGCGACGGCGATGGCGTGGTCGACCCGAACGAGACGGATCCGCGTGACGCCGACACCGACAACGATGGCCTGAACGACGGCATCGAGGACCGCAACCGCAACGGCGAGCGGGACGCCGGCGAGACGGACCCGCTCGACGCCGACAGCGACGACGACGGCCTGAACGACGGCGCCGAGGACCGCGATCGCGACGGCGCCCTCGACGAGCCGGCTGCAAACTTCCGCGACAGCGAGACCGATCCGCTCGACCCGGACACCGACGACGACGACCTGCCCGACGGCATCGAGGTCAACGGCGACAACCCGACCGATCCGCGCAATCCGGACACGGACGGCGACACCCTCACCGACGGCGACGAGGACGAGAACCACGACGGCAACATCGACGATGGCGAGACCGATCCGAACAACCCCGACACTGACGGGGACGAGATCGGCGACGCCGATGACGACGAGCCGCTCGTGCCGCGCAACGACGACTCCCTGCTGCCGGACATCTCGGGCACGAACGCCATCGACGGCTGCAACTGCGACATGGGCGCGGCGCCGGGCACCGGCTCGCTCCTGTGGCCGCTGGCGATCGCCGCCGCGGGCCTCGTCCGCCGCCGCCGCCGCCGCTGAGGCCCTCCGGCGCCCCCGCCGGGGCGCCTGCCTGCCCCCCATGAATCCCGTTCATCGCGTCGACGCCGACGGCTGGTCCCTGGCCGTCGAGGAGCACGCCCCCACCGGGCCCGAACGCGGCGTCGTGCTCGCCGGCCACGCCATGATGTGCGACCGGCGCACGCTCGATCGGCCGCGGGAGGCGGGCCTCGCCAGCACGCTCGCCGCGTCGGGCCTGCGCGTCTACACGTTCGACAGCCGCGGGCACGGTCAGAGCGGTCCCACGGCGGGCCAGGGCGGCCGCTGGACGTACGACGACGTCGTGGAGCGGGACTGGCCTGCCGTCGTCGCCTGGGCCCGCGCGAGGCACCCCGCGGGGCCGCTGGCGGCCATCGGCCACAGCCTGACCGGGCACGCGCTCGTCTTCTGGCTCGGGCTGACGCCGGACGCGCCCGTCGACGCCGCGGTGACCATCGGCGCCAACGTGTGGATGCGGCGTCACGAGCCGTCCCGGCGGCTGTGGCTGCGCAAGCGCGCGACGATCGAGGCCTGGCGCGCGATCACGCTCGCGCTCGGGCGCTTTCCGGCGAGGCGGCTGCGGATCGGCACCGACGACGAGGCCGCCGAGTACGTGCTCGACCTGTGCCGCTTCGTGCGCGAGGGCCGCTGTCGCCGGCGCGCGGGCGGCGACTACCTCGATGGGCTGCCGCGCGTACGGCCGCCGGTGCTGGCGCTCGTCGGCGGCGCCGACGACGTCATGTGCCACGTCGAGTCTGCGCGCCGCTTCCACGCCGCCATCCCACGCCACGAGCTGCGCGTGGTGCCCGGCGTCGATCACATGGGCCTGGTGCTCGCTCCGCAGATGGCCGACGTCTGGCGCGACGTCGCCGGCTTCATCCTCACTGCGCCCCGTGACGGACGGTGACCACCGTCCGGATGCCGCCCCGCACGTAGAAATCGCCCTCGACCTCGAGGAAGCGCGGCGACAGCAGCGCGACGAGGTCGTCGAGGATGCGGTTCGTCACCGCCTCGTGGAAGTGGCCCTCGTCGCGGAAGCTCCACAGGTACAGCTTGAGCGACTTCAGCTCGACGCACCGCTGATCGGGCACGTAGCGGATCCGGATCGTCGCGAAGTCGGGCTGCCCGGTCATCGGGCACAGGCAGGTGAACTCCGGGCAGTCGAAGCGGATCTCGTATGGGCGCTCCGGCTTCGGGTTCGGGAAGGACTGCAGGTCTCTCGAAGGCTGGCTGGGCATGCGCGCGGATATAGCGGGCGCAGGCCGTCGGGCGCAAGGCGGTGTCGCCATTTAGTTCATGTATGAAATATCTACTTGACGACAATCGCCATCGCGAGCAATTCTGACGGCGACGTGACCGGATACACCCCAGAGAACGCCTCCCGGGCGCCGTTCCTTCCGCTGGTGCGCTCGATGGTGCGCGCGTACCAGGCGTTCGTGGAGACGAGCGGGCGCCACCTGCGCGACCTCGGCGTGACGCCGAGCCAGTTCGACGTGGTCGCCACGCTCGGCAACACGCCGGGCATGACGCTCGGCGAGCTTTCGGGCCGCACGCTCATCACGAAGAGCGCGCTGACCGGCATCATCGACCGGCTCGAGCGCCAGGGCCTCGTCGCCCGCTGCGACAAGGCGAGCGACCGCCGCTGCGTCGTTGCGCGGCTCACCCCCGCGGGCGAGGCGCTCTTTCGCGAGGTCTTCCCGGGCCACGTCGACTACATGAGCCGGTTCTTCAATCGAATGTCCGCCGAGGAGCAGGCCGAGTGCCGCCGCGCCTTCGAGAAGGTCGAGGCGCTCTTCGAGGCCGATCCCGGCCCCGTCCCTGGAGAAGAGTGAAGATGAAGCGTTCCCTTCGCACCGCCGCCGGCGCCCTGCTGGCCACGCTGCTCGCGTTCCCCGCCTTCGCCGGCGAGACGCTCAAGATCGACACCGGCCACACGTCGGTGCTGTTCGGCATCAAGCACTTCAACATCGCGCGCTTCTGGGGCGCCTTCCGCGACGTGAGCGGCACGATCGACTTCGATCCCGCCGATCCCACGAAGAGCAAGGTCAACATCGAGATCAAGGTCGACAGCGTCTCGACCGGCATCGAGAAGCGCGACAACCACATCAAGAGCCCGGACTTCTTCAACGCCAAGCAGTTCCCGACCGTGACCTTCGCCTCGAAGAGCGTGAAGAAGACCGGCGAGAACGAGTACGCGGTGACCGGCGACCTCACCATTCGCGGCAAGTCGAAGGAGGTCACCATCCCCATGAAGAACACGGGCAACGGCCAGGATCCGTTCGGCAAGTTCCGCCGCGGCTTCGAGGGCACCTTCACGATCAACCGCACCGACTTCGGCATCGACTTCATGCAGGACGGCCTCAGCAAGGAGGTCGACCTGATGCTGTCGCTCGAGGCGGTCAAGCAGTGACGCGTTCGCGGGGGAGGAGGCGATGAGTCCGCAGACCTCGCTGGTCGTCCAGATCGTCGTCTTCACCCTCGGGCTGCCCGTCGGCGTCTTCGCCGGCGTGGCCATCGGCGGCCTCGCGGTGCGCCGCCACGGCCTCGATCGGCGGCCGGCCCTCCTCGGGCTGGCCGTCGCGGCGGGGCTGCTCACCGCCCTTCTCGGCACCGGCGGGCTGCCGCCCTTCCCGCCGGTCGACACGCTGCATTGGATCCCGTTCGCCACGCTCGCCGCGGCGCTGCTGCTCGTCGTCTTCGACCTGCGGCCGCTGCGGGGCGCCGACGCGCTGTCGGGCGCGGTGGCCCTCGCCGTCGCCGCGATGGGGGGCTGGCTCGTGCTCGCGCCGCTGATCGCCGCCGGCGAGGCGTCGGTCATGTGGAGCGAAGCCGGGACGCTGCTCGTGCTGGTGCCGGTCCTGGCGTTCGATCGCGCGAGCGGGCGCTCGCCGGGGCCGGCGGACCTCGCCGCGCTGACGTGCACCGCCGTCGGGGCCAGCATCGCGATGGTGCTCGCCCACAGCGCCCTGCTGGGGCAGATGCTGGGCTCGGTGGCCGCCGTCCTCGGTGCCGCCACGCTGCTCGCCTGGCGCCGGCCGGCGCTCGCGCCGGGACACGCGGCGACCGGCGCCGCCTACCTCACCATCGCGCTGCTCGTGCAGTACGGCCTCGGCTACGCCGACCTGCCGCTGCCGAGCGCCCTCCTGGTGCTCGTCGCGCCGCGGCTCGCCGCGACGGCTGCTCGCGCGCTCGGCGGCTTCCGCGCGCTCGCGCTCGCCGGCGCGGTCGCCGCGCTCCCAGCGGCCGCCGCCGCGTACCTCGCATTCGCGAAGGCCGAGTTCCTCGACGGACCCGCCGACGAGTCCGCCACCGGCGCCGACTACGAATCTCTGTACTGACCGGCGCTCACCAGGGGTGGAAGGCCAGCAGCAGCGTCCCGCCGGCGAGCGCCAGGCCCACCAGGCCGGCGACCAGCTCGTTCATCGGGGTTTCACGTGGGAATCGCACGGGCGCGCTGAGTACACGAGGTCGGCGCAAGGCGTCAAGCGGGTCGCTCGGGCCCGGCGCGTCAGACGTCGCGGTCGCGCCACCGGGCCAACTTGGCCTGGAGCGCCTGCCGGCTGATCCCGAGCGCCTCGGCCGTACGCGTGCGGTTGTCGCCGTTGGCTTCGAGCGCGCGGCGGATGACGCGCTCCTCGAGCTGCTCCATCACGATGCGCAGCTCGCCGACCGGCAGGTCCTCCATCGAGACTTCGGGCACCTGCTCGCCGGTCACCCGTGGACTCAGCAGCTCGACGCCGATGGTCTCGCCGTCGTCGGCCAGGATGACGGCGCGCTCGATCTCGTGCTCGAGCTGGCGCACGTTGCCGGGCCACGTGGCGCGGCGCAGCGCCGTCAGCGCGTCCCGGGTGAAGCCGGGCACCCACTTGTCGTTGCGCGCGCACGCGGTCTCGCGGAAGCGCTCCGCGAGCAGCTCGACGTCGCCGTCGCGCTCGCGAAGCGGCGGCAGGCGCACCGGGAACACCGCGAGTCGGTAGTACAGGTCCTCGCGGAACCGACCCGACTCGACGTCGGCGCGCAGGTCGCGGTTCGTGGCGGCGACGATGCGCACGTCGACGGCCACCGGGCGCGTGGCGCCCACCGGCTGGACCTCGCGCTCCTGCAGGACGCGCAGCAGCCGCACCTGCACCGAAGGCGCGATCTCGCCGATCTCGTCGAGGAACACGGTGCCGCCGTCGGCGGAGACGAAGAGGCCCTCGTGGTCGCGCACGGCGCCTGTGAACGCGCCTTTGCGGTAACCGAAGAGCTCGCTTTCGAGCAGCGTCTCGGGCAGCGCCGCGCAGTTGATCGCCGCGAAGCGCTGCGCCGCCCGCGGGCTGTGGGCGTGGATGTAACGCGCGGCGAGCTCCTTGCCGGTGCCCGTCTCGCCAAGCACCAGCACCGTCGTCGTCGTGCGCGCCACGCGCTCCATCTGCTTGAGCACGTCCCGCAGCGCCGCGCTGTTGCCGAGCATCGGCCGCGGCATCGAGGCGGCCCCGCGCAGCTGGGCGTTCTCGGCGCGCAGATCGGCCTCGGCCCGCGCCAGCGCCCGGAAACGGCGCGCGCAGACCAGGCTCGCCGCCACGTGCGTCCCCACGATGGTGAGCCAGGCGACGTCGCCGGGCCCGAACGGGTGCCGCTTGCTGTCGACGTGCAGGATGCCGATGACCTCGTCGGCCGCCAGCAGCGGGACGACCATCGTGCCCGCGAGCCCCGCGACGCTGGCCGTCAGGTCGGCGTCGCCGGGGACGTAGGCCATCGCCTCGCGGCGGTCGATGGCGCGCTGGACGAGCCGCTGCGAGGGGCGGAGCCCACCGGCGTCTCCCTCGCGAACCCGAGTGAATTCGGGCACATACTGGCCCTTGTCGTCCCGCATCAGGATGGTCACCGCCCGCGCGTGGCCGTAGCGGTCGAGCACCGCGCCGGCGATGCGCGCCATCACGGCGCCGGGATCGACGCGGCCGCTGAGGTCGGTGAGCATGCGGAAGAGCGCGCGCAGCGCCGGCGCGTCGATGTCGCCCTCGAGGACGTGCTGCGCCTCGGCGACCGAGCGCCTCGCGATGACCGTGCCGCCGTCGTACTCGTCGTCGGCCACGGGCGGCGCGTCGTCGACGCGGATGCGCACCGGCGAAGCGAGATCGCCGAGCAGCAGCACGTCGCCGACGAGGACGGCCTGTGGCTCGTGCGGCCGCGCCACCGTACGGTCGCCGTCGCGCTCGACGAGCGATCCGTTGCGCGAGCCGAGGTCCTCGAAGAAGTAGCCCTCGCCGCGTCGCACGAGCCGGGCGTGGCGCCCGGAGATGCGCGGATCGGGCACGACGATGTCGTTGTCGTCGATGCGGCCGATGGTGATCGTGCCGCCGCCGAGCGAGACCGTGCGCTCCTGCTCGCCGTGCTGGATGGTCAGACCGAGCGACAAGCGCCACTCCGTGCGATGCAGACGTCGTTCAGGGAGCGTAGCGCAGTCCGGCGGTCAGCGGCACCAGCCAGGACACCGCGGCGCGACCTTCGTCGCCGACCACGAGCATGGAGGGCGCCACGCGGAAGCCCACGCCGAGGCCCTGCCAGACCGGGTACACGATGCTGAAGGGCACCTGCACGAGCGCGCCCCAGTAGGCGTCGTCGCCGCTCACGCCGTCGATCGCCACGCGCGAGGCGCCCGCGCCCAGGCCGGCGGAGAGGCGGACCGGGCCGAACGCGCCGCGGGCCGCCGCCTGGCCGGTGAAGGTGAGCAGCGTCATGCCTTCGAGCGAGAACGTGCGCGGCACGTGGTCGCTGTACCCGGCGGTGACCTCGAGCGCCAGCCAGCCGTCCTTCAGGACGCCGGCGGCGCCCTCGAAGCCGAGGCCCTCGGACCAGCGCTCGGCGTCCTGCCCGAACAGGCGGATGCTCGTCACGTCCGCGCGCGCCAGCGGTCTCCAGGCGGGCGGCGGCTCGGGGCGCTCCTGCTCGATCAGCCAGCGCAAGCGCTGCGGCGCGCCGGGCTCCGGCTGGTAGCGCGGGTTGGCGGCGAGGAGCGCCCGCACCGCCGTGCGCGCGCGCGCCTCGTCGCGGAACGCCAGCGCCACCTGCGCCTGGTAGTAGCGCGCCCGCTCGAGCGCCGCCCCCTCGAGGCCCTTGGCGAGCGCCTCGGCGATGCGCTCGTCGGCGCAGACGTAGTCGAGCCCCTCGTAGCAGGCGATGCCGGCCTCGAGCGCCGTCTCCGCCGGCGAGAGCGCGAGCGCGGCGAGCAACAGCGGGCTCATTCCTCGACGTACTCGGAGACGTAGAAGGTGCCGCGCGCGAAGAACGTCCCGTAATAGTTACGGATCTGCAGCACCATGTCGTGCTCGCCGACCTCGACGCCCGGGTACCGCTGCAGCACGAGCTTCGCCTGGAAGTTCGACTCGAACGTGTAGGACTGCAGCGAGACCCCCTCGCCGAAGTCGTAGGTGAGCACGCCGAACGTCTGCTCGTCGCCCGTGCCGTTCGCGGGGTCGCCGTCCCCGAGGGTCATGGTGACCTCGAGCGTGTTCGTCCGGAGCGTCCACAGCGGGGGATCGAACGTCACGTTGGCCCGGTTCGGGTCGTCGAGGCTGAGCGCCGTGCTGTCGCAGCCCGTGAGGAGCGCGGCGCCGAGGGCCAGGAGTCTGAGCACGGCGGGCAGCATATCAGGCTTCGTCCGCACGGCACTGGATTCCGCGACGCGCCGCCGCCATGATTCGCGCCCCGTGCACCCCCGTCCCCCCCGCGCCATTCCGGTCACGATCACGCTCGGCGCCGGCTCCGTGGCGCTCGGCATCGCGCTGCTCGTCGGGTGGACGCTGCTCATCGTCCAGAACTGGGAGGAGACGTCGGGCGCGCTCAGCGTCTGGCTCCTCGTGGCGGGCATCGTCTCGTTCGTGGTCATCGTGACGGTGCTCGTGACGTTCAGCGTGCTGCTGGTGCGCGAGATCCGCACGGGTCTGCGTCAGACGAGCTTCATCGACTCGGTGACCCACGAGCTGAAGAGCCCGCTGGCCTCGATCAAGCTCTGCCTGCAGACGATGGAGCGGCCGGACCTCGCGCCGGCGCAGCGCCGGTCGCTCGAGCAGGTCATGGGCGCCGACGTCGACCGCCTGTCGCTCTTCATCGACGACGTGCTCGAGACGAGCCGCCTCACCTACGGCCGGGCGCCGATGCGCGTCGCCGACGTGCCGCTGGCCGTCGTCGCCCGCGACTGCGCGGCGCGCATCGCCGAGCGGTACCACGCCGCCGCGGACGCCATCCGCGTCGACGTGCCCGAGGATCTGTTCGTCCGCACGGACCCGACGGCGCTCGAGATCATCGTCAAGAACCTGCTCGACAACGCCCTGAAGTACTCGGACCGGCCCGAAGGCGTCGTGATCGACGCGACGCTCGCGGGGCGCGGCCGCGTGGCCATCGAGGTGCGCGACCAGGGCGTCGGCATCCCGCCCGAGGCGCTCAAGCGCGTGTTCGACCGCTTCTACCGCGTGTCCGACGAGGCGACGCGCTCGCGGCGCGGGACGGGCCTCGGCCTGTACGTGGTGCGGACGCTCGTGCGCAACCTCGGCGGTCGGGTGGAGGCGCGATCGGCGGGCCGCGGCGCTGGCGCCACGCTCCGCGTGGAGCTGCCCGGGGCGGCGACGAGTCTCCCCCGCGACGCATCGGAGCGTGGATGAGCGAAGACGAAACGCCGCGGCTGCTCGTCGTGGAGGACGAGGCCCACCTCGCGGCCGGCCTCAAGATGAACTTCGAGCTCGAGGGCTACCGGGTCGACGTCGCGCGGACGGCCCGCGAGGCGGCGCATGCCCTGGTGCGCCCCGAGGCCTACAGCCTGATCCTGCTCGACGTGATGCTGCCGGACCTCGACGGCTTCGAGCTGTGCCGCCGCCTGCGCCTCGCCGGCAACCGCGTGCCGGTGATCATGCTCACCGCGCGCAGCGATCCGCACGACCGCGTGCGCGGCCTCGAGGCCGGCGCCGACGACTACCTCGGCAAGCCCTTCGATCTGACCGAGCTGCTGGCGCGGGTGCGCTCGCACCTGCGGCGACAACAGTGGATGCGCGCCCCGAGCGCCGAGCCGTCCAACGTGCTGCGCTTCGGGGGCGCGCTGATCGACTTCGACACGTACAGCGCCTCGATGAGCGGCGAAGAGGTCAAGCTGACCCGCCTCGAGTTCGACCTCGTGCGCTACTTCGCCGACAACGCGGGTCGGGTCGTCGAGCGCGGCGAGCTGCTCGAGAACGTCTGGAAGCTGCGCAATCACCCGAACACGCGCACCGTCGACAACTTCGTCGCGCGGCTGCGCAAGCACTTCGAGGACGACCCCGCCAACCCGCGTCACTTCGTGTCGGTGCGCGGCGCCGGGTACAAGTTCGTCCCCACGCCCTGAGGGTCAGCTGGCTCGACGGCGGTGCGTCGCGTGCGGCGGGTCGATCGCGTGGCGGAGGTCGTCGAAGAGCGGGGCGGTGGCCGTCGCCCGGTGCGCCGCCAGGTCGAGCATCGCGTGCTCGAGGCCGCGCGCGCACAGATCGGCATAGGGACGGAGCGTCTGCGGCTCGTGGCGATGGGATTCGCGACCGGACTGCGGCATGGACGTCTGCTCCACCGTGGCTCCGCCCCTCTCGTGGCCGGAGGGACGCCCGATCTTACGGCGGCGGTGGTGCAGGACCCGGGGCCCGGGTCGCCTGGGACCCGCTCAGTGGGCCTGGGCGCCGAGCGTGAACGAGAAGAGCGCGCCGCGGTCGGGCGCGCCCTGCGCCCAGATGCGGCCGCCGTGGCGGCGCACGATGCGGTCGACGGTCGACAGGCCGATGCCGTTGCCCTCGTAGCGCTCGCGGGCATGCAGCCGGGTGAACGGGCGGAACAGCTCGCCGGCGCGCGCGCTCTCGAAGCCGACGCCGTCGTCGCGCACGAAGAAGACGCGCTCGCCGTCGACCATCCGGGCGCCGAGCTCGATGCGGGCCTGCGGCCGCTCCCGCGTGAACTTCCACGCGTTGTTCAGCAGGTTGTGCATCAGGTCCCACAGCAGCTCGGGATCGCCGATGACCCGCAGCCCGGGATCGACGCGCGCGTCGACGCGGCGGTTCGGGTCGCGCTCGTGCAGCTCCATCAGCACCTCGCGGGCGATGGCGCCGAGGTCGACCGGCTCGGCGCGCAGCGCGCGTCCGTTGACGAGCGACAACCGGCGCAGCGCGCTGAGCAGCCCGAGCGCGCGCTCTCCCGCGCGGCGCAGGCGCTCGAGGTAGACGCGGTGCTCGTCGTCGAGGCGCTCGCCCAGGTCCTCCTGCAGGAACACCGAGAAGCTGGCCACGCTCACCAGCGAGTTGCGCAGGTCGTGGCACACCATGTCGTTGAACGTGCCGAGATCGCCGTTGGCGGCCTCCGTCTGGTCGAGGCGCCGCCGGAGCTCCTCGTTCTCGCGGCGCAGGCGCGCCATCTCCTCGCGGGCCGCGCGCAGCTCCGCCTCCTGCTCGCGGACGCGCTGCGTGGCCGCGTGGAAGCTCTCCGCCAGGTTCTCGAGATGGCGCGCCGAGCGCCCGCGCACGACGCCCGCGTCGGCGGGGGGCCGCGCCAGGTGACCGCGCAGGCAGCGGGCGATCGTCTGCAGCGGCGCGCGCGCCGAGAGCAGCGCGTCGACGCCGGCGTCCACGGCCCGCGCGGGGAGCGCCGGCGCGGGATCGCCGTCGGCGGCGGTGATCAGCAGCAGCGGCAGCAGCCGCGCCACGGGCTCGGTCCGCAGGCGGCGGCAAAGGGCGAAGTCGCCGCCGGCGGCCACGCGCAGGTGCACCACCAGCGCATCGAAGCCGGTGTCTCGGGCGAGGCGCTCGAGGGCCCCCGCCTCTCCGCGCACCGCCACCACCTCGCACCCGCAGCCGAGCAACAGGTGCGCGAAGATCCGCTCCTGGTTCGGATCGTCGACGATGAGCAGAATCCGGGCGCGCACGAGGTCCGCGGTCGGTGCCCGGATGGGTTCCGTCGAGCCGTGCATCAGTCCCCCTCCCCTCGTGAGTTATCTTAGGTTCGTTTTTCGCTGTCAAAGCGAGATGAAGGACGGACGCGGGAGCCGGCCGTTTCAGCCGGGGGTCGGTGGTCGTTACGAGCGCCTGTCCGACCGGCTCCCGCGCCCATGAGGCGTCTCAGCCTGGGATAGGGCAACCGGCGTGCCAGCGTCGCGGAGGCCGGAATCCGTGGGGGCGGGCGCGGGGTCGTGGGGCGGGGCCCACGGAGGCGTGGTCAGTCCCCCGCGACGACGTCGAGGGCGACGGTCGTCTCGAGGCCGCCGTCGTCCCGCACCACGAGCTCGAGGACGCCGCCGAGCAGGGCGAGCGGCACCTGCAGGCCGCCGAAGCGGTGCTCTCCGGCATCGGCCTCGGTGAACGTGTGGGGCGCGGGCAGCAGGACGGCGAGGGCGCCGACGACGTCGAAGCGGACGGTCCCGCGGTAGCCGGTGGCGAGGCGGCCTTCGGCGTCGCGGGCGCGCACGACGACGTCGTTGGTGATGCCGAGCAGGCCCGTGAGCAGGCGACCGCCCGGCACCTCGACGTCGAGGCGGACCGCCGCGCCCGGGAGCGGGAGGGGGACGTCGGGGGCGACGAAGGGCTCGATCCATTCGTTGCGGACGCCGGGCAGCACCTCGATGGTCGTCGCCGCCGCCGGCAGGAGGTCGAGCGCGCCGAGGTCGAACTCGAGGTCGTAGGTGCCGGCGGGGACGACGGCGGTGAAGCCTCCGTCGCCGGCCGCGAGGTCGTAGGCCGCCGGCAGGCCCGCGGGCGGCGCGCGGGGGACGGCGCGGACGCGGACGAGGCCCAGGTCGAGCGCCAGCGGGCGTACGACCAGCAGGCCGACCGGGTCGATGACGATCTCGGCATCGACGACCTCGCCTTCGACCACGTCGATGGGCGCGGACGTGCCCATGTAGGCCGGCAGGGTGTTGATCGAGGCCAGGAGCGAGACGCGTCGCTGCGGACCGGGCGCGAGCTCGATGACGACCTCGGCCTCGAAGGGCGCGGCGAGGTCGAGGCGGGACAGCTCACCGTCAGCGTCGTCGACGGTGAGGACCACGGCGTCGATGCCGGCCGGGAGCGCCTCGGCGAGCGGGAGGCGCATCCGCGAGAGCGACGGGGCCCCGTCGAGGACGCGCGCCGTCGGGGGGACCGCACCGTCGCGTCCGGCCGGGGCGGCGCAGGCGGAGAGCAGCAACACAAGGAAGAACGGGCGCATGCGTCACCTCACCCGCACGCGGACGCGGATGCCGGTCGGACCGGGGTCGTCGGGATCGGGCGGAGGACTGCCGCCGCCCGCGCCACCGCCGCCGCCCGCGCCGCCGCCCGCGCCGCCACCGGCGCCGCCACCGGCGCCCGGATCGAGCGGGATCGACGTAGGCAGCGGCAGCAGGCGCAGCGGGTCGGCGACGCCGGGCACCGGCGTGGGGCCGAGCTCGCCGGGCGGCGGCAGATCGGGCGGCGGCGGCGGCGGCGCGCCGAAGTCCGCCGTCGTACCGTCGCCGGGCGGCAGGCGCTCGAGGCCGGGCAGCCGCACGCGGAAGGCCTCGCCCGGCCCGAACGCGCGGGTGGTGGCGCCGTCCGCGTCCTCGACGACGAGGCGGGCGCCGCCGACGCGCACGTCGGCCTCACCCTCGAGCAGGGCCACCCGGATCTCCGGCGGCGCCTGCGCCGGGTCGAACAGCGCGAGCGAGATGCGCAGCCGCGTCTTCTCGCCGAGCGCCAGCAGCGTGCCGTCGACGAAGCGCAGCTCGGCCAGGCTGCGGTCGCCGGTGCGCAGCTCGTCGCGCAGCCGCACGCCTTCGTCGAGGCCGATCGCGCCCCACGGATCGTCGGTGGACGAGCGGCGCTCGACGGTGCCGCGCAGGTCGGAGACGTAGGCGACATCCGGCGAGGGCGCCGGCGTCAGCAGCAGGACGAGCGCGAGGAGTCGGTTCATCGGCGCATGTCCAGGTGGACGCCCGTGATGAGGCGGTCGCGGAGGGCGTCGTCTCCGTCGGCGCGCGCGGCCTGCCAGAGCGCCTCGGCGACGAGCGAGAAGCCGCCGCCGAGGGCCAGCGCGGCGCCACCGCCGGCGCGGGGGCGCAGCTCGCTGGCGAAGGCTTCGTCCTCGTGGTCGCGCCACCCGGCGCCGACCCGGGCGAAGAGCCGCGCCGGCGCCAGGTCGACGCCGGCGTGGAGGTCGGCCCCATACTCGCGGAACGTGTCCGGCACCCAGAGGGCGGCGAGGCGCGGGCCGCCCTCGAACCGCCCGGCACCGAAGCGGACCCCCGCCGCCGCCTCGGCCTGCAGCTCGCCGGCGTCGATCGGAAAATCGAAGTCGTTCCGCGCGCTTTCGGGATAGCGGAAGTACAGGGCGCGCACCTGCGCCCACGGGGCGAAGGCCGGGTCGAGGCCGCGGATCCAGACCGAGCCGCCGCCGCCGGCGCGGTCTCGGTCGTCGCCGGACAGGGCGCGCCCCTCGAGGCGGCCGCCGAGCCGGCCCGGACCGGCGTCGACCTCGGCGCGGGCGTCCATCCAGGCGGAGATCACCGCCGCATCCGCCTCGGTCTCGCGGGCGACGTCGGCGCCGGCGCGCACGGCCCAGCGCGGGCGCTCGTAGGCGACGTCGGCGGCGACGAGGGCGCGCCACGCGTCGGCGTCCTCGCACTCGGCCGCGCAGGTCCGGGCGGCGGCGGAGTCGTAGTCGACGCCGACGCGGGCGCCGACGCCCCACGGGGACGGAACGGGCGCGTGGAGCAGGCGCAGGGCCTCGGCGGCGATGGGCGCGGGCGCCCGGGCGGCGACGTCGGCGAGCGCGTCGCGCGCCATGTCGTCCCGGCCGCGGGCGGCGTCGATGCGCGCGAGGAGGAGGCGGGCGCGGTGGGAGGCGATCCACGCGCTCAGGACGCGGTTCGCCTCGGCCTCGGCGGCGGCGAGGTCGCCGGCCTCGAAGAGCAGCTCGGCGAGGACGAGGCGCAGGCCCGGGCGGTCGGGCTCGGCGGCGACGGCGGTGCGGGCGCGTTCGAGCGGGCTCGCGGCTTGCGCGGCGGAGGCGGCGACCAGCCCCGCGACCACGAGCGCCCTCATGCGGCCGCCCGGCCGAACGGGTCGCGCGGAAAGCGCAGCTCGAAGCGGGCGCCGCGCACCGCGACGCGGCCGCCGTGGGCCTCGGTGGCGAGGCGCACGAAGGCCAGGCCGAGGCCGGCGCCGCGGCGGCGTCCGTCCGGCGAGAACGAGGCGAAGGGCTCGAAGACTTGCGCCTCGCGGCCGGGCGGCACCCCGGCGCCGGCGTCTTCGACGGCGAGCACCACCTCGTCCGCCTCGGACGAGGCCACGACCCGCACCGGCGGGCGGCCGTGGCGCACCGCGTTGAGCATCAGGTTCTGGAGCACGCGCTCCATCAGCCGCCGGTCGCACAGCACCGCGACGTCGTCGCCCGGCGGCGCCTCGAGCGTGAAACCCTTCTCGGCGGCGAGGCGGCGGATGGCCTCGATCGACTCGCCGAAGAGACGGCTCGACGGCACCGGCTCGAGATGCAATGAGATCCGGCCGTGCTCCATGCGGGCGACGTCGAGCAGGTCCTCGACGCGCTGCAGCAGCGCGCGGCAGCGGTCCTTGCCCTCGGCGAGCAGGTCGCGGTCCTCGGCGTCGAGGTCGGCGCTCTCGAGCACGGTCAGCAGCGTCACCACGTTGCCGAGCGGCCCCTTGAGGTCGTGCACGAGCATGTGCGTCATCGCGTCGCGGGCCTGCTCGGTGCGGCGCAGCGCCTCGTTGGCCTCCGAGAGCGCCGCGTTGGCCGCGTTCAGCGCGTCGTTGGCGGTGCGCAGGTCGCCCTCGCGCCGCGCCACCGCCCCCACCGCCGCCCGGAACGCCTCGCCGAGCGCGCGCACCTCGCGCGGCCCCGCCACCGGCACGTCCGTCGCGGCGCCGTAGTCGCCGGCGGCCGCCTGCGCGCTCGCCCGCGCGAGCCGCCGCAAGGGCGCCGCCATCGCCAGCCCGAGGCCGACCGCCAGCAGCACGCCCGCCGCCGCGACGACGCCCGTCACGCGCAACGCGCGCGCCGTGTAGGCCGCGCGCCGGGCCTCGATCCAGCCGCGCGAGAGCGTCACACGCACCAGGCCGACCGACTCGCGGTAGCCCTCGGCGTCCGGCTCGCCGGTCACCGGGTACGCGGTGACGAGGTCGAGCGGCGCCGCGTCGAACTGCCGCGTCGCCAGCGCGCGGCCGGTCGGTCCCGCCAGCTCCACGCGAGCGATGTCGCCCTCCTCCCAGAGCGTCTCGAGGATGGCCGCCAGCGCCCGTCGGTCCCCGTCGGCGAGCGCGTCGCCGGCGCGGGCGGCGACCCCGCGCGCGATGGCCAGACCGCGGTCGTCGACCTCGCGGTTGAGATCCGCGACCGCCGCGCGCGTCAAGGAGAACCCGACCGCGCCTGCGGCGAGGACCACGAGCGACGAAGCCAGCAGCGCCAGCCGGACCGCCAGGCCCGACGCGCCGGTGCTCTTGCCCGGCAGGGCTTCCTGGACCTCGCTATTCTCGGAACTCGTCGGCATCGACCCCGTACCGCTGCATGAGCTCCCAGAAGCTCTTGCGATCCTTCCCCGCCCGCCGCGCGGCCTGCGCCACGTTCCCGCCCGCCGAATCGAGCGCGGCAAGGACATAGGCTCGTTCGAAATCCTCGACGAGCCGCTCCTTCGCTTCGCGCAGCGGCGTGCCCAGGTCGACGGGCGGCGGTTTCAGATCCGGGACCCCCGTTGGGAGCGCGTCGAACTCGAGCGCGTCTTCAGCAATCTCCGGGCCACGCGCGAACACGACGGCGCGGTGGATGACGTTCTCGAGCTCGCGCACGTTGCCGGGCCAGTCGTGGCGCACGAGCGCGTCGAGCGCGCCCTTCGAGAAGCGCAGGTCGGGCCGCGTCGTCCGCCGCGCGATGCGCGCGAGGATGTGGCCCGCGAGCGCGGGGATGTCCCCACGCCGCTCGCGCAGCGGCGGCACCCACAGCGGGACGACGTTGAGCCGGTAGTACAGGTCCTCGCGGAAGACGCCCTCGCCCACCGCCGCCCCGAGGTCGCGGTGCGTCGCGGCGACGACGCGGACGTCGACCTTCACCGTCTTGTTGGCGCCGACGGGCCGGATCTCGCCCTCCTGCAGGAAGCGCAGGAGCTTCACCTGCAGCGCCAGCGCCATGTCCCCGATCTCGTCGAGGAAGAGCGTGCCGCCGTCGGCCTCGGCGATGAGGCCCGCCTTGTCGCGGCGCGCGTCGGTGAACGCGCCGCGCACGTGCCCGAAGAGCTCGCTCTCGAGCAGCTCGCCGGGGAGCGCGCCGCAATTGACCGGAACGAAAGGCTTGTCGCTGCGCGCCGACAGGTCGTGCAGCGTGCGCGCGACGAGCTCCTTGCCGGTGCCCGTCTCGCCCCGGACGAGCACGGGGGCGTCGGCCCGCGCGGCCAGGGGCAGGCGATCCAGCATCCGTCTGAAGGCCGGCGCCTCGCCGACGAGCGCGCCCCGTCCGCCGCTCTGCGCGGCGAGCGTCCGGCGCAGATCGGCCACCTCACCCTCGAGGTCGGCCGTGCGCAGGAGCTTCTCGATGCGCGGCAACAACGTCGACGGCTCGAGCGGCTTGGTGATGAAGTCGGTCGCCCCCTTCTTCATCAGCTCGACGGCCACCTCGATGCTCCCGTGATTGGTCATCACGAGCACCGGCAGGTGCGGGTGGCGCGCGCGCGCCGCCTCGAGCAGGGCCGCGCCGTCCATGCCGTCCATGCGCAGGTCGGTCAGCAGCAGGCCCACGGGCGCCTGCTCGAGCGCCGCCAGCGCCGCCTCCGCCGAGCCCGCCGTCTCCACGGGCGCGCCGAGCGGGCGCAGCAGGCGCGCCGCCAGACGGAGCGCGAGCGGGTCGTCGTCCACCACCAGGATCCGCCTCGACATGCCGGGGAGCATAACCCGGGCGGGGGGTTGTGCACTCGCGCGCCTCGGATCGATTGGGTAGGATGCGCCGCCCCCATGCGAATGAAGCGTTCCCACACGGCCGCGCTGCTGCTCTCGATCCTCGCCGCCTGCACCGGCCCCGAGGAGGAGCCCACGGCGCCGCCACCCGCGCCCGAGTCCGCGGCGCCGGCGCCGCCCCCCGCGCCGGCCACCGAAGCAGCGGCCGAGGCGCCCGAGCCGAAGCGTCCCGATCCGAACGACCCGCTGCGCCACCAGCCCGACCTGCCCGCCGCGCGCCGCGCCGTCACGGTGATCGACGGGGAGCGCCGGGTGGTCGACGCCGAGGCCGCCGTCGCCGCCGGCTACACGCTCGTCGACCTGAGCGACACGTGGACGCCGTTCATCTTCCACCTGCAGCACGACGCCGACGGCGCGCCGCTGAAGAACCGCTACCGCTCGGTCTACCTCTGCCTGGCCAACGACCAGTGCGACGAGGACGGCGAGGCGCTGCCCGCGGGCGAGGTCAACTACCTCGAGCTCTTCGGCATCCCGCCGACGCTGGGGGTGCTGCGCAAGCGCGTCTTCGCCGACGAGGAGAAGGCCTGCTTCCAGGAGATCGATTACGACCTGATCGGGTCGATCGAGCGCATCCCCGTGCGCAACCAGCAGCTGCAGAAGAAGTACGACCGTCGCATCGACGGTCTCGAGGCGGCGCTCGACAAGCTGCTCGACGAGCACGGCGTCGACACGATCGAAGAGCTGCTGCCGCTCGAGCCGAAGCGCACCGTCGACATCGAGGACGTCCTCACGCGGCGCAAGCACCGCGCGGTCTTCGCCGAGGTGGAGAAGCGGCTGCGCTGCGAGGGGTACCTCACCGACAAGCTCAAGCACAAGGACGGGGTCGTCGACGACGGCCTGCAGACGGCGCTGCGGCGGTTCCAGCGGCGGCACAAGATCTACGCCGACCCGTGGATCACGCGGGACACGATCACCGCCGCGAAGAAGAAGCCGCTCGAGGGCAACCGCGACGCGCTCGTCCGCACGCTGCGCGAGCGCGTCGTCGCCGCGACGCACATCCTCGAGGACGGCTCGACGAACGCCGCCGACGGCGCGCCGCAGACCTACGTCGGCGCCGACGGGCAGACGTACCCGGTGCGCGACCTCGTCACCGAGTTCACCGACGCCGCCGTCGTCCAGCTCGGGCTTGAGACGCCCGAGACGACGAAGGAATTCTTCGAGCAGTTCACCGCAGAGGACTTCGCGGCGCCGCTGTGGGGCGCGGTGCGCTTCCCGCAGCTGCCCGAGTACTACGGCGAGCACATGGACCTCTTCCTCGAGATCGACCGCGGCGACGTCTGGTACGACCCGCCCTGGCATCCGAAGACGGGCGAGCTGCGCTACCAGCTGCGCAAGAACCTGCCGAAGCTGACGCTGTACCTGACGTACCGCGAGCAGCGCTTCCCGCTCGTGCGCTGGCCGACGACGATCGGCGGCTGGCGCGCGGAGCAGGCGGCCAACGGCTACGAGTACTGGCGCTACAAGGAATCCGACGTCGGCGAGCGCGTCATCCGGCGCGTGGTCGCCGGGCCGACGTGGATCCCGCCGGAGACGACGCCGCTGCGCGGCCTGGTGAAGGCGAAGACCGTCAACGGCGCGTGGACGTCGGTCGTCAACTACGACGAGATGGGACCCGGCTATCTGTCGGCCTACGGCCTCGTCGCCGGCTACTTCGTGGTCCCCGGCAAGAACGGACCCGACTGGGACAATGGCATCCGCGCCCACGGGTCGTCCGACTACATGTCGATCGGCAGTCAGCGCGGATACTCGCACGGGTGTCATCGTCTGATGAACCACCTGGCGGTGCGTCTGTACGGCTTCATCCTCAATCACCGTCACATGAAGGTGAACGGGGACCAGCCGCTCAACGCGGCGCGGCAGTTCCTCTACAAGGACGCGGCGTACGAGATCCGCATCGTGACGCGCGGCTTCGAGTACGAGCTGACGCCGCCGCTGCCGGTGAACGTGCTGAAGGGCAACGTCCGCGGGCGGGCGCAGCGGCCGCTCGGCGGGTACTACCCGAAGCCCGAGGTCAAGTACCCGAGCGCGGCGCCCCCGAAGATCGGCAAGGAGACCGCCGAGTCGCGGGCGGGCGGCGGGGCGGGCGAGGCCGCGCCGGCGGGCCCGTCCGAGGCGACGCCCGCGGCGGCGCCCGCGCCGGTCGAGGGAGGAGGCACGGAGTGAAGCGTCTCGTCCTGCTGCTGTGGGCCGGCGCGGCGTCCGCGCAGACCCCCGACGCCGGCAAGCCGGCGCTCGTCCGCACCGCCGAGGCCAACGCGGCCGCCGACGCCGGCGCCTCGGCCGAGGCGCCGCCGGAGCCGGCCACGGTGACCGTCCGCTTCACCTCGAACGTGCGCGGCGCCAAGGTCTTCTGGGGCAAGAAGGTGCTCTGCGAGACGCCGTGCGCGATCACGCGGCCGCGCGACAGCGGGCCGCTCGACGTGGTCGTCCGCGCCGGTGGCTACCTGCCGCTGCACACGCGCGCGTTCACGTTCGACGACTACACCTTGTCGGCGCGGCTGACGCCGACCGGCGCCCGCCATACGCTCTTCGGCCACAAGCACGACCCCGCCGCGACCGAGACCGCCGCACCCACCAACCACTGACAGGCCCGCGGACCGATGGCCGAGCGAGGCCGCGGCGCCGCAGACTCGGCGGCGGCGGGCTCGCCCGGACACCCCCTGCGGACCGCCGACGGCCGGGCGCTCGTGAAGCGATCGTCCGCCGGCCGCTGCGCCGCGCCATGGCCGGGCGGTTCGACGCGTGGGGGTCGACGGCCCTGCGTCTCCGCACAACGGCCGATGGCGAGCGTCCGCGGACACCCCGCCGGGTGTCCGGTCCGCCTCGCGGACACCCCCAACAGGACTGGAATCATTCAGCCTCAGCGGCGCGTCGCGCTGGCACGCTTTCTGCCCCCTGGCGCCGGACGGTGGCACCCGACGACGAAGGGGGAGGTCCTTGAGCGCGATGCGTGTTTCCTGGCTGTTGCTTCCAATCCTGACGTTCATCCACACGGCGGCGGCCGATCCGGTCGCCTTCGACGCGGCGGAGGACTTCTCGTCGGCCGCGCAGGGCAACCGCGGCTGGTCCTATCTGTACGACGCCGGCGGCGGCACGTACGCCGAGATGTCCTGGGGCGCGACGTTCTGGGGCTTTCCCGCCTGGCGGTCGCCGGCCTGCAGCGAAGCCATGATCCACGACGTCGGCGATGCGGGGACGCTGAACGCCCATCCCAGCCGTTGCGGCGGCTGGACGGCGCTGGCCTGGGAGGCGCCCGCCGCCGGCCGGGCGGCGTTCACCGTCTCGGCGGCCCTCGCCGATGCCAACGCGTCCCACGGCATCCGGATCGAGCTGACGGACGACCAGGGCGCCGTCCTCTGGCAGCGTTCGATCGCCGGCGGCGATGGGAGCACGCACGCGCACCAGGGCAGCCTGCTGGTCCAGGCCGGCGAGCGGCTCCACCTGCGGCTGCATCAGGCGGCGGACAACTTCGCCGACACCACCCGGCTCGCCTTCTCGGTGACGCACGACACCGACCGCGACGGGGACGGCACCTTCGACGGGCAGGACGGCTGCCCCGACCACGCGGGCAAGACCGCGCCCGGCGTGTGCGGCTGCGCGGTCGCGGACACCGACACGGACGCCGACGGCACGCCCGACTGCCTGGACGCATGCTCGGCCGATCCGCTCAAGACCGCGGCCGGGGCGTGTGGCTGCGGCGTGGCCGACACCGACACCGACGCCGACGGCACGCCCGACTGCCAAGACGAGTGCCCCGCCGATCCCGGGAAGACCGAGCGGGGCATCTGCGACTGCGGCACGTCCGACGACGACTCCGACCTCGACGGCGCCGCGGACTGCCTCGACGCGTGCCCGGGCGACCCGCTGGACGACGTCGACGGCGACGGGGTCTGCGGCGACGTCGACACCTGCCCCGACCTGCACGACCCCGACCAGGCCGACCTGGACGGCGACGGCATCGGCGACGCCTGCGACGGCGACGTCGACGGCGACGGCGCGGCCGACGAGGCGGACAACTGCCCGCTCGCGGCGAACCCGGCCCAGGCCGACGGCGACGGCGACGGCCCCGGCGACGCGTGCGACCCTTGCCCCGCGGTCGACGCGCGGGGCAGCGATCCCGACGGCGACGGCTGCGCGAACCAGGGCGCGTCGATCCCGCCGCCCGGCTCGGCGAACGACGTGTTCGACTTCGCGCGCGGCGCGACCGTCGACGGCCACAACTTCGCGGTGCAGGGCCCCCACGTCATCCGCACGAACGGCGCGGGCGTCGAGTCCGACAAGGCGCCCGCCTTCGGCCTGGACCGCACGCAGGGCTTCGAGAGCTTCATCCGCTTCACGACGGCGAAGCGGGTCGTGCTCGAGGGCTTCACGCTGCTCGCCGCGAAGGACGGCGGCAGCATGCGCCGAGCGCTCGACCGCTTCGAGCTGCGCGCCGACACCGACGGCAACGGCAGCTACGAGACGCTCGTCCACGCCAAGGCGATCAACCCGAACTACGGCCAGTCGGGCTACTCGGCCCCGTGGGACGCCTCCGGCAACGGCCTGCAGGTGAGCATCACGCTCGACCCGCCCGTGGCCGCGCGCAAGTGGGAGCTCCGGGTGCGCCAGGGCAACAACGAGGCGCAGTTCTCGGGCGTGCGCGTGATCGAGCTGGACGCGGTCGGCGACTTCGACGGCGACGGCGACGGCATCGCCGACGGCCGCGACAACTGCCCGGACGCGTTCAACGACGACCAGCTCGACGACGACGAGAACGGCGTGGGCAACGCCTGCGACTGCCAGGTGCTCGGCTGCGAGGACGACGGCGACGTCTGCACCGACGAGGTGTGCGACGGGGCGACGGGCCTGTGCGGGCCGCGGCACAACACCGCGGCGTGCGACGACGGCGACGCCTGCACACGCGCCGACGCGTGCCGGGACGGCGTCTGCACGGGCGCCGACCCCGTCGTCTGCGCCGCGCAGGACCAGTGCCACGACGCCGGCGTCTGCGACCCGGCGAGCGGCGCGTGCTCGAACCCGGCCATGCCCGACGGCACCGCCTGCTCCGACGGCGACGCCTGCACGCAGACCGACACCTGCCAGGCCGGCGCCTGCGCCGGCGCCCATCCCGTGGTGTGCGCGGCGCAGGACCAGTGCCACGACGCCGGCACCTGCGATCCGGCCACCGGCGCGTGCTCGAACCCGGCCAAGGCCGACGGTGCCGCCTGCGACGACGGCGACGCCTGCACGCGGGCCGACACCTGCCAGACCGGCGCCTGCAGCGGCGCGGATCCCGTCGTGTGCACGGCGCAGGACCAGTGCCACGACGCCGGCGCCTGCGATCCGGCCACCGGCGCCTGCTCGAACCCGCCGAAGGCCAACGGCGCCGCCTGCGACGACGGCGACGCCTGCACGCAGACCGACGCCTGCCAGGCCGGCGCCTGCGCCGGCGCCAATCCCGTGGTGTGCACGGCGCAGGACCAGTGCCACGACGCCGGCGTCTGTGACCCGGCGTCGGGCGTCTGCACGAATCCGGTGAAGGCGAACGGCGCGGCCTGCGACGACGGCGATGCGTGCACCGCCGGCGACGCCTGCGCCGCCGGCGCCTGCGGCGGTCAGGACACGCGGCAGACCTGGTACGCCGACGACGACGGCGACGGGCGCGGAGATCCCGCCCGCTCGTCGTTCACCTGCGCGCCGCCCGCCGGCTGGGTGAACGTCGCCGGCGACGCCTGCCCCGCCGAGGCGGCCGGCGCCGTCGACGGCGACCAGGACGGCTGCCCCGACGTGGCGGTGACCGGCGGCGACGTCACCGAGAACCCGGACGGCAGCCTCACCGTGGCCGGCAACGGCGGCGCGGTGACGTTCCCGCCGGGGACGTCCTACGCGCCCGGCGCCTCGGCGACGGTCACCGCCGGCGACGGCTTCGACCGCGTCACGATCACCGGCGTCGACCTGCCGCCCGGAGCGACGAAGTCGATCGCCGTCCGCAGCGAGCCGCGGCTCCCGTGGACGACCCGGTCGGCGGTCATCTCGTCGTCGCTGTGCATTCGCGACGCGGCGACGCCGATGCCCGTCGCCGTCGGCCCCCGCACGTCGTGCGCCGCCGCCGGCGGTCGCCTGTGGAAGGCGAGCATCACCTTCTCGCAGTGGCAGGTCGGCCCGACGCTCAAGCTCGAGGCGGGCGTCGCGCTGACCGACGACGCGACGGGCGCCAAGGTGACGAAGAGGGCGCAGGCGCCGGTGGGCGCGGGGAACCCCCTCACGGTCGCCATCTCCGCCGGCGGCCTCGACCACCAGTTCCGGTTCGTCGCCGGGGACTACATTCCCATCCGCGTCGGCAGGGCGTGGTTCAACGCCACGACCCACGGCACGCTCGAGTGGAAGGTGTCGAAGCTCGCCCACACCGATCTCGTGTTGTATGCCGACGCCGACGGCGACGGGCTGCCCGACATCGACGAGCGGGCGGTCTACGGGACCGATCCCGACAGCGCCGACGACGACGGCGACGGGGTGGCGGACGGCGACGAGGTCGCGCTCGGCAGCGATCCGGCCGACGCGGGCAGCTTCGCCGACCCGGACGCCGACGGCGACGGCCTCGGCGCCGCCGTGGAGGCGGCCTACGGGAGCGACCCGAACGTCGCCGACTCCGACGGCGACGGCGTCCCCGACGGTCAGGAGCTCGCCGACGGCACCGAGCCCACCGACGCCGCCGACAGCCACTTCGTCGACGCGGACGGCGACGGCGGCGACGACCGGTTCGACGACCGCGACGGCGACGGCCTGCCGGCGCACGTGGAGGCGGCGCTCGGCACGTCGGACGAGGTGGCCGACAGCGACGGCGACGGCATCGCCGACGGCCGCGAGCTCGCCGAAGGCACCGATCCCACGGATCCGGGCGACGGGCAGATCGTCGACGCGGACGGGGACGGGATCGACGACCTCGCCGGCGACACCGACGGCGACGGTCTGCCCGACTGGCGCGAGCTCGCCGACGGGACGGACCCGGCGGCGGCGGACAGCGACGGCGACGGGGTCGCCGACGGCGCGGAGCTCGAGGCCGGCACCGACCCGCGCGACGCGGCGGACCGGCCGACGCTCGACAGCGACGGCGACGGCGTCCTCAACGCCGCGGACGTGTGTCCCTTCGACGCCGATCCCGCGCAGACCGACACCGACGGCGACCGCCGCGGGGACGCCTGCGACCTCGACGACGACGGCGACGGCACGGGCGACACCGCCGACGGCTGCGCGCTCGATCCGGCCAAGACGGCCCCGGGCGCGTGCGGCTGCTTCGCGCTCGAGACGGACACGGACGCCGACGGCGTCGCCGACTGCGTCGACCCCTGCCCCCTCGACGCACAGAACGACGCCGATGCCGACGGCCACTGCGGCGACGTCGACAACTGCCCGACGTTCGAGAACGGCGACCAGGCCAACCTCGATGGCGACGCGCAGGGCGACGTCTGCGACGACGACGACGACGGCGACGGCGTCGCCGACCTCGTGGACAACTGCCCGTACGTGTCGAACGCGGACCAGGCCGACACCGACGGGGACTTCGGCGGCGACGCCTGCGACGAGGACGACGACGACGACGGCGTGGCCGACGCGCCCGACAACTGCCCGCTGGTGTGGAACCCGGCCCAGAGCGACTGGGACGGCAACGGGGTCGGCGACCGGTGCGAGGTGGTCATCTGCGAGGTGGTCCGCCGGGCCTGCGACAAGGAGCGCTCGGCCGACGACCGCGCGTGCGACCTGACCGCGCGCCAATGCGACGAGGGCTGCGGCAAGCGCGACCACGCCTGCCGCCGCGCCTGCGACCAGGTGGAGCGCGCGTGCCACGACGCCGCCCGCGCCGAGGAGCGCGCCTGCCGCGACACGCCGTGCCTGCCCGAGGGCTTCTGCGAGCGCGCCGTGAACGCGGACGCCCGCGAGTGCCACCAGGACGCCCGCGAAGCCGTGCGCGAGTGCACGCGCGCCTGCCACGAGGCGCGCGGCGGCGTCGCCTGCGCGCGCGAATGCCGCCAGGCATGGCGCGCGGCCCGCGTCGACTGCCGCGCCCACCACCGCGAGGGCGTCCGCGAGGTCTGCCGCGGACCCTTCGAGGCCGCCCGGACGTGCCGCGAGCACCGCGACGAGTGCACGGACGAGGCCGACGGACAGGCGCGGGCCTGCCGGGCCGAGTGCCGGGACGCGGCGTGCCGCCGCGAGTGCGACGAAGACCGCGCCCACGCCGGCGTCGAGTGCCTCGACGAGCAGGCCGCGTGCCTGCGCGAGGCCTCCGGCCTCTGACGCCCCGCGCCCCCTCAGGGCGCAGGCCTCACCCACCGCCTCGCACGAGCGCGCGCCCCCTCGGGGCGCGGGCCGCAACGCCCCCACCGCCTCGCACGAGCGCGCGCCCCCTCAGGGCGCGGGGCGCAACGCCCCCACCGCCTCGCACGACAGCGCGCCCCGGTAGAGTCGGACCTCGTCGATGCGCGCGTCCATGTACCCCAGCGGGAGCTGGCGTTCCCCGTCGATCAGGTGGGGCCCGTTGACCTGCCAGGTCAGGCCGCGGATGCCGATCAGGACCTCGGCGTCCTCGCGCCAGTCAGCCATGGGGCCGCGCTCGAGGGATCCGACGCGCGCGCCGTCGTAGCACAGCGTGATGCGCACCCGGCCGTCGCCGACGTCCTCCCAGGAGGCGGCGACCTGGTACGGCACCCCGACGCGGTCGTGCCTGCCGCGCAGCGCGGCGTTCGGCTGCTCGCGCCCGTCGCTCACCGGCACCCAGAACGTGCCCTCCGCGTACTTCCAGTAGGAGAGGGCGTCGAACTTGACCTCGCGCGGGTGCCGGCTGTCGAGCGCGACGACCGCGCCGCCGTGGGGCTCGAGGTCGGTGTGCTCGAGCCAGGCCACGAAGGTCTTGTCGCGGATCATGTCGCCCTGCCAGCCCACCGCCCGCGCGAAGCCGTCGGCGCCGAACCCGCCGCTCAGCCAGCCGTCCTCGAAGACGAGCCGGTCGCCGTAGAGCTCGAGCGCGTCCCAGCGGCCCGTGTTGTCCGCGCGCTCCGCCCCGGGCGTGAAGGACCACTGCCCGATCAGCTCGGACGCCGGGGGCGGCGCGGGATCGGGCGGGCTGTCGGGCTCGCGCGTGAGCGCCCCCGCCTGCGCGCAGGTCATGGCGCCGCGGTAGAGCTGCACCTCGTCGATGCGCGCCTTCAGACCGCCCTCCACCTCGGAGCGCAGGCCGCCGATCGTCCAGCCGCCGCGGTTGCTGGTCGTCACGTCCGTCGTGCCGATGAGCAGCTCCATCGCGTCGTCGCCCCACGCCCGGAGCGGCGTGCCGGCGCGCGCGACCTCGACGCCGTCGAGGCACAGCACCACCTCCGCGGGGCCGCCGAGGTCGACCCAGCTCAGCACGACCTGCCGCGTCACCTCGTCGGTGTGGCGGGCGAGGAAGGGGCCGCCCGGCCGCAGCCCGCCGGTCGCGGCGGACCACCCGTGGCGGGCGAGGTGGCCCCACAGCAGCGCGTCGTGGGCGTCCGCGCCGCGGTCGACGAGCGACAGGGCGGCGCCGCCGAAGCCGTCGAGGCCGCGCATGGACACCCACGCCACGTAGGTCTTCTCGCGGATCGCGCCGTGCCGCCAGCCGGACGTGTGCGCGAACCCGCGCGGGGCGGCGAGGTAGCCGTCGACCCACAGCGCGCCGTCGGCGACGCGCGCCGTGCCCTGCAGCGTCAGCGGATCCCAGTGGCCGGTACGGTCGACGCGCTCCGCCCCCGGGCTGAACGTCCAGTGCCCGATGCGCTCGGGACCGCCGTCGGGCGCCGCGTCGGGGGGGTCCGGCGTCGCGGCGTCGGCGGGCCCGCCCCCGTCCGGCGTCGCCGCATCTGCGGGCCCGCCCCCGTCCGGCGTCGCGGCATCCGCGGGTCGGCCCCCGTCCGGCGTCGCGGCATCCGCGGGCCCGCCCCCGTCCGGCGTCGCGGCATCCGCGGGCCCGCCCCCGTCCGGCGTCGCGGCATCCGCGGGTCGACCCCCGTCCGGCGTCGCGGCATCCGCGGGTCGGCCCCCGTCCGGCGTCGCGGCATCTGCGGACCGGCCCCCGTCCGGCGTCGCGGCATCTGCGGACCGGCCCCCGTCCGGCCCAGGGCCCGCGTCGCCGCCGCCGTCCACCACACGCGCGCCGCCGTCGGCGGCGTCCACCGCCGCGACGCACGCGCGCGACACGCAGACCGCGCCCGGTCCGCACTCCGTGTCCTCGAAGCACTCGGCCCGCGGAAAATCGGGCTGGCAGCCGGCCGCCGACAGCAGCGCGATCGCGGGGGCGAGGCGCCTGGTGTTCAAAAGAGGCCCCGGGGCGGCGCGGGCTCGACGAGCGGCGGCGGCGCGGGCTCGGCGGCGGACGCCGGCGTCGGGGCAGCCGGCGGCGCGCCCTCGGCCGCGGCGGCCGGCGGCGCGACCGCCGACGCCTCCGCGTGGCTCGACACGGGGCTCGTCGCTGGGCCGGCAGCCGGCGGCGTGGCCGAGGTCGCTGCGTCGGCGGCCACCGTCGACGCCGTCGAGTGGCTCGACCGGGGATCGGACGCCGCCCGCTGCGACCGCGGCGGGCGCTCGCCGCGACGGGGCGTGGACGGGCGGGACCCGGCGTCCGCCGCGACCTCGGCGACGGCGACCGCGGGCGCCGTCCGGACCGGCGCCGCCGCCTCGACCGCGGGCGCCGTCCGGACCGGCGCCGCCGCCTCGACCGCAAACGCCGTCCGGTCCGGCGCCGCCGCGGCGACCGCGGGCGCCGTCCGGACCGGCGCCGCCGCCTCGACCGCCACCGGCTCCGCGCCGGCCCCCGTCCGGTCCGGCGCCCCCGCGGACGCCGGCCCGTCGGTGCGACCCATCGCCAGCAGGGCGCCCGTCACCGCGAGGCCGAGCGCCAGGCCGGCGACGAGCCACCGCGCGCCCCCCCTGGGCGCGGGCGCCGGCGCGACCGGCCCCACGTCGGTGCTTGCGACGTCGTCGAGCGCCTCGATGAGCGCCGTGGCGTCCGGCGGCCGGTCGCCGGGACGCTTCGCGAGGCACCATCCGACCAGCTCCGCGAGGCGCGGATCGCCCTCGAGCGGCGGCGCCGGGTCGTTGAGGTGCTGCAGCGTCACGGCCAGGCGCGTGGGCCCGTCGAAGGGCAGCCGCCCGGCCGCACACTGATACGCCACCACGCCGAGGCTGTAGAGGTCGCTGCGCGCGTCCACCCGCTCGCCCCGGATCTGTTCCGGCGACATGTACGCGGCGGTGCCCACCGCCCGGTCCTCGGCGGTCAGCCGGACGTCGTCCTCGCGCTGCGCGATCCCGAAGTCGATGACGTGGACCACGAGGCGCCCGGCGATCGTCTGCAGCATCAGGTTCGACGGCTTGAGGTCGCGGTGGACCACGCCCTGCTCGTGCGCGTCCTCGAGCGCCCGCGCCACCTGGCCCATGATGTCGAGCACCGTCGCCGCCGCCAGCGGACCGCGCTCGAGCCGGGCCGCCAGCGTCTCGCCCTCGAGCAACGGCGACACGAGGTAGGGGCGGCCGTCTTCGAGGTGGCCGAAGTCGATCAGGCTCACCGCGTGCGGGTGACGCAGCCGGCCGAGGATGAGCGCCTCGGCCTCGAAGCGCCGGGCCGCGACCGGATCGGTGGCGTCCGCCGCGAGCACCTTGATCGCGACAGGGCGCTCGATGCCGACCTGGACGCCGCGGTAGACGGTGCCGTGCCCGCCCCCGGCCAGGCGGTCGACGACGCGGTGCCGCCCCCCGATCAGCGTCCCCACCAGCGGGTCGTCGCGGCCCTCGTCGAGGCGCACGCCGTCGCGCGGGCAGAAGCGAGCGCTCGCAGCGTATCGTTCGCCGCACGCAGGACAACGCATCCGGTCGGGGAGGGACACCCGGCCATAGTACACTGGATCGTTCAGGACGGAATTCGTACAACCAGGACGGACATCGTTCCTCGAGTACACTGAGGCCGGTGAAGGATCACACGACGGAGACGGCCCCGCGCCCGCGGGCCGCGGCCGGGGGGCCAGGAGCAAGACGCTCCCTCGTGCCGGTCCACCCGCAGCCGGCCCCGCCCCAGCCCATCGGCGACGGGCTCCGCGTCGGCCGCCAGGCCGGCGCCGGCGGCCTGAGCTGCGACGATCCGCGGCTGAGCCGGGTGCACTTCGAGATCCGACCGGTCGGCGCCTCGCTCCGCCTCGACGACCAGGGCGCGAAGAACGGCACGCGCGTGGACGGCCGGCCGGTGCAGCGGGCCCACCTCGAGCACGGCTCGATCGTCCGCGCCGGCGACTCGCTCTTCGTCGTCGAGGACGTCGCGCCCCCGGCGCCCGGCTGCGACGACCCGCCCGCCGGCCTGTCGGCGGTGCTGTCCTGGGCGCAGCAGGTCGTGGACCGGGTCGCGCCCACCGCGCTGACCGTCCTGGTCCACGGGCCGTCCGGCGCGGGCAAGGAGCGGCTGGCGCGGCGCCTCCACGAGACGAGCGGCCGCCGGGGCGCCTTCGTGCCGGTCAACTGCAGCGCGCTGCCCGCGACGCTCGCGGCCAGCGAGCTCTTCGGACACGTGCGCGGCGCGTTCTCGGGCGCCGAGGGGCGACCGGGCCTGCTGGCGGCCGCCGCCGGCGGGACGCTCTTCCTCGACGAGGTGGGCGACCTGCCGCTCGATCTGCAGCCCGTCCTGCTGCGGGCGATCCAGGAGCGCGCCATCCGCCCCGTCGGCGGCGACCGCGAGGTCCCGATCGACGTGCGGATCGTGGCCGCGACCCACCGGAGCCTGCCCGAGGCCGTCGCGGCGGGGCGCTTCCGGGCGGACCTGCTCGCGCGCCTGACCGAGTTCGAGGTCGAGCTGCCCGGCCTGGCCGAGCGCAAGGCCGACGTCCTGCCGCTCTTCGAGGCGCTCGTCGGCCAGCCCGTCAGCGTCGACGCCGCCGAGGCGTTGCTGCTGCACGACTGGCCCACGAACGTCCGCGGACTGCAGCAGATCGCCAATCGCATCCGGCTGTTCGCGGACGGCCGGGGCCGCGTGGAGCTCTCGATGCTGCCGACGGCGATGCAGGACGCCGTCGGGACCGGCGCCCTCGAGCCAGCGCAGATCTCGCCGGCGGAGCTCGCGCGGCTGCTCGAGCTGCACCAGGGCAACGTGTCGCGCGTGGCGCGCGCCGTAGGCTCGACGCGCCAGCGCGTCTACCGGCTGCTCGAGAGCCTCGACATCGACGTCCGGTCGTTCCGGTGACCTCGCTCCCGGCGCTGCTCGCAGGCCTGCTCGTGGCATCCGGGACGCCGGACGACGCACGGAAGGCCGCACTCTACCCGGTGCTGGCCGAGGCCTACCGCCTCTTCGAGGCCGCCCGCTTCGACGATGCCATCGAGGCCTTCGAGCAGGCATATGCCATCAGCCCGGAGCCGCGCTTCGTCCTGAACATCGCGTTGAGCCATCGGGCGCTGGGGCAGTGCCAGCGTGCGCTGGCGACGTTCGAGCGCTTCTTCGCCCTCTGCCGCGACTGCCCGCAGGCGGAGGAGGCCGCGACGCTGCACCGGGACGTCCGCGCGCGGTGCGAGGCCCCGGTCCGCATCGTCACCGAGCCGTCGGGGGCGCAGGTCGCCGTCGACGGGGTCCCGCGGGGCAACGCGCCCGTCGAGGTGACGCTCCCGGCGGGGCCGCACGTGGTGCGGGCGAGCGCGGAGGGGCACGCGCCCGAGGAGCGCGCCGTCGTCGTCGAGGGCGGCCGGCCGGCGACGGTCTCGATCCCGCTGCGCGCCCGGCCCGACCTCGCGCCGTGGATGTGGGGCGCATTCGGCGGCGCGGCGGTCGGCGCCGTGACCGCCGGCGTCTTCGGCGCGCTGCTGCTGGACGACCTGGACGACGAGGCGGCCGCCAGCACGCGCGCGGCCTCGGAGGCTGCCCGCGACGAGGCGCGCCGCGACGCGGCGCTCGCCCAGGCCGGCCTCGGCCTCGCCGCCCACGGGCTCGCCGCGGGCTTCACCCTGCTGTGGCTCGACAGCGACGAGCACGTCACCGTCGGCCCGACCGCGGAGCACGGCGTCGGCCTCGGCTTCCGCTTCTGACAGCGATTCCCACTGCGGTCTCCCGGCGCCGGTGTGGTGCCGCTTCCAGGGCACGGCGCCGCTTCCGGGGTCCGGTGCCGCTTCCGGGGCCCGCCGCCGCCGAAGGGGGCCGAACGGGCACGGGCGTCCTCCGTCCGCCCTGAGCGCCGCCACCGCGCAGGCCGTCCACGCCGCGCGCCCGCAGCCTGCCCTGGGCGCCGCCACCGCGCAGGCCGTCCACGCCAAGCGCCCGCAGCCTGGGGCCGCCCGGTCGCGCGCTCCGGGCGCCGCTTGGCACGGACGCGGCGCGCGGCCCCACCTCTCGAGCGCGCCGACCGACTTCACGAGCGCGCCGACCGACTTCACCAGCGCGCCGACCCACCTTTCGTGCTCGCCGACCCACCTTTCGTGCTCGCTTCGTCAGACCCGTGACGGCCCGACCCACATTTCGTGCGCGCCGACCCACCTTTCGTGCTCGCTTCGTCAGACCCGTGACGGCCCGACCCACATCTCGTGCGCGCCGACCCACCTTTCGTGCTCGCTTCGTCAGACCCGTGACGGCCCGGCCCACATTTCGTGCGCGCCGACCCACCTTTCGTGCTCGCTTCGTCAGGATGTCGGCGCGCCATTGCCGGCGCGCCGCGCGGCCCATGTGCGGGCGCGCCGCTCAGAGGGTGTTCCCATGAAAATGTCGCCGCGAGCGGTTCGCGCAGCAGGCATTTCCATGGGAACACCCTCTCAGTGGCCGATGACGAGGCGGTAGGTCGTCCGCGGGGCGCGCGGGTTGAACGGGTAGACATGGACGACGTACTCGCCCGCGGCCAGGTCGGGGCCGAGGTCGAAGCGCTCGACGTCGCCGCTGCCCGTCGAGATGGCGATGGCGGGGCCGGCGGGGCGGCGCAGCTCGGCGTCGATGTCGCCGCGGGCGTGCTCGAACTCGATGCGCACCACGGTGGCCATGCCGTCGTGCCGGAAGCGCACCATGTCGTGGTCGCCGGGGCAGAGGGCGAGGCCGTCGAAGTCGAGCGGCACGTCCACCGGCACCGCCTCCTCGGGCGTGTCGTTCGGCTCGAGGCCGTCGTTCGCGCACCCGCTGCCGACCCCGAAGTCGGTCGTGATGCGGTACGCGGCCTCGGCCTCGGCGGTGAGCGTCAGGAAGGCGCCGTCCGGGCCGACCTCGAAGCGCGTCACGCCGGCGATCAGGCCCTCTCGTCCACCGTGGCCCTCGGCGAGCCGGTAGCGCAGGCGACCGCGCGGCTCGATCATCACCGTCCCCTGCTGCCCGCGGCGCGGCCGCAGCTGGAAGACGTCCGCGTCGCCGGGGCAGGCGACGCCGTGCACGTCTGCGCCGCCGCCGAGCACGGTGGCCCTGCGGACGTCGTCGTTGTCCTCGAGGTCGTCGTCGCGGCACATCGCGGGCGGCGGGCAGACGCTCGCCTCGTCGACGCAGGCCGCGGTCGCGGCCGAGAGCTCGGCGCATCGCAGGCCCCCCGGGCAGTCTCGGTTGCACAGGGCGTAGCACTGGCGCACGCTGGTGCCGAGCGCGTCGCCGCAGAACGCCGGCGACGCGCAGTCGGCGGCCTCGTCGCACGGCGCGCAGACGCCCGCCGGCTCGCCGGGCGCGCAGCGGCCGCCGACGCACACCTCGCCGTCGCGACAACGGCCCGCGAGGCAGGCTTCGCCGGGCGGCACGCAGCGGCCGCCGACGCACGCGCGGTCGCGGCAGTCGGTGTCGTCGGCGCAGATCTGCGGCCCTTCGCACACGCCCCCGGCGCACGCGCCGCTCTCGCAGTCGCCGTCGAACACGCACTCCAGGCCGTGGCAGAACTGCTCGGGCAGGCAGGCCGCGCCGTCGCAGAAGAACCCGCGCGGGCAGCGGCCGCCGGGCCCGCACCGGGGCACGCAGGCGTCGAACAGATCCTCGCGACAGACGTGGCCGGCGCCGCATGTCCGCCCCGGGCCGCACGGCACGCAGGCGGCGCCGCGCGCCCCGGCAGCGCAGTTCCAGGTGGCGTCGCAGTGCATGCCGACCGGGCAGTGTCCGTCGGCAGTGCACTCGACGCACACGTCGGCGCCGCGGAGGCAGCGCAGGCCGGCCGGACAGCCGTTCGCGCAGCCGGGCGGCGGCAGGCAGCGGCCGTCCTGGCAGACGAGGCCGCGGCCGCACGGCGGGTCGCACTCCGCGACGCACGTGCCGTCGACGCAGACATCGCCTCCACGGCACGGCGGGTCGCAGCCCGCGACGCACCGCCCGTCGACGCACACCTCGCCGTCGCGGCACGTCGCGCACGCGTCCACGCACCGCCCGTCGACGCACACCTCGCCGTCGCGACACGTCGCGCACGCGTCCACGCAGCGCCCGTCGACGCACACCTCGCCGTCGCGACACGTCGCGCACGCGTCCACGCACCGCCCGTCGACGCACACCTCGCCGTCGCGGCACGTCGCGCACGCGTCCACGCACCGCCCGTCGACGCACACCTCGCCGTCGCGGCACGTCGCGCACGCGTCCACGCACCGCCCGTCGACGCACACCTCGCCGTCGCGACACGGCGGGTCGCACGTCGCGAGCGCGCACTTGCCGTCGACGCACACCTCGCCGTCGCGACACGGCGGGTCGCAGCCGGCGACGCACGCGCCGTCGACGCAGCGCGTGCCCGGCGCGCACGGCGGGTCGCAGCCGGGCCCGACGGCGAGACAGCGGCCGGATTCGCAGCGCGGCCGGTCCGCGGGGCAGTCGGCGTCGCGCGCGCAGGCGTCGGCGCCGGCGCAGCGGCCGGGCGGGTCGAGGCAGCGGGCGCCGGCGGGGCAGTCGCGGTCCGCGCGGCACTCGGCGGCGGGCGCGCAGAAGCCCCCGGCGCACACCTGACCGGCCCCGCACTCCGCATCCTCCGTGCACGGCACGGGCCGGAAACGGCACAGCCCGCTCTCCCGCGCGCAGACATAGTCCTGCGGGCAGTCGCCGTCGTCGTCGCAGCGCGCCGGCGGCGCTTTGCAGCGGTGGCCCAGCCGATCGCAGATCTCGGCCCGCAGGCAGTCGCCGTCGACGAGGCACGCCCCGTCACCGCCGAGGATGCGGAAGCCGTGCTCGCCCACCGTCGGCCAGCGCGCCTCCCCGCCGGGTCCCTCGGCGACGACCGCGAGCCGCACGTCGCTGCCCGGCAGGCGTCCCGGCAGGTCGCCCGACCAGCGCCCACCGCCGTCGTGGCCGAGGCGCAGGCGCTCGTGGAGCGGCGCCGAGGCGTCCGGCGCGTCGGTCCAGCGCACCACGACGTCGTCCACGGCGCCCCGCGTCACCACCGTCAGGCGGTAGGGCCCCGCGGCGTTGCGCGTATCGTCGGGCGCCCGCACCTCGATCAGCGACGGCGCCCCCGGATCGCACGCGCCGAGCAACGCGAGCAGGAACAGGCACCTGCGCACCGGGCAACCTCGCTCCGGACGTGATCCCGAGAGTGGACGACGCGCTCCGGTCGGGCGCGCGCCCGGACCCGCTCGCGACCACCGTCGCCGACAGCGTGACCGGCCGCGCCCCCTCGCGTCAAAACGGAATGCAGACGGCGACCGGCGCGCCGATGTCGTCGTTCTCGTTGGCCGGCGTGCCGCGGTCCCAGACGGTGAGCTCGACCTGCTCGCACCCGAAGCCGCCGGCGCACTGGCCGGCCGGGTTGCGCGGGTCGCACAAGCCGAGGCAGAAGCCGGCGTCGAGGCACACGCCGCTGCGGCACTGGTTGTCGGCGGCGCACGCGGCCCCGCCCAGACCGGCGCCCACCTGGCGGAAGCAGAACTGCTCGAACGCCGTGCGCGTGCGGTTCGTCTGCAGCATGCACGCCTCGCCCGCCGGGCAGCGCGCGTCGGGGCAGGCGTTGCCGCTGCCGTTGTCCGGCTGGCAGGCGTTCAGCGCGTAGAAGCGGTCGTCGGCCTCCTGCGGCGTGCCCTGGTCGAACACCCAGTAGAGGACGCTCTCGTAGCAGCGCTGGCCGGCGGGGCAGTCGCCGGCCACGCCGCGCCGGCAAGGCCCGAAGCACACCCCCTCGGGCAGGCAGTTGCCCGAGCGGCACTCGTCGCCGTCGCGGCACGGGGCCCCGGTCGCCCCCCCCTCCGGCGGCGACACGCAGGCCAGGTACGGCTGGAACGGCGCCTCCGGCAGCGGCGCCAGCGGCAGGCAGGCGCGCCCGGCGACGCACTCCGGATCGCCGCCGCAGGCCGGGGGCAGCGGCTGGCACGACTGGAACTCGTAGCTCGTCGGGTCGTTGGCGCGCGTGACCTCGATGGAGGCGCAGCGCCGGCTGGGGCAGTCCGCGTCGGCGGCGCAGGCGGCGAAGCACGTGCCGCTGCCGAGGCACAGGCGGCTGCCGCAGTCGAGGTTGCGGTCGCATGCTTCCTCGGGTCCGCCGGCGGCGAGCGGGACGGCGCAGCGCAGCTCGAGGCCGTTCGCGCCGTCGCGGATCGTGCAGACCTCGCCGGCGCGGCAGTCCGCGTCGCGGCGGCAGGCCGGCGCCTCGCACACGCGCGACTGCGCGTTGCACTGGCCGAACACGCAGTCGTCGGGCTCGGTGCGGCAGCCGACCTGGCAGGCGGCCCCGTCGCAATACTGGCCGGCCGGGCAGTCGCCGTCGGCGGCGCAGCCGCACCGCCGCGACGCCGGATCGCAGCGCCCGTTCGCGCAGTCGTCGGGGTTCAGGCGGCAGCCGGCGACACAGACGCCGTCGCCGCAATACTCGCCCTCGGGGCAGGCGGCGTCGTTGACGCACCCGCACCGGTGCGTCTCCGGATCGCAGGTGAGCCCGGCGCCGCAGGTGTCGGGCGCCAGGCGGCAGCCCGAGGCGCAGGCCCCGTCGGCGCCGCAGTACTCGCCGTCGGGGCACGAGGCGTCGTTCGCGCAAACGCAGACGCGGCGCGCCTCGTCGCAGACGCGGCCCGCGCCGCAGTTGTCGGGCGCGAGGCGGCAGCCGGCACGGCAGGCGCTCTCGGGGTCGCAGTAGGCCTCGTCCGGGCAGCCGGCGTCGGCGGCGCAGCGGCACTGCCGCGAGGCGACGTCGCACCGGCTGCCTTCGCCACAGGTGTCGGGATCGGGGCGGCACCCGGGGACGCAGGCGCCGCTCGGATCGCACCACGTGCCGTCCGGGCAGGCGGCGTCGGCGACGCAGCGGCATTCGCGCGCGTTCGGATCGCAGGCGCGTCCGTCGCCGCAGTCGTCGGGGGCGAGGCGGCAGCCCGGCAGGCACGCGCCCTCGGGCCCGCAGTACTCGCCGGCGGCGCACGCCGAGTCGTCGGCGCAGCGGCACTCGCGACGGCCGCCGTCGCAGACGCGCCCCGCGCCGCAGTTGTCGGGCTCGAGGCGGCAGCCGAGCTGGCAGGCGCCGTCGGCGCAGTAGTTCGTGTCGGGACACTCGCCGTCGGCGCCGCACGGGCAGCGGCGCGTCTCGGGGTTGCAGTCGCCCGCCGCGCAGCTCCCGGCGGCGAGCCGGCAGCCCTCGCGACACTCGCCGTCCGCGCAGTACGCCTCGGCGGGGCAGCCGGTGTCGTCGGTGCAGCGGCACGTCCGCGACGCGGGTTCGCAGGCCGCGCCGGCGCCGCAGTCGTCGGGCTCGAGGCGGCAGCCCTCGCGGCACGCGGCGCCGTCGCAGTAGCGCCCGGCGACGCACTCGTCGTCGTTGGCGCACGTGCACTGGTGCGTGTCGGGGTCGCAGCGCCCGGGCCCGCAGTCGTCGCCGCCCACGCGGCAGCCCTCGACGCACGCGCCGGCGTCGCACCACGTGCCGGCGGGGCAGCCGGCGTCGTCGGCGCACACGCAGCGGCGCAGTTGCGGCTCGCACACGAGGCCGCCCTCGCAGCCGTCGTTCCGACAGCCGGGGCGGCACGACTGGCCCGCGCAGTACTGGTCCGCGGGGCAGTCGCCGTCGCCGACGCACGCGTTGCTGCGGCGGCAGATGCGCAGCATGTCGTCGCACGCCTGCCCCTCGGGGCAGCCGCCCTCGCGACAGCCGGACTCGCAGCTGCCCGAAGCCACGTCGCAATAGGCGTCGGCGGGGCAGCCGGCGTCGCCGGCGCAGCGGCACGTGCGCGCCGCGTCGCAGGTGTTGCCGGGGCCGCAGTCCGCGTCCTCGCGGCAGTCGCCGCACATGCCGTTCGCGCAAGTCTGACCGGGGCCGCAGTCGGCGTCCTCGCGGCAGGGCCCGTCGACGCAGCGGCGCGTCTCGGGCGCGCAGGCGCGCGCCGCGCCGCAGTTGTCCGGCTCGAGGCGGCACCCGCGGACGCAGCGCCCGTCGTCGCCGCAGTAGCGGTCGGGCGAGCAGTCCGCGTCGTCGTTGCACGAGTCGGCGACGCGGCAGGTGCGGGACTGCTCGTCGCACACGCTGCCGGCGCCGCATGCGCCCACCTCGAGGCGACAACCCGGCCGGCAGCTGGCGTCGGCGGCGCAATAGGTGCCGACGCGACAGTCGAGATCGGCGAGGCAGGTGTCCGGCGCGAGGCAGCGGCCGCGGACGCACGCCTGCCCCTCGTCGCAGGGCGGCCCGTCGCCGCAGGGCTCGGTCAGCACGCACTGGCGCGAGGCGCGGTCGCAGCGGCCGCCGGGACAGTCCTCGTCACCATCGCACGCCGGCGCGCGACAGTAGCTCTCGACGCAGACGCGGTCGGGGCCGCACTCGACGTCGGCGGCGCAGAGGCCCTCGGTGCAGGCGCCCGCGCGGCAGACGAGATCGCCGGGGCACTCGTCGTTCGTGGCGCACCCCACGGCGACGCAGCGCCCCGCCTCGCACACCTGACCGTCGGCGCAGCCGCCGCAGCCGTCGTCGTCATCCCCTCCGCCGCCGCCCCCGGACCCGCCGGAACAGCCCGCAAGCACGACGAAAAAGGCCACCGCACCCCAGCGCATCCACGCGACCACGTGCACCCCCACCGCTCCTCGAACGTGTACCACCGACTCGGAAGGCCGGGCAAAACGCAACCTCCGCCCGAAGGCCGGCATCGGCGATTCCGAGGCACAGGGCTCCGGGGGATTCCGATGAGCGCAAAGCGAAGGCTGGGGTGCAAGGAGGTGCGTCCGCTCGTCAGCGCGGCGCTTCGCATGGGCTGGACGCTCCACCCCGGCGGCAAGCACGACCGGCTCGTCTCGCCCGACGGCGACTGCGTGCTGGGCGTGCCGGGATCGCCGCAGGGCGACGGCCGCGCCCTGACGCGCCTGAAGTGCAAGCTGCGCCAGCGCGGCGTGGAGGTCTGACCGCGAGACGCGACGGCCAGCCGGGGGTGCGGCTTGCTTTGCCTGGGCGGAACGGGCGAGATCGCGGTCATGGCCACGGCGACCGCTCCGCACCGCCTCGAGGCGCACGCATTCACGATCGAAGAGCTGCTCGGGCGGGTCGAACGCGGCGCGATCCGCATCCCGAAGTTCCAGCGCGGCCTCAAGTGGCAGACCCGCGACAACGAGCGTCTGCTCGAGAGCGTGCTCCGCGGGTACCCGATCGGAACGTTTCTGTTCTACCGCGACGACGCCCCGGCCGAGCCGGTGGTCGTCGGCCCTCGCACGCTCGACGCCCCGGTGACGCGGGACGCGCTCTTCGTCGTCGACGGGCAGCAGCGCCTCACGGCCCTGTTCGGCTCGTTGACGCCGCCCGGGCCGGCGCCGGCGGTCCAGCGGGAGAAGTTCACCTTCTTCTACGACCTCGAGACGGGCCAGATCCGCCACCCGACTTCCCGACAGGAGCCGCCGCAGTCCTGGGTTCCACTCTGGGCGCTCGCCGACTCGGCGCGACTGCTCCGATGGCTCGCCGACCGGCCGGAGCTCGTCGCCGCGCCAGGCGTGATGTCCACGCTCTCCGAAGTCGCGAAGACGCTGCAGAGCTATCGCGTCCCCGTCTACGTCGTGGGCACTTCCGATCGCGCCGTCGTCTCGGACATCTTCGACCGGATCAACTCGTTCGGGAAACGCCTCCGGAAGGAGGAGGTGTTCGACGCACTCTTCGGCGGGCAGTCCGGTGACGAGCCCGGCGATCTCCGCTCATTCGCCGACGCGGTGGAGCGGCTCGGCTTCGGGAGGCTCCCGGAGCGCCTCCTGCTGCAGGTCGTCATGGCGGTCCGCGACGTCGACGTCACCGACGACTTCCGGCCGCACTTCCGCGATCCGGCGAACCTGCGAACGAGCATTCCGACCGCCCTCGCCGCGCTGGGTCGCGTCATCGACTTCGTGGCGACCGACGGGCGCATCCCGTACGTCACGTTCCTGCCCTATCAACTGCCGCTGATCGCCCTCGCCCGCGTCTTCCATGGGCGCGAGCACATCCATCCCCGGAACCGGCGACTGCTGGTGCGCTGGATGTGGCGTGGCATCCTGACCGGAATCCACCGCGGCGAGAGCGTCCCCTACATCCGACAGACGCTGAAGGCCGCGCACGGTGATGAGGACGAGAGCGTGCAGGCCCTGCTGGCGCTGGTCGGACGCCAGAAGCCCACCTACCCGCCGCCCGGGGACCGATTCCGCTCCCGCGATGCCATGACCCGGGCCCGCCTCGTCGCCCTGGCCCGACTCGGACCAGCGAACCTCGAGACGGGGGAGCCCATCGCGCTCGACGCACTGCTCACGCGGCGCGACGGTCTCGCCCGGCTCACCGCCGGTGAAGACGGCGGACTCGCCAATCGATTGCTCCATCCGCCGGTCGCCGAAGTCGACCGCCTCGTCAGGAGCGCGCGAGCACAGACGCTGAGCTCGCACGCGTTGACGGAGGACATGATCGCCGCGCTCCGCGACGGACGGACCGGGTCGGCCCTCGAAGCGCGCGCCCATCACATCGAGACGATCTCGGCACGGTTCTGGGACGACATGGCCGAATGGGGCGAGAACGATCGCGGGCCCCTGGAGCGCATCCGGGTGGGTGATGACGACTGACCCGGGATACGCCGAGGTACGCCTCCACGGCCGGACGATCGGTCGCATCGAGGCGCTGCCGGCCCAGATGTTCCGCTTCGTGCTCGATGTGGACTACGTCGAGGAGCGCCGCCACGCGGTGCTCGGCCAGGTCTTCGAGGACGACCCGGCGGGGCCCTGGCGATCGAGCGTCCACCTCTGCCCCTTCTTCACCAACCTGCTCCCCGACCCGGAAGGCCGCCTGGCGGACCTGCTCTGCCGGCAGCACGGCATCAAGGCGACGAGCGAATTCCGCATGCTGTGCCTGCTCGGCGACGACCTGCCCGGCGCCGTCGAGGTCGGCCTGGTCGGGCACGTGGAGGCGACCGACGCGGGCGATGCCACGGTCTGGCAGGTGCCGTCGGACGAAGATGAGGAAGGCCTGCGCTTCTCTCTCGGCGGCGTCCAGCTCAAGTTCTCGGCGCTGCAGAAGGACGGGCGCTTGACGATCCCCGTCCGCGGCGTCGGCGGCGATTGGCTCGTCAAGCTCCCGGACCCACGTTTCCCGGGCGTGACGGAGAACGAGCACGCGACGATGCGCTGGGCCCAGGCCGCCGGATTCGACGTGCCGGAGGTCGGCATCGCTCAGCTCGCCGAGATCGACCGCATGCCCGCAGAGGTGGAGCCGGTCGGTGCGGCGCTCAAGGTGCGGCGCTTCGACCGGACGCCCGACGGTGGGCGCGTCCACATCGAGGACTTCGCGCAGGTCCTGAACGTCTTTCCGGCACAGAAGTACAAGGCGACGAACTACGAGACCCTGGCGGCGAAGATCCACGCGCTTTCCGGTGAGGAGGCCTACCTCGAGTGCGTCCGCCGCCTCGTCCTCGTGTTCGCGAGCGGCAACGCCGACGCCCACATCAAGAACTGGTCGCTCATCTACGGCGACCAGCGGACACCGGCCCTCGCGCCCCTCTACGATCAGGTGCACACGCTGGCGTTCCCCGGCACCAGCCGGACCCTGGCCCTGAAGTTCGCAAAGTCTCGCCGCTTCAGCGACGTGGGCCTCGACGGCTTCCGCCGCCTCGCGCGGAAGCTGGGCCTCGACGAGGAGGAGACGGCGCGGACCGCCGTCGAGACGTCCGAGCGTCTGGCGGAGACGCTCGACACGGTCTGCCAGCTTCCCGGCGGAGAGGCTTACGCGGCCTCGATCCGCGAGCACTGGGCGCAGTGTCCGTTGTTCCGGCGCTTCACCGGCTGAGGGGCAACGGCGCTACAGCTCGACCTGGACGCCGAGCTCGACGACGCGGTTCGGCGGGATGCCGAAGAACTGCGTGGCGCGCATCGCGTTGCGCGACATGAACGCGAACAGCCGCTCGCGCCAGAGGGCCATGCCCGGGCGGTCGGTGGCGATGAGGGTCTCGCGGCCGAGGTAGTAGGTCGTGCGCTGCGGCTCGATGCGCAGCGACTCGCGCGCGCAGGCGGCGAGCAGCACCGGCACGTTCGGCGTGTCCATGAAGCCGTAGGTGGCGACGACCTGGAAGAAGCCCTCCTTCAGCGCCGTCACCTGCAGGCGGTCGGCGGGCTTCACGTGCGGCACCTCGCGCGTGAGGATCGTCAGCAGCACGACCTGCTCGTGCAGCACGCGGTTGTGCAGGATGTGGTGCAGCAGCACCGGCGGCGTGCCGTCGACGTTGCTCGTCATGAACACCGCCGTCCCCGGGATGCGGTGCACCGGGTTCGCGCCGAGGTCCTGCAGGAAGTCGCGCAGGGGCAGCGTGCCGCTGCCGAGGCGGTCGGCGAGGATGGCGCGCCCGCGCCGCCACGTCGTCATGAGCGTGAAGATGCCGGCGCCGACCGCGAGCGGAAACCAGCCGCCGTCCGGGATCTTGAAGACGTTCGCGCCGAAGAAGCTGACCTCGATGCAGAAGAAGCCCAGCGTCAGCGGGAGCGCCGTCACGACCCGCCAGCCCCACACCTCGCGCGCGACGAAGTAGGCCATCCACGTCGTGATCATCATGGTGGCGGTCACCGCGATGCCGTACGCGGCCGCCAGGTTGCTCGAGCTGCGGAAGCCGAGCACGAGGCCGATCGCCGCCAGCATGAGCATCCAGTTCATGCCGGGGACGTAGATCTGCCCGATCTCGTCGGCGGACGTGTGGTCGATGCGCATGCGCGGCAGGAAGCCGAGCTGGACGGCCTGCCGGGTGAGCGAGAAGACGCCGGAGATCAGCGCCTGCGAGGCGATCACCGCCGCCACCGTCGACAGCGCCACCATGGGGATGAGGAGCCAGCGCGGCGCCATGAGGAAGAACGGGTGGCGGATGGTGGCCGCGTCGTGCAGCACGGCGGCGCCCTGACCGAGGTAGTTCAAGAGGAGCGACGGCAGCACCACGGCGAACCAGGCCCAGCGGATCGGCAGCCGGCCGAAGTGGCCCATGTCGGCGTAGAGCGACTCGCCGCCGGTCACCACGAGGACGACGGCGCCGAGCACCATGAAGCCCGTCTGGCCCTCGCGCACGAAGAAGTCCACCGCGTGCCAGGGGTTGAGCGCGCCGAGCACGCTCGGCTCGCGCACGATGCCGTAGATGCCGAGGCCGGCGAGCATGGCGAACCACGCGCACATCACCGGCCCGAACAGCGCCGCGATGCCGGCGGTGCCGCGCTTCTGCAGGCTGAAGAGCCCGATCAGGATCGCGACGGTGATCGGCAGCACGTAGCGGTCGAAGGCGTGCGTCGCGATGCCGAGGCCCTCCACGGCGCTGAGCACCGAGATCGCGGGCGTGATCATGCCGTCGCCGTAGAGCAGCGCCGCGCCGAAGAGCCCCATGGCGACGAGCACGAGGCGGCCGCGCTTGGTGCCGGGGACGAGCGCCATGAGCGCCAGGATGCCGCCCTCGCCCCGGTTGTCAGCGCGCAGCACGTAGAGCAGATACTTCACGGTGACGACGAGCAGCAGCGACCAGGTGACGAGCGAGAGGACGCCGAGCACGTTGGGCGGGGTGACGGCCAGGCCGTGGCCCTCGTGGAAGCATTCGCGCAGCGCGTACAGCGGGCTCGTGCCGATGTCGCCGTAGACGATGCCGAGCGCGCCGAGCGAGAGCAGCGCGAGGCGACGGCCGGCGGGCGGCGAGGTTTCACCGTGCGCGGCGCCGTGCGCCGGCGCGTTGCGGGTCATCGAACGTTCCTCCCGGGCGGTGGACTGGGGGATGGTCGTCGGGTCGGGGGTTCCACGCGAAGCTCGTGGCCTATTTGAGGTCGTCGACGGGCGCGTCGGCGGGCGGCGCCGGGGGCGGCGCGGCCGAGGACGGCGCGGCGACGGCCGCCTCGGGCGGCGCCGGGCGGCGCGCGGGCGGCGGCTTCGCGGCGGCCAGGCTCGACGGCGTGGGCGCGCTCGCGACCTGCCGAGGCGGCGCAGACGCGGGCGCCGCCACGGACGCGGGCGCTGCCACGGACGCCGGCGGCGCCACGGACGCGGGCGCCGCCGCGGTCGCCGGCGCCACCACGCCGGCCGCCACCGACGCCGCGTCCGGGCGGGGCGGCAGCGGTGCCGGCGCGGGCCGCAGGCTCCACCAGACCGCGACCGCCCCCGCGAGCGCCACGCCGCCGAGACCGATGCGCGTCCACGGCACCGGCCGGCGCAGATCGCCCACCAGCGAGACCTCGGAGGGACGCGGCGGCTCGACCGGCAGCGTCGGCTGCGACCGCGGCGGCCGGGACGCCAGATCGAGGCCGTCGTCGACGACCGCCTGCCGCAGGGCCTCGGCCATCTCGGCCGCGCTCTGGAAGCGCTCGTCGCGCTCCTTGGCCAGCGCCCGGAACACGACCGCCGCCAGCCCCGCGGTCACGCTCGACGGCGGGTCGAGCGTCTCGAACTCGGGCGGCGCCTCGTGCACGTGCTTGAGCAGGACGGCGATCGACGTGTCGCCCGTGAACGGCCGCCGCGCCGACAGCATCTCGTAGAGCATCACCCCGACCGCGTACAGGTCGGTGCGGTGGTCGCAGCCCAGGCCGAGCGCCTGCTCCGGCGACATGTACGCGGGCGTGCCGAACACCTGCCCGGTGCGCGTCAGATCGCCGCCCTCGGCGTTCGCGACCTTCGCCAGGCCGAAGTCGAGGACCTTGGCGAAGTCGGGGTTGCCCGAACGCGGCGACAGGATGACGTTCTCGGGCTTGAGGTCGCGGTGGACGATGCCGGCGACGTGCGCCTCCTGCACCGCGTCGAGGATCTGCCCGGCCACGCGCGCCGCCCGCGCCGGAGACAGCGCGCCGCCCGTGCGCAGCTGCGCCGACAGCGTCGTGCCCTCGACGAGCTCCATGACGAGGTACAGCAGGCCGTCGTCGGTCTGCCCGAAGTCGTGGATGGTCACCACGTTCGGGTGCCGCAGGGCGCTCGCGGCGCGGGCCTCCTGCATGAAGCGGCGGACGGCGTCGAGGTCCCGCGCGAGGTCGGCGGGCAGCACCTTGATCGCGACGCGCCGGCCGACCGCCACCTGCGTCGCGGCGAACACCGCGCCCATCCCGCCCGCGCCGAGCCGCGACTCGACGACGTAGCGGCCGTCGATGGTGCGCCCGAGCAGCGACTCCGCCTGGGCCGCCGCGGCGTCGTGCACCCGGAGCAGCGCCGCGCCGTCGTCGGGGCAGCGCTCGAGGTCGTCGCCGAGGGGGCGCTCGCACTTCGGGCAGAGCTTCATGCCCGTCCACCAAACGCCATTTCGGTCGACGAGGCAAGTCCGGGGTAGCATGGGCCGATGCGCAGGGTGCTCCTCGGAGTGGTGTTGTGGGCGGGCTGCGCCGACCAGGTGTCGGAGGACGCGGCGACGGACGGCCAGGCGGCGGACGACGGGGGAGCGGCCGACGGGGCACCGCGTCCAGATGCGCGCAATGACGACGGATTCGCGCCCGATCCGGACGCGGCGGCCGACGCCGCCCCGGTCGAGGACGCGGCCGCGCCCCGCACCGACGGGCGAGCGGCGCCCCCCGACGCCGCGCCCCCGCCCCCCGACGCCGCGCCCCCGCCCCCCGCCTGCCTGCCCGCGTCCGTCGACACGCGCCAGGGCGGTGGCCGCTGCGCCGACCTCAACGAGGCGTGGACGGCGCGCGGCATCAACGTCGGCTACTACCCGTTCCGCGTCGTGGCCCCCATCGAGCAGTACTCCGGCGACTTCGACGGCGACCCCGCGGCCCTCTTCGCGCGCGGCCCCGGGCGCGCCGGCGTCGTCCTGCAGGTCGTCCCGCCCGGCAGCTACGTGGCGCTCTCGTCCAACGGGCCGTGGTACGACCCGCCCGCCGAGTGCCTCACCGGCGGCGAGCCCTGCGGCGATCCGGGTCGCGCCGCCTGCCGCGACGACTCGCCGCCGCTGCGCCCCGACCGCGGCGGCTTCCGCTGGGGCTACGCCTACCAGGGCGCGAGCCACATGCAGGGTTGGTTCTTCTTCGACCCCGCGAAGCTCGAGTTCGCCGGGTTCGACCCGGACCACCCCTGCGCGCTCGGCCCCGCCGGCGCCGACTTCGAGGCGGCGAGCGCCTGCGGGCAGCCGACGGTCTGCCGCGGCCGCAACGCCTCGTGCGGCCAGGTGAACCGGTGCGACGAGGGCGCCGACGACTGCGGCCGCGCCGCGTGCGGCGCCCGGTCCGGCGGCCCGCTCACCCCCCCCGCCCACCGCCGCCGCGTGGCGCGCCCGGACCGCGCCGCGGTCTGCCGGCGCGATCCGCCGCACCCGTCCGTGCGCTGCCTGCCCAACGGCGACGAGGCCGACTTCTTCTTCGTGTACCCGTTCGGCGCCTACATGTACTGGGCGCCCAACAGCACCACGAAGTTCTGGCTGCATTACGGCGACCGCGTGCAGGTCTACTACCACGCGCGCGACGCCCAGAACGTCCTGTGGGACTTCGTCGAGGTGATCGAGTCGGGCGCGCCCGCCCTGACGCCGGCGAGCGACGCGGCGGGCGCGGCCGCCCCCTGCAGCGCCGACCGCCCCGACGCGTGCCGCCCCTGCGCCAACGGCGGCGCCTGCGGCTGGATCCAGGACGTCTTCCTGCAGTAGATGGCGTTCAGCGGACGAGGACACGCGCGCGAAGCGCCTGATAACACTGGTGAAACGCGTCGTTGATGCGCGCGTAGCCCGCGTCGTTCGGGTGCACGCCGTCCGTGAAGAGCGACCGCCAGTCGGGCGCGTCGAGCATGAGCCGCTCGAGGTCGAAGACCGGCACGCCGAGCGCGGCGCCGAGGTCGCGGACCTCCTCGGCCCAGCGCGGGCCGAGCGGCTGACCGCCCACCTCGAGCGACCACTCGGGGTACGTCCCCGGCGGCAGGGTGACGAGCACGGGGATCGTGCCGCGCTCGAGGAACCAGCGCGCGATCGTCTCGAGATCCGCGCGGAAGACGGCGCGAGCCTCGGCCTCGCTGGCAACGTCCGGCTGGACGACATCCTGCACGTACAGACGGATGTCGTTGGTGCCGTAGAGCACGGTGGCGACCTCCGGCCACGCCTCGCGCTCGCCGATGGCCGCCCGCCCGCCGTCGCGGTCCACGTACGGCATCGGATACGACAGGTTCGCCACGCCGCCCCAGCCCTGCCCGTCGCCTTCGACGCCCCAGCGCGTGGTGCGCCCGGTGGCCGCCGTCTGCGGCACGTCGAGGAAGATGCTCGGCTGCCCGAAGATGCGGCAGTGCGCCGGCGCCTCGTAGGCCATGTCCGGACGCGCGGGGTCCGTCGTCAGCGGGTTCAGCCACAGGTAGCTTTCGGAGATGCTGTCCCCGACCACCTGGATCTCGCAGGGGCGCGTCCGCTCCGCGTCGAATGCGTCGCGCAGCCCGTTCGCCGCGGCCTCGTCCAGCAGCAGATACGGCGTCCTTGCGGCCGCCGGCGGCCCGGGCTCGTGCTCGCCCGGCGGCACGGGCAGGCGCCCGACCTCGTCACCGCTCCCGTCGTCGCACGCCGTCATCAGCGCGCACACGAGCGCGACCGTCGGGATCCGTCGGTCCATACGCATTCGGCCCTCCCTGTCCACGATCGTGAGAGGAAGCACCCGGGCGGCGCGTCGCGCCGCCGGTCACGCTCGAGCCTTCGCCCTCTCGGCGTCGACGTGGCCGAGCAACGACCGCGTCGCCGCGCGCAGCGAAGCGACCGACCCCTTCGGGCAGACTCGCCACCGCAAGACGGGGGCTTCGCCTGTGGGAGCAAGCTGCCTGCGGCCGGTCGGGGCCGGCCGCAGGCAGCCGAGGATGGCGCCACTCGAGTCAGAGGCCGAAGGCGGCTTCGAGCGTGAGCGCCGCCTCGGTGAAGGGGCGAAGGGCGCCGCGGTCGTCCTCGAGGCGCTCGACGCGCCAGACGCGGGCGAGGGTGGCGCCGAGCCACCAGGGGCCGGAGAGGCGGCGGCGGGCGGCGGCGGCGGCCAGGCTCTCCTCGACGTCGAGGAGCGAGCCGAGGGAGGTGCCGGCCCCGCGGCGCGCGTAGAAGGCGGTGAAGGCGGCGTCCTCGGTCGGCACCTCGACCCAGGCGGAGAGGTCGCCGCGGCGCGCGCCCGTGGCGTCGGCGTACTCGGCGCCCACGGTCGCCGCGTCGGCGTAGGTGACCTCGAGCCCGCCGCGCCCGCCCTCCGCCGCCGGCAGGGACCGGGGCCCGCCGAGCCGGGTGACGAGGTACGCGGTGTCGAACCACGCCCAGTCGTAGCCCTCGCCCGCGTGCAAGTACTCGGCGCGCACGGTGAATCGCCAGTCCTCGCCCCCCGCGGCCCACGCCTGGACGCCGACGTGCACGCCGACGTCGCCCTCGTCGACGCGGTTGACCTCGACGTACGTCGTCAGGACGAAGGCCTCGCGCGCCCCCAAGGTGGCGGAGACGTCGGCCCCGTAAGCCGGCAGGAAGACGCGCTTCGCCTCGAAGGCGCCCGTGTCGTCGATGCGGCCGTCGAGGGCCTCCGGCGCGGCCGTGTCCCCCGCGAAGGTCGCGCCGAGCGCCAGCGGCGGCAGGACGTGGACCGTGCCGCGGGCGGCGATCACCGGCGGCCCGAGGAGCTGGTCGCTGAAGGCGTCGAAGGCCCAGCGCTCGCCGCGGGCGTGGCCGTCGAGACCCACGCGCGCGTGGTCGTCGTCGGTGCCGTTGTGGTAGCGGCGCACGAGCGTGCCCTGCCCCAGCGTGCGGCGGGCGATGACGCCGGCGCGGGCGGCGACCGGGTCGGCCTCGTCGCCGAAGCGCAGGAAACGCACGACGCGGCCGGCATCGGCGGGCTCGTCCCAGTCCTCGGCCCTCAGGCCGTCGTCGCCGAAGCGGAGCGGCGCCTGCAGCGCGATCCCGAAGCGCCCCCAGCGCGCGCCGGCCCAGGGTGTGGCGAGGAGCGCCGGCTCGTCGGCCACGAACCCGAAGCCGGCGGCGGCCCCGGCCTCCCACGTGCCGAGCGCGCCCGCGACCAGCAGTGCTGCTATCATCGGCGCCCCATGAGCACCACCGCGACCGTCCTGTACGCCCTGCTGGGGTTCAACGCGCTCGTCGTGGTGCACGAGCTCGGGCACTTCCTCGTCGCGCGCTGGTGCGGCATGCGGGTGCTCACGTTCTCCGTCGGCCTCGGGCCGCCCCTGCTGAAGATCACCGGCAAGCGCACCACCTTCCAGATCGCGCTGCTGCCCGTCGGTGGCTTCGTGACCATCGCCGGCATGTCCGGCAAGGTGCCCGACGACGGCCCCGGATCGTACCTGCGCGCCACGCGCTGGCAGCGCGCGGCCATGGTGCTCGCCGGCCCTTTCTTCAACCTCGTCGCGGCCCTGGCGATCTACCTGTACCTGTTCGGCACGATCAACGCGGTCACGTTCCCGCCCGTCGGCAACAACGTGGTGCGCGACGTCGCCGGACCCGCCGCCGCGGCCGGCGTGCGGCCGGGCGACGTGGTGCTCGCGGTGGACGGCGCGCCGGTGCGCTTCCGCAGCGACGTCAACGAGGCCGTCGGCGGCGCTCAGCCGGCCGAGGGCGTGCGGGCCGTGCGCCTCACCGTGGCGCGGCCGCCCGCCGGCGCGGCGTTCCAGTACGTGCACGAGGACATCGGCCGCCACGAGCCCGGCCTGTGGCGCGCGCTCCCGAAGGTCGACCCGGCCTGGGAGCGGCTCGACTTCGAGGTCACGCCGGAGCGCGTGGGCCCGGGCCGCGTGAAGATCGGCGTGCTCTACGACCTGATGACGCTCGGCGCCCGGGACTTCGGCGCCATGGTGCGGTTCTCGCTCGAGAAGGTCGGCTTCTACACGCAGCTCGGCGCGAAGACGATCGGCCGCATCCTGACCGGACGCGAGACGCCGGACTTCTCGAGCGTGGTCCGCATCACGCAGGTGGGCGCCGACACGCTTCGCATCGGCGGCGCGGGGTGGTACCTCAACCAGCTCGCGATGCTGAGCGTGAGCCTCTTCTTGCTGAACCTGCTACCGTTCCCGCCGCTCGACGGCGGCCGCCTGCTCTTCCTCGCGGTCGAAGGCGTGTCGCGCCGCCCGCTACCGCGCCGGATCGAGAACGCCGTGCAGGGCGCCGGCATCGCGCTGCTCCTGTGCCTGATGCTCTTCGTGATGGCCCGAGACATCGTTCATCTTTTTTGAGAGGGAGTTTCCATGAAAGTGCCTGCTGCGCGAACCGCTGACCGGCTGCGCCCGCGTCGCCTCGGTCGGCCGGTCCTCGACGTGCCCAAGGCCACGCCTGCGGCCGTCCTCGGTCGGCGCCACGGGCTCGCTCGGCCATCCGTCCGCTCGCGGCGACATTTTCATGGGAACACCCTCTGAGACACCCGTGAAGAACGACCGCAAGACCCAGAAGCGCCTCGAGCGGAAGTACGAGGGACCCCAGGTGCTGGACGCGCTCCTGCGCGAGTCCGGCTGCGAGCTGACGGACGCCGACGTCCGCGCCGAGTTCGAGGCCGCCCTCGAGGAGGGCACCGCCGCCAGCGAGATCATCGAGCTGCTGTGGGAGGCCGAGCCGCGCTTCCCCTCGCCGGAGCAGGCGCGGCGCACGTTCAGCAACCTGTTCGGGCTGTACGACGCGATGGCGAACGAGGCCGCCGCCGAGCTCGTCGTGCTCGAGGAGGAGTCGCAGGACCCGTCCCAGCCGCTGCGCTCCGGCTACGTCGACCGCGCCTGGGCGCTCCTCGAGGAGCTGCCGCGCCCCGAGCTGAAGCGCGCCCACGACCGCTTCGACAATCTCCAGGCCGACGTGGGCGCCTTCCTGTTCGAGGCGCTGAGCGAGGCGGAGGTCGGCGAGGTCGCGCTGGAGGTGGCCGAGGACCTGGCGTTCCAGACGTGGTGGCTGTGCGCCCACGTGCGCGGCCACGAGTCGGTGCCGCGGCCCTCGCTGCGCGACCTCAAGCGGGCCCGGGCGCAGCCCGACGAGCTCTCCGAGGAGACGGAGCCCGCCCTGGCCGACTTCGTCAGCGCCTCGCTCTGGGAGGCCGCCGCCGACGAGGAGCGCCCCCTGCCCGAGGCCGACATCCCCGCCGTCGACGCGGCCCTGCGCGCCGTGCGGCGCCTCTGGTCGCCCCGCCCCTGACAGCCTGTGAAGCCATCGTCCGCCGGCTGCGCGTGCCGCCGCGCCGCGCCACCCAGCGTCGCTCGCAGAGCTTCGCCCGCCGCTCGCCGCCACAGGCCGGCCAGTCTTGCGGCGGCCGGACTGCCCGAAGGGGTCTGCGGCTTCGCGGCCCCGAAAATCCTGCGGTGTAACTCGGCACACCTCGGATTTTCTGCGCCCAGCTCCTTGGCTGGCACGACGCATCGGCCCTCTCGCCAAGGCGTCCGATGGCTTCAAAAGGTCTGACGCCCCGCCGCGGCGGGAGCCAGCGTCTCACAGCGGCGGCCGTCCAGCTGGGCCGCCCGCCGCTGTCAGCCCACCCTCTCAGCGACCGAACAGACCCCCGAGCCCACCCAGGCCGCCCCCGCCGCCGCCGCCGCCGGTGAACTGCTTCAAGAACGGCACGTGGCTCATCAGCTTCTCGACCTTGTCGGCGCCGATGCGGCTCTGCAGGAACTGCACGATGCTCGGCACGATCTTGCCGATGGATCCGGCGTCGACGCCGAAACGCGACAGCTGGCCCAGCAGACCGGCCGCCCCGCCGCCGCCGCCGGCGAGCCCGCCGAGCATGCCCCCGAGCCCACCGAGGCCGCCGCCGCCCCCCTCCTGCGCCGCCGGCTCCCACTCCCTCGCCTCCGGGACCTTCGCGTCGATCTCCTGTGCCACGTCGGCCGGGGCCTCCTTGCGGACGGCGCCGAGCACGGTGCCGGCGATGCCCCGGGCCTGCTCTTCCGGGACGCCGAGCTTCGATGCGATCTCGCCTACGATGTCCATCGACGGGTCTCCTCGTGTGGGGGCGCCCCTCGGGCGGGGCGCGGTGCCACACATTAACGCCCGGCGCCGCCCAGGCGTCGCAGGAAAGGCACCGCGAAAGACAGCCGCTCGGCGTTTTCCGGGCCGAGGCGGCGACGCAGGAAGCGCATCACCGCGGGGACGAGACGTCTCGCGGCCTCCGGGTCGAGGCCCGCCGCCGCGAGCGCGCCCGTCACGCCGCCCCGCACCGCGGCCCCCGCCGCCGGCGCGCCGACCGGGAGCCACGCCGCCGATCCGAGCACGAAGCGGGTGCCGGGCGGCCGGGCGGGCACCCGCCAGCCGGAGGCCTCGGGCACCGCCGCCGCGAGCGCGCGGCCGAGGTCGGCCGGCGCCTGCCGCACGATGGCGCCGAACAGCACGTCGAGCGCGCCCTCCACGCGTTCGCGCGGCGCACCGAGCAGGCGCGCCACGTCGTTCACAAGCTCGAAGTCCACGATTCGCAAGCGGAAAGCGAAAGGCGTGCCATCGCGTGCGGTGGGAATTGTCGGCGGCGTCGCGACCGCATTACCATGCGCGGCATGAGTGAATCGGACGAGGCGCTCGTCGAGCTGATCGCGCGGCAGGTCAAGGCCCGGCTCATGGCCGGCGGCACGGGCCCGGGGTACACCCGCGCCTCGCTGCCCATCGTCGGCCCGGGGGCGCCGCCCTCCGGGGCGCTGCGCGACACCCCGTGTCACGACGACCCGGTGACGTGCAACGGCTGCGGCCTGTGTGTCGTGCGACGCCCGTGGGACGTGCAGGCGCTCGTCGGCGACGGCGCGGTGCGCATCGGCGCGGGCCCCGGCACCGGCGCGGTGAACGAGGGCCTCGCGAAGTTCATCGACCACACCCTGCTCAAGCCCGAGGCCACGCGCGAGGAGCTGCTCACGCTCTGCGACGAGGCGCGCAAGCACCTCTTCGCCACCGTGTGCGTGAACTCGGCGAACGTCGCGTTCGTGGCGCGCCAGCTCAAGGGCTCGGGCGTGCGCGTGACCGCCGTCGTCGGCTTCCCGCTCGGCGCCATGACGCCGCGGGCCAAGGCCTTCGAGACGAAGGAGGCCATCCGCTGCGGCGCCGACGAGATCGACATGGTGATCAACATCGGCGCGCTCAAGAGCGGCGACCTCGACCTCGTCGAAGAAGACATCCGCGCCGTCGTCGAGGCGGCGAAGCCCCACCCGGTGAAGGTCATCCTCGAGACGAGCAAGCTCGACAACGAGGAAAAGGTCGTCGCCTGCGCGCTCTCCAAGGCCGCCGGCGCCGCCTTCGTCAAGACGAGCACCGGCTTCGGCGGCGGCGGCGCCACCACCGAGGACATCGCGCTCATGCGCCGCGTCGTCGGCCGCTCGATGGGCGTGAAGGCCTCGGGCGGCATCCGCACCCGTGAGGACGCCGAGGCGATGATCAAGGCCGGCGCGAGTCGCCTCGGCGCCTCGGCCTCGGTCGCGATCGTGCTCGGCGCCAAAGACGCCAAGAGCGCTTACTAGCCACCCCCCAGGAGACCCTCCATGGCGAAGTCCATCCGCATCGACCGCGCGCACGGGCTCGGTCGAGAAGCCGCGCTGCACCGCCTCGGCGAGCTCGCCGCCGACGTGCAGAGGAAGTACGGCGTCAACGTGACGCAGGCCGGCGACGTGGCGAGGGTCAGCGGCAAGGGCGTGAGCGGACAGGTCCAGGTCGACGAGAAGCGCATCTCCGTCGACCTGAGCCTCGGCATGCCGGCGTCGCTCATCGCCGGCAAGATCGAGCAGGGCATCACCAAGGCGCTCGACGAGCACTTCAAGGCGTGAGCGAGGCACTGCTGGAGGCGGCGCTGGCGGCGGCCCGCGCGGCGGGCGCGCGTCACGTCGAGGTCCGGCTCGTGCGCCGCACGCGGGAGCGCCTGTCGTTCCGCGACGGCGCGCTCGACGCGTCCCTGCACGACCGCGACGTCGGCGTGGGCGTGCGCGCGCTGGTCGGCGACGGCTGGGGCTACGGCGCGACGAGCCTGCTGACGCCCGCGAGCGTCGCCGAGGCGGCCCGCGCCGCCACCGCCGCCGCCGCCGCCGTCCGCGGCGGGGCGCCGGTCGCGATGCCCTCGGCGGTGACGGGCACGTACACGACACCGCTGCGTGAGGATCCGTTCGCCGTGCCGCTCGCCGACAAGGTCGCCGTGTTCGCCGAGGCGCACGCGGCGGCCACGCCCGGCGTGAAGGGAACGCGCGGCGAGATGACGTCCCTGCGCCTCGAGACGGAGCTCGCCGCCAGCAACGGCACGCGCCTCTCGCAGGCGGTCACCATCTGTGGCGGCGGCCTGACGGTCCTCGCGGTCGGCGACGGCGACGTGCAGGTGCGGTCGCACCCCAAGAGCACCGAGGGCAACGTGCTGCAGGGTGGCTTCGAGCACTTCCGCGCGCTCGATCTGCCCGGCCACGCGCCGCGCCTGCGCGACGAGGCGCTCGCGCTGCTGCGCGCCGAGCCCACGCCCGCCGGCAAGCGCACCATCGTGCTCGACGGCTCCCAGCTCTCGTTGCAGATCCACGAGTCGGTGGGCCACCCCACGGAGCTCGACCGCGTGCTCGGCGAGGAGATCAGCCTCGCCGGCGCCAGCTTCCTGCTGCCGGATCGCCTCGGCCGCCTGAAGTACGGCGCCGACATCGTCAACCTCACCGCCGACGCGACCACGCCCACCGGGCCCGGCACCTTCGGCTTCGACGACGAGGGCACGCCGGCGACGCGCACGCCCCTCGTCGAGAACGGCCGCTTCGTCGGCTTCCTCAGCGGTCGCGACAGCGCCGCCCGCATCGGGCGGCCCAGCGGGTCGTGCCTGCGCGCCGAGTCGTGGTCGGCCCAGCCCATCGTCCGCATGATCAACGTCAACCTCGAGCCGGGCGCCGGCTCGCTCGACGACCTGATCGGCGGCATCGACGACGGCCTGCTGTTGAGCGGGAACAAGAGCTGGTCGATCGACGACCTGCGCCTGAACTTCCAGTTCAGCACCGAGATCGCCTACGAGATCCGCGGGGGGCGGCGCACGGGCCGCATCTTCAAGAACCCGGTGTACCACGGGGTCACGCCGGCCTTCTGGCAGTCGTGCCGCGCCATCTGCGGGCCCGAGGAGTGGCGCATGTGGGGCTGGATGTACTGCGGCAAGGGCGATCCCATCCAGCTGCAGTACGTCGGCCACGGGTGCGCGCCGGCGCGCTTCGACGGCGTCGACGTGGGGGCGAGCTCGTGAGCTTCGATCGCGACCGGGTCGAGTCCTGGCTCTCGCAGGCCCTGGCGGCCGGCGACGGCGCGGACGGCGTCGAGGCCCTGTTCCGGGGCGCCGTGTCGAGCCAGATGCGGCTCGCCGAGGCCCGCGTCGTCCAGAGCAGCCACGTCGTCGAGGGCCGCGTCATGGTGCGCGCCGTCGTGGGCGGCCGCGAAGCCTACGCCGTCACCACCGACCTCACGCCCGCCGGCCTGCGCGACTGTACGCGCGCGGCGATGGATCGCGCCGCCGCCTGTCCGTCCCCCGCCGCTCCGGTGGCGCTGCCCGAGCCGGGCGACGCGCCGCGCCCGGTCGACGGCTTCGACGAGCCGACGGCGCACCTCGCCGCTCCCGACAAGGAGCGCTGGCTCGCCGACGCCCTGAAGGCGCATCGCACCGACGATCTGGCGCTCGCCGGCCGTTTCCACAGCGGCGTCCGCGTGCTCGCGGTGCGGTCGACCACCGGCGTTTCCGCTTTCCATACGGGCACTTTCGCGGATCTGTCGCTCTCGTCCCTCGAGCGCCCCGCCGGGCACCGCGCCAGCAGCAGCCGCGCCCTGCTCGACGCCCGCATCGACGAGGACCGGGTGCGCGCGCTCGCCGAGGAGACACGCGCCGAGTGCCGCCGCGCCCACGACCCCGTCACCGTCGATCCCGGCGCCTGGGACGTCGTCCTGGCGCCGGCGGCGGTCGCCGAGCTGCTCACGTGGCTCGCCGGCATCGGCTTCACCTCCCGCGCCATCGAGGACGGCCTGAGCTTCGTCGAGGGGCGCCTCGGCGAGGCGGTGACCGGCGACGCGGTGACGCTGATCGACGACGGCGTCGCCCCGTACGGGCTCGGCATCCCGCTGCCTTTCGACGCCGAGGGCCAGCCGCGCCGGCGCATCACCCTGCTCGAGCGCGGCGTCGCCCGCGGCGGCGTGCACGACTCGCGTTCCGCCCGGCGCGCGGGCTGCGCCGGCACCGGCCACGCCGTCGGACCGAGCCTGTTCGGCACCGGCGGCGGCGAGCCCGGCCACCTGCACTTCGAACCCGGCACCGCCAGCGTCGACGACCTCGTCGCGCGCGTCGACCGCGGCCTGTTCGTGACCCGCTTCCACTACGTGAACGGCCTGATCGAGCCGCGCCGCGCGGTGATGACCGGCCTGCTGCGCGACGCCGCCTTCCTCATCGAGGGCGGCCGCATGACGCGCGCCGTCACGCCGCTGCGCTTCACCGACTCCATCCTCGAGGCCTTCGCGCGCATCCCCGGCGCCGCCGGCGTCGGGCGCGACCTCGAGCCGCACGGCGAGTGGATCGGTGTCGGCAGCACCGTCTGCCCGCACCTGCTGGTGCCGGGCCTGCGGTTCACGAGCGGGCGCTGATCACAGCGTGGAGTGGACGTAGGCCGGGGACTGACCCACCTGGGCCGGGGGCGACGCAGGCGACGCGGCCTGCGCCGGCTGCGCGGGCGTGGTCGCATCGACGTGGGGCAGGGACTGCGTCATGTCGCGCTGCCCGTCCGCTCTCATGTTCGAGGCCCAGAACGCGGCGTGCTGGGCCTCCATCGCCTGGCCGACGCTCACCAGGTGCGCGCGCTCCGCGGAGCCGGCCGGCGCGGCACTGATCGCGCGTCGGTTCTCGCTGGCAGCGATGGCGAAGCCGGCGTCGACGGCCTTCATGGCGACGGTGGCGTTCGTCTTGCTCGCGCCGATCTGCGGCACGGCCGCGACGACTTTCGACTGGGCCGCCTTGTCCGCCATCGCCGTTTGCGCCTCCTTCTTCATCTGCCGCGTGGTCGCCATGACTTGCGGCGCGGCCGGTCTGGACGTGTTCGCGGTGGAGCGTTCGCGCGAAGGCGCGCCGCCCTGGGCCGCCGGCGCGCCGCCCTGGGCCGCCGGCGCGGGTGCGGCAGACGGCCGGGCCGCTGGGGCCGGCGCCGCATTGTTGTTCATCAGGCCCAGCGGGTCGATGGCGTCGAAGAAGGCGTTGGCCACATAAGCGTAGGCCGTGGAGGCCTCGCCGTGCCGGCTGAGGCCGGCGGGCACCGCACGCAGGAACGCAGGGTCCGGAGAGATCCAGCGGCCGAGCGCCGGGTCGAGGTAGCGGAAGCGAAAGTGCACGAGGCCGGTGCTCGCGTCGTGCTCCTGACCGGTGAAGCCGTACGTGTCGACGTCGCCGAACGCGCCGGGGCGCACGTCGCCGGTGGGCCCGAAGGCACGCTGGCCGACGACCTCGCCGTCGGCGGTCGCCGCGGTGAGGCTGCCGAGGTGGTCGTGGTGGAAGTGCACGAGCTCGGGGCCGGTCTCGAGCAGCTGCCGCCGGACCGACGACCACAGCAGGCGGTCGGCGAGCGCCTCGTCCTCCGCCGCGCGGGCGTCGGCGGCGTCGATGCGCTCGTTGGGGACGACGTCGGGGAGCACCGTCGTGGCGAGCGCCGCGCTCTCGTAGCGCGCGACGCGCTGCGGCGCGCGGACGTAGAGGGCGGCGATGCCGTCGCGCACCTCGAATTCGGGCGAGACGTACTGCGTGAGGCCGCCGTCCTCATGCTTCTCGGTGCGCTCGACGCCGGCGCCGTAGGCGAAGCGCGCGGAGCCCGCCGCGACGAGCCGCCCGAGGAAATCCCAGGTGAACGCGACGTCGCCGCGCTCGGCCAGGTATCCGCCGTCGTCGTAGCGGATCGTCAGATCCCCGGCGGCGGTGACGGCGTTGACCGCGTAGTCGAGGTCGACGCCGCCCCTTCGGGTGACATTGTCGATGGCGTCGTAGGCGAACTCGGTCGCGCCCTCGGCCTGGGCGACTCGGGTCGGCCGGTACCAGGCGTCGAGCGTGACGTCGGTCGCGCCGCCGGGGCCGTGCGCGTGGCCCGCGTCCGCGATGCGCGTCAGATGGCCGGCGCGGTCGCGGGTGTACGTGAACCCCTGGACCTCGAGGGCGCCGGGCAGGGTCGTGTGCTGCGACGCGAGGCGCATGCGCTCGTCATAGGCCCAGGTCGAGTCCGTGCCGTCGGCGTCCCGGCGCGTCGCCATCAGGCCACGGTCGTCGTAGGTGAGGGCCTCGAGGACGCCGGGGATGCCGACGAGCCGCGAAGCGTCGTCGTAACGCCGCTCGAGCGTGCGGCCGTCGGGGTAGGTGGTCGAGACGAGACGGTTGGCGTTGTCCCACGTGTGGCGCGTCGCGAGCCGCAGGTCGCCGAAGGCCCGGTCCTCGAAGACGACGCGGCCGCGGGCGTCGTAGCCGAGGCGCCGCCCGCCGCCGGCGTAGCGCTCGGTCGCGAGCAACCCCTCGGCATTGCTGCAGATTTCGGTGGGGCACTCCGGGTCGGCGTCGTACGTCCAGGTGGCGCGCGTCGCCTCGTCGGCCGGGTCGAGCCGGGCGATCGGCCGGTTGGCGCCGTCGTAGGCGCGGGCGACGACGGCGCCGCGGCCGTCGACCTCTTCGACCAGGTTGCCGGCATCGTCCCAGGTGTAGGTCGTGGTGCCGGCGTTGGGGTCGTCGACCGTCAGCAGTCGGCCGGCGAGGTCGTACGCCTGGACCTTCTCGTGGCCGGCCGCGTCGACGTAGCCGCGCAGCCGACCGAGCGAGTCGTAGGTCACGGTCAGACCGAGCGGCGGCTGTCCGGCGACGAGCGTGCGCCCCGTGAAGACGACGCGGCCGAGGCCGTCCACGCGCGTCACCGTCGGCGTGTCGCGGTGCGCGCTCGCCGGGTCGGTGTCCTCTTCATCGTAGGCGAGCGTCGTCAGCGGACCGTAGGCGGTGCGCGTCACGGCGCCGTCGGGCTCGGTCGTCATGAGCGGCCGATTCGTCGCGTCGTAGGTGAAGCGTCGCGAGGGCACGTCGGGCGCCATGTCTTCGCACTCTCCGCTCGCCGCGACGTAGGGCTGGAACACCTCGACCGGCGCGGAGCGCGCGTCGTACACGGTGTAGCCGCTCACCTGCCAGCGCCCCTGCGCGAGGCGCGTGCGCGTCTGGATGGCACGCCCGCGGCCGTCGAGGCATCGCGTCGCCTCGAGGTCGTACGGCGCGCCCGCCCGCGAGCGCTTGCGCATCACGATGCGGCTCACCGGCTCGCCGAGCTCGTAGCGGTACTCCTCGGTCGGGTTCTGCGGCGTGTCGTCGCCGGGGCGCACGAGGCGGGTCAGGCGCCCGAACTCGTCGTAGCCGAAGAAGCTCGAGCGCCGCGACGACAGCACGCGACCGCCCTCCACGCGCATCCACGCCGTCGACTCCTCGACGTGGTCGAACAGCGGCTCGTAACGCGCCTCGCGGCGCAGCGCGTGCGGTCCGACGTGCACATCGGTGGTCACCACCCGCAGCCCGTCGGCGTCGTAGGCATACGTGCGGCGGTGGCCCGCGCTGCCCGGCGCGCCGAGCGGGTCGAGCGTCCCCACCACGTTGCCGTGCCCGTCGTAGGCGTTGCGGACCGTCTCGATGACATGCGCCCCGCCGACCTTCTGCGTGACGCGCGTGACGCGCCCGTGCGTCAGGCGTCCGAGCGGCAGCCCCACGAACGCCTCGCCGTCGTAGTACGTCAGCGTCTCGCTCGCCTGGCCGCCGGGGCGCCCGTAGGTGCGCACGCGCGAGGGCGCATGCAGGATCCAGCGGTCCGCCGGCGGCACGAATTCGGTCTCGGTGTACAGCTCGTCACCCGTGCACTGCGGCCCGCAAGGCTGGCCGAAGACGTCGGCGTCGCGGTCGCAGACCGCGCAGGCGCCGACGACGCCGTGGTTCACCTGCCGGATGACGTTGCCGTAGCCGTCGTGGTCCATCTCGGTGCGCGTGCGCACCCACTCGCGCTCGGGCGCGCCTTCCTGGAGGGACGCCTCGGACACGGTCGCGCACAGGTGCCGCACCGGACGCTCGAGGTTCGCGGGCACACCGGCCACGGGACAGTCGGCGTAGGTGGTGGTCGACTCGGTGAGCGGCCGCCCGGCGCTCGCCTGCGTCTGGCGCAGCAGCAAGCCGTGGCGGTACGGATCGCCGGCGCCGACGTCGTACGCCATCGTCGCCTCGCCCGACTCGTGGCTGTCGTCGCCGATGTCGGTGCGCTCCACGCGCGCGTACCCGCGGAAGCTGCGCTCCCGTCCGTCGTAGAAGCCGTCGTGGTAGCGGTACTCATCGACCTCGTGCACGTCCGACAGGCGGTCGTACGTGTCGATGCTCTCGACGACCACCATCGGGTGCGGCAGCGGGTGCGCCCAGGTCCCGTCGTCGAGCGCCAGCTGCTGCACCGACGTCGCATAGGACACGTCCGTCACCATGCCGAGCCCGTTCTCGATGCGGCTGAGCAGGTTCGGCCGGATCGGGAACAGATCGAGGTACTGCACGTGCCCCTGGCGGTCGATCCACACCACATCGTGCGAGCCGTTCGCGTTCATGTCGGCGAACAGCACGCTGACCTCGGCGTCGCGCCGCGGGATGTCGCCCTCGACGTCGGCGCTCGTCAGCCGCTGCACGGCGAAGAAGCTCGTGCCGTTGCGGTTGATCGCGTAGCGCACCTCGGCGCCGCTGACGATGACGAGATCGGCGAGGCCGTCGCCGTTGAGGTCCTCGAGCGAGCTGAGCGGCAGCTCGGCGGCGTTCACCGGCGCGCCCTCGATGACCGTCCAGTCGGACCAGCGCCCGAAGCCGAAGTTGAGCCGGTAGCGGACGACGCCCTCCTGCACGCGCACCGGGTCGAGCAGGCCGTCGCCGTTCATGTCCGCGAACTGCAGGTCGTCTTCGGAGACGCCGAGGCCGATGGCGGCGACGTCGGGATCGGCGGCGAAGCTGCCGCCGCCGACGTTGCGATAGATGGAGGTGCGCTCGCGCGTGCTGCGCAGCACGTCGATGCGCCGGTCGTGGTCGTAGTCGAGGAAGCGGATGGTGCCGAGCTCGGTCTGGCCGACCTCGAAGTCGGCCTCGAAGTCGGGCAGCGCCGCCACGTCGGACAGCGCGCCTTCGCGCGCCCAGTCGCCGAGGCCCTCGTTGTAGAGCACGCCCGCGGTGCGTGTGTTGACGAGGTCGCTGAAGCCGTCGCCATTGACGTCGAGCGGCTGCACGTAGCCTGTGCCGAGCAGGTAGCCCGCCGTGTCGAGGTTGCTCTCGAGCGCCTGCTCGGCGAAGGCGCTCGTGCCATCGACGGATGGCACGTTGAGGAAGAAGCGGTGCGGCCCGTCGAGCGGCGTGTTGAGCAGGTCGGGCAGCCCGTCGCCGTTGATGTCGACGAACGTCGAGCGGCCGGCGCCGAGGTCGACGCCGGTGAAGCCCATGTCGACGACGTACGGGCCCTGGCACTGCGCGTCGCCGCACACGCCGCCGAGCGCGCGCGAGTACGTGAAACGGTGGACGGCGGGGTAGACGCCGCCCGCGTGTCCCAGCGTCTCGATCTGACGCAGCCGCGTGAAGCCGCCCGCGTCGGCGTACGTGTCGTAGGTCAGCCGGTAGCGGCGGATGCGCTCCTCGCGCGAGAACACCGAGATCTCGGCGAGCCGCCGGGTGAGGCGCAGGTCGAAGCCGCCGCGCGCGTCGGAGAGCTGCGAGGCGCCCGTCGCGTCGCGCTGCGGCTCGTAGCGGAAGGTCACGCTGTAGGTCGGCGCGTCGGGCGTCGCGAACACATACCCGATGTGTTGCAGGAGCGGGACGTTGCCATCCTTCTCGTAGGTGTAGACCATCGCGTGGCCGAACGGGTCGACCTTCTCGACGAGGTGGTACTGGAACACACCGCCGCGCTCGGGATCGGCGCTGCGCGCCTCGGGGACGAGCGTGCCGTCGGCGCGCGCGCCGAAGAAGCCGACGGTGCCGTCGGGGTACTCGGCACGCCAGTGACCGCCGGGGCCGCGGTCCGTCCATGTGTAGCGCACGAAGCTGCGCTCGAAGCGCGCGCGGTACACGCCGCCCCCGACGTGCACCAGCTGCTCGCCGTCGGCGATGAGCTCGTCGTCGGCGTCGTAGCGCGGCAGGCCGCGCAGCGTGTGGCGCTCGATGCGCGGCACGCTCATCGTCCAGCCGATGCCGAGCGGACCGCTGCCCGCCCCCGAGTCGTAGGTCAGCGCGAGGGTCGGCGTGACGCCGGGGAAGCCCTGCGGCACCTCGACCGGCGCGCTCCACGACATCGTGCCCATGTTGGCGTTGATGCCGACGTCCCGGCCGACGCCGTCGAGCGAGCCGGGGCCATCGGGCAGGCTCACCCGGTCGTCGCTCACGCCGGTCTGCGCCGCGGCGCCCGACGCCGCGAGGAGGAAGAGCAGCGTCGCCCCGAACCTCACCCCGTACATTGTCTTGACCATCACGGATTCACCAGCTCAGGCAGGTCATGTCACAACGCACGCTGGCATCGGCCTCGGCGTTGATCGCGAGATTCCAGTTGGCGCCCTGAAGGCGCACGTAGCACGTGGCGACATCAGACACGTCGCCGCCGTCGCGGGTCGACACATAAGAGAGGAAGCAGACGCGGTTGGCGTAGGGCCTGGTGCAGGGTTCGAAGAAGTCGTCCTCGACCCAGTTCGCATGACCACACACGTCGCGCTCGACGTTGAACACGTTCAACAGGCGCGGCGTGCCGGGGTTCGCGCCGATGGCGAACTGCCGGGCGATCACGGCGCCGCTCACGGTGGCGCCCTCGTTCACCGTCAGCAGCCGGGTCGTCGTGCGATCGCGGACGGTCGTGTTGCCGTTGAGCGTCGTACTGCCGTTGACGGTCGCGTTGCCGTCGACCGTCGCGGCGCCGCCGAACGTCGACGGCCCCTCGACCGTCAGCCCCGTCCCGGCGACGGTCGCGCCCCCGCCGAGGTGGGTCGCCCCCTGCACGTCGAGCGTCTGCAGGCGCAGGTCGGTGGCGTTCGCCGACCAGACCGCCTGCGGCGCCGGCGAGACCTGCTGCCGGCCGGCGAGCGTCGTCCACGCGCCCGGCGCACCGCAGTCGCCGTCGACCACGCGGACCGACAGCTCGAGCCAGTATTGCCGGTTCATGGCCAGCAGCGGCGCCACGGGCTGCGGCACGGCGTTCGGCCCGCGCGCGTCGCCGAGGCGGACGGTGAACGCCCCCTGATGGACCTGCACCGCCGGATGGCATTCCTCCCACGGCTGTCCTTCGGCCTGCGCGCCCTGCGGGACGTCGTACAGGCGAAAGCGGAGCTGGACGGCACCGTCGTAGGGCTGGCCGTCGCTGTCGAGGTAGCCGCTGTAAGGGATGACCTGCCGCAGCGGCTCGGCCGCCGCGAGGTTCGTGCCACAGACAGTCACGGCCGCGAGGTGCGCAAGGCGCTTCATGAGACCTCCCACCGCGCATCAGGGCGCGAGCTGCACACTGGCGCCCGCGATCTCGGCGCCGGCGGCGTCGAAGCAGGTCGACCGGACGACCTCGACCGGGCCGCTCGAAGCGACGCCGACGGCGCCGTCGGGGATCGCGGCGTCACCCCGTGTGAAGAAGGCGATCGCGCGCCGGTCGCCGCGCGCCATGTCCCGCCCGCGGATGCCCGGGCCGTAGCTCACGTGGGTGACATCGCCGCGGAGGACCACCTCGCACGCCCGCGCCGCGGCGGGGACCCGCAGGCCGGGTCCGCCGGGCATCGCGCCACCCGAGCCGCCCTGCCCACCGGCGCCGCCCATCCCACCGGCGCCGCCGCCGGCGCCGCCCTGTCCGCCGGCGCCGCCCATCCCACCGGCGCCGCCGCCGGCGCCGCCCTGCCCGCCGGCACCTGCCATGCCGCCGGCGCCGCCTTGTCCGCCGGCGCCGCCTTGTCCGCCAGCGCCGCCTTGTCCGCCAGCGCCAGCGCCCCCGGAGCCGCCATCGTCACAGGCCGCGAGCGCCAGACAGGCGACCGCGGCGACCATCCACCGTCCCATCGTGCTCACCACGCCAGGCACCGCGCCTGGCAATACGTCGTGTAGGAGGAGCTCAGGTTGATCGCGAGCGCGACCCAGCGGCCGTTCTCCTGCATCACCTGGCAGACGGCAACCTCATCGTCACCGTCGAGGTCGCGCGCTCCGGCGCGGGCCACGAAGCAGATGCGCGTCCCGTCGGCGGCGCCGAGGTCCTGACGCGGGTGGCCCGGGCCATGCCCCACATCGAACAACGGGTGCTCCTCGATGATGAACAGGCCCCGCGCCTTGTTGCGCACGTTCGGGTCCAGGAACTCGATCGTGCCCGTCCGGACGGCGTTGTTCTGGACCACGTGACTGTGCACCCAGCCGTGCACGGTCAGGTCGGTCCGCGGCACGGCGCCGCCCATGATCACCTGCCCGCCGAAGTGATTCAGATGCAGGTTCGAGGGCGCGCCGTTGTGCTCCGACTGGAACGAGCCGCCGTCTCCCAGCGTCCGCAGCTCCCCCGGAAAGCCGACGCGAAGCGGCCAGACGTAGCCGAACGGCTCCCCAGCGGCCGGGGCGTTGCCGCGGGCGATGCGCAGGTTGCCGCGGGTGACCACGTCGCCTTCGACGTCGAGGCCGCCCCCGAGCCGGGTCTCGCCATCGACCGTGAGGTCGCCCGACACGCCGAGGTCGGTGGCCTTCGCCGCCCACACCGACTGCGGCGCCGGCGCGATCTGTTGCCGCCCCGAGAGCGTCGTCCAGTCTTCGGCCGCGGCGTCGCACGGCCCCTCGGCGACGCGCACCGACAGCTCGAGCCAGAACTGCACACCGCTCGCCAGCAGCGGCCCGATCGGCGCCGCGACGGCGCCTTCGCCGGCGGGCTGACCCAGGCGCACCGCGAACGAGCCGCCGTGCGCCCGCACCGCGGGATGGCATTCCTCCCACACCGCGGCGCCCTCGCCGGCGGTGTCGTACACGCGGAAGCGCATCTGCGCCGCGCCCGTGTAGGGCTCGCCGTCGAGGTCGAGGTCGCCGCTGTAGGGCACCACCTGCCGCACCGGCTCGGCGCGGCCGGCCGAGGTCACCGACGTGAGCGCGATCGCCGCCAGCAGCGCGGGCGGCGAGGCGCGGCCTACCATGTGATGCACCTCGCTTCGCAATCCATGTACTTGTAACCGTTGCCGTTCATCACGGAGACCACGCGCCACTGGTTGTCGGCGCCGAGGTACACCTTGCAGACGGTCGTGCCGGCGAGGCCGTCGTTGCCGCGCCGGAAAGAGTGGTTGCGGGTGAGGAAGCAAGCGCTCCGTCCGCCGGCGACGTTGAGGAGGCGGCCCTGCTCGCCGCAGTTGCCATTGCACTCCGCGGCGATGTTGACCGGAGCGCTCAACCCGATGGGGAGGCCGCTGCCGACGGCGAGGGCGTCGGTGTGCGTCGTGCCGTGGACGCGCAGCTGGGTGCCACCTCCACCCCCCACGCTGACCGTCCCCCCGAAGTAATTGAGGTAGAGCTGGACGGGGCCGCCGTTGCGCTCGGCCTGCGCCATGTGTTCGTTGATGAGCAGCGTATCGCTGACGCCGAGGCGGCCGATGCGGAGCGGCCACGAGTACCCGAACGGCTCGCCCGCCTGGGGCGCGCCGGCGCGGTCGAGGCGTGTGGTGCCCCGGGTCGCCACGTTGCCTTCGACGTCGAGCGCCCCGCCGACCCGGGCGTTACTCCCCACGGCAAGCTCGCCGGCGACGGTGAAGTCCGTCGCCTTCGCCGCCCAGACCGACTGTGGCGCGGGTGAGATCTGCTGTCGTCCCGAGAGCGTGACCCAGTCTTCCGCCGCCGCCTCGCAGGCGCCCTCGGCGAGCCGCACCGAGAGCTCGAGCCAGTACTGGGTGCCGCTCGCCAGCAGCGGACCGACCGGGGTCGCGACCGCGCCCTCACCGGCGGGCTGACCCAGACGCACTGCGAACGAGCCGCCGTGGGCCCGCACCGCGGGATGGCACTCCTCCCACACCGCGACGCCCTCGCGATCCACGTCGAACACACGGAAGCGCATCTGCGCCGTGCCGGTGTAGGGCTCCCCGTCGAAGTCGAGGTAGCCGCTGTAGGGCACCACCTGCCGCACGGGCTCGGCATGCGCGACGGACAACACAGTCAGCAGAGCGAGAAGGCGCCTCATCGTAGACTCCATCGATCGCAGTTCACGTCGTCGCCGGCGCACTCGGAGATCTCCGGCGCGACGTCCCGGATGTCACCGCCGCGCACGCGCCACACGGGCCCCTCCGCCGGGTCCGACGACCAGACCGGCGAAGCGCCGTCCTCGGCGGGCGCGACCCGCGTCACGCCGCCGCACGCCCAGAAGCCGGAACGACCGCTCGGGGTCTCGGCGCCGGTCAGGCAGTAGCCATTCGGGCACCCGGCGCGCTCGACCGGGCCGCCGTAGGCCGGCTCGGCGCAGGGCACCTCGCAGCTCGAGCCGCCGAAGTGCTCGGTGCATCCGCACACGAGACGGCCGAAGTCGGCCGGGTTGCCGCGCCCGATGACGGCGCGCGGGTTCTCGACGTAGCCGGGGCACAACGTCCGCCACGCCTCGACCTCGGCGGGCGTCGCGCCGGGCGCCCACTCATCGATGCAGCCGCGCTCGTAGCTGCCGAGCTCGTGGCCGATGGCGCCCGGGTCGAGGTGGCGCACCGCCACCCAGCCCGCGGCGCCCGCGCGGGGTGCCGGCCGCTCGCCGACGCCGCCCGGCTCGCAGGTGATGCGCGGGAAGCGCGGGTTGGCGACGTCGCCCGGCGCCGCGATCGAGGACGCCTCGCAGAGGCCGCCACCGCAGTCGCGCGCGCACTGCGGATCGCCGGGCGTGCAGGCCACGCGACAGAAGTTCCACTGCAGCGCGCCGTTCGTCCCGTCGAAGAGCGTCGTCGGGTCGATCACCTGGGGTGCACGGCGCGGGTCGAGCTGCTCCTGGTCGTTGCGCACGCGGACGCACTTGAACTGGCTGTGGTGGCTCATGCCGCGCCAGAGGTCGTCGGCGGGCGGCACCGGAACGCCTTCGGCGTTCAGCCCGTGCGGCACGACCTCGTCGTCGTCGACCTCGACACCGGCGGGCGGCGGCGGCGGCGTCGGGCACGTCCCGCGCGCGACGTCGCAGCTCCACTCGGCGAAGTCGAAGCCGACCGGGCTGAGCGGCGGCTCCGCGTTCGGACTCGCGTCCCACGCCGCGTCGCGGTTGCGCGTACAGTGGCGCCACCACTCGCCCTCACCCGCGGCGTAACGCAGCGGAAACTCTGGGGAAGTACGCGAACGCTCGCGAATGACGTAGCGCCCGAAACGCTCCCGGCAGCGGCCGCCGTCGCCGCAACGCCGCGACTCGCAGTCGAGGTCCTCGGCGCAGGGCGGGCCGTCGAAGCGGGGTGGATCGAACCAGCCGTCGTTCAGCTCGACGAAGTAGGCGAACTTCGTAAAGACGCGCAGCTCCTGGGCCGCGCCCGAGGGCGAGCGGTGGTGCTCGTTCACGTCGTCGACGTCGTTGCGGTCGAGGTCGGCGCCGGCGACGCACACGCGCGTGAGCGGGTTGATCTCGGCGGCGCGGAGGCGGCGGCCGAGGCCCGCGTCGGCGTAGCTCGGCGCGAGCGGCCGCTCCTGGTCGAGCGCCTCCTGGTCGTCGTCCGTGGCCGGCTCGAGCAGCAGGATCGGCGCGTACGGGTCGCACGGCCCTTCGGTCGCGGCGCGCGCCCCTTCGGCGCAGGAGAGCACCTCGAAGCGCTGCCCGACCTCGTTCTGCAGCACGAACCGGTCGATCGAGCGGAAGTCGCAGCGGGCGTTGGCGGCGAGGCCGGCGTCGGGCAGGACGCCGTTGCCGGTGGGCGGCTCGACCGGGCGGATCGCCGCCAGGGCATCGAAGCGCACCCAGCCGTCGCGGTCGGCGTCGCACGGCTGCGCGCTCGGATCGGCCGCGTTGGGGAAGAAGAAGTCGGGCTCGGTCTCGCAGATGCACTGGTCGGAGCCGACGACGGTGTACGGCCACAGCGCGCCGGTCTCGCCGGTGCCGCCGCAGTCGAGGTTGCAGGCGATGCAACGGCGCGAGACCTCGACGCCGTTCTGCCACGTGATGCGCATGGCCTGGCCGTCGGGGCAGGGCCGCGGCTCGCACACGGGCGGCAGGCCGTTCGGCTGCTCGACGCAGTGCTCCTCGGGCGTGCAGGTGTCGGGCAGGCAGGGCTGGATCGGGACGCAATCGCTGTCGGGATCGGACGGATCGGAGGGCACCTCGCCGTTCAGGCAGGGACCGCAATGGGCCCCCATGCCACCGGCGCAGGCGCGCCCCAGGCCCTGGCAGCGCATCTCGTCGCACACGTCGGCGGCCGGCTGGCAGTCGCCGTCGCGGTCGACGTAGCCCGCGTCGCATGCCCCGCACCGGGCGCCGCCCTCGAGACAGACGCGGTGCTGGGTGGCGCACGCGTCACAGCCGGGGCCCTCGGCGACACACTCGCCGGCTCGCTCGACGAAGCCGCCCACGCAGCCGCCGCACGGCTCGCCGGCGGCGACGCAGACGCGGTTCCGGGCGGTGCAGTCGTCACAGCTCGGACCGCCCTCGGGCACGCAGTCGGCGCCCTGCTCCACGAAGCCGCCGAGGCACTCGCCGCAGCGCGCGTCCTCGCCCGGCGCGCCGTCGCGGCAGGCACGGTGCTCGTCGTCGCAGGCCAGGTCGCCGCAGACGACCAGCGGCCGACAGGCCCGCAGGGCGCCGTCCTCGTCGGTGCGGCCGTCGACGCAGACGCCGCATGTCGCGCCGCCGGCGTCCGCGAGGCACGTACGCCCGAGATCCGCGCACGCCGTGGCGATGCTGCCCGGCGCGCCCGGATCGCAGTTGGCCGACACGTCGGCGTCGCAGCCGGCGCCGTTCCAGGCGAAGCCGGGCTCGCACATGGGCAGGCATTCGGCGTCCTGCCCCTCGCCGTCGGCGCAGAGCTGGCGCTCGACGCATTGCACGTCGGCGCACGCCTTCGGCTCGCGGCAGCGGTCGTCGTCACCGTCGCAGACGAGGCCGTCGTCGCAGGGCGTGTCGTCGTCGCAGGCGCACCCGACGACCGCGGGATCGCAGTCGACGCAGATGCCTTCGTCGCAGACCGCGTCCCCGCTGCAGCGATCGCCGTTCGCGCAGCGACACTGGGGCAGACCCGGCGCGCAGGCCACGCAGCGGCCACGGTCGCAGCGGGCGTCGGGCGCGCACGTGTCGCCCTCGGCGCAGCCGCAGCCGAGGGTGCCGACGACGCAGCCGCTCGCGTCCGGGGCGGCGTCGGCGGGCGCGGCGTCGACCGGCGGGGGCGACGCGTCGCCCCCGCCTCCGGCGCCCCCCGCGCCCCCGGCGGCGCCGGCGCCGGCGCCGCTCCCGCCGCCGCCATCACACGCCGCCAGAGCGAGGGCGAACGCCACACAGACACACGCGCGCATGTCAGAACTCCGTGAAGTCCGTGTAGTAGACGAACAGCTTGATGTCGTTGAGCGTCGACAGATCCAGATCCAGGTTGGCGAGCTCGTCGCGCTGGTTGAGGATCAGCCGCCAGTTGGTCGCGATGAGCGGCCGGTCGCGCAGGCGCTCGTTCGCGTAGACCTCGGGCGCGAAGGGCCGGCCGCCGTCGAAGAACGGGTTGAGCACGGCGCGCACCGGCGGCAGGCGGTAGTAGACGCGCTCGCCGCCCTCGACCGCGCGGATGACGTTCGTCCCCGCCTGCTCGAGGTACAGACGGGCGAAGGAGTCACCCGGACTGTTGGCGTTGATCTCCGCCTCGATGAAGCGAACCTTGTGGTTGCGCGTGACGGGAGAGACCTGTTCGAGCCGCGTCTGGAACGGGAACGACAGATAACCGCGGTCGTCGAGGAACGCGGGGTCCGTCAGCTTCGCCCGCATCAGGGCCACGCGCTCGATGCTGCTGAGCTCGCGGCCCGACTCGTCGAGCCGCGGGATGCTCAGGATGTCGTCGAGCAGCGACAGGCGCAGCAGGCGGGTGTTGGGCAGGCCGAACTCCTCCTCGAACTCGAAGAAGGCGTTGTTCAGATCGGCCAGGTAGTTCTCGAGGTTCTGTTCGCCGCGGGAGACGAGCCGCACGAGGTAGAGATCGCCTTTGCGCGCGTAGCTCTGGGATGTGTAGTACTCGAAGACGAGCGTCGCCCGGTAGGCCTCCCGCAGCGCCGCCTGGAAGGCGAAATCGGCGTTCAGGATGGCATCGTTGCGATAGATGCGAATGTTGGGATCATTGCGCGCCGCGGCGGCGTTGATCGCGAGCTGCTCGGCCTCCTGCTGCTCGAGCTGCAGGCGGGTGGCGCGGTTGCGCAGGCGCTGCATCTCGCCGAACGCCAGCCGGAGCTGGTACTCCGCGCGCAGACCTTCGAGCCTGAGCTCGGCCAGGCGAAGCTTCAGCGCCTTCGTGCGCGCGCTCGAGTCCACCTCGGCCTGGCGGCACTGGAAGTCGAGCTGCCACCGGGCCTCCGCCGCCTCGAGGCGTTGAAGGTCGCGCTCGGCGTTGTTGATCTTCCGCTCCGAGAGCGTGATCCCGACCTCGAGACCGGCATGGGCCAGCCCGTAGATGCCGGCCACCGCCTCCGCCTTGGCGATGCATGCGGCGGAGATGGGCCCGGCGGCGAAGCAATTGGTCACGTTGCTGCTCAGGCTGGCGATCTGTCCCGCCGCCTGCACGGCGCTCTGCATCCGGTTCTTGTCGAAGTTGGCGTCGCGGATCACATCGGCCAGCGTGATGCGCTCACCCTCGACCTCGCTGACGTGCTGCATCGCGTCGACGCGCAACAGCGCGCACTGCGCGGCGACGCGCGCCATCTCGATGTCGACCTCCGCGAGGACGTTGTCGACCTGGGTGATGACCTTCTGGATGTCGAGCGCGGCGATCTCGGCGTTGGCCGAAGCGCTGAAGAGGTCGCCGTTGCCCAGGACGCCGCAGGGATCGTCGATGGGCGGCCGGCCCGGCAGCTGGTCGGCATACTTCTGGGTCGCGGGGTAGATGTTGCCATCGACGTTGAACGAGCCGCAGATCTCGCGGAGCTGTGACTCGTAGGTGTTTCGGATGCGGATGAGCTCCGACTCGAACTCGGCCGCGTCGCTCTCGAAGCCGCGGTCGCTCGCGATGGCGACGTCCTCGCGGTCGCGCGCGAGGCGCAGGCGCTGCTCGGCGCGGAACAGCATGTTCTCGAACGCGTTCGTCTCGCGGACGTCGACGGTCGGGAACGGGATGTGTCCCGGTGGCAGGCCGAAGTAGTTCAGGTGGTCGGCGATCTCGCGGTAGGCGTTGCGCATCTCGAGCATCGCCGCGCGGTAGCGCCGGTGCGCGTCCTCGACGAAGCGGCGGATCTGGTCGCGCGCCTCGGCGGGCACGCCGGGCACGATGCCCTCCATCATGCGCGACAGCACGACCGACTCGAGGTAGGCGGCGGTGTACTCGCGCTCGAGGACGCGGCGTGCGAGGTCGGGCCGGTCGAGGTTGCGGTAGCGCTCGGCGATGGCGCTGGCGGCGCGCGTCTTCTGCGTCGAGGCGCGCACGAGCCGCTCGAGGTACGCGGTGACGATCTCCGGTTTCACGAAGTTGCGCGGGTCGTTCGCGCCGCGCCGCACCGCCCGGTAGATGGTCGGCGCCAGCGCGTAGAAGCGGCCCAGCGCCTCGCGGTAGTACTGCGTCGCCAGGTAGAGGAAGCGCATCTCCGCGCCGGCCGGACCCGACAGGTCGATGCCGCCGACCTCGAAGCGCGTGCCGCTGAAGGGCGCCGCACGCACGCCCGCCAGGTCGAAGCGCGAGCCGAAGGCGCGGGTGAACGCCTCGTCGCCCTGCATCACGAGCAGCTCGGCGTAGAGCCGCTCGAAGCCGTCGCGCAGCGCGGCCGGCGGCAGGTTGGCCGGCCGCGGCACCGGGCCGATCGAGAACGTCTCTTCGAGCGTCGCCGCGAGCCGCGTCCGCAGCGATTGCGAGAGGCGGCCGTAGAGCGCGTCGTCCCCGGCGATCGCGAGCAGGCAGTCGACCTCGCCGCGGATGGCCTCGATCTCGATCGGGTCGTAACAGTACGGAATCGCGTCGGAATCGGGGACGCAGACCTGCGGCGCGAAGCCGATGTTCGCACCCTGGCGGTTGCGGAAGCGCGTCTTGTAGCGGAACGCGCGCGCGACGCGGGACAGGAGCGGGGCGCGGCCCGCCTCGGTGACCGCCGGGAAGAACACGCGCTCGGCGACGAGGTCCGCCCGGTCGTCGTTGCAGACCACCTGGTCGACCTCGCGGCACACCCAGGCGGGCTCGTACTGCGCCAGGTCCGGCGACTCCTTGATGCGGGTCAGCTCGGCCTGGCAGGTGCCCTTCGGCTGTCCGCGCTGGTTGCACGGGTGCAGCGCGGGGTCGGGCGCGCCGGCGTGGACGGTGAAGTAGACGACCTCGCTGCCGATCGGGCAGGGACGACCCTCGCCGCCGTCGTCGAACTTGCCGTTGTCCTGGCAGAACGAGTGGACGCGCTCGTCTTCCGGCAGGCAGGGCTGGTCGTCGCCGCCGGGCGTCGCGAGGTCGATGCAGCCCTCGAACTCGCGACGGTCGACGCCGTCGAGGATCGCCTGCACGACCGCCGCCGGATCGTCGGCGGCGTCGTCGAGGCCGGCCACGCGCCCCACGAGGTCGGTGTCGCAGGCGACCGCCAGCAGCTCCTCGGGCTCGGCCTGCGGCTCGCCGGGGGTCGCCCCCTGGTAGGCGTCGGGACCGCCGCGGCCGTCCGCGTCGCTCGGGTCGAGCTCGGTCGGCTCGCGCGTGAGCAGCATGTAGCCGTACGACGAGAAGCCGCTGGCGTCCTCCTCGCCGAGGAACGACTCGAAGCGCTCCTCGAAGAGCAGGAAGATCGTGTCGCCGTTGATGAGCGCGCCGTCGAGCAAGTACAGCGTGCGCCGGCGCGCGCGGCCGTCGGGGATCGGGTTCGAGGCGGCGAGCTGGACGTTGATCGGCGTCTTGTCGGCGTCGGCGTAGGGCACGTTCTGGCTGCGACACTCGCGGCGGCTGAGCCCGAGCGCCGGATCGGGCAGGGTGTTGCGCTCGAAGCCCTCGACGAGCCAGGGGATGTCGACGAGCTCGAAGCCGGCGGGGCAGTCGTCCTGGCCCGACGGCAGCTCGAACCGGCCGCCGACGTTGACGTGCGCGATCGGCTGCCGGCGGTCGACGACGTCGGGCCCGCCGACGTCGAAGAGCACGAGGCAGGCGCCGCGGGCGTCGCGCGTGCACTGGGTCGTCGGCGTCGCGAGCCTGATCGTCGCCGCCGGATCGCCGGCGTAGTGCAGCGTGTCGGCGCTGTTGATGCGGCCGATCAGCCGCAGCGGGTCCTGCGGATCGGTGCGGAGGTTGATCGCGATCGGCAGGTCGACCGCGCCCGAGGGCACCGGGTTGGTCGTCTGGTCGTCGGTGAGCGACTTGAGGCCGTTGCGGCCGCCCTCGAACAGGTAGCAGCGCGTCTGGGCCGAGAACTGGCGGCGGCAGTCGCGGTCGACCTGCGGCAGCGACCAGGTCTCGTTGCGCAGCGCCTGCAGCACCGCCTGTAGCTCGGGCAGGGGACGGTCGAGGTTGCGGAACGCGGCCCAGGTGCGCACGAGCGCGTTGCCGACCCGGTTGTAGGCGCGGGGCTCGTCTCGGGTGCCGGGGGCCCCGGTGCGGGCGCCGTGGGGCAGCGCGAGCCACTCCGGGAGGCCGGACGTGCCGAAGCGCCCGAAGAAGTACATGTTGCCCTTCCACTGGCCCTCGGCGCTCTGCGTGTAGGACAGATCGACGCGCGCCTTGCCCATGGTGGGATGCGTCACCTCGAGCGCGCCGATCCAGCGGACTGCCTGGCGTCCGTCGGCGGCCGAGATCTCGACGTCGATCCGCCCGTTCGCCGGCACGACGACGTCGACGCTCTGCGTGCGCTGGCCCGCGCCGACCTCGCCGAGGTTGAGCCACGTCAGCGGACACTCGCGCTGGGCGTCGCAGACCTCGGAGGCGTCGGCGTGGAGACGCTCTTCGGTGGTGCCGTCGGCGAACGTCGCGACGTGAGACAGCTTGCGGACGGTGTACGTCTGTCGGACGTTCGTCTCGTTGACGATCGCGAACGAGGCGCGGTTCGTGACGTTGGTGAAGCCGACGATGGTGCGGGAGAGCGCCACGGCCGCGGGCGGGCCGGTGTCGATGCGCTCTTCGGGCGACGGCGCCGCCGGCAGGTACAGCGTCGTCGCCGCGTCGATCGACTGGCAGGTGAAGTCGCCGCGGCGCGGCGCCTCGAGGCCGTCGCACACGTCGCGACAGACCTTGCGATGGCAGCGCTGGCCCGCGCCGCACTCGTCGTCGCCGGCGCAGGTCGACCAGCAGCGACCCTGGCGGCAGGTCTGGAAATCAGGGCACTCGTAGTCGCTGACGCACGCGCGCGGCGCCTCGTCGGGCAGCAGGCACGAGCCCTCGCGGCAGGCGCGGCCGTCGAGATGGCAGCCGGGCATGAGGCCGTCGGCCGGGCACGACACGTAACGCCCGGTGTCGGGGTTCACGTAGCCGCCGGTGCACGGCGTGAAGCAGCGGGCGACCGCCGGCGGCTCGTCCCCGCGGATCTCGCGGTCGGCGCAGAAGCCGTCGACACACGCGAGGTCGCCGGCGCACGCGTCGCCGGGGCCGCAGAAGCACCCGCGCGCGCCCTCGCGGCAAGGAACGCAGATGGCTTCGCGGCAGTCGAAGCCGGGATGGCAGGTGGCATTTGCGAAGCAGGGGCCGCCGAGGCCACCGGTGTTGTCGATGCACAGGCCGTCGTCGCAGGCGAGGCCGGGATCGCAGACGCCGTTCAGGCAGGGGCAGCCGAGGTCGCCGGCGGCGCAGCCGGACGGCTGGCAGACGCCGTCGCGGCAGACATCGCCGGGCGCGTCGCAGGCCCCGGCGTCGCACGTGCAGGCCGTCGTGCCGGGATCGCAGCCCGCCGGCGTGCAGAGGCCGCCGTCGCAGACGTCGCCGGCGGCGTCGCAGGTCGCGCCGCCCTCGCACGGACACCCGGAGGCGCCGGGGACACACTCGACGGGGCGACACACGCCCTGCTCGCAGGCATCGTCCGCCGCGGCGCAGGCGCCGTCGTCGCAGGTGCAGCCGGTGGCGCCCGGCGCGCACTCGGGCTCCACACAGACGTCGGCGACGCAGGTCAGCGGGTCGCCGGCTTCGGTGAAGCCGCAGAGGCCGCCCGCGGTGCAAGGGCAGCCGAGCGTGCCGTCGACGCACATGCCCCCGTCTGGCGGGGCGGCGTCCGTGGGCGGGGCGGCGTCCTCACGCGAGGCCGAGTCAGGGGAGGGGGCGGCGTCCGCCGGGCCTGCGTCCACCGAGCCGTCCTTCAGCGCCAGCCCCGCGCCTCCGCCCCCTTCGCACGCCGAGAGGCACGCAGACAACAGCCCGAAGGCGACGGCATGCCGTCGAATCGCGCGAACCATCATGAGCGTCCCCCACCCCTGGCCGACGGCGTAACGTCTCGCCCGATCAAAGCAGCGCTGCGGCCATCGCCGAGCAACGACCGGCGGGACCACACGAGGGGCGACGAGAAGACCCACGGCGCGCTACGCGACGAGCAATCCCCGTTTTGGGTCCCTGCTTTGTCGGTCGATCGGCGGAGGGGTGTCAAGCGACATGTCGCACACCGCCGTCGGGCCCGCCGCGGACGGGCGCTCACAGCGGCGGGCGTTCAAGTGGGTGCCGGAGCGCGCAGGACGTCGAGGCGAGGGCAAGGCGCGGCCCCGACGGCAGGGCCGTCGTCCTGTCGAGGGGGGCGGAGCAGCGCGTCGCCCGCGTCCGCCCCGCGGGCGATGCCGGGCAGGAGCCCGGCGAGCCGCAAGACGCCGCCATCGCCTCGACGGACAAGCGAGGCGTTGCCCACTTGGACGGCCGGCGCTTTCAGAAGGTGTTCCCATGAAGATGCCGTCGTGGGCGGACCGCTGGCCGAGCGAGCCCGTGGCGCCGACCAAGGCCGGACGCAGGCGTGCCCGGAGGCACGCCCTTGACCGGCCGACCGAGGCGACGCGGGCCCAGCCGAGCGGTGCGCGCAGCAGGCATTCTGATGGGGACACCCTGGCAGAGGGTCGGCGGAAATGGACGCCGAGCGAGAGATCGTCAGCCGGGCGCGCAGGAAGCCGAAGGCGACCGGTCCACGGCGCGGCACCGGAGAGACGAGCGAAGGCGGGCCAAGAGGACCGTCGAGCTCGCCTCGAGGAGCCCCGGCGGGGAGCGCCCCGGAAGGCGGCCTCGCAGCCGGCGGCTCATTTCGGCCGACCCTCTCAGGGGCAGGCGTTGTCGGCGCCCGGCGTCGCGCGCTCGAGCAGGAGGAAGTCGACCGCGTTCTGATCGGTGTCGCGGCCGCAACGTCCGATGGAGAAGTCGCCCATGTCGCGGTCGGACGGCGCCGGCGCGTCGCCCTCGGTGATTCCGGCCATCAGGCCGCGCCCGTAGCTCACCGAGTCGACGACGATGCCGGTGTCGTCGACGATGCGGATGCCGTCCGGCTCGCCGTTCTGGATCACGTTGCGATTGCCCATCGTCGGGAGGACGAGCGCGCCGCCGGGGACACGCGCCGCCGCCATCTCCGAGGCGATCACGAGGTAGCCGCGGGCCGGCAGGACGTCGCCGGCGTCGCCGAGCGCGTAACGGTCGTAGACCATGCCGTCGTTGCCGTTCACCAGCTCGACGGAGAGGCCGCCGAGGGCGACGCCGCGATCGGCCGGATTGCGGATCTCGAGGAACTCGGCGAAGTCGGTGGCCTCCTGGTCGTAGTCGAGCTCGTTGAGCACCAGGAGGCCGCGCACCGCGCCGGCATCGCGGACGACGACGGTGGTCGTCAGGACCCGCCCGCCGAGGCGCGCCGTGAGCACGACGTCGCCGGCGGCGAGGGCCGCGGTGATGCGCACCGGTGCCTCGATCTCGCCGGCGGGGATGGTGACGCGATCGGGCACGCGCACCTCGGCATCGTCGCTGCCGAGCTCGACGTCGACGTCGACGCGGGCGGCGTGATCGAGGCGGACCGTGAGCGGCTCGCCGCCCGCCGTCACCGGCACGCCCGCCCCGCCCAGCTGGATCGACGTGCGGTCCGGCCCGAATGCGGCGAGCGCCGGCGCGCCGCGCACGAGGTCGTCGGCGTTGCGGGGCTCGAGCTTGCTGTGCTCGTTGGAGAATCGCAGCACCCCGGCGATGCGCGAGAAGCGCGAGCCGACGATCGGCGGCGGATCCGGGCGGAAGAAGAAGTCGTCGACGCGCAGCGAGCCGCCGACGACGAACTCGTGCGTCGGGGCGCGGTCGCCCATGCCCGGCGCCGGCGCCACGTCGGTCACCTCGACGTCCTCGACGGTCACGAGGACACCCTCGAGCTCCTCGGCGCGCGGTCCGCCGGTGGCGATGTCGTCGGGGGCGACCGCCAGGGCGTCCGGCACGCTCGCGGGCTCGTCGAGGATCTCGAGCGCGAGGACGCGGTGGAGCTGGCGCTGGCCGAAGAAGTCGTTGGTCACGCCGGTGATGCGCACGTGGGCGCCGAAGGGCGGCGAGGCCTCGACGGGCGGCGTCGCGTTCCCGATGAACACCCACAGGCCGGAGTTGGCCGTGCCGGCCCACGCCGGATCGTCGACCGGCACCTGGATCGCGAAGTTGCCCGCGGAGCGCGCGGCGGTGACGACGCCCCGGACGGTCAGCCGGCTCTCGATCGGGTAGAGGGTGCGCGCCTCGTAGATCGTGGCCGGACACGCGTCGTGCGCGTCGAGCGGCATGGCGCAGTTCGCGGGCGGCTCGCCGCCCCCGGCGCCGCCGTCCCCACCGGCGCCACCTGCCCCACCGGCGCCGCCGGCGCCGCCTTGTCCGCCGGCGCCGCCTTGTCCGCCAGCGCCGCCTTGTCCGCCAGCGCCGCCTTGTCCGCCAGCGCCGCCATCACCACCGACCCCGCCGACGCCGCCCTGCCCGCCGTCACCGCCCTGCCCGCCGGCGCCGCCTTGTCCGCCGGCGCCGCCTTGTCCGCCGGCGCCGCCTTGTCCGCCGGCGCCGCCTTGTCCGCCGGCGCCGCCTTGCCCGCCGGCGCCGACATCCTGGGGCGTGCCGCCGTCGTCGCACGCCGCCGCCGTGACCAAGAAGCAGAAAGCGAGTATTTTCGCGAAGTTCGACCGCATCTGTCTCCCCCGTGCACGCGGTGGATGCTGCAAGACCACGCCGTGATGGGTCAAGGACCGTCCGGGACCGTTTGTTGACGCCGGCGCCCGTCGCGCGCACAAAGCCTGTCGTGCTGCCCGACCTCGAATCCCTGCGTTGCTTCGAAGCGGCCGCCGCGCACCGCAACTTCCGCATCGCCGCCGAGAGCGTCGCGCTGTCGCCCGCCGCCTTCAGCGATCGCATCCGCCGCCTCGAGGAGGTGCTCGGCGCGCGTCTGTTCGAGCGCAGCACGCGTCGCGTCGCGCTCACGCCCGCGGGCGAGCGGCTGTTGCCCCAGGCGCGCCGCTGTCTCGAGGAGGCGCGCCGCTGCGCGCTGGCCGTCAGCGGGCGCGCCGCGCCGCCGTTCGCCCTCACGATCGGCACGCGCTACGAGCTCGGCATGAGCTGGCTGGTGCCCGCGCTCGCCGAGCTGCGCGCGGCGCGACCCGAACGGACGCTCCATCTGTACTTCGGCGACGGCACGGATCTCATCGATCGGACGCTGCGCGGTCGCCTCGACGCCTGCGTCGCCAGCCTGCGGCTGACGCGCACCGACCTCGAGTACGCGCCGCTCCACGAGGAGCGCTATGCCTTCGTCGCCGCGCCCTGCCTGCTGTCGGCGCGGCCGCTCGCGAGGCCGGAGGCCGCCCGCGATCACGTCCTGCTCGACGTCCACGCCGATCTGCCGCTGTTCCGGTACTTCCTCGACGCGCGGCCCGGCCACGAGGTCTGGGCGTTCGGCGGCCGCGAGTACCTCGGCACGGTCGCCGCCATCCGCCACCGCCTGCTCGAGGGCGCCGGCGTCGCCGTGCTGCCGCGCTACTTCGTCGCGGCGGACCTCGCCGCGGGCACGCTCGTCGAGCCGCACCCGGACGCCGCGCTCCAGAGCGACGCCTTCCGGCTCGTGTGGCGCCACGACCACCCGCTCGCCGACGAGCTGCGCGCGCTCGGCGACGCGCTCCGACAGCGCCCCCTGCGCTGATCGTTCGTCCGCGCCGAACAATCACCTCCGGATCATCCCGATTCACTCCATGTCGGGCATTCGCCATCCTGGCAACAGGAGGCAGTGAGACATGCGGAACGAAGTGGTTCGACTGCGGGCGCTCCGATCGGCGATGCGGATCACGTTCACCCTCGGCCTCGGCGGCTGCATTCAGGATCCGGGCACCGGCTTCGAGGCCGACGACGACCCCCGGGACGACGGCGGCGACCTCGAGCCGGACGCCGACGCGCCCGACCCGTTCGTGGTGGGCCCGGACGCGGCGTTGTCCGACGCGGCGCTCGCGGACGCCGTGGCCATCGTGGGTCCCGACGCGCGCGTCGGCGATGCGTTCGTCGACTCGGGCGACGCCGCCGCCGACGCGGAGACGCCCGTCGATGCGGCGGCGGCCTGCCCGAAGCCCGAGGAGGACCCGGAGGGCTGGGAGCGCTGCTGCGAGACGCAGGGCATCGTGGCGTGCTGCGAAGCCGTGAACTGGGACTGGCAGCGCGCGCCGGCCTGCATGGCGTGGGGTCCGCCGGTGCCGCCGGCGATGGAGGTGGCGTGATGATCGACCTGCGCGAGGAGGCGCGGCGCGTCCCGGTGGCCGTCGCCGGATCCTCCGATCTGTTCGCGGCGGCCCGCGACACCTGGTTCGGCCGCATGGTGAACGAGCACTCGTCGGCCGCGGTGTTCGCCGGGCTCGCCGAGCAACTGCGGCCGTTCGATGCGGCAGCCGCCGACACATGCGCCGGCTTCGCCGAAGAGGAGCGCCACCACGGCGTGCTCTGCGGCGCGGTGCTCGAGGCGATCGGCGGCGAGGCGACGTTCCCCGCCCCCGCGACCACCGCGCTGCCGGTCCACGCGGACGTCCCGGCGCGCGAGGCCGCGCTGCGCAACGTGCTGGCGATCTGCTGCCTCGCCGAGACGGTGGCCGTGGCGCTGATCGGCGCGGAGCGGCTCGAGATGGCCGACGGCCCGATCCGGCGCGTCCTTTCGGACATCCTTGCCGACGAGGTGGGGCACGCGCGCTTCGGCTGGCGCTGGCTCGCCGCCGAGGCGCCGCGCCTCGACGCGGCGACGCGCGCGCGCCTCGGCCGCTACCTCGAAGTGGCCTTCGGGCACCTCGAGACGCATGAGCACGCCAACCTGCGGCTCGGTGGCCCGCTGCCGGCCGGCGCCGCCGATCTCGGCCTGTGCGACGCGGGTGCGCAGCGCGCTCTCTTCCGCGACACGGTGGAGACGGTGATCGTGCCGCGGCTCGAAGCGCACGGGTTGCCGGCCCGCGCAGCGTGGGCCTCGCGACGCAACCCGGGCTGAAATCGTCCCGTCTTCCGTGCCATCTTGTCCGGCGGTTCGGGCGGACGACGAAGGAGCGGGGGATGCGCAAGGAACTGGGCTCGCTCGTGCTGCTGGCCCTCCTGGCGAGCGGCTGCGAGGCGGCGAACGACGATGCGGGCGGAGCCGGCGCCGCCGACGGCGGCCTGAGCGACGCGGACGGCGCGGCGCCCGAGGTCGACGGCGCCTCCCCCGGGCGGGACGCGGCTCGGCCGGACGCCGCCTCCCCCGCCGACGCGGCCGCGCCCGATCCGGACGCCGCCGCGCCCGATCCGGACGCGGCCGCCACCCCGTCGGACGCGGCCGCGCCCGACGACGCCCTGCCCCCCGACGCGCGCGCGACCGACGCCGGCTGCGAGCTGCGCCGCTTCTACGCCGACCAGGACGACGACGGACGCGGCGATCCGGCGGAGTCGGTGCTCGCCTGCGAGCCGCCCGCCGGCTTCGTCGACAATGCCGACGACACGCAGCCGCGATGCGCGACCGACGACGCCGACGTCTGCGGCGTCTGCCGCGGCCCGGGCCCCGGCACCTGGTATGCGGACGCCGACGGCGACGGCCTCGGCGATCCCGCCGAGAGCGAGAGGGCGTGCATCGCGCCCGCCGGCTACGTCGGCAACGCCGGCGACGCCGAGCCCGACTGCGCGACGAACGACGAGGACGAGTGCGGCGTCTGTGCCGGCCCCGGCCGCCCGATCTGGTACGCCGACGGCGACGGCGACGGCCTGGGCACGCCGGGGACGGGCGTCCGCGCCTGCATCGGCCCCGCCGGCGCCGTGGGCAACGACGACGACCCCGAGCCCGATTGCCGGACCAACGACACCGATCCGTGCGGCGTCTGCGCCGGACCGGGCCGGGCCACCTGGTACCCCGACGCCGACGGCGACGGCCTCGGTGACCCCGTCGATCCCGTGCGCTCGTGCCGTCCGCCCGCGGGGCACGTCGCGAACGGCGACGATCCCGAGCCGGACTGCGCGACCAACGACACCGACGATTGCGGCGTCTGTGCCGGTCCCGGCCGCCTCACGTGGTACGTCGACCTCGACGGCGACGGCCTCGGCGACCCCACGACGCGCGTCTTCCAGTGCGAGCGACCCGAGCACCACGTCGACAACGGCGACGACCCCGAGCCGGCGTGCCCCACGAACGATACCGACGCGTGTGGGCTGTGCGCCGGCCCCGGTCGACCGCTGTACTTCCGCGACGCCGACGGCGACGGCCTCGGCGATCCGAACGACCGCGTGCGCTCGTGCGCTCGGCCGCGCGGCTACGTGCTCAACGACGACGATCTGCAGCCCGACTGCCCGACCAACGACTGCAACGACTGCGCGAACGGCGGCCGGCCCGACTGCGCCGGCGTCTGCAACGGCGCCGCGCGGCTCGATCGCTGCGGCGTCTGCGCGGGCGGCACGACGGGCCGGCAGCCGAACGTCGCCGACGCGGACGCCGACGGTTTCCCGGACGCCTGCGACCTGTGCCCGACGGGGGCGCCGGCGCGCTTCATCGCGCAATGGACGGGCATCCCGCCGTACGACGGTCGCTTCGGGGGGCCGTTCACGTTCCAGATCGTGCTCCACGCGAACGGCGACGTCGCCGTGTACTACCAGGCGGGCGCCGCGCAGGGGCACGTCCCGACGGTCGGCCTGCAGGGACAGGGCGGCGCCGGCGCGATCGACGTGCCGTACGACGCGGCGCGGCGGACGCTGTACTTCCGGCGCCAGGGCGACGGGCACGTGCGCGTCGACAACGCACCGTTCGCGTGGGTCGACATCCGGCACAGCGGCACGCCGGTCCGGCTGCGCGACGACGGTGTCACCGACGCCGCGCTCCCCTTCCCCTTCCCGTTCGCCGGCGCCAGCTACGGCGCCGTCACGATCAGCGCCAACGGGCTGCTGGCGTTGAGCCCGCCGGTCGGCGACTACACGAACGATCCGCTGCCCGACGCCGGCCTCGGCGCCATGGTGGCCGCGCTCTGGATGGACCTGAACCCCGCCGTCGGCGGCACGGTGCACTTCCAGCACCTCGCCGCCGGCTGCGCCCAGGACTGTGCGGGCGACTTCGGCGGCAGCGCCTTCGCCGACACCTGCGGCGTGTGCGCCGGCGGCAGCACCGGCCGGTCGCCGGACTCGAACGTCGACTGCAACGGCGACTGCAACGGCGACGCGTACTACGACGCCTGCGGCCGCTGCGTCGGCGGCAACACCGGGCTCGCACCGCTCGACGAGGCCGCCTGCCCGCGCGGCCCGGACCTGCTCGTCGTGCGCGACTACCTCGCCGCCACGCTCGAGATCGACTACATCGACGCGCGCGACCAGTGCCTCATCGCCGAGAACTGCATCCGCGGCCTCGGCTTGCGCAAGGTCCTGCGGTTCGGCACCCGCATCGCCAACGCCGGCAACGCCGACCTGCAGCTCGGCGCGCCCGGCGGCAACGATCTGTGGGAGTTCGACCAGTGCCATCAGCACTTCCACTTCCAGCACTATGCCGCGTACGATCTGTTCGACGTGACGAACGGCCGTGTGTTGCCCATCGGCGCGAAGAACGGCTTCGCGGTCATCGACATGGGCGTGTACGACCCGGCGATCGCGCCGAATGGCTGCCGCGGCTACAACGGCGCGAACCAGGGCATCACCGCCGGCTGCTACGACACGTATTCGGCGAACATCAGCTGCCAGTGGATCGACGTGACGGACGTGCCCGACGGCACCTACGATGTGATCGTGACGACGAACCCGGAGCAGCTCATCCCCGAGCTGGATTACGACAACAACGCGTCGCGTGTCCGCGTGGAGATGCAGGGCGACGAACTGCGCGTCCTCGACTGACATGACGACACCCCATCGCATCCTCCTGGCCACCGATCTCAGCGGCCGCTGCGACCGGGCTCTCGACCGGGCCGCGGCGCTGGCGTGCGCCTGGAACGCCGAGCTCGTCGTGGTGCACGCGATCCAGCAGTCCGGCCCGGCCTCCACGGCCCCGTCGTGGCGCCGGGCCCCGGATCCACGGGCTCTGGCACTCGATCGCGTGCGTGCCGACCTGCGCGACCCGCCGCCCCACCTGACGATCGTCGTGGAGTACGGCGAGCCCGCGTCCGTCATCGTCGAAGCCGTCGAGCGCTTCGGGTGCGACCTCGTCGTGACCGGCGTCGCACGCAACGAGACGCTCGGCCGCTGGCTGCTCGGCACCACGGTCGACGCGTTGCTGCGCCGGGCGAGCGTGCCCATCCTCGTGGTCAAGGCGCGGCCCGGCGGGCCCTACCGCAGCGTGGTGGTGGCCAGCGACTTCTCCGAGCCGTCGCGCAGCGCGCTCGAGCGCGCGCTCGCCACCTTCCCCGAAGCGCGCGTGACGCTCTTCCATGCGTTCGACGTGCCCTACGAAGGCATGCTCGCCGACCGGACGGAGGCCCGCGACGCCGGCGCCGAGGCCGCCCGGCGCGACGCCGAGGCCTTCCTCGCCGCCACGCCCGCGGCCGCCGGGCGCCACATCCCCGTGCTGTGCGAGTACGGCCGCCCGGGCCCGCTGCTCGACGAGCTCGTCCAGACCCGCGGGGTGGATCTCGTCGTGGTCGGCACCCACGGGCGCGGATGGCTCGCGCGCACCCTCCTCGGCAGCGTCGCCGAGACACTCGTCGGCGAGGTGCCCGGCGACGTGCTCGTCGTGCGGCAGCCCGCCTGAGACCGCCGCTTGACCCTCGAAATCCTCGGGCTGCTGCTCGCAGGGATCCTGCTGCTCGGCGTGGGCGCCGACGTGCTCGTGCGCGGCGCCGCCCGGCTCGCCCGCGGCCTGCGCATCTCGCCGCTGATGGTCGGCCTGACCGTCGTCGCCATCGGCACGAGCACGCCGGAGCTCGTCGTCGGCATCACCGCCAGCCTCGAGGGCAACACGGGCATCGTCGTGGCGAACATCGCCGGCACGAACATCTTCAACACCCTCTTCATCCTCGGGGCGAGCGCGCTCGTGATGCCCGCGGCGATCGAGCTGCAGACCGTCCGCCTCGACCTGCCGGTGATGGTGCTCGCGGCGTTCACGCTCACCGTGCTCGCGTGGGACGGCCTGCTGTCGCGGGGCGACGCGCTCCTGCTGCTCGGCATCGCCGTCGCCTACACCGCGCTGCTCGTCGACTACGGCCGACGCGAGTCGGCAAAGGTCGAGCAGGAGTTCGCCGGCGAGTTCGGCGCCCGGCCCGGACCCCACGGCGGCGTCTGGCGAAACCTGCTCTTCGTCGTCGCGGGCATCGGCTGCACGATCGCCGGCGCCGAGTGGATGGTGCGCGGCGCCGTGGAGGCCGCCCGCCTCAACGGCGTCTCCGAGGCCATCGTCGGCCTCACGATCGTCGGCGTCGGCACGTCGGCCCCGGAGATCGTGATCATCATCGTCGCGACCCTGCGCCGGGAGCGGGACGTCGCCGTCGGCAACCTGCTGGGCAGTGGGGTCTACAACATCTGCGTCATCCTGGCGGTGACCTGCCTCGTGTCGGAGGGCGGCGTCGCCGTGCCGCTCGAGGCGGTGCGCATCGATCTGTTGCTGCAGGTCGGCGTCGCGCTCGCCTGCGTGCCGGTCTTCATCAGCGGTCGGCGCATCTCCCGCGCGGAGGGGGCCGGCTTCGTCCTGGCATACGTGGCCTACCTGAGCACGATCCTGCTCGTCCGCATCTGAAGCGAGGACGGTACGCTCGGTACAACCACCAGGGGTTGTGCCCCCCCATCGGGCTGCTCGAGACTGACGCTACGGACAGCGCAGCGGCGCCACACGCACGTTCTGGCCGGGCACGAACACGCGCCAGCCGCCGTCGCCCGGGTGGCGCACGGGGAATCCCATGAGCGCGCCGAGGTCGAGGCGGCCGCCGGCGCGTGCCTCGACGTCCACCCACTGGATGGCATGGTGCGCCGGCTCGAGGCCGGGGAACTCGCGGCGGTGGGCGATGGCGAGGCGCGTGCCGTCGTAGCCGACGGCGTAAAGGTCGAGGTGCGGCAGAAACGGCCCGGACGGCTCGACGTCGTTCAGACGCAGGCGCGATTGCTCCACGCCGTCGCGGTTCAGGATCGCCAGGTGGATCACGCGCGTGCGGTTGGCGTCGGCGGCGGTGCTCTGCCAGACGAGCGCGAACCGATCGCGGGGCAGGCCGACGAGGTGCAGGCCCTTGCGGATGCTGTCGCGCGACGCGTCGCCCAGGTCCACCTCGTTGCCGCCCGGCGAGCCATCCGCGTTCAGTCGCCGAAAACGGGCGCGGGGCGTGCCGAAGTCGTCGCCGGCGTGGGCGTGGGCCAGGCCCAGCGTCCCTTCGGGCGTTCGCGCGACGTCGACATAGCCGTTCTCGCGCGTGTCACCGTTGCGGGCCGTGATCACCGGCTGGGGCATCTGCGGCTCGCCGAGCGCCGTCAGGTCGATGCGCACGACCTCCCAGTACGCGTTGAAGAAGACCTGGTAGGCCGGACCGCCGGCGGCGATGACCGGGTTGAAGCCCTTTCGCTGCGAGATCACCATGTTGCCGACGGCGATCGGCTGCCCCTGCGGCGTGAGGCGGCGCAGGTAGATGTCGCGGTTGCCCTGGTTGCTGAACCCCGACCAGGTGACGAGGAACTGGTCGGCGCCACGAACGATCGACGGGTGGTAGGCGTCGCTGCGACCCCAGCCGCCGAAAAAGTCGTTGCCGAGGATGTGCGGACCGGCCTGCAGCCGGCCGTCGAGGTCGGTGAGGGCGAAGCGCATGTTGTCCCAGCTGCCGGCGGCGACGGCGAAGCCCGCCGCGGTCGGGACGACGTCGAGGCAGGGCAGCGGGTTCGAGTTGCCGTCGAACGCGGGCATGCCCTGCAGCTCCACCGTCTCGCCGACGGCGGTCGGTACGTCGCACGGCGGGGGCTCGGGGCAGATGCCATCCGCGCACACCCGGCCGGCGGGACAGGCCGCGGCACCGCCCCACTCGAGGCATGGGTCGGCGTCGTACTGGCCACAGGTCTCGAAGCCGTCGCCGGCGCAGCGGCGGTCGCCCTCCTCGCACTCGTCGCGGCACAACACCACGCAGGCGCCGTCCCGGCACTGGTCGTTGGCGCCGCAGGGCGTGGGGCTCGACCAGTCGCGGCAGCCGTCGGCGTCGTACTGCCCGCACTCGATCACGCCGTTTCCGGCCCCGCAGTTGCGCTGGCCGGCGACGTCGCAGTCGTCGAGGCAGTCGGCGCGGCACCGCCCGCCGGAGCAGCTCTGGTTCGCCGGACAGGCCACCGCGGGGCCGCGGTCGAGGCAGGGATCGGCATCGTGCTGCCCGCAGTCGGCCACGCCGTCGCCGACGCAGGCCGTCGTGCCCGCCTCGCACTCGTCGACGCAGTCGGGGACACACTCGCCCGCCCCCTCGCACCGCTCGCCCGGGGGGCAGGGCGCCGCCGCCGCCCATTCGACGCACGGGTCGTCGTCGACGTCGGCGCAGGCAATGACGCCGCCGGCGCCGCAGCGACGCGCGCCGCCGGCGCAGGCGTCCTCGCAGGGCTGAGCCGCGGGCACGCACCCGCCGTCGTCGCATCGCTGGCCCGCGGGACACGCCTGGGCCGCGCCCCACTCGCGACAGCCGTCGCCGTCGCCGTCGGCGCAGGTCTCGACGCCCGCGGCGCCGCAACGGCGCGCCCCTGCGGCGCAGACATCAGCGCAGCCTCGCCCGCACACGCCGTCGACGCACACCTCGAACTGGGCGCAGGCCGCGATCGGCGACAGGTCGATGCACGGATCCTCGTCGTAGTGCCCGCAGCGACGGAAGCCACCGCTCTCGCACACCGTGTCGCCGTCGCGCGGGCAGGCGTCCTGGCAGGCCTGGCCGGCGGGCACGCACGCGCCCTCGTCGCAGCGCTCGTCGTCGGCGCAAGGCGTGGGCAGAGAGAGGTCGAGGCAGGCGTCCTCGTCGTGCTGGCCGCAACCGGCGCGCCCGCCGGCTACGCAGCGCGTCTCGCCGGCGACGCACTCGTCGGTGCAGCCGGGCACGCACTCGCCGTCGCGACACGTCTGCCCGTCGGGGCACGGCACGCTGGTCGACCACTCGAGGCAGCGGTCCTCGTCGAAGCGGCCGCAGCGACGGTAGCCGTCGCCCATGCACTCGCGATCGCCCTCGGTGGCGCAACCGTTGTTGCAGGCGCGGCCCTCGGGGACGCAGGCGCCGTCATCGCAGCGCTCGCCGGGATTGCAGGCGACCGGCTCCGCGAGGACGCGGCAGCCGCCCGGGGCGACGGTGCACGCGCGCACGCCGCCCCCGCCGCATACCGACTCGCCGATCTCGCAGGCGTGGGCGCAGGCGGCCGCGCAGCCACCCGCGACGCAGCGCGTCTCCTCGGGGCAGACCACGTCGCCCCCCCACTCGACACAGCCGTCGTCGTCGTAGTCGGCGCACGTCTGGGCGGCGCCGTCCTCGGCGCACCGCCGCTGGCCCGTCCGGCAGTGGTCGAAGCACGTCGCGGCGTCCGCCGCGGGCGGCCCCTCGTCGGCGGGCGGCGCCTCGCTCGCGCAACCCGCCCCCAGGCTCAACCACAGCGCCCAAGCGCGCAGGCGCATCCCCACCTCCGAGTCGGCCGACGATAACCGGAGGGCCGGGCGCGGGTCCAACCGGTGCAAGGACCGAGCGGCTACTCCCAGGTGAGGACGAAGTCGCCCGCGTCGCTGCCGTAGCCGTCGACGACGACGAAGTAGAGGTGACCGGGCTCGGGGCGGAAGGTGACGCGCGACGCCGGACCGATGGCCGCGCCGTCGTCGTTGCAGGCAACGGCCGGGCCCGGCTCGCAGGCGCCCATCACGTAGAGGACGGTGTCCATGTCGGAGCCGACGGTGTTGAGCGTGATCGGGTCGTCGGTCTCGGAGGCGAGCGCGAACACCACCTCGGCCGAGTTGCCGTCGTCGGCGCAGACGGGCGGCGGGCCGACGAGGTTCTCGCCGCCGACCGTCGAGCCGAGGACCTGGCCGCGCCCGGCGAGGACGATGGCGCCGTTGCACACGCCGCGCGGCGCGGGATGGCACGCGCCGCCGGCGCAGATCTCGTCGGCGCCGCAGGCCGCGCAGGCTTCGGGCGGCGGGGGCGGCGGCGCCGGCTCGGCGCCGACGCGCGAGAAGCTCAGCGTGTACGCGCCGCTGGCGCCGTTGTAGCCGTCGACCACGACGAAGTACGGCTGGCCCGCTGCGGCGTTGAACTCGACGACGGAGCCCGCGCCCTGCCGCCCGTCGTCGTTGCAGGTGACCTCCTGGCTGTTGTCGCAGGCGCGCCGCACGTACACGAGCGTGTCGAAGCCGTCGGTCTCGATGCGGACGCGCGTCGCCACGTCGAGCGTGAAGGTGTAGACCTGCTCGGGCGAGTTGCCGGACGGCCCGCAGTTGCCGCGCAGCGCGGAAGGGGCGCCGCGGGTGTTGCCGTCGTACTCCCCGAACGCCTCGAGCACGATCGGCATCGCGCACGAGCCGGCGATGGGCCCGGCGGGCGCCTCGCAAGCGCCAGCGCGACACACCTCGCCGTTGCCGCAGTCGGCGTCGGCGCGACACTCGGGCTCGACCGGCGCGCGCGCGCAGAAGCCGGCGTCGCAGACCTCGCCGGCCCAGCAGTCGCGGTCGCGAGCGCACTCGACGCAGGCGTTGTCGACGCACACGCCGTCCCAGCAGTCGAGGTCGTCGACACACTCCACGTCGACGCAGGCGCCCTGGATGCAGGCGCCGCCGAAGCAGTCGAGGTCGTCGATGCACTCGCCGATCCCGCCCCCCGCGGGCTCGACCGACAGCAGGAACGGCCCCCCGCGCCCGACGTCGTCGACCACGATGTAGTAGGTGCGGCCGGGCACGGCGTCGAAGACGGCCTCGGAGCCGAGGCCGAAGCCGCCGTCGTCGTTGCAGGCCACCTCGGTGCGCGGATCGTCGCAGTCGGTGCGAACGTAGGTCACCGGGTCGGACAGCCCGGCGGGCGCGACGGCGACGAGCAGGCGCCCGGGCTCGTCGACCTCGAGCGTGTAGACCACCGACGGCCCGGCGCCGCCGCAGCTGCCGCGGTCGCCGCCGCCGCCGACGGAGGAGTCGCCCTGCATGATCGCCGCGTCGATGGGCACCGGCGCGGCGCACGAGCCGCCGCCACCACCGCCGCCGCCACCGCCCGGATCACCGGGCGGGAGCGGTCCGCCACCGCACACGTTGTCGATGCAGCGCTGGCCGCCGAGGCAGTGCTCGTCGCGGCTACAGCACGGCGACAGGTAGCCGTTGTCGATGATGCCGTCGCAGTCGTTGTCGAGACCGTCGCACGACTCGCGCTGGGGCGCGGGCTGCTCCGCGTCGCAGAACGTGCCGGTGCCGTCGGGCGTGCAGCGCTTCGTGCCCTCGGCGAGGCAGCCCTCGGCGCCCTCGGTGCAAGGCTGACCGAGCGCGGGGAAGTCCTCGTCGATCTCGCCGTCGCAGTCGTCGTCGCGGTCGTTGCAGGTCTCGGCGGGCCCCACGCAGGCGCCCCACGCCCCGTCGGCGCACGTCTGGACGCCCTGGCAGCCGCCTTCGCAGGCGCGGCGGTCGCCGTCGGCGCAGGCCTCGCCGGGGGCCGCGTCGGCGTCGCCCGCGCCTGCGTCGGGCCACACGGGCGTCGCGTCGGGCGCCGAGCCGCCGGCGTCGGCGCGACGCGTATCGTCGTAGCGCCCGGCGTCTCGCTGGACGCCCGGCCGCTGGCCGGGATCGATCACCTCTTCGGCGCCGGACGCCGCGTCGTCGCCGCAGCCGGCCAACGAGAACGCCAGCGTCGCGACGCAACCGGAACGCCAGGAAAGAGCACGCATCCGCATCGAGCAGCCTCCCGCGCGCCGTCCCCCCGGCCGGCGGACCCGCCACGCTAGCGCCGCCTCGGAGAGACGGTCAAGAATCGTGCCCCCCGCCGCTTCACCAGTGCCCCAGGGCCCGGGCGTTCTTATCTGGGCTGCCGATGCCGCGTCGCCGCGGGGCGCGCGCAGCCGGCGGTCGTCGTTCAGACGTGGCCGAGCGCGGCGGGGATCGACATGCGCGCGGCGCGGCGCGCAGGCAGCACGGCCGCGGCCGCCGCGACGCCGCCGAGGAAGAGCGCGGCGAACAGGTAGGCGCCGGGCACGATGCCCACCGAGAGCGGGATGGGCGCGGCCAGGACCCCCGCCCGGTAGCTCAGCCCGGTCGAGTTGAGCGCAAGCGTCAGCGCCAACGTCACGACCAGCCCCGCCGCCGCCGAGAGCAGCGCCAACAGGCCAGCCTCCATCGCGAACAGCGACACGACGTGCCGCCGCAGGAAGCCGAGGCTGCGCAGCGTGCCGATCTCGCGCGTGCGCTCGCTCACCGACTTCATCATCGTCGTCAGGACCGACATGCCGGCGATGACGACGACCACCAGCACGATGAAGCTGCGGTAGACGCCGAGGAGCTCGAGGCCGCGCCGCAACAGCTCCGCGGTGGGGTGGTCCTCCCAGCGCATGACGTCGAGCTCGATGCCGCGGGCGCGCGCGGCCTCGGCGAGCTCGGCGGCGAAGGCGTCGCGATCGCCCCGGTCGCGCAGGGCGATGCTGTACACCGAGACGACCCGCGTATCGAGGAGCTGCTGGGCCATCGGCAGCGGCATCATCACCAGCCGGTCGTCGAGCTCCTTCATCACGCCGTCGATGATGCCGCCGACCGTCGGCTCGACCACGTTGAGCTGCCCGGTCTCGGTCGTCGCGGTGAGCTGCAAGCGCGGACGCCGGCACGTGAAGGGGCGCTCGACGGGGATGGGATGGCCGTCGGCCCCCATGACCGTGTGCCCCGGCTCGGGCACGCAGTCGAGCGCTGCGCCGAGGCCCCTGCCGATGACGGCGCCGGCGGGGCCGACGTCCTGCAGCGGCTTGCCGGCGAGCGCGTTCCAGGCCCAGTCGCGGCGCAAGACGGCGCCTTCGGCCACGTCGAAGCCCATGGCGAGGAAGATCGCGCTGCTGCGCCCCGCGCCGGCCATGCCCGAGGCGTAGAGCAAGCGCACGCGCGCCTCGACCTCGTCGGCCCGCTCGCGCAGGAAGCCCTCGAGGAACGCCTGCTCGCGCTCCCCGAGCGCGGACTCGAAGGGCGCCTCGCCGGCCTCGCCGCGGCTGGCGCCCCGCTTCTCGACGAGCAGGTCGCCGTACATGACGCGCTGGGCGAAGCCATCGGCCTGCGTGCGCCGCAGCTCGCCGATGTAGCCCTCGAACAGACAGATCGCGACGAAGCCGACGACGACGGCGAGCATCGCGGCGAGACTGTGCCGCCAGTTGCGGCGCACGTTGCGCCATGCCATGCGCGCCAGCGGGCGGAGTGCGGTGCCGGCCATCGTCAGCGCCCGACGTTGTTGATGTTGAAGAGGCTCGCCGGATGGCTCTCCGCCTTGGGCTCGCGAAACGTGATCGTGGTGATGTCGGAGGGCTGGGACGCGTCGGTGATCGTCATCCGGCTCACGAAGTCGAGCTCGACGCCGTCGACGGTCATCCGGTTGCCGTAGTCGAAGGTGGCGATCTTGAAGACGTCGCCGGAGACCGTCAGGAACTCTGCCTTCACGCCGAGCCTGCGGTCCTTCGAGATCCAGTAGCGGATGCGGTCGTAGGTGACGTTCTTCGCCTTGGCCTTGAGCTCGAGCTTCCAGGCCGGCTGCCCGTTCACCGTCTCCTCGCCGACGACCGCGCCGTCGTAATCGCGCGCGTAGTTCGTGCTGGCGATGTCGCCGTTGGCCGCCTCGCCCGACAGCCGCTGCCGCGCCGAGATCGAGACCGGTTTGCGCAGCCCCGGCTTCACGAACCAGATCGTGCGGTCGTTGAACAGCATGACCTCGCCCTTGTTGCGCGGCGGCGCCGTCGCCTCGGCGAGCGCGTCGTTGCCCTTCGCCTTGACGAGGTAGGCGCGCGTCGAGGTCTCGCCGTCCTCGACGGCCTGCAGGTCGATCTGCCAGGTGATGCCGCTGGCGATGCCGCCGCGCGATCGGTCGGAGGCGCGCAGGAGCTCGGTCGCGTCCGGCGTCTCCGCATGTGCGGCGGAGACCATCAGCAGGCCGATCAGGGACAGGATGTGTCGCTTCATGGTGTCTTTCTCCCGTTCAGGCGGCCGCTTCGGTGAGCAGCGTGACGACCCGCTCGCGCGTGCGGCGCCGCACGGCACGCAGGGTCACGAGCAATGACAGGGGCAGCAGGATCGCGACGAGCGTGAGACAGAGGCCCGCCGTGGGGGTGATGAGCAGCTGCATGTCGCCCGAGATGCCGGGCGGCTTGAAGCGGATGTTCGCCGCGTTCACCGCCGCCGCCACCGCCCCGCCGAGCAGCGCCCCCGCACCGAGCGCGAGCACCGTGAGCGCCGTGGCCTCGCGCAGGAACAGGCCGAGCATCTGCCGGCGCGTGAACCCGAGCGCGCGGAACATGCCGATCTCGCGCGTGCGCTCGAGCACCGTGAGCGTCATCGCGTTCAGCATCGACAGCGACACGACCGCCGTCACGAGCACGCCGATGAAGAGCACGATCGAGCCGATCATGCCCATCGATCCGACGTAGTACGGGCTGATGCGCTCGTCGTCGAACGGGTACACCGACACGGCGAGGCCGGCCTCGCGCAGGCGGCGCTCGAGGACCGGCGCCAGCGCCTTCGCGCGACCGTCGTCCTTCAGGAAGGCGGCCATGTACGTGACCTGGTCGGTCTCGTAGAGGCGCTGGAGCCCCTCCAGCGTCGCGACGAGCGTGCCGTCCTCGGTCTCGGCGAGCGGTGTGCGGAACACGTTGACGATCTCGCCGTCGATCGCGGAGAGCGAGCCGCCGTACGTGAGCCCGGCGAGCTGGACGTTGGCGTCGGCGGCGAGGCGGGCGGTCGCGTCGGGCGCGGCGCAGTCGGGCAGGCCGGCCTCCGGCGCGGCGCCGGCGATCTCGTCGTGAATCCGCGACTTTCCGAGCAGGCGCGCGAGGCCGGTGCTCAGGGCGACCGCGCCGTCGACCGCGGGGTACTCGGCGAGCGGCTTGCCGCGCACCGGCCGCGCGAGCTCGGGGCTCACGCGCTGGACCTCCGGGTGGCCGAGCAGGCGCGCCTCGACCTCGGGCTCGACGCCGAGCGCAGTGAACGGAACGCTCTTGCAGCCGTTGCCGGCGAGGCCGACGCCGCGCAGGTAGCGCGCCGTGAGCTCCACCTCGGGCTCGGCGGCGAGCACCTCGGCGACGCGCGCCTGCTCGGCGGCGTCGAGGCCGTACTTCGCCGGCTTCGTCGACGCCTTCTCGAGGCCGCCCTCCTTGTAGATGGCCAGGTGCCCGACGCGCTGCAGATAGACCGCGTTCGTCCGCAGGAACGACTCGATCCGGATGGCATAGCCGCCGAGCAGCATCATGCCCGCGAAGCCGAACGCGATCGCCACGCCGGTCGCGAGATTCCGGCGTCGGTTGCGCGCGAGGTTGCGCAGGGCGAGGCGCCACGCGTCCTTCACGACACCACCGTCCCGTCGCTGATGCGGACGACGCGGGCCACGCGAGACATCAGCTTCTCGTCGTGTGTGCTGAAGAAGAAGGTGACGCCCCGCCGTGCGTTGAGCTCGAGCATCAGATCCACGATGCGATGGGTGGTGACCGAGTCGAGGTTGGCCGTCGGCTCGTCGGCGAGCACCAACAGCGGGTCGGCGACGAGCGCGCGCGCGATGGCGACGCGCTGCCGCTGGCCGCCCGAGAGCTGGTCGGGCAGGTGGCGGGCGAAGTCGGCGAGCCCGACGTCCTCGACGGCGGCCCGCACGCGATCGCGGCGCTCCGAGGCCGGGATGCGGCGGTTGATCAGGAGCGGCAGCTCGACGTTCTCGAAGACGTCGAGCACCGGCACGAGGTTGAAGGACTGGAAGATGAAGCCGATCTTCTGGTTGCGCAGGCGGCTGCGCTCGTCGTCGGGCAGCGTCGCGACGTCGGTGCCTTCGACGAGCACCCGCCCCGAGTCGGGCTCGTCGATGCCGCCGACGAGGTTGAGCAACGTGCTCTTGCCGGAGCCGGACGCGCCGACGAGCGCGGTGAACTCGCCGCGCCGGAGCTCGAGGCTCAGGCCGCGCAGCGCGGGCACCGAGGTCTGTCCGAGTCGGTAGGACTTGTGCACCTCTTCGAGCTTGACGACGCTGCCTGACATGGCGGGCTCCCTGAGAAGGTCTACTGCGAGAGGACGACGCCGAGCACCACGGTCGCTCGCGCCAGCCGGGAGAGCTCGCCCTCCTCGGGGCCGTGCGCGATGCCCGCCGACAGGAAGAGCGCCCATGCCTCACCCACCTCCGCCAGGAGGGTGGGATAGGCGAGGCCCGATCCGTCGGTGAGCGAGTACAGATAGCGGGCGTGGAACGTGAGGCGCTTCGACGGCGGCAGGGCCGGGACGCGCAGCGAGCCGTACACGAGGTGCCGCGAGAGCAGCTCGAGGCCCGGCGCGAAGTACGGCTCCGCCTGGGCGCGCGACAGGGCGCTGCGCAGGGCGACCGGCGCGAGCTCGATCTGTTCGCGCGTGTAGCCGGCGTCGTCGAAGACGTACTCGAGGCGCAGATCGTCGCCCGACTCGAAGGCATAGCGAAGGCCGCCGACGGCGAGGGTCCGGACGCGCGCCTCGTCCTTGCGCGTCTGTTCGAAGACCGCGCGGCCGCCGCCGGTCGCGACCGGGTACCATGCGCGCGAGCCCTGCGCGTGGGTGGCGTCGACGTAAGCCGAGACGGCGTCGCCGATCGAGACCATCGCGTACTCGCCCCACCAGGGCCGCGACTCGGCCGCGGCGCCGCCGGTGAGACCCGCGTACCAGGCGCCATCGTCGGACGCGTACTCGACCTTGACCTGCCCCTTCGACTCGAACGGCTCCCCGGCCACGAAGGCCGGATCGTGGTTGGGCGCGACCTCGGCGAGCACGATCAGGCTCCACTCGCGGCCGGCGCTGAGGTTCACGCGCACGAGGTGCTTGCCGCGCACGTGATACACGGGGTCTCTGTTGAAGCCGACCTCGTGGAACAGACGGTTGCTCGGTCCCAGGAGCTCCGCCGGACCCCACTGGAAGTTCTGCAGGCCGTATGTGAGCTGCACGGAGTCGGAGACGTTCCAGGTGCCGTAGAGCTCCGTCCACTCCGCGGAGGCCTCGCCCTCCGCGTCCTGCCACGCGTCACCCGTGCGCGCCTTCTCGGCGACGACGAGGAAGCGCGGCCGCAGGACGAGCTGCAGCGTGGCATCGAAATCGAGGCGCAGGCTCGGGCGCAGCTCCGTCTGACCCAGGAGCTGAGGGAGGGCGAACACGCGGTTGTCGGGGTTGACCTCGGTGTCGGCGGGGAGCGTGCCGCGCACCGCCGTGATCCACTCGAGGTGGCCGCGGACGGACACCTCCTGGGCGTGCGCCGAGGCGGCGGCGAAGGCGATGGCGAGACACACGGCCCGCGGCGCGCTCATGGCTCGAGCCCCCGGATGACGAGGTGGACGAGCGACCGCATCATCTCCCCGAGGGGGCGCTCGTTGCCGTCGACGTGCCAGCTCCGCAGCGCGCTGAAGTAGGCGCCGAAGAGCAGCGTGGCGGCGTCCTCAGCCTCGAAGTCGGGCGAGAGCTCGCCGCTGCGCTGCCCGTCGCGCACGAGCGCCGCGAGCATCTCGAAGAGAGGGCCGAGGTTGCTCTCCTCGGCCTCGAGCACGGCCGAGTCGCGCACGAACACCTGGTACGCGAAGCGGCTGAGCGCCGGGTTCGCCGCGTGCCAGGCGCAGGCCGGCAGGAAGAACTCGACCAGCCGCTCCTTCGCGGGGCGGCGCTCCGTCCCCGGCGGCGGCAGGCTCGCGACCATGCGCTCGAGCAGGTGCCGCCCGAGGTAGTTGAAGATGGCTTCCTTGGTCGGGAAGTAGTTGAAGAAGGTGCCCCGCGCGACGTCGGCCGCCTCGGCGATCTCGGCGATCGTCGTCTGCTCGAGACCCTTGCGCAGGAACAGGTCGAGCGCCGTGTGGAGGATGCGCTCCCGCGTCGCCTCCATCCGCCGCTGAATCCGGCCTCGCCCCCGCGCGACCATGACCGACGTCCAATAATGTACTGCGGTCTAGTTATGAACTTCGGTTGATCGATTGCAAGCGAGATCGTCTCGATTCGACCCTTACGCGCGCAGCTTCGCCGTCCGCGGGACCGGCGCCGCGGGGCACGCGTCGGCCGGGGGGCGGTCGCCTACGAGAGCGCCGGACGCAGGCCGCGCGTGCTCACGGTGGCGGTGACGATCCAGAACGCGGCGCGGACGGCCAGCGCCGCCACGGTGCGGCGCTCGTAGGCCCCGCCGAGGGCGACGTGGACGCCGAAGGCCACGGCGAGCAGCACCGTCACCGCGGCGAGGCCCAGCGCGAGGCGGGCCGCCCAGGGTCGCCCGCGGACGAGCCCGAAGCCCGCCGCCAGGTAGGCGAACCCGGCGAGGAAGTTGGTCCACACCACGAACGGCACGAAGGCCCCGGCCTCGGCGCGCGACGCGCCGTCGATGAAGAGGACCGAGCCGCCCTCCTTCAGGGTGGCGAGGCCGAAGATGATCGCGGCGCCGCCGAACAGAAACGGCGCGGTGTGGAAGCTGCGGTCGGACATCGCCACTCCAATTAGCGAGTATTTACTAGCTAACAGGGTCGCAGCGCGTCACCCCGACGTCAACCTCACTCGCAGCGGGACGCGGCGCCGTCAGCGGGCGTCGAGGCAGGCCTTCAGGGCGGCGCGCAGGCGCTGCTGCACGGCGGGCGGGACCGGGTCGTCGCCGACCGCGCGGCACAGGCGGAGCGCGTGCCGCACGGCCTCGCAGCTCGCGCGGCACGCGCCGCAGCCGGCGAGGTGTCGCTCCATGCGCGCGCACGTGCCCGCGTCGATGTCGCCCTCGAGGTGGCGGGAGTAGAGCGCCGGCACGTCCACGCACTCGCCGCCGGCGGGCGCCGGGGCGGCGAACGCGGCGCCGAGCCGCTCGCGCAGCGCGGCGCGGGCGCGGTGCAGGCGGGCCTTCACCGCGCCGACGTCGATGCCGAGGACCGCCGCCACCTCCGGCGCGGTCAGCCCCTCGCCGTCGCGCAAGACCAGCACCTCGCGCTGCTCGCGCGTCAGCGAGGCGAGGGCCGCGCGCACCTGATCGACGAGCTCGCGCGCCGCCGCCTGCTCCGCGGGGTCGGGCGCGGGATCGGCGAGCTCGCGACCGGTCGCCTCGTCCAGGACGACCGACGCGGCGACGCTGCGGCGGCGCGTGCGTCGCTTGATGCAGTGGCTGCGCGCGATCGCGTAGAGCCACGTCGACAGCGCCGACTCGCCGCGGAAGCCGTCGAGCCGGCGCGCGGCCGTCAGCAGCGTCTCCTGCAGCACGTCCTCGGCGTCCTCGGGGTGCCGGCACATGCGCAGGCCGAAGTCGTAGATTCGGCGCTCGTGGTGCTGCAGCAGCGCCTCGAGCGCCGCCCGGTCGCCGGCGCGCGCGGCGGCGAGCAGGTCCTGGTCGGGGGAGGCGGTCACGCCGGCGAGGGTAGCCCCCCGTCAGCAGGAGTGCGAGCCGCCGGTGTCGTCGCGCACCTTCAGGCGCCGCAGCAGCGCCATCATCAGGCAACGATTGGAGAAAGCGGACTGCACCTGGTTCAGGCCCACGAAGGCCGTGAACAGCAGGAACCAGGGCGACACGAAGTGCGCCAGCGCCACCGACAGCAGCACGAACGAGCCGGCGATGAGGCGCAGGTACCGATTGATCGTCATCAGGCGAGCTCCACGCAGGCGTCCGCCTCGCCCGCGGCCGCGACCGGCGCGGCCCGTCGTTTCTCCTGCCGGCGCTTCACCATGAAGTACACGACCGGCACCGTCAGGCGGGACAGGAAGAGCGAGGCCACCTCGCCGGCGACCAGCGAGATGGCGAGCCCCTGGAAGATCGGGTCGAAGAGGATGACCGCCGCGCCGACCACCACGGCGGCGGCCGTCAGCAGCATCGGCCGGAAGCGCACCGCGCCGGCGTCGACGACGGCCTCGGCCAGCGGCATGCCCTCGCGCAGGCGCAGCTCGACGAAGTCGACCAGGATGATCGAGTTGCGCACCACGATGCCGGCGCCAGCGATGAAGCCGATCATCGACGTCGCGGTGAAGAAGGCGCCCATCATCCCGTGGGCCGGCAGGATGCCCACCAGCGAGAACGGGATGGCGCTCATGATCACCAGCGGCGTGAGGAACGACTGGAACCACGCCACGACCAGCACGTAGATGAGGACGAGCACCGCGGCGAAGGCCAGGCCCAGGTCGCGGAACACCTCGTAGGTGATGTGCCACTCGCCGTCCCACTTCACCGCGTAGCGATCGGTGTGGAACGGCTGCTCGGCGGTGTGCTGCTGGAGGGCGCCGCCGCCGGGGATGTCCATCGCCGCCAGCTTCGGCCCGAGCGCGAGCATCGCGTAGACGGGGCTCTCGATCTCGCCGGCCAGGTCGGCCGTCACGTAGACCACGCGCTTGGAGTTCTTGCGGTAGATGCTGCGCGCCTCGACGCCCTCCTCGGGGCGCACCAGCTCGGCCAGGCTCACCAGGCCGCCGTCGCGGGCGCCGACGTGCAGGGCGCCGAGGCGCTCGGGGTCGGCGCGCGTGGCGCGGTCGAGCTGCACGACCACCGGCACGTCGTCGCGCTCGCGCTCGGCGTGCAGCAGGCCCGCGGTCTCGCCCGACAGCGCGAGGCGCAACGTGCGCGCCACCTCGGCCTCGCCGATGCCGTGCAGCGCGGCCTTCACCTCGTCGACGAGCAGGCGCCGCTTGGGCTGGGCCGCCTCGACGTACCAGTCGACGTCGACGACGCCGGGCAGCGCCTCCATCTCGGCCATCACGCCGCGGGCGACCTCGAGCTGTTGCTCGGGATCGGGGCCGTAGACCTCGGCCACCATCGTCTGCAGGACCGGCGGCCCCGGCGGCACCTCGACGACCTGCACGCGGGCGCCGAAGCGCGCCGCCACCGGCGTGACGACCTGCCGCACGCGCCGCGCGATGTCGTGGCTCTGCGCGGCCCGCTCGCCCTTGGGGACGAGCTGGACCATCACGTCGGCGACGTTGGCCCCGCCGCGCAGGAAGTAGTGCCGCACGAGGCCGTTGAACGTGAACGGCCCCGACGTGCCGACGTAGGTCTGGTACGCCACGACGTCGGGATCCCGGCGCACCTCGTCGGCGACGGCCTGGGCGACGCGCGCCGTGCGCTCGAGCGAGGCGCCCTCGGGCAGGTCGACCATGACCTGGAACTCGCTCTTGTCGTCGAAGGGCAGCATCTTCACCTGCACGAAGCCGGTGCCGACGAGCGCCATCGAGCCCAGCAGCAGCAGCACGACCGAGCCCAGGAAGCCCCAGCGGCGCGGCGCGGTGGCGAGCAGCGCCCCCATGACGCGGCGGTAGAAGCGGGTGCTGCGGCTCTCGGCCTCGCCGTGGTCGTGCCCACCCTCCTTCAGCAGCCGCACCGAGGCCCACGGCGTGACGATGAAGGCCACCACCAGCGAGAAGACCATCGCCGCCGTCGCGCCGACGGGGATGGGCCGCATGTAGGGCCCCATCAGCCCGCGGACGAACGCCATCGGCAGGATGGCCGCGACGACGGTCATCGTCGCCAGGATCGTCGGGTTGCCCACCTCGGCCACGGCGCGGATGGCGATGTCGCGCAGGCCGCGCCCCCGGTTCTCCGGGAGGCGGGCGTGGCGCGCGATGTTCTCGACCACCACGATCGCGTCGTCGACCAGGATGCCGATCGAGAAGATCAGGGCGAAGAGCGTGATGCGATTGAGCGTATAGCCGTAGAGATGGAAGACGGCGAGGGTCAATGCGAGGGTGACGGGGATGGCGAGGAAGACGATGACGGCCTCTCGGCGTCCCAGGGTCACCAGGACGAGCAGCGCCACGCTCACGACCGCGATGGCCATGTGCAGGAGCAGCTCGTTGCTCTTCTCGTCGGCGGTCTCGCCGTAGTCGCGGGTGACGGTGACGTGCACGTCCCCGGGCAGGAGGTCGCCGCGCGCGGCCTCGACCTTGGCGAGGACGGCCTCGACGACCTGCACCGCGTTCGTGCCCTTGCGCTTGGCGACGGCCAGGGTCACCGCGGGCCACGAGCCCTCGCCCCCGCCCGCCGCCACGCCCTCGCCGAAGCGGACGTAGGTCGAGGGCTCCTCGCCGCCGTCGACGACGCGGGCCACGTCGCGCAGGAACACCGGACGACCGCCGGCCGCGCCCACCACGACCGCGCCCACGTCGTCGGCGTCGCGCAGGGCCGTGCCCGCCTCGACCAGGATCTCGCGGTCGCCGGCGGTGTGCGCGCCCGCGGGCTGGCGGCGGTTCTGCGCGTCCAGCGCGGCCGACACCGCCAGCGGCGTCACGCCCCGCGCCGCCAGTCGCTCGGGGTCGAGCAGCACGCGCATCTGCCGGCGCTCGCCGCCGATGATCTCGACGTCGCCGACGTCGGTGACCTCGCCGATCGCGCGCCGCAGCTCGGCGCCCACGCGACGCAGCTCGAACCCGTCGTAGCGTGGGCTCCAGAGGGTCAGGCTCAGGACCGGCACGTCGTCGATGCGGCGCGGCTCGATCCTCGGCGGGCCGGCGCCGGCGGCGACGCGGTCGGCGTTCGCGGCGAGCTTGTCGCGCAGCCGCAGGATGCTGTCGTCCTCGTCGCGGCCCACCTCGAAGCGCACGATGAGCGTGCTCATGCCCGGGCTCGACGTCGAGTAGACGTACTCGACGCCGGGGATCTCGCGGACGAGGGCCTCGAGCGGGGCGGTGACGCGCTCCTCGACCTCGCGCGGCGTGGCGCCGGGCAGGGCGACGAAGACGTCGATCATCGGCACGACGATCTGCGGTTCCTCTTCGCGGGGGAGCTGGACGACGGCGAAGACGCCGAGCGCCACCGCCGAAGCCATGAAGAGCGGCGTGAGCTTGGACGCGATGAACGCGCCGGCCAGGCGGCCGGCGGCGCCGGTGCGCGGGGCCCTCATGGCCGCACGCGGATGGGCGCGGCGTCGGCGAGGTCGGCGGGCGGCGCGAGCACGACCGTCTCGCCCGCCTCGAGGCCGGAGCGCACCTCGACGCGCCCGTCGTGGTCGGCGCCGAGTGTCACGAAGCGCATCCGCGCGCGGTCGCCCTCGGCCACGAAGACGCGCTCCAGCTGGCCGCGCACCGAGACCGCGGCCGCCGGCACGACCAGCCGGTCCGCCGTGCCCGTCGCGAAGCGCACCCGCGCGAACATGCCGGGGCGGAGCGCCGCCGGATCGCCGGTCAGGTCGACCTTCACCACGAAGGCCCGCGAGGCGACGTCGATCGCGGGGACGATCTCGCCGACGGTGCCTTCGATCCGGGCGCCGGCGGCCTCGACCTCGACGCGCGCCGCGTCCCCGATCGCGATGCGCCCGGCCTGCGACTCGTCGACGACGGCCTCGGCGCGCAGGGCGCCGTCCTCCTCGAGGGTCAGCAGCGGGGCGCCCGGCGAGGCCATGTCGCCGACGTCCACATGGCGGGCGACGACGCGGCCGGCGAAGGGCGCGACCACCTGCCGGTGCCCGAGCAGGCTCGAGGCCATCTCCACGCCGGCGCGGGCCTGGCCCAGGCGGGCCCGGGCGGCGCGCAGTCCGGCTTCGGCCATCCGCGCCCGCGCCTGCGCCGAGGCATGGCCCGCCTCGGCCTCGTCGAGCTCGTGCGGCGTGACCGCCCGCTCGCCGGCGAGGCGCCGCATGCGCTCCAGCGTGCGCTCCGCCAGGTGGAGGTCGGCTCGGGCGGCCTCGAGGTCGCGCTCCGCCTGCACCACCGCGGCGTCGGCCCCGGAGACCCCCGCGCGCGCCCCCTGCAGGCCGGCCCGGGCGTCGCGCTCGTCGAGCTCGACGAGCACCTGCCCGGCCTCGACGTGGTCGCCGTTGCCCGCGCGCAGCGCCCGGACGTAGCCCATCGCCTTGCTGGTGAGGACCGCGGTGTTGCGCCCGCGGACGGTCGCGGTGGCGACGTAGTGCGTCTTCAGCGACTGCACCTGCGCCGGCGCCACGGCCACCTCGCGCGGCTCGGCCGCCGCGGCGCGCGGTCGGGGCTCGGGCGGGTGGCCGCAGGCGCCGAGGGTCAGCGCCGCGGCCACGGTGAGGGCCCGGGTGTTCATCGCGTCGTCTCCTTGTCGGTCCAGTGGCGATCCAGCTCGCCCCGGGCGGCGGCGAGGTCGGCGGCGGCCACGCGCGCGGCGTGGAGCGCCGCGAGGTGCCGCGCCTCGGCGTCGAGCAACGCAGCGCGCGTCCGGAGCACGTCCGCGGCGCGGGCCATGCCGGCCTCGAAGCGGGCGCGCTCGAGGCGGTGGCTCTCCCGCGCGAGGGCGACGGCCTCGTCGGTGACCCGGCGCCGGGCCGCCGCCTGGTCGAGGCCGATGCGCGCGCGGCGGATGGCCAGCGCCACGCCGGCGCGGGCGTCCGCGCGGAGCGCCTCGGCGCGGGACCGCTCGGCCTCGGCCGCGTCGAGCCGTGCCCGGTCGCCGAGCCCTCCGAAGAGGTTCACCCGCAGAGCGACGCCCGCGAGCCAGTGCATCTCGCCGTCGCCCGCGATCTCGGCGCGGTGCCGCTCGAGCGACGCCTGCGCCACGAGGGTCGGCGCCAGCGACCAGCCCGCTGCGGCCTGCTGCGCCTCCGCGGCCGCCACGAGCGCGTCGGCCTGCGCGAGCGCCGGGTGGTCCGCCGCGGGCGTGTCGGCCGCCGGCGCGACGGGCACGGACGCCGAGTCGAGCGGGGTCGTGAGCTCGAAGGCGGTGTCGACCGGAGCGCCGAGCAGGCGCGCGAGCTCGGCCCGCGCGACGGCGACGTCGCCGCCGGCGGCGATGACCGCCTCGTCCAGCGCGGCGCGCTGCGTCTCGAGACCGAGGACGTCGGCGTCGGTCGCCATGCCCGCGTCGCGCATGACGTGCGCTCGATCCAGGTCGGCGCGGGCGGCGGCGGCGGCCTCGCGCGCGACCTCCAGGCGAGCGTCGGCCAGTCGAGCGCCGAAGTATGCGCGGACGACCCCCGCGACGACGCGCGCCTCGTCGGCCCGCACCGCGCCGCGTGCCGCGTCCTCGTGGCCGGCCGCCGCGCGCAGCGCGTACCACCGGCCGACGTCGACGAGCGGCGCCTGCAGGTCGAGCCGCGAGACGAAGTCGTTTCGGGCGTCCGGATCTTCGAGGGTGTCGATCTCGAGATCCGCGGGCCGCAGGGAGGCCTGCGCCAGGCGCGCCCCGAAGACGGCCACCGGCTGGTCGGTGCGGGTGAACGACTCGCCGAAGTCGAGCCGCGGGAGCAGCGCCGACCGCGCCTCGTCGCGCCGGGCGCCGACGCCATTGGCGGCCGCGGCCGCGGCCCGCAGCGCCGGGTTGTCGGCGGCCGCGCGCCGCACCGCCTCCTCCAGGGAGAGCGGCGGCGCAAGGGCGGTCGTCCAGAAGAACAGGGCCAGCGAGAGTGCCATGCCCCCTGTGAGCCCACGCCGCGCGGAATGGATACGCAGGTCCGCTGAAAGAGTCGCCACGTCGCTCGAGCTCACGGGATGCGCGGCGATCCGCCCCGGAGGGCGCACGCACCTGCTGCGCCTCGACATGGGCGGCCACACGCGCGAGGCGATGCCCGGATCGCCGGCCGAGGTGGCGCTCGGCGGCGCCTCCTACACGCGCGGGCTCACGAAGTCGGACACGCGGCCGCCCGGCGGTCCGACCGACCCGCGGTCATCCCGCGGGCGCCCCGTCACGCGCTCGACGACAGCCAGGACCGGATCCGTTCATAGACTTCGGGGCGGTCGAGCAGATCGAGGTGCCCCGCGCCGAAGGCGATCCAGTGATGCGACTCGGGGAGCTCGAGGGAGAGACCGGGGCGCGCGCAACGACCGAGCGCGCTGGCGACCGGGACGAGCCCGTCGCCGGCCAGGCGGCGGCCCGGCCCGGGCGAGGTCGTCGCCGCGATGGCGTAGCAGTCGACACCCACAGGCAGCGGCAGGGCCGTGCGCCGGTCCGCGCCGCGCGCGAAGCGGTCTGCCCCGGCCCAGTGCTCGTCGAGCACGTTGCCGAAGCGCATGTCGGTGACGCCCGCGCTCCGGATGCGTCCGAGCCGTGCGAGCGGCGCGCTGTACCGGCTCAGGCCGAGGACGACCTCGAACCAGTTGCCGCCACGCTCGAGGGGCGCGCCGTGATGCGGCGTGCCGAGGAAGACCACCCTGCGCAGCTTCGCGCGCCACGCGAGCCCCGCGACCTCGGCGGCGTGGCAGGCGCTGCGGGCCACCAGGCCGCCCATACTGTGCGCGAGGATCGCGATCTCGTCGATCGGCACGGGCCAGACGGCGACGAGACCCTCGAGCAGGCCAGCGAGCGTCCGTCCGTTGGTCGAGACGTGGAGGCCGCTGTTGTAGCCGACGGCCACCGGCGTGTAGCCGAGGTCCCTCGCGAGCGCCGCGCCGTGGTCGTGCCCTCGCCGCGCCCACTGCAGAGGGCTCATGCAGGAGCCGTGGACGAGCACGAGCACCTTGCCCGTCGCGCCCGGGAGGGCGGCGCGCACGGCCGCGGCCTCGAGCGACAGCGGGCGGCCCTCGTGGTAGAGGACCATCTCGATCGCGAGCGGGTTGTGCGTCTCGCCGAGGTAGTCGCCGAGCACGCCGTTGAGCGCGGCGAGGACGGCCTCGCGCTCCGGTCCGGGGACGCTCTCCCCGAGCAGCGGCCGCAGCCGCGCCAGCGCCACGTCGAGGGCCGCGCCGACCCGCTCGGTCGCGGCGCGGATGCGCCCGTAGACGGGACCCACGATGTGGCCTACCGGGCCCTCCAGCGGGCGGCCCAGCACCCGGGGTCCGCCGGCGATCGTGCGGTGCATGGCCTCGACCAGGTCGGTCACGCCCGTCGCGGCTTCGATCGCGAGGCGGGTCGCGCCGCGGAGGTCGTCCACGTGCTTTCGTGTCCCGTTCGCCACGGCGACCACCGCGAAAGGGGGCGTCAGGCGTCGGTGTCGCCCGGTGGGTGGTCGGCGAACCACGCCGCGCTCACCGACATCTGCGGCGCGAAGGCGCCGGGGATCGACAGGTAGAGGACGCCGGCGCGCGCGTCGTCGCCAATCTCGACGGCGGCGCGGATGCGACCGGCCGGCCCGCCGCGCCCCTGCGCGCTTCGTCCGTGCCGGAAGTGTGACCCGCCCCTCTCCGCCGGTCCAGTCCGGGGCAGCGGCGCGCGCGTCCGGTGTCAGAGGGTCGGCGGAAATGGACGCCGAGCGAAAGGCCGCCAGCCGGGAGCGCAAGGAGCCGAAGGCGACCGGTCCACGGCGCGGCACCGGAGAGACGAGCGAAGGCGGGCCAAGAGGCCCGTCGAGCTCGTCTCGAGGAGCCCCGGCGGGGAGCGCCCCGGAAGGCGGCCTCGCAGCCGGCGGCTCATCTCCGCCGACCCTCTCAGCCGGTGGGGCGCGCCGACGCCGCCGGCGACGCGAGCCCGCGGCCCCCGTGCGGAGATGCCGGCGGTCAGCGACGGCGCGCGACCGACACGTAGTCGAAGCGCAGCAGCACGTCGTCGACGTGGTCGAGCACGAGGCCAGGCCCGCCGTCGACGCTCAGCGTTTCCCGCGGGAAGAACAAGGCGTAGTCGCCGTAGAGGCCCCGGCCGGCGAGCTCCTGCGAGTCGCCGTTGAAGTACCGCTCGTCCTCGAGGGCGCCGCGGGCCACGTTGAAGTAGGCCTGGATGCGAGCGTCGGTGAAGGCCTGCGTGCTGTCGACGTCGCCGCCACCCGGCTCGGGCACCGACGCCGCGTAGGACTCGTCGTCGAGGTTGCCGTAGGCGGTGTACGGATCGAGGAACAGATTGCGCTCGGGACGCGTCGATGCCATCTGGAAGGCATCCGCGTGGCCGTCCTCGCACCACTGGCTGTAGAACGTGTTGCGCTTGCGCAGCACGAGGCGCGTGAGCGTCGTGTCGCTGCCGGGGTAGAGGTCCGTCCCGAGGATCGACGCGTTCACCGACCAGAGGCGCTCAGCGCAGTCGGTGCCGGTGAGGAGCGGCAGGCCCTGCGCGTCGCCCAGCGCCAGGGCCTCGAGCGGGGCGAGCGCGAACGGGATCTCCTGCCCGAGCCACTGCCCGTCCTCGTCGTAGACGGCCGAGCCCGGATCCGTCAGCAACAGACGGAAGCGCGCCGCCCGGTCGAGCTGATGCCAGCCTTCGGGCGCGTCGGCGCGGTCGTCGAGCTGCAGCAGGTGGTCGCGAAGGCTCACGACGGCGAACAGATCCGCGGGGCTGCCGCCGTCGACGGTGCCGGTCTGCGTGCGGCCGCGGAGCGCGTCGAGCGCGCGCTGGAGGTCGCCGGGGCTGCGCGCCCGCAACACCAGGTCCCGCTCGGTGGCGAGCGACTGCTGCGTCTCGTACTCGACGGCGCGCACGGTCAGCCAGAGCGCGCGCCGCGCCTGGCGCAGGTGGTCGTCGTAGCGCGCGACCTTCTCGTCGAACCAGTGCTGCACGTTCAGCGGCGGCACGCGCCGCGCCCGCTCGTACTCGAGCGCCTCGTGGCCCTCGAGCAGCCAGCTCCGCAGCGCGTTCTTCGTGTTCTCGAACTCCACCAGCGTGCGCGTGAGCGCCAGCGTCGCCGCCTGCACTTTCAGCGCGGCCGTGCGCGTGCCCACGAGGTGCCCTTCGGCCTCGTTGTAGCAGACCGCCTCCTCCTTCGAGCTCTGCAGCCGGGTCATCTGCTCGTCGTGCTTGCGGGTCGCCTCGTCCATCGCGAACTGCAGGCCGTCGGACACGCTGCGCAACGACGCCTCGGCGACTGCGGCGACGCCCTTCGCGCCGCCGGTGAAGACCGTGTCGGCGCTGGCGACGTCCTTGGCCGCGGCGGCGAAGTTGGCGGCGATGTCGACGGCCAGCTTCGCGGTGCCGAGCGTCGACATCACGTCGTTGTGTGTCTCGAGCGTCTCTTCGAGCCGGTCGTTGGCCACCTGCGCGATCAGGCACGACTTCATGGCGATGTCGTAGCGCTCGGTGAGCTCGTCCATCTCCGAGCGCGCGATGTCGACCTCGCGCGCGGCGCTGCGCAGGGAGACGGCCAGCTCGCCGAGCGCGCCGAGGAAACACTCGGGCCGGTCGGCCTGGTCCGGCTCCAGGTCGGGGTCGCACGTGCCCGCGAGGGCGCCCTCTTGGCGGCACAGGTAGCCGACGGGGCAGTCGTCGGTGACCGCGCACGCGTCGGGCGGCAGCGACGGCCGCAGCGCGAGCGTCGCCTGCCGGGCCGACTCGCAGACCGCGTGGGCCTCGGTCACGAACTCGTGCGGCAGTCCCTCGGGCACCTCGACGGAGACCACGTCGTCGAAGGGCACCGAGTACGTGTTCTCGCGGTAGCCGATGACGAGCTGGTCGTTGACGATGCGCAGCGAGACGCCGAACGGTCCCTCGGGCTGGTAGAGGGCGCCGCCGACGGTGTCGATGACCTCGTCGATCGCCGCATCGCCGCTCGTCACGTTGGGGCCGAGGCGCGTGCGCAGCTTCGCCGCGAAGCACAGCTCGAAGCCGAGGTCGGCCGACGTCAGGCGCTCGCGCAGATCGCCGTCTTCGAAGGTGCAGCCGGGCGCGAGGAAGCAGTCGTTCGCGTCGATCCCGTCCCACATGTCGAGCACGGTGTCGGCCACCCAGCTCGGGTTGCCGCACAGGCTGATGATCTGTTCGCCGTAGCGGCGGGCGATGCCTTCGAGGCGGCGGGACTGTTCGGCCTGCGTGAGATCGTTGCGGAAGTCGCGGGTGGCATGGCTCGCCCACTCCGAGCGCGCGGCGTCGAGCTGCGCCTGCGCGCGGTCGACGAGCACCTGGTCGAGGGCGAGCGAGACCTCCGCGCCGGTGCCGACGAGGGCGTCGGAGAGCGCGAAGAAGCGGCGCAGCGCGCCGTTCTGGTCGCCGACGCGGTAGATCGGCAGGTCGACCTCCTCGATGCCCAGCGGATTGGCGCCGCTGCGCGCGGCGTCGAGCGCGCGCAGGATCCGCGCCAGCGCGCCGGCGGCGCCGGCGACGGCGGTGTCCCACTCGGCCTGCCAGGGCGGCGGGCCGAGCGTGCGCGCGGTGTCGTACATGCCCTGGGCGATGCCGAGCGCCACGTGCGCCCGGCGCAGGAAGGCGCGCACGCGCGGCTCGACGTCGGCCAGCGTCTGGCGCCGCCATGTCACCTCGCCGAGCAGCCACTCCGCCGTGACGGCCTGGTGCCGCACCGTGTCGAGGATCGCCACGGGCAGCCCGACCGCGTGGTCGTGGCTCGGCGCGTCCGCGTAGGGAGCGCCGGGGAACAGCAGCGGCCGGTAGTCGGGCGCGGCGAGCAACGAGGGCGGCATCTTCGGCAGCGCCGCGGCGAAGCGCGGGTGCAGCAGCAGGTCCCACCGGGCGAGCGCGGCGTCGAACGCCTCGAGCGGCGTGAACGACAGCGTGTCTTCGGCGAGCACCACCCCCTCGAGCTTCGCCACTTCGGGGGCCTGGACGGCGGTGAACACGGCCACCGAGAGCCACTGCTGCAACAGACGGTGGCCGAGGGCGCTGGCGGTCGGCACCGCCTCGGCGCGGGTGCCGAGCGCACGCTCGCGGTCGGGCCCCAGGGCCTCGGCAAGCGCGGCCACGACGCGCGAGGCGTCGACGCAGCCGGCGGTCGTCAGCACCGCCGCGCCGTCGTCGGCGATGCAGGCGGCGACGGCGTCGGCGAGGTCCACGAGGCTCGTGGCGAGCACGCCGAACGTCCGCTGCGGCCCGCCCTCGAGGCAGCCGAGATCGCCCGAGGGCAGCGGCTCTCCGTCCGTGGTGGCGATATCCGGTCCGAGGTCGTCGGGGTCGGCGGCGCCGCTGGCGGTGCAGAGCAGGGCGCGCGTCCGCCGCTCGGCGCCCTCGGGGAGCGGCAGGGCGCCGGCGATGGTCGCCTCGACGGCGAGGGGCGTCGCGGCGCGATCCGCCGAGAGCGCGGGCGCGAAGGCCCGCGGCGCCTGGCTCGCGGTGTCCCGCGCTTCGATCCACGCCAGCGCGAGCTGCCAGTCGACGAACGGCGCGTCGCCGTGGAGGGTCGCGCCCCCATAGGTCACGCGCACCACGGCCGCGAGGCGCTCGCCCTCCCAGGTGGCCTCGCGGCTCGCCGCCGCGTACGTCACCTCGACGTCGTCGGCGCCCGGCGCGTCGGGGCCCAGGAACGGGCGCGGCGGCACGGCGAGCGTCCAGGCGTTGCGGTCGTCCAGGCGGAGCGTCGCGATCGTCGTGTCGTCCGGGAAGAGGGCGCCGATCCCGTCGGCCAGGTCGACGATGAAGGTGTCGCCGGTCGCCTTCACGACGGCGGTGACCGGCACGCGCAGGCGCGCGAGGGCGGCGTTCGGGGGCGCGTCGGGGCGCGACGAGAAGCCGCCGCCCAGGGGCCAGGCGAAGCCCTCGTAGAGGCCCACGGGGCGCGCAGCCTTGCGCGCCTTCGCCTCCGTGCCGAGCGCCACCTCGACGCCCACGCGCTCGCGCTGGCCGGCGGCGTGGAAGCGCACGCCCAGCGAGACGTCGGCGGCGGGCGCGTCTTCGGCCACGCGCACCCTGACGGCGGCGCCGGCGGCGTCGAGCGCCTCGAACCGGCACTCGGCGGCGAAGTCGCCCTCGCCGCAGCGCACGGTGGCGCCGGGATCGGCGACGACGCGCACCGGACCGACCGCCTCGCCGGCGGCGCGCACGCGGAGCACGCGCTCGGCGCCGCGCGCCCGCACGCTCACGACCGACGGCTCGACGACGAAGCGCGGACGCGACGCGCTCGACAGACGCCCGCCCGTGGCGCAGCGCCCGAAGGCATCGCACGTGCCCTCGGCGCAGTCGGCGTCCGCGAGGCAGGCATGCGCGCACTGTCCCAGGTCGCAGTGGCTGCCGCAGGGACAGTCCTCGTCCCGGCCGCACGCCGTCGGTGCCTCGAGGAGCGCCGCGACCCGCGTGCAGGTCGTCGTGGCGCCCCCGTCCGGGGCGCTCTCCGTGCCATCGCTCGAAGACTCGCTGCAGCCCACGAAGAACAACAGAAGTGGCATCCATCGACGCATCACGGCCCTCACTCGCAGCCGAACGACGCGACGGGCTCGCCGCCCGCGCCGGGCTCGCCGGGCGCCGCGGCCGCGTCGGCGACGCGCACACCCGCCCCGTGGCAGTAGATCGCGACCGAGGACCCGCCGGCCCCCGCGCCGCCGTGGGCGCCGTCGCGCCCGCCGCTCCCGCGCCCGCCGCCGCCGTTCGAGGCCGCGCGCGCCCAGAGCTCGAGGTGCCGGTTCACGTCGTCGCGGCACTCGACGAACGGCGCCGGGTCCTGGGCGTCGAGCACGCAGAAGAGGGCCTCGATGGTGTCCCGGTGGTCCTGTGTCCGCAGCGCGGCGGCGGCGCCGCCCTGACCGCCCTCGCCCCAGCCGCGCCCGCCGCGGTTGCCGTCGCCGCCGTCGCCGCCGCGGCCGGCGCCGAACGATCCGCCCTCGACGCGCAGGCCCGGGCTGTCGGCGACGAAGAGGCCGAAGGAGAAGCCGCCCGGATGCCCGCCCCCGCCGCCCTCGCCGCCGCACCCGCCCGCGCCGCCGCCGGCGCCCGGGAGGGCGTGCCCGCAGAGCCAGGCGCCGCCGGGGACGTTCGCCCGCTCCACGCGCGCGACATACGCCGCGCCCGCGCCGCCGCCGCCGCCGGGGTGTCCGGACGGGCCCCGCACGCCGCGCGCCCCGTGACCGCGCGGGACGAAGCGGCCGTCCTGCACGGTGTACGGCGGCGCGTCGGCGCCGGTCGCGCCGGGCGGCGGATCGTCCTCGGGCCGCGGGCCGTCGGCCCCGGTGCAACGCCGGTCCTCGCAGGGGCCCGCGGCGCCGCCCGGCGTGCCGTCCGCGCCGGAGCGTCCGGGCTCGGGCTGCGCGTCCGACCCGGGCGCCGCCGAGCGTCCGCCGTCGCCGCCCGTCAGGGGCGGCTGCGGCTCGTCGCCGGGACAGATCTCCGGCGTGCCGCCCCGGCCCGGCTCCAGGGGCGGGGGCGGCATGCCCGCGCAGTCCGCCGTGGCCGACCGATAGAGCCACGCGTCCGTGGGCATGCGATCGGCGCTGGGGCCCTCGCCGTCCGCCGCGCCGCGCGGCTCGGGCGCCGTCGCGTCCTGCCCGCGGGCGCCGTCCGCGCCGTGTCCCGCGTCGCCGGCGACGGCCCGCACGTCGACGAGCGCCAGCCCCGGCGCCCGGATCGCGAAGACGGCGTGGTTCGTGGCGCCGGCCCCCTGCGCCGGCAGGTCGGCGAGCGAGGCCGTCTCCACGGCGACGCCCTGCAGCAGCGTGGGCCGCGTGACGTCGGCCGCCAGCACGCCGACCAGCCGACCGTCGGCGACGTGCTCCGCACCGACGACCCACCGCGGGCGCTGGATCGGGTCGCGCTGGTACGCCGGCCGCCGCGAGTAGCCGCCGAGCAACGAGATGCCGTCGCGCAACACCAGCGGCCGCTCGAAGACGGGCGAGCCGCCGATCACGATGGCCGCGGCGTTGCGCTGCGCCGCCGCCGCGAGCGCCGCGTCGAGGTCGGCGAACGGCCGCTCGCGGCTGCCGTCGGCGTCGTCGCCCGGGTACTCGTCGTCGAGGAACACGAACGTCGACGTCGCCCGCGTGGCGTCGCACTCCGCCCGCGCCGGGTCGATGCCGGGCAGCGCCACGTCCTCGCAGACCACGCCCGCCTCGGCGTCGCAGACGCGCAGGCCGAGGTCGCAGGTGCCGCACGGCGCGCGCACGTCGGCGATGCAGGCGTTCGCGAAGCGCAGGACCGCGCCGTCGAGGAAGGGCGCCGGGTCGCAGAACTGCCCCGGGCACGCCGCCTCGCCGCAGGCGCGCGGCGTGCTGTCGTCGCACGACGCCGAGCGGCACGCGCAGGTCTGCTCGCCACAGCTCACCGGCGCGTAGACGCACCCGCCGTCGGCGCAGCCGACCGCGCGCTCGCACGGCCGCTCCGGGCAGTCGGTCAGGAAATCGGCGCAGGCGCAACCGCCGGTGCACTGCAGCGTGGCGCCGCAGCCATCGTCGTGCGCGCCGCACGCGTCGAGCGGACATCCGCTCGGCACACATGCCGCGGCGTCCGCGCGACCGGCGTCGCGGCCCCCCGCGTCGTGTTCGCCGGCGTCGGCGACCGCGCCGGCGTCCACCTCGATGCGGTCCGCGGTGTCTCCCGTGCTCTCGCACGCAGCCACGGCGAGCCAGCCACCCACGAAGATCAGACGTCTCAACGGCTCCCCCCCTCGACTGACAGATCCTATGGTGCGTGCCATCGAGTCGTACAGGCACTGGCCGGTATCGCTTCGTATCGGATTGTGTCGCGCGCTTGATGGCCCGGGTGGCCTGGGTTAGCGTCGACGCCGTGACCGCGACCCGGATTCTCATCGTCGAGGACGACCAGGAGCTCGCCGGGCTCATCGCCGACTATCTGCGCCAGCATGGCTTCGCGGTCGAGATCGAGGAGCGCGGAGACCGTGCGATCGACCGCATCCGGAGCGCCCCGCCGGACCTGGTCGTGCTCGATCTGATGCTGCCCGGCGCCGACGGCCTCACCGTGTGTCGCGCGGTGCGGCCGACGTGCACGGCGCCGATCCTGATGCTCACCGCCTGCGGCGAGGAGTCCGACGAGGTGACCGGCCTCGAGCTCGGCGCCGACGACTACCTCGCCAAGCCGGTGCGACCGCGCATCCTGCTGGCCCGCGTGCGCGCGCTGCTGCGGCGCCCGTCGGCGTCGCCCCGCGATCCGGCGCCGGCCTGCGTGCAGGTCGGGCCGCTCCGCATCGATCCGGGTTGTCGCACGGCGGAGCTGAACGGCACGCCGGTCGACGTCACCTCCGGCGAGTTCGACCTGCTGCTCCTGCTGGCGTCGAACGCCGGCCAGGTGCTGAGCCGCCAGTACATGCACGGCCAGCTGCGGGGGACGGACTTCGACGAGTTCGACCGCTCCATCGATCTGCGCGTCTCCCGACTGCGACAGAAGCTGGGCGCGATCTCCGGCCACCACGACGCCATCCTCACGGTGCGCGGCGTCGGTTATCTCTACGCGCGAGGCTGAGGCTGGACCGTCTCTTCCTGCGGGTGCTCGTCACGCTGCTGCTGGGCATCGCCGTCGCGGCGGCGTGCGCGATGGTCTTCGTCTTCCCGCGCGTCCGCGATCGCGTCGGGCGCAACATCGCCGAGACCACGTCGCCGCCGATCACCTACCTGGCCGAGGAGCTGGCCGAGGCCGGGCGCGAACACGGGACGTATCAGCCCGTGCTCGAGCGGGCGCAGCGGCGCGCCGGCATCGGCGTCGACATCGTGCGGCGCGACACCCTGACGCTCGACACGGCCACCGCCGAGGCCCTCGACCGGGGCGAGGTCGTGCAGACGCAGCACTTCCTGCGTTCGGTCATGTACGCGCGCATCGATGGCACCGGCGATCTCGTGCGCGTGGGACCCATCAACCCGGTGCACCCTTTCGGCGAGGGGCGCGGCCTCGCGCTGCTGCTGCTCTTCATCGGCGGCCTGTGCGGCGGGGTGTTCCTGCTGGTCGAGCCCCTCCGCCGGCGACTCGCGGCCCTCGCCCGGGTGACCGCCGCGTTCGGGCGCGGCGACCTCTCGGCGCGCGCCCGGCGCGGACCGCGCGACGCCATCGACGATCTCGGCCGGTCGTTCAATCACATGGCCGACGAGATCCAGCGCCTCGTGGCCGCGCAGCAGGGACTGTTGCGCATGGTCTCGCACGAGCTCCGCACGCCGATGCAGCGCCTGCACTTCAACGTCGAGCGCGTGCGCGACGCGAGCGACGACGAGGCGCGGGAGCAGGCCCTCGACCGCATGGCACGCGACCTCGACGAGCTCGACGAGCTGATCGAAGAGCTGCTGACCTACGTGCGGCTGAAGGACCAGGCGCCGGCGCGTTCGGAGAGGGTCGACGCCGGTCCCGTGGTCGACGACGTCTGCGCCGGTCTGTCACCGCTCGGTGGCGTCGTGACCATGACGGTCGCCGCGCGGGCCGACGAGCCGCTGCCGGTCGCCGTCGAGGCGCGCTCGCTGCGCCGGGCCGTCTCGAACCTGGTGACGAACGCCCTGCGCCACGCCCGCGCGCGCGTCGTGGTCCGCGTGGAGCGCGACGGCGACGGCGTCCGCATCGACGTCGACGACGACGGCCCCGGCGTGCCGCCGGAGGCGCGCGAGCAAGTGTTCGAGCCGTTCCGCCGCCTCGACGACGCCCGCACGCGCGGCACCCGTGGCTTCGGTCTCGGTCTCGCCATCGTGCGGAGGATCGCCGAGCAGAACGGCGGCACCATCGTCGTGCTCGTGTCGGACCTCGGCGGCGCGCGCTTCCGGCTCACGCTGCCGGGTCTCACTCCACCGGATACATGAGGTGGAAGTAGACGCGGCCGGGCGCGCGGATGGCAGCGGCCGTGGCATCCCAGCGCAGGTCCGTGCCGGCGGGCGGCGTGACCTCGAACGAGACCGTGCCGATGCCGGCCGCCGCCGATGGCACCGCGACGAAGACACCCTGCATCGCCGTTGCGTCGATGAGGCGCGCGAACCGACCGTCCGGATACACGACCGTGAAGTCGGGGTCGCTCGCCGTGACCGTGGCGCCGATGAGCGGCTGCCCGCTGCCGTCCGCGCTCGCGCCGCTGTACACCAGGCCGAACACCACGCCGCGCGCCCGCAGCTCGTCGCCGCTCAGGCCGAGCAGCGGCGCGAGGACGTCGTCGACCGCCGCGGCGCTCAGCGCGAAGCCGCGTCCGTCGTCGATGCGCCCCCCGACCGCCGTGCCGATGCCCGTCCACGTCGGCATCCAGCCCTCGCCGCGGACGAGCGACAGCAGCCCGCCCCCCGGCGACGGCACCGCGCCGAGCGCGTGCACGCAGGGCGCCCCGCACGGCGTCGCGAGCGGCTCGACGGCGAGCGGCGCCGCGTCGACGTCGGCGAGCACCGCGTCCACCGCGAGCACGCCGACCTCCACGCCCGTCAGCTCGGGCCGGGCCTCGGTGCCCGCCGCCAGCCGGTTGAGCGAGTGATTGACGATCCCGAGCGTCACGTCGACGGCGCCCGGCGCCGGCGCCGCGTCCTCTCCCGCCGGCGCGGCCGCGTCGCTCGCCATCCCGCCGTCATTCGCCGCGCCGGTGTCTTCGGAGCAGCCGACCAGTCCGCCGAGCACGACAGCCGTCCAGAGCGTTCGTCCCCACATGGTGTGATTCCCCCCGTGTCTTCCCTCCACCTACGCGGCCGGGACAGAGGGAGGCAAGCGTCGAGACAATCGGATACGGAGACATACGGCGCGTGACGTGGACACTCACCCGTCAAGGGCGCCGAGGTGAACGCTACTCGATGTCCGCGCGCAGGTGGACGAAGGGCGCCGTCGGATCGGCGGCGAACTCCACGTTGCCGAGCGAGATCGGCACGGGGAGCGCGTCGGCGCCGAAGGTGAAGGTCTGGCCGGCGACGAGCGGCGGGATGAGGGCGGCGAAGGCCCGGATCTGGTCCTCGAGGCGGGCGTCGTTCACCGGCCCGCGCGGCGTCTCGGCCACGTCGGCGTAGACCTCGACGTCGAAGTCGGGGTGGATGGTCAGGTCGCCGAGGCCGTCGATGCTGACCGAGGCGCGCGCGACGAGGTGGATGGCGACGGTCGCCAGCGTCTCGCCGTCGGTGCCGACGTCGAGCAGCAGGTCGCCCGTCTCGATCACGAGCGGCTTGTCGCCCGGCTCCACGCGCGCCACCGCGGGCAGCAGCGGGCGCGTGCGGATGACGAGCGGTGTCGCGCGGTCGAGGCCGTCGGCGGCGCGGCCGAGCGCCGGCGCGAGCAGGCCCACCGTGAGCGGCACGGGCGTCTCGACGCCGGAGTCGGCGTCGAACGTGAAGTCGAGCATGCCGCCGGCCCACGCGGCGTGGAGCACGCGTCCGATGAAGTCCGCGGCGAGCGCGAGGTCGATGTCGCGCCGGTCGGTGACTTCGGGCCGGCCGCCGAGCGGGCGGACCGCGGCGCCGTCGTGCACCCGGTCGCCGGCCTCGACGCGCGCCGCCATCTCGAGCTCCATGCCCGAGGCGCGCACGTCCGCGCCGCGGATGCGCAGCCCGACCTCGATCGGGCGGCCGAACACCTCGAACTCGCGGTCGAGCGCGGCGGGATCGAAGAGCGACGGCAGCACGAAGTCGTCGAGCGCGTCGCGGACGAGGCCCTCGGCGAACTCGCGGACGCGGTCGTTGAACCAGCCCTCGACCACGCCGGGCACGCCGCGGATGTCGTAGTGGAAGTTGTCGAGCGCGACCTCGGAGTCGAGCACCTCGAGCCCGAGGCTGCCGTCGCGCGTCGGGCGCACCGAGACGCGCGCGGTGATGCGCGCCGGGTTGGCCTCGGCGGAGCCGGTGAAACCGACGGTGAAGCCGAACGTGACCTCGCCGCGCAGGCGCACGTAGAGCCCGAAGATCTCGAGCCGCACGCGCAGGTGACCGTCCTGCGGCGAGAGCTGGACCGCGATGCGGTCGTAGCGCAGCTCCTGCACCTGCACGTTGTCGGGGACGTTGCCGGCGATGAGCGAGCTCAGGTCGAGGTCGGCGACGAAGTCGCTGATGAGGGCCGAGATGGCGCGGAAGCCGCCCGGCGAGACGAGCACGACGGCGCCCCGCTCGACCATGCTGCCGGGATCGACGTCGGCGTCGCGCAGGAAGGCGCGGCGGTCTTCGGCGCGGCGGTTGCCGTCGCGGGCCTCGCTCACGAGGACGTTGAGGCCGCCGCCCGCCGGCACCTCGACCGAGAAACGGCCCTGCGCGTCGGGCGTGACCGCCTCGCCCGCGACGGTGAGCGCCGGCTTCTCGCCGCCCGTGAGGCGGCCGGCGACGCGCACCGTCGGCCCCGAGAGCCACGCGCCGCGCGCCGGCTCGTCGACCACGAGCGCGAGCGGCTCGACGGGCGGCGGGGGCGGCGCGGCGTCGGGACGCGGCGCCAACACGCCGCCGTCGGGCGGCACGAAGCCGCCGTCGGGGAAGGCGAAGCCGGCGTCGTCGCGGGGCCGCTGCTGCCCGGTGCCGGGGATCTCGGTGATGGGACGGACCTGGTCCGACTGCAGCTCGCCGTCCGCGCAGGCGCCGAGCGTGAGTGAGACGAGGGCGAGCAGGAGGAGGTGTAGACGCACGAACCGCGAGTATAGCCATATCGGCGACGCCGCGTCCTCTGTGCCGGGGGCGCTTGCCCTTCGAAGGCGGCTTCGGCACCTTGCCCGTGCTCGCCGCACCGCGGCCCCGATCCTCTTCGGACACGACTGATGCACGGCGCGCACGCGTTCCTCCAGGCCCTCACCATCGTGCTCTGCGTCGCCGCGGTCACGACGGTGGTGTTCAAGCGGCTGCGGCAGCCGGTGGTGCTGGGCTACATCCTCGCGGGGCTGCTGATCGGGCCGCACATCCCGTTCCCGCTCGTCGCCGACCAGAACATCGTCGGCACGCTGTCCGAGCTCGGCGTCATCCTGCTGATGTTCGGGCTCGGCCTCGAGTTCAGCATCGCGAAGCTGATCGAGGTGGGACCGGTCGCGGGCATCGTCGCGGTGCTGCAGTGCAGCGCGATCACGTGGCTCGGCTACATGGTGGGCCAGGTGTTCGGCTGGACGCAGCTCGAGAGCATTTTCACCGGCGCGGCGATCGCCAGCTCGAGCACCACGATCATCGCCAAGGCCTTCGACGAGCAGAAGATCCGCGGCCCCTTGCGCGAGCTGGTGGTGGGCATCCTCATCGTCGAGGACCTGATCGCGATCTTCCTCATGGCCGTGCTCACCGCGGTCGCCACCGGGACCGGGGTGTCGGCCGGAGAGCTCGCGATGACGATGGGCCGCCTCGCCGCGTTCCTCGCCGTCCTGCTCGTCGTCGGCGTGCTCGTCGTGCCGCGAGCCGTCCGCTACGTCAACCGGCTCCACACCCCCGAGGCCACGCTCGTCGCCTCGGTCGGCATCTGCTTCGGGATCGCGCTGCTCGCCCAGGAGTTCGGCTACTCGGTCGCGCTCGGCGCGTTCCTGGCCGGCTCGCTCGTCGCCGAGTCGGGCGAGGCCCGCGTCGTCGAGCACCTGCTCACGCCGGTCCGCGACATGTTCGCGGCCATCTTCTTCGTGTCGGTCGGCATGATGATCGACCCGGCGACGGTGGCCGACAACTGGCCCGCCATCGTCGTGCTCACGCTGGTGGTCGTCGTCGGCAAGGTCACGTTCGTCACCGTGGGCGCGTTCCTCACCGGCAACTCGACGCGCGTGTCGGTCCAGACCGCCATGAGCCTGTCCCAGATCGGCGAGTTCGCCTTCATCATGGTGAGCCTCGGCCTCTCGCTGAACGCGATCGGGCAGTTCCTGTACCCCGTCGCCGTGGCGGTCTCGGCGATCACCACGCTCACGACGCCGTGGCTCATCCGGGTCTCGGGCGGCGCGGCGAACTTCGTCGACCGCAAGCTGCCGCGATCGATGCAGACGTTCGTCGCCCTCTACGGGAGCTGGCTCGAGCGGCTGCGCACGTCGTCGTCGCGCAACGTGACCGCGACGCGCCGGGCCGTGCGCCTGCTCATCATCGACGCGCTGCTCCTCGCCGCGATCGTCGTCGGCCTCTCGCTCTTCGGCGACCGGCTCGCCAACGCGATCGTCGAGGGCGTCGGGCTCGGGCCGGCCTTCGCCCGGTTCGTGCCGCCGGTCGCGGGCCTCCTGCTCGCGGTGCCGTTCGCGCTCGGCGTGGTGCGGACGGCGCGCTGGCTCGGCAGGAACCTCGCGGAGCGGGCGCTGCCCCCGACCGAAGGTCTGGACCTCGCCTCCGCGCCGCGCCGCACGCTCATCGTGGCGCTGCAGCTCGCGATCGTGCTCGTCGTCGGCGCGCCCCTCGTGGCGATCACCGAGCCGTTCGTGCCCGGCTCCTGGGCGGCGGTCGTCTTCCTGCTGCTGCTCGTCGTGCTCGGCGTCCTCTTCTGGCGCCGGGCGGCCGACCTGCAGGGACACATCCGCGCGGGCGCGCAGGCCATCGTCGAGGTCCTCGCGGCGCAGTCGCACGCGAAGGACGCCGTCCACGAGGAGGAGGGTCTGCAACAGATCCACCAGCTCCTCCCCGGCATCGGCGAGCCCATCCCCCTCGAGCTCGCGTCGACGAGCCCGGCGGTCGGCCGCACGCTCGCGCAGCTCGACCTGCGCGGCGCCACCGGCGCGACGGTGCTCGCCATCCGGCGGGGCGCCGGCGGGGTCATCGTGCCGGGCGCGAAGGAGGTGCTCTGCGTCGGCGACGTGCTGGCCCTGGCCGGCACGCAGGAGGCGATCGCGGCGGCGCGCACCCTGCTGTCGGGCGAGCGCCCGCCGGACGTCCGGACGACTCCGGTGGCCTGATCCCCCGGCGCTTCAGCGGCCCCGGCGCGCGAACACCCACACGTGCGTCAGGACGATCAGCGGCACGACGACGAACGGGAGCCACCGCCGCCCAGACCGCGAGCCCGACCGCGACGCGACCCTCCGAAAACGTCAGCGAATCCGTAGACATGGAGCATCTCCCTTCGGTTGCGGGCGCCAGGGATTGCAGCGGGCGTGCCGGACGGCGGCGACCCACCGGGGCCCGCCGCGCCGCGCGCGGGGTGTTCAGGAAGCCGACGGGGTGTCGACGAATTCCTTTACACTGCGCGCCCGATGCTTCCGGCGATCGACGCGCCCGCGCTGCCGTCCGCCCACGCCGCGCGGCTGCGCGAGGTCGGTGGCGGCTTCCTGCGCCTGCGGCCCTGGGTGACGGGGCCGGCGATGCTGACGGCGGCGGCGCTGCTCGCCGACGCGCCGCTGCCCACGCGGCAGCGCGTCGCGCGCTACGCCGGCTTCGCCGCCCTGTTCGCCTCCTTCGCGACGGAGGCCCGGCTGTTGCGGCGGCGCACGCTGTCCGAGCGCTGGCTCTTCACGTCGCTCGTCGTGACCGCCGTCGCGCTGACCGCGGCCAGCGTCGTGACCGGCGGCGCCGCGAGCCCCGTCGTGCCCCTGATCTTCGCGCCGACCGTCACCGCGTTCGCGGCATTCGGCCGGCGGCGGCAGAGCACCGTCGCGTTCGCGCTCCTCGTCGCCTCGCTCGCCGTGATCGCGTTCGGACCGCGCTTCCCGCCCCTGCCGCAGCCCGAGCGCGCCTGGCTGCTGCTCGTGTTCACGCTCGTGTCGGGTACCCTGCTGCGCCTGCCGTCCGCGCCGGCGGGACCGCTGCGCGAGCGCGTCGCCGCCTTCGAGCGCAGCCTGATCGTGGAGGCTCTGCAGCGGGTCCGCGACAACCACTCCGAGGCGGCGCGCCGCCTGGGCCTCACGCGCGTGACGCTGCTCGACAAGATCAAACGGCACGGCCTCGCGAGATGACCGTCCTGCTCTTCCTGATCGTCCTCGGGGCGTTCTTCACCGAGGCGGTCGCCGGCTTCGGATCGACGGTGCTCACCGTCGCGTTCGGCGCGGCGCTGCTGCCGCTCGACACGCTGCTGCCGGCGTTCGTGCCGGTGAACCTCGTGCTCTCGTTCACGCTCGTGTGGCGGCACCGCGACGCGATCGACGGCCGCCTGCTGGTGCGGCGCGTCCTGCCGTTCATGCTGATCGGCTTCCCGGTGGGCATGTTCGCGTTCACCCGCCTCGCCGGCGACCACGAGCGCGTGCTCAAGCTCACGTTCGGCGCGCTCATCCTGGCGCTGGCCGCGCTCGAGCTTCTGCGGGTGGCGCGCGACCGCGGCGCGCCGTCGCGGCCGCTGCCGAGGCCGGCCGCGGCGGCGCTGCTCGCGATCGGTGGTGCGATCCACGGCGCGTACTCTTCGGGCGGCCCGATGGTCGTCTACGTGCTCGGGCGCACGGATCTCGACAAGCGCCGCTTCCGCAGCACGCTGTCGACGCTGTGGCTCGGCCTCGGCGCGCTGCTGCTCGCCGGCTACCTGCAGAGCGGCCGCGTCGATCGCCACACGCTCGGCTACAGCGCGATGTTCCTGCCGGCGATGCTGATCGGCCTGTTCGTCGGCGAGCGCGCCCACGACCGTGTGCCCGCGCGCACGTTCCGCGTCGTCGTCGCGTGCCTGCTGCTCGCGGGCGGCGCGCTGCTCGCCTGGACCAACCGCCCGCGGTGAGGCGGCCGGGTCACGCCCCCTCGCGCAGGGCGAGCGCCCTCGAGAACGCATAGCCGACGACGTTCCATGCCCACACGCTCGTCCAGAAGAAGCCGACGCCGAGCGCCAGCAGGCCGAGCAACGACAACGAGATGGCGGCGAGCGCGATGGCCCACGCGTGCAGGTAGGCGCGCCCGCCCTCGATCGCGCGCCGGAAGGCGCGGTCCGGCCGGTAGAGGTACCGGATGTCGCCGAAGGCGGCGTTGTAGGTCATGCCGCCGGGCAGGCTGAAGATCGCCAGCGCGAACGCGACGCCGCAGGGCGCCCACAGCCACGGCGACCCGAACCAGGCGCCCAGGCCGAACAGCGCCGCCGGCGAGAGGTAGATCGCGATGGCCAGCCACGCCGTCAGCCCGCGCACGAACGTGCGCCGCCACGGCGCGAACCCGCGGAACCAGGGCGGATCGCCGAGGTGCAGCCGGCGCACGGTGTCGAGGCGGTGGCCGAGGTTGAGGATCCAGCCGGGCAGCGTGGTGAACATCAGCGCGCCGCCGACGAGCAGGTCGCGGCGCGCCTCGGCCGTCGCCAGCGGGAAGCGGAAGCACTCGCGCAGGTTCATCAGGCGACGGTGTAGCCGCCGTCGATCACGAAGGTCTGCCCCGTCACGAAGCTCGACTCGTCCGACGCGAGGAAGAGCGCGATGCCGGCGATCTCCTCCGGCTGGCCGTGCCGGCCGAGGGCCGCCCGCGACGTGTACATGCGGGCGAGGTCGGGCGTGCCGGTGATCGCCGAGGCGAGGCGCGTCTCGACGAGGCCGGGCGCGATGGCGTTGAAGCGGATGCCCGCCGGACCGAGCTCGACGGCCAGCGTCTGCGTCATGGAAATCATCGCGGCCTTCGTCATGCCGTAGACGCCCTGGGCCGGCGACGCCCGCATGCCCTGGATGCTCGCGACGTTGACCACCGAGCCGCCGCGCCCCGCCGCCATCAGCCGGCGCGCCACCTCGCGCGTCATCTCGAACGGCCCGCGCAGGTTCACCTCGAACGTCTTGGCCCACGCGCCGTCGTCGACGGTGAGCATCGGGCCGAAGTGCGGGTTGGTCGCCGCGTTGTTCACGAGGACGTCGGGCAGGCCCACCTCGTCGGCGACGGACGCGACGAGCGCGCGCACGTCGGCGAGGTTGCCGGCGTGCGAGGCGCGCGGAAACGCGGAACCGGGCCGCTCGGCGTTGATCGCGTCGGCCACCTTCCGCACGCCCTCGGCCTTGCGAGCGGTGAGCACGACGCGCGCCCCCTCGCGGGCGAACGCGGCGGCGATGGCGGCGCCGATGCCGCGGCTGGCGCCGGTGACGAGCGCGACCTTCCCTTCGAGACGCATGGGACCTCCCTTTCGGGCGGCATCATACGGCGATACTCTCCGCGCCGATGAGCGGGATCGACGAGACGACGCTGACGCTCGGCGGCGCGCCGCGCCTGGCCGCCGCCGAGGCCGCGCGCCCCACGCTCACGCTGCTCGCCCATCCGGAGACGGCGCGCGTCGGCGAGCGCGTCCTCCTCACGCGGCCGGTGCAGTCGGTGTCTCGCCTCGAGCCCGCGTTCGCGCCGCCGGGCACCACCGAGGGCCGTCCGATCACCGATCCGTTCGTGAGCCGGCAGCCGCTCGCCGTCGCGCTGAGGGAGGGCGGCGGGGTGTTGTTGAAAGTGGCGGCGAACGGGCCGAGGGTGACGGTCGACGGCGCGCCCCTGACCGACGCGCTCGATCTCTCGGCGGAGCGCGTGGCCGACGGCGTCGTGATCGAGCTGGCGGGACGCGTGGCGCTGCTGCTGCACCTGTTCCGGCCGTCGCCGCCGGCGCCGGCGCTCGACCTGGTGGGCGCGAGCGAAGGCATCGAGCGCGTGCGGCACGAGGTGTTGCAGGTGGCCGACCTCGACGTGCCGGTGCTCGTGCGCGGCGAGACGGGCAGCGGCAAGGAGCTCGTCGCGCGCGCCATCCACGTCGCGAGCGACCGGCGCGACGGGCCGTTCGTGGCGGTGAACATGGCCGCCGTGCCGCCGACGCTGGCCGCCTCGGAGCTCTTCGGCCACGAGAAGGGCGCGTTCAGCGGCGCGGTGCGGCGCCACGACGGCCACTTCGTGCGCGCCGACGGCGGCAGCCTCTTCCTCGACGAGGTGGGCGACACGCCGCTCGACGTGCAGGCGATGCTGTTGCGGGTGCTCGAGACGAGCGAGGTGCACCCGGTGGGGGCGCCGCGCACGATGCCGGTCGACGTACGGCTCGTCGCCGCCACCGACGCCGACCTCGAAGCGGCGACGCGCGACGGCCGCTTCCGGACGCCGCTGCTGCACCGCCTCGCCGGCTTCCGCATCGACGTCCCGCCGCTGCGCGCGCGCCGGGACGACATCGGGCGACTGTTCTTCCATTTCGCGCGTCTCGAGCTCGAGAAGCTCGGCGGCGCCGACCGGCTGGACCGCGATCCGGCGTCGCCCTGGGTGCCGGCGGGGCTCGTCGCCGCGCTCGCGCGTTACGACTGGCCGGGCAACGTGCGGCAGCTGCGCAACGTGACGCGGCAGCTCGTGATCGCGAACCGGCGCGCCGACGTGCTCGCGTGGACCGACCTCGTGCCGCGCCTGCTCGGCGGCGAGCCCGACGCCGTCCCGCTGCCCGCCACCGGCGAGTGGTCCGTGCCGCAGCCCGCGGCGCCGCGCCGCAGCTACCGCCGCCCGGGCGAGGTGACCGAGGACGAGCTGGTCGCGGCGCTCCGCAAGCACCGGTGGCGCCTGAAGCCGGCCGCCGAGGCGCTCGGCGTGTCGCGCACCGCGCTCTACGCGCTCATCGAGAACAGCGCGCGTCTGCGCAAGGCGACGGACCTGTCGGCGGAGGACATCCGGGCCGCCGGCGCGCGCTGCGCGGACGACCCGGACGAGATGGCGGCGACGCTGGAAGTGTCGCGGCCGGCGCTGCTCATGCGGATGACGCAGCTCGGCCTTCGTTGATCACAGCGTCCAGTTGAGGATGGAGGCGCGCTCCTCGGGGGTGAGGTCGCCGACCACGTCTTCGATGTCGAGGCCGCCGACGCCGCCGATCGCGTCGAGCGGGCTGGCGAACTGGCCGAGCAGCAGCATCAGGCGCTTCGTCTCGCCCGGCGCGACCTCCACGCGGTACTGGACGTAGACCTCGCCGCCTTCGAGCTCGGCGAACACCGGCGCCTCGCCGCTCCCGTCGCCGTAGACCGCGGCGAGCAGCGTCGACGAGGTGTCGCTCGTCCGCACGAACCAGACGTCCTGCTCGTCGACGGCGCTGTCGCCGCTGCTGTCGGCCAGCACGCCCGAGGCGTTGATGCCGCCGTACCACGCGAGGGTGAGGGCGATCGGCGCGTCACCGGTGTTCGTCACCGCGTCGACGTAGCGCGCGAAGCGGGCGTCCGCGGGGACGTACACGTCGCGGGTGAACGACATGCCATCCCACTCCATGGCCGGGAAGCTCAGGCGGCGCCCCTCGTTCGAGCTGACGGCGACGGCGTGCGGCGGCTCGTAGTCGTCGTACTCGTCGACCTCGAGGGATGGGAAGTCCTCGACGGCGTCGTCGGTGCCCGTCGCGATCTGGCCTTCGATCTGGACGTCCCAGACGAAGCCGCCGGCGTCCTCGAGGGTGACCGGCAGGTCGACGACCCGCTCGTCGTCCCCAGGGTCGCTCGGATCGAGGCCGAGCTGCGCCTCGAGGCCGTCGTCGATGCCTGCGCCGTCGGTGTCGACCCGCGTCGGATCGCTGCCGAGCGCGACCTCGTCGCCGTCGCCGAGCCCGTCGCCGTCGCTGTCCGCGTCGAGCGGGTCGGCGCCGGCGTCGATCTCGGCGGCGATCGTCAGCCCGTCGCCGTCGTCGTCGGCGCCGAGGTCGTCGCCGCCCGCCGCGGGATCGAGCCCGAGGCGGTACTCGAAGCCGTCGTCGCGCCCGTCGCCGTCGCTGTCGGGCAGGGCGGGATCGCTGCCCAGCGCGTCCTCGAACGCGTCGGACAGGCCGTCCCCGTCGCCGTCGGGGAGCACGTTCCAGTTGGCGACCGTGGCCAGCGTCTCGGCGTCGAGGTCGGCCATGTAGGCCGCCGGATCGCCGGCGATCGCGGCCACCACGTCCCCGGCCGCCGCCGCCGTGGCCTGCTGCGTGAGGAACCACACGAGGCGCACCGTCTCTCCGGCGCGCAGGCGCACGCCGTACTCGACGGAGAGCTGCGTCCCTTCGAGCGCGACGCCGGTGACGCGGGCGCGGCTCGCCGGATCGCCGTAGGCGTGGCCGAAGGCGGGCCGGCCGACGTCGTCGGCGTCCTGGGCGGTGACGAACCACGCGTCGGCGGCAGAGGCCGCGCCGTCGCCGTCGTCGTCCGGCAGGACCTCGATCGTCACGCCCCCGCCGATCCCGGCGAGGCCGCTGATCCGCACGTTCACGAACGCGGGCGCGTCGTCGAGGTTCGTGAGCTCCTCGGTGAGCCGGGCGTAACCGTCGTCGGCGGGCACGCGCAGGCGGCGCTGCACCCGCACCGGGCCGGCCATGCGCGGCCCGCCCACGCGCTCGCGGTCGTCGGCGCCGGCGACCATGGTCCCGGCGGTGAACGTCCGGCTGTTCACGCGCTGCTGCCCATACGCGCCGAGGTTCTCGAACAGCAGGAACGCCGGTGAGAAGCGCCAGCTGAAGCCGTCGCCGTCCACCAGGGTGGAGATGAGGTTGGACGAAGAGGCCTCGTCGTCGGGATCGAGCGGATCGGTGCCGTCGACGAGCACCTCCTCGCCGTCCCACCGTCCGTCGTCGTCGCTGTCGCGGTCCCGCGGGTTGGTGCCGAGCTCGGCTTCGAGCGCCTCCGGCAGGCCGTCGTCGTCGCCGTCCACCTCGTCGCCGTCAGGGATGCCGTCGCCGTCGTCGTCCTCGTCGCACGCGTCGCCCGCGCTGTCGCCGTCCAGGTCGCCCTGGCCCGGATCGGCCACCTCGACGCAGACGTCGACGAGGTCGCAGTGGCCGTCGCCGTCGCTGTCGACCGCGCGGCTCGAGGCGCGGCGGGGGTCCGTCCCGCAATCGAGCTCGGCGAGGTCGTCGCCGCCGTCGCCGTCGTCGTCCGCCCCGCAGGCGTCGCCCACGCCGTCCGCGTCGGCGTCGTCCTGGCGCGGATCGCCCTGCGCCGGGCAGACGTCGCAGGCGTCGCCCACGTCGTCCGCGATCGGCTCGCAGAAGAACGGCAGCTCGGTGCGGCAGTTCCCGTCGTTCCAGAAGCCGCTGCTCTGGAGCTCGACGCAGTCTTCGTTGCCGCCGGAGTCGTTGGGCTCGCCGGCGTTCCATCGGGTGAACGGCGACCGGACGCCGGCGACGGTGAGCACCTGCCCCTCGACGTCGGCGTCGCCGTGTCCGATCCACCGCGTCGCGTTGCCGCTGCGCGCCACCAGCAGCGTGTTCTCCGCCGCGTCGTCGACGACCGCCAGGTCGCCGCCGAACTGCTGGCAGTAAACGCGCGCGGCCTCGAAGGACAACCGCGTCGCGCAGGCGAGGTACGGGCGGCCGGCGTCGGACGTGAACACCGTGCAGCCCGAGGCGGCGGCGCAGGCGTCGGCGTCGCCGCAGTTGAACGTGCCGGCGGCATCACCGTTGGCCTGGTCCGCGTTCGACACCCCCGGGCAGTTGTCCGCGGCGTCGTTCAGTCCGTCGTCGTCAGTGTCGGTGCACGCGTCGCCGCGGCCATCGCCGTCGAAGTCGCCCTGATCGGGATCGGCGGCATCGGGGCAGACGTCGATCCCGTCGCACACGCCGTCGCCGTCGGCGTCGGCGGCCTCCGGCGTGACCGCCGCGTCCTGCGGATCGCCCTCGCACGCGATCTCGACGCGGTCGGTGGCGCCGTCGCCGTCGCTGTCGTCGCACGCGTCGCCGACGCCGTCGCCGTCGGCGTCCGCCTGGTCGTCGCGCAGCAGCGGGCAGCGGTCGAGGCCGTTGCACACCCCGTCGCCGTCGAAGTCCGGGCCCTCGTCGTCCTCGGGATCGAGCGGATCGGTGCCGCAGGCCTCCTCGGTCAGGTCCTCGACGCCGTCGCCGTCGTCATCGGCGTCGCACACGTCGCCCGCGCCGTCGCCGTCGGTGTCGGTCCCGTCGTGGCTGGCCACGTCCGGGCACGAATCGCAGGCATCTCCAACGCGGTCGACCGCCAGCTCGCAGATGAAGCCGAGACTGCTGGCGCACTGGGCGTCGTTCCAGTCCGCGCCACGGTGCCAGTAGTGAACGCAGTCCTCGTTGCCCGAGTTGTTGGGCTCGCCGCGGCCCCAGTCCTGGCGGGCGTCCGCGCTGCCGTCCACCCACCGGTAGTCGCCCTCGCGCGCGGCGTCGGTGAGGCCGATCCACACGTCGCCGACCGACTCGTCGAACGCGCCCGCGAGCCGCTCGTCCTCCTCGTCGGTGTCGATGACGAGCAGGTCGGCGCCGAACCGCTGGCAGAAGCGGCGCGCGTCGGCCCACGCGCGGGGCTGATCGGTGCACACGAGGTAGCGCGGCCCGCCGTCGGCCTCGATGACGTCGCAGCCCGAGGCGGTCGCGCACGACGCCGCGTCGCCGCACGTCAGCGCCGTGTCGCGGTTGGCCTGGTCGGCGTTCGCGATCGCCGGGCAGTTGTCGGCGTCGTCGGCGACGCCGTCGTCGTCGGCGTCGACGTCGCAGGCGTCGCCCTGGTCGTCGCCGTCCGCGTCGGCCTGGTCGGCGTTCGCGATCTCCGGGCAGTTGTCGAGCGCGTCGCAGATCCCGTCGCCGTCGCCGTCCGCCGGCGTCGACCCGTCGTCCGCGGCGTCGCTGCCGCACGCGATCTCGTCCTCGTCGGGCGCGCCGTCGCCGTCGTCGTCGTCGTCGCAGGCGTCGCCCTCGCCGTCGCCGTCGAGGTCCGCGCCGGCGTCGGGCACCGCGGGACAGAGGTCCGCGGCGTCGCAGATGTCGTCGCCGTCGCCGTCGGCGGGGACGTCGGCCTCGTCGGCGGGATCGGTGCCGCACGCCGCCTCTTCGTCGTTCGGCGCGCCATCGCCGTCCACGTCGTCGTCGCAGGCGTCGCCCTCGCCGTCGCCGTCGAGGTCGGTCGGATCGGGATCGGCGTCGTCGGGGCAGAGGTCGCGCGCGTCGCACACGCCGTCGCCGTCGCGGTCCGCCGGCGCGTCGGCGCCGTCGAGCGGATCGGTGCCGCAGCTCGCCTCCACGGCGTCGCTCGCGCCGTCGCCGTCGTCGTCGGCGTCGCACAGATCGCCCTGAGCGTCGCCGTCCGCGTTGGCCTGGTCCGGGTTCGCCGCGCCGACGCAGTTGTCGACGTCGTCGCAGACATCGTCGTCGTCGGCGTCGTCGCAGACGCCCATGTCGGCGGGGGCGCCATCGGGCAGCGCGCCGTCGGGCAGCGCGCCATCGGGCGTCGCGCCGTCGGGCGCCGCGCCGTCGGGCGTCGGCCCGCCGTCGGGGGTCACCGATCCGTCGGCGGGGACGGCGCCGTCCGCCGTGTCGACCGTGGTCCCGTCGTCACACCCCGCCAGGGCGAACATCGCCGCCAGCAGGAGCATCGCTTCGCGTCTCATCCGGTCCCTCCTCGAGCTTCGGTATCGGATAGATCACTCCGCGACGAAACGCGACGTCCGCGACGCTCGACCGCATCGAACGCCGCCGCCGGAACGGCGCCGTCAGGTGCCCGAGGTAGCCGCGCCGCGCGCCGCCGGGCACGCCGAGCACATAGTCCGCGCCGCGCGCCGGGCGGTGGTGCGTCCCGAACAACAGGTCGAGCCAGGGCGCGATGTTGGCGAAGTTGTGGCGCGTGCGCTCGACGCGTGCGTGGTGCCAGTGGTGCAGCGCCGGATCGCCGAGCACGAGCGCCAGCGGTCCGAGCGGCAGGCGCACATTCGAGTGGATGAACACCGCCCACAGGCCGCGCAGCACGACGACCGCGGCGACGTCGGCCATCGCGAAGCCGAGCAGGAACGCCGGCAGGTTCGCGCACAGCTGGGTGAGCAGTCCGTCGATCGGGTGCTCGCGGTAGGCGGCCACCCAGTCGAGGCGCTCCACGCCGTGGTGCACCTCGTGGATGCGCCACAGCCAGTCGAAGCGGTGGCAGGCGCGGTGGAACCAGTACACGAGCACGTCGCCGAGCACGAGCGCCGCCGCGGCCTGCAGCGCGAACGGCGCGTCGCCGAGCACCGGTCCGCCCGGGCCGACGCCGGCCTGGACGGCGCGCAGGACGAGCGCGGCGAGGCCGTTCCACAGCAGGTACTGGGCGACGAGGAAGGTGAGGTCGAGCCCCGTCTCGCGGCGGATGATGCCCTGGCGCCGCGCGGGGAAGGCGCGCTCGAGCGGGACGAAGGCGAGCGCCAGCAGCGCGAGGTTGAGGGCGCAGCCGAGGAGGAGCGCCGCGATCACTCGGTCGCGGCCGCCGCAGAGGGCGGCGCGCCCGCGTTCGGCGCCGCGGAGGCCGGCGCGCCCGCGTTCGGCGCCGCGGAGGCCGGCGCCGCGGAGGCCGGCGCGGCCGCGTCCGGCGGCGCCGCGTCCGGTCCGCCGAGCAGCTCGGGACCGCCGACGAACCCGCTCTTCGACGCCCACGAGAAGTCGTGCGTGGGACCGAAGCGCGGGGCGGCGCTCGCCGGCGCGGCCTGCGTCGCCGGCGCGGCCTGCGTCGCGGCCGCAGGCTTCTTCTCGTCGGCGGGCTTGTCGCCGTCCATCTTGCAGCCGGTGACGCCGGCCACGAGGGCCAGGAGCGCGAGGGCCAGGAGCGCGAGGGATCGAAGGGTGCGCACGTCGTCCTCCCGTCGGGGTGTCGAGACGGCGGTAGTACGGACGATCGAGACGCGGATCCACTTTTTTCGCCGTGGCGTGTCAGACGGCGGCGCGACGCGGCGAATCCTCCTGTGCCACGTCGATGCGACACGCATCGAGCCACCCACAGGGAGACGACCCATGAGCCGACGCGCTTCTTCCGTCCTGCTGCTCTCGCTCGCCGCCACCGCCTGCGCCGCCCCCGAGGACGACGCGGCGCCCGAAGCCGCCGCCGAAGACGCCGTGCGCGTCGACGCTCGCGGCCGCACGTGGCACCGCATCGGTCCGGTGAAGAAGGTCTCGCGCATGGTGAAGGCGCCCTCGTTCACCGAGGCGGAGATCGCCGCCATCGAGGACCGCAAGATCGAGCGCCGCGCCCAGCGCCGCGGTCTCATCGACGAGGCGCCCTCGGGACAGACCGCCGCTGACGGTCTGTTCACGGATGGCGTGCTGATGGATGGCGACGACGGCGAGTGGTATGCCGAGCCGCTGGAGGCGGAGCGCGTCGCCGCGCTGGTCCGGGCCTACGACGCCCGCCACGCGGAGCTGGAAGCTGGCGAGGGCGACCTCGAAGAAGGCATGCCGGACGTCGGCTTCGCGCCGAAGTCGGTGCGCGGCAGCGACGACCGGGTCCGCAAGACCACCGCGGAGCGCGCCGCCTTCCCGTTCAGCGCCGTGCTCGAGTACTGGATCCCGCTGACCGACGAGGCCTGCGAGGCCGAGGGCGAGGCGCCGGGCTGCGCCACCATCTGCACCGCGTCGCTCATCGACGACCGGTACGCGCTCACGGCGGCCCACTGCGTCTGGGATCGCTCCGAGGACGCCTGGGTCTATGGGGACCGCTTCGCGCTCGACCGCGGCGAGCTCTGCAACACCAGCGGGTGCGTCAACGTGAACGGACGCTGGCGCTCCTCGAACTACGACGACGGCCTGTTCGCCGACTTCTCCCGCGACTACGCGCTCCTGCGCATCGGGAGCGACATGCCCGGCGACAACGGCCACTTCGTCATGTCCGTCCTCGACGAGGACGACGGCGCGACCCTGAAGGACAAGCGCCACTACAACTACGGCTACCCCGGCGACAAGTCGCCGTTCGGCCTGTGGGGCATGGGCTGCGACATCGACTACGTGGGCGACGAGCGCCTCGGCTACGCCTGCGACACCAGCGGCGGCCACAGCGGCGGCCCGGTGTACTACCGAAACGGCGACACGCGCTACCAGACCGCCATCCACGTGGGCGCCGCCGTCTTCCACAACACCGGCCCCATCGTGGGCGAGATCCGCGCCTGGGTGCTCTCGATCATGTGACGCCCGGCCCCCCTCACTCCTGCAGAATTCCGTTGCGACTGCCCGTAGAGATACCTATCTTCGGCGCGGCAGGCGGATCGCGAGTTTCTGACATTTGGAAGGGGGGGGGAGCATGAAGCGTCACGTGACGGTCGCCGTCGCCGCGGCCGTTCTCGGCTCGGGCGCCGCGATCGCGGCACCTTCGAACTTCGGCGTCGACGTCAACACGTCGATCGACCGGGGGCTCGATTGGCTCAAGGCTCGCGGCTATCTCAGCACCACGTCGCCCGGGTCCTGCGGGGCCAGCGGGTTCCCGATGCTCGCGCTGCTCGAGCGGCGGCAGTCGGCGGACTTCAACGCGCCGATCGCGGGCTACGAGCACGCCACGGCGGCCGACAAGGCCATCCTCGAGGCGCACGCGCGCTTCATCGTGAACGCCGAATCGGCCGTCGGGCTCGGCGCGTGGAACGGCGCCCACTACACCTCGACGTACACGGCCGGCGCCGCGTTGATGGCGCTGTCGCTGTATGCCCGCACCGGCGGGCCCGAGGTCAACGCGGCGGGCGGGCGGACGATCGACACGGCGATCCGCGCCCTGACCGACCGCCTGCTCGCGAGCGAGACGGTCGGCGGCATCCACGACGGCTTCTCGGAGTACACCGGTCCGGGCGACGACTCATCGACGACACAGTTCGTCATCGGCGGGCTCGCGGCGGCGCGCGGCTACTTCCTGGGCTCCGCCGCCGGCGATGCCGCAGCGAAGGTGACCGCGATCGACTCGCATCTGAACCGCGCCGCGACGACCTACGCGAACCACCTGACCGCCGGTCCGAACCCCGCGGGACAGGATCTCGGCGGCAAGGGCCACCCCTATACCTACCTGGAGGCCGGCGGCTGGGGCCGGAACTCGTACCAGCAGACCGCCTCGGCGCTCTTCGTCCAGCTGCTCGCCGGGCGCACGCTGACGTCCCAGGGCGTCGCCGACACGATGCAGTGGCAGATCGGCCGCTACAACTACCAGAGCACCGCCTTCGCCGCCGGCGACTGGACGCCCGCCTACTACTACTACCTGTTCCACTCCGCGAAGGCCTACGGGCTCATCGAGGAGTCGCAGATGCCCCCCGCGAACGCCGGCGACGCCGACGCCACGAACGACTGGCATCCGTCGATGCTCGGCACGCTGGCCCCGAGCGCCCCTCGCCTCGCCCACCGCAACCCGCTCACCGACCCGCGGCCCACGGTGCACGGCGGCGGCAGCGCCGGCTACTACTCGAGCGAACAGCCGCGGTGGTACTACGACTATGCGTACACGCTGATGACGCAGCAGTCGGGCCCGGGCGCGCAGTATGGCAAGTTCACGAATCCCTACGGCACCTGGAGCGAGTGCGTCGACCAGTCGTACGCGATCCTCGTGCTGCAGCGCTCCGTCGGCGGCGCCTGCCTCGACACCGATAAGGACGGCGTCTGCGACGACGAGGACAACTGCGACACGACGCAGAACGCCGACCAGATCGACGGCGACGGCGACGGCGTCGGCAACGCCTGCGACAACTGCCCGCTCGACGCGAACGCCGACCAGACGGACACGAACCGCGACGGGCAGGGCGACGCCTGCGAGTGCCGCGGTGTCGTGTGCCCGGGGGCGAGCGCTTGCCGGGCGGCGGGCGTCTGCGATCCGCGCGATGGCAGCTGCTCGTCGCCGATCGCCGAGGACGGGACGGCGTGCGACGACGGCAACGAGTGCACCCAGACCGATCTCTGCGAGGACGGTGTCTGCACCGGCGCCGAGCCGGTCCGGTGCGCCGCCGCGGGTGAGTGCCGGGGCGCCGGCGTCTGTGATCCGAGCAGCGGCGTCTGCTCCGATCCGAAGCTGCCGGACGGCACGGGCTGCAATGACGACGACGCCTGCACGCAGACGGACACCTGCGTCGATGGCGCATGCGTGGGCGACGACCCGATCTTCTGCCAGGCCGCCGACCAGTGCCACGACGCCGGCCAGTGCGATCCGGAAACGGGCCTGTGCTCGAATCCCGTCAAGGACGACGGCGCGGCCTGTAACGACGGCAATGCCTGCACGCGGTCCGACACCTGCCAGGCCGGCGTGTGCGCGGGTGCCAACCCGGTGGTCTGCGCCGCGCAGGACCAGTGCCACGACGCCGGGACCTGCGACCCGGCGACCGGGGCGTGCACCAACCCGCCCGCTCTCGACGGCCGTGGGTGCAGCGACGGCAGCGAGTGCACGAAGGGCGACACCTGCCAGGGCGGCGCATGTGTCGGCGGCGCCCCCCCGAACTGCGACGACGGTGACCGCTGCACCGACGACGCGTGCGATCCGAACGTGGCGGGCGGCTGCGTGCACACCGGCGACCAGTGCCCCGACTGCGACGAGGCCCGCGCCTCCATCGCGAAGATCTGGCCGCCGAACCACAAGATGGTGGAGGGCGAGGTCCTCGGGGTCACCGATCCGCAGGACGACGCGGTGACGATCGCGATCGACGGCATCTGGCAGGACGAGCCGACGAACACCGTCGGTGACGGGAACACGTGTGTCGACGCGGAGATCGGCGAGGACGGCGCGTTCTCGGTCCGCGCGGAGCGCTCGGGCACGAAGAAGACCCCCGGCGACGGCCGTGTCTACCACGTCTCCTTCACCGCGACGGACGCCGGCCAGCACTACTGCCGAGGCACCGTCACGGTCTGCGTGCCCCACGACAACCGCCCCGGCGCCACCTGCGGTGACCAGGGCGCGCAGCACGACTCGCTCGTCTGCCCCTGAGCGGCCCTCGGCGGGGGCCCGCCCGGCCCCCGCCCGCTCTCCGTGCATCTCTGCCGATGCGCGCACCGCGCCGGTCACGGTAGAAGTCCCGTTCGGAGATGCCAGGCCTCGTCCTCTTCGTGGTCACGCTGATCGGCGCCGGCTATCTGCTGCGGCGGAGCGGCCGCGTGCGCGCCGAGACCGCGCGCGACCTCAACGAGATCGTGTTCATGGTCACGCTGCCGCCGCTCGTCTTCCGGGCGGTGCACGGCGCGGGCATGTCCTGGTCGATGCTGGTGCTGCCGGGCCTCGCGTGGGGCGCCACGCTGCTCGGCGTGGCGCTCGGGTGGCTGGTGGCGCGCGCGATGCGCCTCGACCGGGCGAGCGCCGGCGCCGTCGTGCTCGCGACGGCGTTCGGCAACACGACGTTCTTCGGCTACCCGGTCGTCCTCGCGTTCTATGGCCCGGACCACCTGGCGCCCGCGGTGCTCTATGACCTTCTCGGCGCGAGCATCGCCGCCAACAGCATCGGGGTGCTCGTCGCCTCGCTCTGCGGCCAGAGCGAAGCCGGCAGCGGCATCGGCGTGGGCGCGACACTGCGGCGTCTCGCCCGGCTGCCGCCGCTCTGGGCGCTGGGGCTCGGCCTGGCGCTGCGCGGCGTGCCGCTTCCCACCGCGGTCGACGACGTGCTGCGACACATGGGGGTGGCGACCGTGCCGATCATCATGCTGTCGATCGGCATGAGCCTCGAGGTGCGGCACGGGCCGCGCGCGTGGGGCGTGGCCGCGCTCGTCGCCGCCGGCCGCCTGCTGGTCGTGCCGGGCGCCGTCTTCGCGGTCACCGGCACCCTCGACCTGCCGCCGGAGTGGCGGCGCGCGGCGGTGATTCAGGCGGGCATGCCGTCGATGTTCTTCGCGCTGACGCTGTCGCTGCTGTTCCGGCTGCGCGTGGAGCTGGCGCTCGACGCGATCGTGGCCACGCTCGTCGCCGGCGTGGCCACGCTGCCGTTCTGGCACTGGCTGTTGGGGTGAGTCACTCCTCGGGGAAGCACCAGGAGGCGTCGCTGCCCGAGAAGGCGATGGGCATGCAGCGGCGCATGCCTTCGGGGCAGGCTTCGTCGGACAGGCAGGTCGTCGAGCAGCGCGCGCCGGAGGCGCCTTCGATGCAGATCGAGCTCTCGCACTGCTCCTGGCCGGTGGCGGGATCGCAGACCTCGCCGGCGGCGAGCATGCCGCGCTGGCCGGGGACGCAGCAGGGCAGCTCGACGTCGGTCGTGCTGACGTCGCGGCAGATCAGCCCGTCGCCGCAGTCGAAGTTCGAGAAGCAGTCCGCCGCGCCGATGTCGGCGCACGCCATCGGGCCCACGGCCCCGCCCGCGCCACCGGCGCCACCCGCGCCACCGGCGCCGCCCGCGCCACCGGCGCCGCCCGCGCCGCCCGCGCCGCCCATGCCGCCCTGGTCGGTGCAGCTCTCGGCAAAGGCCGGCGACAGCCCCTTCAGCGTGTTGACGAGCTGCGTGCAGTCATCCTGCTGCTCGACGATGGGGCGCAGCGCGGGGTTGTCCGCGCACGTCGGGATGCAGCCTTCGATGAACGCCATGCGGCTGCCTTCGTCGAGGCCGGGGCAGAGGTCCACCGGCTGGTCGATGACCGCGCAGTTGAACAGCTTGGTGCAGGCGTTCTCACAGGGCGTGCCCATCATGCCGCCCATGCCGCCCTGACCACCGGCGCCGCCCTGACCACCGGCGCCGCCCTGACCGCCCGCGCCGCCCATTCCGCCGGCGCCACCCGCGCCGCCCTGACCGCCGGCGCCACCCGCGCCGCCGGCGCCACCCGCGCCGCCGGCGCCACCCGCGCCGCCGGCGCCACCCGCGCCGCCGGCGCCACCCGCGCCGTCGCCACCGCCGTCGTCGTCACACGCCGCGAACGCCAGGACCACGCACAACAACAATCCGCGCTTCATCGTCTCCCCCGGGGCTGTCTTTCGCGCCGTCTCGCGGCGCTGTGTCGAATCTCAGCCGAGCACCTGCATGGTGCCCGAAGTGACGCCGAACTGCTCGTGCACACCGACGCGCCGCCGCAGCTCCGCGGGCGTGGCCCGGCCGGCGAGCAGGTCGACGTAGGCGCCGAGCACGTCCTCGGCCAGCGCGCGCGTCTCGCGCACGAACTCCACGCGCAGGCGCCGCGCCCCCAGCTCCACGAGGCGGTGCACGAGCCCCGCCGCGCTCTGCGCCGACGCGTTGAACACCGTGTTGCGACAGCCGACGTCGACGACGACCGGGTGGACGCGCCCGGTGTGGTCGCGCAGCCCGACCTGGTGCTGCTCGCACGGCCGCCCGCACGAGCGGAAGTCGCGCCCGCGCGAGAGCAGGTGCGCGTACACGCAGTGCTCGGTGTGGAACGTCGGGATGTGGTGGTGGATGGTCACCGCGCCGCGCCCGGCGGGCACCTCGGCCAGCAGCGCCTCGACCTGTCGCCGGTCGAGGTCGTGCGCGGCGGTGAACGTCGCCAGGCCGCGCTGCAGCAGGTGCGCCGCCGTCAGCGAGTTGGTCACGTTGAGCGAGAAGTCGCCGTGCAGGACGGGCCGCCGCTCCTCGGGGTGCTCGAGGAAGTGGATCAAGGCGCCCCAGTGCCGCACCAGCACGCCGTCGGGCTGCAGCTGGGCGATGCGGCGGTCGTAGCCCTCTTCGCCGGGCTTCTGGACGCGCACGGTCGCGATGACCACCCGCAGGCCCGCCTGGCGGGCGCGCTCCACGGCCTTGCGCAGGCCGACCAGCTCCATCCAGTCGAGCTCGACCTCGGGGAGGCCGGCGGCGATGGCCGCCTCGAGCTGCTCATCGGTGCGGCAGAGCGGCACGATCGTCGGCGGCATGTCGAGGGGCGTGCCGCACGCGGCGCGCGCGTCGGCCAGCAAGCCCGGCAGGACGGGGCCGGCGGCGATCGCCCGCGCCGGCGGCGCCGAGACCGCCGCCGTCAGCGCCGCCGCCAGCGCGCGGCGCAGCGCCTTGAGCGCCGAGACCGGCAGGTGCAGGCCCGGCGCCAGCCCCGCGGTGTCGAGCCCCACGAGCCGGAAGGGCGTCCCGCCGAACGCGCCGAGCTTCTCGGCCAGCAGCGTCGCGTCGAGGCCGCCACCGCTCGCCGGCGCGAGCGCCTGGTCGCTCGCCGCCATCGCACTGTGTCGCGGCGTCGACGCCTCGGCGACCAGCGGGGACCCCGCGCCCCCAAAGACCCGCAACGTCACGGGAATCCGACCCTCGGGCGCGTGCTCGAGGCGCCTCTCGGCCTCGCGCCCCAGCGACGGATCGCCGCTCACCCACACGCGCTCGCCGACGGTCACGCGCCGCAGGTCGGGGCCCGGCCGCCCGAAGCGCAGCACGACCTCGCCCCCCCGCGCCTCGACCGCGAACACCGGACCGCCCTGCTCCGCCTGCTCGGGACGCCCCGCGTCGAAAACGACGCCCATGCCCGGCCGAACGACCACCGCCGGCGCCGCGCGCCCCGGCGCGTCCTGGGCGCCGGCGGTCGCGATCCCGCCGGTGCTCGGCTGCGCCTCCTCGCCGAGCGCCACCGTCACCGCGTCGCCCTCGACGCGCCTCACGCGCCCCAGGAAGACCCCGCGGTGCTTGGGAAAACGCCCTTCGACCAGGCGCTGGTGGTCGCTGCCGCGCAGGAAGCCTTCGGAGAAGCCGCGGCTGTAGGTCAGCGCCAGGCGCCCGACGTCGACCGCCTCGCCGGCCAGCTTGCGGCGGTAGGCCTCCACCGTCCCGACGACGTACGCCGGCCCCTTGTAGCGCCCCTCGATCTTGAGCGATTGCACGCCGATCGCGGCCAGCTCGGGCAGCACCTCGAGCGCGGCGAGGTCCTTCGGGCTGAGCAGGTACTTCACCTCGCCGAGGTCGCGCGCCTCGCCGTCGACCACCAGGTCGTAGGGCATGCGGCACGACTGCGCGCACTGGCCGCGGTTCGCCGAGCGGCCGCCCCACGCCTCGCTCGTGAGGCACTGGCCGCTCCACGACATGCAGAGCGCGCCGTGCACGAACACCTCGATCTCGAGGTCGGACCCCGCCGCGAACCGGCGGATCTCGTCGACCGACAGCTCCCGCGGCACCACCACGCGCGTGAAGCCGAGGCCGGCGGCGAAGCGACCGCCCTCGGGGCTCGAGATGGTCATCTGGGTGCTGGCGTGCAGCTCCATCGACGGGCAGACCGCGCGCGCCAGGAGCGCCACCGCCGGATCCTGCACGATGAGCGCGTCGACGCCCGCCGCGGCCACGTCCCGCAGGATGGCTTCGAGGGTGGCCAGCTCCGGCTGGAAGACCAGCGTGTTGAGCGTGAGGTAGGCGCGGGCGCCGGCGCGGTGTACTTCGGCGACGACGGCCGGCAGCGACTCGCGGTCGAAGCTCTCGGCGCGAGCGCGCGCGTTGAAGCCCTCGTCGAGGCCGAAGTAGACGGCGTCGGCGCCGGCGGCGAGCGCCGCGCGCAGGCTGGTCACGTCGCCGGCGGGCGCGAGGATCTCGGGGCGGTGGGGCATGAACCGGTCAACCGGCGTCGCGAGGGCGCGACTTCCGGAAGGAATTCAGGGGGTTGGGACGCACACGAAGCCGCCGGCGACGCCGTTCGGCCGGGGGCGCTCGGCGCACTCGGTGCCGGTCACGCACTCCGGCGCGTTCGACATCGGGGTGCAGCGGCTGAGGCAGGCGCCGCCCGCGAAGGCCGGCTCGTCGGCGCACATCGTCGTCGGGAAGCCGGGCTGGTCGGTGCAGAACCGGGTGCACGCCTGCGTGCAGAGGCCCGGCGCGTCGTCGGTGGCACCCTCGCAGGTGTTGCCGGCCGAGCAGTCCCGGTTCGCGAAGCAGTGCGTGCCGACCCAGCCGCGGCTGCCGGGCAGGCAGACGTCGGCCTTCGTCGCCGGCTGGTTGAACCGGCTGACCCGGCGCGGGACGAAGTGGTCGTAGGCGCGGCAGTCCGGGTTCTGACCGGCGAGCTTGTTCACGCAGATGCCCTGGCTGGCGTCGTCGGGATCGGCGACGCAGAACGTCGTCGGCTGGCCGGGCAGGTCGGCGCAGGAGCGGGTGCACTTCGCGGTGCAGAAGCCGCGGCCGCTGTACTTGTTGAGCTTGCAGACGCCGCCGTCGAAGTTGCAGTCGTCGTCGGCCGCGCACTCGCTGCCGACCCACTTCTGCTCGATGTCGATGCGGGTGCCGTCGGCACGGCGCTCGACCTCGCGCTGGACGCGCACCGGCACGCGGGCCACGCCCTTGATGCGCGCGTAGACCTCGAGGATGTCGGCGGACTCCATGCGCAGGCAGCCGTGCGAGACGAAGCCGCGGCGCAGGTTGCCGCCGTTGGGCGCGGTGAAGTTGTCGATCGGGCCATGGATGCCGTAGTTGCCACTCCACGACAGGAACGGCAGGCCGGCGAACACCGGCGAGCGGCGGCCGTTGGCCGGGTCCGTCCACCACGTCTTGCACGGCTGGATGGTCGACGGCGTGATCTCGAAGTCGTTCCGGCCGTACCGCAGCACCGGGTACATCGAGTAGGACTCGCCCTGCGTGACGGGGCCGACGCGGTCGACCTGGCCGGCGCCGATGGGGAAGACCTTCTCGAAGCCGGTGGCCTCGTCGACCAACCGCAGCGTCAGCCCGTCGATCGAGACGAAAATCTTCGGCTTCTGCAGCGGCGGCAGGTCGGGCAGGGGCTTGCACGTCAGGGCAGAGCCCCAGTTGCCGTCGGCCTTGGCGTCGTCGGGCAGCTGGTCGCCGACGGGGAGGTCGTCGATCTCGACCAGGCCCTCGGGCACCGGGCTCTCTTCGGACTCGGGCTCGGCGGCGCAGCCGGCGAGCGCGAACAGGGCGATGAAGAAGGTGTAGCGGTTCATGGCGCGCCCCCCTGAGCACGGAACATGCCAGCGCCGGAGCCCGCTGTCACGCGGCGACAGGTGGCCACCGCGCTGACCACTCACCGGTCGAGCGACAGCGACATCCCCAGGGTGGCCATCGTCGTGTTTCGCCGACCGGCGGTGACGAAGCCGCCGCCCCCGCCGTGCGCGCGTCGCCGAGCCGCAGCCCATGCCCTCCTGCGCGGCGATCCATACCTACGCGTCGGCGGCCTCCCCGGGGCTCGGGACGGCGGCGATCTGCAGGCGCAGCTCGCGCACCGTCGCCAGGTCGCCCGCGGCCTCCGCCTGCGCCGCGGCCGCGGCGCGCTCCCCGGCGAGCGAGGCGAGCACGCGGCCGGACAACCCTTCGAGCGGGCGCGCCTCGTCGTCGAGGCAGCCCCCAAGCACCCGCGCCAACATCAGCGAGCGGCGCATTCCACTCGCCGGGCGATGCGCCGTTGGTGCGCGATTCGGGTGCTTCAGTCGAGCTCGAACCGGGCGAGCACGTAGCCGCGGGGGCGGGTGCGACCCCACATGACGAGCTTGTTGGCGGCGCCGATCAGCCGTCGGACGGGGTCGCGCCGCCCGGCGGAAAAGTCAGTATTTCCGCAATGATGACAGACGCAGTTCGGCAGCCAGGCGTAGCGGCGCAGCACATCGGTGCGCAGGTCGAGCAGGCGCGGATGCCAGGCGGGCACCGGCCGGGTGTTGACCTCGAGCAGATCGTTGCCCGGCATGAGGCGGCGCACGTCGTCGGCGGTGAACGACCGCACGTGCCCGTAGGCGTGGAAGACGCCGCCGCACTGCGGGCAGCGGACGCTGGCCTCGCGCAGGTCCTCGGCGTGCGGCACAGTGACGATCACCCAGCGCCGGGCGACGCGCCGCAGCTCGGCGACGGCGCGCGCGAACACCGGATCGGGCAGGTGCTCGAGCACCTCGGTGCAGACCACCAGATCGAAGGACGCGTCGGGGGCGTCGAGGCGGTCGACGTCGCACAGCCGCTTGGGCACGCGGACCTTCTCGAGCGCGCGCGGGCTGCCGTCCATGCCGACCACGTCGTAGCCGAGCTCGGCGAGCGCGTGCGTCAGGCGACCGTCGCCGCAGCCGACGTCGGCGATGGTGCGCACGTCGGGCGGGATCACGCGCGGGATGTGCGCGATGCGCGACTGCTCCCACGGGGTGAGCGGCTCGTCCCAGACGGCGCCCTCGAAGTGCGCCCGCAACCCGGCCTGCATGCTCCCTCCAGACGACGGGGAGCGGCAGGCTACCGTGAGCGCGGACCCACGCGCCACAAGCTGTCGAGGAACCACCCGCGGCGGTCGGTGAAGCCCGCCTCGACGGTGAACCCCGAGGCGTCGGCGAGCGCGATCACGTCGGATTCCAGGTACTTGTGGCTGTACTCGGTGTGGATGCCTTCCCACGCCTCGAACGCGAAGGCGCGCCCCAGCGCCTCCACCGGGACCGCCTGGGCCTCGGTGCTGACGAGCCAGCTCTCGACGGCGCCGCGCGCGACGTCCCAGGTGGCGTAGTGCCGGAAGCGCGTCAGGTCGAAGCGCCCGCCGAGCTCGCGATTGATGCGCGCGAGCAGGTTCAGGTTGAACTGCGCGGTGACGCCGTGCCGGTCGTCGTAGGCGCGCACCAGGCGCCCGATGTCCTTCTTGAGGTCGAAGCCGATGAGCACGTGGTCGCCCTCGGCCAGCGCCCGCGACAGGCCGCGCAGGAAGGTCTCCGCCTGCGGGCGCGTCAGGTTGCCGATGCTCGAGCCGAGGAAGAGCGCCAGGCGCCGCCGCGCGCCGCGTTCCTTGCGAAGCCAGTCGATGCCGGCGGCGTACTGCGAGACGAGGCCCTCGACCTGCAGGCCCGGCAACCGGTCGCTCGCCGCGCCGACGAGCCCCCGCACCGCCGCCTCGGAGATGTCGATCGGCACGTACCGGAAGTCGCGGCCCTCGTGTCGCAGCCACTCGAGCAGCAACATCGTCTTGCGGCCGTCGCCGGCGCCGAGGTCGACGAGGTCCAGCGGGCCGCCGCCGACGCGCGCGAGGATGTCGTCGCGGTGACGTCGCAGGATCTCCGCCTCGGCGCGCGTCGGGTAGTACTCCGCCAGCTCGGTGATGCGCCGGAACAGACGGCTGCCCTCGGCGTCGTAGAGCCACTTCGAGGGCAGCGACTTCGGCGTCGACGACAGACCGGCGGCCACGTCGGCGGCGAGCTCGCGCGCGGCGTCGCGCTGCGCCCCCCCGTCGAGCACCCGGCAACCGCTCATCGCGCCGCCTCCGCCAGCCGCAGACCGCTGAACTGCCATCGCTTGTGGGGCGCGAAGTAGTTGCGATCGGTCAGGCGCGCGGCCTCCGCCGGCGTGGCGCACGAGCCGCCGCGCAGCACCATCTGACCGCTCGCGAACTTGCCGTTGTACTCGCCGACGGCGCCCGGCAGCGGGCGGAAGCCGGGGTATGGCAGAAAGGCGCTCGCCGTCCACTCCCAGACCTCGCCCTGCATGTGGCGCGGGCCGTCGGTGGGCGGTGTCGCGCGGCCCACCGGGTGCAGATCGCCGTCGTCCAGCAGCGTGCCGCGGGCGCCGTGCCAGTCGAACAGACGCGCGGCGTGCTCCCACTCCGCCTCGGTCGGGAGGCGCTTGCCCGCCCAGCGCGCGAAGGCATCCGCCTCGAAGTGGGAGACATGGCACACGGGCGCTTCGGGATCGAGCGGGCGCAGGCCGCCGAGCGTCGTCTCGGCGCTCTCCTCGGGCACCCAGTAGAGCGGCGCGCGCCATCCCTCCTCACACACGTTCCGCCATCCGTCGGCGAGCCACAGCGCCGGGCGCCGGTAGCCGCCGTCGCGCACGAACTCCATGTATTGCGCGTTGTTCACGAGGTCGCGCGCGAGGCGGTACGGCTCGAGGTAGACGAGGTGGGCGGGGCGCTCCACGTCGAAGGCGAAGCCGGGGCCTTCGTGGCCGATCCGGACGAGGCCGCCGGGCACGTCGACGAAGCCGCCGGGGCCGCGCGACGCCGCCGCAGGGCTCGCGAGCCGCAGCGCGGGCCGCAGCGGGTTCTGCGCGAAGGCATGCGCGAGGTCGGTGAGGATGAGCTCCTGGTGTTGCTGCTCGTGGCGCAACCCGAGCTCGAGCAGGGGCCGCAGCGTCGCCAGGCTCGCGTCGTCGGCGATCTCCACGAGCTCGTGCACCGCCGAGTCGACGCCCGACCGGTAGCTGAAGACCTCCTCGACGGTCGGCCGCGAGAGCACGCCGCGGCGCGCCCGCGGGAACGGCGGCCCGATGGCCTCGTAATAGGAGTTGAACAGGTCGCGGAACTGCGGGTTGTACGGCCGGAAGCCGGGCAGGTGAGGCTCGAGCACGAACGTCTCGTAGAACCAGGTGGTGTGGGCGAGATGCCAGCGCACGGGGCTGGCATCCTCCATCGACTGGACGACATAGTCCTCGACCTCGAGCGGCGCGCAGAGCTCGCGGGTGGTCTCCCGGACGCGCGCATAGCGCTGGTGCAGGACCTCGCGATCGTCCACCGGCATCGGTCCTCCTGCGGTCCTTCCCCGCCCGGTCGCCTGAGGGAGCAAGCCCGATGCCGACCACCGCTCGGGGATTCCCCGGCACGCCTGCTGCAATTCCTCCCCCCGCCTGCGAAAGGAGCCAGCACACATGGGTCGTACGTCCACGGAACTGCGACGGGCCGGCCGGAGCCGCGGCATGGAGGCGCTCGCCCGCGTGGGCTATCTCACCAAGGGCGTCGTGTACGCGATCATCGGCGTCCTGGCGCTCGAGGCCGCCTTCGGCCCGGGCGGCGACACGACGGGCGGCGAGGGCGCGGTGCGGACCCTCGGCGCGCAGCCCTTCGGCCGGCTGCTGCTGGCGCTCGCCACGTTCGGGCTCGGGGCCTATGCGCTGTGGTGCTTCGCGCGGGCGGCGCTCGACGTCGAGGGCAAGGGCAGCCGCGGCAAGGGGCTCGCGAAGCGCGTCGGCTACGCGGGCACCGGGTTGGTCTACGGCAGCCTCTGCCTGCTCGCCGCGCAGATGATCGGGGGCCGCGCCGGCGGCACGGGCGGGGCGAAGCGCACCTGGCTGGGGCGCCTGCTCGCCGAGGACTGGGGCCAGATCGTCGTCGTCGTCCTCGCCGTCGGCGTGCTCGCCGCCGCGATGTTCCAGGCGGTGCGCGCCTGGAAGGCGAAGTTCCGTCGCGCCTGGAAGACGGAGGAGATGAGCGCGGCCGAGCGCAAGTGGGCCACGCGCGTCTCGCGCTTCGGCATCGCCGCGCGCGCCGTCGTGCTCGCCATCGTCGGTTACGGCCTCTTGCGCGCCGCCCTCACCGGCAACCCGGACCGCTTCCGCGACCTCGGCCAGGCGCTCGCCACGCTCGGCCGGCAGACGCATGGCGACATCCTGCTGAGCGTCGTCGCCGCCGGCCTCGTCGCCTACGGTGCCTACCAGGCGGTGAACGCCCGGTACCGCCGCATCCCCGCCTGACGCGTCGGGGCGCGATGACCCGTCGCGGGTCGCCGTGCCCCATCCCTCACGAACGTCTCACCGAAACGTCAAGAAGAACCGTGCGCACACCGTTTGCTAGGGGGTGGCCCCCGGGCGGCCGCCACTCTTTTCTCTCGAGGGAGGGGTCGATGAGCGCTCGCTTGTACGTCCTGGTGGGTTTGTTCGCCGCGGGCTGCGCGGACGGCGGACCCGAGGAAGGCGAAGACCACGGCACGTTCCAGGAGAAGATCGTCGGCGGGCGCGCGGAGGGCGGCTTCCCCGCCGTCGGCGCGCTGCTGTCCGCCGACGGCTCGCTGTGCACCGCGACGGTGATCGCGCCGCGCTGGATCCTCACCGCGGCGCACTGCTTCGAGGGCGGCGGCGCCTACACGTTCTCGCTCGGCCCGACCATCGACAGCCCGACGCGGCGCATCGCGGTCACCGCCGCCGCGGTGCATCCGCGCTACGACGCGCGCACGATCGCCAACGACATCGCGCTCGCGCAGCTCGCCGGGGACGCGGGCGTGCCGGCGGCGGCGCTCGGCGAGAGCCTGCGCGCCGGCGACGTGCTCACCTTCGTCGGCTACGGCCTCACCTCCGGGTTCGGCACGCGCATGGGGGAGAAGCGCTCCGTCGAGATGCCCGTCCAGAGCCTCACGGCGACCACGTTCCGCTACGCCGTCCGCAACCGGAACACGTGCGGCGGCGACTCGGGCGGGCCGGCGTTCCTCGACGTGGCCGGCGTGCCGCGGGTCGTCGGCGTGACGTCCTACGGCGACCAGGCGTGCCGCAGCTTCGGCGTCGACACGCGCGTCGACGCCTACCGCGACTGGATCGCCGAGGTGATCGGCGGCCCGGCGGCGCCCGCCGCCGATCCGTGCGGCGGCCTCGACTACCTCGGCGAGTGCGCCGGATCCGTGGCGCGCTGGTGCGACGACGGCCGCGTGCAGCAGTTCGACTGCGGCGGGGAGGGCCGGACCTGCGGCTGGATCGACGACCGCATCGGCCACTACTGCCAGGAGGCCCCGGCCGATCCGTGCGACGGCCTCGACTACCTCGGCCGCTGCCGCGGGAGCGTCGCCGAGTGGTGCGAGGACGGCGCCCTGCAGGCGGTCGACTGCGCCGACCACGGCCAGCGCTGCGGCTACGTGAACGCGAACGTCGGTTACTACTGCCGCCGCTGAGGATCGGTCGGGCCCGTCGCTTCGATGGGGCGGGGCGCCTTCACCGGCGGGTAGTGGCGCGCGAGCTCGGGCCCGGGACGCCGCACGCGCTCCGGGAAGTCGCCGAGGCGGATGGGGCGGCGCTCGCGGGCGCTGCGGCAGGCCGCCTCGGCGATCATCACGTCGATGAGGCCCTCGTCGCCGTCCGGCTCGGGGTCCTCGCCCTTGCGCACGCAGTCGGCGAAGGCGTCGAGCTCGGGGGCGAACTGGTCGCCCGGCTCGAAGACGCGCTCCTCCGGCTCGCCGCGGCCCGAGAGCTGGTATCGCAGCGCGCCACCGTAGGCATAGGCGGAGTCGACCCGCAGCGCGCCCTCGGTGCCGAGCACGTGGTACAGCGCCACGCTCTGCGCGCCGAAGCTCACCGTGAACGTGGCGAGGCGCTCCTCCGGGAAGCGCAGCGACACGCTCACCGACTCCTCGACGGAGGCGAAACGCGGGTCGTCGGGGGGCGTGACCGTCGTCGCCGTGACCTCGACGGGCTCGGCGCGGAACAAGTACCGCGCGGCGTTGATGCAATACACGCCCATGTCGAACAGCACGCCGCCGCCCTTGTCGGCGCGCACGCGGATGTCACCGGCGCGCACGGGCATGGTGAAGGTCGAGGTGAAGAGGCGCGGGCGGCCGATGCGACCGCCGTTCACGATCGCGACGGCGGCCATGTTGCACGGCTCGAAGTGCAGGCGGTACGCGGTCATGAGCCGCACGTCGTGCTCTTCGCAGGCGCGGATCATCTCGCGGCACTCGTCCTCGCGCGTGGCGAGCGGCTTCTCGCACAACACGTGGATGCCATGCCGCGCGGCGCACACCGTGTATTCGCGGTGCATGTCGTTCGGCAGCGCGATGTAGACCGCGTCGAACAGACCGCTCCGGAGCGCCTCGTCGTACTCGGCATAGGCGAAGTGGTGCGCGACGCCGTGCCGACGGCCCAGCCGGGCGAGCTTCTCCGCGTCGCTCGAGACGAGCGCCGTGACCTCGGCGCGCTTCGTGTGGGCGAACGCCGGCAGCACCGCCACCTGCGCGATGTGGCCGAGGCCGACCACCGCGTAACGGACCTTGCCTCGGCGGTGCTTGTGTCCCATGGGGGTCACTGCGGGTCGAGGACGATCTTCACACAGCCGTCGCGTTTCTCGTGGAAGAGCGCGTATGCCATCGCGGCGTCGTCCAGGCGGAAGCGATGGCTGATGACGAAGCGCGCGTCGATCTCGCCCTTCGCCACGCGATCCAGCAGCGCGGGCACGTACTTGTGCACGTGCGTCTGGCCCATGCGCAGCGTCAGGCCCTTCTGGAACGCCGCGCCGATGGGGAACTTGTCGACGAAGCCTCCGTACACGCCGGGGATCGAGACGGTCCCGCCCTTTCGGCACGCCAGGATGGCCTGACGCAGCGCGGCCGGCTGGTCCGTCCGCAGATGCACCGTCCGCTTCGCGCGGTCGAAGGCGCCCGCCAGGCCGAGCCCGTGGGCCTCCATGCCGACCGCGTCGATGCAGACGTCGGGGCCGCGCCCGCCGGTCATCTCGGCGAGCGCGTCGAGCACGTCGAACCGCGAGAAGTCGAGCGCCTCGGCGCGGCACTCGTCGTGGGCCATGTCGAGCCGCTCGGGCACCTCGTCGATGGCGATGACGCGTTCGGCCCCCAGGAGCCATGCGCACTTGATGGCGAGCTGGCCGACGGGGCCGCAGCCCCAGACGGCGACCACGTCGCCGCGGCGGATGTCCGCCTGCTCCGCCGCCTGAAAGGCGGTGGGCAGGATGTCGCCGAGGAACAGGACCTCTTCGTCGTCGAGGCCCCCGTCGTACTTGAAGCAGCCGCGATCGGCGTACGGCACGCGGACGTACTGCGCCTGCCCGCCGGCGTATCCGCCGGTCAGGTGCGACGACCCGAAGAGCCCGGCCGTGGCCTGGCCGTAGACGGCCCGGGCGGCGCGGGCCTCCGGGTTGGAGTTGTCGCAGAGCGAGTGCATCTCGCGCTTGCAGTAGAAGCAGTCGCCGCACGCGATCGCGAACGGCACGACCACCCGGTCGCCCCGCTTCAGGCCGCGGACCTCGGGGCCCGCCTCGACGACCTCGCCGACGAACTCGTGGCCGAGCACGTCGCCGCGGCGCATCGCCGGGACGTAACCGTCGTACAGGTGCAGGTCCGAGCCGCAGATCGCCGACCGGGTGACGCGGACGATCGCGTCGCGCCCGTTGACGATCTCCGGGTCGGGCAGACGCTCGACCCGGACGTCGTGCCGGCCGAACCAGCACACGGCCTTCATCAACGGCGCTCCTTGCCCTCGTCCTTCTTCTTCTTGTCGCCGGTGATGCCGCTGTTGGCGCCGCCGCTGCCGAGCACGCCGCCGCCGCTGCCGCCCTCGGTGCCGCCGCCGTAGGTGCCGCCCTCGCCGGGCACCCGCGTCGTGCCGCCGCCCATGCCGCCGACGTCGCCGCCGCGGCCGGTCGTGCCGCCGAGGCCGCCGCCATAGCCGCCGCCGTAGCCGCCGCCGCCGACGTTGCCGCCGTAGCCGCCGCTCGTGCCGAAGCCGGACTCCGTGCCGCGGCTCTCGCCGCCGAGGAACCGGCTGCCCTCGCCCTCGCGGCGCATGGCCGAGGTGGAGACCTCGCCGGTCTCGAGCAACTGCTTGAGGCGCGACAGGTCCGCGGCGATCTTGGTCTTCGTCGTCACGCGGAAGATCGGCGCCAGGAGCTGCGCGAGCTCGCGGCCGGGCGGGAGGAAGCGCATGCGCAGGTGCACCTCGGTGCCGCGCCCGCCGGGCGCCTCGACGAACTCGACGACGCCGTCGTTCGGCAGCCTCGTGCCCTCGACGGAGCGCCACGCGATGCGGCGGTTCTTCTGCTCGTCGGTCACGCGGCTGTCCCACTCCGCGCCGAAGCGGCCGAAGTGCGCGACCCAGTGGGTGATGCCGCCGCCGCGGTCCTCGACGTTCTCGATGAAGCCCATGAAGTTCGGGTGGTTCGAGAAGTCGCGCCAGTAGGCGTACACCTCCTCGATCGGCCGCTCGATGGTGATCGCGCGGTGCACCACGATCGGCTTCTGCGGCTGCGCGCCCGAGGTGTCGATGCCCGCGCGCTCGTAGATCGGGCAGTAGCCGGTCCCGGCGCGGTACAGCAGCAGGCCGCCGCCGGCCGCGGCGAGGATGCCGCCGAGCGAACGCTTCTTGAGGCCGTACATCACCAGGGCGCCGCCGAGCACGCCGTCGAGGATGCGCTCGTACTTGCCGACGTTCTGCTCCCGCTCCTTGCCGAAGGCGCGCGTCATCTGACGCTCGCCGCCCGATCCGCCACCCAAACCGCCTTCGAACGTCTCGTCCATAGATGCCTCCGGTGGGTACGCTCGTCCTGTCCTTCCTCACAGTCGACGGCGGTGGAAACTCGGGGGTTTCGCGAATCTCCGGTGGCACCTCCCTTGCTCTCCCCGATGGCGATGGCACGCATCGATACCCATTGGGTGGAGGTGGATGGCGTCCCCGTTCACGCGCGCGTGACCCTCTCCCCCCGCCCCGGGCCCCCGATCGTGCTGGTGCACGGCCTCGTGGCGGCGAGCGCCCGGCTCTCCGACCTCGCCGAGCGGCTGGGGGCGAGCTTCCGCGTGTGGGCGCCCGACCTCCCCGGCTACGGCCCGTCGGGGGAGGCCGCCGAAGGCCCCGACGTGGATCGCCTCGGGGACGCGCTCGCCGCGTGGATGCGCGCGGCGGCGCTCGAGCCGGCGGTGCTCATCGGTCACGCTTTCGGCTGCCAGATCGCCGTCGCCTGCGCGGCCCGCCACCCGCGGCGCGTGCATGCGCTCGTCCTGCAGGGGCCGACCATCGACGCCACGGCGCGCGGCATCCTGCCTCAGCTCGCGCGCCTGTTGCAGAACGCCCCGCAGGAGCCGGGGGCCCTCGCCGCGCTGCTCGAACAAGCCGATGCCGGCCTGCGACGGGCGTTGCGCTCCTTTCGGGCGGCCTTCGCCGACGCCATCGAGGAGCGGCTGCCCGGCGTCCGGGCGCCGACGCTCCTCATCACCGGCGAGCGCGATCCCATCGCGCCGCCGTCATGGGCGCGCGCGGTGGCGGCGAAGGCGCCCGACGGCGCGGTCGCGGTGGTGCCGGACGATCCGCGCGCGGCCGGGCAGACCGTCGAACGCATCGTGCGCGCGTTCGTCCTCGGCCGGTCCGTGCGCGACCTCGAGCCCGCCCACGCCGAGCCCCCGCGCTGGATCACCGCCTTCGATCCGAGCGCGGCGATGGCCCGCGCCACGTCGCGCATGTCGCGCGGCGACGACTTCCCCGACCTGGGCGTCGACGTGCGGTGGTCGGGCCTCCTGCCGGCGATCAACCGCGTGCCCGAAGCCGCGCGCGAGGGGGCCTTCCGCGCCGCCGGCTGGCTCACCGCGGTCGCGCCCGAGGACCTCGATCGCGTCGACGTCGACGACGCCTGCCGCTGGATCGCCGACAGCCACGTGCGCCGGGAACGGCCCATGGTGTTCGTCGGCAGCGCCAACGGCGCGCTCGTCCATCTGTTCGCCGCGCTCGACGCGCCCTGGCTGCCCCAGACCTTCCTCGTGGCGGCGCGCCTCGGCGGCGGCGATCCCGTCGACATGGTCGGACGCATGCACCGCGCGCGACCCGCCGCCGAGCGCCTGCTCGATCGCAACCCGCAGACCGTGCTGCATCACATGCACGATGCCAACTACGAGCATCTGTCGGTGCGACACACGAGCCACTTCCACCTCAAGCTGACGCGGCTCGGACCCGCCTACGAAGCCTACCTGCGCGCGACGCTCCCCCCGGGCGGCACGATCGTCGTCGTCGACTGCCAGCAACGCTGGCCGCTCACACGCGTCGGGCCGCGGCACTGGTTCCAGGCGGGGGGCGTGGGCGGCCTCACGCCGGACGAGCATCGCGAGGGCGGCCCGCGCGTGGAGCGCTTCCTGCGCGCGCGCGGCATCGACCCCGCGCGCTGGCGCGCCCCCGGCGCCGATCTCGACGGCCCCGAGGCGCAGTGGGGGTTCGAGTCGGCGCTGCTCGACGACGTGCGGCGCTTCGCCGCCGAGCACGGCTTCCGCGTGCGCCGCCTCGTCTTCGAGCACCCGGCCGAACCGTCGCCGCTCGTCGCCGACCTCTACCGCGCCTGGCTGACCGAGCGCGGTCTGCATCCCGATCGGCTGCTGGTCGAGTCGTCGGTGGTCATCGAGCCGTGGTGGACGCTGCGCACCGGCGCCGTGCCCTTCTGGACGCACCGCCCCGTCGAGGGCGCGCTCGACGCCGTCGACGCGTACCTGCGGTCGCGCGATCCGTTCGAACGCATCGAGGTGATGCTGGCGTCTCCGGGCGTGGAGGCCGCCGGCCTCGCGCCCGTCGAGCGCTGGCGCGCCCTGTTCGCGCGGGCGCAGCGCGGCGGCGAGCTCATCGGGACGGACGAGCGCGCATTCCCCCGTGATTTCGCGGTGTTCCACCGCTACCACGAGGAGATTGCGCGCAAGATCCCCGAGCGCCATCCCCTGCCCGAGCCGCTGCCCTTCGAGCGCTTCGAGGCGCTGGTCGCGCGCGGCGGGCCGGTGCGCCTCGTCGAAGACGGACATCCGGATCGGCCGTCCTGAGCGCCGCCGAGGGGGTCAGCGACCGGCCAGGCCGGCGGCGTGGAGGAGCCAGCCGGCCGCCGCGCCGCCGAGCACGAGCCAGGTCGAGTTGGGCTTGAACCGCACGAGCACGAGCGCGCTGACGAGCCCGAGGACCACCGTCGGCACATCGACGAGGGCCGCGTGCCCGAGCTGCGCGGTCACGACCGCCATCAGCGCGAGCGACGCGACGTTCACCCCGTCGAGCACCGCGCTCGCGATGGGCGACGCCCTCAGCTTCGGCACCAGCGGCCCGCTCAGCGCCACGAAGACGAAGGCGGGCAGGAAGATGCCGGCCGTGGCGACGAGCGAGCCTGCCGGCCCGGCGAGCACGTAGCCGATGAACGTCGCCGTGGTGAACACCGGGCCCGGCGTCACCTGCCCCACCGCGATGGCGTCGATGAGCTGCGCTTCGGTCAGCCAGCCGAGGCGCTCGACGAGGTCCGCGCGCAGGAACGCCAGCAGCACGTAGCCGCTGCCGAACAGCACCGACCCGATCTTCACGAAGACCCAGAAGAGCGACGAGAGCGTGAGGGTGGACGCCGCCGCCGCCGCGCCCGCGACGGGCAGGATGGGCGCGATCGCGTTGAGCGGGCCGCCGCGGCCGCCCGCGGCGTACCAGAGGCGCCTCCCCGCCACCGTGGCGGCGCCCGCCAGCAGGAGCACCAGGATCTCGTTCTGGCCGAGCAGCGCCGCGGCGGCCGCCAGCACCGCGAGCAGTCGAAGGCCGTTCGTGCGCGCCGCCTTCGGCGCCAGGCTCCAGATCGCCTGGACGACGACGCCGAGGATCACCGGCTTCACGCCGTACAGCAGCCAGCCCGCGGCGGGCACGGCCCCGTATCGCGCATAGGCCCACCCCAACGCCGCGGTCATGAGCATCGCCGGCACGATGAACGCGACGCCGGCCACGACGAGGCCCGACCACCGTCGGCGCTCGTAGCCGATGTGGATGGCCATCTCCGTCGAGTTGGGGCCCGGGATCAGGTTCGTCGCGCCGAGCAGGTCGAGGAACCGTTCGTCGCTCAACCACTTGCGCCGGCGCACGACCTCATCCTGCATCATCGCGATGTGCGCCGCCGGCCCACCGAACGCCGTCGCGCCGAGCCGGAAGAACAGCAGCGCGAGCTCGCGCAGCGAGGTGCGTTCGTCGGTCATGACGCTCGGATATCCGAATTCCGGGCGGGCGTCACGCGACGGCGGGCACCGTGAAGTGGAGCGCGCTGCCTTCACCGACCCGGCTCTCCGCCCAGATGCGCCCGCCGTGCGCCTCGACGATGCCTTTGGCGATGGCGAGGCCGAGGCCGGCGCTGCCCTTCGGCCGCGCCTGCCAGAACGCCTCGAAGAGGTTCGGCAGGTGCTCTTCGCGGATGCCGGCGCCGGTGTCCGCCACCGACAAGCGCACGAAGTCGCCGTCGCGCGCGGCGCGCAGCGTCACGCGTCCGCCGCGCCCCGTCGCCTTGCGCGCGTTGTCGAGCAGGTTGCCGAGCACCTGCAGCACGCGGTCGCGATCGGCGAGCACCGGCGGCAGCGCGTCCTCCACCTCGGTCGCGAAGTGCAGCGACGCCTTCTCGGCCTGGGCGCGGAAGAGGGCGGCCGCGTCCTCGACCAGGCGGCGCGCGTCGGCCGCCGCCGGCTCCACCTTCAGGTGCCCCGCCTCGGCCCTCGCGACGTCGAGCAGGTCGCCGATGAGCCGCTGCGCGCGCTCCGTCGAGCGCACGATCAGGCGGATGTCCTCCGGCGCCACCGCGCCCTGCTCGTCCATCGCCGTCGCCGCCAGCGAGATGTTGGTGAGCGGCCCGCGCAGGTCGTGCGCCACGATGCGCAGCACCTCGTCGCGCATGCGCGTGGCCTCGCGCGCCTCGCGGTACAGACGCGCGTTGTCGATCGCCAGCGCCGCGCGCCCCGCCAGGTCGGCGGCGAGCTGCAGCTCCTCGTCTCCGTAGCGCCGTTGGGCGCGCGCAGAACCGAAGGTCGCCGCCCCGACGACGCGGCCCCGCACGCACAGCGGCACGATCATCACCGACCGCGGGTCGAGGCGCTGCCACGCCTCGTAGTCGTCGTCGGACCGGCTCACGCCGCGCAGCCACGCGGCGCTGACCTCCGTCACGAGCTCCGGCTCGCCGCTGCGCAGCACCTGGGAGGGCCCGATCGGGCGGTCGTCGGAGGGCGGGAAGGCGGCGAGCGCATCGAGCGCCCGCTGACCCTCCTCGTCGGCGTGCACCAGCGCCGCGCGCCGCGCGCCCCCGTCCTCGACCATGTCGACCACGCACCAGTCCGCGCAGCGCGGCACCATCTGGCGCGCGAACGAGCGCACGATGTCGTCGAGGTCGAGGGAGCCGGCCAGCACCCGGCTCGCCTCCGACAGGAAACGCAGGGTGTCTTCGTTCGCGCGGCGCTCGCTGATGTCGCGCAGGATGGTCGACAGGGAGGCCACCGAGCCGTCCTGCTCGCGGTGGGCGACGAGCACCTGCGAGACGGGGAGCTCGCGGCCGTCGCGGTCGACGATGGCGCACTCGCCGCGCCAGACGCCGTCGTGCAGGGCGGCGGGGACGCCCTCGCGCAGCATGGTGCCGCCCTCCCGGCGCGACAGGAAGTCGGTGAAGCTGAAGCGGGTGACGTCGCCCTCGATGCCGAGGAGGCGGCGGCCCGCCTCGTTCACGTAGTGGACGCGGCCCTCGGTGTCCGTGCTCACCACGATGTCGGGCGTCGCCTCGAGGATGGCCGTCAGGCGCGCCTGCGTCTCCTCGGCGATCTTGCGCTCGGTCACGTCCTCGATCATGGCCAGCGCCAGCGGACCGTTGCCCGGCGCGCCGGTCACCCGCGTCACGTGCCCGCGCACCCACACCACGTGTCCCGCCCGGTGCAGCAGGCGCGTGGTCAGGCTGTAGGTCTCGAGCTCGCCGCGGATGACCGCGCGGAAGCGCGCCTCCTCGTCGCCGACGTCGGCGGCGTGGGTGATCTCGGTGAGGCTCAGCGCCCGCAGCTCCTCGTCGCCGTAACCGAGCATCCGCTGCAGCGCCGGGTTGACCTCGACGGGGTGCGCGTGTCCGTCGCACAGCGCCATGCCGATGCCCGCGCGCTCGAAGATCAGCCGGAAGCGCTCGCGGCTCTCGCGCACCTGCCGCTCGGTGCGCTTGCGCTCCGAGATGTCCTCGTAGATCGCGAGCGCGCCCCGCCACCGCCCCTGGGCGTCGTAGAGCGGGCCCGCCGACACGCCCACCTCGACCCGCACGCCGTTCTTGCGCTCGCGCACGATCTCGAGGCCGGTGACCGTCTCGCCGGCCCGGATGCGCGCGTGCAGGGCATCGCTGGCCGCGCGCCCGTCGGGCGGGATGTGCGGCAGCGGCCGCCCGATGGCCTCCTCGCGCGTCCAGCCGAACAGGGCCTCCGAGGCGGCGTTCCAGAGCGTCACGCGCCACTCCTCGTCGACGGCGAGGGTGGCGAGCGGCGAGGCGCCGACGAGGCGCTCGAGCGTGTCCTTGGCCTCGTAGAGCGAGTCGAGCAGGCGCCGCCGCTCCGTCGTGTCGCGCAGCGTTCCCGCGAAGTGCGTCAGGCGCCCCTGGGCGTCGCGCAGCGGCGCCACGTCGACTTCGACGAAGAACGGGGTGCCGTCCTTGCGGTAGTTGAGCAGCTCGATGCGCGCCGGCACGCCGCGCTTCAGGGCGTCGCGGAAGCGCGCCCGCGCCCGCGGATCGGTGCCCTGCCCCTGCAGAAAGCGCGGATCGCGGCCGATCGCTTCCTCGCGCGAGTAGCCGGTCAGCCGCTCGAACGCGTCGCTCAGGAAGACGATGCGCGGGCCGGGCGCGTCGAGGGGCTCCGCTTCGGTGATCATCATGGCATCACCGACGTGCGCGATGGCATCTTCGACGAGACGTCGCTGCTCCTCCTGGTCCCGCACGGAGCTCCCCCACCCGAATGCCCGACCGCAAGCCGATCCACCGGCCGGCGAAAGGTCGCGCCGCCCGATGGCACCCGAAAAAAGTCCACGATTCCGACCACCTGCCGGCGCGCTCGGATCGACCCGATGGCACGCGCCATGGAAGACGAAGGGGGCAAGGAGGTGCCGCGATGGTGGACATCATCGCCTTTTTCGTGCTCGGCCTGCTGTTCTTCACGCTCCTGGTCATGATGGCGCTCGGCAAGAGTCGGGAGGTCCATGTCGGGCGTTACCGGGCGGGCCCCGAGGGGCGCAACCGGCCCGTGCCGCCCGCCGACGATGCGGGACATCGGGGCTCGCACACTCGGCCGCCGGACGTACAGCCAGGCCCGGAATGACCGCCCGAAGGGTGACCGTCGGCGCCTTTCGCCCCCGGCGCGTCGGGCCCCGTGGCAAAGCTCCCCGTCGCCTGGACGCGGGAGACACGGCCCCTCGCGCCGCGTCGCGTGGCACGGGCGTCGCAATCCGCCGCCTCCGCCAACGGAGGATGGGGACGCACGTTCATGGCGCAGACGGTCTTGATCACCGGCGGTGACGGCTTCATCGGCTCGCATGCCGGCGACGCCCGGATTGGGGCGGGCGACCGGCAGGACGGGAGCCGCTGATGCGCGTCCTCATGACGGCCGACACGGTCGGCGGGGTGTTCACCTACGCGCTCGACCTGGCCTCGGCGCTCGCGACCCGCGGCGTGCACGTCGACCTCGCCACGATGGGCGCTCCGGCGCAGCCGGACCAGCGGCGCGCCGCCGCGATGGTCCCCGGCCTGCGCATGCTCGAGAGCGCCCACCGGCTCGAGTGGATGGACGACCCCTGGGCCGACGTCGACGCCGCCGGCGAGTGGCTGCTGAAGCTCGAGCGCGAGTTGCGCCCCGACGTGGTGCACCTCAACGGCTACGCCCACGGCGCGCTCCCCTTCCAGGCGCCGCGCCTGGTCGTCGGCCACGCGTGCGTCGCCTCGTGGTGGCGCGCGGTGCACGGCTGCGACATGCCGCCGAGCTACGACACCTACCGCGCTCGCGTCCGCGCGGGTCTGCTGGCGGCGGACCGCGTCGTCGCGCCGACGACGACGATGGGGCAGGACCTTCGGGCGCACTACGACCTGCCGCACGAGCCGATGGTCATCGCCCACGGCATCCCGCGCCGGCGTCGCGGTCCGAACCGCAAGGCGCCGTTCGTGCTGGCGGCGGGGCGCCTGTGGGATCCGGCGAAGAACCTGGCCGCGCTGAACGAGGCAGCGGGGCACGTGCCCTGGCCCATCCGCGTCGCGGGGGACGCCTCGAGCCCCGACGGCCGCTCGCACGCGGCCGGGGGCGTGGAGATGCTCGGCCGCCTGCCGCGGATGGCGCTCGCCGGCTGGATGTCCCACGCCGCGATCTTCGCGCACCCCGCGCGCTACGAGCCGTTCGGCCTGGCGCCGCTCGAGGCCGCCGCGTCGGGATGCGCGCTGGTGCTGGGCGACATCCCGAGCCTGCGCGAGGTGTGGGGCGACGCCGCGGTGTTCGTCTCGCCCGACGATCCGCAGGCGCTGGCCCGTGGCATCCGCGAGCTCGCCGCCGATCCCGCGCGCCGCGCCGACTACGCCCTGCGCGCGCGCCGACGCGCCGCGCGCTACGACGTGGAGAGCCAGGCCGAGGCCTATCTGCGCGTCTACGCGGACGTCATGCTCGACGTCCGCCAGGAAGAGACGACGACGCCGGCCATGGGACAGGCATGATGCGGGTCGCACTCTTCTGCCACTCTCTGTTGTCCGACTGGAACCACGGCAACGCCCACTTCCTGCGCGGCGTGGTCACCGAGCTGCAGGCCCGCGGCCACGGCGTGCGTGTCTACGAGCCGAGCGACGCCTGGAGCGTGCGCAACCTCGAGGCCGACCACGGCGCGCTGCCCTTGGCCGAGCTCGCGCGCTCCTATCCCAGCCTCGAGGTGACGCGCTACGACCGGCAACGTCTGGACCTCGACCAGGCGCTCGAGCACGTGGAGCTCGTGCTGGTGCACGAGTGGAACGATCCCGCGCTCGTGGCCGATATCGGCCGCCACCACGCGCGCCACGGCCACTACACGCTGCTCTTCCACGACACGCACCACCGATCGGTCAGCGATCCCACGGCGATGCGACGCGACGATCTGTCGGCGTACGACGGCGTGCTCGCGTTCGGCGAAGCGGTGCGCGCGGTCTACGTGCGCGCCGGTTGGGGTCGCCGCGTGTGGACGTGGCACCAGGCGGCCGATGTGCGCGTCTTCTTCCCGCGCGCGTCGAACCGCGTCGAGGGCGACCTCGTGTGGATCGGCAATTGGGGCGACGACGAGCGCGCCGAGGAGCTGACGGAGTTCCTGCTCGAGCCGGCGCGCGCGCTCGCCCTGCGCGCGCGCCTCCACGGCGCGCGCTACCCGGAGCACGCGCGCGCCGCGCTCGCCGCCGCCGGCGTCGAATACGCCGGCTGGCTGCCGAACTTCCGCGCGCCCGAGGTCTACTCGCGGTTCCGCGCGACGGTGCACGTGCCCCGGCGCTTCTACGTGAAGTCGCTGCCGGGCGTCCCCACCATCCGCCTCTTCGAGGCGCTCGCGTGCGGCATCCCCCTCGTGTGCAGCCCGTGGGACGACTGCGAAGGTCTGTTCCGCGCGGGGACCGACTACCTGCTCGCGAGGGACGGCGAAGCCATGAAGCGCAAGCTGCGCGCCGTCCTCTCGGACACGGCGCTCGCCACCACCCTCGCCCGGAACGGCCGCGAGCGCATCATCGCCCGACACACGTGCGCCCACCGCGTCGACGAGCTGCTCGCCATCCACCGCGGCCTCCAGGCCGAGGCCGCGCCGCGCCGGGAGGTGGCCTGAATGTCGCTGCGCATCGCCTTCTTCGGGTCCAGCCTCGTGTCGGCCTACTGGAACGGCGCCGCGACGTACTACCGCGGCCTCATCCGCGCGCTGCACGCCCGCGGGCACCGCGTGACGTTCTACGAGCCCGACGCCTGGGACCGTCAGAAGCACCGCGACATGGAGGATCCGCCGTGGTGCCGCGTCGTCGTCTACGACGCGAAGGGCGAGGCCGACGTGCGCAGGGCCCTACGGAGCGCGCAGGAGGCGGATCTCGTCGTCAAGGCGAGCGGCGTCGGCGTGTTCGACGACCTGCTCGAGGAGGCCGTCCTCGAGCTCAAGCAGCCGGACCGAAAGGTGGTCTTCTGGGACGTGGACGCGCCGGCCACGCTGGCGCGTCTCCGCGAGGACCCGAGCGATCCCTTCCACGCGCTCATCCCCGTGTACGACCTCGTGTTCACCTACGGCGGCGGCCCGCCCGTCGTGCATGCATACGAGGAGCTCGGCGCCCGGCGCTGCGTGCCGATCTACTACGCGGTCGATCCCGAGACACACCGCCCCGTGCCGCCCGACCCGCGCTTCGACGCCGACCTGGCGTTCCAGGGCCACCGGCTGCCGGACCGCGAGGCCCGCGCGGAGGAGTTCTTCTTCAAGGTGGCGCGCGCGCTGCCCGACCGGCGCTTCGTGCTCGGCGGCTGCGGCTGGGACGACAAGCCGCTCCCGCACAACGTGCGGTGGATCGGCCACGTCGGCACGAACGACCACAACGTCTTCAACTGCAGCGCCAAGGCCGTCCTCAACGTCAACCGCGCCAGCATGGCGAGCACCGGCTGGTCGCCGCCCCCGCGTGTGTTCGAGGTCGCCGGCGCCGGCGCGTGTCTCATCACCGATGCCTGGGAAGGCATCGAGCAGTTCCTCGAGCCCGGCCGTGAGGTGCTCGTGGCGCGCGACGGCGACGAGGTGGCCGCGCACCTGCGCCGCCTCGACAAGCGGTCGCGCTGGGCCATCGGCGACGCGGCGCGGCGTCGCGTGCTGGCGGAGCACACCTACGCGCACCGCGCTGCGCGCGTCGAGGCGGCGCTGCACGACTTCGGTGGAGGGCTCGGATGACGGAGCAGCCGCTGCGCATCGTCATCTGCGGGCTGTCGATCACCTCGTCCTGGGGCAACGGCCACGCGGTGACCTATCGCGGCCTCGTGCGCGAGCTCGCCCGCCGCGGCCACGACGTGCTCTTCCTCGAGCGCGACGTCCCCTGGTACGCCGACAACCGCGACGACCCCGAGCCCGAGGGCTGCCGCACCGCGCTGTACCGCTCGCGCGCCGAGCTCGAGCGCCGCTTCGGCAGCGCCGTCCGCGAAGCCGACGCGGTGATCGTCGGCTCGTACGTGCCCGAGGGCGTCGCCATCTCGCGCTGGGTCACCGACGTCGCGCGCGGCGTCACCGCCTTCTACGACATCGACACGCCGGTGACGCTGGCCCGCCTCGAGCGCGGCGACGGGGAGTATCTGTCGCCGGACCTCGTGCCCCGCTTCGATCTGTATCTGTCGTTCACCGGCGGTCCCACCCTCGATCGCCTGGAGAAACGCTTCGGCGCCCGGCGCGCGCTGCCGCTGTACTGCGCCGTCGATCCGCAGCAGTACCGCCCCGTCGACGGCCCCATGTTCTGGGACCTCGGCTACCTCGGCACCTTCAGCCCCGACCGTCAGCCGACGCTCGAGCGGCTCCTGGTCGAGGTGGCGCGCATCGCGCCGCGGCGCCGTTTCATCGTCGCCGGCCCCGGCTACCCCGCCGAGGCGCGCTGGCCGGCCAACGTCGAGCGGCGCGACCACGTCGCGCCCGGCGAGCACCCCGCGTTCTACTGCGCCCAGCGCTTCACGCTCAACGTGACGCGGGCGGACATGGTGCGCGCGGGCTGGTCGCCGAGCATCCGCCTGTTCGAGGCGGCGGCCTGCGGTGTCCCGGTGATCAGCGACGTGTGGGATGGCATCGCCGACTTCTTCGCGCCGGGACGCGAGATCCTGCTGGCGCGGGGCCCCGAGGACGTGCGCGCGGCGCTGTTCGACATGGACGAGGCCGAGCGGCGCGCCCTCGGCGAGGCGGCGCGGCGTCGCGCGCTCGAGGCGCACACCGCCGCCCACCGCGCGGCCCAGCTCGAGGGCTACCTGCGGGGCCGGACGGAGGCGGCGCGCTCGCCGGCGGAGACCGCCCCCGCCGCGGCCTCCGCACCGCCGAGGACGTGAACGGGACGTCGAACCTGGCGACAGCGACGGCCCGGGCGGTCGACCGGCTGGAACCATCGTTCCACAGCCTGCACCTGCCCGACGGGCGATGCTTCGAGTGATCGAGCCCGGCCCGCCCGGGCAGCAGGCCGACGAGCAGCGCTGATCCCGCTTCGGGGCGCCACCGCGCGGCGCGTGGCCCCTGCCGCGAATTCGCGCGACCCCGCACTTCCCCGATGCATCCACACGGGAACGCACCTCCGTGCGCGATGTCGCCCCCGAACTGGCGAAGAAAGGACGCCGATGTCCGAAGCGGGACCCCTGCTGAGCACCGGAATCGAAGGGTTGGACGCCATCCTGAGCGGCGGCCTGCCGGCGAGGCGCATGTACCTCGTCGAGGGCCAGCCGGGCGTGGGCAAGACGACGCTCGCGCTCCAGTTCCTGCTCGAGGGCAGGCGCCTCGGCGAGCCGACCCTGTACGTGACCCTGTCGGAGACGAGCGAGGAGCTGCGGGCGATCGCCGCGTCGCACGGCTGGTCGCTCGAGGGCGTGGCGCTCTACGAAATGGCGACCGGCGACCCCGTCGACACCTTCGGCGACGAGGAGAACACGCTCTACTTCCCCGCCGAGGTCGAGCTCGGCGAGCGCATGCGCGCGCTGCTCGCCGAGGTCGAGCGCGTGAGACCGCGGCGCCTCGTCCTCGACTCGAGCACGGAGCTGCGCCTGCTCGCGCAGACGCCGCTGCGCTTCCGCCGCCAGGTGCTCGCGCTCAAGCAGCAGCTCGTCCACCGCGACTGCACCGTCCTGATGCTCGAGAACCCGATCGAGCCCGAGGGCGACGTGCTGCTGCAGAGCCTCGTGCACGGCGTGCTGCACATGGAGCTGCTCTCGCCGGCGTACGGCGCGGAGCGCCGACGGCTGCGCGTCACGAAGCTGCGGCAGGTGAAGTTCCGCGGCGGCTACCACGACTGCTCCGTCGTGCGCGGTGGCCTCGTGGTGTTCCCGCGACTCGTCGCCGCCGAGCACCACCAGGAGTTCCCGCGGGAGACGGTGTCGAGCGGCGTCGGGGGCCTCGACGCGCTGCTCGGCGGCGGCCTCGACCGCGGCACCGGCACGCTGATCGTCGGCCCCGCCGGTTCGGGCAAGTCGGCGCTCGCGAGCAGCTACGTGCACGCCGCCGCCGAGCGCGGCGAGCACGCCTCGGTCTTCACCTTCGACGAGGGGCTCGGGACCTTCTTCCAGCGCGCCGCGGCGCTCGGCATGGACCTGCGCGGCCACGTCGAGAGCAGGCGCGTTACCGTCCAGCAGGTGGACCCCGCCGAGCTGTCCCCCGGCGAGTTCGTGCACGCGGTCCGGCACGCGGTCGAGTCGCGCGAGGCGAGGATCGTGGTCGTCGACAGCCTCAACGGCCTCCTGCATGCCATGCCCGAGGAACAGTACATGCTCCTGCAGCTTCACGAGCTGATGAGCTACCTGCGCCAGCGGGGCGTGGTGACGATCCTCGTGCTCGCGCAGAGCGGGATGTTGGGCGCGATGACATCGCCCGTCGACGTGAGCTACCTCGCCGACACCGTCGTGGTGCTGCGCTACTTCGAGGCGCTCGGGCGCGTCGGCAAGGCGGTCTCGGTGCTGAAGAAGCGGTCCGGCGAGCACGAGGATGCCATCCGCGAGCTCACGCTCGGCCCCGGCGGCCCGAAGATCGGCGCGCCCCTCGACCACCTGCAGGGCGTGATGAACGGCGTGCCGCGCCTGGATGTCCGCGGTGACTGACGAGGCGCCCCTCGAGCAACGTCTGCTGGTGCTGGCGCCCACCGGCCGCGACGGCGCGCTCACGCGCACGCTGCTCGTCCGCGCCGGTCTCGCCGCCGAGGTGTGCCCCGACATGGCCGCGCTGTGCGTCGAGGCGGAGCGCGGCGCGGCGGGCCTGCTCGTCGCCGACGAGACGCTGACCCCCGCGGGCGTCCGCCGGCTCGTCGCGCTCCTCGCTCGGCAGCCGCCCTGGTCGGACCTGCCGATCGTGGTGTTCGCCGGGCAGCGCGTCGCGACCCCGGCCCGCGAGCCGCCCGGGGGCGTGCTGGCGTCGCTCGGCAACGTCACGCTGCTCGACCGGCCGGTGCGCCCCGAGACGATGCTCAGCGCCGCGCGCGCCGCCCTGCGCGCGCGCCGGCGGCAGTACGACGCCCGCGAGGAGCTCGTCCGGCAGCAGCAGGCGGTGCGCCAGCGCGACCAGTTCCTCGCCATGCTCGGTCACGAGCTGCGCAACCCGCTCGGGGTCATCCTGCTCGCCGCGGAGATGCTCGAGATGGGCGCGCAGGCGGACCGTCAGAGCGAGATCATCCGCCGGCAGGGCCGTCACCTCGCGCGGCTCGTCGACGACCTGCTCGACGTGTCGCGCGTGACGACGGGCAAGGTGATCCTGCAGCGGCAGCCGGTGGACGTGGTCGCGGTGGTCGCGCGCTGCGTGCAGTCGGCGCGGCCCGCCCTCGACGCGCAGCGGCTGCGCCTCTCGTTCGACGAGGGCCGCGCGCCGCTCCTCGTCGACGGGGATCCGGTGCGCCTCGAGCAGGTCTTCGTGAACCTGGTCACGAACGCCATCAAGTACACGCCGCCCGGCGGCGCCGTCGCGGTGCGCGTCGAGCGCGAAGGCGAGGCGGCGGTGGTGCGCGTGCGCGACACGGGCGTCGGCATCGCCCGCGAGATGCTGCCGCGCATCTTCGATCTGTTCACTCAGGTCGCAGGCACCCTCGACCGCAGCCAGGGCGGTCTCGGCATCGGCCTGACGCTGGTGCGCAGTCTGGTGGAGCTGCACAGCGGCACCGTCGAAGCCCACAGCGAGGGCGCCGGCCGGGGCAGCGAGTTCGTCGTGCGACTGCCGCTCGCCGTGGCGAGCCGCGACGCGCCGACGACGACCGCCGACGAGGCGGGCGCGGGTCCGGGACGACGCGTGCTGCTCATCGAAGACAACCCCGACACGCGCGAGCTCCTGACGCTGCTGCTCGAGGCGCGCGGCCACGAGGTCCATGCCGCCGCCGACGGCCCGCAGGGCGTCGAGCGGGCGCTCGCGCTGTCGCCCGATGCGCTCATCATCGACATCGGCCTGCCCGGCCTCGACGGGTACGGCGTGGCTCGCCGGCTGCGCGCGCACTTCGGCGGGCGCGTGCTCCTGGTGGCGCTCACCGGCTACGGCCAGCCCGAGGACGAGCGGCGCGCGCTCGACGCCGGCTTCGACGCGCACTGCACCAAGCCCGTCGATCCCGCGCGCCTCGACCGCCTCCTCGCGGCGTCCCCCTCGAACTGATCGCGCCTGCATCGTGCGGCGAGGCCCCCGCAGCGCTCGGGCTGCGTGCCGGCGCCGCACGGCGCCCGACCGCCGCGGCACGACGGTTGCTGAAGCGGCGGGGGGGGTCGCCGCGAGGCGGCGTGGACGCGGCGCGTCGGCGCCGATCGAGACGGCGCGACCACGGGGACGCGGCGGTGTTCGAGACGCCGAGGACACACGTTGCAGGGACGCGAGGGGGCGGGTCGTGGACGAGCGACAATGGTGCGGCGCGGGGCTGTTGGCGCTGGGGCTCCTGGTGGTGGGGTGCGCGCCGGAGGACGAGGGACCGCCTCGGGAGGCGCCGTGCGAGTCGGCGCCGTGCGCGCCCGCGCAGGGCGAGGCCGACGCCGCGCAGGGCGGGGCCGACGCCGCGCACCGCGAGACCGACGCCGCGCACCGCGAGACCGACGCCGCGCAGGGCGGGGCCGACGCCGCGCAGGACACCCTCGAGACCGGCGATGCCGCCGCCGGCGGCGCGACCGCGGACGCCGCCGCGCCGCCCGACGACGCGCCGGCGCCGGCGGACGACGCATCCGCGCCGCCCGAAGACGCGGATCCGGTCCAAGACCGCGGCGACGCGCCCGCCGCCGAGCGCCCGCGCCGCGACGGCGTGAGCTTCGCGACGGACGCGAGCGAGCGACGCCTCGGCGTCCGCATCCGCGACCGCCAGCGCACGCACCCCGCGATCATCTACTCGGTGCGTCTGCGCGACCTCGACGCCGACGAGCGCCTGCGCTTGCGCGGCGAGGTGGCGCTGTCGCGCTGCAATCGCAAGGACATCGCCGGTGAGTCGGGCGACGCCGACCAGACGCCATGCACGAGCCGCCAGATGCGGCAGAGCCCGTACGGCTATGCCCCGCGGTTCGCGGCGGCGTTCGTCCTCGGCGACGGGCCGGACGACGCGGGCGGCCGCCGCGTCGGTCCCTGGCGCGACACACTCTGCTGGGAGGAGAAGCACCACTGCGCGCTCGCGCTGCCGGAGGTCGAGGTCGACGACGTCCCCGCCGGCGGCGACAGATGGGTCCACCTCGTCGTCGCCGCCGACGCCAACGGCCACCCGGCCCGGGAGTGGCACGTGATGGAGGTGGAGCAGGGCAAGGGCCGCCTCGCGGTCACGCGGCTCGGACGGGACGCGGCGCGCGTCGCCAACGAGCGGACGGAGCGCCTGCGCTCCCGCGGCTCGATGGGCGTCGACCAGACCGAGGACGAGGGCGACGACACCCAGGTCAAGCGCCTCGTCTTCAGCCAGCGCCTCGACGGCCTGCGCGCGGGCGACGTGGTCTCGGCCGACGCGCGCATGCGCGCCGTCCTCGGCCGCTACGACTGCCACCCGCTCATCACGAGCCAGATCTTCCTCACCCGCCGCGAGGACGCCCGCGACCCACAGTCCGCCGTGAAGGTGCTCACCCAGAAGAACGGCTTCAACTGCACCGTCCACGGCGGCGACGGGTGCGTCTACGAGAAGTCGGGCGCCGCCGAGGTGCCCCGTGGCGAGGGCGGCACGCTGTACGTGAACTACGTCGCGACGGCGCTGCGCTCGTGCGCCGCGCCGAACGGCGGCGACCGCTGGGAGATCCGCGGCGGCTTCCTCTCCGTCGCCGTCCACCGCTGAACGCGGCTCTGACTCGAGTTTCGCCATCTTCGGCTGCCTGCGGCCGGCCCCGACCGGCCGCCGCCGTGTTGCTCACCGAGTTTCGGTCTCGACGTGCATCAAGCACGCCTTCGACCGACATCCGCCTCGCTCCCGGCGGCGACTCGGTCGTTGCTCGGCCTCGTCGACGCCGCAATGGCGAAACTCGAGCGGACCGATGCGCTGTCGGCGCGAGCGCCCCTCGGCGTCGCTCTCCTGTCCCGCTGAGCTCGACGTGGAGGCAGCCGATTCGCGCTGGTGGGCGCCGCCGCCCTCGCGGGAGCGGCAGGTCGAGTCGCCACGGCACGCAAGTCGCCGCAAGGCTTCGCCAACGGCCCGGCCCGTGCAAGGGCGGCGCGCCGGAGGTCCACCGATGCGCGCCCGTGCTCTCGTCCTCGCCCTGCTCGCCGCCTGCGGCTCGCCCGACGAAGCCGCCCCCGAGGCCGGCGCCGAGCCCACCCGCGGTCCCCTGCTCGGCCAGGCGGACGGCACGGACGCGTCGGACCGCGCCTGCCGCGTCGTCCTGCGCGACGCCGGCCGGCGCCCGGACGGCCGCGGCGGCTACGAGACGCGCGACGGCGGCTGGCTCTGGGCGGGTACGATCGACGTGGCCGAGGGCGACGCGGCGGACGCGCGCCCCGCCGTCCTGTACCGCTCGACGATGGAACCCGGGACGTGGTGGTCCATCGAGGCTACCGCCGCCGACGGCGCCCCCGACGGCTACCGCCGTTTCACGTTCGAGCTCGCCGCGCACCTGCCCGGCCCGGGCTTGAGCGGCACCGCGCTGTCCCGCGCGCAGGTCGAGCTCATTCCGGTGCTGCTCGGCGCCCGCGGCGAGCGCCTCTTCGACCACAACCGCCTCCCCGGCGACCTCGACAACTACCGGCTCGACGCGGGCAACGGCTGGTCCGTCGGGCCCGCGCCCGAGGTCTGCCCCGCCACGAAGAACGACGCGCACGCGACGCTCTCCTTCGCGGCCGACCGCTCCATCGCCCAGGACGGCGCGCTCGTCGCCGGCGGGCAGGTCACGATCGAGTACGCGCTCGAGCGCCTCTCCGGTTGCCACTCGACGCACAACGGCCACCCCGCGTGGGACCTGCGCGCCTTCGTGCGCTTCTTCGACGCCGCCGGCCGCGCCTCCGAGCCGCGCGCCGCCAGCGTGCGCCGGTTCGAGGCGCCGATGGGCGTCCCGCACAACGTCGCGCACCCGGTGCCGGCGACGTTCGCCATCCCGGCCAGCGCGGTGGCCATGGAGGCCTGGTTCGTCCAGGAGGGCTTCGGCTCGGGCACCCCCTGCCGCGCCTACGACTCCAACGACAGCCGCAACTACCGGTTCGACGTGCTCACGCCGCCCGGCTGGATGGGCAACGCGGTGGTGAAGATCTCGCGCGCCGGCGGCGACGCGTGCGACGGCGGCACCGCGCTCGGCGACGGCTTCACCTATGACTCGTGGGGCCGCACGCGCGCGGTCCTGGGCAACGTCTGCTTCTCGGTCTGGAAGCAGGGCGTCACCGACCGCGACGACCCGGACCTGTGGCGCAAGCTCGACGTCCGGGTGCACCACCGCTTCGGCAGCGACGGCGATTTCATCAGCGATTACGTGCCCTTCGCGAGCCGCACCGGGAACGACGCGCGCTTCGCCTGGGACGTACGCGCGCTCGATCCCTTCCGCGCGCACCAATGCCCCGCGACGGACGTCTCGACCGGCGCGGCCCGCCTCGAGTTCTTCTTCACCGTGAACGGCGCCGCCCTCCGTGCGGACGACGGGCGACCCTTCGTCGGCACCTACGTCGGCGAGGGCGAGGATCCCTGGCGCGCCGCGAACTGCGACTGACAGCGGCGGCCGTCCGAGTTGACTGCGCCTCGCTCGTCCCTTCGTCGACGGGGGCGGCCGCCGCTGTGACTCACCTGCAGGCGGCGGCGCGCGCGAGGAGCAGCGCGCGCTCCCGCGCGTTCTTCGTGAGGGACGCGGCGCGCTCGAGCTCCGCCCGCGCCTCGTCGCGTCGGCCGAGCTTCAGCAGCAGATCGCCGCGCACGCTCGGCAACAGATGGTAGCCGGCGAGGGCGTCGGTCAGCGTGTCGGCGATGGCGAGGCCGGCGGCCGGTCCGAGCGCCATCGCGACGGCGACGGCGCGGTTCAGCTCGACGACGGGTGACGGGGCCGCCCGCGCGAGCTCGCCGTAGAGCGAAGCGATGCGCCCCCAGTCGGTGTCCTCGGCGCGCAGCGCCCGCGCATGGCACGCCGCGATCTGCGCCTGCAACACATACGGCCCCGGCGCGAGGCCGAGCGCCGCCACGCGATCCAACGCCGCGAGGCCGCGCCCGATCAACAGACGGTCCCAGAGCGCGCGGTTCTGCTCGAGCAACAGGATCGGCGCCCCGTCCGGACCCGTGCGCGCCCTCGCCCGCGACGCCTGGATCTCCATGAGCGCCACGAGGCCGAGCACCTCGGGCTCGCCGGGCGTCAGCGCCGCCAGGATGCGTCCGAGGCGCAGCGCCTCCTCGCAGAGGGCGGGCCGCATCCAATCGTCGCCGCTGGTCGCCGCGTAGCCTTCGTTGAAGACGAGGTAGACCACCTGCAGCACCGACGACAGCCGCTCGAGGCGGTCGTCGCCGCGCGGCAGCTCGAACGGCACGTTCGCCTCGGCGAGCGTGCGTTTGGCGCGGACGATGCGCTGCGCGACGGTCGGCTCCGGCACGAGGAAGGCGCGCGCGATCTCGTCGGTCGTCAGGCCGCCGAGGAGGCGCAGCGTCAGCGCGACGCGCGCCTCCATCGAGAGGATGGGATGGCAGGCAGTGAAGACGAGGCGCAGCAGGTCGTCACCCACGTCGTCGTCGAGCGCTGCCTCGAGGTCCGGGCTCTCGGAGGGAGGCATCTCGTGGGCGATCTGTTCGTGCTTGCGGTCGATGAGCCGTCCGCGGCGCAGGGCGTCGATGGCGCGGCGCTTCGCGGTGGCCATGAGCCAGGCGCCCGGGTTGTGGGGGATGCCCGACGCCGGCCAGCGTTCGAGCGCCGCGACGAGCGCGTCCTGCGCGAGCTCCTCGGCCAGGCCGACATCGCGGACCATGCGGGCGAGGCCGGCGATGAGCCGGGCGGACTCGATTCTCCAGACCGCGTGGATGGCGCGGTGGGTGTCGTGTGTGCTCACGGCGCCGGATGAAACCACCACCGCCCGCGACGGCGCGACTCCTCGAGCGTCACGAGGCGCGCCGCGGCGCTCACACCTTCCCTTCGAGGCGTTCGCGCAGGCGCTCTTCGGCCTCGCGGATCTCCCCGGTGGGATCCTGCTCGGCGAAGTCTTCGGTCTCGAAGACGCGGCGGATCTCGATCTCCGAGACGCCCTGCATGGGGTTCGGGCAGCGCTTCACCCACTCGATGGCCTCCTCCATCGACTTGACCTGCCAGAGCCAGAAGCCGGCGATCAGCTCCTTCGTCTCGGCGAACGGCCCGTCCACCACCGCGCGCTCCTTGCCCGCGAAGCGCACGCGCGCGCCCTTCGACGAAGGCTGCAGCCCCTCGCCGGCCAGCATGATGCCCGCGTTCACCAGCTCCTCGTTGTACTTGCCCATCGCCTCGAGCAGCTCCGTGCTCGGCATCACGCCCGCCTCGGAGTCCGCCGTCGCCTTCACGATCACCATCACGCGCATCTCGTCACTCCCGCGTTCGAGGGCGGGTCCATCCCGCGCCTTCACCCTGGCGACGAACGAGGCTCGCCGAGATCGACACGCCCCGAACATTTTTTTTCGAGAACGGCGAGCTCAGAGCATCGCGATGCCGGGCCGGCGCGGCCCGCGCGGGAAAGCCTCGTCGAGGCGACGCAGCTCTTCCGGGGCGAGCTTCAGGTCGCCCGCGCGGGCGTTCTCCCAGACGTGGTCGAGCCGCGCGGCCTTGGGGATGGTGAACGTGCCGTCGAGGCGCGTCAGGAAGGCGAGCGCGACCTGGTGGGGTGTGGCGCCGCGGGCGCGGGCGACGTCGGCGAGCACGTCGTAGCCGGGCGCCGTCTCCGCCGGGAACCTGCCGGAGCCGAACGGGCTGTAACCGACCACGGCGATGTCGTTCTCGACGCAGAACGGGATGACGCCGTGCTCGATGTTGCGCTCGCGCAGGTGGTAGAGCACCTGGTTGCAGGCGCAGCGGCCCGGCGCGATACGCACCACCTCGCGCATCAGCTCCTCGTCGAAGTTGCTGACGCCCCACATCCGGACCTGCCCCGAGTCGACGAGCGTCTCGAATGCGCGGATCGTGTCCTCGAGCGGGTGGTCGCCCGCCCAGTGCAGCATGTAGAGGTCGATGTAGTTCGTGCGCAGGCGCGTGAGGCTGCGCTCGCACGCGTTGAGCACGCCCTCGAAGCTGGCGTGCTCCGGCAGCACCTTGCTGGCGAGGAAGACGCGCTCGCGGATGCCCTCGAGCGCAAAGCCGAGCAGGTTCTCCACCTCGCCGCCGCCGTAGAGCTCCGCCGTGTCGATGTGCGTCATGCCCGCCTCGACCGCGCGGTAGATCGCCTCGATGGCGGCGTTGCGGTCCGTCAGCTCGAGGTGCCAGGTGCCGAAGCCGATCACCGGGACGTTCAGGCGGTCGGGACCGAAGGGGCGGGCGCGCATGACGGGCCTCCAACGAAGCGGAACCATTGCTGCTTACAGAGCAAGCGACGGGCCGGTGGCGCGGCTCGACCGTGGCATGACCGCTGCACTCCCGGGGGATGCCACTACCCCCCCGAGGAGGAAGGCCATGAAGGCCCGCGAGATCATGACTCCCGATCCCTTCTTCGTGACGCCGGACCAGAGCCTCATCCAGGCCGCGAAGATCATGCGCGAGCACGACGTCGGCATCGTGCCGGTCGTCCAGGATCAAACGAACCACCGCCTCATCGGTGTGGTGACCGACCGCGACATCACGGTGCGGCATGTGGCGGAAGGCCACGAGGGTGATTGCCTCGTCCGCGAGGCCATGAGCGAGCACCTCGTCACCGCGCGCCCCGACGAGGACCTCGACTCGATCATGAAGAAGATGCAGGACCGCCAGATCCGCCGGATCCCGGTCGTCGAGAACAACGAGCTCATCGGCATCATCGCCCAGGCCGACGTCGCCGTTCACTGCGACCAGCCGGAGGGCGTGAAGAAGACGGTGGAAGGCATCTCGAACCCGGCGCACCCGAAGCGCTGAGCCGGGGCGGCCGCCCTCACGCGGGCCGCTCGACCGTGCCGTCGGCGCGGCGGGCGAAGCGGACGCCTTCGGGGCCGTGCACCGGGTCGTGGCTCGGCCAGGGCCAGCCGCCGAAGCGCGTGCGCTGGTAGTCGAGGACCGTCTGGCGGATCTCCTCGCGCGTGTTCATCACGAACGGCCCGTGCTGCACCACCGGCTCGGCGATGGGCCGCGCCTGCAGCAGCAGCAGCTCCGCCTCGTCGGCGCCGTTCTCGAGCGTCACGGCCACGTCCGGCCGCAGCTCGAGGCCGCGGGAGGCCGGGATGTCGCGGCCGCCCAGCTTCAGGCCCGCCCCGCGGAAGAAGTAGAGCGTGCGGTTCGTGCCCGTCAGCGCCGCCGGCAGCGTCCAACGCGCGCCCGGCGCCATCTTGATCGTCCAGATCGCGAAGTCGGTGTCGGGCCGCGACGCCCAGGACTTCGGCGGCGGCGACGGCGCCTTCGCGTCGTCGAGCCGGCCGGCGATCACCGCGATCTCGGTGGGCCGCCCGGCCTCGTCCTTCGCCACGACGCGCGGGATGTCGTCGTTCCAGAGCATGGAGAAGTGCGGCGCCGCCATCTTGTCGGCGCGGGGCAGGTTCACCCAAATCTGGAACAATTCCACGGGGTTGGGGCCACCTCTGTCGAGCAGCGGGAACATCTCCGCGTGCTGGATGCCGGCGCCGGCGGTCAGCCACTGCACGTCGCCGCGGCCGTAGCGCGCGGCGGCGCCGAGCGAGTCGGAGTGGTCGAGCAGGCCGCGCCGCACGACGGTCACGGTCTCGAAGCCGCGGTGCGGGTGGCTCGGGAAGCCGGGCACCACCTCGCCGTGGTACATGCGCCAGCCGTCGAGACCGGCGAAGTCCTGCCCGAGGTCGCGCCCGGCCAGCGACGCCGCCGGCCCGAAGCGCTCGTTGCCCGCGGGGTAGGCGTCGTCGTGGTGCACGCAGAACAGGAACGGGTCGCGCGTGGGCCACTGAAAGCCGAGCGGGAACATGCCGCGCACGGCGTTCTCGGCCGGGGTGACGAGGGTCATGGTCTTCTCCTGCTTGGGGCCTTCGACCGCGCACCCGGCCACGGTCGCGGCGGCGATCACCTTCAGCGCGTCACGGCGGGGCATGTCGGTCATGGCGGTGGCCTCCTTACGCCGCTCAACCTAGCGACGCCCGCGCCCCGGCACCAGCCCCCGCCCCCGGAACGCATCGTCACCAGAGGGAAACAATCACTGTGGCAGGAAGCCCGTCGTTCGACGGAGGAAGACGTCGGTCGCCGCGATGCCGAAGAGCACGACGTACATCACGAGGCCGCTCAGCGCGAAGAGGCGCTCCCCGGCGGGCGCGTGGCGCAGGTGCATGAAGTACACGGCGACGAGGCCGACCTTCACCGTGGCGATCGCCATCGCCACCGGCATCTCGGCCCCGCCCAGGTCGAGGCGCGACACGCCGTAGCTCAGGAGCGTCAGCGCGAGCAGCGCCGCGCCGGTGATCGCGTAGGTCCTCACTTCGGCGCGCCTCCGGTCAGGTAATAGAGCGGCCACAGGAAGATCCAGATGGCATCGACGAGGTGCCAGTACAGCGCGCCGAGCTCGAGCTGCGCGGCGCGCAGCGTCCCCCGGCGGATGCGCCAGGCCATCACGAGCAGCACGCCGGCGCCCACCGTCACGTGGATCGCGTGCAACCCCGTCGTCAGCCAGTAGAGCGTGAAGAAGGCCGCCTCGCCCGGCAGCGCCCCCTCCGCGAAGTAGCGTCCCCGGCCGCCGGGCAGGATGCCTTCGTCGATGTGGACGCCATACTCGGTGAGCTTCACGACGAGGAAGAGACCCGCCAGCAGGACGGTGGTCGCGACGAGCCGGAACGCCGCCCTCGGCGCGCCGTGCTGCAGCTTGCGCAGGCCCATTGCCACCGTGATGCTCGCGGTGATGAGCACGATCGTGTTCACCGTGCCGAGCAGCGCGTGGTTGTGCCCGACGCCGCTCGCGAAGGCCGCCGGCCAGTACAGGCGGTAGCACATGTAGAGGAAGAACAGACCGGCGAACAGCAGCAGCTCGCTCGCGAGGAACACCCACATGGCGAAGCGCGCCGCCGTCTGTTGGCGCGCGAGGCTCTCGAAGTGGGCGGCGTGCTCGGCCATGGTTCCCTCAGGGCAGCGCGGCGGGGCCCTCGGGCGGCTCTTGCCCCGTGTAGTCGTAGGCGCCGCGGTGCAAGGCCGGCGACCCCGGGAAGTTGTACGGCGGCGGCGGCGAGGCGGTGCGCCACTCGAAGCCGGCCGAGTGCCACGGGTTGTCGGTGGCGACGGCGCCGTGCCGCAGCGACCAGGCCAGGTACAGCACGGTCGTGAGCAGCGCGATGCCGAGCAGCCACGAGCCGCCGGTGCTGATCACGTGCAGCCACTGCATGGACTCTGGGTAGTCGTAGTAGCGGCGCGGCATGCCGAGGTTGCCGAGGAGGAACTGCGGCACGAACGTGACGTTGAAGCCGATGAACACGAGCACCGCCATCGCCACGCCCCAGGTCTCGGGGTAGTTGCGCCCGGTGACCTTCGGGAACCAGTAGTGCACCGCGGCGAGGAAGGCCGTGAGCGTCCCGCCCACCATGATGAAGTGGAAGTGCGCCACGACGAAGTAGGTGTCGTGCCAGTGGACGTCGAGGCTCATCGTGGCCACGGCGACGCCGGTCATGCCGCCGAAGACGAACAGAAAGAGGAACGCCAGCACATACAGCAGCGGTGCCTTCAGCGAGATCGATCCCTGGTAGAGCGTGCCCGTCCAGGTGAACACCTTGATGGCCGAGAAGATGGCCACCACCATCGAAAGGATGCCGAAGCTGCCGGCGGCGAACGTCGACATGCCCGCCGTGAACATGTGATGGCCCCAGGCGAGGAAGCCGAAGAACGTGATGCCGACGGTGGCGATGACGATCGCCTGGTACGACAGCGGGTTCTTGCGGCTGAAGGCGCACACGACCTCGCTGATCACGCCCATGGCCGGCAGGACCATGATGTAGACCGCCGGGTGCGAGTAGAACCAGAACAGATGCTGGAAGATGACCGGGTCGCCCCCGCGCCGTGGATCGAAGATGCCCCAGTCGAACAGGTGTTCCATGCCGATGAGCAGCAGCACCAGGCCCAGGACGGGCGTCGCGAGCACCTGGATGACGCTCGTGCCGTAGATGGCCCAGACGAACAGCGGCATCTGCATCCACTGCAGGCCCTTGGCGCGCATCGTGTGCACCGTGGCGATGAAGTTCACGCCGGTCACGATCGAAGACCAGCCGAGGATGAACACGCCGATGAGGACGGGCACGACCGCCGTCGCCGTCTGGGCGCTGTACGGCACGTAGAACGTCCAGCCGGTGTCGGCGCCGCCCATGAACAGACCGAACAGCGCGACGACGGCGCCCGCCACGTAGATGTAGAAGCTCGCGAGGTTGAGCCGCGGGAAGGCGACGTCGTTGGCGCCGATCATGAGCGGCAGCAGGAAGTTCCCGAAACCGCTGGGGATGGCGGGGATCATGAACAGCCAGACCATGACCACGCCGTGCGCGGTGAACATGCGGTTGTAGGTCATGGGTCCCATGAGGGTCTCGCGCGGCGCCAGCAGCTCGAGGCGCAGCAGCAGCGCGAACAGACCACCGACGAACAGGAAGAGGCTCGTCGCGATGAGGAACATCAGGCCGATGCGCTTGTGGTCGCGCGTCGTCAGCCACGATCGCAGCGTCCGCTCTCCGCCCAGGTAGCTCTCGCCCGCGTGGCGCTCGGTGGTCGGGGTCATGGCGCGCGCCCCGCGTCGTGCCGCAGCGACTTGATGTACTCGACGATGGCGGCGACGTCCGCCGGCTCCATCTGTCCCTGGTAGGTCGGCATCACTGGCGGGTAGCCGGCGACGAGGTCCTCCATGGGACGCATCATCGACTGCGTCAGGTAGGCGGCGTCGGCGACGAGACGCTGGCCGGTGACCAGCACGCGCTCGCTGCCGAACAGACCGCGCCACGTCGGGCCGATGTGCGGCTGCCCGTCGACGGTGTGGCACGCCAGGCAGCCATAGCGGGCCGCCTGCTGCTCGCCGCGCTGCGCGATCGAGATCGCCTCGCGCTCGCCGAGCCGCCCGCCGGCGATGTCGGCGTTGCCGCCGGCCTCGCCGACCGCCGGCGGGACGGCCCCCTCGAGCCAGCGCTGGTACTCTTCCGGCGGGAGCGCCACGAGCGTCGCCCACATGCGCGAGTGCGACAGACCGCAATACTCGGCGCAGTACACCGGGAAGCTGCCCGGGCGGTCGATGGTGAACGACAACGACGTGTAGCGGCCGGGGATGGCATCCTGCTTCACGCGCAACGCCGGCACGAAGAACGAGTGGACGACGTCGCGCGCCGTGATGAGCAGGCGCACCGGCCGCGCCGCCGGCACCACGAGCACGCCCACCGTGTCGGGGCCGTCGGCGCTGGCGAACTTCCACATCCACTGCTTGCCGGTGACATAGATCTCGAGCGCGCCCTCGGGCGCCCGCTGGAGGGCGATCATCTGTCGATAGCCGACGAACCACCACGCGAGGAACAGACCGAGCAGCAGGCCGGCCATCGCGAGCTCGTACTTCACGGGCAGCGCGATGAAGCGGGTCGGCCGCGGACGGTCGCCCATGCGGCGGTACTTCACGAGGAAGACGAGCGCCGTCAGGCCGACCGCCAGCGCGCCGAGCATGGTCGCCGAGATCACCCAGAAGTGCAGCGCGTCGATGTCGCGCGCCTGCCGCGAGGCGGCCTCCGGCAGGAAGAGCACGTCGCGCATCAGATCGGCCGACGCGGGGATCATGGCGGCGCCCCCGCCCTCAGGGCCATGTCGATGGCGGCGTCGATGGGGACGTGGACGACGCCGCGCTCGCGGTCGACCCAGCCGTAGGACTCGAGGGCGCGCCGCTCCGCGGCGTGGCGGCGCTCGCCGTCGGCGGTGTCGCGGATCGAGTCGTAGTAGATGCCGAGCTTCGCCGCGTCGGGCGGCAGCGGCGGGTCGTGCTCGTCGTAGTCATGGAAGCCGCCGCCGAGCCGGGGCAGGAGCCACGCCGCCGCGGCGATCGAGGCGACGGTCACGCCGACGGACGCGACCAGCATCCGGAACACACGCCGGAACGGCAGCTCGCTGTCTTCATGTCGCACCTCGCCCGGGATGTGCATCGCCCCCCCTACCCCGGCTCGCCTTTGTAGCGCAGCCCCTCCGCCAGCGCCGGATCGCCGACCGGCATTGAGGCGCCATGGCGCGCGCGCAAGGCCCCGAAGGCCACGCACGCCCCCGACACCGCGACGAGCGCCGACAGATCGAGCCAGTGCGGCGCGAAGGCCTCCGGGTGCAGCTCGGGCAGCACCAGGTAGTAGTGGTCCATGACATGGGCCGGCAGGATGACGGCGCCGACCCCTGCCAGCGCGCGCGGGCGCATCTTCAGCGGCTGGGAGAGGAGCAGCGCGAAAGGCAGCGCGAAGTGCGCGACGAGGAGCGCCACGCCGAAGCCCTGCCAGCCGCCCGCCCAGCGGTCGAGGTACCAGGTGACCTCGTCGGGCAGGTCCACGAGCCAGACGAGCATCGTCTGGGCGAAGCCGATGTACATCCAGAAGATCGTGAAGGCGAGCATCAGTCGGCCCACGGCGAACGAGTGGCCGGAGCCGAGCGGCGCGCCAGCGCAGGCGATCCTCCATGCCACGAGCGAGAGCGCGGCGACGAATCCGCCGCCGAAGTAATAGACGCCGTACACGTTCGAGAACCAGGCCGGGTTGAGGGACATGACCCAGTCCCAGGCGGCGAAAGACACGAGGAAGGCGACGACGGTCAGCGCCACCGCGCTGAAGCCGACCATGCGGGCGCGCAGGCGCTCGGCGTCCTGGCGGTCCTGCCGGCGGGACCAGCGGCGGAGCGCCTCGGCGACGGCGCCGAGCGCGACGACATAGGACAGAGCGCGCGCGGTGAAGAAGGGCCGGTTCAGCCACCCCAGCTTCTTCTCGACGAGGTGGGCCTCGGCGGGCGGCAGGGCGTGCACGTCGCCGGCCCAGGGATACAGATGGCCGAGCGAGAGCAGGATCGGCAACAACAGGACGAGGAACAGCGGCAGGACGGCGACGACATCCTCGGCGAACCGGCGCAGCGGCACGAACCAGCGGGCGTTGCTGGCGTTGCCGATGAGCACGAGGAAGAGCATGCCGGCGACGAGCGAGAAGCACGTGCTGAACGCGAACAGATACGCGTGGCTCGCCTGCGCCGGTTCGACGGCCCAGCCGATCGCGGTGGGGAGGCCGCCGGCGAGCAGCGCGGCGAGGCCGCCCCTCAGGAGCGCGCGGTTCACGGCGTCCCTCCCGACCGCCCCGGGGGCGGCGCGCGTTCGAGGGCCTCGCGCTGCGCCGCGTCGAGCTGCGCCAAGGGCACGTCCTGGCTGCGCTGCAGGACGCGCAGGTACGCGACGACGGCCCAGCGGTCGTCGGGATCCAGCTGCGCCTCGTAGCCGGGCATCAGGCCGTAGCCGTGGCGGACGATCCGATAGACGTCGCCCGGCGGCAGCTGGCGGATGCGCGGCTGGTGGAGCGACGGCGGCGGTCGCAGCCGCATGCGCTCGGCGACGGGCGTTCGGGCCGTGCCGCGCACGCCGTGACACGGCGCGCAGAACGTGTCGAAGCGATGGCGACCGCGCACCAGCAGTTCGCGGCTCAGCGGCACCGGGATCGAGGTGAGCGCGTTGCCGGCCTCGTCGAGGCCCTCGTGCAGGCGGCGGTCGCGCGGCGCCGGGCGGAAGGTGCGCGTGCCTTCGGGCGGCGGCTGCATGGCGCCGGGCTCGTACGGATCGAGGCGCGGCTGCTCGGCCATGCGGTTGAGATCGAAGTCGGGCGCGAACCAGACGTCGTCGGTGCGGCAGCCGGCGAGCAGCAACGCGAGGGCGACCAGCCTCATGCGGGCGCCTCCTCGCCGACGCGCAGGACGCGGCGCGCGCCGAGCGCCGTCAGACGTCGCATGCTGACGTCCGCCGCGTAGCGCGGGTCGCGGGCGTCGACGGCGAGGAAGTAGCCGTCGATCGAGGCCCGCTCGAAGCCCTCGATCTCGAATACGGGATGCCACAGCCGCGGCAGGCGACACAGCCACGCCCAGCCGAAGAAGGCGGCGAGTCCGGCGAAGAGCACCGTCAGCTCGAACGTGATGGGGATGAACGCCGGCATGGCATGGGCCGGCCGCGATCCGATGTTCAGCGGGTAGTCGACGGCGTTCGTCCACCACATGCCGACGTAGGCGACGGTGGCGCCGAGCAGGCCGCCGCCGAGGACGAACCACGCGAGCGGCGACTTCGGCAACGCCAGCGCCTCCTCGACCGCGCGGTGCGGCAGCGGCAGGTAGGCGTCGAGACGACGGTAGCCCTCGTCGCGCAGCGCGCGGATGGCCGCGGCGAGCGCGTCGGGTCCCTGGAACTCGGCCATGAGCCCGCGACGCATCAGTGCAGCTGCTCCTTGTTCTCGGCGATGGGCACGAACGGGACGAAGCGGATGAGCAGCGTGAACAGGAAGAGGAAGAACGAGATCGTGCCGGCGAACACCATCCAGTCGATGAGGCTCGGCGTGTATTCCCCGAAGCTCGAGGGCAGGAAGTCGGCGCGCTGCGAGGTGACGATCAGCACGAAGCGCTCGAACCACATCCCGACGTTCACGAGGATCGAGATCACCCAGAGCGCGACCGTGCTCGCGCGCACGCGGCGGCTCCACAGCAACTGCGGGACGAACACATTGCAGACGATCATGATCCAGAAGCCGGTGGCATACGGCCCGAAGGGACGCTCCGTCAGCAGCGTGTACTTCTCGTACTCGACGCCGCCGTACCAGGCGATGAAGAACTCCGAGGCATAGCTGTACGAGACGACGAGCGACGTGACGAGCGTCAGCTTCGCGAGCAGGTCGAGGTGCCGCGGCGTGAGCACTGCCTTCAGCCGGTACAGGCGGCGCAGCGGGATGACGAGGGTGAGCACCATCGCGAAGCCGCTGAAGATGGCGCCGGCGACGAAGTAGGGCGGGAAGATCATCGAGTGCCAGCCCGGCAGCTTCGACGTGGCGAAGTCCATCGAGACGATGGAGTGCACGGAGAGGACGAGCGGCGTGGCGAGGCCGGCGAGGAGCAGCTGCGAGCGGCGCCAGTGCCGCCAGTGCCATGCCGAGTTGCGCCAGCCGAGCGCGAACAGGCCGTAGATCCGCCGCGCGCGGTCGCTCTGCGCGCGGTCGCGCGCCGCCGCGAGGTCGGGGACGAGGCCCTGGTACCAGAACAGCAGCGAGATCGTGAAGTAGGTGCTGATGGCCGCCATGTCCCAGGTGAGCGCGCTCATGAACTGCGGCCACATGCTCATCGTCGACGGGTACGGGACGAGCCAGTAGGCGAACCACGGCCGGCCCAGGTGCAGGATGGGATAGAGGCCCGCCTGCATGACGGCGAAGAGCGTCATGCCTTCGGCGATGCGGTTGAGCGAGCTGCGCCAGGGCTGCTCGAGCAGCAGCAGGATGGCGCTGATGAACGTGCCGGCGTGGCCGATGCCGATCCACCAGACGAAGTTGATGATGGGGAAGCCCCAGGCCACGGGGATGTTGTTGCCGAACACGCCGATGCCCGTGACGAACACATAACCCATCGTCGCGAAGAGCATCGCGGCGCCGAGGCCGGTGACGAGCAGCACCGCCCTCGAGGCCGGCGCGGGGCGCTGGACGGGCTCGAGCAGCTTGTCGGTCAGCGACGCGTCGTCCCAGCGACCGACGAGCAGGCGCGCGCCCGGCGGCGTGGTCATGACCGCAGGTCCGGGTTGGGGTTCTCGATGCGCGCGAGGTGTCGCGTGCGCGGGAAGGTGCCGACCTCGTTCAGCACGGCGTACGCGTGCAGCTCGGCGCGGCGCTTCGACACCTCCGCGCCGGGATCGCTCACGAGGCCGAAGACGAGCGCGCCCGTGGGGCACGTCTGGGCGCAGGCGGTCGTCACCGGGACGGCCTCGATGGGACGGCCGCCCGTGCGCGCCTCGATCTCGGCGCCGCGCAGGCGCTGCACGCAGTAGGTGCACTTCTCCATCACGCCGCGCGCCCGCACCGTCACGTCCGGGTTGGCGTGCATGCGCAACACGTCCTCGTCGCCGCGGTGCCACTCGAGCCAGTTGAAGCGCCGCACCTTGTACGGGCAGTTGTTGGAGCAGTAGCGCGTGCCGACGCAGCGGTTGTAGGTCATCTCGTTGATGCCATCGTGGCTGTGCGACGTGGCATTGACGGGACAGACGTACTCGCAGGGCGCCTTCTCGCAGTGCACGCACATCATCGGCTGGAACGCCGGCCCGCGCGCGCCGTCGTACACGTCGATGCGCAGCCAGTGCATCTCGCGGCCGAGCCGGACCTGCGCCTTGCCGACCATCGGGATGTTGTTCTCGGCGACACACGCGACGACACACGCGCTGCAGCCGGTACACAACGTCTGGTCGACGACCATGCCCCACTGCTGCGTCCGTGGCACGTCACTGCGGTTCGGCAGCAGCGAGGGGGGCGGCGTGTTCTGGGCGACGGCGAACTGCGGATCGGCGCGCCAGTCGGCCAGCGTCCTCCTGAGCAGGATCGGGCGCCCGTGCGGGTCGCGGTGCGGCTGCGTGGTGGCGAGCGCGTGTCGCTCGCCGGTGGCGCGCACCTCGACGCCGGGCACGATCCAGGGCTCGCGGCCCGTGCGCAGCGGCGACACGTCGACGCCGTGCTGCGGGGCGAGCGCGCCGCCGGCGCGGCGACCGTAGCCCGTCCACACGGCGACGGCGCCCTCGGCCTGGCCCGCGAGGACCCACACGGGGAGCCGGATGGCCGCGTCCCCGCGTCGGATCTCGACGACGTCCTCGTTCGCGACGCCCAGGCGCGCCGCGGTCGCGGGCGCGAGGACGGCGGCGTTGTCGTAGACCAGCTTCGTCACGGGCTCGGGCAGCTCGCGCAGCCAGACGTTGTGGGCGCGGCGGCCGTCGTCCGTGCGCGGGTCGCGCACGAGGTCGAGCACGAGGCCGGCGTCGGCGGCGGGCGACGGGAGCGCGCGGGCGACGGCGTCCCAGTCGACGTCGCGGCGTGGCGCGGGCGCGGCGGCGGTGTCGTCGAAGACGCCGCGCGGCAGAGCCGCCTCGAGCCGCTCGCCCCACCGCCTCGCGAGGCGGTCGCGCAGGTCGGGGGCGCGGTCGCCGGCGAGCATCGCCAGCACGCCGTCGGGCGTGTGACCGGCGACGAGCGGCCGGACGAGCGGCTGCACGGGGGCCGCCGTCCCGTCGTAGGCGCGGGTGTCGCCCCAGCGCTCGAAGTCGTGCAGCGCCGGCAGGAGCCACGTCGCCGATTCCGCAGTCTCGTCGGGCAGATAGGCGAGGTGGACGCGCTCGCGGGCCTTCGCCGCCGCCGTCGCCCAGCCGAGGTCGGGCGAGAGCTCGAAGGCCGGGTTGGTCTCGAGCGTGACGAGGGTGTCGACGGCGCCGCCGCGGAGCGCGTCGACGAGGGCAGCGGCGTCGAACGCGGCGGTGCCCGCGCCGAGGAGGGGCGACGGCGCCCACGTCACCGGGCCCCCGAGCGCCGCGTTCAGCGCGATGCCGACGAGGTGCGCCGCGACGGGCTGGCGGCGGCCGACGAACACGGCGACCTCGCCGCGGCAGGCGACGAGGTCGCGGGCCACCGCCTCCGCCCAGGCGCGGTGCGCGCTGCGCTCGAGGGAGGCGCGGGCCGCGATCGGGACGGGGAGCCCCGCCTGTGCGAGGGCGCCGAGCAGCGCCGCGCCCACGTGCACCACCTCGTTGCCCGGCACGGCCAGGCGGTGGTCGGCGGCCACGCCGGTGGGCGTGACGAAGCTCTCGACGACGTAGGTGCGGCTCATCTCGCCGTCGGGGCCGTGCACGCGGCGCCGCACGGCCCAGTCGCGCGACCAGCGGATCCAGTTCGGCTCGTCGGCGAGGAAGTCGGCGTCGAGCGAGACGATGCGCGTTGCGCGCGTGAGGTCGTAGCGCGGCTCGAGCGGCTCGCCGAAGGCCTGGCGCGCTGCCTCCCAGCGGGCGACGTCGCCGCCGGAGAAGCGCACGGACGCCCGCGGATACAGCGCCAGCAGCTCCTCGATCAGCCTCGCGCGCAGCGGCGAGGCGGTCGGCGCCAGCAACAGGCAGAGGCCCTCGCCGGCGCGGCGGACCCAGGGCGCGTCGCCGCGCGCACCGAAGCGGGCCAGGAACGCGTCCCAGGCGGCGGGCCGGCCGTCGTGGAGCAGCGCGCGCAGGCGGTCCCGATCGTACAGGTCGAGGATGCGCGCCTGCTCCGCCGCGCCGAGCGCGCCCAGGCTGGCCGGGTGCAGCGGGTTGCCTTCGAGCTTCGTGGGATGTCCGGTGTGGCACTCTCCCAGCACGCCCACGCCGTAGCCGTCCACCTCGACGCTCGTGGCGTAGGTGTCGGCGCGGCCCGGCACCGACTCGGGCGGGCGGCGCACATACGGCACGATCTGTCCCTTGTCGACCTGAAGGCACCCCTCGAGGCCCCAGGCGGCGGCCGCCGCCGAGAGCGTGCGCAGGAAGTCGCGGCGCGTGGGTCTCATCGGTGGCACCCGCTGCAGCGCAGCGGCGGGCGCAGGTCCAGCTCCGCGACGATGCGCGCGCCGGGGATGGTGGGCGTGTATCCCATCACGGCCACGTCCTCGGGTGGTCGCACGTACCGCTCGGGCGCGCGGTGGCAGTCGAGGCACCAGCCCATCTGCAGCGTGGCGACCTGCTCGACCCTGGGCATCAGATCGACGCGTCCGTGGCACGTCTCGCACGCGACGCCGCGCGTCACGTGCGCCCGGTGGTCGAAGAACACGAAGTCGGGGACCTGGTGCACGCGGTTCCAGGCGATGGGACGGTCCTCGAACCAGCTGCGGCGCAGCGGCTCGGTCAGCGGGCTGTCGTTCCAGACCTGGCTGTGACAGTTCATACACAGATCGGTCGATGGCACGCCCGCCGGCGCCGCCCGCCACGCGTCGAAGTGGCAGTACTCGCACGAGATGCCGTCGTCGCGCACGTGGTGGCGGTGGTCGAACTCCACCGGCTGGTCGACGGCCTGTCCTGTGGTGGTGAACAGCGGCGAGCGCATGTAGCCCCACAGCACGACCGGCCCCCCCGCCACGACGAGCACCGTCGCGCCGAGACCGACGCGGAGCCATGTGTCGGCGATCGGTCGAAACGGCGCGCTCATCGATGGGGGGATGAGAGCGACCTCGCGCAGGTCGCCCGGATTCAGCGCGGGGGCGCGTCCAGCGGAATGCGGCCGTCGAAGCCGACACCCGAGTCGATGAGACGTCCGCTGCCGTCGACGTGCACGAAGGCGGGGGTGGAACGCACGGCGAAGAGCTGATGGGCCTGGTCGGCGAGGTCGAGGGCGATGGGGAACGGGAAGGGCCGGCCGCCGAGGCGGAACTTCGCGTGGAAGGCGGCGACGTCGGCGGCGGGCTCGTTGGTGATGGCGACGACCTGGGCGTTGTGGCTGATGGCCCAGCGCTTGAGCGCCGGCAGCGCGCGCTTGCAGGGGCCGCAGTGGGTCGCCCAGAAGAAGAGGACGGTGGGGCGGTCCTCGGAGAGCTTCGGCAGCGGCGGGGCGCCCTCGAGGGCGCCGAGCTCCAGGGCGGGCACGGCGTCGCCCGGCTCGAGGGGCCGCAGCGGCAGCGGCATGGGGACGAGGCGGACGGGCACCACCTCGGTGCCGCCGTCGCGCAGGACGGTGATCCGGGCGGTGTGTCCCGCGCCGGCGAGGGCGACGTGGGCGCGCAGCTCGCCGGTCGCGTTCAGGGGCGCGTCGTCGAACTTCACGAGCACATCGCCGGCGCGCAGGCCCGCGGCGCCGCCGGGGCCGTCGGCGCGCACGTCCTTGACCTTGGCGCCCGCGGGGCCCTCGTCGTAGGTCACGCCGAGGTACGCGGGGCGCAGCTCGGCCACGCCGGCGACGAGTGTGTCGACGGGCGGCAGCGGCTCCATCGCCGGCGGCTCGTCCTTCGGGCGTGGCGCGGCGCCGGCCAGCGTGACCGGGGGCAGGAGCGGCGCCTCCTCGCAGGCGCGCAGCTGCTCGAGCTGGTCGCGCGCGGGCGCCGAGAGGAGCGGCGGCGCGGCGAGGCGCGCGTAGAGGTACGCGATGCGCAGCGCGGCGGCCTCCTGCAGCTCGAGGCGCTCGCTCAGCTCGTCGCCGCGGCGGACGCGCGCGTTGACGGCGGCGAGGCGCGCGTCGAGCGCGGGGTGCTCGACGAGCGACGCCTTGAGCTGCTTCACGATGCCGCGGCGCGCGTTGACGCGCGCGTCGCGCGGGGCGGCGCGCGCGAGCTGGACGGTGAACGGCTCGGCGAGGCGCGCGCGGTCGGCGCCGATCACGGCGTCCCAGCGGTCGGACCACTCGTCGAGGGCGAAGAGGGCGGCGTCGACGCGGCGGCGGACCTGCTCGGTGGCGGCGAAGGTCGACACGTCGCCGAGGCCGTACTGGCGCGCGATGCGCTGCGCGAGCCGGCGGGCGGGCGCGTCGGCGGGGACCTGCGCGAGCCGCGCGTCGACGAGCGCGGCCACCGTCTGCCCGCGGCGCTCGGCCTCCTCGGCCAGCGTCCGGTACAGGAAGGCGTCGCTCGTCAGGTGCGGCGTGTCGGGCGTGTCGTCGGTGAGCATTGCCTCGTCGGTGGCGGCGGCGACGGTGCCGTGCCGCTGCAACCCCGCGAGAAACTTCTGGAAATGGCCGATGTCCTGCCGCTCGGCGAGCTCGGGGAAGCACCCGTAGGCCGGCCGGTCGGGCATGGCTGCGAAGCTGCCGCAGAGGTTCTCGCGCTCGAGGTGCAGGCCGGCGAAGCCGCCGCCGTAGCACTGGGACATCCAGAGCACGACGCGCACCCCTTCGGGGACGGGGCGCAGATCGGCGGCCAGCTCCTGCGTCGTCCAGCTCTCGCCCCAGAGCGAGATGCGCGTGTCCCACTCGCCCTTCGGGTCGGGCTGGCCGTGGTCGGTGACGGCGAGCAGCAGCGTGTCGCCCGGTTGCAGGCGGCCGCCCTCGCGGGCGAGCCAGGCCTTGAGGGCGCGGCGCTTGGCGGGGCGCGGCTCGTAGCCCGGGAAGGTCGTGTCCTCGAGCGCCGGGCCGACGCGGGTGGCCTCGTCGAGGCGCGTCCCGTGGAGCAGCCAGTCGTCGCGGACGGCGTCCTCGGGCCGGACGACGGCGCGGTCCGCTCCGGGCGCGGCGCCGTCGGCCCAGAACACGGCGATGTCCGCCTTCGGGATGCCGCGCGCCTCGGCGGCCTCGACGAGGGCCCGCACGTGGACGGCGTGGCTGTTGTAGTTCTCGGCCGCCTCGCCCCCTCCGGCGAGGACGAGCACCTTGAGCGCGGCGAGGAGAAGCGGAGAGCCCATGCCGAGATGATACGTGGCGCGCCGCGAAGACGCGCCACGACTCACGCGCGACGGACGCCGAGCTTCTGCATGCGCGACTGCAGGGTGGTCGGCTTGAGGCCGAGCAGATCGGCGGCGCCGCCGGGGCCGTAGACGCGGCCGTTCGTGCGCGTCAGGACGGCCTCGATGTGCAGGCGCTGCACCTCGTCGAGCGTGCGCACGGGCGCGTCCTCCGGGGGCGGAGGCGCGGCCCGGCGGACGTTGCCCGGCGCCTCGAAGAGCGAGGGCTCGAGGTCCCCCTCCGGCTGCAGGATGGTGGCGCGCTCGAGGGCGTTGACGAGCTGGCGGACGTTGCCCGGCCAGGGCAGCGCGCGCAGGCGTTCGGCGGTGGCGCGCGGCAGCGTCCAGGGCCCGCGGCCGGTGCGCAGCGCGAGGCCGCGCAGGACGTCCTCGGCGATCGGCACCACGTCCTCGGGGCGGTCGCGCAGCGGCGGCAGGCGCAGCGGGAAGACGTCGAGGCGATAGAGCAGGTCCTCGCGGAAGCGCCCGTCGCGCACGGCGGCGGCGAGATCGACGTTCGTCGCGGCGAGGATGCGGACGTCGACGCGCACCGTCTGGTCCGCGCCGACCGGCTCGAACGTGCCCTCCTGCAGCACGCGCAGCAGCTTGGCCTGCGCGCCCGCCGGCAGGTCGCCCACCTCGTCGAGCAGGAGCGTGCCGCCGTTGGCGGTGAGGAAGCGCCCGGGGCGCGCCCCGGTCGCGCCGGAGAAGGCGCCCTTCACGTGGCCGAAGAGCTCGGATTCGACGAGGTTTTCGGGCAGCGCGGCGCAGTTGATCTTCACGAACGGCTGATCGCGGCGGCGGCTCCAGTCGTGGAGGGCCTGGGCGAGGACCTCCTTGCCGGCGCCGGTCTCGCCGAGGAGGAGGACCGGCGTGTCGGTGACCGCCACCTGGCGGGCCTGGCGGGCGAGGCGCTGCACGACGGGCGAGCGGCTGTGCTCGAAGCGGGCGGTCGCGTCGGTGGGGCGGCCGGCCTCCTCCGCGAGCAGGCGGCTGTGCTCCTGCAGGCGCAGGCGGTAGCGGTCGAGCAGGCGCGCCTGCTCCGCGTGCAGAAAGGCGAGCGCCACGATCTGCCCGTAGACGCCGGCGAGGCCGACCATCTCCGGCGCGTAGGGCCGACAGACGCCGCGGTCGAGCGTGATGACACCGAGCGTGCGGTCGCCGGCGAAGAGGGGCACGACCATGCAGGCGTGCCCCGCGGGCAGGTCGAGCACGCCGTCGTACGGGTCGCCCTCGTCGGAGGCGTGGTGGTGCTCGAGCATGGCGATCGGCTGCCGCGTCTCGAGGGCGCGTCGCACGGTGGGGTAACGTCGCAGGGTGATCCGGTGACGGTGCACCTCGGGGCGCGCGAGCGGCCCGCGGGCGGCGCGAACACTGAGCTCGTCGCCGTGCAGCTCGAGGACGGCCGCGAGGTCGTAGGGCACGAGGGCCGCGAGCGAGTCGAGCGCGCGCCCGAGGACGTCGTCGAGCGAGTCCGGATGTCCGGCGAGGCGGGCGATCTCCCGCAGGTCGGCGGTGTAATCGACGATGTCCGGCATGGCGCGCTCCGTGTGACGAGATTTCGTTGGATGCACCGACATTTCGGTGCGTCGCGCAACGAAATTTCGTCGACGGCGGCGGAAAACGCCGCGGCGCCGGGTTGGCACGGCGCCTGCTCAAGGGGCACGGCGTGGCGGCAACGACGCCGCCCCAACCCCCGAGGAGAGAGCCATGTTGACGATCGGCGACCGCCTTCCGAACTTCGACCTGACCGCCGTGGTGAGCCGCGACAAGAACGAGGCCTTCAAGCAGATCCACCAGGACAGCTTCCCCGGCAAGTGGAAGGTCCTGTTCTTCTGGCCGATGGACTTCACGTTCATCTGCCCGACGGAGATCGCGGCCTTCGGCAAGCGCAACCGCGACTTCAACGACCGCGACGCGGTCATCCTCGGCGCCAGCACCGACACGCACTACGTGCACCTCGCCTGGCGCAACGACCACCCGGACCTGAAGGACCTGCCCTACCCGATGCTCGCCGACACCAAGCGCGAGCTGGCGACGGCGCTGGGCATCCTGCACAAGACCGACGGCGTCGCGCTGCGCGCCACGTTCATCGTCGACCCGGACAACGTCATCCGCTGGGTGAGCGTGAACGACCTGTCGGTGGGCCGCAGCGTGGACGAGACGCTCCGCGTGCTCGACGCGCTCCAGACCGACGAGCTCTGCCCCTGCAACTGGCAGAAGGGCGACCCCACTCTCTGAAACGACGCGCTGACGACGATTCGACAGGAGGAAACCGTGAACGCGATCGACGCCCTGCGGGACCGGATCCCCGACCCGGCCCGCGACATCTCCGTGAACCTGCAGTCGGTGCTGACGCAAGGGTCGCTGAGCGAGGCGCAGCGCTGGGGCGTCGCGCTCGCGGTGGCCCTCGCGTCGGGCAACGCCGACCTGGCCCGCGCCATCGCCGCCGACGGGGCGGGCGCGGGCCCGGCGGTGGCCGACGACGCCCGCGCCGCGGCCGCGCTGATGGCGATGAACAACGTGTACTACCGCTTCCGACATCAGATCGGGAAGGCGACGTACACCGAGAAGCCGGCGCGCCTGCGCATGCAGCGGATCGTGAAACCGCTGACGAACAAAGCGGATTTCGAGCTGATGTGCCTCGCGGTGAGCGCGGTGAACGGCTGCGAGGCGTGCGTGCGCGCCCACGAGCGCTCCGTGCTCGAGCTGGGCCTGACCGAGGAGCACGTCCACGACGCGGTGCGCGTCGCGGCGGTGGTCCGCGCCGCCGCCGTGACGCTGTCGATGCCGGCGATCTGAACGCGACCGACGGCCCGCGGGGGACGTCGGTTCGAGACACTCCGGGAGCGAGGTGATCTCATGAAGGGCAACAAGAACGGCGGCGTCGGCATCGCGCCCGAGCACCGCAAGCGCATCGCCGGCGATCTCGGTCGCCTGTTGGCGGACACCTACCTGCTGCAGCTCAAGACGCAGAACTACCACTGGAACGTGACGGGGCCGATGTTCGTCCAGCTGCACGCGCTGTTCGAGACACAGTACGAGCAGCTCTCCGAGGCGGTGGACGAGCTGGCCGAACGCATCCGGGCGCTGGGCGAGCCGGCGCCGGGCACCTTCCGGCAATTCAAGGACCTGGCCTCGGTGAAGGAGGACGACTCGCTGCCCGAGGCGAAGGAGATGGTGCGGCTGCTGGCGGAGTGCCACGAGGTGTGCGCCCGCAACACGCGCCAGGTCATCCCGCGCGCCGACGAGGCCGGCGACGACGTCACCGCCGACCTGCTGACCGAGCGCCTGGCCGCGCACGAGAAGAGCGTCTGGATGCTGCGCGCGATTCTCGGCTGAAGCGCGAGGGCATTCCCCGATACTCCCCGATATCATCGCGGGCATGATGAAGCGTCGTGCCCTCCCCTGGCTCGTCCTCGTCCTCGCCGCCTGCACCGAAGAGAACCCGGATCGCGTGACGTTACCCGCCGACGCGCCCGACGCCGCCGCGTGCGTGGACGGCGCGGCTTGCGACGACGGCGATCCGTGCACCGCGGGCGATCGATGCGAGCGCGGCGCGTGCCGCGGCGAGCCGCGGATCTGCGACGACGACGATCCGTGCACCGTCGACCGCTGCGACCCGACGAGCGGCATGTGCTTCGGCGAGGCCATGCCGGTGCAGGGGCGCGAGGGCGAGCCGGGCGACGCCCGCTGCGGCGACGGCGTCGACGGCGACTGCGACGGGCTCGTCGACGGTGCGGACGCGGACTGCCGGCGCTGTGCGGACGACGCGGAGTGCGTCGACGCGAACCCGTGCACCCGCGAGCGCTGCGCCCGCGGACGCTGCGAGTCGGTGAACGCCGACGACGGCGTCGCGTGCGACGACGGCGACGCCTGCACCGAAGGCGACACGTGCGGCGGCGGGCGCTGCGGCGGGGCGCCGCGCGCCTGCCCGCCCGTCGAAGGCGCGTGCATGGCGCCGGCGTGCGCCGAAGGCGAGTGCGGCGCGGCGCCCCTCCCCGACGGGACGGCCTGCGACGACGGGGACCCATGCACGACGGAAGACGCTTGCGTTTCGGGCACTTGCGACGGCAAGCCCCGCGACTGCGGCGAGCTCGACGGGCCTTGCGTCCGCGGCGTGTGCGCCGAAGGCGGCTGCCGCGCGGCGCCGCGCGTCGACGGCACGCCGTGCGACGACGGCCTCTGCCAGCCCGACGCCATCTGCGTCGCCGGCGAGTGCGCCGGCGATCGCGTCGACTGCTCGCGGCTCGACGGCGTGTGCCGCGTCGGCGTCTGCGATCCCGACACCGGCGGGTGCGGCGCGGCGGCGGCTCCCGCGGGCACCGCGTGCGACGATGGCGATCCGTGCACCACGGACGACGCGTGCGGGGAAGGCGGATGCCGGGGCACGCCGCGGGCCTGCGACGGCGGCCCCTGCGGTGTGGGCCGCTGCGACGCGGCCACCGGCGCGTGCGTCGTCGACCCGGCGCCGAACGGGACGCCCTGCGACGACGGCGAAGGCTGCACCGAGGGCGACCGCTGCGTGGACGGCGCGTGTCTCGGCGCCGAGCGCGCCTGCCCCGCGCCCGACGCGCCATGCCGGGTGGCCGCCTGCGACCCGCGCACGGGCGAGTGCGGGCGCGCGCCGGCGCCCGACGGGACGGCCTGCGACGACGGCGACCGCTGCACCACGGGCGACGCCTGCACGGCGGGGCGCTGCGAGGGGGCGGCCCCGGCCTGCGACGATGGCGACGCGTGCACGGTGGACCGCTGCGATCCGGTGAGCGGGGCCTGCGTCCACCCCTTGCAGCCAGGCGACGGGCGCGAGGGCGCACCCGGCGACCCCGCGTGCGCCAACGGGCGCGACGACGACTGCGACGGCCTCGCCGACGCCGCCGACGCGGACTGCCGCCGCTGCGCCGCGGACGCCGACTGCGACGACGGCGATCCCTGCACGGAATTCTCTTGCGATGCGGGGACTTGCGTAGCCCGCCCCAGCGCGGCGGACGGACGCGCTTGCGACGACGGCGACGCCTGCACCCAGGGCGACACGTGCCGCGCCGAGCGCTGCGAGGGCGCCGCCGTCGACTGCTCCGGGCTCGACGGACCGTGCGCGCGCGGCGTGTGCGCCCTGGGCGCGTGCGTGCCGCGGCCGGTCGGCGACGGCGCGGCCTGCGACGACGGCGACGCCTGCACCCAGGGCGACGCGTGCCGCGAGGGCTCGTGCGCCGGACGCCCGCGCGACTGCTCGGCGCTCGACGACGAGTGCCGGGTGGGCCGCTGCGCCGAGGGCGGCTGCCGCGCCGAGCCGCGCCCGGCGGCGACGCCCTGCAACGACGGGCAGCCGTGCACCGTCCGCGACGCCTGCGAGGCCGGCGAGTGCCGCGGCGCGCCCGCCGACTGCGGCGCGTTCGATGGCGCATGCGTGGTCGGCCAGTGCGATCCGACGAGCGGCGACTGCGCGCCGGTCCGCCTGCCCGACGGGAGCGGGTGCGACGACGGCGATCCGTGCACCGTCGACGACGCGTGCACCCTCGGCGCCTGCGCCGGGCGCCCGCGCGACTGCGCCGCGCTCGACGGGGCGTGCGTGGTCGGGCGGTGCGACGAGGGCGCGTGCCGCGCGGTGCCGAGGCGCGACGGGACGCCCTGCGACGACGGCAGCGCGTGCACCGCGGAGGACGCATGCGGCGGCGGCGAATGCCGCGGCGCGGCGCGTGATTGCGCCGCGCTCGACGGCCCGTGCGTCGTCGGCGCGTGCGATCCGGCGACGGGGCGCTGCGTCGCGGTGCCCGCCGGCGACGGCGCCCCCTGCGACGACGGCCTCCGCTGCACCGCCGACGACCGCTGCGCCGAGGGCGGCTGTGTCGGGGCGCCCGTGGACTGCCGCCGCCTGGACGGCCCGTGCGCGACGGGGGCGTGTGATCCCGCGACCGGCGCCTGCGTCGCCCGCCCGCTGCCCGACGACACCGCGTGCGACGACGGCCAGGCCTGCACCGACGGCGATGCGTGCCGCGACGGCGCATGCCGCGGCGACGGCCTCGATTGCGGCGGGCTGAACGACGCGTGTGTCGTCGGCGTCTGCGACCCGGCGGCGGGCGACTGCCGCGCCGAGCCGCTGGCCGACGGATCTCCCTGTGATCCCGGGGACTTGTGCACGGTGGGCGCCACGTGCGAGCGCGGCGCCTGCGTGGGCGCGCCGCGCGACTGCAGCGCGCTCGACGGGCCGTGCGTCACCGGCGCGTGCGATCCGGCGACCGGCGCGTGCGTGGCGGAGCGCGCGGCGGAGGGGACCGCCTGCGAAGACGGCAATCCGTGTACGGTCGAGGAGCGCTGCGAGGCGGGCCGCTGCCTCGGCGGCGCCCGGAGCTGTGCGCACCTCGACGGCCCGTGCACCGTCGGCCGGTGTGACGCGCAGCAGGGCTGCGTCGCCGTGCCGCGCGCCGACGGCGCCGCCTGCGACACCGGCAACCCCTGCCTGACGGAGGAGGCCTGCCGCGCCGGCGTCTGTACCGGGACGCCGATCGCCTGCGTCGACGCGGACCCGAACCCGTGCCGCGCCGCCGCGTGCAATCCGGCCACCGGGCGATGCGAGCCGGCGGACGTGGCCGACGGCACCGCCTGCGACGACGGCGCGTTCTGCACGACGGGGGACGCGTGCCGCGCCGGCCAGTGCCGCGGCGCGGCCCGCGACTGCAACCCGCCCGGCGAGCCGTGCCGTGTCGGCACCTGCGACGAGCGTCGCGACCGGTGCGACGTCGGCAACCGGCCGAACGGCACCGCCTGCGACGATGGTCAGTTCTGCAGCGTGGGCGACCGCTGCTACAGCGGCACCTGTCGGCCCACGGGCAGCCGCGACTGCCCCGACGCGAACGCCGGGTGCGCGCGCGGCGTGTGCGACGAGCAGGGCGACCGCTGCACGCAGGTGGCGGCGCCCGAGGGCACCCTGTGCTTCGACGGGAACCCCTGCACCTTGGGCGACACCTGCCGCGGCGGTGACTGCGCCGCCGGCCGCGACATCTGCCCCTGACCGACGATCCGCCGTCCACTTTGCGGCGTACCGCCTCTCGAGCCCGCCGCGCACGGACCCGCGCGCGGGGGCCACGACCGCGTCGGGCCTCCGCGCCCGATTGACGGCCGATCGGCCCCTTGCTAGCGTCCGCCGCGTCGTGGGAGGGGGGTGGACGACAGCCCATGGCGCCGAACGACAACGAGGTGGACGTCCTGCTCGTCCAGGCGATGGCCGACGGCGACGCGGAGTCGCTCGGCCGCCTGTACGACCGGCACGCGCCGCGCCTGATCGCGCTCGGGCTGCGCGTGCTGGGCCACCGCGACGAGGCCGAGGACCTGGTGCACGACGTGCTGCTCGAGGCGTGGCGCAGCGCCCCCGACTTCGATCCGGCGCGGGGCAGCGTGCGCACGTGGCTGGCGATGCGGTACCGCAGCCGCGCGCTCGACCGCCTGCGCTCGGCCGGCCGCGCCCGGGCGGTCTCGCTCGAGGACGCCGGCGTGCCGGAGCGCGCCGCGCCCGAGGGCGAGGATCCGGCGCTCGGCGCGGACCGCGAGCGCCTGGGCCGTGCGCTGGCGTCGCTGCCCGAAGCGCAGCGCCGCGTCCTCGAGCTCGGCTACTTCGAGGGCCTCTCCTCGTCGGAGATCGCCGAGCGCCTGGCGGTCCCCGTCGGCACCGTCAAGTCCCGCGTGGCGGCCGCGCTCGCCAAGCTGCGCGGCTTCCTGCAGGCGCCGGCCGAGGGCCCGTGAGGGCGGGGCGCCGCCGCCTGCTGGCCGCCGCCCCGCCCCGCCCGCGCTTCGAACGCTTCACCGAACGGCTCGCGCGCCTGCTCGGCGTCGGGCCCGATCGCATCCGCGCGCTGCTGCAGGGCGTCGACGACGAGCGCCGCTGGGTGCCGGGCGTGGTGCGCGTCTGCCCGGTCGACGGCGGGCGGCTCGTCCGCGTCGGTCCCGGCGTGCGCTTTGCCTACGCGGGCCGCGTCGCCGAGCGCGTGCTGGTGCTCCAGGGCGCCTGCCGACCGTCCGCCGGCGACCGGGCGCTGCGGCCGGGCGACGAGCAGATCGTCGGGTGTCCGTGCGAGCTCGTCGCCTCGCCCGGTCCGGACCTCATCTACGCCGCCGCGCCGCTTCGCCCGGAGCCGGCGCAGGACGCCGTCGCGACCGACCCGCGCTGACGGGCATCAGGTCCATTCCCGACCCGCGGACGGCCAGTTGACAGCGCCGCAGGGTTGACTCCATATACGCGGCCACCAACCCAAGGGAGCATCGAACCGCGATGAGTGAGAGCACCGTGACCCTCGGGTCCAAGTACGCCTGCAGCGCTTGCGGCATCAAGTACTACGACCTCGGCCGCGAGGACGTCCGGTGTCCTCGCTGTGGCGCCCCGCCGGAGCCCATCGGCATCACGAGCATCGCCGCCAAGAAGAAGGGCGGCGCCAAGAAGGGCAAGAAGGCGGACATGTACGAGCCGCGGCTCGGCGAAGAGGCCGACGAGGAGATCCTCGACGAGGAGGAGTTCGACGAGGCGGCCTTCGGCGACGAGGAGTTCGGCGAAGAGCTGCCCGACGACGAAGAGGTCCTCGACGAGGACGAGGGCGACGAGGGCGGCGAGTCCGAAGACGAAGACTGATGGGCACCCGCACTCGGGCTCCTGCCCGAGTGCTCTCGCGACGGGCGGGTGAACCGCCCTCCGCTCTGGTTCGCCGTCCGGGCCTCCTGGCCCGGGTCAGCGGGTGGCCTGCCGGACGGCGTCGCGGCGCAGGCAGGCCACCGCGTGCCCGGCCTCCTCGGCCTCGAGCTCCGGCAGCTTCTCCCCACACGCCTCGGTCGCGAAATCACAGCGATTTCGGAAGCGACAGCCCGACGGGAAGTCGGTGGCGCTCGGCACCATGCCGCGGATGACCGCGAGGCGCTCGAGGTCCTGCTCGATGGAGGGCAGCGAGCGGAAGAGGCCCAGCGTGTAGGGGTGCCGCGGCCCGTCGAAGAGCTTGTCGACGGTGGCCTGCTCGGCTACCCGCCCGCCGTACATCACGACCACGCGGTGCGCCATCTCGGCGACGACGCCGAGGTCGTGGGTGATCAGCAGGATGGCCATGCCGATCTCCTTCTGCAGGTCGCGAAGGAGATCGAGGATCTGCGCCTGAATCGTCACGTCGAGCGCCGTGGTGGGCTCGTCGGCGATGAGCACCTTCGGGTTGCAGGCGAGCGCCATGGCGATCATGACGCGCTGCTTCATGCCGCCCGAGAGCTGGTGCGGGAAGTCGTCGACGCGCTTCGACGGATCGGGGATGCCGACGCGCTCGAGCAGGCGGATGGCCTCGTTGTGGGCCTCGGCCTTCGACATGCCCTTGTGGTGCCGCAGCGGCTCGCTGATCTGGGTGCCCACCCGGAAGATCGGGTTCAGGCTCGTCATCGGCTCCTGGAAGATCATCGCGATCTCGGAGCCGCGCACCCGGCGCCACTCGCGCTCGGTCATCTTCAGCAGGTCGCGTCCGCCGAACCGGATCTCGCCGCTCGGGTGGTAGCCGGGCGGCTTCGGCACCAGGCCCATCACCGACAGGCTCGTCACCGACTTGCCGCAGCCGCTCTCGCCGACGACCGCCAGGGTCTCGCCGGCGTGCACGTCGAAGGACACGTCGTCGACGGCCTTCGCGATGCCGCCCTGGGTGCGGAACCACGTCCGCAGGTTGCGCACGCTGAGGATCGGGTCGGCCATGCGCGCTACTCGAGGCTGCGGGGATCGGCCGCGTCGCGCAGGCCGTCGCCGAGGAAGTTGAACGCCATCACCGCCACGAAGATGAAGAAGCCGGGTGTGATCACCCAGGCGTAGTCGGTCAGGTAACGCACGTTCTGCGCATCCTTGAGCATGTTGCCCCAGGACGCCTCCGGCTCCTGGATGCCGACGCCGAGGAAAGACAGCGCGACCTCGCCCAGGATGTAGTACGGCACGTACAGCGTGGCCGTGACGATCACGAACGAGAACGTGTTCGGCAGGATGTGCTTCACGATGATGCGCAGGCGGCTCGCGCCGAGCGCCTCCGCCGCGGTCACGTACTCGTTCTCCTTGATCGCGAGCACCATCCCGCGGATCACGCGCGCGTTCGCCGCCCACCCGATGAAGGCGAGCACCAGGATGACCACGAAGTAGGTCTGCGAGCTGGACATGCCTTCGCCGAAGACCTGGCGCAGCGTGAGGATCAGATACAGGCCCGGGATGGCCAGGATCACCTCGATCACGCGCATGATCGCGAAGTCCCACCGCCCGCCGAAGTAGCCGGCGACCCCGCCGATGAGCATGCCGAGCGAGATGCTGATCAAGATGCCCACGATGCCCACCGACAGGCTGATCTGGCTGCCGTAGAGCACGCGGCTCAAGATGTCGCGCCCATACATGTCGGTGCCGAACAGGAACAGCCCGTCGCCGGAGCTCTCTGGCCCGAACAAGTGCGTCGTCGTCTCGAAGAGGCCCAGAAGCTTGTAGGGATCGCCCTGCACGAAGAAGCCGATGGGTACGATCCTCGTGCGATCCTCTTCGTACTCGGCGATCAGCGGGTCGATGCGCTTCGTGCCGTACACGAAGAGCCCCTGGAACTCGCCGGCGTCGTCCCACAGGTGGAGGTCGTCGATCTGCGGCGGATGCCAGTTCTGCTCGCGGTTCTGCGTGCCGTAGTGGTACGGCGCGAGGAAGCCCGAGAACAGCATCATGGCGTAGAGGATGCCGATCACCCACAGGCCGATCATGGCCGTGCGGTTGCCGCGCAGCTTCGCCCAGATGATCTGACGGGGCGTGCGGACCTTCTTCACTGCGCCTCTACTCCAGCCGGATGCGCGGATCGATCGACGCCAGCATCACGTCGGCGACCATGTTGCCGACCACGAGCATGCAGGTCGCCATCACGACCGAGGCCATCACGAGCGGTTCGTCCTGAGCGAAGACCGCGTCGACGGTCAGGCGGGCCATACCCGGCCACGAGAACACCACTTCGACGAGGAAGCTGCCCGTGAGCAGCGCCGCCAGGCTGTACCCGAACAGCGTGACGAGCGGGTTCACCGCGTTGCCGAACGCGTGCTTCACGACGATCTGCCAGCCTGCCAGGCCCTTGGAGCGCGCGGTCCGGACGAAGTCCTTGCCGAGCGTCTCGACCATCTCGGCGCGCATCTGCCGCATGTGCGACGCCATCTCGGTCGTCGCGATGACGAACACCGGCAGCACGAGGTGGTGGCAGACGTCGACGAACTTCTCCCAGCCGGTGAAGTCGTCCCAATAGATCTGGTCGCGCATGCCACCCGTCGGGAACCAGCCCGTCACGGCGGCGAACATCACCATCAGCAGCGCGAAGAACACCTTCGGGATCGAGAGGCCCAGGAACGAGACGAAGCCCGCCACCCGGTCGACGATGGTGCCCTTGTACACCCCGGCGATGACGCCCAGCGGGAGCGAGAGTCCCCAGGCGGCGATCATCGACGTGCCGGTGAGCAGCAGCGTGTTGCCGAGGCGCTCGCCGATGAGCGAGAAGACCGGCGTGTCGAAGCGGAAGCTGTGGCCGAAGTCGAACGTCAGCGCGTTGAGCAGCCACTTCCAGTAGCGCCACAACAAGCCGCCGTCGAGGCCGTGCTGGGCCCGCAGCTGCGCCATGTATTCGGCGGTGACCGACGGGTCCTCGGCGAGGCGCGTGAAGTAGTCACCCGGCGCCGCATAGAGCAGGCAATGAGTCAGGAAGCTGACGGCCAACAGCAGCGGGGGGACGGCGATGAGGCGGCGGAGCAGAAACGTCCACATGGAACGCGTGGCCCCTCAGCCCTTCTTCGGATGCTTCAGGTACAACGACTCGAGATTCCAGTACAACACTGGACGAATCGGAGACGGCTTGAAGTTGCCCAGATAGTTGCGGCCGGCGGCGTAGGCGTTGGCCACCACCAGCTGAATCTGCGGCTGCTCGTCGCTGAAGATGTAGTAGAGCTCGTCGATGAGCTTCTTGCGCTCGGCGTGGTCGAAGGCTTCGCCCTGCAGCTTCATGATCTCGTCGATGCGGGCCTCCCACGGCGTGACCGGCTTCTCCTGCGCCGGGTACCAGCCATGGTTGCGGCCGCTGCTGAGCAGCGCGTTCTTCGAGAGCGCCGGATCGGGGGGCACGCCCGTCGCCCAGCCGAGGACGAGGCCCTCGAAGTTGCGAGCGTCGTTGAGCGCGGTCACGACGTCGTTGAACGGCACGGGCCGCACGTTGACGCTGACGCCGAGCTTCGCGAGGTCGTCCTTGAGCACGTTGATGAGCGCGATGCGCGTGGAGTTCTCGGAGTTGGTCATGACCGAGAACTCGACCTTGTTGCCCTGCGCGTCGTACAGGCCGTCGTCCTTCTTCACGAAGCCGTCGGCCTTCAGCAGCTCCCCGGCCTTGACGAGGTCGTAGGCGTACTGCTCGACCTTGGTGGGATACCACTTCTTGTTTGCCTGGCTGACGTAGGCCCACAACGGCGAACCGCGGCCATGCAGGACGGTGCGGACGATGCCCTCGCGGTCGAGCGCGTGGCTCACCGCCTTGCGGAAGTTCTTGCTCTTGAACCAGGCGAGCTTGTGCGGGGCGACGTAGGGCTTGCCGTCCTTGTCCTTGCGGTCGTCGAGGTTGAACATGAGGTAGTTCGTGTTGAACGAAGGCCCCATGTCGACGATGGAGTAGCCGCCCTTCTGCTCCTCGCGCTTGAGCAGGTCGTAGTGTTCGGGGCGGACCTCGAGCACGTCGGTCTCGCCCTCACGGAACTTCAGGAACGCCACGTTGAAGTCGGGGACGCTCACGAAGATGACACGGTCGAGGTACGGCAGGCGGTTGCCCGCCTTGTCGACCTTCCAGTAGTACGGGTTGCGCTCGATGACGACGCGCTCCGCCGCCGCGTAGGTCTTGATGCGGAACGGGCCGCTGCTGACGATCTTCTCGGGCGGCGTCTGCAGCTGCATCGTGCTGTTGAACTTGCCCGCCTTGAAGTCCTCTTCCCACACGTGCTTGGGCACGACGGTCAGAGAGCCCACCGAGAAGTGGAAGAGCACGTCCTTCTGGATCAGCTTCAAGCGGAAGGTACGCCCATCGACCTTCTCGAAGGTCGGGAAGCGGTCCTTCCCCGCCTCGTCCTTGCCCTGGCGGAACAGGTCCTTCTGCGAGCTGGCGACGTTCGCATCGGTGACGACCTGGTACGTGAACTCGAAGTCGTCGGTGGTCAGCGGCTTGCCGTCAGACCAGAGCAGGCCCTCCCGCAGCGTGAAGGTGTAGGTGAGGCCGTCCTCGGAGCGGTCGTACTTCTCGCAGAGGCCGGGCTCGTCCTCCTGGGTGCCGTTGTTGAAGTCCCAGCAGGTCTCGAAGACCGGGCCGTTGGTGATCTCGGTGGTCGAGGTCTCGTTGGCGAGCACCGGGTTGAAGCTCTTCGGGTCGCCGGGCGTGGCGATCACGAGCGTGCCGCCGTACTTGCCGACCTCGAACTCCTCGATCTTCTGCGCGCCCGTCGGCACCTCGCCCTGGAACGGCGGGTTGGGCTTGCCGATGCCGGTCTCGGCGGAGGGTCCGCCCCCCTTGGCGCCGCCGCCGGCCTGGCCGCCCTTCTCGCCGGAGCACGCGGACAGCGCCGCTACGGTCAGGAGCGAGGAGAGGATCGCGCGCGCTCGCATTTTTCTACCTCCGGCAGCCCAGTCGGGGCCGCAGGCTAGCCCGCGCCGTCGACGAGTGTCAACCGAGCCCCCCCTTGAACCGGGCCCCTTGCGTGGGCGAGAACACTCGGCCAGCATCGGGCGTTCGCCGAGACCGGAGGTGGGTGCGTTTGCGGCACTGGCTGATGAAGAGCGAGCCGGACGTCTATTCGATCGACGACCTGGAGCGCGACCGCCGCACGACGTGGGAAGGCGTGCGCAACTATCAGGCCCGCAACTTCCTTCGCGACGACATGAAGGTGGGTGACCTGGTGCTGTTCTATCACTCCAACGCCGAGCCGGCGGGCGTGGCGGGGGTGGCGCGGGTCTGTCGGGAGGCATACGCCGATCCCACCCAGTTCGATCCGCAGAGCGCGTATCACGATCCCGGCGCGAAGCCCGAGGCGCCGCGCTGGCTGATGGTCGACGTGGAGTTCGTGCGCAAGCTGCCGGCGCTCGTCGCGCTCGACGCGCTCAAGGCGGACCCGTCGCTCGAGGGCATGTACGTCATCCGGCGTGGGATGCGTCTGTCGGTGCAGCCGGTGACGCCGGCGCACTTCGCCCACGTGCTGCGGATGGGAGGCGCGGCGTGAACGCGCCGGTCCCGCGGCTCGACCTGGGGCCGCTCGCGGCGGCCGTGGAAGGCTTCTCGCCGGAGCCGGCGGCCGGCGAGGTGGATCCGACCGCGGTGCTCGCCGATCTGATCGATCTCCGAGGCGGCGTGGTGCTCGCCGAACGCCTGGCCCTCCTCGACGAGGTGCAGGAGACGGGCGACCCGTCGCTGGCGCCGCAGGCGCGCCGCCGGCTGTCCGAGGGCGTGGGCGAGATCGAGCGCCGATTGCACGACGCGTTCGACAACGCGCTCAAGCCGCGCTACCGCCTGCCGACGGCGCACCGGGCGCTGCTCATCCTGCAACAGTCGGGGGCGCTCGAGGCGCGCAAGGGGGCGCCGTTGCGCAGCGCCATCCGCAATCTTTGGGCGCCGATCAACGAGTTCGTCGAGCTCAACCTCAAGCGGTCGCGGTTCGCGCTGGCGGAGCTGCGGGCGGCCCTCGGCGAGGACCTGCGCGCCCTCGGCGGCGACGCGGCCCGCCTCGAGCGGCTCGACGCGGCGCTCGAGGCGGCGACGAAGCACGAGGTGGAGCGGCTGTTCCGGCGCATCCCGCAGGCGTGCGAGGCCTCGTTCGACGCGGCGCTGCGGCGCGCGGTGGCGGCGCTGCCGGCGGAGGCCACCGCCGCCGACCTCGCCGAGGGCTTCAGCGCGTGGGGCTGGCTGCCGGACGAGATCGAGCGCGCTCGCGGCCTGGTCGGCGGGGTCGTCACGCGCGAGCGGCGCCGGCTCGAGGCGCTCGTCGAGGCCGCCTGCGACGCGGTCGCCCGCCGGGGGTCCGGTTTGCGTTGACACCGGGTGCGGCTTGGGTGATGAGCTTGCTCCGACATTCGGAAGCGATGGGGCGGAACGAAGCATGACGCGGGCCGGGGTCCTGGTCGCGGGGGGCGTCGGCACGGCGCTCGTGGTCCGGGCGGGCGCCGCCTACCAGGGCACCGATCCGGTGGCGCTGCTCGTCGTGGCGGCCATTGGCGCCGTGCTGATCTGCGGCTTCGCGGAGCAGTGGCTGCGCGCGGGGCGCGTCCGGCGCGACGTGCGCGCGCTCGAGGCGGCGCCGCCACCCGATGCCCTCGACGACCTCCCGGCGTCACTGCGGCTGCGCCTGCAGTCGCTGGCCGGCGGCCGCGGCGACATACCGCCGTCGGCGGGCTTCACCCCGTACCTGGTCGGCCTCGCGGTGATGCTGGGCGTGCTGGGCACGTTCCTGGGCCTCGTCGACACGCTCGGGGGCGTGCGCGAGGCCCTGACGGCGGGCGCCGATCCCGCGGCGCTGCGCAAGGCGCTCGGCGGCCCGATGGCCGGCATGACGCGCGCGTTCGGCACGTCGGTGGCCGGCGTGGCGACGTCCGCGACGCTCGGGCTCGCGGCGGCGCTGGTGCGGCGCGCGGAGGCCGGGCTGACGGCGCGCGTCGCGGCCTATGCGGCGCGGACGCTGGCGCCCGCCACCCCCGCGGCGCGGTCGCTGGCCGCGCTGGATCGCCTCGTCGACCAGGGCGCGGCCCTGCCCGCAGCGGCCGAGGCGCTCGGCGGCGTGGTGGCGCGGCTCGACCGGCTCGCGGCGGACGTGGCGGGGGCCCAGGCGAAGGTCGGCGACCGGCTGGCCGAGGGCCTGGACCGCGTCGCGCGCGAGGGCGTGGCGGCGCAGACCGCGGCGGCGCGCGCGCTCGAGGCGCGGTTCGAGGCGCTGGGCGGCGCCATCGCCGAGGGGCAGCTGGCGGCGGCGCGGGAGAGCGCGGCGGCGCTTTGGGCGGCGGCGGCAGAGGCGGCGGAGGCGACGCGCACGTCCGTGGCCACGCTCGTCGGCGAGGCGGTGGGGCGCGCGGGTGCCGTCGCCGGCGAGCACCTGCACTCGCTCGATGGGCGGCTGACGGCCGAGGCGACGACGCGGCGCGAGGCGGAGGCGCGGATGCTCGCGGCGCTCGAGGCGCGCATCGCCGAGGCGGCGGAACGGCTGGCGGCGGGCGAAGCGGCGCGCCTCAACGCGTTCGAAGAGCGCTTGTCGGCGATCGCCGCCGAGGTGGCGGGCGCAAGCGAGCGGCTGGCGGCGGCCGAGCAGGCCCGCGCCGCGGCCTTCTCCGAGCGGCTCGACGCGGTGGTCGGGCGGGTCGAGGCCGCTGGCGAGCGACTGGCCGAGGCCGAGCAGGCCCGCGCCGCGGCGCTCGCCGAAGGGCTGCACGACGCGGCGGCGCGGCTCGCCGAGGCCGAGCGGGTCCGGGCCGATGCGTTGCACGGCAGCCTGGCGGGCGTGGCCGAGGCCGCGACCCGGGCTGCGGAGCGCGTCGCCGGCGCAGCCGGAGAGCGCGCGGTCGCCCTCGACGCCCGGCTCGGGGCGATCGCCGAGGCCACTTCCGCGGCCGCGGACCGCCTCGCGGTCCGGGAACAGACGCGCGCGGAGCAGCTCGACGGCCGCCTCGCCGATGTGGTCGCCGCCGCCGAGCGCGCCGCCGCGAAGCTCTCCGACGCCGAGCAGGCCCGCGCCGCCGCCCTCGACGCCCGCCTCGCCGACGTCGTCGCCGCCACCGAGCGCGCCGCCGCGAAGCTCTCCGACGCCGAGCAGGCCCGCGCCGCCGCCCTCGACGCCCGCCTCGCCGACGTCGTCGCCGCCGCCGAAGGCGCCGCCGCGAAGCTCGCTCTGGCCGAGCAGGCCCGCGCGGCGACGCTGCGCGATCGCCTCGACGAGGTCGCCGCGCGCTTCGAGGCCACCGGCGACCGCTTCGCGGAGGCCGAGCGCGGCCGGGCCGACGCGGACACGGTCCGCTCGGCGCGGCTCGAGTCGCTGGTGGAGCGCCTGGCGGCGGCCTTCGACGCCTCCGCCGCCCAGGCCGCGCGGCAGGCGGCGTCGCTCGACGCCTTCGCCGCCGCCGGCGAGCGCCGCGCGACCGAAGCCCAGGCGCAGGCCGAGGCGCGCATCGCGCACCTGTCGACCCTCTTCGAGCAGGCCCTGGCCCGCCAGGCCGAGCGCCTCGCCGACTTCGAGAGCCACGTGGCCGAGGCGCGCGCCGAGTCGGCCGGGGCGCTGGCGTCGACGCTGGCCGAGCACGCGCGCGGCCTCGCCGCCGACCTCGCCGCCACGGGGACCGTCGTCCGCGAGGCTGCCGGCCTGCTGCACTCCGGCGGCGCCGAGCTGACGGCCGTGGCCGAGATGTTCACCGGCGCCGTCGATCGCTACCGCGAAGGCTCGGAGCGCTGGCTGACCGCCCTCGGCGGCCTCGAGGAGGCGCTCGGCCGCGCCGGTCGCGAGGAGGCGGGCCGCCTGGTCGGCGAGTACCTCGACCAGACGCGCGAGGTGTTCGGCGACGCGTTGCGGTTCCAGCGCGAGCTCTTCTCCGAGCTGCGGGCGCTGCGCGGCGCCCAGGCGACGACCTGATCGTGTTCGAGGACCCGCCCGCCCCCGCCGAGGTCGAGTCGGGCACCGTCTGGACGGTGTTCGGCGATCTCATGGCCGGTCTGCTCGGCCTCGTGGTGCTGCTGCTGCTGTGGCTGGTCGCATGGCAGGTGGATCTGGCCACCGACCTGCAGAAGGAGCGGCAGGCGCGCACGCAGGAGTCCGATCGCCGCGCCCGGCTCGAACGCGCGCTCGCGGGGCCGCTCGCCGAGGGTCGCATCCAGTTCGTCGACGGTCGGATCGGCATCAGCGGCCGCGTGCTCTTCGATCTGAACTCGGCGGACCTGAAGCCCGAGGGCGCGGCGCTCCTGCGGGAACTGGCGGCGCCGCTCGCCGGTTATCTCGGTGGTTCCGAGGAGTTGGCCATGGTGAGCGGCTTCACCGACGACCTCGCGATCCACGACGACAACCCGCGATTCGCCGACAACTGGGAGCTCTCGGCCCAGCGCGCGCTGACGGTGACGCGGGCGCTCGTCGGCGCCGGCATCGGCCCGTCGCAGGTGTTCGCCGCGGGCTTCGGCGAGCATCAGCCCGTCGCGCCCAACACGGACGAGGCGAGCCGCGCGCTCAACCGGCGCGTCGAGATCGTCCCCGTGCCGAGGCGCGGTCCGTGACGCCGCTGTTCGAGAGGCTCGAGGAGCTGCGCCGCATGGGCGCGCTCGGCTTCGACCGGCCCGGCTTCCGCTTCATCGAGACGCTGCTGCAGCGCTCGACGGAGCTGGACGGCGCCGCGGGCGAGCGCCTCGAGATGCGCGCGCGGCAGCGGCTGTCGGCGCTCGAGAGCGCGCTGCGGTCGGCGCGCGCCGAGGCGGAGGCGGCGCTGGCGACGGCGCGCGCCGCCGGCTGCGCCACGACCGAGCTCGGCGCCCTCTACGCGAAGGGCGACTTCCGCGAGGTGGTCCAGGGCGCGCGGCGCGCCCTGCTGGCGCTCGACCGTCTCGAGGGCGGCGGCGTGGACCGCCTGCGGCGCCTGCACCGGCGCGCGATGGCCCAGGGCCTGACGCTGCCGGCGGCGACGGTGGCCGACATCGAGCGCCTGGTGCGTGACGGGGCGACGCTCGACGCCGACACCGAGGTGCTCGCGCGCGCCATCGGCGACGAACTCGCGCGGGCGCTCTTCCGCGACGCGGCCGCGCAGGCGCGCGCCGTCCTCGTCGTCGCGCGCGCCGCCGACCGCGTGCCCGACGACGTCGGGCCCTACAACCCCCAGGCGCTCTCGGCCCAGACGCTCAGCCTCATCGAGTCGCTGGCGCCCGGCTACCTGCGCACCTGTCTCGCCGGCCTCGAGGACCTCGCGTCGCTCCGCCGCCTGCCCGAGCCGCCGAAGCGCCCCCGCCGCCGCCGATGACGCTGCGCGACGAGCTGACCCGGCTCCTCGACGGGTTCGACTTCGCCCGTCACCGCCGCAACGACCCGATCCGCTTCGTGTACGGCTACGACGACCCCGCCGACCGCGAGGTGGTCGCGCTGTTCGCGGCGCTCATGGCTTACGGGCGCGCCGACCTGATCGGCCGTGCCCTCGAGCGGCTCGTCGAGCGCCTCGGCCCCGCCCCCGCGTCCGCCGCTGACGACGAGGCCGCCGCGCTCGCCCGCTTCGACACCTTCGTGTACCGGTTGACGCGCGGGCCCGACCTCGCGCGCATCTGGCTCGGGGTCGCGGCGCTGCGCCGGGAATTCGGCAGTCTCTTCGAGGCGTTCCGGGCGGGGGACGACGGCGCCGGCGACCTGCGCACCGCTGTGGTGGCCTTCCGCGACCGGCTGCTGGCGCCGACGGCGCACTTCCCGCGGCGGCAGGCGTTCGAGCACTTCTTCCCCGATCCGCGCCGCGGCAGCCCGTGCAAGCGCGTGTGCATGTGGCTGCGCTGGATGGTGCGCGGGCCCGACGCCGTCGACCTCGGGCTGTGGTCGGCGCTCGACCCTTCGCGGCTCACCATCCCGCTCGATACGCACGTGCACCGCCTCGGCCGCTACCTCGGCCTGACCGAGCGCCGCCAGGCCGACTGGCGCACCGCCGCCGAGATCACCGCCGCCCTGCGCGCGCTCGACCCCGCCGACCCGCTCCGCTACGACTTCGCCCTGGCCCACATGGGCATCAGCGGCCAGTGCCCCACGCGACGCGTCGAGGCCGTCTGCGCGGCCTGCTCCATCCGGCGCGTCTGCCGCCTCGACGCCGAAGGCCGGGTCGCCTCGTCCCGGAGTTGACGCTCGTGGCACAGTCGGACTCGTACGGCACGAGGAAATTGACCATGCGCATGCTCTTTCTGGCGCTGGCGCTCGCGCTCGCCGGCTGCGACGACGGCGGACGCACGCGCGACAACCCCGACGAACCGGACGCGTCCGCCCCACCGGACGCCGCCGCGCCCGACGGCGACGGCGCGCGCCCGCCCGACAGCGGCCCGCCGACCGACGCCGCGGTCCCGGACGCGGCCCTCGACGGCGCCCCGCCGGACCCCGACGCCGCGCCCGTCCCCGAGCTCTGCGACGGGGACGACGACGACGGCGACGGGCGGATCGACGAGGGCGTCGCCAACATCTGCGGCGGCTGCGGCGGCCTGCCGCCCGAGGGCTGCCAGTCCTGGCGCGTGCAGCTGCTGCGCGACGAGGCCGGCGAGACCGACACGAACCGCGTGATCGGCCTGTCCGCGGGCATCCTGGCCGTGTCGGAGCGCCGCCTCGAGGGCGCGGACTGCGAGTTCATCCGCGTGCCGGCCCAGCACCCGGACGCGCACCTCGGCCTCGTCAACGTCGACGCGCCGGAGGTCACGCTGAACCAGGTGCCGGACTACGACGAGCAGAGCGGCGCCCACCGCTACGGCAACTCCCCGGATCTCGGCCGCATCCGGCTCTACGGCGACGGCGACCCGCTGACGGTGCGCGCCGGCGGCGGGCGGCTGGTCGGGGCGTTTCGCGAGACGCTGGACGCGCCGGCCGGGCTCGCGGGTGTGTCCGGCGAGGACCTCGCGCCCTTCGCGGCGCGCGCGCGCGGCGAGGGCGATGGCCCGGCGACGCTGCGCTGGACGCCGGCCGCGGACGGCGGCGGCGAACTGCGCCTGTTCATCGGCGGCAGCGTCGGCCTGTTCAACCGAAACGTGTACCGTGCCATCCGCCACTACCAGCTCGACGGCGTCCTGCAGGACGACGGCGAGCTCTCGTTGCCGCCCGAGCTCTTCACGCCCGTCCCGCAGAGCGCGGTCTGGGTCCACCTGACGCGGCAGGCGCGCCTGCAGAAGCCGCTCGGACCGCACGGCGTCGAGATCCTCGCCGGCCAGCGCGTCGAGACGCGCATGAGCGGCGCCCTCGACCTCGACACGACCGCGCCCTTCGACATCCTCGCGCCGTCGCCCAACGAGCGCCGCGTCACGCCGGGCGAGCCCCTCGAGATCCGGTGGAGCGACCCGCCCGCCGGCACCGGCCCGCTCGTGGTGACGCTGACGCTCGTCGACGGCACCAACCTCGAGGTGCGCCAGCTGTCTTGCACGGTCGACGATCCCGCGGCAGGCCGCCTTGTGCTGCCCGGCGACGCGACCGAGGCCTGGCCGATGGGCCAGGGCGACCTGCGCCAGCTCAGCATCAGTTACGCCCTCGCCGACGCCCCGCTGCCGCCGCCCGACCGCGGCAGCCTCACCCAGTCCGTCACCCTCCTCCTGCGCCTCGAGCCCTGACGCGAATCGCCGCGGCCCCGCCCTCCCTCTGATTCCACGTTGGGGGATGGAGGTGGGCCATGCTGCTGCTCCTCGAACATCTGTTGACCTCGAGCGACGCGGCTTCGGTCGACGAGCTCGGCTGGGACGTCGCCGTCAGCGGATACACCGCCCTCGTCGGCGCCCCCCGCGGCATTCAGCCGGGGTCGGCCTATGTCTTCGTCCGCGAAGGCGGGGGCTACACCGAGCAGGCCATCCTGAACCCTTCGCTGCCTGAGGGCTTCGACGCCTTCGGCATGGCCGTCGACATCGACGGGGACGTGGCCGTGGTGGGCGCGCGCTCGTCCGGCGCTTCGGGACGGGTGTTCGTCTTCGAACGCACCGGCACCGCCTGGGAAGAGACCTCGTTCATCGACGCGGAGGACGTGCTCGTCGACCCCGACGAGTTCTCGTTCGGCAACGCGGTGGCCGTGTCCGGGGACCGCATGCTCGTCACGTCCAGCGCACGTGTGTATGCGTTCGAGCGCGACGGTGATGGCTGGGCGCTCGATATCGAGCTCACGTCCCTCGGTGTCGCCGGCGGGGTGTGGAGCGTCGACCTGCGGGGCGACCGCGCCATCGTCGGCAGCCTGAACGACAACGCCTATGTGTACGAACGCCACGCCGGCGGATGGCAGTTCGCCGCCGTGCTCCTGACCGAAGAGTCGCAGGCCGGCACGGGCTTCGGCCGCGCCGTGGCGATCGACGGCAACCTGGCGGTCGTCGGCGCGCCCGAGGCGCCGAGCAACGACACCGAGGAGGGCGGCGCGGCCTACGCCTTCGTCCGCACCGCCGCCGGCTGGGTCTTCGACGAGAAGCTCGAGCCGCTGCCGCCCGACGTGCACGACATCCACGACTATGGCTGGTCCATCGCCCTCGGCGGCGGCCGTCTCGTCGTCGGCGACCCCTCGGACATGCACGCCAACGCCGGCGCCGGCGCCGCCTGGCTCTACGAGCGGAGCGGCGGCGCCTGGATCTTCGACCAGCGCGTCGTCGCCAGCGACGCCGAGTCGTTCGATCGCTTCGCCTGGTCCGTCGATCTGTCGGCGTTCGCGCTGCTCGCGGGCGCGCCCGAAGCCAGCGAGAACCACTTCCGTGAGGGCCTCGCGTACGCCTACGACCTGCCCTTCGACCCGCCGGTCGGCGGCAACGGCTGGCTGCTGGTCGCGCGCATCCTGTTCGGCCTGACGGGCGGCGGCGGCGGCGTCATCCTGCTGCCCGGCTCGGGTCCCGTCCCCATCGATCCCGACCCGTTCTTCGGCCGTCCGCTCTTCGCGTTGTTCGCCGACGACGCCGCCGAGCGCGATCTCCTGATCGACCAGGTGCGGCGGCTGTGGCCCGGCGAGCGCGTGGCCGTGGTCGACGACGCACGCAGCGCGCTCGCGCTGCCCGACACGCTCGCGCTCGTCACGCCCGGGCGCGAAGCGCTCACGCTCGTCGGCCTGCTGCTGCCGACGCGCGCTGCGCTCCGCCGCACCGCCCCGGTGGTCGTCTTCCTCGACGCCGACGGCCCGATGGCGCGCGTCCTTCGCCTGCTCGCGCGTCTCTGACGCCCGCGGCGCGACGCGCGCGAGCCTTCGCCGACTCGAACGCCCGCCGCCGTCAGTCGAACGCGGGCTCGGGATCGGCGGGCGGCTCGGGCGGGATGAGCTCCGGCGGGACGAGCGGCTGCGCGTCGAGCGGGCCGCGGAGCGCGGGCACGTCGCCGGCGACCTCTTCGGGCGACGCCTTGGGACCGGTCACTTCGACGGCCTTCGGCGCCGACTGCACGACACGCCCCTCGAGCTTCTTCGCGCCGCCGCACGCGCACAGCGCCAGCAGCAGCGCGGGGAGGACGAGCCACTTCACTTCCTGCCTCCCTTCTTCTTCTTGCCCGCCTTCGCCGGCGCCGGCTTCGTGCGGCCCTCGGGATCGGCCCGCTCGATCCAGCTCTCGACGTCGGGATCCCGCGGGTTGAGCTCGAGCACCTTGCGGAAGGCCCGCGCCGCGCCGAGCTTGTCGCCGAGGCGGTACAAGGTCGCGCCGCGATTATAGAAATCGTCCGCGCCGGCCGACGGCATGCCCGTCGCCATCAGGAACGCCTCCGACGCCTCGTCGTACTTGCCGGCGCGGTAGAGCGTGACCCCCAGGTTGTGGCGTGCCGGAACGAACTGCGCGTCGAGGTCCATGGCCTTGCGGAAGTACTTCTCCGCCCCCTCGAGGTCGCTCTTCCGGAAGGCGACGACACCCTGGTTGAAGTGGAAGAGCGCGTGGTTGGGGCTGAAGACGCGGTGGTTCAGCCCCGCGCGCTCGAGGATGTACTCGGTGGGCTTCGCCACGTCCCAGGCGGCGGCGATGCCCGGGTTCATGTCCATCGAGCGGTGCAGGCGCAGCCAGTCGGCCGTCTCCTGGATGGTGAAGCCGGCGGTGACCGCGAGGATGGCGAAGCGGACCGCATCGCGCGGCAGGCGGCCGCGGATCTGCCCGGCGGCGTCGCGCGACCAGGCCATCCACCGGGCGAGGCTCACGTCCTGGTTGTCGACGAAGGTGTCGACGGCGAGCTGGCCGTCCTTGTCCTTGACGTAGCGAGAGACGCGCACGGCGTCCTCGGCCTCGAGGCGCTGGACGGTCCGCAGGACGGCGATGAGGCCGGGATCGTTCGAGCGCACGGCCTGCAGGGGCGTGCCCTCGGGGGGCGTCGGCTTGTCGGGCCAGATCGGGAGCGCCTCGAGCGCGAGCTCGGCCTCGGGCTGCTCGAGGACGAAGCGCTGGTTCGGCAGGGCGACGAAGTCGGCGCCGCCCGGGCCGCGGAAGACGATGCCCGCGTCGACCAGCAGCAGGCGCGGGCCGTCGCCGGGCCGCCGCACCTTGACCTTCAGGGTGTCGGCTTCGTTCGGCCCTTCGGCGTGGGTGCCCATCGCCACGGCGATCACGACCGCGCGCGCCGGGTCGTCGCCGGGCGGATCGAGCGGGCGGTAGTGCTCCGCGTCGGCCTGACCGCCGAGCGCGACGTCCAGCCGCGTCGACAACCGGTCGACGAGCGCGTGCAGCCCGCCTTCGGACGCGTGCGCCACGACGGGGAGCAGCGCCGCCAGCAACGCGGTGATCCTTCGCACCAGGGGCCCTCCGGTCCTGCGGTTCGCCGATCAATAGCACCGGCCCCCGCCGCCGTGCTTGCAAATTTCCACGCCGCCGATCCTGGACGGCGCCCCGCGCGGCCCGCATAGAATGCGCCGTGCGCCGCCTCACCCCGCTCTTCCTCCTGCTGCCGGCGTGTTCGTCGAACCGCGCGCCGGTGTTCGCGCCGCCGCCCGGCGATCGCGTGGTCACCGTCGGGCGCCTCGTCGAGTTCCCGGTGCACGCCATCGACCGCGACGGCGACGCGCTGCGCTACGCGGCCCGGGGGCTGCCCGTCGGCGCCCGCTTCGACGAGACGCGCGATCCGCCGGTCTTCTCCTGGGTGCCGGTCGCCTCCGACGGCGCGGCCGCCGGGCGCCCCCACCCCGTCACGTTCGAGGCGAGCGACGACGGCGGCGGCAGCACCGAGGCGCGCGTCGTCGTGACCGTCTTCTCGGGACACGCCGACCTGACCTTCACCTCGCCGTCGGCCTACGTGCTCGACCTCGCCGCGCAGCCGACCCTCGACGTGCTCGTCACCGTCCGCGACGACGACAGCACCCGCGTCGCCTTCGACCTCGTCGAGCAGCCGGAGGGCGCCACCATGGAGGCGCGCCCCAAGGCCGCGCGCCTCACCTGGACGCCGACGGCGGAGCAGGTCCGGCTGCGGCGCGTGCACGGCTTCATCCTGAACGCGCGCGGCGAGGACGACCCCCCCACGAAGTTCGTGCAGCAGCGGATCACCGTCGTCGTCGACGGCGATCCGCCATGAAGGGCCGCATTTGAAGCGAATTCCGCGGCTTCCGTATGCTTCGCGCGTGCTTCGTCCCCTCTTCATCGCGGCGCTGCTCGCGCTGGTGGCCTGCAACGACGCGCCGAGCGACGACGCCGACGACGCCGACGCGCCGGCGGACGCGGCGCCCGACGTCTCGCTGCCCGATGTCTCGCCGCCCGAGGCCGACGCCGCCGCGAGGGACGCCGTGCCGCCCGATGCCGCCCCGGTCGCCCGCTGCGCCGCCGATCCCGACTGCCCCGAGGGCACCTGGTGCGACGAGGCGGGCCAGTGCCGGCCCGGCGCGACCGCGCTCTTCGTCGACCCGCCGAACGACGGCGTCACCCGGGCCGCCGCCGCCAGCTTCGACATCGCGCCGGCCTACCTCGAGCGCTGGACCGAGCGCGCCGGTCCCGAGTGTCCGGGCAACGTGCGCGGCCGCTTCGACGGCCGCGTCGACGTGCCCTCGCCCGCCGATCCGTGCGCCGACGGCTTCGAGGACGCCGACGGCGACGGGCACTTCGACGGCGTCTGGATGGGCGGCGGCGAGCTGGATCGCCCGGCGATGGGCGTCGACAACACCAACCCACCGGCCGGGCGCGTGCTCGTCTTCGTCCGCGACGACCTGCCCTACGTGCTCGTCACGCTCGACGTCCACGCCATCGACCTGCCGCGCGCCCGCGACCTGGCGCGACACCTGCGCCTGCGCCTCGCCCTGCCCGAGGCGCGCGTCGCCGTCCACGCGACGGGCAATCGCAACGGTCCCGACGCGGTCGGCGTCTTCGGACCGTCGCTGCTCGCCGCCGGCGGCCCCGCCGCCGAGGGCCTCCGCCAGCGCGGCCGCCGCGCCCTGGGCCTGCTGGCCAGCGTGCCCATCGCCAGTGGCGTCGCCGAGCCGTGGTGGGCGGAGACCCGGCGCCGCTGCGAGGCGGCCATCCGCCAGGCCGGCCACCGTCTCGCGCCGGTGACCGTGCGCGCCGGCACCGTCGAGCTGCCGCTCGAGCCGGACGCGCCGGCCGACGTCGGCGCGGCGCTGCCCGACGCCGACGGGGACGGCATCCTCAACGACGACCGCGATCTCGCGGCGTGGCGCGGGCGACCATGGCGCTTCTCGCGCGACCTGCGCCTGCCGCAGCAGCGCGACCGCCTGCTGCGCGTCGTCGCGCTGGACGCGGCGGCGGGCGGCGCGCCGGTGGCGGTGCTCGCGGGCTGGGGCGCGGTCCCGGCGACGCAGCCCGCCGCCGAGCCGATGCTCGGCGCCGACTTCCCCGGCGAGGTGCGCCGGCGGCTCGAGGCGGCCCTGCCGGGCGGCGTCGCGCTGTGGCTCGGCAGCGCGGCCGACGAAGGCGTGATCGCCGATGAGTCCGTCTTCGTGCCCGAGGTGGACGCCGACGGGCGGCCCGTCGACGCGATGGGCGCTCCGGTCGACGACGTCGGCCAGGCCGCCCCCGCCCTCCAACGGACGCGCGCGCTCGGCGCGTACCTCGCGGCGCGGGCGCTCGACGCCCTCGACGACGTCGCGCCCGAGCCGGCGACCCTCGGCGTCGTCGGCCGCTTCGCCTGGGTCCCGCTCACGAACCCGCGGTTCGGCATCGCCGCGCGCCTCGGCATCCTGCGGCCGCTCGGCGACTGGCTCGCCGGCCGGGCCACGACGCAGGCCTGGTCGAGCGGCACCGCGACGCCGGCGTGCGGCGGGCTCGGCTGCCTGCGCTACCGCCTCGACCGCGTCGACCTCGGCCCGATCACGCTGCTGACGACGCCGGGCGCGCTCGACGACGGCTACGTGCGCGGGCGCCCGCAGTCGAGCCTCCCCCTCGGCGACGCCCGCAACCTCGCCGATCTCGACGCCGACGGCGTGCCGGACGCCGAGGACGCCGAGATCAAGGTCGACGCGAAGAGCCTGGGGCGCGAGATGCCCATCGTGCTGCCCGCGCCGATGAACCCGCAGCGTTTCGAGGCGATCGAAGGCCTCGCGCGGCCGCGCGTGTGGGTCGTCGGTCGGACGAACGGCGGCGTCGGCGGCCAGCGCCCGCGCGCCGAGGATGTCAACGTCTTCGAGGGCCAGCTCGACGCGCTCGCCGAGTTCGCCGCCCTCGAGGCCAACGGTGACCTCGACCTGTGCCGGGCGGGGTGGCCGTGCGACGGCGGCTTTGCGCTGGACCAGCTCGTCGCCGCGTCGCGCGACGCCCAGCCCGCTCGCCTCGCCGACATCCGCGGCGCCCACGAGCTCTGGCTGATGGGCGAGGCGGCGCCCGCGCCGGCGACGACCGGTCCCTGGCGCGTGGAGGCGCCCGACGGCACGGTCCGCGCGATGGGCGACAGCCTCGAGCTCGGCCCCGGCCAGAGCGCGTTCGATCTCGAGACCGACTTCGCCGACGTCGGCGTGGCCGCCGGTGACCGGCTGTGGGTCACCGTCGGCGAGGCCGAGGAGGCCACGTACACCGTGGGCGGGATCGTGCCGGTCGTCCTCGCCGAGCACCCGAACCGCGGCGACGCCTGGACGGCCTCCGCCAGCGGCGGCGGCGACCTCGTCTACAACACCGCCTGCGAGCTGCTGCACGCCGGCGCCTGCCCGTCGCGGCGCCCCGTCCCCCAGGGCGAGGATCCGAACCAGGTCCTGCAGCGGACGCCCTGACCCGGACAGTTTGCGCGCCTCCCGGGCACCGTCTATCGTCGCCAACATGGCGAAGCCAAAGAAGAAGAAGGTCTCCGCCGCGAAGAAGGCGGCCCCCGCGCGCAAGGGCGGCGCGAAGAATCCGCTCAAGGGCATGCTGATCGGCGCGGCCATCTTCGTGGCGATCGCGGCGTTCTTCATGCTGCGCGTGGGTGGCGCCACGCCGTTCGACCACCTGCGACGCGCTCTCGGCGGCGACGAGCCCGCCGCGACCGGGACGGGCGCCTCGGCCACGCCGCCGAAGCGGCCCGCGGTGGCGAAGGACGCGGCGAAGGCGGCGCCCATGGAGCAGCTCACCGCCCAGGACCAGGCCGACCTGACGAAGCTCATCGAGCAGCGCACGAAATGATCCGCGGGGCGCTCATCGGGGCGCTCGCCGTGGCCGCGCTCCTCGCCGTCACCCTGCTCGGCCGCCACTTCGACGCCCGCGACGTCGAGCGCGCGGTGGACATCGCGCGCGCCCACCAGTACGGCCCGACGACCCGCGCCCGCGTCGACGCGTGGCTCGTCGCCGAGCAACTCGGCGAGCGCGCCGCCTGGACGGCCGAGATGGAGGACGCCCTCCGCGGCCGCGTCGTGGTCACGCTGACCGTGCGCGACGGGGAGGGCCCGCCGGTGGTCCGTCAGTGGAGGGTGGAGGTGCCGACGCGCGCGGTCGAGCCGCTCGACGAGCCGACGCGCGCCTTCACCGAGCAGCTGGCGCTCTGGGCGCGGGAGCCCTGACCGGCCCCCGCCGGTCCGCCGCGGAATGGCGCCGGCGGCGGCCGCTGTTGGCCGTCACGAGACGTTCGGGGGACCCATGCGGACGAGACATCTGTCGACCCTGGCCCTGCTCCTCGCGACGACGGGCACCGCCGCCGCGCAACAGAAGTACTGGACGGACGGGGTGATCGACACCGGTGTGAACGAGAACACGCCGGTCACCTACGGCGCCTTCAGCAAGCTGACGAAGCAGGCGGCGCCGGCGGTGGTGTCGATCGAGACCGAGACGGCGCAATCGATGGGCGGCCTGCTCGGACACCCCTTCCTGCCGCCGATGGTGGCGCGCGGCGCCGGCTCCGGGTTCATCATCCGCAGCGACGGCTACATCCTCAGCAACAACCACGTGGTCGAGAACGCGCGCACCGTGAAGGTGCACCTGCTCGACGGCCGGAAGTTCACCGCCGAGGTCATCGGCAGCGATCCGGCGACCGACGTCTCGGTGCTGAAGATCGACGCCGGCGGGAAGCCGCTGCCCACCGTGCCGCTCGGCGACAGCGACGCGGTGCAGATCGCCGAGTGGGTCATCGCCATCGGCAACCCGCTCGGCCTGTCGCACACGGTCACCGCCGGCATCGTGAGCGCGAAGGGACGCCGGGAGGTCCAGCCCGACGGCCGACTGCGCTACCGCGACTTCATCCAGACCGACGCGAGCATCAACCCCGGCAACAGCGGCGGCCCGCTCTTCAACCTGCGCGGCCAGGTGGTCGGCGTGAACACCGCGGTCAGCGCCGAGGGCCAGGGCATCGGGTTCGCCATCCCGATCAACATGGTGAAGACGGTGCTGCCCTCGCTCATCGAGCGCGGCCGGGTGGAGCGGTCCTGGCTCGGCGTGCAGATCCAGCAGGTCGACGACGACCTCGCGAAGGCGCTGCGCCTCGACCACCCGCGCGGCGCGCTCGTGGCCGCGCTCGTCCCGGACGGCCCCGCGGCGCGCGCCGGCCTGCAGCGGGGCGACGTGATCGTGAACTTCGACGGGCAGCGCATCGAGAGCCACGACGATCTGCCGTGGCTCGCCAGCATCGCGGGCATCGGCCGGACGGTGGACGTCGGCGTGCTGCGCGAGGGCGCGACGCGCACCGTGAAGGTGAAGCTCGAGTCGATGCCCGACCCCTCCGCGCCGGCGCGACGCCTCCAGGGACGCCGCAGCGGGGGCGCGTCCTCGACGGTCGGCCTGACGCTCGAGACGCTCGCCGAAGACAGCGCGCGGCTTGCCGGGCTCGACGGCGGCGCGACGATCACCCGCGTCGATCCGGGCAGCCCCGCCGCCGCCGTCGGCCTGCGCCGCGGAGACATCGTCGTCGAGGTGGACGGCGCGCCGGTGGCCCGCGCCGACGAGGTCGCCCGCCGTCTCGACGCCGTGAAGAAGGGCGAAGTCATCCGTCTCCTGGTGCTCCGGGGAGAGACGCGCTCCCATGTCGCATTCCGGCGTTGACGAGACGCCTCGTTCCACTTTGCCTGAACACAATTGATCGGTTAGTTTCGGCGCCGAGTCGGTCCCGACCCGACAGCGGGAATCGAGGAGGAGCCAGATCATGCGGCATCGCCATGCGAGCGTGGTCGCTGCGGTAGCGCTCGTTGCGCTGTCCGCCGCCACCGCCGGTGCCCAGGACGTCCAGAACTTCAAGCCGGCGCCCGGCACGTGGAACTACCTGAGCGTCGAAGGCGCACGGGTCGCGAAGCACGCCGAGTTCGTGCCTTCGCTCTACGTCAGCTACGCCCACCAGCCGCTGGTCGTCCGGTCCGCGGACAACGACGACGACATCGACCGGCGCATCGTCGACCACCTGGTCACCGGCGACCTGCTGTTCGCCGTCGGTCTGTTCGACCGCCTCGAGCTGGGCGTCGACATCCCGGTGAGCTACGTCACCGGCGAGGGCATCAGCGACGCGGCGCCGCTCGACGAGGGCGTGGGCATCGGCGACATCCGCGTCATCCCGAAGGTCCGTCTGTTCGGCCTCGAGCGGGACCGCGGCTTCGGCGCCGCCATCTCGGTGCCGATGACGTTCCCCACGGGCAACGAGGAGCGCTTCCTCAGCAACGATCAGTTCACGATCAACCCGAAGCTGATCCTCGAGGCGCGCACCCTCGGCTTCAGCTTCGCGGCCAACGCCGGCGTGCGCTTCCGCCCCGACGAGAAGCAGGTCGGCAACTTCGAGGTCCAGAACGAGTTCACCTACGGCGCCGGCATGGGCGTCGAGCTCGGTACCGACGACGTCGTGCTGCTCGCCGAGGTGTTCGGCGCCACGCCCATCTCCGACGTGTCCGACGACGCGCGCGCCAACCCGCTCGAGGGCCTGCTCGGCCTGCGCATCTTCATGGACGCAGGCCCGGTCTTCACGCTCGGCGGCGGCACCGGCATCGTGAGCGACTACGGCTCGCCCGCGCTGCGCGTGCTCGGCGGCATCGCCTACCACGACCGCAACTACGACCGCGACGGGGACGGCATCCTCGACGAGAACGACAAGTGCCCGGACGATCCCGAAGACCGCGACAACTTCGAGGATCTCGACGGCTGCCCCGAGCCCGACAACGACGCCGACGGCATCCTCGACCCGCAGGACACCTGCCCGAACGAGCCCGAGGACGCAGACGGCTTCGAGGACCAGGACGGCTGCCCCGATCCCGACAACGACCAGGACGGCAAGCTCGATCCCGAGGACAAGTGCCCGAACGAGCCCGAGAACTTCAACCAGTGGGAGGACGCCGACGGCTGCCCCGACCAGATCCCGGACACCGACGGTGACGGCCTGCTCGATCCGCAGGACAAGTGCCCGACCGACCCCGAGGACAAGGACGGCTTCGAGGACGCCGACGGCTGCCCCGATCCCGACAACGACAAGGACGGCATCCCCGACACGTCGGACAAGTGCCCGAACGAGCCGGAGACCATCAACGGCTACCAGGACGAGGACGGCTGCCCCGACCAGGGCGAGACGAAGGTCCGGGTGACCCGCGAGAAGATCGAGATCCTCGACAAGATCTACTTCGAGACGAACAAGGCGGTCATCAAGCCGATCAGCTACTCGATCCTGAACCAGGTGGCCTCGGTCATGAAGGCGCACCCGCACATCAAGAAGATCCGGGTCGAGGGCCACACCGACAGCCAGGGCAACGACGCCTACAACATGAAGCTGTCGCAGGCCCGCGCCGAGTCGGTCCAGGCGTACCTGATCAACCAGGGCGTCGAGGCGAGCCGCCTCGAGGCCACCGGCTACGGCGAGACGCGCCCGGTCGACACGAACGCCAACGCCGACGGCCGCGCGAACAACCGCCGCGTCGAGTTCGTGATCACCGAGCAGGAGCTCGAGGCCCCCGC
>CAUJDF010000043.1 GCA_963169045.1 Myxococcota bacterium
GCGGCGAAGCGCGCCTCGGGCGAGAGCAGCGGCGCCACATGCTCGCGACGCACCGCCTCCGCGGCGGTCGCCAGCGCGTCGATGCGCGCCCGGGCCGACGCCAGCTCTTCGGACGGCTCCGCCGGCGGCACGAAGCCCCCGTCGTCGCCGGGCACACGCGTCGTGCCGCCGCCCTCGTCGCCACACCCGGCGAGCAGCGCGAGGCCGAGCAGGAGCGCCCGCCGCCAGCCGCCGGACGCGAGCGCCAGTCCGCGCCGCGAGCCGCCGGACGCGGGCGCCAGCGCGCGCCGCCGCCGCCAGCCGCCGAACGCGAGCGCCAGCGCGAGGAGCAGCGCCGCCCCGGGCGAGGCGCCGCCGCCCGACACGTCGCAGCCGCCGTCCGAGGACGACTCCGCGCCCGCGTCGTCGCCGTCGCCGGGCAGCGCGCCGCCGTCGCCGCCGATCGCCTCCGGCGGGATGCCGGTCGCGACGCACGCCTCGGGCGCGAACCGGCCCTCGAGCGCCGAGAGCGCGTCCACCAACGCGTCGACCTCGTCCGGGCCGTACGGCGCCCGCGTCTCGCCCTCACGCCCGATGCCGGCGAGCAGGTTCGACGCCTCGCCCTCCGGATCGAACGACAGCACGAGCGTGCGCACGTCCTCGCGCACGCCGCGCGCGCCGAGGCGCCGCAACCCGTTCTTCCACTCGGTGGCGGACACGCAGCTCTCCTCGCCGTCGGTCACGAACACGACCACCGCGTTGACGCAGGCGCGCGCCGGGTCCGCCCAGCGGCGCAACCGGATGAACTCGAACAGGGTTTCGGTCGTGCGCAGCAGCGGCGAGTCGCCGCCCCCGACGATCTCGGGGTTGACCGCGCTCTCCTCGCCGTCGATCCAGGCCAGCGCGCCGTCCGGGTCGCGCGCCGACGGCCCGACGAGCAGCTCGCCGCCGCGCGCGCAGCGCTCCGGGTCCTCGAGGCGCACCGTGTACGGACCCTCGCCGCCCTGCACCACCTCTTCGATCTGTCCGAAGGTAACGAGGCCGACGCGATGTCGGTCCCGCGCCGCGTCTATCAGCCGCGACGCCACGTCGCGGGCGACGTCGAACTTCGTGCCCTCGCCGCCCGGCGCGGGCGCGAGCATGCTCTCCGAGTTGTCGACGACGACCAGCACGTCGGCGGGCAGCGCCCGCGCCGCGAGGGGCGCCATCCCGGCGAACGCCGACAGCAACCATGCAGCCTTGCGCATCACGACTCTCCAATTCACGGAAGCTGGTAGGTGAGGGTGAGCGCGTCGACGTTCGGGATGGCGTCGCGGTCCCCGCTCTCGAGCGTGACCTCCACCTCGACGTTCGCGCCGGTCAGGCCCTGGAGCGCGCCGGCGCCGTCCGTCAGCGCCACCTCGCGCCACTCGCCGGCGGCGGCGCCGTCGAAGGCGCGCACGCGCAGCGAGACGGTGCTCGGCGCGGGCGCGTCGCCCGTCCACCGCACGCCGGTCCAGCGGGCGCCGTCGACGCCCGTGGCGAACGTCTCGGTGAACGTGCCGCGCATCCGCCGGAAGACCCGGAACGCCGAGCCGGTCATGTCGCTGTAGGTGTAGGGCTGGGCGCCGACGGGGAAGCTGCCGAGCACCTCGCCGTCCGGGGCGACCTTCACCGCGTTGTCGTCGTACTGGTTGACCGCCCACACGGCGCCGTCGTGGTCGACGGCCACGCCCACCGGACCCTGGCCGACGTCGACGCTGAGCTCGATGTCGCCGCTCGTGCGGTCCATACGGTGTACCTGCCCGAGCCCCGAGTCGGCGACCCACAGCTTGCCGGCGTCGTCGACGGCCACGCCGCGCGTGGCGCTGCCGACCCGGTGCACCGGGCCGATCCCGCCCGTGACGACGTCGACGCGGTAGACGAGGCCCGTGAAGGTGCCGAACCACATGCCACCCTCGCCGTCCGCGGCGATGCCATAGGGCTGGTAGTCGACCTGGTCGCGGCCGAAGACGAAGGCGGGGTCGATCTCGAGGCGCACCGGGTCGACGCGCACGACGGCCGTCTGACCCTCGCGCGCCGCGACCCAGACGTAGCCGTTCTCGTCGATGGCGAGCCCGTAGGGCCGCGCGTCGATCTCCTCGAGCGAGACGCGCGCGAGGGTGCGGCCCGTCTTGCCGTGCAGCTTCACGACCTCGAACGTGGCGAAGGAGCCGACCCAGACGTCGCCCTCGGCGTCGACGGCGATGCCGCGGAGGGTGTCGCCGACGGATGGGATGTCGAGCAGGATGCACTCGCGCGTCGGCCGCGGCGGCCGGACGGTGGGCGTGCACTTGCCGTCGATCTTGACGACGTGCTCCTGCACCTCGTCGGGGATGCCCGAGGCGACGCCGCGCATGGCGACCCAGGCGTTGCCCTCGCCGTCGACCGCCGTGCGCGAGGGGTTGTCGCCGACATAGATGCGCGCCACCTCGACGCCGTCCGACGCGCGCAGCTTCGAGACGGTGTCGTCGCCGGCGTTGGCGATGTAGACGAAGTCGTTGCGCCCCGGCAGCGGGGGCAGCCGCACGCCCCGGTCGCCGCCCACGCGCACGTTGCGCGCGATGCCCTCGCGCCAGGCGCCGCCCACGACGGTGGCCTCGACGCAGTCGCCCTCGGCGCAGGGCGCGCACGCGAGCAGGAAGTCCTCGTCGACCAGGCCGTCGCAGTCCTGGTCCGTGCCGTCGCAGGTCTCGGGCTGCCGCGCGGCGCAGGTCGCCCCCGCGTCCTCGCCCGGCAGCGGCGGCAGCGGCGCCTCGCCGCCCGCGTCGCGCCCGTCGGTCGCCGCCGCGTCCGCCCCGCCGGCGCCCGACTCGTCGCTGCACCCGGCGCCGAGCAGCGCCAGCACCGTGATCGTCGTCTGGAAGGTCCGCATCTCCGTGCTCCCGCGAATCGTGTCGGCGCGGCCCGTTGGCAAGGGCCGTGCCGCCGCGGCGGGACGCGGCCCGGGCGCGCAGGACGCCGGTTATCCGAGGGAAGCGGCGACGAAAAACCGGATCAGGGGACGGCGTTGGGCGCGCCGGGGGTGCCGCCGGGCAGCGCGCTGGCGGCCCAGGCGGCCGCGTCGTCGTTGTCGGCGGCGGGGTCGGTGAGCGCGAGCGACGGGCCGCCGCCGTCGGGCTCGAGGGGCCACGGCGCCGCGTCGTCGTACGTCACCTCGTCGATGACGAGGCCGACGCGGTCCACGAGGGTCAGACGCTCGCCGCCGCCGGCCAGGCGGCCTCGGTACTCGGCGGCGACGAAGCGGCCGCCGCCGTAGACCTGACGAAAGCCGACGTCGTTCTTCACGACGACGAGGTACGCGCCCGGCAGCAGCACGACGCCCGCCGGGAAGGTGAGGTCGACGCCCTCGAGCTGCCAGCCGGAGAGGTCGACCGCCTCGGAGGGCGAGGGGTTGTAGAGCTCGACGAACTCGGCGCCGGTCCCGTCCTCGGCCGGGTTGTACATGATCTCGTTGATCACGACGGGCGGCGCCGGAGACTGCGCCTCGGGCAGCTCCCCCTCGACCCGGTGCGTCACGAGGAAGTGCGTCCGGCGCACCGCCAGGTACTCGTTCTTCAGCCGCGTGACGGCGGTCTCGAGCGTCTCGGGGACGCCGTACTGCCCCCACTTCGCCTTGTCGGCCGCGGCCTCGTCGGCGATGAGCGCCGCCAGCTCGTCGATGCGCGCCTCGTAGCGCCCCGGCGCGAGCAGCGCGTCGGACAGCGTCCGCAGCCGGCGGTAATACATGGCGCGGATCTCCGGCTCGCTCAGGAAGGCATCGGTGATGCGGTTCCAGAGGAAGTCCCACTTCTGGTGCAGCCGGTCGCCGAACAGCGGATGGCTCGGCGACACGTTGTTGCGGCCGACCACGTCGTCGGCGGCGAAGATGCGGTCGTTGAGCACCGCGCCCTGGAAGCTCCGCCCGAAGGTCAGGTCCATGTCCCAGGCCTGGAACGTCCAGCGCCGCGTCCCGTTCGTATCCCGGTACAGGTAGTAGTTCTTGGCGACCTGGTCGTTGTTGTGCACGAGCACCGAGCCGGCCTGGTAGGTGATCATCGCCGGGATGTCGAGGTGGTCGAAGAGGAAGTCGCGCCGCGCCTGCCCCGTGAGGTTGTTGACGCCGTCGAGCAGCGCGTGCAGCTCGGTGAAGTCGCCGTCCTCGGGGTTCTCCTTCTCGAACGCGCCGGGCAGCTGTTGCAGCGACCGGAACTCGCACTGGCTGTAGCCCTTGTACAGCGCCCCGTCGCCGTCGACGCCGTTCCGTTCGAGCTGCTGCGAGTTCTTGTCTTCGATCCACGTGTACAGGCCGTAGAACGCGTTGTTCTGATAGACCATCACCGGGTGCGTCAGATGGGAGGGCGCGCCCGCGTCGCGGAAGGTCTCGTACGCCAGGATCTCGCGCAGGAAGCTCTTGTCGGCCCAGCTGCTCTGCAAGATGAACTCGCCGACGGCCTCCGGCACGAGCGACTCGCCGGAGAAGCCGTTGCCCCGCGGGAACTTGAACTTCCAGTGCTTCTTCGGGAAGCCGCGGGACGACTGCCCGCGCACGCGCACCTGCAGGTCCGTGTACAGCACCCCGTCGTGGAACAGCGCCGCCGGCTCGAACTGGTCGGTGAAGGCGTGGGCCAGCGCGTTGGCATACACCGCCGGGTCGATGATCCAGTGCAGGACGGGCAGGTCCGTGGCGATGGCCGGGTCGGGCAGGTAGGTGCCCGTGTAGGTGACGGCGTCGTCGTCGCGCGGGTATCCCATGGCGCCCGTGGGACCGGAGACGTCGATGCGATATCGCACCATCGTCCCCACCGGCTGGCCGGGGATGGCCGCGCCGTACACACCGTCGCCCGCGGCGCCGTCGCCGCTCTCGCCGTCGTCGCGCATGTCGACCCGCTGCGGCTCGCCCCAGTTGACGACGTACGTCAACGCGGCGGACACCGCGTCTTCGATGGCGGCGGTGACGACGATGGGCGCGTCGGGCGCGGGCGCGCCATGGGAGACGTCCTCGATCCAGGGGGGCGGCTCGGCGGCGTCCACGCTGTTGCGCGCGCCCGCGGTGTGGCCGGCCCCGGCGACCGACGCGTGCCAGTTGCGGGGACCGTCGTCGTCGAGCGCCGCCACGACGCGCTCGAGCGAGGGGCCGGCGCCGTCCGCCCTCACCGGCCAGGGCGCGACGTCATCGTACTCGACCTCGTCGGCGACCGAGCCGTCGGCGCGCAGCAGGGTCAGGATCTCGCCGGCGTTGGCGAGCCCGCCGCCGAACACGTGGTGCGGCGCGAAGCCGTACGCGGCCTCGAACGCGGCGGCGTCCTCGGCGACGACGAAGAAGCCGCCCGGATCGATGCCGGCCTCCGGCCCGAAGACGGCGTCGCCGACGCCCCCGAGCGACCAGCCTGCGAGGCCGAGCCGCGTCGCGCACGGGTTGAACAGCTCGACGAACTCGCGGCGCAGGTGGTCCGGGGTCGGGTGGTACATGATCTCGGTGATCACGGCGTCGTCGGCGCCGGCGGACAGCACGACGTCCACCGGGGCGCCGGCCCAGCGCTCGGCCCCGGCCGCCGGCGTCTGGCCGACGACGTGCCCGGCGGGGACGCCGCAGCTCTCGGCGAAGGTCACCGCGCCGACCGCCAGCGCGACGCCGGCGAGGGCCGCCTCGGCGTCCGCCTGCGCCGCGCCGGCGAGGTCCGGCACCGCCACGGGCGGACCGAGCGACACCACGAGATCGACCGCCGTCCCCGCCGGGAGCTGCGCGCCGGCCGCGGGCGACTGGCGGACGACCTCGCCCTGCGCGCGGACCTCGCTGATCTCCAGGGTGACGGCGCCCGGCGCCAGCGCCGCGGCGAGGAGCGCGGCCTCGGCGTCGGCCCGCGGCCGCCCCACCACGTCGGGCGCGAAGGTGTCGGTCGTCGCCGACGCCGCCGGCGACCACTCCGTCTTCGACTCGGCGAGGCTCAGGTCCCGGGCGCGGACGCGGAACGCGCAGGTCGTCCCCGGCGCCAGGCCGACGTCGAGGTAGTAGGGCGACGCCTGCCATCCGCTGTCGTGGCAGGGACCCTCGGCGGCCTCGAAGAAGTACTGCACGCCGCTCGGATCGACCGCGCCGGCCGCCTCCATCTCGATGGCATCGACGCCGGCGGCCGCGGGCGCCTGCATCCACCCGAGCGGCGAGGGCGCGGGCGCCTGCGCATCGGGCGGATCGGCGCGGTACAGCGCCGTCGAGGGGATGGGACGCGGCGGGGAGCCCGGTCCGGCCCACGACAGCACGAGACGGTCGTCCGCGTCGTTCGCGAAGGCATCGAGGCGGATGGGATGGTAGCCGGCGCCGAGCACGCGCGTCGCCGACGCCTCGTCCCCGGCGCTCGCGAGGGTGGCTTCGCCCTGCAGCCAGAGCGTCGCGCCGCCGTCGGCCACGAGCGACAGCGTGTACTCGCCGGCCAGCTCGACGCGCAGGAAGCCCGCGTGGCGACTGGCGTACGCGCCGTCCCAGGGCGCGGCGGGATGGTCCACCGTGCCCTCGATCCGGGCGAGGTCGGGCGCGCGGCCGCCCAGGTCGGGCAGCGCCGCCAGCGGCTCGGCGAAGTCGAAGTACCAGGCGTCGAGCCCCGCCCGGAACCCGGGATCGGCGTCGGTGGTGACCCGGATCTCGTCCGTCCAGCCCGTCTCGTTGCCGTTGAGGCTCAGGTCGCGCGCCTTCGCGCGATACACATAGGCGTGGTCCGGCGCGAGCCCGGTGTCTTCGTACGTGGGGGCGTCCTGCCAGCCGCCGTCCCGGCATCCGCCGGCGACGCACGCGAAGAAGTACTCGACGCCGCTGGCATCGGCCGCGGCCACCACGGTCATCGAGACCGCCGCGGTGCCGGTGGCGTGCGGGGCGACCTCCCAGACCAGCGGATCGGGCGAGGGCGGTTCGATCTCGTCGCAGTTCGGCGTGTCGGCGGCGCCGCAGCCGCACTCGAGGGGCGCGGTCTTGGCGGGATCGTCGGGGCAGGCGTCGTCGCAGTCGGGAGTGGCGTCGGCGTCGGTGTCGGTGTCGGCGGTGCCGCAGCCGCACAGGCCGGGCGCGGTCTTGGCGGGATCGTCGGGGCAGGCGTCGTCGCAGTCGGGGGTGGCGTCGGCGTCGGTGTCGGTGTCGGCGACGCCGCAGCCGCAGGCGCCGGGCTCGAGCTTCGCGGCGTCGTCGGGGCAGGCGTCGTCGCAGTCGGCGGTGCCGTCGGCGTCGGCGTCGGTGTCGGCGACGCCGCAGCCGCAGGCGCCGGGCGCGGTCTTGGCCGGGTCGTCGGGGCAGTCGTCGGGGGCGGCGTCGGGGCCGGCGTCGATGGGCGCGGCGGCGTCGATGGGCGCGGCGGCGTCGGCGGGCGCGTCGGCGTCGCGGGACGCGCCGTCGGGCGCGGCGTCACCGGGTTCGGCGGCGTCGCGCGCCGCGTCGGCGGTGGCCGCGTCGCCGGCGTCGTCGTCTGCCGACGAGCCCCCGCCGCAGCCGGCCGAGGAGCCCAGCGAGATCAGGAGCGCGAGGAGCGCGAGGCCACGGCGGGACGGAAGGGCGGAGCGCATCGCCTTCTCCGGGAGCGAAGGAGCGGCGATCGACCGCCCGGCACCGGAGGATACGGCGGTGGAGCGCTCGGCTCCAAGCTCCCGCCCCGCCTACGCCGCGTAGTCGGTGTAACCCCGCTCGCCGGGTGTGTAGAGCGTCGAGAAGTCGGGCTGCGCCAGCTCGAGGCGCTCGCGCAACCGCGTCACGAGGCGCGGGTTCGCGAGGAACGGGCGCCCGAACGCGACGAGGTCGCCGCGGCCCGCCCGCAGGTCCGCCTCGGCCCGCTCACGGTCGTAACCGCCCGAAAGGACGAGGGTTCCGCCGAAGTTCTCGCGGATGCGGTCCGTCAGCGCCGGCGTCAGGTCCGGGTGACCGACGAGGTGCACGTAGACCAGCCCCCGCAGCTCGCCGGCGAGGTGCTCGTAGAGCGCGGCGTGCTCGGGGTCCGGCTGCATGCCGTTGAACGTACCGAACGGCGAGAGCCGGATGCCGACGCGGTCGCCGCCGACGACCGCGGCGGTCGCGCGCGCCGCCTCGACGGCGAAGCGCGCGCGGTTCTCGACGCTGCCGCCCCACCGGTCCTCGCGCCCATTGGCGCCGGCGTTCAGGAACTGGTCGATGAGGTATCCGTTGGCGCCGTGCAACTCCACGCCGTCGAAGCCGGCCTCGCCGACCGCCAGCGTCGCGGCGTGCGCGAACGCCTCGACCGCGCGCGCGATGTCGGCCTCGTCCATCGCCGCGGGGACCGGGTGCGGCTGCGGCCCCTGCGCGTCCGTCCACATCGTCCCGGGCAGCGCCACCGCCGACGGGCCGAGCAGGAGCGCGCCCTCGGGCAGGTTGAGCGGATGCCCGACGCGGCCGGTGTGCATGAGCTGGACGAAGATGCGCGAACCGGCGGCGTGCACCGCGTCGGTCACGCGTCGCCAGGCCCGCGCCTGCTCGACGGTGAAGAGGCCGGGGATGCGCGCGTAGCCCAGGCCCTCCGGGGCGGGCGCGGTGCCCTCGGTCACGATGAGCCCCGCCTCGGCGCGCTGAGCATAGTAGGTCGCGACGATCTCGCCGGGGACGTTGCCCGGGGAGCGCGAGCGCGTCATGGGCGCCATCACGACGCGGTTGCGGAGGTCGATGCGGCCGAGGCGGTACGGAGTGAAGAGCATGGTGCCGTGCCTTTCCCGAAGGGTGTGACCTCAAGATGGGCACGTCGCCCCGGGGCGATAAGTGGGGGCGCGCGGAACGGATTGTTCCGCGGGGGCAACGATCGGTGCGCTCAGTACGGGTAGAGCCGCGCGAACCATGCCGGCCCGTCGGGACGCTGCCGCGCCGCCCGGGCGAGGTGCGCGGCGCCCTGCGGCGTCGGTCGTGTCCGCACCAGCGCGTTCAGGGCGTCGGCGCCGTCACCTTCGTGGACGGCCCGGTCGAGCGCGGCGAGGCGCCGCTGCAACGGCGCGCGGATCGCGGCGACCTGCCGGACCCAGGCCGCCTCGTCCCCCGCCGCGAGCGCCACCCGCGCCCGGTGCCGGCGCAGCGTGTCGATCAGCATCGCCTTCGGCACCCGCTCGGGGCGCGCCAGCAGCGCATCGATCGCCTGTGCCGCCTCCGGCGCGCCGCGCAGCGCGAGCGCCAGCGCCCGCTTCACCGCCACGAACCGGCCGCCGAAGTCGTCGAAGCCGCCGAGCGACTCCACGCGTCGCCGGAAATCGTCGGCCTCGTCCAGCTCTCGGCCCAGCGCGCCCGCGAGCCGGTACCACTCGCACAGCGAGAAGCTGGTCTCCTGCGGCAGACACGCTTCGACGAACGCGTGCGCGATCTGTCGCTGGCGCTCCAGCGCCTGGTCGGGCGCGCCGGTGACGGCGTCGAGCCGGGCGAGCGCGCCGAGGACGTGCAGGTGCTCGGTGGCCGCCTCGGTGAGGGGCGCGAGGTGTCGCTCGCCGAGCGCGCGCACCCGCGCTTCGGGCGCGTTCGCGTTGTCGGCGCACTCCTGCACCGCGTGCGCGACGATCCGCAGGCGCAGGCTCAGCGGGCGCGCGGCGAGCCACGCGTCGGGCAAGGCCGGGAACTTCGAGCGTTTGTAGGCGTGGCGCGCCGCGACGGCCCGCGCGATCCGCAGGCGACGGCGCTCGTCGTCGTCGAGCAGGCGGCTCCAGTCGCGCTCGGCCTGCCGCGCGGCCTCCGCCACGGGCCTCCAGTCGGGCGCGAGCGCATGGGATCCCATCGTCATGCGGAACATCGTGGCGACGAGCTCGCTGCGCTTCGCCGGGCTGTCGCCCGCCGCGGCCAGCTCCTCGGCGAGCCTGCCGCGGAGCGCCTTCCGGAGCGCCGCGCCGACGGTCGACACCGGGACAACGGCGAGCTCGAGGCGCAGGGCGCGAGCGGCGCGCCGGGCATCGCGCGCATTCGCCTGCGGAACGAGCACCGTGCGCACGCCAGGCGCCCAGTGCGCCAGCGCCCGCAGCTTGTGGCGGAGGCCCTCGACCGGCAATACGCGTCCCTCGGCGTCGACCGCGCCCGTCGCGGCGAACGTCGTCGGCAGCACCACCCCGAGCAGCCGCGATGCGAGCGCGAACGCGAAGGCCAGGCCGAAGGACGGCCCGCAGAGCCGGTCCTCGGGCGTTTCGTCGCACGTCTCGTCGAGCCGCACCGAGCCCAGCCGCCAGGCGCAGGGCAGACGCTCCGCCTCGTCCTGCAGCGGCCGCCACAGGAGTGGCAGCGAGCGCCCCAGCGCAGCCGAAGCCGTACGCCACACCGCGTCGGTCGACCCATCGAAGGGCGTCGCGCGCAGGCCGTGCCGGCCGGCGTCGCCGAGCGCCCACACCGACGCCCGCGTCTCGCTCACGGTCACGGCGAGGACGTCGCCGACGCGCGCGGCCGGCGGCGGGCCGCCGAAGAAGGCCTCGGCGTCTCCCCGCGCGGCCGGCCAGCCCCACGGCCCCAGGCCCAGCGCTCGCCGGAGCGCATTGGCCTCGATCGCGTCCGGGGGCCTCTTGTGCGCCGTCCGCGTGGCGGCACCGTCGGCGCCCTCCGACCCGAGGAGCAGCCGCTCGACGGCCGGCGCGTACCTGCCCGCCGTCACGGCGTCGCCTCCACCTCGCCCGCCCACCAGGCCTCCGGATCGCAGCGCCGCACCCGCGCGAGGCGCGCGTCGCGAAGCGGCCGGACGTCGACGAGCGCCGACACCCACGGCGCCGCCTTCGCGTCGAGGCCCGAGACCGCCTCCACCAGCGCCGCCGCGTCGCCGCCCGCCCGCCGGACGCGGACGACGCACGCCAGGTCGTCGCGCGTCCGCAGCCAGCGCGCGAGGTCCCGCCGCCACGCCGCGTCGTCGGGATCGGCCGCGGCGCGCAGCCGATCGAGCTCGTCGCGCAGGGTCTCGACGCGGATCCGGCCGAGCTCGTCGAGGTCGGCCCGCTGCGCCCGCGTCAGCGTCCGCGCCCAGGCGTCGATCGCGTCCCCGAGCGGGTCGCCCCGCCCCGCGAGCAGCGAGGCGAACGCGTCCGGGCCGGGATCGGCGAGCCGCAGCAGCATCCCCGCCGCGGTGGCGACGTGCCACGGCCGGCCGCTCGACGCCCGTTCGCGCACGAGCGCCGCGAGCCACGGATCGGCATGCGCGCACCAGGAATCCACCGGCGCCGCGAGGTCGCCGGGGAGGCCGAGGATCGGGCCGGGCAGCCGCACCTCGATCAGGCGTCCCGCCGCGCGGTCCACCACGTAGCCCTCGCCGCCCGCGCGCAGCACCGCGACGCCGCCTTCGCCGAACGCGCGCACGAACACCGTCTCGCCGCGCCGCGCCACCGCCTGTTCGGCGCCGGCGCCGGCGCGCACCTCGAGCGCCGCGCCGTCGACGTCGGCGAACGCGAGCGTGTCCTCGTGGGCCCGGAGCCGGATGCCGATCGCCCGCCACGACGTCCCGATGGCCCGCCAGTCGGCGTCGAGGTCGTCGGCCACCGCCTCGACGCCCGGTCGCCCCCCCCGCCCGCGGCCCGGATCCGCGAGCGCCGCCCGCAGATCGTGCGTCGCATCCACCGTCGCCTCCGCCAGATCGAGCGCCTTGCGCAGCGCGCCGGAGAGCTCGTCACGCATGGTCCACCTCGGCCTTCTTCATCGTCGCGGGCGCGGAGCGCCGCTCGCGCAGGTGCTCGATCAGCAGCAGCAGGAAGACGGGCTCGAGGTCGTCGTCGCCGACGTCGGTCTCGGCCCGCAGCCGCCGGACGAGGCGCTCGAGCGCGTCGATCTGCGCCCGGCGTCGCCGCGCGACCTCGGCGCGGATCGCCGTCTCGTCGTCGCCCACCCGCGCCTGTGCCTCCGCACGCAGGTCGAGCGCGCCCGTCACCACCGCGATGCGCTCGAGCACGAGCGGCGACGGATCGGTCTCGTCGAGCGGGGGCCGGGCGAACGCGGCGGCCACCTGCTCGCCCGCCTCCGCGAGCAGGTCCTCCATCGCGCGGAACTGGGTGCGCTGCTGCGTCGCGACCCGCCGCTTGATCGCTTCGTCGCCGGCGCCGGGCCCCAGGGCGGCGCGCGCGATCGCCTCCTGCGTGCGGCGTGCGAGCGCGATGTCGAGGCGCTGGCGGACGGCGGCGCGCAGGCCCTCCGCGTGCCGCGGCGCGCGGCGCCGGGCGACCGGCTCGACGATCGCCGACCAGAAGCGCGTCTCGAGGACCGCGACGAAGCCCTCGGGATCGGGATGGACGGGGGGCTCCGGCGCCGGTGCGGGCAGCGTGTCGTCGACGGGGTCGTACAGGCCGCCGCCCCGATCGTCGTCGAGCTGCGCCCGCTTGCAGGCGATGCGCAGGTAGGCGCTCACCTGCGCGTCGCACACGACCTCGCGGAACGCTTCCGCGGACGGCGGATTGCGCACGAGCCGCACGAGCGGCGCCTGCATGGCGTCGGACAGTGGCGCGTCGGGGGGCACGGCGAACAGGCGCCGCACCTCGTCGACGAGGACGCGGAACGCATCGCCGCGAACGGACGCCGGCGTCGCCGCGCTCGGATCGAGCGCGCGGAAGGCCTCGAGCAGCGAGAGGCTCACGCGTCCACCTCCGGCGCGCGCAGCGTCGCTGCCAGCTCGAGCACCCAGCGCGGGCCCGCGGCCATCGCCGCGTCGGTCGCGCGCACGTGCGACACCTCGAAGTGCGCGCCCGTCCGTTCGGCGAGCGCCCGGCGGAGCCGCTCCAGCGTGAAGTCGTTCTTCTCCGCGTCGCGGAAGGCATGCCGGGCGCGATGGGCGATGAAGTCGGCGAACGGCAGCAACGCATCGGCGTCGGCGCCCGAGCCCACCAGCTCGTCGACCTGGACGCCCGGCAACCCGGCGAGCGCCGTCTCCACCGCCTCGCGCGTGAGCACTTCCCCGGTCGGGAAGCGCCAGTGCGCCGCGTTCACCCGCAGGACGTGGGGCCGCGAGAGCGCCGCGCGCGCCGCCTCGACGAGCGCCCGCAGCAGGCGCAGGTAGCGATCGCCCGCGGACCGGCCCGTCGACGGCGCCACGCCCTCGGTCGCGGCGAAGCCGAGCCAGGCCGGCGGCTGCAGCGTCCCGGCGCGCTGGGAGGCGAAGTGCGCCGACAGCCGCTTGAGGTAGAGGCGCACCTCGTCGCTGAGCGCCGCCCACCGCTCGTGCAGCGTGTCGTGCTCGGCGAGCCGGGCGTCCAGCGCCTGCAGCACGCCGAACGACGGCTCCCGGCCGGCCTTGAGCGCCTTCAGCGCGGTGTCGACCGCCGTGCCGTGCGTCTGTCGCAGCCATGCGATCGCCTCCGGCGCCGCGCGGAGGTCGCCCGGGCGCCCCCGTCCCTTCGCGGTCAGCCCCAGCGCGTGCACGACGGGCTTGTCCAGCAGCCAGGCGTGCAGCGGCCACGGGAGCCACGGCACCGTCCGTCTCATCGCGAACGCCAGGGCGTCCGGGCCGGTGCCCGGCAGTCCCTCGACGAACAGCACCCCGCCGACGGCCACCCGGTCGCTCCGCAGCGGGAACTGGCCGGACTCGTCGACGAACAGATCCCAGTACGCCATGCCACGCCCCCTCCGATGGGAAGAGGCGCAGCATACGACGGAAGCTCAGTGGGTCCATCCCCCATCGTCGTCGTCTTCGGGCAGCAGCACGGCGAGACGGTCGGCCTTCGCCTCGCCGACCGCGTCGAAGCGCGTCTCGCGCTCCTCCTCGAAGCGCTCGATGTCGCGGTCGAGGCGCTCCCGCTGCGTCGCGCGCCGGCGACGCTCGCTCAAGATGCGGGCGCGCTCGAACCACGCCTTCCGGAGCTGGTGGGCCTTCCACAGCATCATCCACGCGGAGAGGCCGACGGCGAGCGCCCCCGCCGCGGCGCGCAGGGGGACGCCGAGCGAGCCCCCGACCAGCGCGCCGAGCGCGGCGCCCACCAGCGCCGCGACCGCGGTCGTCACCAGCAGCGGCACGAGCGACGGCGGCCGCCGCTCCACGCCGCGCTGCGCGACGGTGGCGCGGTGCACGCCGAGGTCGAGCTTGCCGAGCAGCGCCGCCGCGCCCAGCGCGCCGAGCGCCCCGAGGCCCAGCTGGTCGGGCAGGCCGAACGCCATCATCGCGAACAGCCCGCCGAGCGCGACGACCAGCGCGCGCTCGAGGGGGCCGGGCAGCGGCGTCTCCTCGGGCACGTCCGGCAACGCCGCCTCTTCGGCGCGGACGATCGCGAGCTCGGCCTCGAGCTTCTCGCGCTCGGCGGCGGCGTCCGACACGGCCGCGAGGCGCGGCCGGAGCTGGGCGAGCCCGACGCGGCGGGCGTTGAGATAGCGGCGCGCATGGTCACTCATCGCAGGTCCTCCGGTGACGTGGTCTCGAGGCTGGGAGCGGGGCGCGGCTCGACGGGCTCGACATAGCGGCCGGCGAGGCGCTGCAGGCCGTGGCGGTAGGCGAGCTTCGCCGTGTCGGCCGCGAGCTTCTGCAGGTGCGCCTGCCACGCGAGCTGGTCGACGATGCGCGTGTACCACTCGAGCTGCTTGCGCCACTCGGCGTCGGCCTTGTCCCAGGCGGACTGCCGCTCGGCGGCGACTCCCTGAAGCCGGTTCTGCTCGGCCCGCGCCCGGTCGCGCTCGCGGTTCGCGGTCAGCAGGGCGACGAGGCGGCCCGACAGCTTCAGCGCCACGACGCCGTGCAGCACCGAGACGACCAGCTCCGCGGCGGCGTAGGCCAGCGACGCCGCGTCGCTGCCGTCGTGGCCCGACGAGCGCATCCAGTACAGCGTGACGGCCAGCCCGGCCTCGAGGCCGACGACGACCGTCTTGCCGACCGCCCCCAGCGCCACGCCGCTGGCCGCCAGGCCCGTGACGAGGCCGGTGACGAGCAGCGCGACGACGAAGCAGGACCACAGCGCGAGGTCCTCGGGACCGAACGCCGATATCCAGCCGCTCCCGCCGCCGGGCAGGCTCGCCGCCGCCTCGGCGTTGGCCGCCTTGATGCCGACGAACGTCTCGTACATGAACGCGGTCATGGCGACGGCGGTCAGCGGCCAGAAAAGCAGCAGCCACAGGCGGATCACCCATGGCCGGCCGTGGACGCGCGCCTCCGCGGCGTCGGCCTCCGCGGACGCGTGGGCAGCCTCGCTCCGCGCGTCGTCGCGCTCCGCCTCGCAGCGGTACCGCGCCTGGTCGAGGCGCTCCACCTCGGCGGTCGCGGCCCGGTCGTCGAGGCGCGCGGCGCCCGGCGCCTCGCGGCACAGCAGGCGGACGCGCTCGGCGGCGCACTCCGCGTGTAGCGCCTCGATCTCCGGGTAGAAGAGCGGGTCGCCGGCTTCGAGCGTGAGCTTCAGGACGCCGTCGTACACCGAGTCGAGCGAGAACGACGTGTACTCGCTCACCCCGGGCGCTCCGACCGCGCCGTCGAGGCGCGGAAAGAGGCGGACGTCGCTGGCATCGGGCGGCAGGCTCTTCTCGTCCATCCTGGGCTCCTCCTTCGCGTTCACAGGCGCGTTCACAGGCGCGTTCACAGGGCGTCGCAGACGGTGCTCACGATGGCGCCGGGCCCGAGCAGCCGGCGCCACACCTCGACGACCGCCTCCGGGCGCAGCGGCCGGCCGGCCAGCAGGCTCCCTCGGGACGTGGTCGCGTCGACGCCGCACATGCGCGGCTTCGCGCCGCACGCGGAGCGCAGCGACGGCAGCGGGCCGATGGGCTTGCCGGCGAGGCCGTCCCGCAGGGCGCGCTTCACGGCGGGGTGGTTGTTCTCCTGGCCGTCGCTCACCACGAGCAGCAGCGGATCGGCGCACGCCTCGCCCTCGTCGGCGAGCTGGGCGCAGCGCGCATCGAGGGCGGCGCTGGCGGCGACGACGCCGATCCAGATGCGGCTCTCGCTCGCGGCGCGCACGCCGGCGCGGCACGTCTCGACGAGCGCCGCGATGTCGGCATCGAGGCGCTCGCGCGCCTTCTCGGGCGCCTCGAAGGCCCGGAAGCGCTGCGCGAGGCGTCGCCAGCCGGCGAGCGGGGCGGCGGATCCGCCCGTGCGCTCGGCGTCGCCGGTGATGAAGATCGCGACGTCGAGCGCCGTGCGGCGCGCCTTCGCGAAGTGACGCCCGATGGCGGCGTGGACGACATCGCACGCGGCCGCGGGACCGCCTGCCCGGGAGGGCGAAGCGTCGATCACGAAGACCGCGGGGCGGACGTCGGCGGCGCGGCCTCGGGCGCCGGAGGCGGGGCTGCCGGCAGACGCCGCGGCGCCGGACACGGCGGCGGCTCGGCCGTCGACGCAGGAGCAGCCGGCGAGGAGCGGCACGAGCAGGAGCGCGACCGCGGCGAGGCGCGCGCCGATGTCCCGCAGCCGGCCTTCGAGCACCGCCCGGCGGACCTCGGCCTCGCGGCGCCGCGCCCGCTCGGCGAAGGCGGCGGCGCGCGCGGCCCCGAGCCGGCGCCAGCGCGACACCACCAGGCTGACGAGGCCCAGCCCCGCGACGGCGCCGAACGCGGCGGACGACGCGGCCAGTCGCCACGGCGCGCCGGCGAGCGCCGCCGGGATCCACGCGGCGAGGGCGCCGGCGGCCGTCCCCGCCAGGAGCAGGCGGCGCGCCGAGGGCGCCGTCTGCGGCGGGGTGCCTTCGCCGATCGCGGCCGCCGCGTGCGCCTCGCTGTCGTCGAGGACGAAGAGGAGCGCCGCGAGCACCGCGCCCGCCAGCGCCGACGGCAGGACCGGCGCGCCCGCGATCGCCGCGGGGGCGAGGCACGCGACGAGCGCGGCGACGGGCGGCGCGATCCGCTGCGCCAGGGGCAGGCGCGCGGGCGGCGGCTCCGGCGCGGCGGCGTCGTGGATCGCCGCCTCCCGCGCCGCCTCGAGGCGGGCCCGCGTGCGCTCGGCGTCGACGGCGAGCCGCGCGGGCGAGCCGCGCCACGTCTCGTCGGCCGGCGGCCCCGCCTGCTTCTCGAGGTGGGCCGGGCCGGCGGCGGCCGGCCCTTGCGCCGTCTCGAGGCGGGCCGGATCGTCGGCGGTCGGCCCCTGCGCCGTCTCGAGGCGGGCCGGATCGTCGGCGGCCGGCCCCTCCTCCTTGTCGAGGCGGACGCGGGCGGGCTCGGTCGGCGCGGGCTGCATGTCGCTCCTCCGGGTGGTCTCACCCCGGAGGACAGGCGCCCTCGATGCGACCGGACACGCGCGCCGGCCACGCGAAGACGCCTCCGGACCTCCGGAAGCGTCCTCCGCCGCACGAA
>CAUJDF010000044.1 GCA_963169045.1 Myxococcota bacterium
CGGTCAACTCGAGCACCGGCAGCTTGTCGGTCATCCGCGACGACCGCCGCGTGAGGCCTTCCTTCGTGGCCGACGTCGCCGACGAGCCGCTGCTGGACGCGGTGGTCTTCCCCTCGGCCGAGGCGACTCTGCTCGAAGGGCCGCGCCGGGCGGCGCGCGCGTGGATCTCGGCTCCGACCGGCGGGCGCATCTACGAGATCGACCTCGATGCGCTCGCCACGGCCGACGAGGACGCGGGCGACGTCGTCGCGCGGGTCATCGACCTTGTGCCCGCGGCGCCGGGGACCTCGATGCGTCCCGGACGGCTGGCGATCGACGAGGACGGCCGCACCCTCTACGTCGCCCACGCCGACGCGCCCCGATTCACGGCGGTCGACCTCGAGGCGCCGGCGCGGCAGACCACCGTGTCGTTCACTGGCGAGCGTGCCTGCGAAGATCCCTACCTGGTCGGCCTGGTCGACGTCGTCGCGTCCGACGTGTGCGCCGACGGCATCGACAACGACGGCGACGGCACCGTCGACGCTTCCGACCCGGACTGCGCCGCCGGCTGGGAGAACTGGGAGGGCGACGCGCGCGTCCCGGCCTGCAGCCGGGTCGCGGAGTGTGGCGACGGGATCGACAACGACGGCGACGGCCTCGTCGACGCCGCCGACGACGACTGCCCGGCCACGGCCGACGCGACCGGCTGCACGCCGATCGATCGCGACGGCGACGGCGTGGCCGACCTCGCCGACGCCGACTGCAACGCCGCGTTCCGCTGGGAGCGTCCCACCCCGGCCTGCGCCAACGGCGCCGACGACGACGGCGACGGAAGGATCGACCGCGACGATCCCGACTGCCGCGACGAGGCCGACGACAACGAGGGCGGTCGCGAGACGGGCGACGCCGCCTGCACCGACGAGGCCGACAACGACGGCGACGGCCTCGTCGACGCCGAGGACCCGGGCTGCAGCGACCCCGAGGCGGCGGCACGCTACGACTTCGAGCGCACCCCGGAGTGCGGCGACCGCCGGGACGCCGATGGCGATGGCCGGACCGATTTCCCTGAAGATCTGGACTGTTACGCGGCGAGTGACGGCAACGAGGGTGGCGACGCCGTGCAGGTCGGGCCGGCGGCGATCGTCGCGGCGCGCGTGCCGGTCGGTGGCGGCGCCCGCAGCTTCGTCTACACGTTGGACCGCTCCAGCGGCGACCTGTTCGTCGTCGAGACCGACGCCACAGGGTGGCCCATCGCCGGCGTCCGGCCGACGCGCGTGCGCGCCGGCGGGGTCGGACAGAACCTGGCGCTGCGGCAGTTCGGCTACGAGGCGAGCCTGATCCTCGTCGACGACCAGGCGACGTTGCGCTCGGTCGAGATCACCGCGCCGCAGCACCTCGTCGACCAGGACGGGCGGGAAGTCTATGCACGGCTCGTGACGCGGCAGGGCGGCCGCTGTCCGATCGGCGAGCGCGAGATCGCCGGCTTCTATGTCGTCGAGGACGGCCTCGCCTGGGCCGTGGAGTCCGAGGCGCTACGACCGTTCGAGGGCCAATGCACACGCAACGATCGCGTGGCGCTGCCGCTGCCGGCGAACGTGCCGGGTGTCCAGTCGCGGGTGCCGGGGGGCGCCGCCACGCCGGTCCCGTTCGCCGTGATCGATCCGGATGCGTCGGTGGTCACGGGGCGCGGCGCGACCGATCCGCCCGTCCTGCTCGGCGGGGACCGGCCGGCCCGTCGTGTGTTGCACGACCAGATCAACGTGCTGCGCAGCGCGCTGACGCGGACGACCGCCGCCCTCGATCCGGCGCTGCGCATCGACGGCTCGTCGGCGGCCTTCGATCCGGCGCGCCTCCCTGGCTTTTGCCGTGTCGAGTCGCCGCTCGAGCAGTCGACCTGCCTCAACGGGCGCGATGACGACGGCGACGACCTCATCGACGCCGCCGACGAGGACTGCGCGGACGGCGGCAGTGAAGGCGAGCCCGCCGCGGCCTGTGAAAACGAAGCGGATGACGACGGCGACGGCCTGGTCGACGCCGAGGACCCCGGCTGCGGGCCCACCTCCGCCGACGATCCGACCGCGTGCCTCGTGTCCGGCTACAACGCCGACGGCCGGCCCGAGGCGACGTCACAGTTCCTCGAACGCACGACGAACTTCGTCGATGCGCTCGACGGCATCCAGGTCGTCGAGGACGACCCGCTCCGCGTGCCCGCCGGCCGCTGGGCCGTCCGCAGCGAGGGCGTCCTGCCCCGGACCGACAGCCGTTCGGGGCAGTTCGGCGGCCGCAGCGACGACGGCGGCAACTGGACGCTGCTCGACTACAACCAGGACTTCTGTCGCGTGGGTGTACAGCCGGGCGACGTGATCCTGGTGGATCGGTTCATCCCCGCGACTCCCGATGACATCGTCGTGCCGCTGGAGTGCAACGATCTGCAGGCGCTCCCGGCGGATCGGCAGGCGCTGTGTCAACGGCGTTCGACCTGCCGCCAGCTCCAGCTCGCGGCCGAGGTGGCCGCCGCCCAGCGCCAGCTCGAGCCGCTGCGCTACGAGATCGTCGAGCTGACGGCGCACAAGCTCCTGCTGCGGGCCGAAGAGCGCAGCAGCTATGCGCCGCAGGTCTCCGCCGATCCGCGACAGCCGCTGCCGCAACCGGCCGTGGCGCCGCCGATCCCGTACGCGAGCTGCGCGGCGGAGTTCATCAGCTACCGCGTCCGCGCCGGCAATGGCCAGTGGGTGCTGACGATCAACGACTCGACGCACCCGCACCCGTACGTCAACCGGGACGGGCAGTGCGTGGCCGATCCACGCCTGGTGGATCAACGCCGCCTCGGCCGCTTCCGACTCGGCGAGCCGTTCGAGAATACGTGGCTGCGCTTCCGCATGGGCCACGTGCCGTTCCGCGACGCGCCGGCGGGCGCCCGGCCGTTCCAGGTGGGCGTCGGCTACGAATTCACGGTGGTGCCGGGCGTCGCGTTCGCCACGCTGCCCGACGTGGCCATCCTGCCGCAGGAGATGCGCTGGCTGCCCTTCGACGACCGCCTGTACGTCGTCGACTCCGCCTTCGAGACGGTGGTGGAGATCGGCGGGACGGACGTCCAGCGGATCGTCGACGACTCCTACCTGAACGTGCCCTCGATGCGCGTCATCCGACGCTTCGAGTGACGGGTCGCCCCGTCAGCGGATGACGGGGCCGGTGAGCAGCGCGCGACGCAGGCGGGGCAGGGGGATGTCCGGCCGGCGGATGCCGCCGCTGGCCTTCCATGCGTCGACAAGGGGGGCAAGGCGACGACCGCCGTCGGGGCCGCGGGCGATGGCCTCGGCGACGGCGGCCGTCCGGCTCGACGCCTCCGTCGGCGCGGTGGCGTCGAGGTACTCCGCCAGGGAGAGACAGACGGCGGTGGCGCGTTCGATGGAACCGCCGCTGCCGGCGACGAGCTGCCGGGCACAGCCGAAGATGGCCTCCTCCTCACCGTCGAGGTAGGCGACCAGGAGCGGGATGGCGTCCGGGGCGCCGGACGCCAGGCGGGGGAAGAGGTAGACGCACAGCGCCTCGTCGACGGCCGCCTCGAGGCTGCCCTCGCTGCGCAGCGCGTAGGTGAGCGCCGCGGCGCCAACGTCGCCCGACAGCGGGCGGGCGATGCGCGCGAAGCGGACGACCTCGGCGATCGCCTGGGCAGCGCGCGTGCGGGCCAGCGTGCGCGCGGCGTCGGGCGCCGGCCCCGCCTGTGCCTCGGCGACGGCGATCCAGCGCTCGCGCTCGGCGGCGAGGTCGGTCGACGGACGGATCGCGACGACCGGCACATGCTCCGGCAGCGCCTCCGGCACCGTGGAGGCGGTGAGAATCACTCGAAAATCCGCCGGCACGGGCGCGCGGTACGGCCGGCCGCCGGCGAACCCCTGCAGCACCCCGTCGTCGACGCTGCCGATGAGATCGACCAGCTCCGCGCCCTTCGCGCGATGGGCGTCGCGCACCACGAGCCACGCGCCTTCGTAGATCCGCCAGGCGCCGCCGGCGCGGCCCACGAGCGGCAGGCGATGCGCCGGCGGCGGCTGGTCCGGATGCAGCGGGTCGAGCTCGTCGCGGCGCCAGTTGGCGGTCACCGCCTCGAACAGCCAGCCGCCGCCCACCGACGCGCCGCGCTCGTCGCGGCCCTCGGGGCCCGTCATCAGCGACGCGCCGTCGATCCGCGCCACGCGGGCGTGGTAGTCGAACACCTCCTCGGCGAGGTAGCGGGCCGCCCGCGCGCGCTCCGCGCCGGGGCCCACCAGCAGGACCACGCGGCTCGCCAGCAGCGCCGTCGCGGCCCGCCGGAGCGGCTCCGCGGCCAACGCCGCCGCATGCGCCGCGGAGGCAAGCCGGGCCGTCAGCTCCGCCGGCGCCGCGAGCGGGCCGTCGTGACGGCTGATGGCCTCGACGAGCCGGTCCGCCAGGCGCGCCGTCCGCACGCCAGGATCGTCGCCCCCGTCGTTCGCCTCGATGCCGCCGGCCCGGGCGCCGAGCGCCCGCAGCGTCTGGACGCGCGCCTCGGTCTCCGGATCCGCGTGCGCCGCGCGCTCGCGTACCAGCCGCAGCGTCTCGTGCAGAAAGACGGGCGACGGGATCGGCCGCTGCGACGGCCCCGCCAGGTCGGGGTACGGCGACGCGGCGATGGGCTCCGCAGACGGCACCGTCCCGCGCGCCGACGGTGCGTCGGTCATCGCCGCCGGTGGAACGGGCAGGCTGGCCGGCGTCGCGTCCTCTCCGGCGCCCGGCGCCGCCCAGACGACCGGCGCCGCCCAGACGAACGCGTCCGGCCCCGCCTTGCGCGCGAGGGCCGCGCGCACGCGCTCCACGGCCTCGAGGACGCCCGCGCCGCGCGCCAGCGCCCGGTACAGCTCCCGGTTGACCGTCGCCGCCAGCTCGGGCCGCAGGGCGGTCTGCAAGGCCACGACGACCGGGACGCCCGCCCCGCGCAGCCGCGCGGCGGCCTCGGCGCCGGCGTCCGTCCCGCCGAGCACCACCAGCCAGGTGTCGGGATCCAGACCGATGCGGTCGACCGGCAGGCGGCCGTCGTCGACCCGCACCTCCTCGCCGGCGATCGGCGCTTCGAGGTGGACGAACGCCGCGCCCCGGCCGAGCGTCCGCCGGAGCGAGGGGCCGGTCGCCGGCTCGGCCGGATACACGTCGAGGCCTGCCTTGTGCGCGAGGTGGCGCGTGGCCGCCTGCAGCGCCTGCAGGTGCGACGCCCCGACCTCCGCGGGGACGACGAGCACGGCCCGCGCCGGCAGACGCGGGCGGCGGGCCGGCTCGCCGGCGACACGCACGAGCGCGGCGCCGTCGAGCACGAAGTACCGCCCGGTGAGGGGCTCGCGCGCCAGCTCCCACGGCCACCGCGAGAGCGGCGGCGGCGCCGCGAGCGCCACGGTCCGCTGCGGATCGTCGAGCAGGGCGTCGCGCAGCGCGCGGCCGGCCTCGCCGGCGAACAGGACGGCACCGAGCATGTCGGCCAGGTCGCGCTGAGCGACCGCCGGCGCATCCCCGGCGCGCACCTGCGCCCAGAGCTCCTCGGCCCGTTCGGCGGCCGGCAGGGCCGTCTCGGCCTCGGCGACCCGCCCTTCGTGCTCGCAGCGCACACGGAGCCGGCCTTCGCCGGCGGCGAGCAGCGTGATCGCGAGATCGGCCATGTGTTCCCCTCGGTCCCGGAAGTGCCCGAAGCCGTTCGACCCCTCAGCGTTGCGGCTTCGGCATCGCCGGCGGCGGAGCGTTCGATCCTCTCGCCCGGTCGCGCGCCCGCCCGAGCGCCTCGAACATGACACGCTTCGCCAGCGGGTGCTGCTCAGCCTGTGCCGCACGGGCGAGCGCCTCGAGCGCCTCGGGCGAGTCGTCGTCGACGAGCGCTTCGGCGGCGAACATGCGCAGGTCGGGCTCCGGCGCGGCGAGCGCCTCGATCAGGGCCTTCGTCACGCGCTCGTCGTCGACCATCGCCAGCACCTCGACGACGGCCATTCGTCGGTCGAGGTCGGTCTTCGTCGCGCGGAGGACGCGCAGCATGTCGTTGAGGCGCGACTCGTACTGCAGCAGCGCCGTCGCGGCCTCGTCGTTGCGCCCGGCCCGTGCCAGGAGGACCCCGAGGCTGGCGTACGCCGGCAGCAGATCGGGCTGGCCCTGGACGGCCGCCTGTAAGGCCTCGATCGCCTTGGGGATTTCGTTGCGGCGCTCGTAGAAGCGGCCGGCGGCGAGGTGTACCTCGGGCAGCCCACCCGGACCGCCGCGCAGCCGCGCGTAGACCGCCTCCGCCCCCGCCGCGTCGCCCGCCGCCTCGAGGAGCTCCGCAGCGGCGAGCCCCGCGGAGACGGCCGCGCCGCTCACGGGCCCGTCCGAGGCCTTCAGGAACAGCCGGCGCGCCTCGCCGTCGCGACCGGCCAGGAGGGCGGCCTTGGCGCCTTCGAGCGCCTGCATCTGCTCGAGGGTGTCGGGAGCCAGAGGCGGTGGACCCGCGTCCGGCGGCGAGGACGGCGGCGCCTCGACGACGCTCGGCGGGGCCGGTGCGGTCGCGGGGGCCTTGGCCTGTGAAGCCGGCGCCGGCGCGGCGGGCGGCTCGGACGTGCAGCCGGCGGCCACGAGCGCGATCGCCATCAGCGAGCGCCGCATCACGCCGCCCGCGCCGGCGGCGCCGGGAGCTCGACGGTGAACGTGGTGCCTTTGCCGGTCTCGGTGGTGAAGGTCACGGTGCCGCCGTGGTCCTCGACGATCCGCCGCACGATGGCGAGGCCGAGGCCCGTGCCCTCCTCCTTGCCGGCGGTCGTGAACATCTCGAAGAGGCGGTGGCGCATGCCCTCGGGGATGCCCGGGCCGTCGTCGGCGAGGTGGAAGACCACCCCGCCGCCGGGCGCGTCCTGGATGCGCCAGGTGAACGTGCCGCGGTTCCCGAGCGCCTGCCGCGCGTTGCGGGCGATGTTGGCGACGACGCGCAGCATCTTGGCCTCATCGAACCAGGCCACGCCGTCGCTCTCGTCCACCACCTCGAAGGCGACGCCGCGATCCACGAACTCGGTCTCGAGCATCTCCCGCGCGTGCTGCACGAACTTGCGCAGGTACACCTTGCGCGCGAGCACGGACCGCTCCCCGCGGGCGAAGCTCAGCACCTCGCGGGTCATGTCGTTGAAGAGCGAGACCTGGCGGCGAATCGCGTCGGCCATCTTCGCGCGCTCTTCGGGGTCGTTCTGCGTCGCCATGAGCTGGCTGTAACCGCTCATGATCGACATGGGACCGCGCAGGTCGTGCAGGACGCCGCTCAACATGCCGCCGATCGCCATCAGGCGGTCGCGGTTCTGGGCGGACTGCCGCTCTTCGAGGCGCGCGACCGCCCGGGCGACCGCCCGGGCGATGAGCACCACGAGGCGCTCGTCCTCGTCGTCGTCGCGCTTGTCGGCGGCGCGGCGGTTGACCAGCGCGAAGGCGCCCAGCGTGCGATCGCCCTCGACGAGCGGCGCGCTCACGGCGTCGCGGACCTCGATGTCGCAGCCGCCGCCCAGCGTTCGCGGCATGCCCTCGTCGTCCTCGTCGTCGTCGCGCAGGCGGATGGTCGCGCCGCGGCTCGCCGTCTTGCCGAGGACGCCCTCGCCGACCTCGACGCGCGCAAACGTGCGGAGGGACGACGCCCGCTCGGCGCCGTTGACGAACAGCGGACCGAAGCCGGTCTCGCCGGGGAGGAAGAGCGCCGTCGCCTCGGCGCGGGCCACCTGCGCGGCGCGGCTCAGCACGAGCGCCGCCAGCGCGTCCACGTCGTGCGCGTCGGAGATCGCCTGCTCGATCGCCGACAGCAGCTCGAGCTCGCGCACCTTCTGCCGGAGGTCCTCGGAGAGGCTCTGCAGCTCGGCGTTGCTCATGTCGAGCTCGACGTGCAGGCGCAACGCCTCGAGCGTGATCGCCGCCTGCGAGGCCAGCGCGGCCAGCAGGTTCTCGTCGTCGACGGTGAAGTAACCGTCGCGCTTGTTGAGCACCTGGACGACGCCGATCACGTCGCGGTTCGGATTGCGCATCGGCACCACGAGCATGGAGCGCGTGCGGTAGCCGGTGAGCTTGTCGAACTTGGGGTCGAACGCCGGGTGCAGGTAGGCGTCCTTGAGGTTGATCGCCTTGCCCTTCGCGGCGACGAGACCGGCGATGCCCTCGCCGACGGGCACGCCGACCTCGATGCTCGTCTCGCCCTGGACGGCCAGGCCGCGCAGCATGCCGGTGCCGCGGTCGAGCTCGTAGATCGTGGTGCGGTCCGCGCCGAGCAGTTCGGAGATCTCCGCCACGATGGTGCGCATGGCCCGGCGCGGGTCGCGGCTGCGGGCCAGGTTGCCGGCGATGCGCAGCATGCCGTCGAGGCGGCGCTCCTGGGCGCAGGCGGCCACCTCGAGCTCGGCGACGCGCTCGCGCAGGGCCTCGATCGGAGGCGAGGTCGCGGCCTCCTCGGCTGCGAGCCCCGATGCCGGCGTGCCGCCGTCGGGCTGCATCTCTCCGGTCCGCGCGCCGCTCATCGCACCTCGCTCGGGATCAGTGGATGTCCGCCCAGCAGTCGCCCAGGCCCACGTCCACCTTCAAGGGTACGCGGAGAGCGGCTGCGCCCTCCATTTCTTCACGCACGATGTTCGGGGCGATCCCGAGCTCGTCCTCGGGGACCTCCAGCACGAGCTCGTCGTGCACCGTCAGCAGCAAGCGCGTGCGCCGCTTCTCGGCCTCGAGGCGGCGGTCGAGGTTGACCATCGCCTTCTTGAGCAGATCCGCGGCCGTGCCCTGGATCGGCGTGTTCACCGCGGTGCGCTCGGCGTGCTGGCGCAGCGCGTGGTTGCGCGAGTGGATGTCGGGGAAGTGCCGCACGCGGCCGAACAGCGTGCGCACGTACCCGTCGGTCTTCGCCTGCTTCACCATCTCGTCGAAGTAGCGGCGCACGCCGGCGTATCGCTCGAAGTAGCGGTCGATGATGTCCTGGGCTTCGGCGCGCCCGATGTTCAGCGTGTTCGCGAGTCGGTACGACCCCATCCCGTAGATCAGGCCGAAGTTGATGGCCTTCGCCTGGCGACGCATGTCCGGCGTGACGTCGGCCGGCGCGACGCCGAACACGTCGGCGGCCGTCCGCGTGTGGATGTCCGCGTCGCCGTGAAACGCCTCGATCAGCGCCTCGTCGCCCGCGATGTGCGCGAGCAGCCGCAGCTCGATCTGGGAGTAGTCGGCGCTGAGCAGCTTCCAGCCGGGCTCGGGCACGAACGCGCGCCGGATCTCGCGGCCCTCCTGCGTGCGGACCGGGATGTTCTGCAGGTTCGGCTCGGCGCTCGAAATGCGGCCGGTCGCGGCCACGAACTGCTGAAACGACGTGTGCAGCCGGCCGGTCCGGGGATGGATCAGGCGCGGGAGCGCGTCGAGGTAGGTGCTCTTGAGCTTCGTCAAGTGGCGATAGGCCAGGACCTTCTCGGGGATCGGGTGCAGCTCGGCGATCTGCTCAAGGACGGACTGGTCCGTGCTGTATCCGGTCTTCGTCTTCTTGCCTGCGGGCAGCCCGAGCCGCTCGAAGAGCAGCTCGCCGAGCTGCTTGGTGCTCCCGATGTTGAACGGCTCGCCGGCGAGCGCGTAGATCTCCTGCTCGAGCGCGGCGATGCGCACGGCGAACGCCTCGGACTGCCGCCGCAACATGAAGGCGTCGAGGCGGATGCCCGTGGTCTCCATGCGGGCGAGCACGCGGGCGAGCGGGATCTCGATCTCGGCGTTCAGCGCGTCGAGGCCGGCCTCCTTCAGCTTCGGCATCAACCGGTCGCCGAGGCGCAGCGCGACGTCCGCGTCCTCGGCGGCATAGCGCGTCGCGGTGTCGACGTCGACGGCGCCGAAGCGCGGGCCGCCCGAGCCGTCGGCGGTGCCCTCCGTCACCTCGTGGAACGCGATCATCTTGTGGCCGAGGTAGTCCACCGCGAGCTCGTCGAGCTTGAAGCTGCGGCGGCTCGGCTCGAGCAGGTACGCCGCCAGCATCGAGTCGCAGGCGAGGCCCTCGTACGAGATTTTCGCGTCATTCCATAGGACTTGCAGCTCATACTTGAAGTTCTGCCCGAACTTCGGAAGGCCGGGATCGGCGAGCAGCGGCCCGAGCGCTGCCAGCACCTCCGCCTTCGCGAGCTGCGGCGGCGCGCCCGCGTAGGCGTGCGCGACGGGGATGTACGCCGCTTCGCCCGGCGCCCACGCGACGGCGATGCCGACGATCTCGGCGACGAGCGTGTCGAGCGAAGTGGTCTCGAGGTCGAACGACAGACGACCCGCCGCACGGATGGCGGCCACCACCTCGCCGAGCTGCTCGCGCGTGAGGACGGTGCGGTACGTGGAGCGGTCGATCTGCGCCGGCCCCGCGTCGTCGAGGCCGTACTCCTTGAGGAACGACTTGAAGCCCATCCGCTTCAGGAAGGTGGTCAGCACGTCGGGGTTGGGCGGCGTGCGCAGCAGCGTGGCCTCGTCGAGCGGCACCGGCACGTCGCAGTGGATCGTCGCCAGCTGCTGCGAGAGGCGAGCATCCTCGGCGTGCTCGACGAGGGCGAGGCCGCGTTTGCCCTTCACCTCGCCGGCCCGGCCGAGCAGCGTCGCGAGGTCGCCGAACTGGTTCAGCAGCTGGGCCGCCGTCTTGAAGCCGATGCCGGGGACGCCGGGGATGTTGTCGCTCGTGTCGCCGGCCAGGGCGAGCACGTCGATGACCTGGTCGGGACGCACCCCGAGGCGCTCGACCACGCCGGCGACGTCGATCGTGCGCTCTTTGCCGTCCCAGAGCGTGGTGCGCTCGTCGACGAGCTGCATGAAGTCCTTGTCGGCGGTCACGATCACGCAGGGCCGCCCCGAGCTCGTCCAACGTCGCGCCAGCGTGCCGATGATGTCGTCGGCCTCGAAGCTGGCCAGCTCGATCGACGGGATGCCGAGCGAGCGCACCGCCTCGCGGCACAGCTCGAACTGGGGCTTGAGATCGTCGGGGGGCTCTCGCCGATTCGCCTTGTATTCCGCATAGATGTCCTTGCGGAACGTCTGCTCGGACTTGTCGAAGACGACGCCGACGTGGACCGGCTCGCGCTCCTCGAGCAGCGCGTTGAGCAGGCGGAGGAAGCCGTAGACGGCGTTGGACGGCGTCCCGTCCGGTGCCGTCATGCGCGTCTGGATCGCGAAGAACGCCCGGAAGATGAAGCCGGAGCCGTCGACGAGGTAGAGGGTCTCGGCGTGGGCCATGGGAACCTCGGAGATGTCTCGGCGCGCACCGTATCAGCGGCGGCGGTCGTCGGGAAGCGGGTCAGGGCGGGGGATGGTCGCCGAAACCCAGGGCCTCGGGCGGCCGGCCCGGGCCGCGGTCGCGCAGGAGCGCGAACTCGCCGTCCCAGCGCAGGAAGGTGCGGTGTCTCACCCAGTCGCCCAGGACGTACAGGTCGCGCGGCCGGCCGTCGACCTCTTCGCGGTGGGCGAACGCCTTGTGGAAGTGCCCGACGACGAGGACGTCGGCCCCGGCGCGCACGCGATCGGGCCACAGCTTCTGGAGGACCGACGGGGGCAGGGGGCGGCTGTGGTCGTCGGTGTAGTCGCCGAAGCGCGACGCGTACCCGCGGGCGAGGCGCCAGGCGGCGTCGGGATGGACGAGACGCGCCAGCGAGCGCAGCGGCGGCGCATGGGCCAGGCGGTTGAGCACGCGGTTGCGCACGCTGCGGGGATCGTCGAGATCGCCGTGCTCGATCCACACCGTGCGCTCGCCGAAGCGCTCGACGACGCGGCCCTCGCGGAGCTCGACGCCGAGCTGGCGCTCGAGGAAGCGGCCGGGATCGGGGTCGTGATTGCCCGGGAACACCACGACGCGCGTGCCGGCGTCGACGAGGTCGGCGATCGCCCGCAGGAACGGGAAGAACGCGCTGAACACCACCGCCTCGTAGCCGAGCCACAGGTCGAAGAGGTCGCCGACGAGGAACACCGCGTCCGCCTCGCCGCGCCGCGCCCGCAGGAACTCGACGACGCGGCGCGTGCGCTCGTCGTCCGGCGCCCGCAGGTGAAGATCGCTGAGGAAATAGCGCGGTTTCATTGAGGATTCAGTCGCCGACCCGCGCGAGGCCCTTGCGGCCGCGCGGGCTGCGCGGGTCGCGCTCGGCGCCTTCACGGAGGGCCGCCCGCGCGTCCTGGCGGTGCGTGAGCGCCTGGCGCGTCAGTCGGTCGGCCTCGTCGACGCCGCCGCCCGCCCGGCGCAGGAGGCGGGCCAGGCGCTCGCACCGCTCCACCAGCGCGTCATGGCGGTCGGCGAGATCGAACCACGCGTCGGCGGCGGCGCCCGCCCGCGTGCGGACCTTGTCGGCGGCGAGCGCCTTCTCGTAGCGACGCACGTCCTCGCGCAGCGCCGCCACCGCGTCTTCATGGCGGCCCGCCTCTTCATAAAGGCCCGCCAGCGCCAGGTGGCGCGCCGGCGCCTCGCCCGACAGCGCGTTCGCCTTCTCGTACAGGCGCATCGCGCCCTCGCGGTCGCCGCGCCGCTTCAGATCGCCCGCCCACAACCGGTAGTAGTCGTACGGTTCCTCGCTGTGGAACAAGGTGAGCAGCAGCGCGCCCGCGATCGCCAGGTGCGCGGCGCCCCGGCGGAGCGCGCCGGCGAGGGCCGCCGCGTTCCAGGGCCACTGCGCGGCGAGCACCGCCACGAAGACGAGCACGGCCAGCTCGGTGCCGCCCTCGACGGGGATGCGCGACGCGAGCCCGGCGCACGCCGCGGCGGCGACCACGGCCACGGCCATGGCCGCGCCTCCACCCGGGACGCCGGGCACCCGCCCCCGCAGGCCGTCGACCCGCCTGCGCAGCTTCACGAGGTGGCGTTCGAGCCATGTCATCCACCCGTCCGGCGCCAACAGGATCAGGTTCAGCCCGATCATGTAGTAGCTGAACCAATCGATGTCGAACTCGAACACTTCGATCCCGATGTGGAACATCGGCAGCATGAGCAGACCCAGGATCGTGTATCGGCGCGTCACGTACATGATCGCGGCGGCCAGCTCGAGCAGAACCGTGGCCCATGCGGCGAAGACGAAGCCCTGCTCTTCGCGAAAGCCGAACACTCGCATGGTGCCGAAGAGCATGTCGAGCGCGGCCGGCGCCGTCAGGAACTGCTTGAGCGTCGATCCGTCGAGCCAAACGGCGTGCAGTTTGGTGAAGGTGCCCCAGAAGTAGAGCAGCCCCATCTGCACGTAGATCAACCGCAGCGCCCAGGAGGTCGGCGGCGGCCCCTGCCGATCGGCGGGCGGCACCCAGACGTCTTCGGGCACGAAGCAGCTCAGGAACAGGAGCAGCCCCATCAGGTAGTGGTGCTGGTAGCTGTCGGCCTGACTCCACAGATAGACGCCGAAGTAGCACACGGTCAGCGCGATGAGCGACGCGCGCACCGCGATGCCGAGCGCGACTCTCAGGGCGAGGAAGCCGCCGAACAGCCACAGCGCGCCGACGATGGCCGGCGAAGGCACCGGCAGGACCCCGGACAACGCGTCGATCTGCGGCACGTTGAAGTCGCCGGCGCCATAACGCGGCGCGTGCTCGAGCATCTTGAGCCACAGATCGCCGGCGAGCATTCCGAAGAGCAGCACGCGCAGCAGCGTCATCCGCGCGGGCGGCGCGGGCATGTCGAACCAGTAGCGGCGCCAGCGCTCGCTCACGTCCACTGCTCCGGGGGCAGACAGAGGTTGGCGCCGCGCGGCACCGGTCGCACCTTGCAGCGCGCCTCGCGGCAGTCCGACGGCGAGCGCTCGCCGCACTCGTCCCGGAAGCACGCCTCGGGCGTGCGCCCCTCGCAGACGGCGGCGCCGCGGAACGCGTCAGGAACACCGTCGGCGTCACCGTCGGCCAGCGAGCCGCCGCAGATCGCGAGGCGCAGGCTCTCGGGCGTCTGGCAGACCATGTCGGCGCGCAGGACGGGCGTGACGCCGTCGGCGGCGCGCCCATCGCACCAGTGCCGCGCGAACGACTGCACGACCGCCGGCCGGGCACGCTTGATCAGGTTGATCCAGACCGCGTGCAGCTGCTTGCGCAGCTCGATCGGCTTCGACTCGTGCGTCTCGTCGAAGAACGCGACGTCGCAATCGAGCGCGCGGACCGGCGAGAACATGCGCCACGCGAAGCGCTCGTCGAACGGATCGTGGTCGCCCAGATAGTAACGGAGCGGCAACGCCACCTGCAGGACGACGTAGGCGGCGATGAAGGCGCTCTTCCAACCCATGGACCCTCGTAGGTCGAATGACGAGTCGAGGTAGCACCGCGCTCGGGCGCCACGCAAGCGCGAGAGGTCCGCTCCCTGGCGGCCGCCGCGTCGACGCCGGCCGACGCCGGGGGCCCTCGCGCGGTGATTCGACACACCGGCGGCGCACCGCCGGGCCCGCCGCCGGCGCTCGTCACGGGCGCCGCCGCGCCGCCAGCAGCCGATAGACGGTCGTGGGGCTCACGCCGAGCGCCCGGGCGGTGGCCCGCACGTTGTCGCCGTGGCGAGCGAGCGTCGCGGCGACGACCTCCGCCATCTGACGCCGGAGCGGCGAGTCGGACCCTGCTGCATCGGGCCCCGCGGCATCGGGGACGACGTCGTCTTCGATCGCCAGATGCAGCGCGGCGATCGGACCGCCGCCCGCCTCGAGGCTCGCGCGGATCAGCACGTTGCGCAGCTCGCGGACGTTGCCGGGCCACGTGTGCTGCCGCAGCCGCCGAAGCGCGGCCGACGAGAGCGGCGGCGCGGTCGGCACCAGCGCCCGGGCCAGCTCGGGCAGGTCCTCGAGGCGCGCGCGCAACGGCGGGACGGTGACCGTGAGCGTGGCCACGCGATGGTACAGATCCTGTCGGAAGCGGCCCTCGCGCACGAGCGCCCTCAGGTCGCGATGCGTCGCGCTCACGAGGCGGAAGTCGACCGTGCGCGTCCGCGCCTCGCCGACGGGGCGCAGCTCGCCAGTCTCGAGCACGCGCAGCAGCTTGACCTGCGCCTCGGGCGGCAGGTCGCCGATCTCGTCGAGGAACAGCGCGCCGCCCTGGGCCCGCGTGACCAGGCCCTCGCGGCGACGGGCGCCGGTGAAGGCGCCCGGGGCGCATCCGAAGAGCTCGGCCTCGAGGAGCTCGGCGGGGATCGCGCCGCAGTTGACCGCGACGAACGGGCCGGCGGCGCGGCCGGAGGCGGCGTGCAGGGCGTGGGCGACGAGCTCCTTGCCCACGCCGGTCTCGCCGCGTACGAGCACCGGCGCGTCGTACGCGGCGAGGCGCCGGACCTCGGCGCGCAGGGCCTGCATCGCCGGCCCGGATCCGACGAGCTCCGAGCGACGCAAACGCGCGGGCTCGCCCGGGCCGGCGCGATGCATGGGCTGCGGTCGCGGCGGCTCGGAGGGCGGACCCTCGACCAGACGCAGGGCGGAACGGAACGGCTCGCGCATGGGGTATCCCTCCGGAGAGCTCGAAGACCTGCGGGTGGGGACGCCGTCGCCCCGCCCACTCCTCTCTCGGACGGCCGGCGGCCGTGTCGCAGAAAAGTGAGGGCGCGGTACGATTTTTCGAATGACCGCGCTCAACGAACGCATCCACCTCGCCGGCTTCGCGCCCGCCTCGCGCGTCAACGGCCCCGGCCTGCGCGTCGTCCTGTGGGTGCAGGGCTGCGATCTGGCCTGCCCCGGCTGCTTCAACGCCGCCACGCACCCGCCCGGCGGCGACGCGGGCACGCCGCCGGAAGACCTCGTGGGACGCGTCCTCGCTGCGCGGGGGCCCGACACCGTCGGTCTGACGTTCTCCGGGGGCGAGCCCTTCCAGCAGGCGCGCGCCCTGGCCGGCCTCGCCCGCCGCCTGCGCGACGAGTGGCCCGACGCGTCGTTGATGGCGTTCAGCGGCTACCGCCTCGACGAGCTCCGCGGCGCCGCCGCGCCGCCCGGGGCCGCCGATCTGCTCAGCGCGCTCGACCTGCTCGTCGACGGTCGCTTCGAGGCGCGCCGCCCGGGGAACCGTCCGTGGCGCGGCTCGCGGAACCAGCGCCTCTGGGTGCTCGGTCGGCCGCCGCAACTCGAGCTCGACGACGCCCGGGGCGCCGCCGAGATCCACGTCACGCCGGAGGGCGGCGTGCTCCTCAGCGGCTTCCCTGACGCGCGCCTGCGGCGCCTCGTGACCTCGCTCTCCTGAAGCTCACGCGCTCAAGGGCAGGTGTTGCGCTCGCCGCCCGCGTTGGCGGCGAACCGCGTCGCGCCCACGGCCTCGACGCGCGATCCGTCGCACAGCGCGAACGCGCCGACGCCGGCGTTGCCGGTGACGCCGACGCCGTCGAGGCGGACGGACGAGCGCCCGAATGCGTAGACCCCATGGCCGCCGTTGTCCCGCGACTCGCCGCCGCTCATCGACAGGGACGCGCCGCTGCCCGCCGCCACGCCCTCGGCGGCGTTCGTCGTCGCGTCGCGCACCGTGGCCGCCACGATCGTGTCGACGAGGCGCACCGTCCCGCCGACGGCGAGCACGCCGGCGCCCAGGTTCGCCTCGATCCTCGCGCCCTCGATCGTCGCGACCCCCGGCGGATCGACGATCACCAGCCCCGGCGCGCCGTTGTCGGCGTAGCGGCCGTCGCGCACGACGGGCGTGGCCTCCTCGGCGAGCAGTCCTGCGCCGCCGTTCCCGCTGGAGTCGACGCGCTCGAGCAGCGCGTCCGTGCGAAAAAGGTGAATCCCTTCGGACAGTTCGCCCTCGCCGGTCCGCGTGCCGCCGACCGAGACGGCGCGGAGCGTCACGAGGCCCGCCGCCGCGCCGGTGACCGCGACGCCGCTCGTCCGGTTGTCGGTCAGCTCGGCGCCGTCGATGAGCACCGGCGTGACCGGGTCGCTGATCTGGAGGCCCACGTCGGCGCTCTCGTGCAGGCGGAGGTCCCGCAGCGTCCCGCCGGCCGCCGTGAGCGCCACGCCGCGCGCACCGCTGGCCCGGACGGTCAGGCCGGTCACGTCGACGGTCGCGCGCGATGCGAGCAGGCCGTGTCGTCGCGGTCCGTCGACTTCGGCGTCGGCGAGCGTCAGCGCGGCATCGACGACCGAGATCCCGCCACCGCCCGTGATGCGCAGGCCCGTCACGTCGGCGCGCGCCTGCTGGCCGACGCCGACGCCCTCGCCCGCCGCGGTGACGGTGACGTCGCGCGCGGTGATCTGAGCGCCGAGGGCGACGCGCAGTCCGCGATCGCCGACCCGCGCCACCGCGAGGCCCCGCACCGTGGCGGCGCCGCCGATGACCTCGAGGCCGCCGGCGGTGTTCTGCGCGGGGTCGAGGCGCACATCACCCACCGCGAGGTCAGCGACATCGGCGCGGGCCTCGATCAGGCGCACGCCGGCGGCGGAGGCCCCCGCGATGCGGACCGCCTCGATGCGGACGGCCCCACCGTCGGCGAGGACGCCGATGCCCCCGACGTCGCGGAGCTCGAGGTCGACGAGCCGCAGATCGGCGCCGGTGGACGTGACGCCCTGCGTCGCGGCGGCCTCGACGCCACCGCCGCGCCAGTCGAGCGTCACGCCCGCCTCGATCTCGACACCCGGCCCCGCGCTGCGCCGGACGAGCACGTCCTCGAGCGTCGCGCCTGCCGCGATGCGCAGCCCCGCGCCGGGCGCGTCCTCCACCACGACCCGGGCGAGGGCGGCGTTCGCGCGCACCTGCACGCCGCCGTCCACGGTCAGGTCGGCGACGCGCGCCGCCGGCGTCTCGAGGGTGAGCGGGCCGGCGAGCCGCGTCACGCCGGCGCCGGACCCGAGCAGCTCGACGTCCGGCGGCGGGCTCGGTGCGGCGGCGTGGTCGCCGGGCAACAGGAAGACGACATCGCCGGGCAGCGCCGCGGCGAAAGCCGCGGAAACATTAGGGAATGGTCGATCGCGACTCCCGTCGGCGGCTCCGGGGTTCGCGCCGACGTGGATCACCCGTGGCGCGGCGGCGTCGAGCAGGCCGCCGTCGCGCTCGACAGCGGCGTCGGGCAGGGCGCCGTCGGGCGTCGACCCCGAAGGCTGCGCGGGCGTCCCGCCACAGGCGGTCAGCAGCAGCGCGAGCGCCGCCCGCCTCACCGTCCCGCCCGGCGACGCCGCACGCCGAAGGCCGCGAGCAGCAGCAGCGCCGCCGGCGTCGACCCGGTCGCGTCGGTGCCGCGACAGCCGTCGGAGGCCGCGCCGCCGCCGCCGCCCGTCGCCTCGACGACCGTCAGCGCGCCCTCGAGCCGCGCCTCGGACGCGCCGGAGGCCGCCACGACGTCGTAGCGTCCGGGCGGGAGGGTCGTGCCCAGGCGGCCGAGGGCACGCTGCGGCGACTCGACGACGACCGCCTCGAGGACGACCGCCCCCGCGCGGAACGTCGTCGCCGCGTCGAAGCCGTCGCCGTCCACGACGAGCACGGCTCGGTCGTCGGCGGCGATCACCTCCGGCTGGACGCGCGCCACCTTCAGCGTCGCGCCGGTGACCGTGAACGCGTCGGGCAGGATCGCCACCTGACCATCGGCCCGCGCGATCGAGAGCGCGTACGTCCCCGGCGGCAGGCCGGCGGGCACGATGGCGGTGATCGTCGAGCTCGACAGCACCGTCGTCTCGAGGAGCCGCGCGTCGCCGAGGGTCGCGCGCACCGCCGCGCCGAACGGAAAGCCGGCGCCGTTGATCACCACCTCGGTGTTCCGGTCGGGCGGTCCGCGGTCGGGCACGATGCGCTCGATGGCGAGCTCGCCGGGCCGCGGCGCCCCGGCGTCGGGCGGGACGACCCCGGCGTCCTCGTCGGAGGGCGGCTCGACCACCCGCGCGTCCGGCCGCGGTGGCGCGGCGGCGTCCGGGTCGGCGGGCCCGCCGTCCCGCGGCGGAGGCGGCGGCGGGCTGCCGTCCGGCGGCGGAGGTGGCGGCGGACCACCGTCGGGCAGCACGGCGCCGTCGTCCGGGCAGATCTCGTCGACGGCGACGACCTCCGCGCGGAGGATCCAGTCTCCGGGCGGCCGCGCGAGTGCGGCGTCATCGGGCATGTTCTCGGTGCGATCGAAGTAGTACTGGCCGTTCCGCTGCAAGAAGCTGACGTAGTTGTGGCCGGGTGTGATGCCGTCGGCGTCGCTCGCGATGGTCGGTGGCGCGCCGGCGCCGGGCACATGCTCCATCCAGACGCGAAAGCGGCGCGCATCGCTGACGACGTCGGAGCCGGCGAGGTCGATCGCGTTGAGCTGGTTGCGACTGCCGAACAACTGATAGGCGTCGAGGTCGCTATCCCAGATCAGGCCCTCGACCTGGTCGCCATCGCCCATCGCACTGAGTCGGATCGTGAAGATGTTGAAGTCGTTCGGGCCGATCCAGGCGAAGAGCGTGCAGATGCGGTAGACGGGCAGGTCGTCGGGGACGTCGAGCACTGCGCCGAAGCCGTCCTCTCCGCTGAGGCCGCCGAAGAACGCGATCTGCGCGCCGGGCGCCGCCGTGTCGTTGCGGAGCAGGCGTCCGTGGGCCGGGACCGCCGCCGCGAGCGCGAGGACCACCGGTGCGATGCGACTCATGTCGCCGAGCGTGTCACGGAAGGCCGCGAGGCGGCAATGGTCAGCGGTGGCAGCGCGCGCACAGGGGCGGGGTGTGGCACGTCGCGCAGCGGCGGCCGTCGAGGCGCGCGGCGGCGGCATGTGGCGAACCCGCGAAGCCCGGCCGGTGGTCGCGCGGCGGCGCGCTCCGGTGGCAGCGCGCGCAGGGCTCCGGTCCGTGGCAATCGACGCACCTCTCGGCGGCCCCCCCGTCGTGCCGCCGCGAGAAGGCGGGCCCGTGGTCGGGCGGAGGCGCGGGACGCTCCGGAGCCGGCGCGGGCGGCGCGCAGGCGGGCACGAGGACGCAGAGGAGGAGCCACCTCATCGCAGCGCCACCCCCAGCGCAAGCGTGGAGAGCGGGCCGGCGTCGGGCCAGAGGTCCGGATGCACTGCCCCCGTCGTCGCCGCCGCGTAGACCTCGAGCGTGGAGGCCAGGCGCCGGCCCAGGCGCAGCGATCCTTCGGGCAGCAGGCGGTCGGCGTCGACGCGCACCTGGCGCAGCCCGAGGTCCAACTCGACGCGCCAGGGGTCGCCACGGAGAGCGCCGGAGACGTGTGCGCCGAGGCTGCGCCGCAGCGTCGGCGCCGGCGCCCGCTCGGCGATGAGCGCATCGGCTGCGGCGCCCCAGGCCCAGACGCCGCCGCCGCCGCCGACGTCCACCGTGCCCTGGATCCTCGCCGGCTCGGGCGCGTCCGGACGCCGGGCCTCGAGCGTCGCGTGGGAGAAGAAGCCGGCCAGCGCCAGTCCGGCGCCCGCCGCCGCCTCCCAGCCCGCGGGCGGCGGCGCGGCCAGGACGCCGAGCCAGCGGGCGGGATCCTCGAACGGCCCGTCCGCGGCGAAGCGCCGCCGCGCCGAGAGCCAGGCGTCGGCCACGCCGAGGCCGATCCCGATCCGACCGCCGGCGAGGGCCGGGGCGTGGTCGACCGCGCGCCCCTCGACGGCGATCGCCATCGGGCCCGCGTCCCAGGCGCCCGCCGCGTCGAGGTGGTGAGCTCGGAAGTACAGGTAACGCAACGACATTCCGGCGCCGGCCGCCGCGAGCGTCGCCAGGCCGCCGGCTGCGCCGAACGGCGGGTCCGCCAGCCGGCCGCCGAGCGCCTCGAGGCGCACGTCATCGCCCAGGCGCGCCCGCCCGCCGTCGGTCACGAGCGGCACGCCACCCGGACCGGCGAGCAGCAGGCGCCCGGCCTCGACGCGCGCGCGGCGTCCGCCGTAGCCGAGCCAGGCCTCCTCCACGGCCATCTCGGTCCCCGGGCGGTGCGTGCTCGCGAGGGCGGCGTCCTCGCCGTCGACATCGGTCCACGCCGCGATCCGCACGGCGCCGTCGACGTCGGGCCCCACCAGGCGCGCGCCCTCGAGGCGCCAATCCTGGCGCAGGTCGAGGTCGTCCTCGCCGCCGAGGCGCGCCGCGATCAGGGCGACGTCCGCGACCAGGTCGATGCGGGGCGGGGACGGCCCGGTCGGCGGGGTCGCGGCCGCAGGCGGCGCCACGGCGGCGGGCAGCGTCACGTCGAGCACCAGCGCTGCGCCGCCGGTCACGAAGACGAGCCGCGCCCAGATCGCGCGCCCTCCACGCAGGACCTCGACGAGATGGAAGCCGGGCGCCACCGCGATCGGCGCCAGCGGCGTGCGCCCCACCGGCTGCCGGTCGACCGCCACCGTCAGCCCGTACTGCGGCGCGCGCACGACGAGGCGCCCGTCGGCCGCGGCGACGGGACCCGCCCGCAGCCACACGAGCAGCAGCACCAGCAGGGACGACAGGGAACGCACGGCGCCGCACGCTAGCACCGCGGCGGTCCCCCCAGGCGGAAGATCCGGAGCGGCCACGCCGGTTGCGACCCCCAATCCGCCTGACTACACTCCGCGTCCTCCGACGCCGCCACGCCCGAGGCAGATCCATGGCCGCCGACAGTCGCCGCTTCCGCGAGGGCCTCACCTTCGACGACGTGTTGCTGGTGCCCCGCCACTCGCGGGTGCTCCCCGCGGACGTGGACACGCGCACGCGCCTGACGCGCGACCTGTCGCTGCGCATCCCGCTCGTCAGCTCCGCGATGGACACCGTCACCGAGGCCGACACCGCCATCGCCATGGCCCGCGCCGGCGGCCTCGGCTTCATCCACAAGAACATGCCCGTCGAGGCCCAGGCGCACGAGGTGATGCGCGTCAAGAAGGCCGAGAGCGGCATGGTCCTCGACCCGGTCACCGTGCATCCGGACCAGCCGCTGAGCGAGGCGGTCGCGCTCATGCGCCGCTACGAGATCAGCGGCCTGCCCGTGGTTCAGGACGACATCGCCGTGGGCATCCTCACGCAGCGTGACGTGCGCTTCATCGAGAGCTTGGACCGCCCGGTGCGCTCGGTGATGACGACGAAGCTGGTGACGGCGCCCGAGGGCATCGATCTCGAGAAGAGCAAGGCGCTCCTGCACGAGAACCGCATCGAGAAGCTGCTCGTCGTGGGCGACGACGGCCGCCTGAAGGGCCTGATCACCATCAAGGACATCGAGAAGGCCGCCGCCCATCCCGACGCCTCCAAGGACGCGGTGGGCCGCCTGCTGGTCGGCGCCGCCGTGGGCGTGGCCGGCGATCGCGACGCGCGCGTCGAGGCCCTCCTGGCCGCCGGCGCCGACGTCATCGCGGTCGACACCGCGCACGGCCACAGCCAGGGCGTCCTCGAGAGCGTCGCCGAGCTGCGGCGCGCCTTCCCCGGCCTCCGCCTCGTGGCCGGCAACGTGGCGACCGCCGAGGCGACGCGGGCCCTCATCGCGGCCGGCGCCGACTGCGTCAAGGTCGGCATCGGCCCCGGCTCGATCTGCACGACCCGGGTGGTCGCCGGTGTCGGCGTCCCGCAGGTCACCGCCATCCTCGATTGCGCCGCCGCGGCCGCCGAGCACGACGTCCCGATCATCGCCGACGGTGGCATCAAGTTCAGCGGCGACGTGGTGAAGGCCATCGCCGCGGGGGCCGACGTCGTGATGGTCGGCAGCCTCTTCGCCGGCACGGCCGAAGCGCCGGGCGAGGTCGTCCTGTACCAGGGCCGCTCCTACAAGGTGTACCGCGGCATGGGCAGCCTCGGCGCGATGCGAAAGGGCAGCGGCGACCGGTACTTCCAGGCGAAGACCGACGCCGGCAAGCTCGTGCCCGAGGGCATCGAAGGCCGCGTGCCGTACCGCGGACGCCTCGCCGACACGCTGTTCCAGCTCGTCGGCGGCCTGCGCGCCGGCATGGGCTACACCGGCTGCCCCGACATCCGCACGCTGCGCACCGAGACCGAGTTCGTGCGCATCACCGCCGCCGGCCTGCGCGAGTCGCACGTCCACGACGTCGTCGTGACGGAAGAGGCCCCGAACTACCGGTTGACGTGACCATGCACCAGACCGTCCTCATCCTCGACTACGGCAGCCAGTACACGCAGTTGATCGCCCGGCGCGTGCGCGAGCAGCGCGTCTACTGCGAGATCCTGCCGTTCGACGCGCCGCTCGAGCAGATCCGCGCTCGGCGGCCGGCGGCGCTCATCCTGAGCGGCGGTCCGGCCAGCGTCACGGCCCAGGACGCGCCGGCGCTCTCGGCGGGGTTGCTCGACCTGGGCGTCCCGGTGCTCGGTATCTGCTACGGCCTGCAGGTGATGACGCGCACGCTCGGGGGCACCGTCGGCCGCTCGCAGCGCCGCGAGTACGGCCGGGCCTACCTGCGCATCGACGACGACGGCGACCTCTTCGCCGGCCTCGGCAGCGATCGCCTGCAGGCCTGGATGTCCCACGGCGACCACGTCGAGGTGCCGGCGCCCGGCTTCGACATCCTCGCGCGCAGCGAGGACGGCATCGTCGCCGCCGTCGCGCACCGCCAGCGCCGCTTCTGGGGCGTCCAGTTCCACCCCGAGGTGGTGCACACGCCGCGGGGTGGGCGTCTCATCGAGAACTTCCTCTTTCAGATCGCAGGCTTGACGGGCGACTGGACGCCGGCGCGGTTCGTCGACGAGGCCGTCGCCCGCATCCGCGTCCAGGTGGGCGACGCCCGCGTGGTCTGCGGCCTCTCCGGCGGCGTCGACTCCGCGGTCGCCGCCATGCTCCTGCACCGCGCGATCGGCGATCGTCTCACCTGCGTGTTCGTCGACAACGGCCTGCTGCGGGCCGGAGAGGCGGAACAGGTGGTCGCGACGTTCGGCGAGCGCTTCCACTTCGACCTGCGGCACGTCGACGCGTCCGAAGCGTTCCTCGGGGCGCTCGCCGGCGTCACCGACCCGGAGGCGAAGCGCAAGGCCATCGGCCGCATCTTCGTCGAGGTCTTCGAGCGCGTCGCCTCCACGATCGAGGGCGCGACGTTCCTCGCGCAGGGCACGCTCTACCCGGACGTGATCGAGAGCGTCAGCGTCCGTGGACCCGCCGCCGTCATCAAGAGCCACCACAACGTCGGCGGGCTGCCGGAGCGGATGAACCTGAAGATCTGCGAGCCGCTGCGGGAGCTCTTCAAGGACGAGGTGCGGGAAGCGGGGCTCGAGTTGGGGTTGCCCGAAGAGGTCGTGTGGCGCCAGCCGTTCCCGGGGCCGGGCCTCGCCATCCGCGTGATCGGCGCCGTCGACCGCCAGCGCCTCGACGTGCTGCGTCAGGCCGATCTCATCGTGCAGGAGGAGATCGTGCGCGCGGGCCTTCAGCGCGCCATCTGGCAGGGCTTCGCCGTGCTGCTCCCGGTGCGCTCCGTCGGTGTCATGGGCGACGACCGCACGTACGAGGACGTCCTCGCGGTGCGCGCCGTCTCGAGCCTGGACGGCATGACGGCCGACTGGTATCCCATTCCCCACGACGTGCTCGGCCGCATGTCCACGCGCATCATCAACGAGGTCGCCGGTGTCAACCGCGTGGTCTACGACATCTCGAGCAAGCCGCCCGCCACGATCGAGTGGGAGTAGCCGCGCGCTGCTCGTCCTCCTCGCGTTCGGCCTCGCGGCGGCGGCGCCGGTGGAGCGCGAGACGACCGAAGGCGTGGTCGACTGGACGTCCCGGCGTCTCCGCGTGAACGGCGTCGGCACACCGGAGATCACGTCGCCGACCGCGGCGATCACCCCCCGCGATTTGTACGAGGCGGCGCGCGACGACGCGCGGGCGCGGCTCGAGCGGGCCCTGGCGGCGCTGCCGGTCGACGACGCGCGCCGGGTGGGGGACGTCGCCGCCCTCGAGCCGCGTCGTCGCCTCGCGGTGCAGGGCTTCACGAGCGGCGACGCCCGGCACTTCAGCGACGGGACGGTGCACATGCCCGCCGTCCTGTCGTTCGACTGGGTGGTCGACGCGCTGGGCGCCCCCGTCGCGGCCCCGGCGCCGGTCGGCGCCGCCACCGGCCTCGTCGTGCTCGCCCGCACGCCGGCCCGCCCGGCGCTGCGCCTGCGCCTCGAGGCAGACGACGGAAAGCGCTTCGTATACGCGGGGTTGCGCACGGACCCCGTCGGCGCCTCCGGCGTTTCCTGGGTGGCGGCCCGCTCCGAGGCCGACACGACCCTCGTCGGCAAGGCGCCCCTGGTGCTCGAGGCGACGGTGCCTGCCGAGGGACGTCCCGGTGTCCTGCGCCTGGGCGCGGCGGAGACGAAGCTGCTCTTCGGCGATGCGCCCTCCGCGGCGCTGCCCGGCGGCGTCGTCGTGGTGACGAAGTGAGGCGCGCGGTCGTCCTCGGGTTCTGGCTTGCGGCCTGCGGCGGCGACGGCGTCGTCCAGCGCCGCGGCGAGCTGCCGCCGGCCCCTCCCGATCAGGGCTTCGTCCAGATCACGTGCGATCCGGCGGACGTCGACATCTACGTCGACGGCGCGTTCGCGGGCCGCCTCGACGGCTACCCGGAGGGCGTGCTGCGCCTGCCGCGCGGCACGCGCCGTCTCGAGCTGCGCCAGCGCGACCGCTACCCGTACTACCAGGTCATCGAAGTGGGCGCCGAGGGCGTCCGCGTCGACACGCGCCTCGTGCCCATCCCGGCCGATCCGTCGTGACGCCCGCCGCAAGGCCGCGACGAGACGCTCACGCTCTGTACGATTCGCGCCGTATTGTATCGAGAAGGGCGGATCGCCGCCGCAGCGCGGCGCTGGAGGGCAACGAGTGCACGGCGTTTCCGGGCATCGGGGGCGTGTCCGGGGTGGGGCAGGCACCCTGCAGACGCGCGGCCCCGCCGCGGCCCGCCGGCGCGCAGGCGTCGGCGGCACCTGGCGAGGCATTGGGCCGGGGCTGAATCCGCAGTCTTCTCCCGGTAGACACCTTCTGTTATCAATTCGAGACGCCGTCTTGACGCATGGGGGGGAGGGCTCGCAGTGAGCCGCGACCGGTCCGATTCGCGCCTCACCGTCGACGAGGCGGCCGAAGTCACCGCAAACCTCGACCGGCTGCGCACGCCGGTCGAGGCCGTCGACTCGCGGCTCGACACGCTCGCCGATGCCATCGGCGTCCGCCGACCCGAGCTGCCGTGCTGTCTCGTCGAGGTGTACGGGGACGATCCCGGCCGACGCATCGACCTGTCCTCGCCGCCGTACACGCTCGGCCGGGTGGACGGCAATGCCATCATCGTCCGCAGCGCCTCGGTGAGCCGCCAGCACGCCATCGTCGCCCGCAACGAGTACGGCTTCATCGTCACCGACAGCGGCAGCACGAACGGCACGTTCGTCAACGACAACCGGGTCAAGCACGCGCCGTTGAACCACGGCGACTACCTCAAGGTCGGCTCGACGGTCTTCCGCGTGCTGTGCTGCGCCGATCTCGACGAGGCTTATGCCCACGAGCTCGAACGCCTGAACCGCATCGACGGCCTGACCCAGCTGCTGCGCGGGGACGCCTTCGTGGGGGTCCTCGACGAGCGCATCCGGCGCGCCGGCGGCGAGCTCGCGCTCATCGTCATCGAAGCCGAAGCGCTCGACGAGATGCGCCGGCGCTACGGCTCGGCAGCCACCGATCGCGTGCTCTCGCTCCTCGCAGGTCTGCTGCAGCAGCGCGTCCGGCAGGCCGACCTGCTCGCTCGCTACGACGAGGCCCGATTCGCGCTGCTGCTCGATGGCACGGGCAACCACGGCGCCACTCGGGTCGCCGAGAAACTGCGCCGCTTCGTCGCCCTCAGCACGTTCCGCTACAACGACACGCCCATCCCCGTCCGCGTCCGCACCGGCGTCTCCGTCGTCGGACGGGAGGTGCTCGTCCCCGCGCGACGGCTCATCGAACAGGCGCTGGCCGCGCTCGACTGACGACGCCGGCCGTCCAAGTGGGTAACGCCTCGCTTGTCCGTCGAGGCGTCACCCACTCGAACGCCCGCCGCTGTGAGCGGCGCTTGCCCTGCGCCGGCGCGTTGTCCATCATCCGCGCCGTGGGTCGAATTCGAGTCCTCGACGACGCGCTCGCCAACCAGATCGCCGCCGGCGAGGTCGTCGAGCGCCCAGCGAGCGTGGTCAAGGAGCTGGTCGAGAACGCGCTCGACGCCGGCGCCACTGCGATCACCGTCGAGGTGTCCGAGGGTGGCGTCCGACGCCTGCGCATCGTCGACAACGGCTGCGGCATGAGCCGCGAGGACGCGGTGCTCGCGCTGCGCCGCCACGCGACCAGCAAGCTGGCGACGAGCGAAGACCTGAATGAGATCCGCACCTTGGGCTTTCGAGGCGAGGCGCTCCCTTCCATCGCCTCCGTGAGCCGGTTCGCCGTGCGCACGCGCGAGCCGGGCGCCGTGGGCGGCACGCGCGTGCGGGTCGAGGGCGGGGCCGATCCCGTCGTCGAGGACGCGGGCGGACCGCAGGGCACCGAGGTGCTCGTCGAAGACCTCTTCTTCAACGTTCCGGCGCGCCGCAAGTTCCTCAAGCGCGAGGCGACCGAGGCCTCCCACGTCCAGGAGGCGGTGGAGCGCCTCGCGCTCGCGCACCCGGGCGTGGCGTTCCGGTTCGTGCGCGACGGACGCGCGGCGTTCGACCTGCCCCGCCACGACTCGCTCCTCGACCGCGTGCGGGGGTTGTTCGGCGAGGAGATCGCGGCGGGCGTGCGGCCCTTCGCCCTCGAGGGGACGCCCGGTCTCGACGGCCTCGTCGGCGATCCGCGCGACGCGCGCGGCACCGCGCGCCACTTCTTCACCTATGTGAACGGACGCTTCGTGCGCGACCGCGTCGTCATGAGCGCCGTGCAGTCGGCCTGCGGCGCGCGCCTCGAGCGCGGGCGCCAGCCTTTCCTGGTGCTGCGGCTGCGCGTCCCCCCCGGCGCCGTCGACGTGAACGTGCACCCCGCCAAGACGGAGGTGCGCTTCGTCGACGGGCAATCGATCCATCGGCTCGTGCACCGCGCGCTGCATCCGGTCCTCGAGGCCGATCCCTGGCGCATGCCCGCCGGCGACGAGATCCCGAAGACCTACGCGCTGACCCTGCCCGAGGTGGAGGCGCCCGCCGCGCCGGCGCCGGTCGACGTCGGACTCGAGGCACATCGCCGGCGCGTCTTCGACGTGATGGAGCGTCTGGCGTCCCGGCGCCCCGGCCTGGGCGCCGGACGCGTGGCCGCGCCGGTGGGACGAGCGGAGGCGCCCTCGCGACCCGGCGTCGGGCCACATCCGACGCCGTCGGCGCGCGCCCAGGAGGCATCGCCCGCCGATCGGGAGGCGCCGCGCGCGCCGGTCGTCGCGCCCGTGGGGCCGCCCGCCGTGCTGGGCGCCCGCCCCGAGGCCGCCCACGTGCCCTTTGCCGGCCTGCGCCCGCTCGGCCTGGTGGGGGAGCGCCTCCTCGTCTGCGCCGCCACGGACGGCCTCGTGGCCATCGACGTGCCCGCCGCCAGGCGGCGCCTCGCCTATGACCGCCTGCGCCGCGGTGCGCCGTCGATCCCTCTCGCGTCGCCCGCGACCGTGACGCTGTCGGCCGAAGAGATCCGCCGGTTCGAGGCCCGCCGGGCGGCGTTGCAGGCGGCGGGCGCCGACGTCGAGCCCTTCGGCGGCGCCACGTTCGCCGTGAAGGGGCTGCCCGCGGGCGTGGCCGAGGCCGACGCCGAGGTCTTCCTGCGCGCCGCGCTGCGGCCGGAGGGTCCCGCGGACACCGAGGGCGCGCGGGCCCTCGCCGCCGACCTCGCCGCCGACGCGGAGGGCCCCCTCACGCCGCCGTCGATGCCGGCGTTCCTCGCCGCGCTCGCCGGCCTGCGCCACGCGCCGCCGCGGCCCGCGCCCTTCGTCGCGGCCCTGACGCTCGCGGAGCTGGAGCGTCGACTCGGGTGACGGCCCCGCTGCTCGTCATCGTCGGGCCGACCGCCACCGGCAAGACGGCGCTGGCCCTCGACATCGCCCGTCGCCACGACGCGGAGATCGTGGGCGCCGACGCCAGCCAGGTATACCGGGGCCTCGACATCGGCACCGGGAAGGCGTCGATGGCGGAGCTCCAGGGCGTGCGCCATCACCTGCTCGACGTGGTCGATCCCGACGTCACGTTCGACGCCGCGCGCTACACGCGGCTGGCCGACGCCGCCATCGCCGACATCCGGGCCCGCGGGCGGCGCGTCGTGGTCTGCGGCGGGACGGGCCTGTACCTTCGCGCGCTGCTGCACGGCCTGTGCGACGCGCCGCCGCTCGATCCTGACGTCCGCGACGCGCTCCGGGCCCGCATCGAGGCCGGCGACCTCGCCGCGCTATACGCGGAGCTCCGGGAGGTCGATCCGGTGGCCGCGGCGCGCGTCGCGCCTCGGGACCGACAGCGCATCGAGCGCGCGCTCGGGGTCTATCGGACGACCGGCCGGCCGCTCACCGCATGGCAGTCGGCCCGGGTCACGACCGCCCCGCGCCACCCCCACGTCATCGCCGGCCTCGACGTCCCGCGCGATGTGCTCGGCGAGCGCATCGCCGCCCGTGTCCGCCACATGTTCGCCGCCGGGTTCGTCGACGAGGTGCGCCAGCTCCTCGCACGGGGCTGCGATCCGTCGTGGCCCAGCTTCGGCGCGCTCGGCTACCGCCACGTGGTCGTGCACCTCCGCGACGGCCTGCCGCTCGACGAGGCGATCCGCCTGACCATCCGCGACTCGGAGCGTTACGCGAAGCGGCAACGGACGTGGTTCCGCGCGCTGAGCGACGTGACGTGGTGGACGCCGCCGCCCACGCCGGACGTGGTCGACGCGTGGGTCGCCGGCGCCGGCCACTGAACGCCTTGCGTCCGGCCGGCGCCCATGCTTCATTCCGCGCCTTCGCTGGCGTGACGCGCCACCGGGAGGAGACGAGCGGATGATCGTCGCGATCGACGGACCGGCGGGCGCGGGCAAGAGCACGGTGAGCCGCCTGCTGGCCGAACGGCTCGGTTTCGTGCGCCTCGACACCGGCGCGCTCTACCGGGCGGTCGCGCTCGCCGCGCGTCGTGCCGGCCTGCCGCCCGAGGCCGGTGCGGCGCTCATCCCGTTCGTCGCCGGCCTCCGCCTCGAGTTCGGCGCCGACGGCCGCCTCGCCCTCGACGGCGAGGACGTGACCGACGCCATCCGCACGCCGGCGGTCTCCGGCGATTCGAGCCGCTACGCCGCCGTCCCCGAGGTTCGTGCCGGCCTGCTGGAGCTCCAGCGCCGCCTGGGACGCGCCTGCGACTCCGTGGTCGACGGCCGCGACATCGGGACGGTGGTGTTCCCTGACGCCGACGTGAAGATCTTTCTCACCGCGAGCGCCGAGGAGCGCGCCCGCCGCCGCCGTGACGAGCTCGTCAGCCGCGGCGAGCCTTGCGACCTCGGCGCCGTCCTCGAAGAGATTCGCCAGCGCGACGCCCGCGACACGGGTCGCGCCGTGGCGCCGCTGCGCCAGGCCGAGGACGCCGTCGTCGTCGACACGACCGAGCTCGACCTCGAGGGGGCCGTCGAGGCCTGCTTCCGTCTCGTCCGCGCCGCGGGATGAGCCCGCGTCGGCTTGCCCCCCTCCTCGCGCTGGTCGGCCTCGCCCTCCTCGGCGCCCTCTACCTCGCAGGCCGGCGCCACCTGCCCGAAGCGCCGCCGATCGGCCGCGTCCCCGCCTTCACGCTGACGAGTCAGGACGGCCGTCCCTACGGCAGCGCCGATCTCGCGGGCCGGCCCTATGTCGCGTCGTTCTTCTTCACGACCTGTACGACGGTCTGCCCGCGACTGATGGGGCAGATGGCGAAGGTCCAGCAGCGCCTCGCCGCGGGCGGGCTCGACGCCCGCCTCGTGAGCATCACCGTCGATCCGGAGACCGACAGCCCCGAGCGCCTGCGCGCCTACGGCGAGGCGCTGGGCGCCGACTTCGGACGATGGACGTTCCTCACCGGCACGCGCGACGAGGTACAGCAGGTCATCGAGCGCGGTTTCGTCACCGCGATGGGCGAGAAGCAACGGGACCAGGCGGGCGTGGTCGACATCGGCCACGGCACGCACCTCATGCTCGTCGACCGTCAGGGCGTGCTCGTCGATCGCTTCCCGTCCACCGACGACGGGCTCGACGCCCTACTGGACCGCGTTCGGAAGCTGTCGGGTGGCGGGTAGGGGCGCCGCTGCCGCGAGGAGCCGCGCGAGCGCATCGACCCAGACCGGCTCTGCATTGAGGGACGGCACCAGCAGAAGGTCGTCGCCGCCGGCTGCCTTGAAGTCGGCCCGGGCGCGCAGTCCGATCTCCTCGAGCGTCTCCAGGCAGTCGGCCACGAACGCGGGACACATCACCGCCACGCGGCGGACGCCCCGCGTCAGGAGCTCCGGGAGCACGACGTCGGTGTACGGGGCGATCCACGGCGTGCGTCCAAGGCGCGACTGGAACGCGACCGACCACCCATCGGCCGACAGGCCGAGGCGCGTCGCCAGCCCGCGCGCGGTCGCATAGCACTGCGCTCGATAACAGTTGCGGTTGGCGTCGACGATCGCGTCACAACATCCCTCCGAAGCGAGACAGTGCCGACCCGTCTCGTCGGAACGTCTCACCTGCCGCTCCGGCAGACCGTGGAAGCTGAACAGCACGTGATCCGCGACGAACCCCTCGAGGTGCGGGCGCGCGACAGCCGCGAACGCGTCGAGGAACGGCGCTGCGTCGTAGAACGCGGGCAGGGTGACGACCGACGGCACGTTCCATCGCGCAGCGACCTCGGCGTAGACCCGCTCGAGGGTCGAGCCGGTCGAGCTCGAGGCGTACTGAGGATACAGCGGCGCCACCAGGACGCGATCACAGCCCTGCGCCCGCAATCGCTGAAGCGCCGAAGACAGCGAAGGCCGACCGTAGCGCATGCCGAGCTCGATCGGCACCCCCGGCAGACGCGCCCGCAGCCGCTCGGTCAGCCGCTCGCTGTGGACGAGCAGCGGCGAGCCTTCCGGCGTCCAGATCTTCGCGTACGCCTCCGCGGACCGGCGAGGGCGCGTCGGCAGGATGAACAGGTTCAGCAGGAGCCAGCGACCGACGGGATGGACGTCGATTACGCGGGGATCGCCGAGGAACTCCCGCAGGTAGCGCCGCACTTCGGGAGCACGGGGGGCCTCGGGCGTGCCGAGGTTGACGAGCAGAACGCCGGTGGCCGCGTCCATCTTCGAGGTCCAGAAACGAAAATCCCGCCGCGGCAGCGCCGGGCGGGATTCTCACGTTGGGGAGGCGACGATGGGAGTCGAACCCATGAGTGGAGGTTTTGCAGACCTCTGCCTTACCACTTGGCTACGTCGCCACAAGTGCGAGTGCGCGGAAACTAACGGCGGTCGGCCACGCTGTCAAGGTCAGAAAAAACGGTCGATGAACTCGGGCAACTTCGTGATGTCCATGGACTTGCAGAAGTAGCCGTTGATGTCCTTGGCGTGACAGATCTTCTCGAGCTTCTCCGCTTCCATGTCGGAGTAGAGGACGATGATCAGGTCCTCGTGCTCGGGGGCGTTGCGCAGGGAATCGATGAGGTCGTCGGCGGCGAGGCGCGGCATCGCGATGTCGAGCAGGAGGACGTCGGGCGCCTCGTAGTCGATCTTCGCGATGCACCCGTGAGGTGCGGACATCTTGATGACGTCGTACCCATGGGCGACCAGCAGTTCCTCGGCGATCATGAGACTGATGATGTTGTCATCCAGTATCATGACCTTGCGCTTCTGGCCGGGCATGCGGGCGATGATCCCCGCCGCCCGATCGCAAGTCAATCTTTGCGGTGGTTGCTCCGAACGGGTCGGGAGTGCTACACGCGGCCACCGCCGAAGGAACGACTGACCGGCTCTGGAGTCCCGGGTGTCCGCTGACGGATTCGTCGATCTCCACCTCCACGTCTTCCCGGCGATCGACGACGGCGCGCGCAGTCTCGAGGCGGCCGTCGAGATGGTGGAGGGGTTGGCCGACGTCGGCTTCCGGCGCCTCGTCGGTACGCCGCACGCCGACGACACGCGGCACCCGTACGGGCGGGAGCGCATCGAACCGCTCTGCGAGGCGGTCCGCGACGCGGTGCGGCGCGCGGGGCTCGCGGTCGAGATCGACTACGGCGCGGAGTACGCCTACGGGCCGCGCTTTCTGGCCGATCTGCGCGCGCGCCGCTTGATCACGCTGGGCGGAAGCCGCTACGTCCTCCTCGAGCTTCCCGAGGACGCGATGCCCACGACGATGAGCGGGACCCTGTTCGAGGTCGGCACCGCCGGTTACTACCCCGTGCTCGCGCACCCCGAGCGGTGTCGCCCGTTCCACGACGATCCCGATCGGCTCGTGGCGCTCGCCGGCGGCCGGGCCCTCGTGCAGGTCAGCTTCCGCTCGCTGGCGGGCACGTTCGGCCGCACGATCAAGAAGACAGCCTGGAAGCTCGTCACCGAGGGGCTCGCCGACCTGGTCGCCACCGACTGCCACAGCCCGCGCGAGCTCAAGAAGATCGTGCGGCCGGTCGTGGCCGAGCTCGAGAAGCGACTGTCGCCCGACCACCTGCAGCGCCTGATGACGGGCACGCCGGTCCGCATGCTGCAAACGGCCGCGTGAAAGGCCCGCACGGAAAAGCCTTGCGCAAGATCCTGCTCAAGTACGTCCTGTCGACCGCCCTCGGCGCGGTGCTGGTCTGGGTCGCGTTCCGCGGCGAGGACTGGTCCGACTTCGGCCGGCGGCTCGCCACCGTCGACGTGGGCCTCCTCACGATCTACCTGCTGCTGTTCACGCTGGGCCACGTGGTGCGCATGGCGCGCTGGGGCGTGCTGGTGCGGGCGCTCGGTCCGGTACGCTGGGGCGACGTGATGGCCGCCGGGGCCATCGGCTACATGGCCATCATGGTGCTGCCGCTGCGGCTCGGAGAGTTCGTGCGGCCGGTCCTGATCCGCGGCAAGGGGGGCGTCAGCGCCTCCGGCGCGATGGCCACCGTGGTGGTCGAGCGCGTGATCGACGGCCTGTTGTTCGTCGCGCTCTTCTTCGTCTTCATGTCGCTGTTGCCACAGACGGGAAACCCCGCCGTCGAGGCGGTCAAGCTGGCCGGTTACATCGCCGGCGCGATCTTCCTGACGGCGCTGGTGGTGCTCGTGATGGGCTACGCGCGGCGACGCGCCACCGTGGCGTTCATCGCCCGCGTCGGCGACCGCATCCACGGCGGCCTGACGCGCAAGGCGGTGCGCCTCCTCGGCGCCTTCCTCGACGGCCTCCGCGTGCTGCCCGACCGCCGGCGCATCTTCTGGTTCATCGTCTTCACCGCCATCTATTGGGCCGTCCAGGGCATCGGCATGACCGTGATGGCGTGGGCGACGCACATTCCGGATCTCACGTTCACGGGCGGCTTCGCGCTGCTGGCGGTGCTGGTCGTCGGCATCATGGCGCCCGGCGGACCGGGCATGACCGGGACGTTCGAGCTCTCGCTCGCTGCGGGCTTCTCGCTGCTGGTGCTCGCGCCAGAAAGCCGCGAAAATCTGGTGCTTTACACCGTCATGCTGCACGCGACGCAGCTGATCATCCAGGTGGTCGTCGGGGCCGGGTTCATCATCCTCGGACGCACCGGCTGGCGCGGCGTCGTCCGGGCGACGGAAGGCCCGTCGCCGCTCGACGCCGCCGACGACGAGCCGGAGCCGCTCGCGGCGGCCGCGGGCGCCGAAAATCGGCCCCGCGCGGCGGATTGACTCGCGTCCGCGCCCCGAGATAGGGTTCCGGGGCCGGAGTCACGAAGAAGGATCGCGCGCGATGGGCACAAAGTCGACCAAAGGCACGGCGGGCCGCTACCGGTGGGCCATCGTCGCGCCACTGCTCCTCCTCGGCTGCAACGACCATCCGCTCGAGCAGCTCGACAAGGTCGTCACCTCAGCGAACCGCCAAGGCTTTTCGCTGCCTCAAAAGACGAAGATCGACTTTCTTTTCATGATCGACGACTCCGGCTCCATGTGCGAGGAGCAGGAGAACCTCACCCGCAACTTCTCGTTGTTCTCCGACTTCCTCGCGAAGGACCTCGGCCAGGCGGCCGACTACCGCATCGCGGTGGTCGACACCGACCTGCGCACGCCGGGCCGCAGCGGCACGTTCCTGAACACGCCGGCGGCGCCGACGCCCTCGCTGAACTGCGTCGACCCCGTCACGAACATGCCGAAGGCGCCCGACACGGCCGACTGCGCCGATCTGCTCGACGCCCAGGGCAATCTGAAGTTCGGGAAGATCCTGAAGTCGGACGAGCTCACCGGCAACACGCCGGCGGAGCGTCAGGCCGATCTCGAGCGCAAGTTCCGCTGCATGGCGACGCTCGGCACCAATGGCGACGGCTTCGAGAAGGGGCTCGAGGCGGTCCGCCTCTCGCTGTCGTGCGACGGTCCCAACAAGGACCTCTTCGGCAAGTGCTGTAATCCCGACGGCACGTACAATCAGCTCTGCTTCTACGATCCGGGCGCGCCCGACGCGCCGCAGTTCTTGCGGCCCGACGCCGTGCTCGTCGTCGTCCTCATCTCCGACGAGGTCGACTGCTCCGATCCGGCCTCCAACCCGGCTGCCAGCAAGCGCGCCATCTGCAAGTACGGTCCGGCCGACGGTGACGGCGACGGCGTACCCAACGGCTACGCCGACGGCAAGCTGTGCCAGGGCGGCAACAAGGCCGAGTGCTTCCGCCGCGAGTGCGGCGGCCTCGCCGCCGAGGATTGCTACGAGCAGCGCTGCGTGATCAGCCGCAGCGACAACAGCAACTGCGAGTGGTTCCGCGACAACCTGACGCCCATCGCCGACTACGAAGAGTTCCTGATCAAGCTGAAGCGCAGCCCGGCCGACTCGCTCGTCGTCGCTTCGATCGTCGGCCTGCGCGACTTCACGCCGCAGGGCTTCGAGATCAGCTACAACCCGCCGGCGGTGCCCTCCGATCCGACGTGCGACCCCGACAAGCCGGAGTTCGACCCCGAGAAGGACCGCGACCTCTGCTGCCCCGCGGGCAAGTGCGAGGGCGCGATCCAGCCGTCCTGCGAATCGGCCAACGGCGTGGCCTTCAGCGGTCGTCGCTATCTCGAGCTGGCCGAGCGCTTCGGCTTCAACGGCATCGGGTGCACCGAAGATGACCAGCTGAGCGGCGGCGACTGCGTCCACATCTGCACCGACGACTTCTCGCAGTCGCTCCTCCGGATTCGCGACCAGGTGGCGCGCATCGTGTCGACGTACTGCCTCGACAAGCGTCCCGCGTGCTTCGTGCGCCGCGGCGCCGACGGGCAGCCGCTCGAGGCGCCTCGGGGGTGCGAGACCGATGCCGAGCGCGCGAACGTCGACAACTACTCGATCGCCGTGCAGCGCGGCTGCCGCGACGACGAGGTCGGCGCCGAGTGCCGCGACCTGCTCGCCCAGCAGTGCGGCGGCGCCGATGCGGCGCGCTGCGAGCAGGGCGCCGGCGGCTCCGACCTGCGCATCCGCTACGGCAGCGAGGAGTACGAGATCAACCCGTCCGAGCCGGCCTGCCCGAGCGGCTTCCAGCTCTCGCTGCGCAACCCGCCGCCCGCGGGCTCCGAGGTCTTCCTCGAGTTCCAGGTCGACATCAACGCGGCCAACCGCGCCGCCCCCGACGCGGGCGCGCCCGCCGCGGGCGGCGACGCCGCCGTGCCGGCCCCCGACGCCGCCGCTCCGGCTCCCGACGCCGGCGGCTGATCGTCTCGCGAGACGTCACGGCGCGATGGTCGCCTTGACGCGCCTCTTCGCTTCCCCAATCATCCCCGCGCCATGCAGCCCGACCGCGACGAAACGCTCCTCGAGGAGCTGGCGCGCCTCCGCGAGGAGGTCGTCAACACTCGCAACGTCACCATCAAGACCGACAACCACGTCACGAACCTGTCGGCCGAGGTGAAGAGCGTCTCGCGGGCGCTCGGCCAGGGCGAGCGTCGCAACCTCCTGAACTCTTTCGTCGCCTACATCCTCTTCACCGTGCTGATCGCCGGCGGCCTCTGGCTGACGTTCCAGGCGCGCCTCGACAAGACGCAGGCGGACCGTGCGCTCTTCGACCAGAAGGAGTCGGAGTACAAGCAGCGCATCGCCGAGCTCAACGCCGAGCTCGGCCGCTGGAAGCAGATCGAGCGTGAGCTCCTCGAGTTCGAGCGCATGGTGAGGGAGGGGCAGAAGGAGCAGGCGGTGGCCTCGTTCAACGCCCTGCGCCGCGTCCGTTTCGCCGGCCTGCTCGAGGACCTGGTCTCGCGCTTCAAGGCTGACGTCGCCAAGGAGACCTTCGATCGCGGCAAGCAGCTGTTCGACCAGGGCAACTTCGCCCAGGCCGACGAGGCCTTCTCCAAGGCGCTCGAGTACCACGGCGAGCCGACCTACCGGGGTGAGCTGCTGTACTTCCAGGGCATGGCCGCGCTGCGTCTCAAGGACTTTCCTCGCGCGGCGGACCTGCTGCGCAAGGCGCTCGAGACCGATCTCGAGCGCAAGTTGCTGGCCGAGGCCGGGTTCAACCTCGCCTACGCCTACGACCGAATGGGGGAGCGCCGCACGGCGCGCGACCTGTACGAGCGGTTCGTGAACCGCCACCCCCGGCACGCGCACAAGCCGCAGGCGGAGCAGCGATTCAAGCAGCTCTCGCGGCGGAGCGCAGAGGCCGACTGAAGGCGCCGCCCGGCGGCCTCAGAGCGGCGTCTTCTCCGCCAGGCCCAGCTCACTGTACAACCGCCGTACGTTGATGAGCTCGCGACGGCCGACGTCGCTGAAGCCGAGCAGCGCGGTGGTGTAGGCGAGGTGGAGGCGCTCGAGGCTGTCGGCGAGCTCCGCCACGGGCCGCATCGCGACGCTGTCCCGCAGGCGGCACGCGCCGCGTGTGCGCTCGAGGCCAAGGCGCCAGCTCCCCGACCAGTCGGCCCAGTCGGCCGCGAAGTCAGGCGAGGGGCCGCCGTCGCCGACGAAGGTCCGGCCGGCGCGGTCGACGAGCTCGCGGTAGAGCACACGGAGGCGATCGGCACAGCGACGACCGTCGGGGTCGTCCGGGCGCACCATCGCAGGCACCAGGTCCGCGTCATCGACCGCGGGGCGGCGATAGGCACCGAACGTCGCCGACAGCGCGACCGTCGCGCCGAGGCCGATGGTGCCGATCCAGTACAGGGCGCGAAAGATCTCGCGCAGCAGGCGGGGGAGCGTCACGACGGCGCAGTGTATGCCGAGCGCTCGACGACGCTCAATCGTTCTTGATCAGGCGGAGCTTCGGGGGACCCTTCGGCGGGGCTGGCGGCTGCTCGGGCTCGGCCGCCGGCGCGTCCGGCACGTCCTCCGGGACGGCCTCCCCGACGTCGCTGAGCAGCGCCGGATACTCGGGCGGAACGGAGGCCGGGAACACATACGCACGCTCCGTCGCCTGGCTGGTCATCAGGAAGACGGCCGACCAGGGCAGTCGACAGGTGTAGCGACGGCCTTGGAAGGAGAGGCTCGCCAGCACCGCCGCCGGGCCGACGTCGAAGACATCGAGGCCGTAGCGCCGGCTCAGGTTCAGCGCCACCGACGGAACCCCGCGGAGGTGAGGGGGGAGATCGACGCCCTCACGGCGCGTGTCGAGCTGCACCGTCACGACGCCTTCGTCGAGCAGCTTCTCGAGCATGCGTCGCTTCTCGCGATCCGCTGCGGTGGGCATGGCGTCGCTCATGGTGTGCGAGCGCTGCATACCACGCCGTCCATCGGCGCGCCAGGGCGGGACCGACCCACGCGGGCGAAGGCGGCAGGAGTTGGCCCCCGCCCGCCTTTCGTGGTACTCGCGTCCTGTTCTCTATACGAACACACCCGTGTGGCGAGGGATTCGCTGGATGTTCGTCGCGGCCCGCTGGCTCCTGGCCTGGCTGCTCGGCGTCGCATTGCTGCCGGTCGTCGCCGGCGCCCAGACTGCCGCCGCGCCCGCCGAGGCGCAGGACCCTTCCCGGGCGCTCGTTCGCCCCATCTACGGCCCCGACCACATCAAGGCGGCCTGGAAGCTGCGTCGCCAGGCCGTCGAGGCCGGCGACGAAGCGCGGGCCGACGAGCTCTTCCGGCAGGTGGTCGGGCTGTGCCGAGACAACGGCATCCGGCACCTCGACGCGCTCTCGTTCGCGCTGCTGCGTGAGGCGCGTGGCGCGGCCGCCGCCGCGAGCGGCGACCGCGCGAGGGCGCTCCTCGAGCAGGCGCGCACGCTGTCGCCTGATCTGCCGGAGACGCACCTCACCGAGGCGTCGCTCGCGTTGAAGGCGCAGCCCTTCGCCATCCACAAGTGGTTCGTCCAACGCGTGAATGCGTTCTTCGCGCAGATCAACGACTTCCAGCGCCGTGTGTTGCTGGTCGGCGACGCCACGATCACCGCGATGCTCGTCCTGAGCGTCCTGGCGTGCGTCTTTCTGTTGGCACAGCTGTTCCGGCACGGGTTGAGCCTCTACTACGGCCTCGGCGACTTGTTTCCGGTCGTCACCAAGCTCCTGGTGCTCGCATCGGTGGTCATTCTGGCGCTGATTCCGTTGTTCTACGGGTTCGGACCATACGTACTGTTTTTTCCGGCGATGATCCTGCTCTGGTCGTATCAGTCACCGACCGAGCGCGCGCTCTCAGTGGCGTTCACCGTCCTGTTGGGTGCCGCCCCGTGGATGCTGCGCATGACCGATCGCCTGAGCGAGGCGGGCACCGGCGTGCCGCAGGCGCTCCATCGGCTGACGCGCGACCCGGCCGATCCCCGCGCGGTCGTGCAGGTGGAGGCCGCCGTGGCCGCTTCGCCCCAGGACTGGGAGGCGCGGGTGGTGCTCGCTCTCGCGCACAAGCGCCAGAGTCGCCTCGAACCGGCCGAGAAGCTGCTCCACGAGGCGCAGGCGATCGTCGCGGGCCAGGGGGAGGCGGAGGGCATCGTCGCCAACAACCTCGGCAACGTGCGCTTCGCCATGGGCCGCCTGCAGAGCGCGGAGCGGGCGTACCAGCAGGCGGTCGCCGCGCTGCCGAACGCCGTCGAGCCCGTGTTCAACCTCCATCGGCTGTACCAGCGGCAGACGCGGCTCGGCGAGTCGAACGAGCAGATGTCGAAGGCATCGGCGCTCGCGCCGGAGCGCGTCGCCACCTGGAACGAGGACGCCGAGCCCAACCTGAACCGCTACGTGGTCGATCTCGAGCTGCCGGCGGACCAGCTCACGCGGCGCGCGTTCAGCGACCTCTTCTCGCCGACGCCGCTCGCAGCGCGGCTGTGGCAGGTCGCCGCGGGGCCGGTGCCCGAGATGGCCGCGCCGCTCTTCGCGGCGATCACGATCCTGCTGTTCGGCGTCCTGCGCGCCGCGCAGTCACGCCTTCGCGTGACGCGGCCGTGCTCTCGCTGCGCGCATCCAGCGCCCGTTCGCCTCGCCGACGAGGGCGAGGGTGGCCGCCTCTGCGAGCCGTGCACGAACCTGTTCGTGCGCAATCTGCCCGTCGACCGCCGCATCCGGTATCAGAAGGAGGTGGCGATCGGGCGCCTGCAGCTCGCCCTGCGATGGGGCACGCGGATCGCGGGCCTCCTCCTGCCGGGGCTGGCCGGTCTCATGCGCGGCCGGCCGCTGCGCGGTGCGCTCCTGCTTGCGCTGGCCATCCTCCTCGCGCTGCGCCTGCTCCTGCCGCACGGGCTGCTCCTCGAGCCGGCGCCGGCGACCCTGCCTACGCACGCACAGAACTGGACGCTGCTCGGCGGCCTCGGCGTCCTCTGGCTGGTGAGCGCGGTGCGCGCGTTCCAGATCACCCGCGGCGAGGTGTGACGTGCAGGGCGACCTCGGCGAGTTCGGCATCCCCGACATCCTGCAGCTCCTCGGCAATCAGCAGAAGACGGGCATTCTGCACGTCACCGGCGGCGCCGGAGACCTGAGCGATGTCCAGGTCTACTTCAGGGGCGGCAAGGTCATCCGCTGCGACGCGGCTCGCCGCGACAAACGCGACCTGCTCGGTCACATGATGCTCGCGGCGGGTCTGATCGCGCGCGACGAGCTCGACGCCGCGCTCAAGGCCCAGAAGCAGACGCTCAAGCCGGTGGGCGAGGTGCTGCTCGAGAACGAGTGGATCACGCCCGAAGTCCTCAAGGAATTCACGACCTTGCAGACCCTCGAGACCCTCTATGCGGTCTTCGAGTGGAAGGCGGGCAGCTACCGTTTCGAAGCGCGACCCGCGGGCTTCGCCAAGCCGGTGATCGAGCCGCTCGCCGCCGAAAGCCTCCTCATGGAGGGCTTCCGCCGCCTGGACGAGTGGCCGCTCGTCCGCGCGCGCATCAACAACTACGACATCGTCTATCGCCCGCTGCGCGAGGTCGACGACCTGGAGACCGAAGCCGACGCGCTGGAGCGCATCCTCGACGACGCGTTCAGCGAGAGCGTCGACATGTCGCAGGCAGGTCGCGGCGCGGGGCGCCGTGCTGCCGCCGTCGGCGGGGCGACGTCCCGGCTGGGACGCAAGGAACGCCGCGTCCTCCGCCTCATCGACGGCAAGACCGACGTCCACGCGCTCATCGAGCGCAGTCGCATCGGCGAGTTCGAGACCTGCAAGGCGCTCCTCTCGCTGCTCGACGAGGGCTTCATCGCGCCGGTGAAGGCCGTGCCCGCGAAGGAGTCTGGCGCCGGCGGCAACCGCGGGCGTCACTTCGGGCGGCTCGCGGGACGCGTCGCGGTGAACCTCCTGTTCCTCGCGGGACTCGTGGCCGTCGTCTGGTTCGTGTTGCGATCCCGTGAGCAGATCGACGAGAACGCAGCCGAGGTGGGGCGCCAGACGGTCGCGCGCCTGCGCGCGAATCGCATCCTGGCCGCCTCCGCGGCGCTCGAGGTGTATCGTATCGAGCAGGGCAGCTATCCCGAGGACCTCGAGGCGCTCCCCGCCAAGGACCTCCTCGACGCAGAGCTGCTGCGTCTGCCGGGCCAGGAGCCATTCGACTACCTGAGCATCGGCGTGGACTTCGACCTGAGGTGAACTTGGCCTCCGACGGCACCCATCACGTGGTGATCTCGGTCTCGGAGTCGCCCGAGGTGGCGGCGGCGCTCTGGGGCCCTCAGGACATGAACCGCCGTTTGCTCGAGCGCCGCCTGGGCGTCCGGCTCGGCGCTCGCGGCGGGCAGGTCACAGTGTCCGGCCCACCCGACCGGGTGCGCCTCGCCGAGCGTGTCCTCGACCAGCTCGTACGCGTCGCGGAGTCCGGGAAGCCGCTCTTCGTCGAGGACGTCGACCGCGCCGTGCGTCTCCTGCAGGCTGGCGACACCCGCGTCGACCTGGACGACCTCTCGGCGCACCCGGTGGGCGCGACCCACGACCGGCGTCCGATCGCGCCGAAGACGCCCAATCAGCAGGCCTACCTCGAGGCCATCGAGAAGCACGACCTCGTCTTCGCGGTGGGCCCCGCCGGCACGGGCAAGACGTACCTGGCGATGGCCGCCGCCATGGCCGCCTTCAAGCGCCGCGAGGTCAAGCGCATCATCCTCGCGCGTCCCGCGGTCGAGGCCGGCGAACGCCTCGGCTTCCTGCCGGGCACGCTGATCGAGAAGGTGAACCCGTACCTGCGCCCGCTGTACGACGCCCTGTACGACATGGTCGACATCGATCGGGCCACACGCCTGGTCGAGAGCGGCACGATCGAGGTGGCGCCACTCGCCTTCATGCGCGGTCGCACGCTGAACCACTCGTTCGTAATCCTGGATGAGGCCCAGAACACCACGCGCGACCAGATGAAGATGTTCCTGACGCGCCTGGGCCAGCACTCACGCGCCATCGTGACCGGCGACGTGACGCAGACCGACCTGCCCGAGGGGGTCGAGAGCGGTCTGTCGCATGCGGTGCGTATCCTCGAAGGCGTCAAGGGCATCGCGCGCATCCAGTTCACCAAGACCGACATCGTGCGGCATCCGCTGGTTCAGGCGATCGTCGAGGCCTACGAGGAGGACGAAGGCGCGTGATCACCATCCAGCAACGGCCCACCGTCCGGGGCCGCGTCACTCCGGGCACGCTTCGCCGGCGCGCCGCGAAGCTGCTCGACGCGCTGGGGGTCCCCGACGCCGACCTCGTCGTCGTCCTCACCGACGACGAGGAGATCCGGGCGCTGAACGGCCAGTGGCGCCAGCAGGACAAGCCCACGGACGTCTTGAGCTTCCCGCAGAACGAGCCCTTCGCGGTGCTCGGTCCCGAGGCCATCCTGGGCGATATCGTCATCAGCCTCGACACCGCCGCCCGGCAGGTCGAGGAGGACGGGATGCTGCCGCGCCTGGAGCCGGTCGTCGGGCCGGGGCCCTGGTCGCTGCTCGACGAGGTCACCTTCCTGCTCGTCCACGGCACGCTGCATCTGATCGGGCACGATCATCACGAGCCGCAGGAGACGGAGCGCATGGAGTCCGCCGAGGCCGAGGTCCTGCCGAAGCTGCTCAGGCGTCGTCCGTAGTCTCCCGCGCGCGCCGCAGCAGCTCCTCGCGCAGCCGGTCGGCGAACCACGGATCGAGGCACGGCGGGCCGTTCGCCGTCGCCACCCGGTAGGTTGGCGACGCCTGGTACCGCACGAGGGCGCCCTGACGAACCTCGAACGCGCCGAGGATGTCCTCCGGAGGCACCGATCCCTGCGGCGACGGCGTGCGTGCGTCGATGATGTAGACCCAGCCATCGCCCTGGCGACGCGCCGAATCGAGCAGATGTCGGTTTCCGGGCGCGTGCTTCGCGATGGCCCAATGCAGAAACGCGAGGAACGCCGGGTTCGGCCGCAGGTTCTCCGCGTCGATCGGACCCTCCGGACGCGAGAGCAAGCCGAGCACCGCCTCGCCCCGCAGGCCGGTGTCCGCGACGTCGGCCGGCGAGAGCGCCGCCAGCAGGTACTGCGCCGGTCCGGACGCCTCCATCTGGACTTGAAAGACCCAGTACCGTTGCTCGTCCACCGGCGCCTCCGTCGTCCCGTCGCGGCGTCAGCCGAACAGCGCCAGGCGCGCGGCGCCGAGCGGCCGCCCGCGCTCGAAGAGCTCGTCGATCCAGAAGCCGTGCTCGGCGGCCAGCGCTCCCAGCGCGCGGACGCGCTCGAGCGGCAGGTCTCGGCCGACGGTCGCCGCATCGGGTCGCCGGGCCAGGGCGAGCACCATCGGCTCGGCATAACACGCGAAGACGTGTCGGCGCTGGCCGGTGACGAGGCCATAGAGGGTGCGCCACGGGTCGCCGCCGAGAGGCCTCGGCAGGCGTACGTACTCGCCGTCGAGCAAGAGCACGTCCTGTCGCGGCGGAACGTCGTCCCGCACGTCGACGGGCGCGGCCACGTCGATGACGACGCTCCCGCCCGGAAGCGCAGACAGCGGCAGGCGGCCGCCGGTGCTGGAGGCGGCGACGAGGACGTGGCGGTCGTGCAGCACCGCGAGCGGATCGGCCACGAACTCGGCGCGGCCGGGTCCCTCGGCGGTGAGGCGCTCGACCAGCTTGCGCAGCGGCGCCGGCGGCGCGCTCAGGGCAATGCGGACGCGCTCGCCGCGCGCCATCAGCAGCCTCAGGATGGCCGTGGCCACCGAGCCCGGTGGTCCCGCAAGGCCGACGGGACCGCGGCGCCCGCCGCGCCGCCGAAAGCGATCCAGCGTCTCGACCGCCGCGAGCGCCGTGAACGCGTTGCCGGTCGTGACCGCGCAGGGGGCCGCCTCGGCGATGGCCTTGCCCTGGCCCCCGATGACCGCGGCCACCGCGCCCAGACCCACCACGGAAGCCCCCTCCGCGTGGCACAGGCGCACCGCGTCGAGGATCGCCGTCACACCGCGTTCCTGGTCCTCGAGCAGCTCCTCGGGCAGGTGAGGGACTGCGACGAGCACTCCCCGGCACTCCGCGCCCAGGGGATCGCGCACCCGCAGCCGCGACACCAGCCGCGGCGCAGGTCGAAGAGACCGTCCGGTGAACGCCAGCGCGGCGTCGCGCGAACGCAGACCGAGCAGCGTGCGCTGCCCGGCCAGCAGCGGATGGACGACGAAGCCGAAGTCCACGCCGCTCAGATCGCCATCAATTGGCGGCGGAGGGTGGCGTGAAGCCTTCGACTTGCACGCCCTTCTGGTGGAGCAGCGCCATCACGATGTTGTGGAACGTGGCCACGCGGAAGAGGCGCGGGATGTCGTTGGGCGTGAGCCCCGGGACGAGCTCGCTCGGATCGATCTCCGGCATCAGCTCACCGAGCTTCGACAGCGCCGTCTCGGTGAGGACGCCATCCTTCTCGTATTCGCTGGGATCGATGCCGCGCTGGCTCGCCTCCTGGATGCCGCCGCGCGGGATCTTCACGTCGAACGTGCGCTCCAGCAGGAACACGATCTCCAGCAGGTCCAGCGACTCGGCTCCCAGCTCGTCGAAGATCTTCGCGTCGGGCGTCACGTCGTCCTCGTCGACGCCCAGCGCCTCGACGAACGCATCGCGGACCTTCTCGAACACCTCGTCCTTCGTCATCGGGCTCCCACCATTCCCGGAGTGAAACTGAATCATCTTCAGTGGGGCGTCCGGATACAAGGCCGACCCGTCAGCGCGCGTACTGGACGGCCCTGGTCTCGCGCAGCACCGTCACGCGGATCTTGCCTTGCGGCCCGAGCTCGTCGTGCACGCGCTTCGCGATGTCGCGGCACAGCAGCTCGGAGTCCTTGTCGCTGAGGCGGGCATTGTCGACGAGGACGCGCACCTCCTGCCCGGCCTGCACGGCGTAGACCTTCTCGACGCCCTCGAAGCCCGCAGCGATCGCCTCGAGATCCTCGAGGCGCCTGACGTAGCCGGCGAGGGTGTCGCGCCGCGCGCCCGGCCGGCTGGCCGACAGCGCGTTCGCCGCCGCGACGAGGTGCCCGAGCACCGAGCCCGGGTCGTCTTCGTGATGGGTGGCGATGGCCTGGACCACCTGCTTTTTCTCGCCGTGCTTTCGCGCGAGGTTGGCGCCGACGAGCGCGTGCGGTCCCTCGACCTCGTGGTCGACCGCCTTGCCGATGTCGTGCAGAAGGCCCGCGCGACGCGCGTGCTGTTCGTTGAGGCCGAGCTCCGCCGCCATCACGCCGGCCAGGAAGCCGACCTCGATGCTGTGACGCAGCACGTTCTGGGCGAAGCTCTGGCGGAAGTGCAGCTTGCCGAGCGCCTTGACCAGCTCCGGGTGGAGGCCGCCCACCTCGAGCTCGAGCACCGCCGCCTCCCCGTGCTTCTTGAGGATGCCGTCGACCTCGCCCTCGCACTTGGCGACGACCTCCTCGATGCGAGCGGGGTGGATGCGGCCATCCGTCAGCAGCTTCTCGAGGGCGAGCCGGGCGACCTCGCGCCGCACCGGATTGAAGCAGCTGATGACGACGGCGTCGGGCGTCTCGTCGACGATGAGGTCGCAGCCGGTGGCCGACTCGAAGGCGCGGATGTTGCGCCCCTCGCGGCCGATGATGCGGCCCTTGAGGTCCTCGCTCGGCAGCTGCACCACGGTGACCGTGCGCTCGGCGACGTGCTCGCTCGCGTAGCGCTGGATGGCGGCGCTGACGATCATGCGCGCGCGCTCGTCGGCCATACGCCGCGCCTCCGCCTCAACGGCGCGGATCTCCTCGATGCTCGCCGCGCGAGCGTCGTCCCGGACCGCGTCGATCAGCTGGCCGCGGGCCTGATCCTGGGAGAGGCCGGCGATGCGCTCGAGCTTGCGCCGCGACTCGGCCATCGTCTTCTCGAGATCCTCCTCCTGCTTCGTCACGCGTTTCTCGCGGCGGACGAGCTCCTTCTCGCGCCGATTGATGCGCGACTCCTTGCGCGAGAGCTCCTCGGCCTGGGCGTCGACCTGCTCTTCCTTCTTGTGGAGCCGCTCCTCGCGGCGCACAAGCTCGTGGCGGACGCGGGCGGCGTCCTTCTCGGCCTCGGCAGTGAGGGCCACTGCGCTCTCGCGAGCGCCGATCTCGGCTTCCTTCCGGATGCGCGCCGCCTCGGCCTCGGCCTCGGCGCGGAGGCGCTCGACGTCTTGCGACGCGGCGCCACGGCGGCGGGCGAGGACGAGCCCCACGGCGGCGCCGATCAGCAGTCCGACGACTGCGCTGACCAGGTACTCCGTCGTCAAGTGGGGAACTCCGTTCTCTCGAAAGTGTAGAGGGTTCGCTCCGTGGCCAGGGCGACGACGGGGCGGTCCCAGGGATCGCGCGGGAGGCGGCGGAGCCGCTGGCACTCGAACGCCAGGCCGAGGGTGGCGCAGGCGTGCCGCGCGAGCGTGCGGTCGTAGTGTCCGCCTCCGAGGCCGAGGCGGAAGCCCTCGGCGTCGAACGCGAGCCCCGGCACCACGACGAGGTCGTCGTCGGCGAGGGTCACCTCGGGGCCGAGGGGTTGGGGGACGCCGCGAACGAGCGTCCAGGTGCGGGCCTCGACGAAGGCGAGGGGTTCACGCGGAGCGAACCGGGCGTAGACCACCTGCTTGCCGGCGGCACGGGCGGCGGCGGCGATGTGGGCGGTGCCCGGCTCGCCGTCGAACGGGCGGTAGAGGGCCAGCCGCCCCGCGTGGGAAAAGAGGCGCGAGCGAACGACGACCGCCTGCGCCAACGGGTCGAGGCGCGACCGCAGCAGCGGGTGCAAGCCCTGGCGCAAGGCGCGATAGCGTCGCCGGAGCGCCGCCTTCGGTCGTTCAGCGTCCACGCCTATCGTCGGCCGGCATCGGAGAGAGTGACCAGGATCTCGTCGGCACGACGGACGACGTCGGTGCGGAGGCGGGCCAACTCGCCGCGAGCCTTCTCCAGCTCGTCGGCCAGGCCGAGCGCCGCGAGGAGCGCCGCGCCCACCGGGGGCGCGCCCTGGCCGCCGGCGCGCGCGACGCGTCGGTCGACCTCGGCCGCCAGCCGCTCCAGATGGGCGGGGTCCGCCGACGACCGGATCGTCAGCCGCTGCCCTGCGATGGAGAGCTGGTGCGTCGTGACGTGCACGCGTCCGCCTCTGCCCGGTCGACACGTTGCGCACTCTAAATGGCGCCTCCGACGCCTGTCAACGGGCCGCCCGGCGACACTTGACACGGCGGGGGAAGCCGGTTAGAAAGCCCGGGCCATTGGCTGGGCTGTTAGCTCAATGGTAGAGCAGCGGACTTTTAATCCGTTGGTTCTGGGTTCGAGTCCCAGACGGCCCACGGTTTCGCAGCCACGGGTCCCCATCGTCTAGTCAGGCCCAGGACGCCGGCCTTTCAAGCCGGTAACGCGGGTTCGAATCCCGCTGGGGACGCTCAAAACGGGCTCCGGAGTTCACTCCGGAGCCCGTTCTGCTTTTCAGGTCTCCGCGTCGCCCAACTGGAGCGCCGAGCGGCCCTCGAAGTAGCGCGCGAGCCCCATGCGCTCGTAGTGCGGCATGATCCGGGGCGTGAGCAGGCCGATGTCACGAAGGTTCGGCACGAGCCTGCTGAACATCTGCGTCCGGAAGAGATTCATCCCCGGCGAGTGCTCCATCACCTCGGTCCACTGGGCCCAGTTCATCGAGGCGCCGAAGCGCTCCTCGTAGAGCTCGAAAGCGAGAAAGCGGTTGCGCATGAGCACCGCCACCTCGAAAGCCCAGTCTTCCCGCTCCCTTCGTTCCCGTTCGCTCAGGTGCTGCGTGAAGTGCTCGCGCAAGGCCAGCACACCGTAGTGGACGTGCCGCGCTTCGTCCTGAATGACGCGTCGCAGAATGTCGGCCAGCAGCGGCTCCTTCGTGACCTTGCGGAACATGCCGAAGGCACCGAGCGCCAGCCCCTCGACCATGATCTGCATGCCGAGGAACTTCATGTCCCAGCGGCCGTCGGTCATGAGGCTGTCGATGATCGTGAAGAGGTTGTCGTTGATGTCGTAGAGGCGCTCGAGCTTCGTCGTGACGTACCGGTGGAACACCTCGACGTGGCGCGCCTCGTCCATGACCTGCGTGGCACCGTACAGCTTGCCGTCCATCGAAGGCACGGCCTCGGTGACCTGGGCGGCGGCAAAGAGTGCGCCCTGCTCGCCGTGGAGGAACTGGCTGAGCATCCACGCGGACACCGCATGGATCACGTCGCGCCGGTCCTCCGGCGTGACGCGGGGCGCGTACCTGGCGATGACGTCCCAGGCGATGAAGTCCTCGGGCAAGAGCGGCACCGCGGGGTCGTGCGGATCGACCGACACCGACCAGTCGACGTCGCGGGCGGCGTCCCACTGGAGCTTCTTCGCCTTGGCGTAGAGGGCCCGCATCTCGGGGCTGTTCGACGGATAGGCGAAGTCGAAGAGCGCCGCGTGCCCCGCCTGCATCGCGACGGGCTCGCCGCGTCGGCCCACCTTCAGAAAGAGGCCGCGCACGGCGGATGGCGCCATCTGCGCCATCACTCGCGGGTTCTGCACCGCCAGCACGGTGTTGAGGTTGTCGGTGAGGTTCTCGAGCCTGCGCCGCACGGACTGAGGCAGCATACGGCCGAGGGGGGTGGACTCCGCGACGTCGGGGATGCGCATGCTCCGGCCTCCGAGGTGTCGCCCCAGAGGGTAGCGCGATCAGGCGTGGATGGGGTGGCCCTCGACCGCAAGCGCGGCCTCTTTCATTGCCTCGGCGAGCGTGGGATGCGTGTGCGACGTACGGGCCACGTCTTCGGCGGAGGCGCCCATCTCGATGGCGGCGACCGCTTCGGCGATCAGATCACCGGCCCGCGGCCCGATGATGTGCACGCCGAGGATGCGGTCGGTCTTCGCGTCGGCCAGGATCTTGACGAACCCGTCGGTCTGCCCCAGGGCACGGGCGCGGCCGATGGCGGAGAAGGGGAAGCGCCCCTTCTTGAACGCCACGCCCGCCGCGAGCAGCTGCTCCTCGGTACGGCCGACCGCGGCGATCTCCGGATTCGTGAAGACGACGCCCGGGATGGCATCGTAGTTCACGTGCCCGTAGCCGGTGACGATCTTCTCGACGCAGGCCACACCCTCTTCGGAGGCCTTGTGCGCCAGCATCGGTCCGGCGATGACGTCGCCGATCGCGTAGACGCCTTTGGCGCTGGTCTCGAACGACGCGTCGACCGGGATGCGACCGCGCTCGTCCGTCTTCACGCCCACCGTCTCGAGGCCCAGCCCCTCGGTGAAAGGACGGCGGCCGACCGCCAGCAGCACGCGGTCGCAGCGGACCGGCTCTCCGCCCTCGACCTCGACGACGCAGCCGCCGTCGTCGCGGCGGGCGCCGGTGACCTTGACGCCCAGGCGGATGTCGAGCCCCTGCTTCGTGAGCAGGCGTTGCGCCAGCTTCGCCAGCTCGGCGTCCATGCCGGCGAGGATGCGGTCGAGGTACTCGAGCACCGTGACCTTCGCGCCGAGCCGCGCCCAGACCGACGCCATCTCGAGCCCGATGTAGCCGCCGCCGATGACGACGAGGTGCTTGGGGACCTCGGGGAAGGCGAGCGCCTGCGTGCTGCCGCCGACGTATTCCCAGTCGAGCTCCACGCCGCGGAGCGGGGCGACCTCGCTGCCCGTCGCGATGATCACGTGCTTCGCTTCGAGCGCCGTGGCGCCGTCGGCGTTCTGAACGACGACGCGCCCCGGCCCATCGAGGCGCCCGGTGCCCTCGTATCGAGTGACCTTGTTCTTCTTGAACAGGCCGGCCACGCCGCGGGTGAGGCCGCTCACGGTCTCGTCCTTGTGGCGCATCATCGCCGCGAGGTCGAGCTCGACGCCGCTGGCCTTGATGCCGAACTGCGCGAAATGGTGCTTCGCTTCAGCGTACTTCTCGCTGGCCTCGAGCAGCGCCTTGCTGGGGATGCAACCCACGCGCAGGCAGGTGCCGCCGAGGGCCGGCTCCCGCTCGATACAGGCGGTGTCGAGGCCGAGCTGGGCGGCGCGGATGGCAGCCACGTAGCCGCCGGGACCGGCGCCGATGACGACGAGATCGTGGCGAGGCACGGCGGTCAGACCTCCAGCAGGACGCGGACCGGCTGCTCGACGCAAGCCTTGACCCGACGCAGGAACGTCACCGCCTCGCGGCCATCGACGAGCCGATGGTCGTACGTCAGGGCGATGTACATCATCGGCCGGATCACCACCTGGCCGTCGATCGCCACCGGGCGCTCCTGGATGGCGTGCATGCCGAGGACGCCGCTCTGGGGCGGGTTGACGATCGGCGTCGACAACAGCGAGCCGTAGACGCCGCCGTTGCTGATCGTGAACGTACCGCCCTTCAGCTCGTCGAGACCGATCTTGTTCTGCTTCGCGCGGGCGCCGAAGTCGGCGATCGTCTTCTCGATCTCGGCGAAGCTCATCCGCTCGGCGTTGCGGAGGACGGGCACGACGAGCCCCTTGCCGCCGCCGACGGCCACGCCGACGTCGTAGTACTGGCGATAGACGATCGCCTCGCCGCGGACCTCGGCGTTGATCGCCGGGAACTCCTTCAGGCCCTCGATCACCGCCTTCACGAAGAACGACATGAAGCCGAGCTTGATGCCGTAGCGCTCGGTGAAGGCGTCCTGGTGCACCTTGCGGAGCGCCAGCACCTCGGTCATGTCGATCTCGTTGAAGGTCGTCAGCAGCGCCGCGGTCTGCTGCGCCTCGACGAGCCGGCGCGCGATCGTGCGGCGCAGGGGCGTCATCGCGACGACCTCCTCGGCGCGGGGCCCCGAGGGAGCGGGCGCCTCGGGGACGCGCGCCTGCGCCTGCTGCGGCGGGGCGGGGGGCTGCTGACGGCCCTCGGCGGCCCGCAGCGCGTCCTCTTTGAGGATGCGGCCGCCGGGACCGCTCGCCTGGACGTCGGCTGGCTGAAGACCCTGCTCGGCCATCACACGGCGCGCGGCAGGCGTGATGCGGGGCTCGGACGCAGCTTCGGCGGGGGCCGCGGGTGCCGCCTTCGGGGCGGGCGCGTCGGCTGCGGCGCCCGCCTCGATGTAGCCGATCACCTCGCCGATCGTGGCCGTGGCGCCCGTCTGCTTCAGGATGCGCGTGACGCGCCCCTTGCTCGGCGAGGGCACCTCGAGGTTCGCCTTCTCGCTCTCGACGACGACGACCGGTTCGTCGGCGTCGATGTAGTCACCCTCCGCTTTCAACCAGTCGCCGATCGTCACCTCGGAGATCGACTCCCCCACGGAAGGCACCTTCAACTCGACGGCCATTGCGGGCAGCTCCTTCCCCTACAGAAGCTCGAAGGCGTGCTCGATCAGGAGCTCCTGCTCCATGCGGTGGCTGACGGCCGAGCCCGTGGCCGGGCTCGAGGTCGCCGGGCGCGTCACGCCGCGGAACGGGAACCGCCCGGCGACTCGGTCCTTCAGGTTCACCTGCAGGAACGGCCACGCGCCCATGTTGGCCGGCTCTTCCTGCACCCACACCACCGGCGTGCCATCGGCGTACGGCGCGAGCACGCGCGCCAACTCGTCGTGGCGCAGCGGGTGGATCTGCTCGAGGCGCAGGATGGCGACGTCTTCGGCGCCGAGGACCTCGCGCGCGTGGTGCAGGTCGTAGAAGACCTTGCCCGAGCACATCAGGATGCGCCGGACCTTGGTCGGGTCGGTCGCGGCATCCGGCAGGATGCGCTGGAAACCGCCCGTGGCGAGGTCGTCGAGCGTCGACACCGCTTGCGGGTGGCGCAGCAGGCTCTTGGGCGTCATCACCACGAGCGGCTTGCGGATCGGCCGGTGCACCTGGCGCCGCAACAGATGGAAGTACTGCGCCGGGGTCGTCGGGTAGCACACCTGGATGTTGTCTTCGGCGGAGAGGCCGAGGAACCGTTCGAGACGGGCGCTCGAGTGCTCCGGGCCCTGGCCCTCGAAGCCGTGGGGGAGCAGCATCACGAGACCGCTCAGCCGGTGCCACTTGTCTTCGGAGCTGACGATGAACTGGTCGATGATGACCTGGGCACCGTTCACGAAGTCGCCGAACTGGGCCTCCCAGAGCACCAGCGCGTCGGGCGTGTCGAGGCTGTAGCCGTAGTCGAACGCCAGCACGCCCTGCTCGGAGAGCGGGCTGTCGATCGCCTCGATCGGCGCCTGGTCCTCGCTGAGCAGGTTCAACGGCAGGAGGTGCTCGCCGGTGCGGTAGTCGTGGAGAACGGCGTGGCGGTGGCTGAACGTGCCGCGGCCCGAGTCCTGCCCGGAGAGGCGCACACGCACGCCTTCGGTCAGCAGCGTGGCGAACGCCAGCGACTCGGCGGTGCCCCAGTCGAGGAGCTTGTCGCCATCGGCCATCTCGGCGCGGGTCTGGAGCAGCTTGACGATCTTCGGGTGCGTCGTGAAGCCCTCGGGCGTGCGGGCCTGGGCGTGCAACAAGCGCGAGAGGCGCTCCTTCGGCACGCCGGTCTCGACGTCGGGCGTCGCCTTGTCGGCGCCGCCGACGTACCCCGACCAGACACCGCGGCCATAGTCGGCCTTGTACGCGTACTCGGGGCGCCGCGCCTCACTGAGCGCTTCTTCGAGGTGCTGCCGGCGGCGCTGCGCGATCTCGTCGGCGATCTCGCGCGTGATCTGGCCCGGCTTCAGCAGATTGTCGAGGTAGCCCTCGCGCACCGACTTGCGCTGCCGGATGTGGGCGTACATGACCGGCTGGGTGAACGCGGGGTCGTCGCCCTCGTTGTGCCCGTAGCGCCGGTAGCACCACATGTCGATGACGACGTCCTTCTGGAAGCGCTCGCGGAAGTCGAGCGCCAGCGAGATGACGTGGGCGACCGCCTCGGGGTGCTCGCCGTTGACGTGGAAGATCGGGATGTCGAGCATGCGCGCCACGTCGGACGGGTAGTACGACGAGCGCGACGACTCGGGCGGCGTGGTGAAGCCGATCTGGTTGTTCACGATGACGTGGATCGTGCCGCCGACGCGGTAGCCGGGGAGCTCGCTCATGTTGAGCGTCTCCTGCACGATGCCCTGACCGGCGAAGGCGGCGTCGCCGTGAATGACGAGCGGCAGCACCTTCTTGCGCTCGACGTCGCCGCGGCGGTCCTGCTTGGCACGGGCGCGGCCGATGACCACCGGTGACACGAACTCGAGGTGGCTCGGGTTGAACGCGAGCGAGAGGTGCACGGTGCGTCCGCTGCTGGTCACCCGGTCGCTCGAGTAGCCGAGGTGGTACTTCACGTCGCCGCGACCGAAGTGGAGCGCCGGATCCTTGTCGGCGAATTCGCGAAAGATCTGGGCCGGGCTCTTGCCCATGATGTTCGCGAGCACGTTGAGGCGCCCGCGGTGGGCCATGCCGAAGACCATCTCTTCGACGCCGTGGCGTGCGGCCTCCTCGATCGCCTGATCGACGAGCGGGATCAAGCTCTCGCCGCCCTCGAGCGAGAAACGCTTGGCCCCCACGAACTTGCTGTGGAGGAACTGCTCGAAGATCTCGGCGTCGGTGAGCTTGGTGAGGATGCGGACCTGCTCGTCGCGCGTGAGCTGACGCTGGTTCTGCGAGCTCTCCATGCGCTCCTGCAGCCAGGTCTTCACCTCGAGGTCGTCGATGTGCATGAACTGCACGCCGATCGGCCCGCAGTAGGTGCGGCGCAGCCGCTCGACGATCTCGCGCAGCGTCAGCGTGGCCGGGCCCGCGAGCGTGCGCGCCGAGAACGTCTTCTCGAGATCGGCCTGGGTCAGGCCGTAGTGCGCCAGATCGAGCTCGGGGTGCGGGTCGCGAGGCAGGTCGAGCGGGTCGAGCTGAGCGACCTTGTGACCGCGCACGCGGTAGGCGCGGACGAGCTGATCGACGCGGTCCTGGAGGGCCAGGTCGGCCCGCGCGGCGGCGGCGGTCGCCGCGCCGGGCGGGTTGAAGATGCTCGTGGGGCGGAACGACGGCCCCGTCGGCTCGGCGTGATGGCCGTTGCCGTTGCCGCCGGCCTTCGGCCACGCCATCTGCTCGAACCAGCGCCTCCACTCGACAGGCACCGACTCGGGCGACTGCAGATACTGCCCGTAGAGGCCTTCGACGAACGGCAGGTTGTCGGCGTTGAGCAGGTCTTCGGGGCCACCCATCGGATCACGCACTCCCTGGATCACGGCGCTGCGGCATGCTGAATCCCGTTCAGCGCGCGGCATTGTGCTCTAGCGTCGTCGCGATGTCGAGGGGGTCGGAGGCGGGGCGAGCGGACCCCGGACGGGGTCCGCTGGACTCACTGGTTGGCGGCGTCCTGCGCGGCCTTCTCGGCACCCTCGGCCGCGCCCTCGGCGGCGGCCTCGGCGGCACCCGTCGCGGCGTTGGCCGTGTTGGCGGCAGCGCCCGTCGCAGCGTTCGAGGCGTCGGCGCCCGTCTGCTGACCGGCCTGCATGAAGGCGTCGACGTTGTCGATGCCGAGCTTGCCGAGGGCGCCGGTGAACTTGCCGATCGCGTCCTTGGCCCGGCCCGGGATCTCCATGACCTTGGTCTGGGAATCCTTGATCTTCGTGGTCAGCTGGTCCTGGAGGGTCTTGACCTCGGCCTCTTCCTTCTCGGCCTTGGCCTTGTCTTCCTTCGAGGCGAGCGGGTTGCCCTTGACGAGTGCCACGTCGGCGGAGACGCCGGCGACGAGCGTCGGGATCTCGACGAGCGACTTGGCGAGCGTCTCGCCGAAGGCGAGCGCGTTGTCGGGCGTCGCGACGAGCGAGTTCTTGAAGTTCGCCAGGTCCCCCAGGAACTTCGTCAGCTCGGCCTTGCCGGCGTCGTCGAGCGAGGCGGGCAGGGCGGGCGCCGCGCCGGTGAGGGTGCTGCGCACGAGCTCGCGGGCCTCGTCGGGCGTGATCTTGTACTTGGTGGGGAGCTCCTCGAGCGAGGTCGCGATCGCGTCGACGCCGTCGACCGGCGCGAGGAGGTTGTTGATCGAGGTGTCGATGTCAGCCGACATCGAGGCGAGCTGCTGGTAGTTGCTCTTCTCCTCGCCGCCGCCCTTCGACTTGGCACCACCGCAAGCGATGAGCGCGAGACTAGCGAGCACCAGCACCGAACGCTGCACGAGACGACGCATCTGGGTCTCCTCCCCCAACAAAGGAATCCGAATCATTACAGGCCGATCCGACGCGGGCCCACCCCTCGGGCGGACCCATCATCGCGGCGTAACCTAAGAAGGGGTTCGCCAGAGGTCAACGAAAAAGGGAGGAATTCGGGAGAGTCTCAGGTGCGCTCGACGCGGGGGAACGGCGCGGCGACCCCGTCGCCGTGGGCGGGAGGGGCCGGCCAGCCGTGGTCCGACTCGGCCGCGGCGATCGAAATGCGGGGACCGCGGTCGAGGCCGGGCGAGAGCTCGATGCCGGCCACCTCGGCGCGCGCGTGCCGGCTGCGCCAGGGGAAGACGGCCGCGCCGACGCCGCGGTTGACGTACACCGCGGTCTCACCGGCGGCATACCAGCCCATGATGTAGCGGTGGCCCATCCGGCGCATCACGAGATCGACCACCCCCCCAGTGCGCACCTGGCCGCCGTGGGTGTGGCCGCTCAGGACGAGCGACGCGCCGCGGCCGGCGCAGTCGGGCGCCAGCTCCGCCAGGTGGCTCAGCACGACCGTGGGCTCGCCATTACACTGCGCGAACGCGCGCCTGACGTCGTGGTGGTTGGTCACCGCGTCGTCGATGCCCACGAGGCGCCACTTGCGCCCCGCGGCCATGAGCTCGACGGACTCGTTCATGAGCACGTGGATGCCGATCGCCTCGAGCGCCCGGCGAACGGCGCCGCCATCCTGCCAGTAGTCGTGGTTGCCCAGCGTCGCGAACGCCGGTCGCTTGAGCGCCTTCAGGCAGTGCGTCAGGCGCGGCAGGTACCGCAGACTGTGGGCGACGTAGTCGCCCGTCAGGCACACCACGTCCGGATCGAGCTCGTTGGCGGCCTCGACGGCGGCGATCAGGCGCGCCTCGGGCGTCACGCGGCCGACGTGGAGGTCGGTGAGGTGCGCGATGCGCAGGGGCGGAAGACCCGACGGCAGCCGCGCGACCCGGACGCCGTAATAGCGCCGCGTCACGAGGGAGGAGCGGCCGACCGCCGAAGCGAGGATCTCCCGCGAGGGCCGAGGCTGGCCGGAGAGCTGACGGCGCCGGATCCAGCGGGATGAGGAAGTGTCTTCGTTCACCGGGTCACTCCGAGGGGGTGGCGGGGGCGCACGAGACGTGGCGCATGAGGTGGTTGCCGAGGCTGTTCGGGCCGAGGCCGCGGATGTTCGGCCGGAGGAGGAAGCTCTTGGCCCCGAAGACGAGGGGGACGATCGGCGCGTCCTCGAGGACGCGCCGCTCGGCGTCCAACAGCGCCGCGGTGCGGGCGGCGGGATCGACCTCGGCGTGGGCGCGCGAGACGAGCGCGTCATACGCGGGGTCGGCCCAGCCCGTCTTGTTCTGCGCCGAGCCCGACGTCCACATGTCGACGAAGGTCGTCGGGTCGAGGTAGTCGCCGGCCCAGCGGCTGAGGCTCGCCTCGTACTCGCCGGCGTCCTGGGTCCGCAGATAGACGCGGAACTCCTCGACCCAGGGATCGACCTGCGCGCCGAGGTGCATGGTGAGCTGCTGCGCCACGACCTGCACCAGGACGCGGCGGAGCTCGTCGTGCGGATAGTGCAGGCGGAAACGTAATGGTTTCGATGTGTTGTAGCCGGCCTCCGCCAGCAGGCGGCGGGCGGCCTCCGGATCGTGGGCGGAGCCGTCGACGCCCGGCCAGCCCGGCATCGGCGGCGTGAAGCCTCGGGCGGGCCGGTGGCCGCCGCGCGCCACCCGCGCGAGCGCGTCCCGGTCCACGGCCAGCGCCACTGCCCGGCGCACGCGGTCATCGTCGAACGGCGGGCGCTTCGTGTTCAGGCGGAGATAGTGGGTGGCCAGCCAGGGATCGGTTCGGAACTCGCGCCACGCGGCGAGCTGCTGCAGGCGGACCGGCGGCAGGTCGACCAGACCTGTCCAGTCGAGCTGGCCCGTCTCGATCAGGTTCACTGCGGTGTTGCCATCATTGACGATCAACAGCTCGAGCCGATCCACACCGACGTTGCCGACGTCCCAATACGTCGGATTCTTGTTCAGGACCAACCGCTTTCCCTGTTCGTGCGCCTGAAGCCGGAAGGCGCCGTTCCCGACGATGTGCGCGGGCCTCGTCCACCGATCCCCGTGGGCCTCCACCGTCCGCCGCGGGACCGGGAGGTACGTGAAGAACGCCGTGAGCTCGGGGAAGTACGGCGTCGGATCCCGCAACCGGACCTCGAGCGTGCGATCGTCCCTGGCCTTGACACCCACCGTGGTGAAGTCGGTGCTGCGACCGGTGTGGAACGCCTCCGCTCCGTCGAGGACGAATAAGATGTCGGCATAGGGGGCGGCGGTCGCAGGCTCGAGGACGCGTCGCCACGAATACACGAAGTCGTCGGCCACGACGGGCTGACCGTCCGTCCACCGGGCGTTGGGGCGCAGGTGGAAGGTGTAGGTGCGGCCGTCGGGCGACACGTCGAAGCGCTCGGCGACCCCCGGCACCGGGACGCCGTCCGTCCGCGGGTAGGCCATCAGCCCCTCGAAGAGCTGGGGCGCCACGAGGTTCTCGAGGCTCGAGCGCGAGAACGCCGGGTCGAGGGTGCCTGGCGCCTCGGGCAGGGCGTAGCGGAAGACGCACTCGGCCGGGGAGGCGACGGGCGGCGCGGCCTCCCGCGACTTGCAGCCGGCGGCCAGGGCGAGGGCGAGCAGGATGAAGGCGCGAATTCGCACGGACGGGGCGCCTCGGCCGATGATGGCCGTTCGACCGATCATGCCCGTTCGGATTGACATTGCCAACCGGGCCGGGATTGCCCGACATTGGGGTTCCAGCCCGTGACCGCACCGGACGCCCACACCCTGACGGGCCGGCACGTCGAGGCGTTCATCGACGCCCGCGGCGCCCGCCTCCTCGACCTGCTGAACGAGCCGCCGGCGGCCGACGCGGCGTGGGCGAGCTACAGCCACGGTGCGTTCGTCCGCGTGCGCAGTCCGCACCCGGCGCTGTTCGACCGGCTCGTGGTGGTGCTCGTCCGCCCCGGCGAGCAGACGACCGAGGACTTCCGGCGCTGGGCCGAACAGCGGCTCGCGCAGCTCGACCGCTACATGCAGGCCGCGAACACGGGCAAGGTCGTCCGCACGGTGCCCCGCGATCGCTGCGTCGTGGGCGTGGTGATGCGGCGCGTCGGCCGCGATCCCGGCGATCCGCGGGCGGAGCTGCCGCCGCTCGACGACATCGCCGGCGTGCTGGGGCGCTTCGCCCGCGAGGTGGAGCGCTACGTGCGCGTGATGGGCGACGATGGCCTGCGGTACGTGCGGGCCCTGCGTCTCCACGCGATCCCGCGGCGCGGACGCTCGCCGGAGTACGTCCTCGGCCTCGACGCGCTCCAGACGGTGCTCGGTCTCCGCGAGGCGCCGCTCGCGCTGGCGCCGGCGACGCTCGTCCGCGGCATCGTCGGCGAAATGGCCCAGCTGGTGCGCGGTCGCGGTGACGAGCTGCGCATGGAGAGGACGCCGTTCCGGCCCCTCCGCGCGCTCCGACGCGCCCACCGCCGCCACCGCCACGAAGCGCTCGCCGCGGCGCTCGAGGCGGTCGGCGCGCGCATCGAAGGCAACGGCGCCGATCCGTCGACCGCCGCGCGCTGGCTCGAGGCGGTGCGTGTGCCGCGGATGACGTTCCCGATCCGCGTGGTGCTGAGCGCGCTCGCCCTCGGCGCGGTGGGGGCGGCGACCTGGTTCGCCTTCAGGGCGTGACGCCCGACACGATCCAGTCCTTCAACATGACGAAGTTCGGGTCGCTGGTGCCGTGAAAGACCTCGCGACCGCCGTGGGTGGGCTCCAGGGGCTTCTGAAGGATGCGCGAGTCGATGGGCGCGACCGGATCGACGTACCACTGCAACATCAGGAAGTTCCAGCGGCGGTCGCAGTCGGTGCCGCCGACCCGGAGCCAGTAGCCGCCGCCCATGCCGGGCACGCTGTGGCAATCGGCGCCCGTGCAGGTCTGCGTGAGCATGGGATCGATGCGCTCCCCGAAGCTGGCGTACCAGTCGGGCCCGCGGAGGCCGGACGGGTCGGGCAGGGCGCCGCAGGGCACCTCGAGATCGGGGCCGGAAGGCGCCGGGCCGACGCCAGCGTCGGGCGCCTCCTCCTTCGTGGCGTCGACGATCCACTGACGAATGGCGGCCGCCTCCTCGCTGCCCTCGAAGAACACGGGGGAAGGCGTCGAGTGGACCGGATCGCCGCCAGCGGAGCTGTACGGGTAGCGCAGGAGGTCGCTGGCGTCGGGGTTCGCGAAGTCGACGAACACCAACACCTCGTCGAGGTTCTGGCCGACCTCTTCGTCGGTCAGGCCGTCGACGGGGTGCGCCGGGCTGCCGAGCAGCTGGAGCTTGCGATCGGCACGCGGCGGCGGGCCGGCGTGGCAGGCAGCCGTCGAGCATCGGCGGTCGAGGATCGGCAGGACGACCGAGCGGAAGACCTCGACGTCGGGCTCGACGTCGGACGGCAGCGGCGTGCCACCGCCGCCCGCTCCCCCCGCGCCGCCGCCGGCGTCGACGGTCCCCGCGTCGCTCTTCTCTTCGAGGTCGAGGGCTTCTCCCCCGCAGCCGAAGGCGCCGGCGACGAGCAGAGGGCCGAGGAGAGGTCGGACGCGTTGCATCGACCGAGCTTACTGATTCAGGAAGTTCGCCGCACCGCCCTGAGGCGCGCCGTTGGCGTCGATCCAGGAGTCGAGGATCCGGCCGTTGTTGGGGTCGGCCAGCTTCTGGATCGTCTGGGCGTCGAGCGTGCCGGCCATCTCGGGGTTGGACGATCCGATGCGCTGCTTGCCGTCGGCGGTCAGGCGCGGGTGGCTGCTCGACGAGTTCGGCACGCCGTTGGCCTCGACGATCCGGTCGGAGTCGTACTTCACGTTGTTGGCGTTGAAGTTGTTGGCCGGCGGGCCCTGGTTGCAGAAGCCACGCTGGTCGCGCTGGTCGAGCGGGTTCTCGGGGCAGCCCTCCTCGTCGAAGAGCATCAGGCCGGTACCGAGGCCCGCCGCCATGTGGACGAAGAACGGCGAGTTGAGCTGGTTGCCGGGGTTCTGGCCGATGTGCTGCTTGAGCAGGTTGAAGTTGAGCTGCGCGAAGTTGTTGTTCGCGTAGGCGGCACGGAACGCGGCGTACTGAGCGCCGAACTGGGCCAACGACGCGTCGTTCAGGTGGCAGGAGACGCAGTAGCGCGGGCCTTCCTTGTCGTCGGCGATCTTGCCGCGGATGGAGTGCGCCGCCATCTGGTTGTGCGCCAGCGCCGGGAAGGCGTTGCGCCCGGCGTTCGCGGGGTTGTTGCCTTCGCCGAGACGGTCGGAGAAGGCGAACGTGGCCGACTCGACGTTGTTCAGGTCCTGGTAGCGGTAGAACGTCTTCTCGGCAGGCGAGACCTGGGTGATCTTGCCCTTGCTGTTGATGCCGAGGGTCATCCAGATGGGGTTCTGGTAGATGAAGTCTGCGTTGGCCTGCTTGAAGAGAATGCGCTCGCCGGTGACGTTGCTGAAGAAGTAATTGTTCGGATTGACGTCGTACTGGGTCTTCAGGTGGCAGCCGATGCAGTTGTTCTGCCACGAACCGTGGCAGGCGACGCAGTCCATGTTGTCCATGTGGCTGAACCCGTTGCGGATTCGGGTGGGATCGGCCTGCTGCGGGCCGATGCCGTTGTCCGGGTTGCCGTCGGCGCGACCCATCGCGTACGAGGCCTTCGGGCTGAAGAGCGGGCGGCTGTTGATGGGGTGCGTACGGCCGTTGTTGACGGTGACGTCGCGCACCTGCGGGATGTAGTGGCGTTCGCCCGTCAGGCGGCTCACGAGCCAGAAGTTGGCCTGCGCGTCCTTCGTGACGTGCCGCAGGGGGTTGCCCTCGGCGTCGACGACGCACTGCGCCTGCTTCTGGTCGTAGGTGGTGCACGCCGCCGTCGCCGCGTACGCCTCGACCTCGCCGTGACAGGACTGGCAGCGGATGAGGACGTTCTGGTCCTGGTGGCTCATCAGGCGGCCGTTGGCGGCCGGATCGGCGGTGCCGCCGCCGTGCAGATCGCGGCTGCCGTGGCAGTCGATGCAGCCGAGACCGGCCTCGTAGTGGACGTCGGGCGGCGTATCGTCGCGGTTGTCGCCGTCATAGTCCTCGAGGAGGATGTACTGGTTCGCGTTGCGGCCGTTGAAGGTCGCATTGGCCACGGCCGGGTCATAGAGGCGCTCGTCGTTGGCCGTGGTGGCGAACGTCACCGGGTTCGCCGGGTACTGCAGGTTGTTGACGAGGTCCTGGTTCTGGTCGAGGCGGATGCCCCAGTACTGCAGCACCGTGCGATTGGAGCCCTGGTGGCAGCCGACGCACGCACGGTCGCTGATGCCGCGCTGGAAGGCGCCGTTGGGCAAGATCTTGGCCACGTTGCGGATCTGGTGCGACAGCACGTGGGCGCGCTCACCGGGAGCGATGGCGTCGGGGTTTGCCGGCTCGTTCTTCGGCACGTTCGGGTCGTTGCTGCGGCTGCGACCGTCGTAGCTGTACTCCATGTGGCACGCCGTGCATCCCGAGGATCGGAAGTCGGCGTAACGGTCGTTCTGGCCGGCGCTGTAGAGGTGGCAGTCGCCGCACGTGATCGCGAACTGCGTGCTCGTGAGCATGTCGAGGTTGCTGCCAGCGCGCACGCGGTTCGGGCGCTCGGGATCTTCGGCGGCGTTGACCACGTCGTTCGCGAGGGCGGCGGCGCTGAGGCTGGCGTTCTGGCGGAACGGCCCGTCCCACTGTCCTCGCTCGGGGAACTCCACAAGGTGGCCCATCTCGCCGATCTCACGCGTGTTCGGGTTGTAGGCCGGGTTGCTCACGTCGCGCGGCGCGTAGTCGCCGAGGCTGTCGCCGTCCATGTGGCGGCCGCGGTGCTCGGGGATGGCGTTCTCGACGCCGGTGTGGAAGCGCGAGCCGGAGAAGAGGCCGACAGAGGTGGCGATGGGCGTCCGCGGCACCCACTGGGCGTGCTGGTTGAAGTGGCAGCCCTCGGCGCCGCAGCCGCGGCCCTGCTCGACGACCCGCAGGTCGCCGGGGTTGACGAACTGCAGGTAGTCGAGGTTCGTCCACTGTTTGTCGGGCTGGTCGGGCGACGTGTACTGCTCGGGCTCCAGCTTGTCGATGCCCGCCAGCGTGCGACGGTTGAAGAAGGCCTTCGGGTTGAGGACCTGGTACTGCCGGTCGCCGATGCCCGGGGGCGGCGGCACGTGGCTGCCGAGCTTTCCCGCACCTTTCGGGTTGCCGCCGTGGCAGCCGGTGCAGGGGATGTTCTCGGCGCCTTGGAAGGGGTGCGGGTTCGAGAGGCCGGGGCCCGAGTAGTCGTTGCGCTGACCGCCGTTGTGGCAGTTCATGCACGTCTCGAGCTCCTGAACGGGCGGCGGCGGGCTGCCGCCATCGGCGTCGGGGCCCGGCACGCCGCCGTCGGGCGCGGCGTTGCACGTCGGATCCGGGTTGCAGTAGCCGGGGTCGCATTCACAACAGGCCAGCCGGTACTGGAAGTTCGTCTCGGTGCAGCGGTTCAGCGCCGTGCAGTCGTACGTCTCGCCGCGGTACTCCGCCGCGCGGCAGTCGACGGGGCCGCCACCGTCGGGGGTGGGGCCCGGCGTCCCCATGTCGCTGCCGGGCGCGGGGGTATCTCCGCCGAAGTCGACCTGGTCCTCCCCGCAGCCGATGGCCGTCGCCAGAACGGCGCACAGCGCGAGGACGTGGATGCGTCCGTGGTGCGACCCCGCCATGTCGTCTCCCCCCCAGGCTCCGTCGGACGGCCGAGCGCCGTCTTCCGGTCAGAGTGCAATCGTCCGCCCTGGGAAGCAAGCACCAGACGTGCCAATGCGACAGATTCCGAAGGGCCGCGCATCGGCCGTTCAGCTGGGGTCGAGAGACCTGGGACGGTGAGGTCACAGTCGCCTGGCCCATCGCGACCGTGACCGCGGCGCGTGACTGGATGACACCGGCGAGCTATAAGGGCCGGCGGTGGGCAGGCAACTCTCCGCGCAGCTTCTGGTCGTCGACGACGACGGCCGCGTCCTCCGGGCGTGCGAAGAGCTGTTCTCGCCGGCCGGCTACGTCGTGCGGACGGCTCGCACGGCCGAGGACGCGCTCGACGAGCTGAAGCGGCGGCCGCCGTCCGCGCTGGTCACCGAGGTCGCGCTCCCGGGCATGGACGGCCTGACCCTCGTGCGCCGGGCGCGGCAGGGCGCGCCGTCGCTGGCCGTCATCGTGCTGACGGCCCATCCGTCCGCGCTCACGGCCTCGCGGGCCCTGCGGCTCGGCGTCGACGACTACCTCATCAAGCACGCCGACTCGATGGGACATCTGCGTCGCGCGGTCCCGCGGGCTCTCCAGCGGCGCTCCCACCAGGCGGAGACCTCGCGTCTGCTCGCCGAGCTGGCCGATCTCAACGAAGAGTTCCTGCGCAGCATCGTCGCCCTCGAGAAGGCCAACCTCGAGCTCCAGGGCCGCCTGGCCCGGCCAGCGCCCGCAGACGACTTCCGCATCCTCGTCATCGACGACGACCTGAAGATCGTCGCGCTGGTGGAGGCGCTGCTCAACTCGCAGGCGGGGCTGCGGGTCACCGGCGTGACGAGCGGGGCGGAGGCGCGGGCGGAGCTCGACCGGCAGCGGTTCGACCTGGTCATGGTCGACAAGAACCTGGGGGACGCCGACGGGGTGGCGCTCATCGCCGACATCCATCGGCGCTTCCCGACGACGGCCGTGCTGCTGATGACCGCCTTCGCGACGCTCGAGTCGGCGATGGCCGCCATCCGTCATGGCGCGGTGGCGTACCTCGAGAAGCCGTTCGCCGATCTCGGCGCCGTGGTCGACCGCGTGCTCGACGTGAAGCGCAAGGTCGAAGAGGACCGCGAGCAGCGCGAGTACGTGCACTCGCTGAAGACGCGCCACAGCGACTTCCTCGCCCGCTACCGGCTGATCAAGACCAAGCTGCTGACGCTGCAACGGGAGCCGCCGTGATCTGCGCGCACTGTCTTTACGACGACGCCGGCGGCCGCGGCCGTTGCGAGAGCTGCGGGCGTCCGACCGAGGGACCGACCGGCGCGGTCGAGCCGCCGCTGGTGGGCCGGGCGCGCGAGCTGGCTCGCCTCGACGAGCTCATGCAGCAGGTGATCAAGAACCACGTGCCGCGCATCGTCGCCGTCGCGGGCGAGCCGCGCTCGGGGCGAAGCCGCCTGCTCAAGCAGTTCCGACGCCGACACGACAACGACTTCAGCGATCTCGTCGCCATCCGCGGGTATCCGGTGCCCGGCGGGCGCGTCGCCGACCCCTTCGCGCCGTTCGGGAGGCTGCTGCGCAATGCTTTCCGCCTCGATGAGCGCGCGCCGGTCGAGGCGAGCCGGCAGGCGGTCCGGCAGCAGGTCGAGGCGCTCGGTCCGCCTTCGCTCCCCGACACGCTGCGCGCGCTCGGGCTGCTCATGGGCGTGCGGTTTCCGGAGCTCCGGGGGGCGAACGAAGGCGGCGGCCCCGAGGAGATGCGTCGGCAGGCCTCCGCCACGTGCGCCTGGTACCTGCGCCGCCGCGCGCAGGCCCGGCCGCTGCTCCTGCTGCTCGAGGGGCTCTCCGAAGCGACGGCGGAAGGGCGCGCTCTCCTCGACGCGCTGCGCGGACAGCTCAATCACGGACCGATCCTGATGCTGTGCGAGGTCGGCCGCGGCGACATCGATCGCTTCGGCGACGCGGTGGTGGCCGTGGAGCCGCTGGCGCGCGAGGCCGTCGGCGAGCTCATGGCGCGGGTGGCAGGGCGCGGCTCGGCGCCGCCCGACAACCTGCTGGACGCCGCCGTCGCCGCGAGCCGCGGGCGCCCCGAGGACGTGGTCCATGTCGTGCGCACCCTCGAGCGCGAAGGGGTGCTCGCGCGGGGCGGGCACGGCTGGGGCGTCGATCCCGAGGCGCCGCTGTGCCTCGCGTTTGCGCTCACGCCCGAAGAGGGCGCGCGCCGACGGCTGGCGAGCCTGGCCGGCGACGACCGGGCGTGGCTGCGGCGGGCGGCGGTCGTCGGCACGGTGTTCTGGCGCGGCGCGCTGCTCCCGCTGGCCCGCATGGAGCAGGGGACGGGCGCATCGCTCGTCTCCTGGCTGGACCTGCCGCGGCCGTCCGACGTCGACGCGGCGCTCGAGCGGGCCGTGGCCGCGGGCGTGCTCCACCGCATGACCGACTCGGGCCTCGACGGCGACGTCGAGTACGCGTTCACCCGCCCCCGGGAGCAGGCGCTCCTCGCCGGCGAGCTCGAGCCGGACGACCGCGCCCGGATGCACGCGGTCGTCGCCCAGTGGCTCGAGTGGCGCACCGGGCCGGTCCGCGATCAGCATCTGCTCGCGATCGCCGAGCACTACCGGCTGGGTCGCAACGACAAGCGGGCGGCCTTCTACTACATCCTGGCCGGCGACCGCGCGCGGCGGCGCTACGCCAACGACCTCGGCGTCGAGGCGTTCGAGCGCGCGCTCGACCTGCTGGACGAGCGCGACGCCCTGCCGCTGCTCGACGTCTTCCATGCCCTCGGGGCGCTCCACGCGCTGGCGGGCCGCCACGACCTGGCCGAGGCGTGCTTCGAGCGCATGCTCGCGTCCGCGTGGACGCTGGACCACAAGGCGAAGGCGGGCGCCGCGCTGAACCGACTGGGCCGGCTGCACCGCGATCGCGGCCAGTACGCCCGGGCGCGGGGCCTGATCGAGGCGGGCCGCGGCCTCTTCCTCGACGCCGACGACGGGCCCGGCGTCGCGGCGTCGGTCGACGACCTCGGTCAGGTGCTGATGCGCACCGGTCCGCGCGATGAGGCGCGGCGCTGTTTCGAGGAGGCGCTCGCGTACCGACGCGCGGCGGAGGATGCGCGCAGCACCGCGGTTTCATTGACGAATCTGGCGATGCTGCGCCGGGATGAGGGCGACCTGGCGGGCGCGGAGGCGACCTTGCTCGAGGCGCAGGCGCTGCGGGCGCAGATCGGCGACACGACCGGTCTCGTCACGACGCTGCTCGAGATGGCCGAGGTGGCCGCGCGCTCCGGCGTCACGGAGACGGCGGCGGCCCACGCCGACGAGGCGCTCGTGCTGGCCCGTCGCACCGGCGATCGCGGGCAGACGGCACGCGCGGCGGCCCTCCTGGCGCTGCTGGCGGCGGAGCGCGGCGACGTCGAAGCGGCGAGGGCCCGCGCGGAGGAGGCTGGCGCGCTGGCCGACGCGCTCGGAGACGACGTGACCCGCCTGCGGGCGCTGCGGGCGCAGGCGGCGGTCGAGGCGGCGCGCGGCGCGAACGCCGCGGCCCTGACCGCGGCCGAGGACGCCACGCGGCTGGCGCGCCGGGTGGGCGACGGCGTCGAGCTGGGGCTCGCGTTGCGGCAGGCGGGCGAGCTCGCCGCGCGGCTCTCGGGCGTCAACCTCACGCGGGCGGCGGCCAGCGCGCGCCTGATCGAGCGGGCGGCGGCGAGCGCGGAGCACGCCGGCGACGGCGGCGACATCGATCGGCTGATCGAGGGCGCGCTGCTCGAGGCCGACGCTTCGGTGCCGCCGGAGGTGACGTCGCTCCCGGCGGAGGCGCGGGCGCGCCTCGACGCGGCCGTGGAGGCTTACGCGGACGCCGTCGGCGCGCTCGAGGCCGCCGACGAGGTCGTGGAGCGCGCCCGGACGCTGCGGGAGATGGCGCTCCTGGTCGCGGCGCGCGGCGAGCTCGCGCGGGCGGACGTCCTCGGCGACCGTGCGCGCGCCGTCGATGCCGAGCGGCGCGGACGGGTGCGCCCGTGAAGTTGGCGCCGCCGCCCGACGCGGTGCTCTCGGTGTTGCGCCGCCTGCACGCGGAGGGGCGGGCGGCGTGGTGCGTCGGCGGGTGCGTGCGCGACCGCCTGCTCGGCCGATCGGTGAACGACTGGGACGTCACCACCGACGCGCCGCCGGAGGAGGTGCTCCGCCTCTTCGCCAAGGCCATCCCCACCGGCCTGAAGCACGGCACGGTCACGGTCGTCGTCGACGAAATGCCGATCGAAGTCACGACCTACCGCGTGGAGGTCGGATACAGCGACGGGCGCCGCCCCGACGAGGTGCGCTTCACCGACGAGCTCGAAGAGGACCTCGCGCGGCGCGACTTCACGATGAACGCGATCGCCTGGGATCCGGAGCGCGACCGCATCGTCGACCCCTTCGGTGGCCTGCACGACGTGAAGGCGGGCATCCTGCGCGCCGTGGGGGCCGCGATCGAGCGTTTCTCCGAGGACGGGCTGCGGCCGCTGCGCGCCGTGCGCTTCGCCTCGGTGCTGGGCCTGACCATCGACGCGGAGACCTGGGCCGCGATCCCGGCGACCCTCGAGACGTTCCGTCGCGTGAGCGCCGAGCGCATCCGCGTCGAGCTGGCGAAGCTCCTCGGCGGGCCGCGGCCGCGTCTTGGCATGGAGCTGCTCGACGCCTCCGGTCTGCTGGCGGCGTTCCTGCCCGAGGTCGCGGCGGTGGAGGAGGGGGAGCGCGCGCGGATCTGGGCGGGGCTCGACCGCCTGCGCCGGCCCTCGTCGCGCCGGGCCGCGCCGTTCTGGCCGCTCGGGGCCGAGGCCGCCGACGCGGCCCTGCGCCGGCTGCGCTTCTCGACCCACGAGATCCGCGACGCGGTGCACGCGCTCGGGTTCCGCGAGCAGCAGGCCGCCGACCTGACGAGAGACGCCGACGTCCGCCGGTTCGTCGCCGCGGTGGGCGTCGCGGCCCTCGACGACGTGCTCGAGCTGCACGCCGCTTACGGCGATGCGCAGACCTGGGCGGCGCTGGCCGCCCGCATCGACGCCCTCGACGCGCGGCGCGGCCCGCTCGCGCCGCGCGACCTGCCGCTGACCGGTCGCGAGGTGATGCTGGCGCTCGGGATCCCGCCGTCGCGCCGGGTCGGTCGCATCCTCGACGCCCTGCTCGAGCGCGTCTGGCAGGATCCGGATGCTTGCGTCCATGACCGCCTGCTGGCGATGCTTCCCGAGGTCGCCAGCGAGGTGGGCGAATGAACATCCTGCACATCGAAGACCGCCGCGAGAACCGCCTGCTCGTCCGTAAGCTGCTGGAATCGCAGGGATTTACGGTGAACGAGGCGGTGGACGGGCTCGCGGGCATCGAGATGGCGGAGCGCACGCGGCCCGACCTCATCCTGCTCGACATCAACATCCCCGCGCTCGACGGCTACGAGGTCGTGACGAAGCTCAAGGGCGACGCGCGGCTCAGCGACACGCCCGTCGTCGCCATCACCGCCGAGGGCGACCGCAGCCGGGCCCTGGCCCTCGGGTTCGACGGCTTCATCGTCAAGCCGATCCAGATCACCACCTTCGCCGACGAGATCCGGGCGTTCCTCGGCGGCAAGCGGGAGACGATCGACGACTCCGAGCGTGCCGGCCACCTCGCCGATCACAGCCGCCGCACGGTGGACCGGCTCGAGGCGAAGGTACGCGAGCTGACCAAGGCGAACGAGCGGCTGCGCGAGGTGGACCGCCTCAAGATGGAGGTCCTGCGCAACGTCAGCCACGAGCTGTCGACGCCGCTGACGCCGCTCGTCGGCTACGTGAAGATGCTGGCCGGCGGCGAGATCGGTCCGGTGACGGCGGGGCAGCAGCGCGTGCTCGAGCGCATGGGGGCGTCGCTGGGCCGCCTGAAGGAGCTCATCGACAACCTGCTCAACGTCACCCGCTTCGCGACGGGAAGCGTCCAGCTCGAGACGTCCGTGTGCGACGTGGGCGCGGTGGTCGACGGCGCGGTGGCGGCGCTCGTCGAGCGGGCCACGCGGCGCGCCATCCGCATCGAAGTGGGGCGTCCGCCGGAGAGTGAGCCGCTGATCGGCGACCCCGTGCGGCTCGGCGACGCGCTGCGCCAGATCCTCGACAACGCCGTGAAGTTCAGCCCCGACGCCGGCCGGGTCCGCGTCGAGGTCCGCACGCTGGTGGAGGGCGACGCCGATCGGCGGCTCGTCGAGGTGGCGGTCACCGATGAAGGCCCCGGCATCCCGCCTGACGAGCGCGACCGCGTGATCGAGCCCTTCTACCAGATCGACGGCAGCGTCACGCGCGCCTACGGGGGCGCCGGCCTGGGGCTCGCCGTGGCCGACCGCACGGCGCGGCTCCACCAGGGTCGGCTGGTCATCATGGGCGGGCCCGACGGCGGCGCGCGGGTGGCGCTGCGGATTCCGCTGCGGCCCCATGAGTAGCGGCGCGCGTTGAATGCCTGGCGGGGCGCCTGTAAACTGCCCGGCCCGATGGAGGCCTACCTCGACCACAACGCCACCGCGCCGTGCCTGCCCGCCGCCGCGAGGGCCGCCGCCGATTGGCTGCTGGGCCCGCCCGGCAATCCGAGCAGCGCGCACGCCGCGGGCCGCCGCGCCCGCGCCGCCATCGAGCAGGCGCGCGGCCAGGTGGCCGCCGCCCTCGGCGCGCGTCCGGGCGAGGTGGTGTTCACCAGCGGCGCCACCGAAGCGCTGCACCTCGCGGTGGCCGGACTCGTGCCCCCGGGGGGCCACGTCGTCGCCAGCGCCGTGGAGCACCCGGCCCTCTTCGGCGCCTGCCGCGTCGCGGGCGCCGAGGTGACCCGCGTCCCCGTCGACGCCCTGGGCCGCCTCGATCCCGCCGCCTTCCGGGCGGCCCTTCGCCCCGAGACCGCGCTCGTCGCGGTCATGGCCGCCCAGAACGAGATCGGCAACCTCTACCCGGTGCGCGCCGTCGCCGAGGCCGTCGGCCCGGTGCCCGTGCTCAGCGACGCCGCCCAGGCCTTCGGCAAGGTCGCCCTCGAGCCGGGCCCCGCGCTCGTCGTCGTGTCGGGCCACAAGGTGGGCGCGCCCGCCGGCGTCGGGGCGCTGTGGGTGGCGCCGGGCCTCGACCTCGCGCCGTTCGTCGCCGGCGGTCCCCAGGAGCGTGGGCGTCGCGGCGGCACCGAGAACACCGCCGGCATCGTCGCCTTTGGCGTCGCCGCCACCGCGCTCCCCGAGCGGCTCGCGTCCATGCCGCGCGTCGAGGCGCTGCGCGACGGCCTCGAGGCGGCCCTGCGCGCCCGCGTCCCCGGCCTGCGCGTTCACGGCGATCCCGCGGCGCGCCTGCCAAATACCCTGTCGTTTCGCTGTGTTGGCGTCGACGGCGACCTGCTGCTCGCCGCGCTCGACCTCGAGGGCGTCCGTCTCTCGAGCGGCTCGGCCTGCTCGTCCGGCTCGCTCGCCCCCTCGTCGGTGCTGCGCGCGCTGGGGCTCGACGACGACGCGGCGAGGGCTGGCGTCCGCGTCTCGCTCGGTCCGGAGACCACCGAGGCCGAAGTCGAGCGCCTCATCGATCTGCTGCCCGCGATCGTCGCGCGGGCCCACCTCTCGGGAGCTGCCTGATGCGGGTCGTCGTGGCCATGAGCGGCGGCGTCGACTCCTCGGTCGCCGCCGCGTTGATGCACGAGGCGGGGCACGAGGTCGTCGGCCTCTCGATGCGGCTGCGCGACGCGACGCCCGACGAACAGCGCGCCGCAGGCGGCGGCTCCTGCTGCTCGCCCGACGACCTGCGCGACGCGCGCGCCGTTTGTGACCGCCTCGGCGTCGCGCACTACGTCGTCGACTACCGCGACGCCTTCCGCAAGGCCGTGATCGAGCCCTTCGCCCGCGCATACCTCGAGGGCCGCACGCCGAACCCGTGCGTCCTCTGCAACGACCACCTGAAGTTCGCCGCGCTGCTGACGCGCGCTCGCGCGCTCGGCGCCGACGCGCTCGTCACCGGCCACTACGCGCGGGTCCACGATCGCGGCGACGGCACCTTCGAGCTCCGCAAGGCGCGCGACGGCCGCAAGGACCAGTCCTACTTCCTCTTCGGCATCGAGCAGAAGGCGCTGGCGCGCATCTGGTTCCCGCTCGGCGAGATGGAGAAGGACGACGTGCGCGAGCACGCCCGGCGCCTCGGCCTGCCCGTCTGGGACAAGCACGACAGTGAGGACATCTGCTTCGTGCCCGACGGCGACTACGCGCGCGTCGTCGAGGCGGTCGTCGGCCCCGAGGCCGTCCCGAAGCCGGGGCCCATCGTCGACGTGGCGGGGCAGGTCCTGGGCACGCACGACGGCGTCCATCACTTCACGGTCGGGCAGCGCAAGGGCCTCGGGGTCTCGTCGCCCGCCGGCGAACGCCTGTACGTGCTCGACGTGGACGGCCCCCGCGGCACCGTCACCGTCGGACGCGTCGACCGCCTGCTGGCCGCCGGCCTGGTGGCGAACCGCACCCACTGGATCGACGGCGCGCCGCCCCCCGCGGACGAGGTCGTCGAAGCGCGCATCCGCTACCGGCACCAGGGCGCACCGGCGCGTGTCCGCGTCGAGGGCGACCAGCTGCGCGTCGACTTCGTCGAGCCGCAGCGCGCGGTCACGCCGGGGCAGGCCGTCGTCCTCTACCGCGGCGAGCAGGTGCTCGGCGGCGGCTGGATCGAGGCTCCGACCGGTGGCTGAGGGCAAGACCCCGTCGAAGGCGGAGCTCGAGCTGCAAGCGCTCGCGGTCACGCTCGGCTATCCGGCGGGCGAGACGGGCCGCCTCCCCGCCGCCCTCACGCACAAGTCCTTCGCCAACGAGGCGGAGCCACCCGAGGACCACAACGAGCGGCTCGAATTCCTCGGCGACGCCGTCGTGGGCCTCCTGGTGGGCCACGGCCTCATGGAGGCCCACCCTGACGCGCCCGAAGGCCAGCTGAGTCGCCTGCGCGCCGGCATCGTCAACGCCCGCAGCCTGGCCGAGACGGCCCGGGAGATGGGCCTGGGACGCCTCCTGCGGCTCGGGCGTGGCGAAGAGCTCACTGGCGGCCGCGACAAGGACAACCTCCTCGCCGACGCCTGCGAGGCCCTCATCGGGGCCGTCTACCTCGATCTGGGCCTGGACGCCGCGTCGCGCACGGTCGGCCGCCTCCTCGGCGAGCGCATCGCCCGCGCCGAGACGGATATCGCCGACCGCGATTTCAAGACGGCGCTGCAGGAGCTCGTCCAGGCGCGCTACCAGACGACGCCGACCTACCGGCTCGTCGGCGAGAAGGGGCCCGACCACGACAAGGAGTTCACGGTCGAGCTGAGCGTCGGCGGGGAGCTGCTGGCGGTCGGCGTGGGCCGCTCGAAGAAGCAGGCGGAGCGCGCCGCGGCGCGAGAGGCGATGCGGCGCCTGACGGCCTCGCCCCCGGAGGAGTGACTATTCCTTGCCGCCGCTGCGGATGCGGCGCAGGCGCTCCATGGTCTGCTGGTAGCGAATCTCCCAGTCCTGCGTGCCCTCTTCGAGGTTCTTCAGGTGCTTGCGCACCTCCTCGTCGAGGGGATCCGCGTCGCTCATGTGCTTCTTGAGCACGGGCGCGATGGCCGCGCGCAGCTCGCGGTCCTCGGCGTAGACCTCTTCGACGTGGCCGGTGTGCAGGAGCGTCTCGATGATCTGGTTGGACAGGTAGGAGACGGCGTCCTCGTAGATGCCGAACTTCCGCCGCTCCGCCAGCTGCCGCTTGATCTTCTGGTGGGCGCTGTAGTCGAGCCCGCGCTCGACGGCGAGGTCCTTCGCCTCGTCGGTGAGGGAGCGATCGGCGCGCACGTACTCCTTGAGCACGGACTCCACGTCGAGCTCGACCTCCTTGACCTGGGCGGCGTCGACCTCGATCAGCTCACGCTCGATCAGCGTGCGCACCATCTCTTGGACGATCGTGGAGATCTTGCTCGGGTACAGGCGCATCGAAAACCTCCGGGCGGGCTTGGGCGGCCCTCTTTATCACGCCGCCCACCGAGGAACAACCGCGCCGCGCGGCGTTCGTCTGCCGTTGCCGGGGGCAGCGCAGCGACCGACGGACGGGAGCCAGCTGCGCCGAAGGCGGGGAGGCTCAATCGAAGCGAACGCACTCGATCGGCTGGTCGTCGATGCCCACGGAGAGGGTGGTGCGGTGGCCCGCGGCGTCGCCGGCCACCTGGAAGGGCGCCGGGTGGTCGAACTCGAGACGGCAGCCCGAGAGCTGCAGGTCGCAGATGCGCGGGTGCTTCATCGTGCCGCGCCACGCGTCGCGCAGGTGGCGCACGGCGGCGACGGGGTGCATGTCGAGCACGCGAAGGTGGAACAGTCCCGGCGTCTTGTCGGCGAAGGGCATGATCCGGAACTTGAAGCCGTAGAACGGCGTCGTCCCCATGCACGCCATCTGCGCCCAGCCGTCGTAGACCACCGCGCCCGGCGCAAAGCGCTCGATGACACGGCCCTCCTGGTCGAGGCGGAAGCCGATGCCCCCCGTGTTGACGATGCGGACCTTCCAGCGCGGGCGCCGCAGCACGAGCTCGGGCACCGACCAGCCGACGCCGGCCAGCAGGTAGCCGAACACGGTCTTGAAGACCGCGCGCGTGGCGCCGAAGCGCTCGGAGGCCGTCTTCAGCCGGTCGTAGTTGTTGAGGATGAAGGCGTCCCAACCGAAGCCGGCGAAGGTCGTCCGCCGGCCATCCTCGAGGCGGAGCAGGTGGACGGCGCGCGAGGGGGCGTGCGCCATGTCGCGCAGATCGTCGCGGTAGTCGCGCGCGCCGAGGAAGTCGGCGACCGCGTTCCCGGTGCCGAGCTTGAGCACCCCGATGCGCGGCCGCGGACCGCCGCCGCTCGCGTCGATGGCGCTGCAGATCATGTCGATCGTATTGGCGACCGTGCCGTCGCCGCCGCCGGTCACGACCGTGTGGTAGCCCTGGTCCGCGATACGACGGATGGCGAACTTCGCCTGCTCGAGGTCCTCGGTGAAGAAGACGTCCGCGTCGGGGGCGGCGCGGAGCACCTCGCGCCGCACCTTCTCGGTCACGCGCTTGGCGTTGGCGTTGAGCACCACGGCCGTCCGCCGGGCGGGCGCGGGCTGCGCCGCCTCGACGAGGGTGAGGTCCGGTGATCGCTGCGGGGTCGCCATGCTGCGGCTCCTTGATGCCACTCGAGTCCCTGGGTCGCGGCGGACACTGAGCAAATTCGATGCCATCACTCCGAGGTCCGCGCCGCCTCGCTTCCCACGGGCGAGTGCGAAGGCAGTTACGCACCGGGCGCGGCGGGGGTGCGTCGCGCGCGTGGCACCCGCGGCCGCCGTTGACGCGCCGACGCCGGAGCGTGTATCGGGACGGTCTTCTCACGGAGGCGGACCGGGATGCGGGAGGTGGCGGTCGTCGGCGCCGGACGCTGGGGCGCGTTGCACGCGCGCAAGCTCGCCGCGCTCCCCGAGGTGCGCGTGGCGGCGGTCGTCGACCGCTGCCTCGCGCGCGCCACGTCGGTGGCGTCGACGTGCCCCGGCGCGCTCGCGGTGGCTTCCGTCGACGCGCTCCCGTCCACCATCGAGGCTGCGACGGTGGCCGTCGCTCTCGACGCGCTCGCGCCGGTGGCCGCGGCGCTGCTCGAGCGCGGCCTGCATGTGCTCGTCGAGAAGCCCGCCGCGCCCGACGCCGCCACGGCCGAGGCCCTCGTCGCGCTTTCGCGGCAGAGGCAACGGCTCCTCGCCGTCGGCTTCGTGGAGCGCTTCAACGAGGCGCTGCCGCCGTGCCGCGGGCGGCGCCTCGTCGCGCGGCGTCTGGGTCCGCCGCGCCCTGCCGCCGCGCCGCTCCACCTCGACTGGTTGATCCACGACCTGGACCTCGCGCGGCACCTGCTCGGGCCGGGCCTCGCGCTGCTCGACAGCCGGGTGGGGGAGGACGAGGTGCATGTCCGCCTCGGCGGGTCCGACGGCCGCCAGGCGTCGTTGCGGGCGTCGCGGCGCGCGCCCGCGACCTCGCGGCGGCTCCGCCTCGACGGTGCTCGGGCCGACCTCGTCCGCGGCGCCGTCGACCCGCTCGCCGCGGAGCTCGCCGCCTTCGTGCGTGCGCTCGGCGGCGGTGATCCCGGGCCGCTGGCCTTCGGCGAGGACGCCGTCGCGGCGCTTCGCCTCGCCGACGCGCTCACCGCGCGGGCGCGCGCGGCCGCCTGAGCGATGGCCCCGCGGCTCCTCTGCGTCGCGGGCGAGGCGTCGGGCGACCGGCTCCTGGCCGCGGTGCTCGCCGCGCTGCGAGCGCGCGTCGACGTCGACGCCGTGGGGCTCGGCGGCGACGCCTCGGCGGCGGCGGGTCTGAGGCTGCTCGCCGGCGCGCGCGCCGTCGCCGCGGGCGGCCTCGTCGAGGCGGCGGCGCACCTGCCGGCGGTCGTGGGTGCGTACCGGCGGTTGCGGTCCGCGCTCGACGGCTCCAGCGCGGCGCTGCTCGTCGACTTTCCCGAGGTGAATCGAAGGCTTCTGGAACGCTCGCGCGCGCCGGTGGCGTGGTTGGCGCCCCCCCAGGCGTGGGCCTGGCGGCCCTGGCGGGCCCGCGCGGTCGCCCGGGCGGCGTGGGTCGGGTGCCTGTTGCCGTTCGAGGCGGCCTGGTACCGGGCGCACGGTGTGGCCGCGGAGTGGGTGGGTCACCCACTGGCCGAGGCGTCCGCGCCGCCGCCCGCCGCCGAGCCGTGCGTGGCGCTGCTGCCGGGGAGCCGCGACGGGACGGTGCGCCGCCTGCTGCCGGTGATGCTGGCCGCGGCGATCCGCGCGCACCGGCGTCGGCCTCGGCTGCGGTTCACCCTCGCGGTGGCCTCCACCGTGGATCGGCTGGCGGTCAGGCGGGCGGTCGTCGCCTCGGATCTGCCCATCGCGCTGCGCGACGACGCACCCGCCGCGCTCGCCGAGGCGACGGTGGCCATGGCGGGCGCGGGCACGGCGACGCTCGAGGCGACGCTCGCGGGCCGCCCGGTCGTCGCGCTGGCGCGGCTGCACCCGGCCTCCGCCGCCGTCGCGCGCCGCCTCGTCCGCGTCGATCACGTCGCGCTGCCGAACCTCGTCCTCGGGCGGCAGGCCTTCCCGGAGCGGGTCCAGGACGCGTGCACCCCGGAGGGCGTCGCCGAGGCGCTCGAGATCGTCCTGGCGGACCCCGGCCGATTCTCCCCCGATCTCGCGGAGTTGCACGCGCGTATGCACCAGCCGGGCTTCGCGGCGCGCGCGGCCTCCCGGATCGCCGCGCTCCTGTGACGGCGGACTGGATCGACGCCTGGGGCCTGCCCGGCCTGGGCCTCGCCGCCTTCCTTGCGGCGACGATCCTGCCCTTCTCCTCCGAGGTGGCGGTCTACGGCGCGCTCGCGGCAGGCTGGCCGCCGTGGGCCGTGCTCGCGTGGGCCTCCGCGGGGAACTGCGCCGGCGCCTCGTCGACATACGCGCTCGGGCGCCTCTTCGCGCCGCGGGCGCTCCGCCGCCTCGTGGCGTCGCCCACGGGCCGCCGCGCGCTCGCCGCCGCCCGCCGGTGGGGCCCATGGACGCTGCTCGGCGCCTGGCTGCCCGTCGTCGGCGATCCGCTCCTCCTCGTGGCGGGCCTGCTGCGCTTCCCGTGGCCGGCGGTGGTCGTGCTCGGCCTGGGCCTGCGGGTGGCGCGGTACGCCGTCCTCGTCCTGGCCGCGTCCTGAATGCTAGGATGCGCGGCCTCATCCGCAGGGAAGTGCATGCAGCCCGACGCGCCGGTCTTGATCGTCGTGCCGACCTACAACGAGCGGGAGAACCTGCCGCGCCTGCTCGATCGCATCCACCACGTCCTGCCCGCGGCCCACGTGCTCGTCGTCGACGACGGCTCGCCCGATGGCACCGGCGACCTCGCCGACGCCCGGGCCGCCGCCGACGCGCGCGTCCACGTGATGCATCGCCAGGGCAAGCTGGGCCTGGGCACCGCGTACATCGCCGGGTTCAAGTGGGCGCTCGCCCGCGACTACGAGTACGTCTTCGAAATGGACGCCGACTTCAGCCACGATCCCGAGGCCCTGCCGCGCTTCCTCGAAGCCGCGCGCGACGCCGACGTCGTGCTCGGCAGCCGCTGGGCGCCCGGCGGCGGCGTCGTCGGCTGGCCGCTGAAGCGCAAGCTGATGAGCAGGGGCGGCAGCATCTACGCGCGCACCGTCCTCGGCATCGACGTCCGCGACGTCACCGGCGGCTTCAAGTGCTTCCGGCGGCGCGTCCTCGAGGCCCTGGACCTCGACGCCGTCGCCGCGGTCGGCTACGGCTTCCAGATCGAGCTCACGTATCGCGCGGCGCAGAAGGCCTTCCGCATCAAGGAGATCCCGATCACCTTCGCCGACCGCGTCGCCGGCCAGTCGAAGATGTCGGCGGGCATCTTCGCCGAGGCGCTGACGCTGGTGTGGAAGCTGCGGCTCGGCCTGCGCTGACCGCATTCGCGGCGGCGTGGGCGCTGGCGATCGCCGTCGGGATCGCCCTGCCGCTCGTCGCCGACGAGGCCTACTACCTCGCCTGGTCGCGCGACCTCGCCGCCGGCTACCTCGACCATCCGCCGGGCATCGCGTGGTGGATCGCCGCCGGCGGCGGCTCGCCGCGCCTGCCCGGACTGCTGCTGGTACCGCTCGCGTGGCTGCTGCTCGCCGACGCGGCGCGTCGGTTCGGCGCGCCCGGCTGGCGGTGGCTCCCGGCGCTCGCCGCCTGGACGCCGCTGGGCCTCGCCGCGGCAGCGCTCGCGACACCCGACACGCCGCTGCTCGTCGCGTGGTGCGGGACGCTGTGGGCCGTGGCGGCGCGGCGTCCCTGGCTGGCGGGCGTCGCCTTCGGCGCGTGTCTGTGGGCGAAGTCGACGGCGCTGGTGGCGCTGCCGGGCCTCCTGTGGGCGCTGGGTCGGGACGCGCCCCGCGCGCTGCTGGCGGCCGCGGCGGTGTACGCGCCCCACGTCGCGTGGTCGCTCGAGCACGCGGGCCTGCCCTGGACATTCCAGGCCGGTCACCGCCGGGCGACGGGCTTTCACCTGCCGGAGGCGATCGCGGGCCAGCTGGCCGTCGTCACGCCCGGCCTGTTTGCGTTGGCCGTCGTCGCGTGGCGGCGCCCGGCCGACGACCTCGACCGGCGCCTCCGGGCGCTCAGCATGCCGATTGTGCTGGTGTGGATGACGGCGTCGTGCCTCACCCGGGTCGAGGCCAACTGGCCGGCGCTCGCGTGGCCGGCGGCGGCGGTGATGCTGGTCCGGCGGCCGCTGCCGCGGTGGGCGCTGGTGACGAGCGGCGGCCTCACGCTGGCGGGCGGCCTGTTTCTGGCGCTCGTGGCGCCGCGCCTCGGGCTCGATGTCGGGCCGCCCCGCGACGGGGACGCGCTACGGGCCTGCATCGGCACGGCGACGTCGCTACCCCCGGTCGCCGCGCGCTACCAGGAGAAGGCCTTGCTGGACGTGGGCGGGCCCTCCGTCGCGTACCGGCGCGCCGAGGGCCACCGCATCAGCCAGTACGACCACACCGGCGCTCCGGCGCCGCCCCCCTGCGACTTCGTGTATCTCGCGTCGCCGTCAGCCCTGGGAGACGGTTGCACGGGAATCGTGCAAGTCCAACGGATCTGCGGAAGAGAAGCGACGATGTGCAGATGCCGGGAGGTGGCATCGGGGCGGAAATCGGGTTTATCCTCCGGCCTCAGGCGACCACCCTGAACGGAGCCTGCCGTGAGCGACGTCGCCATCGGCATCGACCTGGGAACCTCCAACACCGTCGTCGCAATCATCGAAGACGGACAGCCGCGCGTCATTCCCAACGAGTGGGGCGAGATCATCCACCCCTCGGTGGTGCACTTCGAGCGGGACGGCACCGTCACCGTCGGCAGCCGGGCCAAGAAGAAGCTGCTGCTCGACCCCGAGTCGACGGTCTACTCGTTCAAGCGCCTGATGGGTCGCTACTTCTTCAGCGACGAGGTGAAGAAGGCGCGCGAGGTCTTCCCATACCGGCTCGTCGAGGGGCCCAACCGCGACACGCGCATCGAGGTCCACGGCAAGGTGTACCCGGTGCCCGAGGTGGCGTCGCACATCCTGCGCGAGGCGAAGCGCATCGCCGAGAACTACCTCGGACACCCGGTGACGAAGGCCGTCGTCACCGTGCCGGCCCACTTCAACGACAACCAGCGCCAGGCGACCAAAGACGCGTGCCGCATCGCCGGCCTCGACGTGCTTCGCATCATCAACGAGCCGACGGCCGCCGCGCTGGCGTACGGCTACGATCGGCAGCTGAACCAGCGCATCGCGATCTACGATCTGGGCGGCGGCACCTTCGATATCACCGTCCTCGACATCAACGAGGACGTCTTCGAGGTACGTTCGACCGCCGGCGACACGTTCCTCGGCGGCGACGACTTCGACAGCCGGATCATGGACTACCTGATCACGGCCTTCCACGAGCAGACCGGCATCGACCTGCGCCTGGACCGCACGGCGATGCAGAAGCTCAAGGAGCACTCGGAGTGGGCCAAGATCCAGCTGTCCGACGTGGACCGCATCGAGATCTCCGTGCCCGACATCGCCCGCGACGAGGAGGGGTCGCTGACGCTGTCGGCGCTGCTGACGGTGAAGCAGCTGGCGCAGATGACCTACGACCTCGTCCAGCGCGCCTTCAAGGTGTGCGACGAGGCGCTGCAGTCGGCCCAGGCGAGCGTGGGCGACGTCGACGGCGTGGTGCTCGTCGGCGGCCAGACGCGCAGCCGCTTCATTCGCTCGGCGGTCGAGGCGTACTTCAGCCAGCGCGTTCAGTCGAACATCAACCCCGACGAGGTGGTCGCCGTGGGCGCGGCCATCCACGCGCACCAACTCGTCCACCGCAAGCGCGAGGCGGTGCTCATCGACGTGACGCCGCTGTCGCTGCGCGTCGGGACGGTCGGCGGTTACACCGACATCGTCATCCCGAAGAACACGCCCATCCCCGTCGAGCAGGCCAAGACGTTCGTGACCGCGTCCGACGGCCAGGAGAAGGTGCGCATCCGCATCTATCAGGGTGAGGACCGGGAGATCGCCGGCAACGCCATGCTCGGCGAGTTCGAGTTCAGCGGCTTCCGCATCGCCGCCCGCGGCGAGATCGAGGTCGTCGTGACCTTCGACATCGACGCCAACGGCATCGTCAACGTGAGCGCGGTCGAGAGGGAGAGCGGCATCGTCGCCAAGACGACCGTGCGCTTGTCGCAGAACCTGTCGGAGCAGGAACTGCGCAGCCTCGCGGGGGAGACGAACTGAAAACGAAAAAGCCCCCGGCTCGTGAGAACCGGGGGCTTGGTGCGGAAGGGGGGAGTCGAACCCCCACGCCCGTGAAGGCACTGGAACCTGAATCCAGCGCGTCTGCCAATTCCGCCACTTCCGCGTGCGGGTGACGGGCTTTATAGGGCAGGCCCTCGGGGGAGTCAACAGGAAACCTACGGCGTGAAACGCGTGCTGATCATCGAGGACGACCGGTTCAACCGCCGCCTCTATCGCGAGCTGCTCGAAGAGGAGGGGATCTCCGTGGAGCTCGCGGCGAGCGCCGACGAGGGCCTGCGGTCGGCTCAGGCGTCGCCGCCGGACCTCATCGTCATGGACATCGAGATGCCGGGCATGGACGGACTGACCGCGACGCGGCGCCTCAAGACCGACGCGACGACCGCCGGCGTTCCGGTGGTGATCATCAGCGCGCACGCCCTGCACGAGCACGAGACGCGGGCGCTCGAGGTCGGGGGGGACTGCTTCTTGCGAAAGCCGCTGCGCTTTCCAGAGTTCCAGCAGACGATCCGGCGGCTGATCGCACGCTAGCGGGGTGCCCCCGAAGTTCCGCACGCTTCGTCGCGGCCCTCGGCCCCCAGGTCTGCGTTGGACCTCCTCCGCGTAGGCCAAGGCGACGCGTTCGTCGGCCCGCCTTGCCCTGAGGGCCGATGGCTCGCGCCTCGGGCGCGCGAACTTCGCTGTCAGACCTTTAGCGAGCGGCGGCGACGCCGCCGCACGACCAGCGCCACCGCGCCGAGCAGCCAGCCGCCGCCCGCGCCGCCGACGGCGCTGCAGCCGCCGTCTTCGCCCTCGCGCCTCACGACGACGCCGCCGCCGCCCGCGTCCTGGCCGAGGCGACCGCCGCCGCCCGCGTCCTCGGACAACGGGAAGCCGAGGTCGGCGAGCGGCGAGCCCGCGTCCTCGCCGGGGCGATCGATCGCCGCGTCGCCACGGGGCGCGCCCGCGTCGCGCTCGGGAGTGACCATCGCGTCTCGTTCGGGCGCCGCGCCCGCGTCGGACGCGTCGGCCACGCAGGCGAGCTGGCTCACGCGCCCGATCCGGACCCGACCGCACCTCATCGCGGCGGGGCAGTCGCGATCGTCGCGGCAGACGTCGGTACACGCGCCGGACTCGAGGCAGTAACCGGCGCGGCAATCGCCGGCCCCCCGGCACGGCGCGCCGGCCACGCCGCCATCGACCGGCGCGCAGATGCTGCGGGAGAGATCGCCGTCGACCACGAAAGTGCAGGTGAGGTCACCCGCGCAGTCGCTCGCGCGGCCGCAGGCTGTCTCCGCGACCGCGCAGATCGCGACGTCGCCGGGGAGGCCCGGAATGCGAGTGGGTTCGCAGGGATAGCTGCCGCAGTCGCCGTCGTCGTCGCAGGCGCGCGAGCAGCGGCCGCCGAGGCAGAGCGCGCCCTCGCATTGCTCGGGGTCGTCGCAGGGATCACCCACCGCACGCCCGCCCGTCGCCTCGATGCAGATTCGGAACGTGCGGTTCTCGACGGGATGGCGCGTCGGGACGCACACGTCGCCGGCGGCGCAGTCGCCGACGTCGTCCTCGCAGGTGCGCACGTTGACGCAGAGGCCGTAGCCCGGTCCGCCGTCGACGCCCGCCTGGGGCAGGCACGTCCAGTCGACGGGACAGTCGGCGTCGCCGCGGCACACGCTCGAGCACAGGTTGTCGTTGAGGCAGAGGCCGTTGCGGCAGCCGTTGTCGCACACGCCGGCCTCGACGTCGCAGCGCTGGCCGGCGCGGCCGCGGCCGAGCGTCGGACCGCAGCGCGGCTCGACGGTGTCATCGCTGCTCGCGCCGAGGATGCAGACCTCGCCGCCGCCGCAGTCGGCGTCGCGCGCGCAGACGCCGCCGCGATTGGCGGGGTACATCGCGCAGATGGCGTCGGTCTCGTCGCGGCTCAGCGTGCGGCGAACGCGCTCGATGATGCTCGGGAACATGACCGCATCTTCGAAGCGCGAGTGGTCGAGGCCCAGCAGATGCCCGATCTCGTGGAGGGCGACCGTCTCGATGTCGGCCCGGTCGCTGTCGTCGCGATCGGACCAATCGAAGGTCACGCCGTTGAAGGTGATGTCGGACTCGGTGATCACGCCCGTGCAATAGACGCCGACGTGCGACGTGAAGGCGAGCGTCGTATCGGGATCGACCTCGCGCGGCAGCCGCCGCTCCTCGAAGCGGATGACGTTGTGGCCATCCATGGCGGGCGTGTTGGCGTCGACGCCGTTCACCTCGGGCTCGAAGCGCAGGGTCGAGCAGGGGCGCTCCCACGTGGTGAAGGCGCGGTCGATGGCGGCGCGCACGCGGGCGATCGGGAGGCCCGAGTAACCGGCGGAGTGAACGTGGTAGCGCACGACGGCGCCCGACGTGAAGCGCAGCGGCGGGTCGCTCGCCGCGTCGCCGGCGCGGATCTGGACCCAGCCGGCGAGGGGGAGCACGCAGAGGAGGAGCAGGCCGCGGCGGATGCTGGGGGTCATCGAGGGCGCACCGTAGACCATCGCGGGGCGACGTCTCAAGCGTCGGTGCGCTCCCCGCGCCCATTTGTTGACACCCCGGGCGCGGTGCTTCGATACTCGTTGTAAATCTCCACACACGCTGAGTTTTCCCTCTCATGGCCACGGACGGTCGCGGGGACGGTGACGCGGGGGCGGAGACCGCGCGACGGCCTGAGCGCCGGGCGGCGGTGACCGCGGAGCCCCGTCCGGCGACGGCCGCCGACGATTGGCCGGACGACGACTCCGCGACGCTGAAGTCGTGGGGACAGTTGACCGCGCTCGACGTGACCGCCCTCCGCCCGCGCCGGGATCCCGCCGAAGAGGGGCTACGCACCGGCGGCCTCCTCGGCGTCGACTCCGGCCTCCTGAACCTGCTCGACGACGACCACGCCCTGTCCGAGGCCGATCTGCCGACGCAGCGGCCGGAGGACGGCCCCGCGGAGGCCGCGCCCCAAGCCACGCCGGTGGAGGCCACGGCGACCCCGGCCGCGCCCTCGGCGCCGTCGCCGCTCCTCGCCGACGACGACCCGCTGCCTCCGCTCGTCGACACGTGGACGGCCGACGAGCCGTCGCCGGAGCCGATGAGCCGCGGCGCCTCCGCCACCCTCGCGCCGCTGGCCCCGCCGGCGCGCGTCCACGAGCTCGATCCCTTCGCTGCGCCCGTCGGCGCCGGCCTGCCGGACGAGCTCGACGGCATCGACGATCCCTTCGACAGCGTCGCGCCGCTCAACGGTCCCGGCCTCGGCGAGGCCTGGCGCTCCGGGACGCGTCCGACGCGCTCGATGGCGCCGGTCGCAGCGCCACCGCCAGCGGCGCCCGAGGGCGACGAGGCCCCCTGGCTGGCGCCGACGCCCGAAGAGGTGGCCGCCGCCCGCGCGCTGCTGGCCGAGCGTTCGCACGCGCGGCGCGCCCGCCTCGCGGAGGCCGCCGTCGACGCCGAGCTGCTCGTCGTCGAGGAGATCCTCCATGACGGCGAGGACCGACGCGTCGTGCGCGTCGAGTTCCCCTCGCTCGACGACCTCGACGTCGAGGAGATCGCGGAGACGCCTCCGGACGAGGCGCCGGTCGACGCGCTCTCCGAGGAGGCGTCCGACGGCATTCACGTCTTCGCCGCCGAGTCCCCGCCGCCGATCCCCGCGTCGCCCCTCGACCGCCTCAGCCGCGAACCGGTCGACCTGCGCGAGGAGCGCCCGTCCCCTCCACCGCTGCCGGTGGCGCCGCCGCCCGCCTCGCCCGCGAGGGTCGAGGCGTCCGAGCCGGCGCCCGTGGAGGCGCTCCGGCCGTCGTGGGAGGGCAGCGCGCGCGAAGAGCCGCCGTCGCTCGACGCCGAGGCGCTCGAGCGACGCGGCGTGCCGTTCCTCGGCGCCATCCCCGCGTTCGCGCCGGTGCGCAACGTGCGCACCTTCCCCGTCGGATCCCCGGTGGCGCTCGAGCCCTCGTCCGCCGGCGGTCCGCCGGTGGTGCCGGACCTCGTCGTGCCTGCGTCCGCCGGTCCGCAGGTCCGCGCGCTGATCGAACGGCTCGCCGCCGAGATCGACGCCGAGAGCGACCGGGGGCGCCTCGCGCTGCTGCTCCACGGGTTCGGGCGCCTCGCGGCGGACCTGCCCGACGGCGCCGGCGCGGCGCTGACGGCGTTTCTCGCCGCCGACGGCAACGATTCGGGCTTCCAGCTCAACCGCTGGGCCCTGGACGACGCGCTCCTCGACGCCGGGCGCACCGACGAGCTGATGGCTCGGCTGAACAGGACGGGAGGCGCGCCGCGGGCGGAGAGCGACGGCCTGCTGCGTGCGGCGCACCTGGCCGCCACCCGACTCGGGGACGGCGCCGGCGCGCTGGCCCACCTTGAGCGCGCCGCCGCGCTCGATCCGGACGCGCTCGCGCCGCTGCTCGCGCGCGTCCTCCTGTTGCTGAGCCAGCTCGATTGGGACGGCGCCTTGCCGGCGGTCGAGGCGGCGATTGCGGCGGGCGAGGGCGCCACCCTGACCGGCACGCTCATGCTCGAGGCGGTGCGCCTGCGCGAGGAGCTGGGCGCGACGCCGGCGGAGCTCCACGCGCTGCACGAAGACGCGCTGGAGCGGGTCGGCGGCGCGCCGGCGCTGCTGGCGTCGCTCGAGCACCACGTGGCGGCCCACGGCGGCCTCGAGCTGCTGCTGGCGGGCCTCCGCGCGCGCGCCGACGCCGTCGGCGACCAGCTGCGGGACGGGCGCGTCCCCGAGGACGAAGCACGCCGCGAGATGGGCGAGGTGCTGTTCAAGGCGGCCTGGGCGCTCGAGCGCCTCGGCCGCCGCACGGAGGCCCTGCGCGAGTACCAGAGCGCGCTGCAGGCGCTGCCGAGCGACCCGTACGTGCTCTACCGCACCGCCGAGCTGGCGCGCCGCCTGGGCCGCGCCGACGAGCAGCGCGCCGCCCTCGAGCGAGTCGCCTCGCTCGCGCGGGACCCGGCCGAAGCGGCCAACGCCCTGTACCAGATGGGCCTCATCGCGCAGAAGGTCCTCGCCGACGAGACGCTGGCGACGGCGGACTTCGAGCGCGCGGTGGCCGCGCTGCCCACCTTCACGCCGGCGCTGGCCGCCCTCGGCCGCCAGTCGATCCGCCAGGGCCGCTGGCACGACGTCCTGCGGCGTTTCACCGGCGAGATCGCCCAGCTCGAGGAGGCGTTGGCGTCCGACGCCGCGCCCGAGGTGCGGGCGCGCACGATCCGCGGCCTCCTGGCGCGTTACTTCCGCGCCGCGCGCGTGCTCGAAGAGCGCCTCGACGAGCCCGAGGCGGCGACGGCGTATCACAAGCGCGCGCTGGCGCTCGCGCCCGATTTCCTGCCGTCCTTCTTCGAGCTCGAGCGCCTCTACCAGGCGGCGGGGCGGTGGCGCGAGCTCGTCGCGCTCGACCTCGGCCTGGTCGACCGCCTCGAGGGCGGGCCCCTCGACACCGTCCCGTTCCTGTTGCGGGCGGCCGACCTGCTGCGCGGGCGGCTCCGTGACGACCGGAACGCAGGGCGCGTCTACGCGCGCGCCCTGGCACGGCGCCCGGACGATCAGGGCGCGCTCGAGGGCGCCAGCGACGTGTTCGCGCGGCTCGGGCACCGCGCCGCGCAGGTCGAGGTGGACGCCCGGTGGGCGCGAACGCTGACGGCGCCGGAGGACGATCGCCTCGCGACGTCGCTGCTCGTCCGCGCCGCCGAGCTGCAGGAGCTGGACGGCGATCCGCTGGCGGCCGCCGCGGAGGCCGCGCCCCTGTTCCGCGAGGCGCTGGCCCGGCGCCCCGGGGATCCCGCGGCCTTCGACGGCCTGCTGCGCACGAGCGCGCGCCTCGGCCGGGTGAGCGAGCTCTCGCGGCAGGCGCGCGATCCGGCGACCGCCGACGCACTGCCGGCGCTGTCCGTCCTCCTGGCCGCCGAAGCGCTCGTCGCGGCGGAGCAGTTCGCGGCGGCGGCCGACGTGCTCCGCCAATGGCGCGACCGGCTGGCCACCGAGCGGTCGGCGCTGCCGGTGGCCGCCGAGGAGGCGGCGGACCGCGCCGCGCTGACGCTGCTGGCGCTGGCCTACGAGCGCGCGGAAGCCTGGCGTCCGTTGGCCGACACACTCGAGGAGGTCGCCGGCCGGACGCGCGAGTCGCCGACCCGCGCTGCGCTCCTCGTGCGCATCGGCGAGCTCTGGGAGCACCGGCTCGACCAACCCGAGCTCGCCGAGGACGCCTTCCAGCGGGCGCTGGCGGCGGACCCCGGCGCGACCGGCGCCCGCGAGGGCCGCGACCGGCTCGCCGCCCGCCGAGGGGTGCCCGCGGAGCCGCTCGTGGTCGACCTGCCGGCCGCCGTCGTCGGGACCGACCTGGCCGACGATCCGCGGACCGCGTTCGAGGCGCGCCCCGATCGCCGGGACCGCTTCGAAGCGTGGATGGCGCGGCTGACGGGCCCCGGCCACGAGGCCGAGCGCCTGCAGGCGTTACAGACGCGCCTGCCGCACGCCGCAGACGATGACGACCGTCTGGAGCTGCTGGCGGCCATCCTGGGCCAGACGGAGGCGCTCGGCGACGCGGCCGCGACCCGGGCGGCGGCCGAGGCGTTGATCGAGGCGGATCCGACGTCAGTGGCGGCGGCGCTCGCGCTGCGGCGACTGGCCGACACGGACGACGCGCGCCTCGCCGCGGGCGAGCGGCTCGCGAGCCTGCTGCAGGCGCCCTCCCGTGCCGCGGGGACGTGGCGCGCGCTCGCCGACGAGGCAGAGCGGGCGGGCGCAGGTCCGGAGCGCGTGCGGGCGCTGCTCGAGCAGGCCGTGGCGCTCGATCCGGCCGACGAAGCGGCGGGCGCGGCGCTCGAGGCGCGACTGCGCGCGTCGGGCGACTGGCCGGACCTCCTCGAGCTGTTCGACCGTCGCATCGTCGCGGCGGGGGCGCCCGAGGTCCTTCGGCGCTTGCAGCTGGGCAAGGCGAGCTTGCTGGCCGGCCCGCTGGCCGACGCCGCGGCGGCGCTGGCGTGTTGCGAGGCGGTGCTCGAGCTGATGCCCGACGACGCGGAGGCGGCGCTCCTGGCAGCCGACCTCGCGCAGTCGCTGGGCGAGACGCGGCGCGCCCTGGCCGTGCTCGAGGGCGCCGCGGGCACGGCCGATCCGGCGGCGGCGGCGGAGATCGCGATTCGCCGCGCGGACCTGCTCTTCGCGGCGGGCGACGGCGCCGCTGCGCGTTCGCTGCTCGAGCCGGTGGCCGCGCGCGATCCCGATCGGCGCGACGTGCTCGAGCGCCTGGCGGAGCTGCGCGCGGTGGAGCGCGACTGGACGGGCGTCGTCGCGGCGTTGCGGCGCCTGCTGCAGAGCGATCCCGACGACGACGCGCGCGCCGAGCGCGCGATCGCCATCGGCGAGATCCTGTCGCGCGCCCACGGCGAGCACCGTCTGGCCGCGGGATGGTTCAAGCGCGCCGTCGAGCTCGCGCCCGCGCGCACGCCGGCGGTGTGGCGCCTCCTCGAAGAGGCGGAGCGCGCGCCCGACGGCAGCGTCTCCGCCGAGCACCTGGCGGACGCGGTCGATCGCGCCATCCTGGCCACGCGCTCGCGAATCGACGAAAACCCGTTCGAAATCGAGACGTTGCAGGAGCTCGCCCGCCTGGTGCGCGCCCGCGGTGACGCCGACGCCTGGTACGTCGCCTGCGGGGCGCTGGTGTACCTCAACGCCGCCGGCCCCGCCGAGACGGCCTATTTCCGCGACCGCAGCGGACGCGTCGCCGTCGACTTCGCCGCGCCGCTCGACGCCGAACGGAGGCGCCGCCTGTTGTGGGACGAAGGTGAGGTCGGCCTCGCGCCCGCGCTGTTCGCCCCCTTTGCGCTGGTGCTGACCGAGCTGTTGGCCGAGCGCATGCCCCCTGGGGCGACGCGCCTCTCGGGCCGCAGCTACGCGCGATGGCAGTCCGACTTCCGCCAGCTCGCGGCGGGCCTCGACATGGGCGAGGTCGAGGCGTGGCAGATCGGCCCCAAGAACGGCCACCTGCGCGGCCGCTACCTGCCGCGGCCCGCCATCGAGGCGTCGACGGAGCTGCTCGAACAGGCGGTCGACGCGCGGCAGGCGTTCCGGCTGGGGCGGCTGCTCGAGCAGCTGCGCGACGGGCGGCTCCTCCTCGTCCAGCGCACCGAGAGGATCGCCCGGGCGGTCGCCGTCATGGGTGGCGAGGTCGCGCCGGAGATCGTCGGCGACGTCCGAGAAGGCACCGGCGACGCGCTCCTGGATGCCCGGCTCGTCGACCGCGCGCGACGCCTGCCGCGACGGGTGCGCCTCATGCTCGAGACGTTGCCGCCGGGCGCGCTGGCGGCAGCCGACTTCGCCGCCTACGCCGCCGCGATCTCGGCGTCGTCCGACCGGGCCGGTCTCCTCGCGTGCGGCGACCTCGGCGCGGCGCTCGACGAGCTCGCCGGGCGCGCCACGGATGCATCGACGCGCGTCGAGCGCCTGCGCGCCGCGCCGGCAGCGGGCCGGCTGCTCGCCTTCGCCCTCGGCCCGGCGTACCTGGAGCTCCGGCGCGCCCTCGGCCTGGCGGTGTCGCGATGAACCTGGCGTCCGTCTCCTGGCGCGAACGCGTCGCGCTCTTGCGCGACGAGGCGGCGCACACCCCGGTGGCGCGGCGCGCGGCGCTTCATCTGGCCGAGGTCGGCCGCATCTGGCTCGACCACCTCGGCGTCGCCGACGAGGCGGAGCGTGCCTTCGAGGAGGCGCTCGCCCGCGATCCGCAGGCGAGCGGCCCGCTGCGGGCCCTCACGCGGCTCGCGGAGGCCCGCGGGGACTGGGACCGCGTCCGCGATCTGCTCGCCCGGCAGCTGGAGGCGGCCTCGTCGGCGGCGGATCGCTTCGCGCTGCTGGTTCGCCTCGCCGGCGTGCTGCAGGACCAACTCGGCGACGACGAGGGGGCGCGGCTCGTCCTGCGGGACGCCATGGCGCTCGATCCGGACGACGCCGAGGTGCGCGCCCGTCTCGAGCGGGCCACCCCGGCGGACGACGTCGCCGCGCGGCTCGACCTGCTGAGCCACCGCCTGCAGCACGCCACGGGTCCGCTCGCGCGCGCCGAGGTGCTGACGCAGATGGCGGCGGTCGCCGAGGGCGATCCGGAGCGCGAGGCTGAAGCGGCGGCGCATCACCGCCGCGCGCTCGAGGCGCACCCCGGACACGCGCCGGCGTTGCGCGGCCTCGGGCGGCTGTACGTCCGCGACGGCCGCTGGGAAGACCTCGTCGCCATGCTCGCCGAGGCGGCGCCGCACGTCACGGACGACGCGCTGCGTGGACGCCTGGTCTACACGGCCGCCGTCGTCCAGGTGGCGCGCCTCGAGGCCCCGGAGCGCGCACGTCCGCTGCTCGGTCAGGCAGCGCTGTTGTTGAGCGACGATGCCGCCGCGCTGCGGGAGCTGGCGGCCGACTACGAGCAGCTCGGCATGTGGGGGCCGGCGAACGCCTTGCTCGAGCGGCTGGCGGAGCGCTCCGACGACTGGACGGCCGCGGGGGCGTGGTATCGCGCCGGCCTGAACGCCGAGACGGGGTTGGGCCGCCCCGACCAGGCCTTCGCGGCGTGGCGCCGGGCGCTCGAGGTCGATCCGACGTTCGTGCCCGCGCTGGCAGCCCTGCGACGACACGCGTGGAGCCACGACGACTTCGAAGGTGCCGACGCCGCGAGCGAGGCCCTCGCCGGCCTCGCGCCCGACGCCGAGACGCGCGCGGCGCTGCTGACGCACCGGGCGCGCGCAGCGGAGGCGCGGGGGGGGGAGCCCGAGGCCCGTTGGTGGGAGGCGTTGCAGGTCCACCTCGAGACGCCCCCCGGCGAGCCCGCCGGCGTCCCGCCCCCGCTCCGGGCATTGGTCCTGCGCCTCGCCGAGCGGGGAGACCCCCAGGCGGCGGCCACCTTGCTCGAGCGCTGGCTCGAGCGGCCGCTGACGGCCAGGGCGCGCAGTTGGGTGGTGGGCCACCTCGCCGACCTGTACGAGCACGAGCTCGGGCGGGCCGACCAGGCGCTGGGCCTCCACCGAACGTGGTCGACGCTGGCGCGCGACGACGCGCGGCCGCTCCACGCCATGGCCGGCCTGCTGGCTGCCGCGGGCGACGACACGGCGCTCGCGGACGTCCTCGAGCGGGCCGCCGACGTGGAGCCCGATCCGCCGCGGCGGCTCGCGCTGCTCGATCGAGTGGCGGCGTTGCACGAAGCGCGGGGGAAGCCCGAGGCGGCCGAAGCGGCATGGCGGCGCATGATCGAGGCGGCGCCCGGCGACCTCCGCGCGCTCCACGGCCTCGGCCGCCTGCTCTACCACCACGGACGCTGGAGCGACCTCGCCGACCTCCTCCGCGGCGAGCTCGCCTCGCTGGCGCCCGACGATCCGCGGCGGGCGGGCCTGCTCGGGCGCCTCGCCGAGCTCTGCGAGTTTCACCTCGAGCGGCCGGAAGAGGCGGCCGCGGCCTACGAGGCGGTGCTCGAGCTCAAGCCGCAGGCGCCCGACGCCCTTGCAGGCCTCGAGCGACTGTACGGCGCGCGCGATCGCTGGCAGGACCTCGCCCGGACGCTGCGGCGCCGCGCCGACCGCCTCCAGGATCCGCGGGACCGCGCCGCGGTGCTCTTCCGACTCGCCGAGATCGAGCACGAGCAGTTGGGGCGGCTCGAGGAGTCCGTCGACCTCTACGACACGGCGCTGCAGCTGGCGCCCGGCCTGCTCCCGGCCACGTGGGCTCTCGAGCGGCTCGCGATCGCGCGGGGCGAGCGCGATCGCCTGCTCGTCCTCTACCGCACGCTGCTGCCGCGCCTCGAGTCGCGGGGACAGCGCGCCGTGGTCGCGCACAAGCTGGCGGCGTTGCTCACGCCACTCGAGGCGAGACAGCTCTGGGAGGAGATCCTCGACGACGCCCCCGACGACGCGTGGGCTGCGTGGGCGCTCGCGCGCGACGCCGCCGAGCGCGGTGACCGCGCCGCGCTCGCCGCCCGCCTGGCGACGCTGGCGCAGCACGTGGGGGAGCGGCACGACGCGGTCGCGCTCTGGCGCGAGGCGGCCGAGGCCGCCGAAGACGCCGGTCTCACGGTGGAGGAGCGCATCGCGCTGTGGGAGCGTGTGCTGCCGCTCGATCCGGTCGCCCCGCGGCCCTGGGAGGCCCTGCTGCGCGCTTACCGCGAGCTTGGCGACCCCGCCGCGCTCTCCTCGTTCCTCACGCGGCTCGCGCGTGCCAGCGACGACGATCGGGCCCGCTCCGTGGCGTGGTGGGCAGCCGGCCACCTCGAGGAGGCCGCCGGCGACGTCGACCGGGCCACGGCGCTCTACGAAGAGGCGCACGCAGCGTGCGCCGACGATCCGGTTCCGGCATGGCGCCTGCTCGAGCTCGCGCGCGCCCGTCTGGTCGACGACACGCCCGCGGCGCGCACCGTCTACGCGGCGCGCCTCGAGGAAGCGGCGCGCAGGCAGCGTGGCGGCCGCGCCGCCGCCCGTTGGCTGAACGACGCCGGTGACGTCTGGCTCCTCGAGCCCGCCGGCCCGGACCGGGCGCTGGCGTGCTTCCTCGAAGGCGTGCGCCGCGACCCGCTGGCGGACGACTGCGCCGCCAAGGCCGAGGCGCTGCTGCGCGACGGCAGCCGCTGGGGCGAGCTCGAGGCGCTGCTGCAAGGGCGGCTGCGGCGGCTCGAAGGTCATCCCGGGCGCGCGGACCTCGCGCGCCGGTTGGCGGCGCTGCAGTCGGGCATCCTGGGAGACCGCGAGGCGGCGCGGGCGACCCTGCGCACGCTCGTCGAGCTCCAACCCGGCGACGTCGACGCCCGGCTCCGCCTCGGCGAGCTCGCCGCGGAGGACGGCCTGACCGACGAGGCGGCGAGGCACTTCGAGCGGGCCGCCGCGGCGACGACGGACGAGGCGCTGCTGGCCCGGCTGCTCACGCGGCTGGGACGCCTGCGAGCGCACGCGTTGGGTGATGTGCCCGGGGCGATCGCGGATCTCCGGCGGGCGGTCGGGCTGCTCGATCCCGAGGCGCGCGCGCTCGAGGCGCTGGCGGAGGTCTACCTGCTCGGCGGCGATGCGGAAGCGTCGCTGCGCGCCTGGCGTCAGCTCGAGCGCATCGTCGACGATCCCGCGCGCTCGGACGCGGCGCGCGCCGGGCAGGCGCGGGCGCTCGCCGCGCTGGGACGCGCCGCGCCCGCGCCGAGCGCCCCGATCCCGGCGCCGGAGCCCGTCGAGGAAGTCCCCGCACCCATTGAAGAATTGCCCGAGGAGCCTCCGCCGCGCCGGACGGCCGCCTGGTCGCCGCCGATCGCGCTCCCCGAGGCGACGGCCGACGTCGACGAGGCGCCGGCGATGGCACCCGAGTCGGTCGTGCGCCCGCTCGCGGTCACGATGCCGGTCCCGGTGGTGCCTGTACCGCCGTCGCCGGCTGAAGAGCAGCGGTCGTCCACCGCGACCGAGGTGGGCATGCCCGCCGTGCGCCTCGGTCGGGTGGCGGTGGGCCCGGCGGCGCCTTCGTCCGGCGGCGACGACGCGGCGCGACGGGCGCGGGCGCGCATCGAGGAGAGCCCGCTCGACGCCGGGGCCTGGGAAGCACTGGGCGAGGCGACCGCGCTCGCCGGCGACGCGGCCGGCGCCGCCTGGCTCGCCGGCGTCCATGATTGGCTGGCGGGTCACGTCGCGCCGGGCGCGCCCGTCGAAGCGCCCGGTGCGGTCCCCGAATCGCTGCGCCGACCGCTCCTGCCGGTGACGGTACCCGCGCCGGTGCTGGGCCTCCTGCGCGCGGTCGCCGAAGCCGTCGGTCCGGCCTTCGCCGCGGAGCCCGCGGGCAGGGGCGCCGACGAGGCGATCCCCGACGACGACCCGCTGGTGACGACCGCCGCGCGTCTGGGCCGAGCGCTCGCAGCGCCCCCGGTCACCATCCGCCGCAACCCGGCGCGTCCCTACACCGTCGCGGTGGAGCCCGGCGCCGGCCCGACCGGCGCGTCCATCGCGCTCGGATCGGCCATCCTCGCCGGCGGCGATCCGTCCGGATGCAGCTTCCTGATGGCGCGCTGTCTGGTGCCGCTCGCCGAGGGCACGCTCGTCGCGCGGCGCCTCACGGACCGTGAGTTCGGCGCCTTCCTGGGCGCGCTGCTGACGCTGCTCGGCGCGGAGCATCCGGTGCGGCCCCGCGACCGCGCGACCTTCGAGCGCATGATGGCGCGGCTCGAGCCGCTGCTGCCGCTCGAGCGGCGCATGGGCCTCAGCGGCCTCGCTCGCGCTGCCGCCGAGGGGCTGCCGGCGTTCCCCGCCGCCGCGATCCGCATCGGCCTCGAGACCTACGCGGCGCGCCTGGCGCTGGCCCTGTCCGACGGCTTCGGCGGCGCGTTCGAGATGCTGCGCCTGCTCGACTTCGACGACCGTTCGCGCGGGGCGCTGGACGCGAACGACGTCGCGCAGTTCGTCGCCGACAGCGATCTCGCCCGCGACCTGCTCGTCTTCGCGGCGTCGCCGGCGTGCCTCGCCATTCGCAGCTGGCTCGCCACTTCGGCCTGAGCGCTGGAGGCGAGTGGGTCGGTCCCCAAGACTCGCTCGCGTCGTCGCGGCCCTCGGCTCCCCGGGCTGGGTGTGGAACCTCCTCCGCGAAGGACAAGGCGACGCGTTCGTCGGCCCGCCTTGGCCGGTGGGCCGATGGCCGCGACGAAGCGTGCGGAACTTCGGGGGCACCCCACAAGACTAGAGCCGGATGCGATGCCCGCCCTCCGCGGGCTCGCGTCGCCGCGACCGGGCCCAGAGCACCGCGACGAGGACGCACGCCAACGCCGGCAGCTCGATCGGCACCCGGAAGCGGTGCACCTTCTCCCGTGGGACGGGATCGGGGCGGATGGCGGCACGCGCCTCCGAGCGCACGAACTGCAAGATGCCGGCGCCCGGCGGCCGCTCGAGACGGAACGCCGTCAGCGTGCCGTCGCGACGGAAGGCCCAGGGCACGCCGGCGCGGCCGCCCAGGCGGTTGACGTCGCGCCCCGAGAGCGTGTCGGCGAAGTAGGGCTCGGGCGGGCTCTCCGCCGCCAGGGACACCGCCCACTCGGTCAGCACCGCCACCTCGACCGGGGGCAGGTCCACCCCTCCGCTCCCCGTCACGGCGAACGGGGGCATGCCCGCGGCGAAGACCGGCGCCTCGGCCGCGTGGGTCAGCGCCAGGACCGGGCCCCGCAGCGAGGGCGGGGGGGCGGCGCTCTTCGGCGGCTGGACGACGACGCCCGTCACGGACCAGCCCTTCGCCCGCAAGTCGGCGAGCCAGGCCGCCTGCGCCGGCGCCAGCGTGAAGCCGTTGGCGAGGATCCAGTCGTGGACCGGCTCCGGCGCCGAGCCCAGAAGAACGGCCTCCCCGCGGGCCGGGGGGACGCGGCCCGGCGACTCGTCGCCCTCGCTCGGCGGGTCGCCCACCTCACGGACCAGCAGGCCCCCGATCCAGGAGTGGAACTCGAGGTCCAGCGTGCGGATGGTCTTCGCCGACGGGTGGAGGAAGTCGTCGACGGCCTCCTGTAGACGCTCGGGCACGATCTGGACGCGGGCCGCCTCGGGTGTGGCGAGCAGCAGGCCGAAGGGCGCCGTCGTGCCGTCGAACGTGTGCTGGACGACCACCGTCTGCTGGCTGGTCAGCGGATCGAAGACGATCAGCGCCTCTTCGCTCCGCAGTCGGGCCGGCTGGCCGGGCGAAGGCGCCACCACCGCCGCCCGCGCCGAGAGGGACAGCAGCAGCGCCAGGAGGATGGGACTACAGCGCGGCGAGGACACGCTCCGTGCGCTCGAGGCCGTCGCGCATGTCGAGACGGACGAAGACCTCCCGCGCCCGCTCGAGCTCCTGCCGCGCCTCGCCCTCGCGACCGAGCTCCGCGAGGAAGGCGCCGTGGGCCAACAGCGCGCGGCCGAGCTCGGCCTCGAGACCGACCGCCGCCAACTCCTTGATCGCGTTGGCGAAGTGGAGACCCGCCGCCTGGGTGCGCGCCTCACGGTTCGTCTCGTCGTCGTACAGCGTACGCGAGAAGACCTCGCCCAGGTTGCGCTCGGCGAGCCCGGCGAGGCCGCGCGCGCCCACGTCCCTCGCCACCTCGAGCGCACGTTCGCTGCACTCGAGCGCGCGGGGGTAGTTGCCGAGCCTCAGGTAGACGCAGCCCTGGTTGCGCAGCGCGTCGGACAGCGAGCGCCGGTCGCCGACGTCTTCGAGGATCTCGATCGCGCGGCCCAGCAGGTCGCGCGCCTGCTCGACGCGACCGAGCGTGAGGGACACCTCGCCCATGTTGTTCTGCAGGATGCCCTGCAGGTTGCGCTCGCCGAGCTGCCGGGAGATCTCGAGGGCTTCCGACCAGAGCTGCAGCGCCTGCTCATGGTCGCCACGCTGGTAGCAGACGACCGCCGAGCTCGTGAGCACGTCGGCGACGCCTCGCTGATCGGCGCCCTTGCGCGCGAGCCCCAGCGCCTCGCCCAGCAGCGTCTCGGCCTGCCGGAAGTCGCCGCGCTCGACGTGGACGTTCGCCAGATGGTGCAGCGAAAGGGCGATCGAGCGATTGTCCTCGAGGTAGCGACGCAGCCGCAGCCCCTCTTCGAAGCGCTCGCGGGCGAGCTCGAGCTCGCCCCGCATGAAGTGCACGCGCCCGATGTCGTCGGCGCACATGGCGATGCCGCGCACATCCTCGACCTTGCGGAACAGCGCCAGCGCGTTCTTGAGGTGCTCGAGCGCCATCTCGTACTCGCCGAGCGCGCGGTACGACTGCCCCATCTTGTTGTAGGCCAGGCCACCCTGACGCAGGTCGTCCAGCAGCCAGGCCAGCCGCAGCATCTCCTGGAAGTGGGCGAGGGCCTCGGCGTGGTCGCCCAGCACCATCCGGATCTTGCCGAGCTTGTGGAAGACGTCGAGGCGGGCCGCGCCATCGTCGTCGCTGAGGCACTCGAGCGCTCTGCGGTAGAGCGCGTCGGCCTTCGCATTGACGTGGTGCTCGAACGCCTGGTCCGCGGCGGTCACGTAGTAGCCGGCGGCCTTGCGCGGCAGGTGCCCGCGCTCCCAGTGCAGCGCGATCTGCTCGGCGAGCCCTTCGCCGCTGCCCTCGGCGGAGCGCGACTCCAGCCACTGGGCGACGAGGCGGTGATAGCGGGCGCGGCGCGGACCCTCGATGCCCTCGTACAGCACCTCGCGCTCGAGCGTGTGCTTGAAGGCATACTCGCGCGAGTTCGCGAAGGCGGAGCGCGCGTTGCGCACGAGGATGTGCTTGCGGCGGAGCTCCTCGAGCACGCCGCCGAGCTCCTGCGCCCGCCGCGGGCCGTTCCAGAAGCGGTCGGCCTCGTCCCAGGCGTGTCCCTCGTCGACGCGCCGCAGCACGTCCACGCAGCCCGACCAGAACACGTCGCCGGCGACCGCCGCCTTCTCGAGCACGCGCTTCTCGAGCGCGCCGAGCTTACCCAGCTTGCTACGTACGACGTCACGCAGCGTGCCGGGGATACGCGTGTCGCCGAGCCGGTCGACGTGCACCACCCAGCGGTCGCTCTCGGTGCCGATGGCGCCCCGCTCGATCTGTAGCTGCACGATCTGCTCGAGGGACAGCGGGTTGCCCATCGCCTTGTCGCAGGCGAGCTTGACGAAGTCCTCGGGGATGTCGCTGGCCGCCTGGAGCAGCGACTGCAGGATCTGCCGGCAGTCGCGGTCGGAAAGCGCAGGAATTTCAATCACTTCACCGGCAGCGCGGAGCCCCTCGAAGAAGAAGCGCTGCCGGTCGTTGAAGGCGTTGCGGGCCGCGCCGACGAAGAACAGCGGCGCGTCGCCGACGCCGTTCGCCAGCTTCAGCAGGAGCGCCAGCGACTCCTCGGACGCCAGATGCAGGTTGTCGATGCAGACGGTGAGGGGAGCGCGCAGCGCGTCGATGCGCAGCACCTCTTTGAAAAGCTCGACCGCCCGCTCCTCGATGCGGCGGGGATCGGCATCCACCCGCAGGATGTGTTTGGAGCGCGGGTAGCGCAGCCCGACGAGGTGTCCGATGAAGTGCGCGGCCTCCTCGCCGAGGGCCTCGTCCCCGAGCACGTGTGCCAGGCCCTGCCGGATGCGCTCGCGCGCGACGTCCGGGGCGTCGTCCCGCTGCACGTGGAAGCGCTCGCGGAGGAGTCGTTGGTAGAGGCTGTACGGCGGTCCGCCGTCGGGCAGGCACGCCACCGAGAGCACGACCACCTTGTCGACGTGCTCCTCGATCGTGTCGGCGAACTCCGCCATGAGGCGCGACTTGCCGATGCCGGGCGGGCCGAGCAGCAGGAGCGAGCGCCGCTTGCCCGCTTCGATGACGCTGCGCTGCGCCTCGCGGAGCCGATGCAGCTCCTTGGCGCGGCCGACGAACTGCGTCGCCTGACCGTAGAAGCTCCACTGCTGGGCCGGCCCGTCGAAGCTGGCCGTCGCCGACGTGCCCGTCATGGCCGTGTGCTCCCGTCGCTCGCCGCCCGCAGGTCCTGATTGCGCTGCCGATCGCGGTCGTACACCGCCCGCTCCGCGCGCCACTCGGCGCTCAGCACTGCCCACTCGCGCCAGAGCTCCGAGCGCTCCGACCGCTGGGCCCTTCCGGACGCCGGCGCCAGCGAAGTCAACGCCACGGTGAGCGCGAACCGACGGAGGAAGGTGTGAGTCATCACAGCCTCGGAGCCTTCGGAAGGCTCGAAGGAGGCGACACGCTAGTTGCGAGCCCGGACGGTGTCAAGAGAGCCAGTGGGGGCGACTTGCGCCGCCACCGATCGTGTGGTCTATATTGCACGCGAATCGCCGGAGGGAACCGCCCATGCGCTCCGCGTCTTCGCTCCTCGCCCTCATCGTCGCGCTGGCCGCGGGCCCCGCCCTCGCCGCGAAGCCGGTCAAGATCGCCCCATCGCCGCCGGCCGCCGAGGCCGCGCCGGCGCCCACCGACGATGGCAAGCCGAGGCCCAAGACGGGCATCTCCGCCATCCTCGGCACGCTCGACTGGGGCGCCAGCCACGCCGACGTGCTCGTCCAGATCCGCGCGCGCATCGACGAGCGCTACAACAAGCTGCTCGAGGAGGTGCGCGATCCGCTCGAGATCGACCGCGCGCTCCGGCGCAAGGCGACAGAGTTCGCGGGCATCGAGAAGACCTACCTGCGCTTCAGTGGCACCCGCACCGGCTACGAGTCCTCGCTCATCGCCCAGGACTTCGTCACCGACAGCGAGGAGTCGGTCCTCCGCGTCGACGATCGCGATGCGCAGAAGTACTACTTCTTCAAGAGCGACCGACTGTGGAAGGTGGTGGTCGCCTACAACACCAGCATCAGCAAGTCGGTGCCCTTTGCCGAGTTCGTCCGCCAAGTCCAGCAGAAGTACGACACGCCCGCCGCCGTCGAGCACGACACCGCACCCGGCGGCGCGAAGGCGATCCGCACGGCCATCTGGCGTGACGAGCTGACCGAGCTGGCCATCGAGGACCGCACCGAGTTCTACGGCTCGTTCGTGATGAAGTTCCTCGACCGGAACGTCGGGGTCGCGCTCGAGGCCGAGCGCGCCGACAAGCGGTCCCAGGCGCGCATGGCGCCCTCCGACGATCCGCTCGTGAGCTCGTCGCTCGCCGAGATCACCGCCGGCGGAGACGACCTCCGCGACGACGGCGACGACTCGGTCGTCGACCGTCTCACCGGGGTGACGCACGACGTCGATCTCTCGCGCGGCCGGCCCGAGTACGACATGCCCGACCGGGGACCCGTCGCCAGCCCGACCTATCCCGACGCGCCGGCGGCCTCCAAGAAGGGCAAGAAGGGCAAGAAGGCCGACAAGGCGGCGTCCGGCAAGGGCGGGACGAAGCCGGCCGAGGCGTCCAAGCCCGCGGAACCCTTCATCATCTACTGATCTTCTCTGCATTCGAGGACGAGCGTGTCGAACGAGAGGAAGAGTCCGCGCCTCCGGGGCCGGTCCGCCACCTGGTCACTGCTCGCCGCGCTCGCGCTCGGCGCCTGCGGTGAAGAGTCCACCGCGCCCGAGCCGCCCGAGCTCGAGCTGCCCGACGATCCCGATCCCACGTACGGCGAGGGCCGGTGGGCAGTGTCCCAGCGCGGCGTCGCCATCGACGAGGAGGACGACCCGGTCATCCAGCGAGGGCCCGGTGGCGGCGGCGGCATCGGCACCGAGCGCATCCAGGCCCAGTTCGGCCTGCTCGTCCTCAATCGTCCATACATCGACAACCGCTTCGCCGAGTGCACCGATGCCGGCGAGGCGGCCGACAAGCGACCGTTCGCGCGCTCCGGAGACATCGTCGACGTGCTCGCGGCGAAGGGGCTGAACTTCGACGCCGTCGCGGTGAACGTCGACCTCCTGTCTCCGTCCCGCACGACGCTGATCTACCAGTGTTTTCAGCGCGGCAACGCGCTGCCGCGCTTCGGCACGCCCGAGCACCGCGAGTCGGTCAAGCAGGCGTTCGCCGAGCTCGCGCGGCTGCCCAAGCTGAAGTACGTGACCGTCGGCCTCGATCTCAACCGCTACTACCACCTGCGGCTCGAGGGCGGTGCGTCGCTGACCAATGACTATGCGAACCTCGTGACGCTCTATCGCGAGGTGTACGCCGCCATCAAAGAGGCCAATCCCAACGTGAAGGTGGGCCCCGGCATCTCGTGGCCGACGTTCCGCGGGACGACGGTTCGAGAGATTGCGAACGAGTACGGCCTCTCGCCCGAGGCCGACACGCTCGAGGCGGTCCATCGCGCCTACCTGCGCACGGTGGAGCCTTTGCTCGTCGAAGGCAGCGGCGCGCAGCGCAAGCCGACCGCCGACTTCCTCGGCGTCACGGTGGTGCCGTCGCCCGCCGAGTCGCCCTATGGGGGCAACCCCGCGCCCGAGGCCGAGGACGACCGCCAGCGCGTGTTCGACTTCTACCGGCACCTGCCATTGGTGTCGGGCGGCCTGCCGGTGGCGTTTCCGCAGCTCGACTGGCCGATCCGCTCCGACGGCCTCGCCGTCCAGAAGAAGGCATTCCTCGAGTTGTTCCAGCAGGCGACGAGCCACGTCGACGTCGAATTCGTGGCGTGGCGGCGCCTCTCCGATCTGACGCGCACCGAGGGCTCGAACAAGTGCACCGCCTACACCGGCGGGCCGATCGAGCAGCTCCGCCACCCCGAGGATTACTGCTACGCGGGGCTCATCAACGAGAGCGGCGCGGTCCGCGACGTGCTCGACGTGCTCACCACCGACCCCTCGGCGACCCCGGCGGCCGAATGAGGCGTTTTTCCACGGTCCGCTGTGGAAAACCTGTCGCCCGCCCCCCGCAACCCTCCAAGAACACTAACGAATACCCTTCATGCTCGAATCTCGGGCAACGCGGCGCGTGACGCCCTCGTCCTGTCGCGCTATAAGGCGCGCCCGTGCGCTATGAACTTCAGATCGCCCTCCGCCACCTCAAGGCCAAGAGGTCCCATTCGCTGTCGGTGGTGACCTGGCTGGCGGTGTTCGGCGTCGCGCTGGGCGTGGCGGCGCTGGTCGGTGGGTTCTCGCTCACCAGCGGCTTCGAGCAGGCCTTCCGCGAGAAGGTGCTGGGCATCACCGCCCACGTCTTCGTCCGGGAGTACGGGCTGCACTTCGACGAGTACCGCAAGGTGCAGGCGGGCATCGCCGCGGTCGACGGCGTGAAGGCCAGCGCGCCGATGACCTTCAGCGAGGCGATGGTGAGCGGGCGCGACGGAACGGTCGGCGCCATCGTGAAAGGCATCGTGCCCGGCAAGGTGGGCCAGGTGCTGGCCCTGGCCGACTATCTCGTCGCGGGCCAGCTCGACGACCTCGACCGGCGGGATCCGGACGGACTCGAGGGGGTGGTGCTCGGCAGCGAGCTGGCGCGCCGCCTCGGCGCCCAGGTGGGCGACGTCGTGACGATGCTGTCGCCGCTCCGCAATCGAGCGCCCGACGAGTGGAGCGCCCAGCAGCGAACGCCGACCTCCGGCTACTTCCGGGTGCGCGGCATCTTCAGCGCCGGCTTCCACGAGTACGACTCGCGGCTCGCCTACCTCGACCTGCCGGTCGCGCAGCGCTTTTTCGGGCTCGGCGACTCGGTCACCGGCATCGAGGTGGCGGTGACCGACCCGCTCCAGGCAAACGTGATCGCCGAGCGCATCAAGAAGACCATCGGCGACGACGACTTCTCGGTGCTGGACTGGCGCCGGCAGAACCGCAATCTGTTCGCCAGCCTGACCTATCAGCGGCTCGCCATCCTCGTCGTGCTGTCGGTGACCGTCGTGCTCGCGTCGTGCATCGTCGCGTGCATCCTCGTGATGCTCGTGCTCGAGCGGACGCGCGACATCGCCATTCTGAAGGCGATGGGCGCCCGCGACTTCAGCATCTTGAGGGTCTTCGTGGTCGAGGGCATGGCCATCGGCGTGCTGGGCACCCTCATCGGCCTGCCGGTGGCCTACGGGCTGTTCCAGGGGCTGCTCTCCCACGGGGTCGCGCTGGATCCGAAGGTGTACGGGATCGCACGCCTCCCCGTGGTGTTCGACCCGAACGACTATCTATTCGCGGCGATCGGGGCGCTGGTCATCGTGTTCGTGGCCACGCTGTTCCCCTCCTATCGCGGCGCACGGCTGGACCCCGTCGACGGGTTGCGCGAGACGCACGGCTGACCCGCGGCGGGGCACCGGGCGCGGCGTTGACTCCCCCCGGACCCTATGCTACTCCGGCGCCGATGCAACGCATGACCGAGGTCGTCGGTGCGCTCGTCATCGCCCTCGTCGTCGGGGCGTGCGGCGGCGGTCAGGCCGAGCTGAAGAAGCGTCGCGAGCAGTCCGACTACCACTACAAGCTGGCGTACGGGCACTACTTCGATCAGCAGAACCCGAACGGCGACGCGGCCCTGCAGGAGGTCCTCCTCGCCCTCGAGCTCGACCCTGACAACGCCGACGCGCGCTTTCTCGCCGGCATCATCTTCATGGGTCGCTCGCAACACCTCGACGCCATCGAGCAGTTCAAGGTGGCCATCGCCGTCCGGCCCGACTTCCACTTCGCGATGAACAACCTGGGGACGACCTATCTCGCGCTCGAGCGGTGGGACGACGCGATCGCCATCTTCGAGAAGCTCGTCCTCGACCGGAAGTACGCGACGCCGGGCACTGCGCAGAACAACCTCGGCTGGGCGTACCACCAGAAGGGTGACGTCGAGAGGGCGCAGAAGCACTACGAGCAGGCGCTGAGCCTCTCGCCGAACCTGTGCCCGCCCTACAACAATCTCGCGATGATCTACATCGACCGCGGCTCGTTCGAGAGCGCCGCCAAGGTGCTCGAACGCGGGCTCAAGAAGTGCCCGACCTACGCGGAGCTCTACTACCACCTGGGGCGCGTTGAGGCGCGGCGGGCGAACGTCGACGTCGCGCGCGAGCGCTTCCAGCGTTGCCGCGAGCTCTCCGGCGACTCACCGCTCGCGGAGCGCTGCGAGAGCCACCTCAGCGCGCTGGGACCTCCGAGCGCCCCATCGGAAGGCGAACCATGAGCGACGTGCCCAAGAGCCCCGGCACCGCCCTCGCCGCCGCCCGCATCCGGCGCGGCCTCTCGCTCGACGAGATCGCGCGGGCCACGCGTATCCAGCGTCATGTGCTCGAGGCGATCGAAGCCGACGACTTCGCCGCGCTGCCGGCGATGGTCTACGTGCGGGGGTTCATTCGACTCTATGCGCAGGCGCTGAAGCTCGATACGAAGGCGACGCTCGCGCTCCTCGAGGCGCGGCTCGACGAGCGCACGGCCGCCGAAGAGGCGGCGCAGTCCGACGCGGAAGCGCGGCTGCGCTCGGAGCGCTGGATGCGCGCCCGCGTGCGCCTGACCTACGCCGCGGCGGTGCTGTTCTTGGGAGCGGTGGCGGCGGCCGCGCTCCTCTCGCTCTCGCCGCAGCCCCTCGAGGCGCGGCACCTGCGCGGCCCCGATGCCCGGGTCGAGGCCTCTGACGCCGCATCGACCCCGCCGCTCGACGACGCGGCCGCCGCTGCCGACTGAGTGGCGGGACCAAACCTCCGCACCGATGCCTTCGTACTGCGCACGCGGCCCCTGCGAGACCACGACCTGATCGTCGAGCTGTTGGGCCGGGACACTGGTCGCCTGTCGACGGTGGCGCGCGGAGCGCGCAGCAGCCGACGCCGGTTCGGCGGCGCGCTCGAGATCGGCACCCGCGTCGACGCGCAGATCGCACGCCGGCCGGGCCGCGATCTGCACTCGCTCGAGGCCTGTGACGTACGCGCGCCGCTGCGGGCCATTCGCGGCGATCTCGATCGCATCCAGCACCTCTCCTATGCGCTCGAGCTCGTGCTGCTCTCGTTTGCGCCCGAGGCCCCCGATCCCGAGGGCTATACGCTGATCGAGGCGTACGTCGACAGCCTCGAGAGCGCGCCGGCCAGCCACGAGGCGCTTGCGCTGTGGGAGCTGCTGCTGCTCCGGCACCTCGGGTATGGGCTCACCATCGGGCGCTGTCCCGTGAGCGACACGGCGCCCGACGCGCTCAGCCTCGAGGCCGGCGGCGCCGTCAACCGCGTGGCGGGGGGGGTCGGCGATGCGGTGCCCGTCTCGACGGCGGCGCTGCGTGTCATCGCGGCCATCGAGCGCGGACACGCAGGGGCGCGCTTCGATCCCGAACAGCGCCGTGAGGTGCGGCAAGCGTTCGCCGCGCTGTGGGGCCGGATCACGGGCCACGCGCCCCGAAGCGCCCGCTTCCTCGTTTGATCCGGCGAGCCGGCGAAGTATGCTGCGGGCGTTCCCTGACGATGGGAGGGTCCATGCGAATCACGGGACTGACTCTGACGCTGTCTCTCGCCGCTGCCTCGATCGCCCAGGCGGCCGATCCGGCGCCTGCCAAGAAGGCGCTCGACTCCGATCTCGCCGCCGCCACCGCGGGCGTGGGCGGGAAGGGGGACGACCTGCTGGCGGTGTTCCGCACGACGATGGGCGACCTGACGTGCCGACTGTTCCACGACAAGGCGCCAAAGACGGTGGCCAACTTCGTGGGCCTCGCGACCGGCAACGGAACGCCGGCGCACCCGGTGCCGGGCAAGAAGCCGTTCTACGACGGCACGGTCTTCCACCGCGTGATCCCGGAGTTCATGATCCAGGCCGGTGACCCGAAGGGGAACGGCACGGGTGATCCGGGGTACACGATCAAGGACGAGTTCCACGCCGACCTGCGCCACGACAAGCCGGGCATCCTCAGCATGGCCAATCGCGGCCCCGACACCGGCGGCAGCCAGTTCTTCATCACCGAGAAGCCCACCCAGTGGCTCGACCGGAAGCACGCGGTCTTCGGCGAGTGCAAGCCGATCGACGTCGTCCGCAAGATCGCGCGCGTGCCGGTCGACCCGCCGAACCGCCCGCGCGAGGACGTGAAGATCAACAAGCTCGAGATCGTGTGGGGCAAGTACTGACGGCCCTCGGCCCCATGTTGCGGCGCGCTCCGACCCCACGTAGCATCCAGCCATCATGTCGTCTTACGCCGCGCCGTCCGCAGAGGCGACCGCAGAAGCTGGAGCCTTCTTCGGGGCGCTCGAAGCGCAGCGCCTCGCCGTGCTGCGGGCGGTTGGTGACCTCCCACAGCGCGACGCGCTCGCGGCGTTCGTCTTCGAAGCGCTGACCCACGCTGCCGGCACAGCCGAGGGCCTGACGGTCGACGCGGCGCAGGCTCTGGCCAGCCCGCTCGGCATCGACCCCGTCAACGACCGCCTGCCCGGAGGACTGCGCCCCGACGAGGCGGAGCGCGTCTCCCTCCTCGACGTCCTGCTCGGAGCGGAGCGCCCCCCGGCCGCCATCGAGGTGGTCAACGCGCTGTTCACGCTGGGGTACGCGGCGCGGCTCGAGCCCCTGGACGCGGTCGAGCGTCGCACGATGACGCTGCGTGTCGTCGCGATGTTGCCGGGCGTCGAGCGCCAGGGTCCGTTCGTGCTGACTGACTACGTCGACTCGGTCTGCGGCGAAGAGGACGCCCTGCGTTTCTGGCAGATCTACGTCGACCGGGTCGCGGCCGAGATCAGCCGGCGAGCCCCCGGCGAGCCGCGCTCCGCCGCCGAGCCGTGGCTCTTCTCACGCCTCTTGCGCCTGCACGAGCAAGGCCCGACGCCGCCGCCCAGCGCCGCCTTCCTGGCGCTGACGCGGCACGTCAACCGCGTGCTCCAGACCCACCGCTATCGATGGCGCTTCATCCGGCACCTCGTCGAGGGCTGCGAGGACGCGCGGATGCTGCACTACCTGTGCACGGCACCCGCCGTCGCCCAGGATCCGGAAGTGCTGCCGGTCTTTCTGACGCGCGGCAACGACAAATTGGTCTCGTGCGCGCTCTTCACCCTCTACGTCTACCCCGATGACGAGACGCCGGTAGAAGCGGCGCTGAACCACCTGCGGTCGCGCCCGCTGCCAGAGGTGGCGGCCCGGCTGGTCGACCTGTACGCCCAGCTCCACCTGCCCCGGCATCCGGGGTCGGCCCTCCTGCGCCTCGCCCGTGGGGTTCGGCAGCTCGTGGCCGCCCGGCTGTCCGAGGGGCCGGTCGACGCGTTGCTCCAGGCGGTGGCCAACGACGCGCGGTCCCTCCGGCAATGCCTGCTGCTGACCGACGCGGTCGAGGCCGCCGAAGCCGTCGACCGTCCGCGCTCCGAGCAGCTGCTCGAGCGGGTCGTCACCACGTTCTTCAAGGCGTTCACCCCCTCGGGCATCGAGCATCCGCTGAGCGACGAGGTGTGGCGCGGCGGCGTGCGCCAGGCGCTGTGCCGCTTGATCGCGCTCGAGCCGGACGAGGTGCTGGGCCGCCTCGACGCCTTCGGCCGCAGCCTGGGCGACGAGGCGCGGCGCTGGTACCCCGACGACGACGAGGCCTCTCGGGCGGCCCGAACGCGCCTCGGAAGCCGCTTCCTGGGCCTCTTCGCCGACACCCTGCTCGGCGTCTGCCGCACCATGTTCGCCGCCGGAGATGACGCCGGCCGGGAGCACGCGCTGAGCTGCTATCGGCTGCTCGTGCAGGTCTTCCGGCCGCACGCGGGCCTCGTCTGGGGGACGGGCTGGTTCGGCGCCATCGAGTATGTGCTGCCGACGTTCTTCCCCGACCTGATGGCCACGACGGAGGACGGCGGGCCGGACGACCGCATCACGGAGGCGGCGGCGCTCGTCGCCCGCGTCGAGCACGAGCTCTGGCCGCCGCCGCCCAGTCTCCTCCGACTCGCGACGCCGCCGCCGGCCACCGCCGTACCTGCGGCGCCGGCGAGCGCGCCGCGGCCCGTCGAGCCTGCGCTGATGCGGCGGCGACCCACCCGCGAACGCCCGCTGGGCGCCGAGGCCGTCCCGGCGGGGCGCTCCACGCGCCCCGTGTCGGTGCTGCTGCGCGCCTGGCTGGGCATCGACGTCGTCGGCGACGGTCTGCGTCGCCTCGGCGCCCTCTTCGGCCGGCGACGTACCGGTCGCGTGACCCTGACGGATCGCGAAGTGATCGTCGAGGTGGAGACGTCGTGGCTCGGCCGGGCACGCCGGGACGCCGAGGCCCGCGCGCTCACCGATCTCCGGGGCGTCCACGTGCGCCAGCCGGCGCGGGCGTTCCACCTCGCGTTCGGCATCGCCGTCCTGGCGGTCGGCGGCGTCGCCGGCGGACACCTCGTGCTCGGGGGCCTCCGCGACGGAGACACGCGCGCCGCGCTGCTCGGCGGCGCGCTCGTCGCGCTGGCGATCGCCATCGACGCTGCGATGTTCCGCCTGTTCCTGCGTCACCGTTCGGCGCTCGTGCTCGAGCTGTGGTGGGGCGCGAGCCCGCTGCGTCAGCGCTTGCTGGTCGACGCCGCGGAGGCCGCGCCGCTGCTCGACGCGTTCATGACCGCCGATGCGGAACGTCGTGAGCTTGAGCAGCTCGCCCACTGGGTGGGCAGCGACGAGGCCTGGGAGCAGTAAGGGGCGGGGGACTGCGGGTGGGTCAGAAGCTCCAGACCTTCGGGCGGTTGGCCTCGGTCTGGATGGCCTCGCGGAGCCCGGACTCCATGGAGCGGAACTCGGCGGTCAGGCGCCGCAGCTCCTCGACGCGGCGCTTGTAGTTCTTCAGCGCGTTGCCGGTGCCGCCGGAGAAGAGCTCCTCTTTCGGCATGACGAGCACGCTCTGGAGGGGAACCTCCTGCTCCTTGCCCTGCCGCGACGCGATCGGGAGCACGTTCGTGTCCCCGGCCTCGTTGAGGTGGGGCTTGCCGACGACCGCGACGATGCGGCCCGTGGGCGGCCGGTAGTCGAGCGGCTTCGTCTTCGGATCGACCGGTTCGAAGAGCACGGCGAAGTAGTCGTGGCTCTCGAAGCTCTGACCCTTGTCCAGCGCTTCGAGCTCGGCCTTGTCGCGGTCGAGCGTGATGCGCCGGTGCTCGCGCACCAGGTAGAAGAGCGCGTTGAGATCGGTGACGGCCTTGCCGATCACCCGCATGAAGTCTTCGGACAGCGGGACGCGACCGCCCAGGATGGCGCCGACGTCGACCGGGCCCAGCAGATCGGGCGTCGGCAGCGCCTCGACGCTGTCCCACGCCACCGCGTTCGGGTTCATGCGCTCGATCGTGGGCACGATGGCGTCGAACTTCTCGAGCAACGGCAGCATCTGGTCGCGGACGATCATCGCCCGGTCGATCTGCGCGTTGATGAGCTGGCGCTGGATCTTGCCGTTGCCGATGTACGTGCCGAGGCCGACGCCGACGATGAGCATGAAGGCGGCGAGCGCGATGATGACCTTCTTGCTCTTGCCGCGCACGCCCTCGACGGAGGCGATGAAGTCCTTGTCCTCGGCCGTGAACTCGACCGGCAGCGGCGCCCGACCGGGGCCCGCGGGCTCGTCCGGGAACACGCCCATCTGCAGCGGATGGTCGAGCGAGGGCTCGGCGGGCGGCGCGGGGGCCTGCTGCTGCGGCGGCGGCTGCTGAGGCGGCGCCGGCGCCCGCGGCGGAGGCGCTGGCGTCGGCTCGGGCTTCTTGAAGAGGTCGGAGGCCGACCCCAGCGCGAACGGGCTGAACCCCGTCCCGGTGGCCGTCGGCGACGGCGACGGCGACGGCGACGGAGCAGGCGGACGGACGTCGACGCTCGGACGCGGCGCCGGCGGTGCGGGGCTCGGCGGGGGCGGCGCCGACGCTTCTTCCCGCTGCGCCTCGCCCGCAGGCAGGCGGACGACCTGGGTGTCCATCCCGATCTCGGCGTCGGTCTCGGCCGTGACCTCGGCGACCCCGCCGTCGGCGGGCTTGGCGCCGACGTTCTTGTTCAGCATCCCCAGGCGTGCCTTGAGGTCGCTGATGTTGCGCATCCCGGGCTTGTTGTCGCCGGTGCTCAAAGAATTCCTCCGTCGAGTCCGGTGGCGTCGAGCCGGTAGGCAGAAGCCGACGCACGGCAGGGCGAACGTAGCCTTGGTATGTGGGGGGGTCAAGGACTTCATCAGGCAGGTCGCGGGGATCCGTCCGCATGCCCCTTGCCCCGGCCGACTTGCTGCCGCTAGTGTGGCAGGCTCTCGCCGGGCCCTCCCGCCGCCGGCCGACGCCATCGCCGGGGCCGGTCCGGCGGCTCGAACGATCCATCGCGTTCCAGGGGCATTCATGAGGGCCAGGGAGCATCTCGGGGCGGGTCTTGCGGGCCGCGCGCTCGTCTTCGCGGCGGCGATCGTCGCCCTGGGCATCGCCGGCTGCGGCGACGACGGCGCCGGCGGCGGGGGCGGTTTCGACGTCTCCATCACGCCCGACCGGACGGCCGGCAACGCGCCGATGCCGGTGGCCTTCACCGCGGCCCATCGGGGACCGTTGGGCCATACCTTCGAATTCGCATGGGATTTCGGGGACGCGGCCACGAGCGACGAGCAGGCGCCGTCCCACCGTTTCGCCGCGCCCGGCACCTACACGGTTCGGCTGGTCGTCACCGACGCCGACGAGGGTGGCACCGGCGAGGCGACGGTCGACATCACCGTGTCCGATCCGGCCGACCTTCAGGTCCGCGACGTGGGCGCGACGCCCCGTCGCACGCGCGCCGGCGGCAACGTCACGGTCGCGTGGGGCTTGCGCAACGAAGGCGCCACCGTGATCGGCACCTGGGAGCAGCTCGTCTTCCTCTCGCCGACGGCGGACTTCGACCCGACGACCGCGGTGGAGGTGGCGCGCCTCGCGCGCACCAACGACGCCGCCGGCACCGAGGCCGGGCAGGAGCTCGACGTCACGCTGCCCGCGGATCTCGCCTCGGGTGACTGGTTCCTCGGCATCCTCGCCGATCCCGACGAGCGGGTGGGCGACCGCGACCGCGACAACAACGTGGCGTTCGCCGCGGCCCCGCTCCAGATTCGCAATCCGACCGAGGAGGGGCCGGACCTCGCGCCCTGCGGCGTCGGGATCCCCGCCTTCGACCAGCTCGGCGACGGCGCCGCGCCGACGGCGGAGCTCGGTGACCAGCTCGACGTGACCGTCTGCGTCACCAACACCGGCAACAAGCCCGTCGCGAGCTTCGGCTACGCGCTGTACCTGAGCCGCGACGAGGTGGTGGACGAGGGCGACGCGCCCGTCGGGCTCCGGGGCGGCATCGCGCTCGGCGCCGGCGACCGCGAGACCTTCGCGGACCTCATCGACCTGGCGACCGATCTCGCGCCGGGCGACTGGCGCCTGCTCGTGCGGCTCGACCCGGAGGACGCGGTCGGCGAGAAGCTCGAGGACAACAACGAGCGCGGTTGGCCAGGCACGTTCACGCTGGCCCCCCCTGGCGAGGTCGAGGGCGTCGACCTGGTCGTCTCGCGGTTCGCCGTCGCCGATGCGCCCGAGCGGCTCTTCTGGGGGCAGTCCCTGGCGGCGGAGCTCGTCATCACGAACCGCGGCGACGCTGGCGTCGAGCGCTTCTTCGTCGCGCAGGTGATGGCCGAACCGATCGACGGCCGCGCACCCGTCCAGGTGGCTTCGGCCAACGTGCCGCGCATCGACGCGCGCGCCGAAACGCCGATCTCGGTCCCCATCCGCATCACCCGGCGCGTCCCCGAAGGCGACTATCGCCTCGTGGCGGTCGTCGACCCGACGAATGGCGTCGGCGACGTCAACCCGGGCAACAACCGGCGCGTGCTCCAGCAGGTCCTGCGGCTTGGCGGCGAGCCGAACGTCGACGCGGCGGTGCGGCAGGTCACGTTCTCGCCCGGGACGGTGGACGCGGGAGACCCGCTCACGGTGGACGCCGTGATCGTCAACAACGGCGCCGACACCACCGGTGCCCTCGAGGGCGTCGTCTACCTGAGCCCCTCGGCCGCCATCGGGCCCGACAGCGTCGTCGTCGACCGCTTCGACGTCGAGAGTCTCGACGGCGGCGAGACGCGGCCCATCGAACGCGAGGTGACGGTGCCCGTCGACCTCGACCAACAGGTCGGCGCGTGGTTCGTCGGCGTCCTGCTCGACCCCGAGGATCGGCTGAGCGGCGAGTTGGACGAGGCCAACAACGTCGCCTTCGCGGACGGTTCGCTCGTCGTCGAGGGCGCGATGGGCGGCTGCGCCGAGGACGCGCAGTTCGAGGACAACGACGTGGCCGCCCGCGCCAGCGCGGTGGCCGCCGGCGAGTACTCCGGCCTCGGCCTCTGCGACGACGCGGACTGGTTTCGGATCGACGTGCCCGCCGGGCAGGTGCTCGAGGCGAGCATCGCCTGGGCGGCCGCCGAAGGATCGCTGATGCTCGCCCTCGCCGACGGCGACGGCGACGTGCTGCGGGAGGGTGAGGGCCCGGCCGGCACGGCGCGCGTGTTCACCGAGGCCGCGGGCGAGGAGCGCACGCGCCTGCTACGCGTCACGGGCGCCGGCGCACGCCTGGCCTACGACCTCGAGGTCGCCTTGAGCCCCGCCGACGATCGCCCCGACCTCCGCGCCCGCGCCGTGACGCCGGTCCCGGCCGTCGTGCGTCCCGGCGCTCCGATCGCGCTGGGCTTCGAGGTCGCGAACACCGGCGGCGGCGACGCCCCGGCGACGCGCGCCGCGGTCCACCTCGTCGCCGGCGAGGTCTTCGACGCGGGCGCGCCGCTGCTGGGCCACGTCGACGTGCCCGCGGTCGCGGCAGGCGCGACCGTGGCAGTCCAGGGGATGGTGACGGTGCCGGAGGGCACCGCGGACGGCCGCTACCGCCTCTTCGTGTCCGCCGACGCCGACGCTGCCGTGGAGGAGCCGGACGACGAGAACAACCGCGCCTCGGCCGCCCTGCGCGTCGACGCGGTCCAGGCCTGCGAGGCGGACGCCCTCGAGCCGAACCGCAGCCCGCTCGGGGGCGGCGGCGCACCGGCCAGCGCGCCTGTCCCGCCGGGCGTGCACGCGAACCTGACGACCTGCCGCGAGGACGACGATTGGTACGCCGTCGAGCTGAACGCCGCCGAGCGGCTCGACGTCTCGGTCACCTTCACCGCCGCCGACGGCGACCTCGACCTCGAGCTCTATGATGCCGACGGCCTGACGGTCATCGATCGGAGCGCCGGCCTGCAGAACGCGGAGGCCGTCCAGCTGCTGCGCGCGCCGGCGGCGGGCCGCTATTTCGTGCGTGTCTTCCTCGCGGCGGGTGCCGCCAGCGTCTCCAACACGTACGCGATGACCGTCACCGTCGCGCCCGCCGACCAGTGCGCCGACGACCGGTTCGAGCCCAACGGCGACGCCGGCGCGGCCACGCTGCTGCCCGACGGCATGCACGCGCTCACGCTCTGCCCCGGCGACGAGGACTGGTTCCGCTTCAACATCCCGGCGGGCAACACCGTCAGTTTCCAGCTCGCCGGCGGCGCGGCGGGGGTGCGGCTGGCGCTCTTCGCCCCGGACGGCGAGCTCATCGAGGAAGACGGCCGGCGGATCGTGCACGAGGCGACGTCGAGCGGCTTCCACCGCCTGCGCGTCTCGGTCGGCGCCGCCGCCGAGCCGGTCGCGTACCAGCTCACGGTGGCGGGCGTGAGCGGGGTCGACCTCGAGATGGTCGCGGTCCGGCTCGCGCCGGCGGAGGCCGCCGCCGGCGGCGACGTGCGTGCCACCGTCGACATGCGCAACGCCCGCGCCGACGGGGCCGACGGGGTGGTCGTGCGCTTCTGGCTCTCCGCAGACGACCGGCCGTCCGCCGACGACGTCGTGCTCGCGGAGCACCGCGTCGCCCGGATCGAGGGCGGCGCCGAGCTCGCGCTCCGCCAGCGGCTGACGATCCCCGCGGACGCGCCGGCGGGCCAGCGCTTCATCGTCGCCGACCTCGACCCCGACCGCCGCCTGCCGGACCTGCGTCCCGGGAACAATCGCGGGGCGGCGGCGATCGCGATCGTGCCCGCCTGCGTCGACGACGACCCGCGCGACAACGAGGGCCCGCGCACGGCGACCCCCCTCGAGGCAGCCGACGGTGCGCACGACGGCGGCGTGATCTGCGCTTTCACCGAGGACTGGTACGCGCTGCCGGTCGACGCCGCGGGCCGCGTGACGGTGCGGCTGACGTTCGACGCGGCGGCGGGCGACCTCGACTTGTTCGTCTACGGCGAGGACGGCGAGTCGCTTCTCGGCGAGAGCCGCACCGAGGGCGCGCCCGAGTCCGTGACGGTCGACGTGGAGGTCGCCGGGACGGTACTGGTCCGCGTCGACGGCTTCCTCGAAGCCGAAGGCGATTACCGACTCGAGTGGGTGCTCCCTTGACCGAGCTGCGCATCGCGCACTTCTCCGACACGCACGTCCTCGCCTGGAAGGGCGTCGGCGCGGCGCGTTTCCTCAACAAGCGCTTCACGGGCGCAGTGAACCTCGCGCTCAACCGCGCCAAGAACTACCGCGTCGAGATCTTCGAGAAGCTGCTGGCGGCGGTGACCGCGCTCGCGCCCGACCACGTCGTGTGCACGGGCGATCTGGTGAACCTGGCGCTCGAGCCGGAGTTCGCGCGCGTCAGGGAGCTCCTCGCCGAGCGCTTCGCGCCCGGCGCGCTGACCCTCGTGCCCGGCAATCACGACTACTACGCGCGCGACTCGGTGAAGCTCGGGCTGTTCGAGCGCTTCTTCGGCGACTGGCAGCCGCGCGACGTGGCCGAGGGGACGGGCACCTATCCCGTCGTGCGTCTGATCGACGGCGCAGCGCTGATCGGGTTGAGCACGGCCATCCCGACGCCGGTCTTCATGGCGACCGGCGCGGTGGGGGCCGAGCAGATGGCGGCGCTGGTGCGCGTGATGGCGCGCCCGGAGCTCGCCAACCGCTTCCGCGTGCTGATGCTGCACCACCCGCTGCTGCCCGACGCCACGCGGCCGCTGGACCGCATGCGGCGCCTCGTGGATGCCGAAAAGCTCATCGAGGCGTTGTGGCGGTGCGGCCGGGAGGGGCCGGACCTCATCCTACACGGACACAACCACGCGTTCGTGCGCCAGGAGCTGCCGGGCACCCGGGTCCCCATCGTCCAGGTCGCCAGCGGGAGCCGCTACGGACGCGAGCATCGCGCGGAGTTCAACGTGTACGTGGTCCGGGACCGCAAACTGGCGGCCATCGAGCGACATCGCTTCGATCCCGACGCCGACAAGTTCGTCGCCAGCGACGAGACGGGCGCGCCCCTCAAGGTCGTCCGACCCAAGGCGGTGGCCGAGGCCGCCTCGTGAGGACACGCCTTCGCAAGCCGCTCGCCCTCGCCGCGCTCGCCTTCGCCCTGCTCCTCGCCTGGAAGACCTGGAACGGCGGCGGTCGCACCGTCGACGTCGTCTACGACGCGCCCCCCGGCGACCTGGAGGTGACGCTCCTCGACGCGCAGAGCCGCCCGATCCGCAAGGTGTTCTTCGCCGCCGGGGCCGAGCGCCGCCACAGCGCGCGGCTGCCTGCCGGGGCGCTCACCGCGAGGTTGGACGTCGACGGCCGCCACATCGAACGCGACTTCAGCATCGGCGAGCATGAGGTCGTGGAGATCCGCGCCCGGTAGGCGCGGTGACGTCACGGCTCCGGCGGCGGCGGGCGGCAGATGTCGCCGGTCGGCGTCGGCAGGAAGATCTCCGCCGTTCGCGACGCGCCGGTCTCGTTGTTCGCGTCGCGAAACAATCCGCCCGCGATCAGGAGCGTCCCGTCGTCCAGGGCCTCGACGACGTGGCCCAGGCGCGGCACGGAGAGGTCCCAGTCGGCGGGAGCGAAGGTGCCGGCGCTCGGCCCCTCGGCGTCGCGGTACAAGACGGCCTGATCGCCGGCGAAGATGGCGGTCGGCGTCCCCGGCTCGAGCGGATTGCGGCGAAGGACCGCCCAGCCTCCGGTGACGAGCACCCGCTCGCCGACGGCGGTCGCGCTCGGGAAGCCGCGCTTCAGGGCCGGACGGACGGTGTCGGGCACCTCCGCGGGACGGACGACGGCCCGATCGCCCTCGGGTGGGACCTCGACGACGAACGCGTTCGGGCGGCAGTCGGTCCCCCCCAGATCCGGGTTGTTGAGCACGCGACCATCGCCGACGGCCACCCCGCCGACGATCAGCACGCGCGCGGTGCCTGCGCGGGGCGGCAGCGCGACGGCGGCGTGCCACGCGGTGGGCCACCAGCTGCGGCAGCCCGCGGCGAGGTTGCCGCAGGCGGGCGGCGCCTCGTCGGCCTCGAGGCCGAGGGAGCGCACGGACGGCCCGACGCCGCCCGCGAGGTCGACGAGGGCCGCCGGTTGGGCGCCGCAGGTCGCGACGTCGCCGCCCCAGACCAGGAAGCGCCCGCCGCCGAGGGCCGTCACGGTGGCGCCGACGCGCGGGCGGTCCAGCGCGAGCTGCCGCAACGTCGTGCCCGTGAGGACCTCGACGGCGTCGCTCGGCGCGCCGTCGCAGGAGTCGGGGCAATCCACCGCGCGCCCGGCGCAGCGTGGGTTGCAGGCGCCCCCGGCGCTGGATCGAAGCCCGCCGGCGATGATCACCGTCCCGGTGTCCGGGTCGCGCGCCACCGCGGGGAGGACGCGGCCCTCGATCGCTCCCGTCACCGGCGCGAATGCGCGGCCACCAAAGAACTCCGCCGCCGGTTCGGAGACTTGTGCGCCGACGGCCCGGATCGGTCCGTAGGCGAAGTCGCCCCAGGCCAGCGCCGGCGCGCCGCCGACGACGAGCACGCCGTCGCCGATCGGGACGGCGCGTGCGCCGACACGCGGCGCGAGCATCGCGCGCGGGCCCGGAGCGGCGCTCCGGTCGGTGCCGGGCAGGAACAGCGTGTCGGCCGGGTCGTAGACGTCCCACGCCTCGGGCCCGGCGTCCGCGGAGAGGACGTCGTCGCCCACCGCGCCCGCCCCGCCGGCGACGAGCAGGCGACCGTCGGGGAGGGGGGCCGCCGCGGCGAAGGCCCGCGGCCGTCCCATCGTCGCGTAGCGGTCGAACGAGACGCCGCGGCCCGTCCCCGCGCACGACGGACGTCCGACGACGTGCAGCCGCAGAGGCACGTTGGTCTTTCCGTCCTCCTCGACGGTGAATGGCGCCGAGCGCGTCGCCAGGCGCACCTCCGCACCGACGCAGGCGTACAGCGAGAGGCGCAGCCCCTCGCCCGCCGGGACCCCGGGCAGCACCAGCGAGTCCTCTTCGAGGGCGTCGTCCTCGAGTCGCTGGTCGAGCACCGTCGTGCCGTCGGCGCCGCTGATGCGGACGACGACGGCGTCGATCTCCGCGGGCAGCCCGGTCATGGGGGGGCGATCGCAGTCTTCGGAGGCGAGCGGCGCGACGACCCATCGGGACGGCGGCGAGACGGAGACGGGATCGGCGGCGCACCCCGCCGCGAGCAACGCGGCGAGCGCACGAAGGCCCGCCGCCCGTTGGCTGATTGACACCCTCACCCGATGTTTGATAGCAGCGACCCGACGGTCCTGCGAGGAGATTTCATGCGAGACGTGGTCATCGTCGGGGCGGCGCGTACGCCCATCGGCAGCTTCGGCGGCGCCCTGGCCTCGGTCCCCGCGCCGAGGCTCGGCGCCACCGCCATCCGCGCCGCGCTACAGCGCGCCGGCGTCGCGCCCGATCGCGTCGACGAGGTCATCATGGGCTGCGTCCTGCCGGCCGGCCTGGGTCAGGCCCCGGCACGGCAGGCGGCGCTCTTCGCCGACATCCCGCGCGGAACGCCGTGCACGACCATCAACAAGGTGTGCGGCTCCGGTCTCAAGTCGGTGATGCTCGCGACGCAGGCCATCCGCTGCGGCGACGCCGAGGTCATCGTCGCCGGCGGGATGGAGAACATGTCGCAGGCGCCGTACCTGCTGCAGGGCGCCCGCGACGGTTACCGCATGGGCCACCAGCAGGTCGTCGACTCGATGATCAAGGACGGCCTGTGGGACGTATACAACGACTTCCACATGGGCAACGCCGCCGAGATCTGCGCCCGCGAGTGCAATCTCGACCGCGCCGCCCAGGACGCCTTCGCGAAGGCGAGCTACGAGCGCGCGATCGCCTCGGTGAGGAACGGCACCTTCCGCGACGAAATCGCCGTCGTCGAGGTGGCGCAGCGCAAGGGACCGGCCCTCGTCGTCGACAGCGACGAAGAGCCCGGGCGCGGCAAGCCCGAGAAGTTCCCGGAGCTCAAGCCGGCCTTCGACAAGAGCGGCACCGTCACCGCCGCCAACGCCAGCAGCATCAACGACGGCGCCGCCGCCCTCGTCGTGACGAGCGACGAGTTCGCGAAGGCGAACGGCCTTGCGGTGCTCGCCCGCATCACCGGCTACAGCCAGCACGCCCAGGCCCCGGAGTGGTTCACGACGGCTCCGGCCTACGCCATTCAGAAGGTCCTGAAGAAGCTCGACCTGACGCCGGGCGACATCGACTTGTACGAGATCAATGAGGCCTTCTCGGTCGTGTCCCTGGCGGTGAACCAGATCGCCGCGCTCCCCGCCGACCGGGTGAACGTCGACGGCGGATCGGTCGCGCTCGGCCACCCGATCGGCGCCAGCGGCGCGCGCATCCTGACGACGCTGCTCTACGCGATGAAGCGGCGCGAGGCGAAGCGGGGCCTGGCGAGCCTGTGCATCGGCGGTGGCGAGGCGGTCGCCCTCGTCGTGGAGCGCTGACGATGGCGACCCACGTAATCGGCGTCGTCGGCGCCGGCCAGATGGGGGCGGGCATCGCGCAGGTGGCGGCGCAGGCGGGCATCGAAGCCATCCTCGTCGACGTCGACCTGGCGCGGGCCGAAGCCGGCCGCAAGGGCATCGACAAGCGCCTCGCGCGCAGCGTCGAGAAGGGCAAGATGACCGCCGAGGAGCGCGACGCCGTCCTCGGGCGCATCCGCGCCGCGGGCGCGATCGCGGCCCTGGCGTCGGCCGACTTCGTGGTCGAGGCGGTCAGCGAGGACGAGAAGCTCAAGGCGCGCATTCTCACCGACCTCGACAAGACGTGCAGGCCCGACGTCATCCTCGCGACGAACACGTCATCGATCCCGATCACTCGCCTCGGCGCCCTGACGAGCCGCCCGGATCGCGTCATCGGGATGCACTTCATGAACCCGGTGCCGGTGATGGAGCTCGTCGAGGTCATTCGCGGGCTGGCGACGAGCGACGAGACGCACCACGCGACGGTCGAGCTCGCCCGGCGGATGGGCAAGAAGACGGTCGTCGCACGCGACATGCCCGGCTTCATCGTCAACCGCGTCCTGATGCCCATGATCAACGAGGCCGTCGTCGCGCTGTACGAGGGCATCGGCTCGGTCGAGGACATCGACGTCGCCATGAAGCTGGGCACGAACCAGCCCATGGGGCCGCTGACGCTGGCCGACTTCATCGGCCTCGACACGTGCCTCGCCATCATGGAGGTCCTGCACCACGGCACGGGCGACACCAAGTACCGGCCGTGCGCGTTGCTGCGGCAATACGTGGAGGCGGGCTGGCTGGGGCGCAAGACGGGCCGCGGCTTCTACAAGTACGAGGGCTGACCGATGCAGGAGCAGGCGGTCCTCGTCGAGATCCAGGGCGGCATCGGCCGCGTCACGATCAACCGGCCGAAGGCGCTCAACGCGCTGAACACCGCGACGCTGCGCGCGCTGCGCGGGGCCATCGACGACCTGGCCGCGAACGAGGAGCTGCGCTGCGTGGTCCTCACGGGCGCGGGCGACAAGTCGTTCGTCGCCGGCGCCGACATCGCGGAGATGGCGTCGATGCGGCCCCAGGCGGCGCGCCGGTTCGCGGCGCTGGGGCACGAGACCTTCGACGCCCTCGAGGCGCTGCCGGTCCCGGTCATCGCCGCGGTGAATGGCTACTGCCTCGGCGGCGGCTGCGAGCTCGCGCTCGCGTGCGACATGGTCTTCGCCCACGAGAAGGCACGCTTCGGCCAGCCCGAGGTCGATCTGGGCCTGATCCCCGGCTTCGGCGGCACGCAGCGCCTGGCGCGGCGGGTGGGCGCCATGCGGGCGACGGAGCTGGTGCTCACCGGACGACACGTCCTGGCGGCGGAGGCGAAGGCGATCGGCCTGTGCCTCGACGTGTTCGCCGTCGACGACCTGCTGCCGCGCGCGCTGGACGTGGCGACCACCATCGCCGCCAAGGGGCCGGTCGCGGTGCGCCTGGCGAAGCGCGTCATGCGCGCGGGGCTCGACGCGCCGCTCGTCTCCGGGAACGCGCTCGAGCGCGAGGCCTTCGCGGCGCTGTTCGACGCCGAGGACGCGCGCGAGGGCATGGCGGCGTTCGTCGAGAAGCGCAAGCCCGCCTTCCGCAACGCCTGATCGAAGGGTCGAGGTTCCATGGCCGACCGCCGCATCCGCGTGCTCATCGCCAAGCCCGGCCTCGACGGCCACGACCGCGGCGCCAAGGTCGTCGCCCGCGCGCTGCGGGACGCCGGCATGGAGGTCATCTACACCGGCCTCCATCAGACGCCCGACATGATCGCCGACGCAGCGGTCCAGGAGGACGTCGACTTCGTCGGCCTGTCCATCCTCTCCGGAGCGCACGGCACGCTCTTCCCCGCGGTCGTGCAGAAGCTCCGCGAACGCGACGCCGGCGACATCGTCGTCTTCGGCGGCGGCATCATCCCCGAGGGCGACATCCCGGCGCTCGAGGCGGCGGGCGTGGCCCGCATCTTCACCCCCGGTGCCCGGATCGAGGCGATCGTGCAGTGGGTCCGCGAGCGGGCGGCGTAACGTGCTCGATCGCCTCCCGCAGCGCGTGCAGGTGTACGAGGTGGGGCCCCGAGACGGGCTGCAGAACGAGCCCGGGTTCATCCCCACCGAGGACAAGGTCCGGCTCGTTCGCGCCCTGATCGATGCCGGGTTGCCGCGCGTCGAGATCACGAGCTTCGTCAACCCGCGCTGGATCCCTGCGCTCGCCGACGCCGACCACGTCGCCGCCGCCCTCGAGGCGTACGAGGGGCCGGCCATCCTGACGGCGCTCGTCCCCAACGAGCGCGGCCTCGACCGCGCGCTCGATCACGGCATGCGCGAGGTCGCCGTCTTCATGTCGGCGAGCGAGAGCCACAACCAGCGCAACATCAACAAGACGCGCGCGGAGACCTACGACGCGTTCGCGCCCGTCTTCGCGCGCTGCGCCGCCGTCGGCGTCGCGGTCCGCGCCTACGTCAGCGTCGTCTGGGGGTGCCCCTACGAGGGCGAGGTCGCGGCGGCCGAGGTGCTCGAGGTCACCCGGCGACTCATCGAGCTCGGCGCGTACCAGATCAGCCTGGGCGACACGATCGGCGTCGGCAACCCCGCACAGACGCGGCGGATCCTCGACGCGGTGCTCAACGAGGTCCCCGTCGAGCGCGTGGCCCTGCACATGCACGACACGCGCGGCGCGGCGCTGGCCAACTGCCTCGTCGGGCTCGAGATGGGCGTCACGACTTTCGACGCCAGCCTCGGCGGGCTCGGTGGCTGTCCGTACGCGCCCGGCGCCAGCGGCAATCTCGCCACCGAGGACCTCGTGAACATGTTGCACGGCATGGGCATCGAGACGGGCGTCGATCTCGACCGGCTCGTGGACGCCGCCCTCCTGGTCGAGCAGCTCGTCGGGCGCCCGCTGACCGGCCGCGCTCTCAAGGCCCTCGTCGCCGCGCGCCAGACGCGCAGGAGAAGCAGCGAATGACGGCAGTCCTCGTCGACGACCGCGGCCCGCTCTGGGTCGTCCGCCTGAACGCGCCCGACCGCCGCAACGCCCTCGGGCGCGCGGTGGTCGAGGGCCTCCTCGACGCCGCCGGTCGCGTGGCCCGCGAGAAGGCCGTGCGCGCGGTGGTGCTCTGTGGCGAGGGCCCGAACTTCTGCGCCGGCGCCGACCTCAAGGAGCGTCAGGGCATGGACCAGGCCCAGGTGCGCGAGTTCGTCGGCCTCCTCAACCGCACGTTCCGGGCGGTCGAGAGCTCGCCGAAGGTCTGGATCGCCGCCATCCACGGTCCGTGCCTCGGCGGCGGCCTCGAGCTGGCGCTGTGCGCGGACCTGCGTGTCGCCCGCCGCGACGCCGTCGTGGGCCTGCCCGAGGTGCGCCTCGGCATCCTGCCCGGCGCCGGCGGCACCCAGCGCCTGCCGCGCCTCGTCGGCGTCGCCCGCGCCAAGGAGATGATCCTCACCGGGTCGCGCTACCCCGCCGACGAGGCGCTGCGCCTGGGCGTGGTGAACCGCGTTGCGGACAACCATGAAGCGGCGGCGCTGGCGCTCGCCGACGAGGTCTGCCAGGGCGCCCCCATCAGCCTCACCCAGGCCAAGCGGGCGGTGAATGACGGCTGGGACCTGCCGCTCGAGGCCGGCCTGGTGCTCGAGCGCGCCTGCTACGACGTGATCATCCCCACCCAGGACCGGCTCGAGGGCCTGCGGGCCTTCGCCGAAAAACGGCCGCCCCAGTACAAGGGAGAGTAGGTGAGCACCCACCACGACCGGCAGATCCACGAGGTCACCGAGCGCGTCCGCAAGGGCGGCGCGCCGAAGTACCACGAGCAGAACGCGGCGGCCGGAAAGCTCTTCGCCCGCGAGCGCCTCGCCCGCCTCCTCGACGCCGACAGCTTCGTCGAGGACGGCCTGCTCGCCAACTGTCGCGCCGGGGACCTGCCGGCCGACGGCGTCGTCACCGGCCTCGGCCGCATCGACGGGCGACCCGTCGCGATCATGGCCAACGACTCGACGATCAAGGCCGGGTCGTGGGGCGCGCGCACGGTCGAGAAGATCGTGCGAATTCAAGAAGTTGCGAGGAAGCGCCGCTGCCCGCTGATCTACCTCGTCGACTCGGCGGGCGCCCGCATCACCGACCAGGTGGAGATGTTTCCCGGGCGGCGCGGCGCCGGCCGCATCTTCTTCAACGAGGTGAAGCTCTCGGGCGTGGTGCCCCAGGTGTGCCTGCTCTTCGGGCCGTCGGCAGCGGGGGGCGCCTACATCCCGGCCTTCTGCGACGTCGTGGTCATGGTCGACAAGAACGCGAGCATGTATCTCGGCAGCCCGCGCATGGCGGAGATGGTCATCGGCGAGAAGGTGACCCTCGAGGAGATGGGCGGCGCACGCATGCACACCGAGGTGTCGGGGTGCGGTGACGTGCTCGTGAAGAACGAGGAGGAGGCGCTCGACTGGTGCCGCCGCTACCTCGCCTACTTCCCGTCGAACTGCACGCAGGCGCCGCCCCGCGCCGAGGCGCGCGGGGCCTCCGGCGCGAGCATCGAGCAGATCGTCCCCGACCAGCAGAACAAGCCCTTCGACATGATGGGCGTCATCGAGGCGCTCATCGACGACGGCTCGTGGCTCGAGGTCAAGAAGCGCTGGGCGAAGGAGCTGCTGACGGGCCTCGCGCGCATCGACGGGCACCCGGTGGGCATCATCGCCAACCAGCCCAAGCAGAAGGGCGGCGTGCTGTTCGTCGACAGCGCCGACAAGGCCGCGCGCTTCATCACGCTCTGCGACGCGTTCAACATTCCGCTGCTGTACCTGGCCGACGTGCCGGGGTTCATGATCGGCAGCAAGGTGGAGCGCGAGGGCATCATCCGCCATGGCGCCAAGATGATCAGCGCCGTGAGCGAGGCCACGGTGCCCCGGATCAGCGTCGTCATCCGCAAGGCCTACGGCGCCGGTCTTTACGCGATGTGCGGGCCCGGCTTCGAGCCGGACTGCACGTTGGCGCTGCCCAAGGCGATGATCGCGGTCATGGGGCCCGAGGCGGCGGTCAACGCCGTGTACTTCAACAAGATCCAGGCCTTGCCCGAGGCGGAGCGGCCGGCCTACGTCGAGCGGCTGCGCGCCGAGTACGCCGAGGACGTCGACCTGCTCAAGCTGGCCAGCGAGCTGGTGATCGACGGCATCGTGCCGGGCGACGAGCTGCGCATGGAGCTCGTGCGCCGCTTCGCATTCTACCGCGAGGGCTACGAGCTGCCCGAGGGGCGCAAGCACGGTGTCGTCCCCGTCTGACCCCACCCTCGACGAGCGGGTGGCGAAGGTGCTCGCGGGGGACGTCCGCGCGGCGGCTCGCCTCATGCGCGATCTCGACGACGAGCGGCCCGAGGCCTTCGAAGCGCTGAAGCGGCTGTACCCGCACACGGGCAAGGCGGCGGTGAGCGGCGTCACCGGGCTGCCGGGCGCCGGCAAGAGCACGCTCGTCGACCAGCTCGTGACGCGCCACCGGGCGCGCGGGCGCACGGTGGCGATCGTCGCCGTCGATCCGACGAGCCCCTTCAGCGGCGGGGCCATTCTCGGCGATCGCATCCGCATGCAACGCCACGCGGGCGATCCGGGCGTGTTCATCCGCAGCCTGGCGACGCGCGGTGCGCTCGGCGGCGTCTCGCGCAGCACGCGCGACGTCGTCGCGGTCTTCGACGCCATGGGCTTCGACGAGGTGATCATCGAGACGGTGGGCGTCGGTCAGGACGAGGTCGACATCTGTCGCACCGCCCACACGACGGTGGTGGTCACCGCGCCGGGCCTCGGCGATGGCATCCAAGCGCAGAAGGCGGGGCTCCTCGAGGTCGCCGACGTCTTCGTCGTCAACAAGGCCGACCGGCCCGACGCCGACCGCGCCAAGGCGCACCTCGAAGCGATGCTCGAGCTCGACGCGCCCGCCGGCGATCGCTGGCGCCCGCCCGTGCTCGCGACGGATGCGACGACGGGCGAGGGGGTGGACGCGCTGGCCGACGCCATCGAGGCCCACCGCGCCCAGATGCGCGCGAGCGGGGAGTGGGCCCGGCGCGAGCGGGCGCGGCAGCGGGCGGAGCTGACGGAGCGCGTGCTGTACCTGCTGCGCCGGCGGGCGGAGGTGGCCCTCGAGCGCACCGGCGGGGTGCCGGCCCTGCTCGACGCCCTCGAGCGCCGCGAGACGGACCCGTACACGGCGGCCGCGTCGCTGCTCGACGCGCTCGACTGAACGGGATTCAGCCCTTCAGATCGGCCTTCGCCCGCTGCCAGCGCCGCTCGAGCTCCTCGTCGGGCAGGTCGTGCAGGTCGGGGTGACCCTCGTCGCGCGCCACCCGCTCGAGCCGCCGGAAGCGCTGCTCGAACCGGCGGGCGGTGCCGCGCAGCGCCGCCTCCGGATCGACGTCGAGCTTGCGGCTCAGGTTCACGACGGTGAACAGCAGGTCGCCGAGCTCCGCCTCGATGGCGGCCCTGTCGCCGCACCCGACCGCCTCACGCAGCTCCGCCGTCTCTTCGTCGAGCTTGCCGAACACGTCCTCCGGCGCGCGCCAGTCGAAGCCCGCGCCGGCCGCCTTCTCGCCGAGGCGCCGCGCCCGAAGGAGCGCCGGCATGGCCAGCGGCACGCCGTCGAGCGCGCTCTCGCGGCCCTCCCGACGTTTGAGCTCGTGCCAGCGACGCTGCGTGCCGTCGGCCTCGGCGGCGTCGCCAAAGACGTGCGGGTGGCGCCGAACGAGCTTGTCGGTGATGGCGTCGGCCACGCCGGCGACGTCGAAGGCGCCGGCCTCCTCGCGCAGGCGCGCCTGAAACACGATCTGCATGAGCAGATCGCCGAGCTCGACGCGGTGATCCTCGGGCGTCCCCGCGTCGATGGCCTCGAGCACCTCGTACGTCTCTTCGACGAGGTACGGGCGCATCGACTCGAGCGTCTGCGCCCGGTCCCAGGGGCACCCGTCGGGGCCCCGCAGCCGCGCGATCACGGCGACGAGACGTTCGAACGCTTCTCCGGCCAGCATCGCGTGCTCCCTTATCCGGCGTGAGTTTTCGACCCGCAGCCTCGTTCCTCGGGCCTTTTCGTCAAGCGGTTTCTTTGCTTGCGGGCCGTTTCGGTTGAATCATCGGGCCTGCCATCCATCCGGCGGAGACACGATCCGTGAGGCGTCTCGTCCTGCTGTCGCTGCTCCTGCTCGGCCCCGCCGTCGCGCGCAGCCAGGGGGTCGAAGCGGATACGGACGGAGGCGGCACCTCCGACGTCCAGGAGGTCCGCGACGGCACCGACCCCGCCGATCCGCGCGATGACTTCGACGCGGATCCCGACGCCGACGGGCTGAGCACGCGCGACGAACGACGCATCGGCACGAACCCGATCGACCCCGACACCGACGTCGACGGGCTGAGCGACGGCCTCGAGGCGAACAACGCCACCAGTCCGCTGCGCGCCGACACCGACGCCGACGGCCTGCTCGACGGCGACGAGGACGCCGACCGCGACGGCATGCGCGACCCGGGGGAGACCGATCCGACACGCCGCGACACCGACGGCGGCGGCACGCCCGACGGCCGTGAGCGCACCGACGGCACCGACCCGCTCGCCGCCCGCGACGATCTCGACGCAGATCCCGACGGGGACGGCTTCACGTCTCGCGTCGAGCGGATGCACGGCCTCGACCCGTTCGACGCCGACAGCGACGACGACGGTGTCCCGGATGGCGACGACCCCGGCGCCCTTCTCGACGGCGACGGGGACGGGCTCGTCGGCGCCCTCGACCCCGACGGCGACGACGACGGCCTGCCCGACGGCCTCGAGCTCGGCGTCAGCCAGCCCGGCCCCGACACCGACCGCGGCGCGGGCCGCTTCCGCGCCGATGCCGATCCGTTCACACGCACGGATCCGACGCGGGCCGACACCGACGGCGGCGGCACGCACGACGGCGCCGAGGACGTGGACGCCAACGGCGCCGTGGACCTCGGCGAGACGGATCCCCGCGACGGCAGCGACGACGGCCGCCCGACGGACACGGACGGCGACGGCCTGACCGACCTCGTCGAGATGGCGCTGGGCCTCGACCCGCGCGACGCCGACAGCGACGACGACGGTCTGTCCGACGGCGCCGAGCCCAACTACAACGTCGACCACGACCTCGACGGGCGCGTGAACGCGCTCGACCCCGACTCCGACCAGGACGGCCTGCCCGACGGGCTCGAGTCGGGCATCACGCGGGCCGGTCCCGGAACCGATGCGGCTGCCGGACACTTCTTCCCCGACGCCGATCCCGCCACGCGCACGAGCCCGCTGTTGTCCGACACGGACCACGGCGGCCTCTCCGACGGCGTCGAGGACCGAGACCGCAACGGCCGCCTCGATCCCGGCGAGCTGGACCCCACCGATCCGACCGACGACCTCGCGCCCGACCTGGACGGCGACGGCCTCCCCGACGCCGTCGAGGAGTGGGCCGGCACGCGCCGCGACGACCGGGACTCCGACGACGACGGCCTGGAGGACGGCGCGGACGGCATCGGCGACGCGGACGGCGACGGGGTGGTGGACGCGCTCGACATCGACGCCGACGACGATGGCCTCGGCGACGGCACCGAGGCCGGCGTGGGCAGCGCCCCGCGCGACACCGATCCCGCGCGGGGCGCCTTCGTGCCCGACCGCGATCCGGCGACGCGCACCGACCACCGCAACCCCGACACCGACGGCGACGGGGCGCGCGACGGCGACGAGGACGCGAACCGCAACGGGCGCGTCGACCACGGCGAGACCGATCCCAATCGGGCCGAGGCCGAGCCCGACGCGGCGCCGCCGCCCGACGCCGCCGTCGACGCCGCGCAGGAGGCCGACGCGGCGCCGCCGCCTGATGCCGCGCTCGACGCTGCGCCGATCGACGGCGACGCGACGCCGGACGTGGGTGCGGCGCCACGGATCCACGCCCGCGGCGGCGCGGGCTGCGCGGCGACCCCGGGCTCCGGCGCGCCGCTGCTCCTCCTGATCCTCCTGGCGCTCGCGTGGCGGCGGCGGCGCGCACCGGTCGTGGCGCTGTTCGCGGCGCTGCTCCCGATCCGCGCGAACGCCTTCGATGTCAACCGGTTCCGGACGGCCATCGGCGCCGGCGGCCTGCTCGCGACCGAGTCGGCGCAGGTCGCCGCGCCGCCCGGACCGCGCTTCGGCTTGACGCTGCACTACGCGCGCGCCCCCTTCGTCGCCGAGGACGAGACGGAAACGCGGCTGGGCGAGCCGGTGCAGGCCCTGTCGATGGCGGAGCTCACGGCGGCGTTCGCCCCGCTCGAGCGACTCGAGCTGGGCGTCGGGCTGCCGATCGTCTTCACGTTGGACGGCGAAGCGGTCCAAGGCCTGTCCGACGAGACGCGTCTGCGCGGCGTCGGGCTGGGGGATGCGCGCCTCTTCGTCAAGGGCGCGTTGTTGCCGAGGCCCGAACGGGGCGTCGGTGTCGCGTTCGCGATGGCGGCGACGGCGCCGTTCGGCGACGAGGACCGCTGGCTCGGCGACGCCGGTCCGACGTTCGAGCCCATGATCCTGGTGGAGGGCGCCCGGCGGCCGTTCCGGCTGTTGGCCAACCTCGGCTACCGGATCCGGCCCGAGGAGCGCATCGCCGATGTGGAGCTCGACGACGAGATCGCCGCCCGCGTCGGCTTCGACTACCTCACGCCGTTCGGCATGCACGTCCTCGCCGAGATCGACGGCGCCACGCGCGCCGAGGCGCCGCTCGGGGACGCCGGCGCGACGCGGTTCGAGTTTCTCGGCGGCCTGCGCTGGGGCGGTCTTCAGTGCTTCGGGTTCACCGCCGGCGCCGGGGCGGGGATCGGCTCGGGCATCGGCGCGCCCACGTGGCGTGCGATCGGCGGCCTGATCTACGAGTGCGAGGCGGGCGCGACGCCGGTCGTGGTCGAGGCGCCCGAGCGCGTCGCGAAGGCGGTCGATGCCGACGGCGACGGTATCGTCGAGGGCGACGCCTGCCCCGACGTCGCCGAGGACCGCGACGGTCGCGAGGACGACGACGGCTGCCCCGAAGCGGATCCGCCGGTGGACACCGATGGCGACGGCCTCGCGGACCGCGCCGACCGTTGCCCGGGCGAGGCCGAGGACCGCGACGGCTTCGCCGACGCCGACGGCTGTCCCGATCCGGACAACGACGCCGACGGCTTCGCCGACGCCGTCGACAAGTGCCCCGACCAGGCGGAGACGCCCGGAGATGCCGGCCCCGAGGACGGCTGTCCCGACCCGAAGATCCGCCGGCTCCGCTCTGGCGCCGCCGCGGTCGAGGGCCGCATGGTGCGCCTCGACGAGAAGGTGCGATTCGACGCGGACTCGGCGCGCATGATGCCGAGCGCGCGCGCGCTCCTTGCCGACGTCGCGCGGCTGATGATCGACCACCCCGAGCTCGGGATCGTGCGCATCGAAGCCCACACCGACAGCCGGGGCGACGACGAACGCAACCTGCGGCTCTCGTGGCAACAGGCCGAGGCGGTACGCGACTACCTCGTCGACCTCGGCGTCCCGTCGGCGCGCCTGGAGGTGCGGGGGATGGGCGAGAGCGCCCCGATCGAGTCGAACGCCAGCGATGCCGGCCGCGAGGCCAACCGCCGCGTCGAGCTCCACGTCGTGGGCCCGGCGGGCGGCTGAGCGACTACGCCTCTTCCCACCGGCGGCGGCGGGCGTCGGCGGCCGACGCCACGTCCCGGCGCTCGGCCTGCTGCGCCGTGCCGGCTCGACGGGCCAGCGTCTTCCAGTAGCTGCGCGTCAGGACGGGCAGGCTCTCGCCGTCGATGAAGCGCACGGGGAGCCGCCACGCGGGGGCGGGCTCGTCGGCGTGCCCGAGCTCGGCGAGCAGCGCGGCGAGGCGACGCTCCGCATCGGTCATCGCCTCGGCGACGGTTGGATGGGCGCTGATGGGTGGCTCCGCGGTCTCCGGACGCCTCGCCGTCGTCCAGACGGCATCGGCCGCGAGACGATCGCCCAAGGCCGCCGACGCCTCGCTGGCGGCGGCGCGCGTGCGGGCCTTGAGCCGTCTCAGATCGTCGTCCGTGGGCTCGGCGCCGGGCGCCCGCACGAAGCGCTCCCGCACCGTCTCGACGAAATATGTCTCGAGATCGGCCGCGAGCAGTGCGCGAATCCGCCGGCCGAGGTCCACGAGCCGGGCGTCGATCGCCTGCAACGCTGTTTCGTCCATCGTCGTCTCCCGCCGGGTTGTCCGTCACATTGCCCTAGACTACTTTGAGCAGGTCCGGTTCTCGACCACAGGAAGCGCTCCATGCATGGAATCCGGATTCTCCTGGTCGAGGACCAGGAGAAGATTCGCGTCGTGATGGCTCGGTTCCTCGAGGGCCAGGGCCACGAGGTGCTGGTCGCCGACGAGGCCGAGTACGCCTACTCGGTGTTCACGACGTGGAGCCCGGGCCTCGCCCTGATCGACGCGAGCCTGCCCGACGCGCCGGGGACGGAGCTCTGCCGCCGGCTGCGCGAAGTGGCGCCCGACGTGTCGCTCGTCCTGCTGGGGACGGCGGACGAGCTGGCCGCCGCCGAGGGCCGATTCTCGCCGCCGCCGTGGAAGACGCGACTGGCCAAGCCGTTCTCCGGCGCCCAGCTCCTCGAGGCGGTCGCCGTCGCGCTCGCGGTCGAGGCGCCCCCGGTGGTGTTCGAGAGCCCCGTCCACCTCACCTCCGAGATCCAGGGGCTGACGCTCCCCGCCGCACCCGACCTGACGCCGGCGCGGACGATGCCCGCCGAGATCGGCGTCGTCCCGGAATCGGCGCCGCCGCCGTCGACGCCCCCGACGCCGGTGGCGGGTGAGTCCGTCGGGCCGCCGCCGGGTGTGGACGGCCTCGAGGCGCTCGACTCGGAAACGACGACGGACGAGGAGCGTTACATCCTGTCGCCGATGGTGCCCCGCTCGCCGACCGATCCTCAGGGCGTCTACGGCGAGGTGACCCTGCCGCAACTGCTCTACAACGTGTTCCGCGACATCTTCACGGGTCGCCTGCGGCTGCAGCGGGGGCGCGTCACCAAGGAAGTTTTCCTGCTCAACGGCTATCCGATCTTCGCCGAGAGCAACGTCCGCTCCGAGAACTTGAGCTACCAGCTCCTGCTGGCCGGCGTACTGGACGAAGAGACGCACCGGCGGAGCATCGAGCTCGTGAACGCGGAGGGCATTCGGCAGGGCGAAGCGCTGCTTCGCATGGGCGTGCTCGACCGCGAGCAGCTCGAGTCGTTCTTGCGCCGGCAGGTTCGCGAGCGCCTGCTCAACTGCTTCGGCTGGACGGGCGCCTCCTACGGCCTCACCTACGACCTGGGCGTCGCCGCGCTGCAGCAGCGGTTCGAGGTCAATCCGCTCGTCCTGATCTTCGAGGGCATCAAGTCGGCGTTCCCGATCGCGCCGCTCGTCACGCACTTCGACGCCTACCCGCGACGCGTGCCCCGGGTGACGCCGAAGTTCCACGACTACGGGACGCTGCTGAAGGAGTTCACCGACGACCTCCGCGTCGCCCGTCTCTGCGACGGCAGGGCCACCGTCGGCGAGGTCATCGCGCAGAGCCCCTTCGGCCTGATCGACACGCTGCGCATCCTGCGCGCGCTCGAGGTGACCCAGTGCGTGGAGTTCGGGGCCGCCGAGGCCGCGCGCACGCCTGCGCCGACCGCGCGGCCGAGCACGCCAACGACACCGCCTCGCGACACGGGCGCCCTGCGGCCGGTGGCCGTGGCGCCCCGCGATCGTCCCAGCCTGTCATCCATGCCCGCGAACCGACCGGCGACGACGAGCGGAAGCTACCGCGCCGTCGCCCAGGCGCCGGCGGACGTGGCGCCCGAGTTGGCGGAGACGCGAACGCGCCTCGAAGAGAAGCTCGCCGCCGCCCGAACGGCCACGCACTACGAGTGCCTCGAGGTGCCGACGACGGCGACGGGGGCGCAAATCCGCAATGCTTTCGATAAGTTGTCTCGGACGTGGCACCCGGATCGGCTGGGGGCGCTCGGCGACGCGGAGCTGACACAGAAGGCGCGGTCGCTCTATGAACGCCTGAGCGCCGCGTACGAGACGCTGGTCGACGACCGCCGACGTCAGCAGTACGACGCGCTGACCCTGGCGGTGCCCACCCAGCCGGCGGGCAGCAGGCCGGACATCCTCGAGGCCGAGGTGAACTTCAACAAGGGGCGCGCCTGCCTGGCCCAGAACGACGTCGTCAAGGCCGGCGAGTTCTTCGACGTGGCGAGCCGCCAGGACCCCCACCAGGCACGCTATCGGCAGTTCCGAGCCTACGCGCGCTTCCGCGTCGCCGATCCGAAGGACCGAAAGGCGCGCACCGACGCGCTCGACGAGCTCAAGGCGACGCTCGCGGACACCGTAGCCAGCGACGAGGCCCTCGTGCTGCTCGGTCTGCTGCACCGCGAGAACGGCAACCCCGAACTCGCCGAGCAGGCCTTTCGCAAGGCTCTCGAGCTGAACCGGCGCAACGCGGAAGCGCGGCGCGAGCTCGAGCAGCTCGAGGCCGCGCGGAGTGGCGACAAGAAGGCGAAGGACGCCGGCCTCTTCGGCAAGCTCTTCACCAAGAGGTAGGTGTCACCCGCGACCGAGGCGCGCCTTGAAGACGCGCTTTCCGTCTTCGTCCGGGCAGCGGAAGAGGCGCATGACACCGAGGTGCAGGTCGACGAGGCGACCCGCGGGCAGGCGCACCTTGATCTTCTCGTCGTCGCCCGCCTTGGCGACCCGGCAGCGACCGAAGTGCGGATGGATGAGCACGTCACCGGGCGCGAGGTCGGGCTCGTCGACCTCGACCCCGTCGGGGTCGCCGCCACCGCTCGTGACGGGACGGCTGCTGGCGGCGACCGCCGCGGCCCACCCGGAGGCCGCCGGCGGCGTCGGCTGCTTTGACGGCACAGACGGCTCCGGACGACTCGCCGCCGGACGCGCGGTGGGCGTCACCGCCGGGTCTGCCGGTCGCGGCGGCGTGAGACGGGGCGCCTCTGCGGCGGGCGCGGGGACCCGCGGCACGCTCACCGGCGGCTGAAGATCAGGCTCGGGCTTGCGGGGCCGGGTCGTCGCGGTGCGCGCGTGCGCGGGCTCACCGGTCGCGACACCTTCGTCCGCCGGGGCCCACGCCTCCATCACCACCTCGACGCCGTCCGCGACTGCTTGCTCCAGCACGCCCGCCGCCATGCGCGGGATGCCCTGATCGGCCCACGCGAGGACGACGCGGATCCGCGTCGCGCCGTCGACCGAGAAGCGCGCTTCGCCGCTCACCAGCGTGAGCGGACCGAGGAGCGAGAAGGGGGCCGCAGCGCCTTCGCAACGCAGCACGACGTCGCTCACGCGGCCGGCCAGGCGCGCCTGGCCGGCTTCGGCGCCCAGGCGGACCCGCAGCGCGTCCAGCCCGACGGGCAGCGGCGCCTTCGCGGGCAGCGTCGTCACCGTGCGGCGCTCCACCCGCCACGTCTCGTCTTGCATGTCGCCTCGCATCGAGAAGGTCAGGCGCTCAGGGGCAGCACGTCGAAGAGGTACACCGCCCCCACGACCAACATGACGATGCCCAACGTGCCCTTGACGGCCTCCATCCAGCCACCGCTCTTCGGCATGCGCGCGAGGAGCTGCGTGAACGTGCCGAGCACGATGAACAACAGGCCCATGCCGAGGGAGTAGACCGAGAGCAGCCGGATGCCGAGCATCACGTCCGCTCGCTGGCCGACCACCGTCAGCGCCGCCACCAGCGGCGGACCGACGCAGGGGGCGGCGATCACGCCGGCCACGCTACCCATCGTGAAGGCGCCGAGGAACCGCCGGCCCTGGCCGCTGCCGACCTGATTGAGACGCGTGCCGAGCACCGCAGGGATGCGGATCTCGAACACCCCCAGCATCGAGAGCCCCATCGCAACGAAGATCAGCGCGACCGTGCCGACGACCCACACCGACTGAAGCGCGTTGCCGAACACCTTTCCGGAGTTGGCGGCGAGCGCGCCGAGCAGCGAGTAGGTGAAGGTGATGCCGAGCACGTAGACGAGAGAGAGGACGAAGCCGTGAAGCCGCGACGGCGCGTCCCTGGCGCCAAAGAGGCTGATCGTGATCGGAATCAGGGGGTAGACGCACGGCGAGAGTGAACCGGCGATGCCGGCGAGGAACATGAGCGCATAGACCCAGAGCGAACCCGACGCCAGGGCGGCGCTGATGCGGCTGGCCAGCGATGTGTCGCCGGCCGCGCCCGCCTCGACGCGGTCGAGCCGCTCGAGGAAGGCGTCCGGCTTCTCGAAGCCGGTCAGCGTCTGCACGGACTGCAGCTCTCCCCGGGCATTCACGAACGCCACTGTCGGCAGGCCGACGACGCCGTACTTCTCCTGCAGCGGGCGCATCTCGGGGCGATCCTCGGTGAGGTCGATCCGGACCGTCACCCAGCCTTGCAGCCGTTCGGCCACCTTGGGCTCGACGAAGGTCTCGGCTTCGAGCTCCTTGCAGGCCTTGCACCACTCGGCCGAGAAGTCGAGCAACATCGGGCGCTTCTGCTCTGTCGCCAGCCGCTCGGCCTCCACCGGGTCCGAAAGCCAGCGCACACCGCCGTCACCGTGCGGCGCCGGCATGCCGAGCAACCCGGCGGCCCGCATGAGCAGCAGGCAGCCGGCGACGACGGCGGTCACGCCCAGCGTCTTTCGGACCTTGCCGCGACCGTCGAGCGACCAATTGGCGGCGAACACCTTGCCGAACAACAGGCCGGCCGCCAGGAGCATCCCGCCGATCCACCACAGCATTCGGGTACGACCTTCCTGTTCCCGTCAGCCCCCGCGCACGGCGCGCATCAGGCCGTCGGGGTCGAAGCCGCTCATGAGGTGGCCGCCGACGTCGAACACCGGGACGCCGCTGACGTTGACGCCGGCGGCGCGGGCCTTGCGAGCGAGCTCGTCCGCGGCGCCCGCGTCCTTCTCGACGTCCTTCTCGACGAAGGCGATGCCCTGCTTGTCGAGGAAACTCCGGGCCTTGCGGCAGACGCCGCACCACGAAGCCGAGTACATCGTCACCGAAGCCTGCTTCGGCGTCTCGGCGCGGGCGGCGAGCGCCTGCTCGAGCTCGGCCCGCGGGACGACCTTGCCCGGGAAGCGCCCGTCGGCTCCCGGGTGCCGCAGGTCGAAGATCTGCACGTACCTCGACGACGCACGCTCGTCGGGCGACTTCGCGAGGTCGACCACCTGCACCGCGCCACGTGCCGCGTCGGGCACCTCGCCGACGGACGTCGCCGTGGCAAAGGTGCCGTCCTCGGCGCGGTAACGGAAGAGCAGATCCTGGCGGTCGGAGGTGACGACCGTCAGTGGTGGCGCGCCGGCGTCCGCGGCGGGCGCGGCATCCCGCGCCGAACACGACGTCACCATCGCGCTCGCGAGGAGCAACGGCGCGACTGCGCGCCGGATCGTCGTCATGGCGTTCATGGAGCGATGCGCATGCTACGGCCCCCCCGAGGCCGAATCAATCCGCTGCTTTGCAACCAGAGGTCCCGTGTGTAGACTTCCGCGCCCCAAACCGGGAGCGGCGCGCGCCAGGGCGGATCATGTCGGAGACTCCGAGACCTCATCGCTGCGGCTTCGTGACGCTGATCGGGCGCCCGAACGTCGGCAAGTCGACCCTACTGAACCGCCTGCTCGGCGAGAAGGTCGCCGCCGTTTCGCCGCGTCCGCAGACGACGCGCAATCGAATCCCTGGTGTCCTCACGCGGCCCGACGCCCAGATTGTGCTGGTCGATACGCCGGGCATCCACCGCGCGAAGGGCGCGCTCAATCGCTACATGGTCGACGTGGCCGAGGAGGCCATGCGCACCAATGACGCGGTGGCCCTCTTGATCGAAGCGGGCATCGGCCCGAACGGGCAGGTCGGCATCAGCGACATCGATCGGGAGATCCTCGAGCAGCTCGGCGCCGTCAAGGTGCCGGTCTTCCTCGTGATCAACAAGATCGACCGCATCGAGAAGCCGATCCTGCTGCCGGTCATCGACGCTTGGCGCCAGCAGTTCGACTTCGCCCAGATCCATCCCGTCAGCGCGCTCAAGGGAGACGGCGTCGATGCGCTCGTCGACGGATTCGTCGAGGTCCTGCCCGAAGCGCCCGCCATCTACCCTCCCGACGTCTTCACCGACCTGCCCGAGCGCTTCATCGGCGCCGAGCTCATTCGCGAGAAGCTCTTTCAGCTGTTGGAGCAGGAGCTTCCGTACGCAGTGGCGGTGACGATCGAGCGGTGGCAGGAGCGGTCGCACGACAACCTCGTGGTCATCGAGGCCGTCGTCCACGTCGAGCGCGATTCCCAGAAGGCGATCGTCATCGGCAAGGGCGGCACGATGATCAAGAGGGTCGGCGAGGCGGCCCGCCACGATCTCGAAGGCCTCCTCGGCACCCGCGTCCACTTGAGCCTGTTCGTCCGCGTCGAACGCGGCTGGACGAAGTCTCCCGACGGCCTGCGCAAGCTGGGCTACGAGTAGCGCGCCATGAAGCCCATCGTCGCCATTGTCGGTCGCCCGAACGTGGGCAAGTCGACCCTCTTCAACCGCATCATCGGAGAGCGAAGGGCCATCGTGCTCGATACGCCGGGCGTCACCCGCGACCGCAACTACGGCGACGTCGAGTGGGAAGGGCGGCAGCTCACCGTCGTCGACACCGGCGGCTTCGAGCCCGCCGCCGAGGAGACCGTCGTCGTCCGCATGCGCGACCAGGCGATGCTGGCCATCGAGGAGGCCGAAGTGGTCGTCTTTGTGATGGACGGTGCCGCGGGGCCGCTGCCGGCCGACAGCGAGGTCGTCGATCTGCTGCGCCGCTCCGGCCGTCGCATCCTCTACGCTGTGAACAAGATCGACAATCCCAAGCGCAAGGCCGAGATGGCCGAGTTCTACGCGCTCGGCATCGATCCTCTGTACCCGATCTCCGCCGAGCACGGCCTCGGGGTCGACGATCTCATGGACGCGATCGCCGACCTGCTGCCGGACACGGAGGCCGAGCCGGAAGGCGAGGAGGGCACCACCCGCGTCGCGCTCCTCGGCCGCCCGAACGTGGGCAAGTCGACGCTCGCGAACCGGCTGCTCGGCGAAGACCGCATGATCGTCGACTCGACGCCGGGCACGACCCGCGACGCGATCGACTCGCCGCTGCAGGTCGGCGGCCGCGACTACCTGCTCATCGACACCGCCGGCCTCCGGCGCCGCCGCGGCATCGACCGCGCGAGCGCCGAGGGCCACAGCGTCATGCGCACGCTGCGCGCGATCGAGCGTTGCCACGTGGCGGTCGTGTTGCTGGACGCCACCGAGGGCGTCACCGACCAGGACGCGAAGCTCGCCGGCATCACCGAAGAGAAGGGCCGGGCCCTCGTCCTGCTCGTGAACAAGTGGGATGCCGTCGACAAGGATCCGAAGGCGATGGAGAGGTTCCTCGATGAGGTCCGCCGGGCGCTGCCCTTCGCGACCTACGCGCCGGTGCTGTTCACCTCGGGTCTCACCGGACTGCGCGTCAACCGCATCATGGATCTCGTCGACCAGGTGCGCGCCGCCCATACCTTCCGCGCGACGACCGGCCCGCTCAACCGGTGGCTGACCCGCTGCCAGGAGCGCCACTCGCCGCCGGTGGTGCGGGGCCGCAGGCTGAAGCTCTACTACGCCACGCAGGTGAGCATCGCCCCGCCGACGGTCATGGTGTCGTGCAACTACCCCGACGCCATCCACTTCAGCTACGAGCGCTTCCTCGTCAACCAGTTCCGAGAGGAGTTCCCGGTCGAGGGCACGCCCATCCGCCTCGTCTTCCGTGCCCGCGGCGAGAAGTCCGAAGAAGCCTGACCGGTGCCCGAGCTTCCCGAGGTCGAGTTCTGCGCGCGCCGGTTGCGCGAGTGGACCACGGGCCGCCGCATCGTCGACGCACAGGCACAGGCCGGCCCTCCGCTGCGCGACTTGACGCCCGAGGCGTTCGCCGTCGGGTTGCGCGATCGGCGCATCGACGGTGTCGAGCGTCTCGGCAAGCAGCTCTTCGTGCGCCTCGACGGCGACGCCACGCTCCTCGTTCATCTCGGGATGACCGGCAAGTTCGTCCGGGAACATCGCGACGCCGCCGATCGGGCGGGCGAACGCGCCCGGCTCGCGCTCGACGACGGACGCTCGTTGCGCTTCGTCGATCCACGGCGCTTCGGCCGCCTGCGCCTGCTGGCGACACCGGACGTCCCGCTCCACCCAGAGATCGCGTCCCTGGGCGAGGATGCCCTCGCCGTGTGCGCCCGGCCCGGGGGGCTCGCCGCCATCCTGCGCGGGCGTCGCCCGATCAAGGTGGCGCTGATGGACCAGTCGGTCCTCGCCGGCGTCGGCAACATCTACGCGAGCGAGGCCCTGTTCGCCGCCGGCATCTCGCCCGACGCCCCCGCCGGCTCGCTGACGCCCGACCGCGCCGACGCGCTCGCGCTGCATCTCCGCGCCTGCATGCTCGAGAGCCTCGAGCGAGAAAAGGACAGCGAGATCGCGTATCTGCACGAAGGTGGCGCCGAGAACCCCTTTCGGATCTACGGCCGCAAGGGTGAGCCGTGCCCCGCGTGCGGCGATCCGGTTCGCCGCGTCGAGCACGCGGGACGCGGCACGTACTTCTGCCCGCGCTGCCAGACCTGAACGTGCGACGGCCCCCTGCGGCGCGCCATCTGTCGATCGCATGAGCATCCACGTCAAACGCGTCTACGCGCCGGCGGAGGCGTCCGACGGCTACCGTATCCTCGTCGACCGGCTCTGGCCGCGCGGCTTGAGCAAGGATGCCGCCCGCGTGGACCTGTGGTTGAAGGACGTGGCGCCCAGCGACGCTCTGCGCCGCTGGTTCGGCCACGACCCGGAGAAGTGGGCGGCGTTTCGCGAACGCTACGCCGCCGAGCTTGCGGCCGCGCCGACGGCGTTCGACGTCATCCGCCGTGCGCACGCCGAGTATGGCCGCGTCACGCTCTGCTTCGCCGCGAAGGACGAGGCGCACAACAACGCCGTCGTCCTCCGCGAGCTGCTCGTCACGCCGCCTGGGTCTCCTCGCTGACGGTGGCGGATGACGCCGGCGCCCGCGCCCGATCCGCCAGCAGCCTGCCCCGGAGCGCCGCCGCGGTCTCCTTGCGCTCGCGCAGCGCTTCACAGGCCTGGTCGCGCCCCTGCCCGAGCCGTTCGTCGCCGAAGGCGTACCAGGACCCGCTCTTGTCCACCATGCCCGCGGCCACGGCCTCGTCCAGGAGGTCGCCCTCCCTGTTGATCCCCGTGCCGTAGAGGATGTCGAACTCCGCCTCCTGGAAGGGCGGCGCGAGCTTGTTCTTCACCACCTTCACCCGCGTCCGGTTGCCCACGGCCGTGTCGCCCTTCTTGATCGCGCCGATGCGCCGGATGTCGATGCGCATGCTGGCGTAGAACTTCAGCGCGTTCCCGCCGGTCGTCGTCTCCGGCGAGCCGAACGTCACGCCGATCTTCTGCCGCAGCTGGTTGATGAAGACCACGCAGGTGTTGTGGCGCGCGGCCACGCTCGTGAGCTTGCGCAGCGCCTGCGACATGAGCCGCGCCTGCAGGCCGACGTGCTGGTCGCCCATGTCGCCCTCGAGCTCCGCCTTGGGCACCAGCGCCGCCACCGAGTCGACCACGACGATGTCGACGGCGCCCGATCGCACCAGCGCGTCGGCGATCTCGAGCGCCTGCTCGCCATTGTCCGGCTGCGAGATCAGCAGCCCCGCCGGGTCGACGCCCAGCGCCCGCGCATAGCCGAGGTCGAGCGCGTGCTCCGCGTCGACGTAGGCCGCGACGCCGCCGCGCGCCTGCACGCCGGCGATGACTTCGAGCATGAGCGTCGTCTTGCCGGACGCCTCGGGACCGTAGATCTCGACGACGCGGCCCGCCGGGAGCCCGCCGATGCCGAGGGCCCGGTCGAGCGACAGACATCCGGTGGCGTGCACCGGCACCTGTTGCACGGCCTGTCCCTCCTCCATGCGCCAGATGGCGCCCTTGCCGAACTGCTTCTCGATGCCGCCGATCGCCGCGCCGAGCGCCTTCATCCGCTCGGCCAGGGCCTTCTTCGCGTCCGACATGCGGAACGCTCCTCTCGTTGGGGGGCGGTCGCGCCGCCCGGTGGAATCACGAAACGCCGGCGCGAGGCAGACGGCCATCGCGACGGAGACGAGGGCCGCGAGCAGCCAGCTCACGGGAGGACCTCCCGGTCGAGCTGGCGGTACTGGAGCGCTTCGGCCAGGTGTGCGGGCGCGATCGACGGCGCGTCCCCGAGGTCGGCCAGCGTTCGGGCGACCTTCAGGATGCGGTCGTGGGACCGTGCCGAGAGGTTCATCCTTTCGACCGCGGCGGCCAGCAGCGCTTCGCCCCCCGCGTCGAGCTTGCAGTGCCGGCGCAGCTCACGCGGCCGCATCAGCGCGTTGCAGCGTGCCCCGGCGTCTCCGAACCGCACCCGCTGGCGTTCCCGCGCCGCCAGCACACGCTCCCGCACCGCCGCGGAGGTCTCACCCGGCGTCGCCGTGCGCAGCTCCGCCGTCGAGACGGGATCCACCGCCACCTGGAGGTCGATGCGGTCGAGGAGGGGGCCGCTGATCCGGTTGCGGTACAGTCGGATGGCGTTCGGGTGACAGACGCACGGCTGTCGGGGGTGCCCGAAGTACCCGCAGGGACAGGGGTTCATGGCCGCGACGACCATCGCCCGTGCCGGGTAGACGAGGCGGTACTGCGCGCGCGCGACCACGACGTGGCCGTCTTCGAGGGGCTGACGAAGCGCCTCGAGCGCGTTCCGTCGGAACTCCGGCATCTCGTCGAGGAACAAGACCCCGTTGTGCGCGAGCGAGACTTCGCCGGGCCGCGCGAGCGGGCCGCCGCCGGTCAACGCCACGTCGGACACGCTGTGGTGCGGCGCGCGGAACGGCCGGCGGTCCAGCAGCGGCTCGTCGGGCGGCAGCACGCCCGAGACGCTGGCGATGATGGAGCTCTCGAGCCGCTCCTCGAAGCTCATGGGCGGCGCGATCGTCGGCAGCCGCCGCGCGAGCATCGTCTTGCCGCTCCCCGGCGGACCGACGAAGAGCAGGTTGTGACCGCCGGCGGCCGCCACCTCGAGCGCCCGCCGCGCCACGGCCTGGCCACGCACGTCGGCGAGGTCGACATCCGCGCTTCCGGGGCGTCCCTGCGGCGGGACCGCCGGAGCGGGCAGGGGCTCGCTTCCGTTGAGCACCCCGACCGCCTGCGCGAGGTGCTCCACGCCGACCACCTCGACGCCGTCGACCACCGACGCCTCCGCCGCGTTCTCGCGCGGCACGAGCACCCGCCGAAGGCCCGACCGCCGTGCGTGCGCCGCCATGGCGAGCACGCCGCGCACCCCGCGGACGCGCCCGTCGAGCGCCAGCTCGCCGATGACCAGCGCTCCCTCGAGCGCGGCGGACGGCAGCTTGCCGTCGGCCGACAGGATGCCGAGCGCGATCGGCAGGTCGAAGGCCGTTCCGTCCTTGCGGATGTGGCCCGGAGCGAGGTTGACCGTCACCCGGCGCTGCGGGAAGCCGAATCCGCAGTTGTCGAGCGCCGACTTCACGCGCGTGCGGGCCTCGCACACGGCGCCGACCGGCAGCCCGACGGTCGAGAAGACCATCATCCCGCGGCCGAGGTGCACCTCCACCTCGACCGAGTACGCTTCGATGCCCAGCACGGCGCCGGATACAACCGTCGACAACATCGCGCCTCCGTTCCGGGCCGACGAAGGAGCGAAGCCCGTGCCAGGCCTCTGTCTCGAACGATCTCGCGGAGTTGCGCCGAATTGCCGTCCTTCGGGAGCGTCCACGATCTGGACGCCGTCCGGAAACTGGACGGAGACGCGGCTTGCGAGGGCGCCGCGACATCCCCGATGTTGGAGAGCTGGAGGCGCGCATGGTCCGGCCGGAGCGACTGCGACCCGACAACTTCACCCCGCTGCGGCGCACGCCCTGGGCGGGACGCCGTCTCCTCGAGCGGTACAAGCCGGGCGTGATGTGGGGCGAGCCGGTCGGAGAGTCCTGGGAAGTCTCGGTCGATCCCGCGTTCCCGAGCCGCCTCGAGCGCGATGGCCGCCTGCTGCACGAGGTGATCGCCGTCGCCCCGGTCGCGTGGCTCGGGGGCGCCGTGGCGGAGCGTTGGGGAGGGCAGAGCCCGCTCCTCGTCAAGCTGCTCGACAGCGCGGAGAACCTCTCCGTACAGGTCCATCCCCACGACGACGACCCGGACCTGGGCCCCGGCGAGGGCGGCAAGCCGGAGAGCTGGCTCGTCCTCGACGCCGATCCCGGCGCCGGCCTGTTTCTCGGCTTGCGCGAGGGCGTCGATCGCGACGTCGTCGAGGCGTGCCTCCGCGCAGGCGAGAACCTCAGTCAGTACCTGAACTTCGTGCCCGTATCGTCCGGAGACGCTTTCGTCATCGACCCTGGCACCGTGCACGCGATCGGCGCTGGGGTCACCTTGGCCGAGCCCCAGCACGTCGCGCCGGGGCGCGAGGGCGTGACGTACCGCTTCTGGGACTGGAATCGGCGCTATGACGCCCACGGCCGCCCGGACCCGGACGGCCTCCCCCGCGCGCTCCACGTGGATCGGTCGCTGGCAGTCACCGACTGGTCGGCCCCCCGGGGGCGGGCGTTCGTGGAGACCTGCCGCCGCCGACCCGTGCCGGTCGGCAACGGCCGCGCTCTCGTCGTCGACACCGCCCACTTCGGCGCCGAGCTGTGGAGCGGAGGCCGGCCCTTCGGAGTCGCTCTCGACACCATGCTGGCCGTCACGTGTCTCGCGGGCGAGGTGCGCCTCGACGGAGAGGTCGTGCTCACGACTGGTCGGAGCGCCGTCGTGCCTGCGTCGCTCGCGACGCTCCATGTCGACGCGAGGGGCGGGAGCGCGATGGCGTGCTGGACTGCGCCTGGACGCGCTGCGGGCGCCCTTCGCCCGGCGTGACGGCCTGTCGCGAACGGTTCATTTACGAGGCAGTGGTGCGACGCTATGGTTTTGAAACGCGTTTCGATGGAACTTTTCCGAAGGCGACGCGTTCCAGAACGGGCGGAGGGGTCGCACGAGGCGACTCGAGCCGCAGGCATTCGGGAGGGGCGGGTGCCCCGGGATTCTGGGAGGTGACCGAGATGGAGCATCGGAAGTGGCAGGGCCGGATCCGGAGCGGGGTCGTCGCGCTGACGCTGGCCGCGTTCGGGGCCACGCCGGCGGCGGCGGCGCCCAAGGGGCGCGACGCGGCGCTCGCCGCGGAGCCGAGCATCACCAAGACCCTCCGGGCCGGCAAGCTCCCCAAGCCGATCGCGGTCCGCAGCGTGGCGAAGGATTGGCGCGCCGAAGGTGACCGCCTCCTCGCCAACGGCGACCACAGAGGCGCCCTGTCGGCGTACGAGAAGGCGCTGCGCGGGCGGAGTGACGACCTCGACCTCGCCCGTGTGGTCGGCGACCTCCACTACCAGCTCGGCCATCCGGTGGAGGCCGTGCGGGCGTGGGTCCGCGCGCTCGAGCTGGCGCCGCGCCACCCCGAGCTTCTCGACCGCGTCGCCCGAGGAGCCTCCGAGGTTGGCGACTTCGAGCTCGCCACACAGGCCGAGGGCCGCCTCGTCGACGTGCTCGCCGAGTTCGTCGAGAACCAGGGCGTCACCGAGGGCAAGATGGCGCGCCAGTTCCGCAACCACCTCGCCATCCACGCCGAGCTCGCGGCGCTGGCCGGCGACTTCACCACCGCCGAAGAGTCCGCCCGTCGCCTGATCCGCTTTGCCCCCAACGGCGTCGATGGCCGCCTGGCGCTGGCCTATGTGCAGCTGCACGGCGCCGAGTACGACGAGGCCGAGGGCCTGTATCGCGAAGTGCTCGAGGCCCAGCCCGACAACACGGTCGCGCTGAACAACCTCGGCAACATCGTGTACATGTACCGCGACTTCGACACCGCTTCGGACCTGTTCGAGAAGATCCTCGCCGTCGACGGCGTTCGCGCCTACAGCGAGAGCATCGCCCTGGCGAACCTGGGCGAGCTCCTGCAGATCCAGGGCTCGCGCACCGACGCCGAATTCCTCTACAAGCAGGCCATCGAGACCCAGCCGCAGGGTGCCTGGGGCTACATGGGCCTCGCCTCGCTGTACGACCAGCTCGGCAAGTACGACGAGGCGGTCGCGGCGATGATCGAGGGCTGGGAGCGGGACCAGAACCGCCTCACCCGCCTGAACATGCGCTTCTACACCGAGGAGTGGGCCTGGCAGCGTGACGCGCTGATCGCCGAGATCGAGGGCGACGTCGACTTCGCGCGCACCCTGTGGACGCGCATCCTCCAGGGCGACGTCGAGGTGCTCCACAAGTCCGCCAGCCATCACCTCCACTCGTTGAGCCTCGCCGCCGAGTGATGGGGCGCCGCGCGCGCCGGGGCCCTCGGCGTGCGCAGGTAGCCAGCCGAGGCGTTCCCGTCTAGAATGCGCCTCACTCGATCGTCGCCAACGTGTTTGAATGTCCGTGAAGAGCGGCCCGCTCGAACCACTGAAACTCTTCAAGATTTTCCGCAACCTGCTGGAGCGGAAGACCAGCGGCGAGCTCACGCTCACTCGCGGTCAGATCGTGAAGAAGGCACGCCTCGCTGGTGGTCGCCCGACGCGGGTGGTCTCCAACGTACGGCGTGAGTCGGTCGTCGGCGCACTACAGGAGCAGGGCGTCCTCGACGACGCCCGCCTCCAGGCCGTCCAGCGGCTGCGCGAGGAGCGGGGTCTCAGCGCCGAGCGCGCGCTCGTCGAGCTCAACCTGCTGACGGCGGCCAGGCTCCAGGCCATCGAGGGGCAGCTCGCGCGACGCCGTTTGCTCGAGAGCTTCGGTTGGCGCGACGGACAGTACACCTTCGCCGAGAGCGCCGCCGAAGGCGAGGGGACGCCCGAGGCCATCGACACGATCGAGCTTCTCCTCGAAGCCAGCGCGCGCGTGATCAAGCACGAGGATTGCCTGGCCTTTCTCGCCGCCTATCCCGGTCAGACGGTGCGCCTGACGGACTGGAACCGTACCTACGGCGCCTTCTTCGACCGCTTGTTCGGACAGTCCAACGTTCGCCTGCTCCTCGTCCGACCGATGACGTTCGACGACCTCGTCCGCGAGATCGGCGACGAGCAGAAGACGGCCCGGCAGATCTTCGGCCTGATCATGGGCGGCCTCGGCGTGTTCGGCACCGCCTCGGCGTCGCCCGTCGTTGCCGCACGCCCTTCGCCCCCGGCACAAGTCGCGCCGTCGACGCCGGTCAGCGTCTCGCGTGCCGCGCCGCCGCCGGTCACCGTGTCTCGCGTCCCCGACTCGCCAGCAGTAAGCGTCTCGCGCGTCGCGTCGCCGACAGTCGGCGCGACCGGTCCCGCTGCACGAACGGTGGGCATGCACGCCGAGGTCTCCGTCGCGACGCCGGTTCCCGACACTGGACCGCTGCCGCCGCCAGTCGTGCGCCAACGCGGACAGCCGGTTGCTCGGGCCGCCGAGGTGACCGTCGCCACCCCGGTTCCCGACCTTCAGGTGCGTCCACGCCCGGTCGCTGCGGCGCCGCGTCCCACGACGCCGCCGCAGATCGAGGCGAAGCCGGCGCGTCCGGCGACGCCCCCCGCGGAGGTGCCCGAGCGCCAGCGGAAGATCCTCGCTGATATCGACGTCCTCTTCCGAGGCCTCCAGACGAAGAACCACTACGAGCTGCTCGGCGTCGACCCGAAGACCGACGCCGAGCGGATCCGGGCGCGATTCCGTCAGCTCGCGCGCGACTTCCACGTCGATCGCTTCGCGCGCTATGGGCTGACCGAAGAGGTCATGAAGAGGATCCAGAAGGTCTTCATGGCCATCAATCGCGCCCACGAGGTGCTCGTCGATCCGGCGCAACGCAAGGAGTACGACCTGGGCCTCGAGATGGCGGCGCGCGGCCAGGCCGTCGCGCCCGGCGGCGGCTTCGACGCGGCGGGCGTCTTCAAGTCCGAGCAGCTCGTCCGCGATGGCACGCTCGCGATCAAGAACGGCAATCCCAAGCTCGCCAAAGCCAAGTTCGAGCAGGCGCTCGAGAAGAACGCCGATGATCCGGTCGCCCGTGCGGGCGTGGCCTACGCCGACCTTCTCATCACACAGGGCCAGGGCGGATCGCTGACGTTCGCCGCGAAGACCCGCGACATCATTGAAAAGCTCGTCTCCCCGGACCTCTCGCGGGAGGAGCCGTTCCTGTACTTGGGCCGCGTGTACCGCATCCTCGGCGACGCCGACAAGGCGATGCGGGCGTTCGAGAAGGCCATCGAGATCAACAAGCACTGCGCCGAGGCGGCCAGCGAGCTGCGGCACCTCCAGCGCAAGAGCGAGGACGCCGCGGCGGCGAAGAAGAGCCCCGGCCTCGGTCTCTTCGGCAAGAAGAAATGACGATGGCCCGACGGGACGACGCCAAGGGCTTCCTGCTCGTCGACGAGCGAGGCCGCGTGACGGTCATCGGCGAGGAGCTGCGCGAGCGGCTCCGGTCACGCGCCGGATACTACTCGCTGCTCCCGTCCGAGAAGACGCTGCTCCACTTCCAGAAGTCGGGCACCGTGCCAACGCTCGAGGAGTTCAACGATCCGATCGTGCTCTCCGGCGACATCGCAGGCATGGGCTCGACCATCGAGATCATCAACTTCATCAACGCGTCGCAGCTGTCCGGGAATCTCGTCTTCATCAGCGGCGACTCGCGCAAGTCCCTGTATTTCAAGAAGGGCGAGGTGCGGAGCGCCTCATCGAATCGGGTCGAGGACCGCCTCGGTGAGATCCTCTTCCGTTTCGGGGCCTTGTCCCGCGATCAGCTCGACAACGCGATCCGTCAGGCGCGCAAGCTGCGCCGTCCGCTCGGCAACTTCCTGCTCGAGGAGAAGCTGCTCACGCAGCAGGAGCTGTACGGCTTCGTCATGCGCCAGGTCGAGGAAATCTTCTACTCGATCCTGCTCATCAAAGAGGGTGACTTCTATCTGACCCGCTTTGACGTGGATTCGCTCCCGAGGCCGCTGTCCTTGAACACGCAGACGCTGCTCATGGAAGGCCTCCGGCGGATGGACGAGATGGCGTATTTCCGCCAGCGAATTCCGCACGAGAACGTGCGGTTCGCGCGGACGGAGCTCGCCGTCGCGAGTGAGGGCACGCCGCGGGAGCGCAACGTCATCGAGCAGCTGGACGAGCCGCGTGGGCTTGAGGAGCTGACGTACCGGAGCCGCCTCGGCGAGTTCGAGACCCTGAAAGTGCTGCATCACCTGATGGAACGCGGCACCGTGCGCATTTTGCGGGACCTGCCGCAGGGCAACGGCGACGGCTCGGCCATCACTGGCGAGATGTCGAGCCTCGTCGACACCTTCAACTCGGTGTTCCGGCGCATCTACCAGGCAGTTTCGAAGCACGGCCGCCAGGACGCCCTTGAGTCCGGACTCGAGACCTTCCTGCAGTTCTATGGCTTCGTCGAGCTCTTTCAGGACGTCCGCTTCGACGAGGACGGCGCGCTCGACAAGGAGACGCTGCTCGCGAACCTCCAGAAGAACCAGATCGACAATCGGCTGAGCTTTCTGTCCCAAGCCCTCAACGAGCTGCTCTTTTTCGAGATGTTCGCGGCCCGCGAGTGGCTCGAGCGCGACGAGCAGCAGGATCTCCAGAAGATCATCAACCAGCTGTTCATCGAGATCGGCTGAAGCGCCCGAGCCGACCGGCAAAGACGGACGCTCGCGCCCCTGCCCGCGCCGGTCGCGTGCGTCGCACAATCCACATTATGTCAACTAGCAGACTTGCACGCCCCCAGCCGCCGGAGCGCCTCGCGGTCAGCGCGCGCCGTTGCGGAACGCGTATAGGACGCCGCCATTGCTCAAGACGGACACCGCCCCGTCACTGCCGCCGGCAGGCGCGCTGAAGCCCTGCCCGCTGGCGAAGCGGCGCAGGACGCGCCCGGAGGTCGGATCGATGAAGTACATCGAGCCGCGGGACAGCCCGACGAGCACGACGCCGGCGGCCACCGTCGGCGCCGACGGCGCCCCCTCGGACTGGAAGCGCACCTGCCACACGACCTTGGCCGTGCTCGGGTCGACGCGCAGCAACAGGCCGCGGTCGCTGCTCACGATGAGATCGCCTTCGTACGTCGCGAGGCCCGTGATGCCCGGTTGCGGCAGCATCCAGCGAACGTCGCCGGACGCCGGGTCCATCGCGTACAGCCCGGCGGCTGCGCTCGCCGCGTAGAGCGTGCCGTCGATGACCTGCGGCGTCGCGTCGACATCCTGGAAGCGCTCGTGCTCGGGCGCGAGATCCTTCGTCCAGAGAACCGCGCCGTCTTCGGCGGCCAGCGCGGCCAGTACGCCGTCGGAGAACCCGGCGAAGACGCGACTCCCGTCGACCGTCGGCCGCGCCTCGCCGACGAGCGCAAACTCGGCGGGCACTTCGCGCCGATACTGCCAGCGCCACTCGCCGGAGCTGCGGTCGATGGCGTAGAGCGTGTTCGTGGCGTCGACGAAGTAGATCAGCCCGCCGGACACGGTCGGCGCCTGGGTCACGTCCCCCTTGCCACGGAATGACCAGACGCGGCGGCCGGACGCGGCGTCGAGCGCCAGCAGCTCGCCATCGTCGGTGCCCGTGAGCACCCGCCCCTGGTCGAAGATCGCGTGCGCGCTGACCCCGCCAGGCACCGGCACACGCCAGATGACGTCGCCGCCACCAAGCGTCATGGCCTGGAACCAGCCGCCGACGGTGCCGACGGCCACCCGGCCGGTCCCCGGATCAATCGCCGCGACGGCGCGTTCGGTGGGTTTCTCCCGAAAGACAGGCCCTTCGTTGAGGACCTTACGCCACGCCGGCTGCAACGCCAACGGTTGTAGCGTGGGCCCCTGCCCGGTCAGCGGCGACTCCTGGCTCTCGAAACCGATGCCGCCGCAGCCCGCGAGCACCAGGGCGACCAGCGAGGCGAGCGCGGACGGACGGCGCCGGCGCGCCCGCGGCAGGCTCACGCATCGCTCCCCAGTCGGCCCAGGCGCCGCTCGATCTCGGCTTTGTGGGGCCGGTTCGCCGCCTGGTCGATGACGTCCGCAAAGTCCTTCTGCGCCTGCTGGTAGGTCTGGCGGGCGCCGGCGAGGTCGCCCTTGGCCTCGAGGATTCGACCCGTGGCCACGCGCGCCAGCAGGCCGTAGCTGGCCTTGTCGACCGCCTCCACGTCCTTCCAGACCTTCAGCGCATCCTCAAGCTTGCCGGCGGTCTCGAGCGCCGCCGCCTTCGCCTGGAGAACGACGGCCTTGGTGAACGGATCGAGATCGGACCTGGCCAGGACCTGGTCGTAGCGCGAGAGGGCCTCCGCCGGCTTGCCGAGCTCGAAGTCGACGCTCGCGAGGCCAAGCGTCGCCAGGCCGCTGACCGGCCGGTCGCCGTGCTCCTTGACGACCGTCTCGAAGGCGGTGCGCGCCTTCTCGAGGTTTGCCTGTCGGGCCTGGGGATCGGCCTTCGGTTCGGCGGGCTTCTCGGGATCGAGTGAGGGGGTGGCCGGCTCGATGGCGTTGCCGTAGGCGGTCGCCGCCTCCTGGAAGGCCGCCGATGCCTGTTCGACGCCCTCTTCGCGGCGGCTGGACACGAAGCCGATGGCACCGATGAGGGCGACGCCACCAAACAGCACCACGAGGATGGCCACGCGGTGGTGGACCACCCACTTGAACACGTCCGCGGTGTACTGCGTGAACTTGTCTTCGGCGAGGTCGTCGAGCTGCTCGTCGATGTTCTCGGACGCATCGACCTGCGCCGCCGGATCGATTGCCGGCGTCTCTTCCTTCGGGATGCGCTTCTTGATCCGCTTGACCACGAATGACTCCTGGACCCGCGCGCGGGCGCGTGCTCGCCGGGCGGCGCCGCATGGGGGGGCCGAATCGGCCGCGGAAGCTACCACCGCGCGGTCCGGAGTGTCAACGCGCGGCGCCTTGACCGAGGGCGCTGAGTCCCCTACCGTCCCCCACATGCGCGCCGTCGCCCTGGTCCTGCTCGTCTCGACGCTGCCGGCCGGGCCTGCCGGCGCCGCCGACGCGCTCGCCATCGACTCCGAAGTCGGGATCGCGCTCGAGGCCGGCTACGCCCGCTTCCTCGACGACGCCGATCGCGTTCATCACGGCATCGCCGGCGGCCTCGAGGGCACGTACGTCTTCGCGCCGTTCTGGGCCGTTCGCGGCGGCTATTCCTACGCGGACCACCACGCCAAGGGCGAAAACTTCCAGATTCACCAGATCTCCGCGGGCGCCCGGTACCGGCTCGACGTGTTCGAGTACGTCCCGTGGCTCGAGATCTCACCGGCGGTGTTCTTCTCGAGCGGCGGCTCTGGACCCTCGGCCGTCGACGCGGGCGTCGAGGCGGGCCTCGGCATCGACTGGCTGCTCGGCGCGACCTGGTCCGTCGGCATGGGCGCCCGCTATTTCCGGCTGTTCGGCGAGGAGAAGTTCCCCGCCTACCTGCTCGCGGGCCTCCGCCTCGGCTACCGCTGGACGCTCGGCGACCCTTTCGCGCCTTGACCGCTTGAGTCGGGTCTTCCCCCGACCGCTATCCTGTCCAACGGGGTGACTGCGCGCTTGCGACCGGTGCCGTCGTGTACAGGTTCGCGGAGTCGCCCAGACGATCAGACAAGGACTCGACCCCATGTCCGACTCGATGGAATTGGTGCCCGCCCGCCGTGTCCCGCCGGAGCTCCCGGCGATTGCGGTCAAGAACGCGGTCATCTTCCCGGTCTCCAACCTCCCGGTCCCGCTGGCGATCGGGCGCCGCAAGACGCTGAAGGCGGTCGAGCGCGCGGCCGAGGAGGAGGGCCTGATCCTCGTCGTCGCCCAGCGGGACGCCAACCTCGAGGACCCGCGGCCCAACGACCTCTACCGCTTCGGCACCGTCGCCCGCATCCTCCGCCTCTCGAAGGCGATGGATGGCACTCATGAGCTGCTCATCGAGGGCGTGTGCCGGGCCCGGATCGACGAATTCATCACGTCTTCCGAGTACTTGCGCGTCCGCATCTCGCCGGTCGAGGATCGCGTCCCCCGCGACACCGAGGTCGACGCGCTCGTGCGCAACCTGCGCGAGCTGGCGGTCCGCGTCATCGAGCTCTCGCCGCGCATCCCCGACGAGGCGCGCGCGATCGTCGAGGGCGTCGAGGACCCGAGCCAGCTCGCCGACCTCGTCGCTTCGCAGCTGCAGCTGTCCGTGCCGGAGAAGCAGAGCCTGCTCGAGGTCGTCGACGTCAAGACGCGCCTGAACCGCGTCGTCGAGCAGATCGCTCGCGAGGCCGAGGTCCTCGAGATCTCGGGCCGCATCCGCAGCGAGGTTCGGGACAGCATCGACAAGCACCAGCGCGAGGCCTACCTGCGCGAACAGCTGAAGGCCATCAAGCGCCAGCTCGGCGACGACGAGGCCGACGACGAGGACGTCGAGGAGCTGCGCGACCGCGTCGAGCGCTCCGGCATGCCCGAGGCAGCCCTGAAGGCGGCACGGCGCGAGCTGCGGCGGCTCGAGCGCATGAACGCGCAGAGCGCGGAGTACACCGTCGCGCGGACCTACCTCGACTGGCTGCTCGACATCCCCTGGAACAAGCGCACTTCGGACACGATCGACATCAAGGCCGCCGAGGCCATCCTCGACGAGGACCACTTCGGTCTCGAGAAGGTGAAGAAGCGCATCGTCGAGTTCCTCGCCGTGCGCAAGCTGAAGGGCGACCTCAAGGGCCCCATCCTTTGCCTCGTCGGCCCCCCCGGCGTCGGCAAGACGTCTCTCGGCAAGTCGGTGGCGCGCGCGCTCGGCCGGGAGTTCGTGCGCATCAGCCTGGGTGGCGTGCGCGACGAGGCCGAGATCCGCGGTCACCGGCGCACATACGTCGGGGCCCTGCCCGGCCGCATCGTCCAGGGCATGAAGAAGGCGGGGACGATCAACCCCGTGTTCGTGCTCGACGAGATCGACAAGCTCAGCAGCGACTTCCGCGGTGACCCCTCGTCGGCGCTGCTCGAGGTGCTCGATCCCGAGCAGAACGACACCTTCAGCGACCACTACCTCGAAGTGCCGCTCGACCTCTCCCAGGTGCTGTTCTTCGCGACGGCGAACCGCAGCGACACCATCCCGCCGGCGCTGCTCGACCGCATGGAGCTGCTCGAGATTCCGGGCTACATCATGGAGGAGAAGGAGGCGATCGCTCGTCGCCACCTCATCCCCCGTCAGCTCGCGAACCATGGCCTGAAGGACAGCGAGGTCGATTTCACGGACGAGGGCCTGAGCAACGTCGTGACGCGCTACACGCGCGAAGCTGGCGTTCGCAACCTCGACCGCGAGATCGCGGGCGTCATGCGCTCCATCGCCAAAGACGTCGCGGCCGGCGACGCCAACATCCCGGTCGTCGTCGACAAGCCCCGCATTCGCGCCGCCCTCGGCCCGGAGAAATACTTCCTCGAGGTCAAGGAGGACATCGCGACGCCCGGTGTCGCCGTGGGTCTGGCCTGGACGCCCGTCGGCGGCGATATCCTCTTCATCGAGGCCACCGACATGAAGGGCGGTGGCAAGCTGACGCTCACCGGCAAGCTCGGCGAGGTCATGAAGGAGTCGGCGCACGCGGCGATGTCCTACATCCACGCGCGCGCCGAAGCGCTCGGCATCCCCGAGGAGACCTTCGCCGAGCGCAACATCCACCTGCACGTCCCGAGCGGCGCCATCCCCAAGGACGGTCCGAGCGCCGGCGTCACCATCGTGACCGCCCTCGCCTCGCTGCTCATGAACAAGCGGGTGCGCGACGGCATTGCCATGACCGGCGAGATGACGCTGCGCGGCGTGGTGCTGCCGGTGGGCGGCATCAAGGAGAAGGTCCTGGCGGCGCAGCGCGCGGGTCTGAAGGAGATCATCCTCCCCCGCCGCAACGCCGGGGATCTCGAGGAGATCCCCGAGCACCTGCGCTCCGAGATGACGTTCCACCTGGTCGACCGCCTCGACGAGGTCATCGAGCTGGCGCTGGGCGTCCGCCCCCGCAGGAGCCCGCCGAAGCGCAAGAAGCCGAAGAGCGGCGACGAGCGTACCGCCACCGGTCCCAAAGCGGTCAGCTGACCCCGCGGCGCGGGCGCTCCCTTGACAGGGGCGCCCGCGCGCGCATCTACTGAATGAACATTCATTCAGAGAGGCGCGGTCCGATGAACAGCCCCATCCGGCATCCCGTCGCCCCGCCCGTCGGCGGCGGCTTCCTGCTCGAGCCCGCTGGCTCGCGCGCCATCTTCACCCCCGAGCGCTTCAGCGAAGAGCAGCGCATGTTCCTGCGCACGGCCTACGAGTTCATGGAGCGCACCGTGCTCCCCGTGAACGAGCGCATCGAGCACATGGAGCCGGGGCTCATGCGCTCGCTGGTCCAGAAGGCCGGCGAGATGGGGATGCTGGGCGTCGACGTGCCGGAGGCCTACGGCGGCCTCGGCCTCGACAAGACCACGTCCGCGCTGATCGCCGAGGCGTTCTCGACACAGGGAAGCTTCGGGGTGGCGCACGGCGCCCAGGTGGGCATCGGCTCGCTGCCGATCGTGATCTTCGGCACCGAGGAGCAGAAGCAGCGGTACCTGCCTTCGGTCGTCACCGGCGAGAAGATCTTCGCCTATTGCCTCAGCGAGCCGGGCAGCGGATCCGACGCGCTGGGCGCCCGCACCACGGCGGTGCTCGACGGCGACCACTACGTGCTCGACGGCACCAAGGCGTGGATCTCGAACGCCGGCTTCGCCGACGTATTCATCATCTTCGCGCAGGTCGACGGCAAGCGCTTCACCGGCTTCATCGTGGACCGCGAGACCCCCGGCCTGTCCCTCGGCGCCGAAGAGAAGAAGCTCGGCATCAAGGGATCGTCGACGCGGCAGGTCATCCTCGACAACGCGCGCGTGCCGGTGACGAACGTGTTGGGTGAGGTCGGCCGCGGGCACGTCATCGCCTTCAACATCCTCAACATCGGCCGGTACAAGCTCGGCGTCGGCGTCAACGGCTCGGCGAAGCGCGCGATCAAGCAGTCGATCGACTACGCCGCGGAGCGGAAGCAGTTCAAGACGCGCATCCTCGACTTCCCCGCCATTCGCGAGAAGCTCGCGCGCATGGCCACGTTCGTCTTCACCAACGAATCCATGGGCTGGCGCCTCGTGGGCGCGCTCGACGAGCGCATCGAGGCCCTGGACAAGGGCGATCCGAACCACTGGAAGCTGGCGGCCGAGGCCATCGAGGAGTACGCCGTCGAGTGCTCCATCCTGAAGGTCTTCGGGACGGAGGGCGTCGGCTACTGCCACGACGAAGCGATCCAAATCTACGGCGGCGCAGGCTTCACGACCGAGTACCCCGTCGAGCAGCCCTGGCGTGACTCGCGCGTGAACCGGATCTTCGAGGGTACCAACGAGATCAACCGCATGTTGATCCCCGGCACGCTCCTCAAGCGCGCCATGCACGGGCGACTGGCGCTGATGCCGCTGGTGGCCGAAGTGCAGGCTCGGCTCGCGAGCGGAGAGCGGACGCCGCCGCCCGCCGACGACGCGCCACTGGCCGTCGAGAGGTTCCTCGCCGAGCAGAGCAAGCAGGTGTTGGGCCTCGCGGCGGGGGCCGCCGTCCAGAAGTTCGCGTTCAACCTGCAAGAACAGCAGGAGGTGTTGCTCGCGCTCGCCGACATTGTGATCGACGTCTACGCCGCCGACAGCGTGGTCGCCCGCGTCGCGCAGTTCGTCGACGAGCACGGGCCCGAGAGGTCGGGTACACGGCTCGATCTGGCCCGGGTCGTCTGCTTCGAGGCGAGTCGACGCGTGTCGGCCCGCGCCCGCGACCTGGCGGGCCACCTGGCCTCCGATCCGGCGGCTGCGGCGGCGCTCGTCGACGGCGTGGAGCGCCTTGTCCCGTTCGTCTCGGCGGACCTGGTCGGCGCGCGGCGCCGCATTGCAGCCGCGCTCGTCGAGGCCGGTCGCTACTGTTATTGACGGGCGCCGGCCGGACTGTGAGCATCGGCCGGTTGATGAGCGTCTCCTCTGTCCTCTGCTGCTATCGGGATTGCGGGCGCGCCGTTTGGGAGACCCGCGCGGACGCGCTGTGCGTCGTCGCCAGCAGCGGCACCTGCATCGACTGCCGACGCGTCGTCCTCTGCCTCGAGCACCTCGAACGTGTGCGAGAGGCACGGGGCGACGCGGCCTGTCCAGGCTGCGCCGGAAGACGCTGGCACGCCGTGGTGTTCGAGCCGGCCTTCCTGTCGCCCGAGCGACGGCGCGAGATCGAGCTGGCGGGCGGACGCGTCGAGGTGCGCCTCGTCCCTGCCGCGTCAGTGCACCGCATCGCGGTGGCGCGCCCCACCGCAACACCGTCCGATCCGCCGCGACGCCCGCTTCCTGCCGGGCTGATGTTGATCCGCGCGGGCGGCGGGCGCCGGACGCTGGTGCCCGGCCTCGTTGCGGATGGCGATGGGCGAGTGCTCCGTCTCGATCCGGGCCGTTCATTGCGCCTCGACGCCCCTGCTCGGAGCGCTGCGGTCACCGAGGGTGGCGCCGTGGCGGTCACCGACGACCTCGGGCGTCTGTTCTGGTTCACACGCGACGACCGCGCGCTCCACCTCCCGAACCCTCATGGCGGCGCCTGCGACGGAGCGTCTTTCGTCGACGAGGAGCAGCTGGCGTATCTCGCCGACCTGCCCGATGGCCGGAGCGAGGTGCGGATCTCACGACGAACGAGCGCGGATCGCGCGGAGTGTCGCCGCGTCGGAGCGGCTTTCGACTCGCTCCCGGGGATCGCGCCCGTCGTGATCGACGGCGGGCGGACGCTGATCGCGCTGCGGCGCACGCCCGAAGGGTTCGCGCAGCCGTTCGCCATCGATCTGATGAGCGGGGAAACGACCGACCTGGACACCCAGCAGCTCACACCGCGGCGCCTCGCCGGCGCCCGGCGATCTCCACTGGCCTGCTGGATCTCGGCCGACGGACGCGTTCGATGCGCTGGACCGGGCCGGGCGGCCATGACGCTTGGCCACAGCGACGCCGACAGCCTCGCTGTGGCGCCCGACGGGAGCAGCGTGGCGTGGAGGTTGGGCGGCGAGATCGTCGTCGGCGGCGCCCAGGGCGAAGCGCCCGTCCGCCACCCCTCGCCATCGGATCTCGTCGGTCTCGACTGGCGCTGATTCAGCTTTCGGCGCGCGTGAAGCCCTTGAGGAGGCGGCGGGCTTCCTCGGCCTGGTCCGGGCGGCAATAGATCCGGAACAAGCGCGCCGGCTGCGCATAGCGCTCATAGATGCGAGAATAGACGTCCATTCGCATCGCGCGGCCGATCGCGTTGTTCAGCACGTACATCGGCCGCTTCACGCCCTCCGGGCCGTAGTAGTTCGACAACACGCCTTTGTCGATGCTCGTGAAGTGCTCGATGCCGTTGGCCTCGAGAGCCTTGAGGACGCCGTCGACGTCGAACGGCTCCGTGTCCGGGTCGAGCTCGAGCACGCGCCGAAACGCCTGGCGGTAGGCGATGCGGCGCGCCCAGCGGTTCGACGACCCGCGAAGCGCCGACCACAGCGCCACGTCGTCCGTGCTGGCGTAGGCGTCGGCGTCGGTCGGCAGCGAGAAGTCTCCCGGCGCTTCACGGTAGAAGCGCACGAGCATCGAGTCGAAGCCCACCGGAATGTAGTGATAATAGACGCTGACGAACATGTGGTAGCGGCTCAGCAGGAAGTCTTCGAAGGCGAAGACCGCCTGATGTGAGAGCGCCATGGCCGCGCGGTCGTCGACGATGTGGAAACGAAGGTTCTCGAGCAGCCAGCGCTCGTCGAACTTTCCGTAGGACACTCCTGCGTAGAACGAGTCCCGCTGCAGGTAGTCCATACGGTCGGCGTCCATCTCGCCGCTGACGATCTGACTCAACAGAGGGTACCAGTCGACGCCGCCGACCTGGAAGGACGCGGAACGTTCGGGGAATCGACCGGAGATCAGGTGCCCGATGTCTTCGGGCGCGATGCCCAATCCGCCAAAACCGCGTTCGAGGACGGCGCGGAGCTCGGAGCGCAGCAGGAGCAACAAGGTGTAGTCCTCATGGCTGGCTCGCTCGCTGGATTCCTCGGCGGTGAAGCACGGCAGGTCGAGCGCGCTGCGCGCTGGCATCAGCGACTCGCTCGCGTGCGAGGCCGGCGCGTGGCCGATGTCGTGGAGCAGCACCGCAAGGCGAACGAGCTGGCGAAGCCGCGATCGCTCGCCGGTCGGCAGCGCCGACTTCTCCGCCGGGAAGAGCGTCTCGAACATGCGCGTCGCGACGTCCATCGCGCCGACACAGTGGGCGTAGCGCGTGTGGGTCGCGCCGGGAAACGCCTGATCGGTGAAGCCGAGCTGCTTGATGCCGCGCAGCCGCTGATAGACCCGTGAGTCGATGACCGGCAGCTCGTCGTAGCTCACCGAGACGGTGCCGTGGATGGGATCACGGATCCGAATCATCCGCCCATGGCCTCCGCGAACAGCGTGTGGCTGGTGGCGTCTACGACCCGGGCTCGCACGAGCGAGCCGGCCCCATGGTGGCCGCCTTGCAGCACCGTCGACTTGAAGCAGCTCGTGCGGCCGACCGCCCGCGACTCGTCCTTCTTGCTGCGCCCGTGCACCAGGATCTCGACCTCGCGGCCGATCATGGCCCGATAGATGCCGAGGCTGATGGCTTCCTGCACCGCGATCAGACGCTCGAGGCGTTCGCGCTTGACCTCGTCGGGGACGTCGTCGGGGCGGTTGCGGGCGGCGAAGGTGCCGGCACGCTCGCTGTAGCGAAACATGAACGCGCTGTCGAAGCCGGCTTCGCGCACGAGGTCGAGCGTGGCGGCGAAGTCCTCTTCGGTCTCGCCCGGATAACCGACGATGACGTCTGTGGTCAGCGCGAAGTCGGGGAGCTCGGCGCGGATCGCGCGCAGGAGCTCCAGGTAGCCCTCGGCGGTGTAGCCACGCTTCATGTCGCGCAGCATGCGCGTGCTGCCGCTCTGGACCGGCAGGTGGATGTGGCGACCCACCCGCGGGAGCTCCGCGAGCGCCGCACGCAGGCGCGGCGAGAAGTCGTTGGGGTACGGCGAGGTGTAACGAATGCGGGCGAGCCCTTCGACCGCGTGCACCGACCGCAAAAGATCGGCGAAGTCGGTGCCGCGCTCGTAGTAGCTCGACACCGTCTGGCCGAGCAGTGTGACTTCGCGGTAGCCCGCTTCCGCCATGCGCCGAGCCTCGTCGACCACGTCGGCGGGCGGCAGGCTCCGCTCGCGACCGCGCACGAAGGGCACGATGCAGAACGTGCAGAACTTGTCGCAGCCCCGCTGGACGGTGATCCATCCGCTGATGCCGGGCGCGCGGTCGACGTCGACACCCTGGTAGAGCTCGGTGCGGTCGAGGCGCACGTCGACGAGCGGATCGGCGTCGTCCTCGTCCACGGCCTGCTCGATGAGCGTGGGCAGGCGTCGGTAGGCGTCGGGACCGATGACGAGGTCGACGTAGGGCGCGCGCTTCGTCAGATCGTCGCGCATGCGCTCGGCCATGCAGCCGGTGATGCCGAGCAACATGCCCGGCCTCGATGCCTTCAGCGACTTCAGCCAGCCCAGGCGGCCGAAGATGCGCTCCTCGGCGCGCTCGCGCACCGCGCAGGTGTTGAGGAGAACGACGTCTGCCGCCTCGGCGGACTCGGCCACTTCGTAGCCGGCGCGGCGCAGCAGCCCCGCCATCAGCTCCGAGTCGGCCTCGTTCATCTGGCAGCCGTACGTTTCGATGAAGACGCGTGGCATCCGGGATCCCGGGGGATGGAGAAGCGTCGCAAGATATCGGTCGGATCGAGCGAGCGTCAAGGCGAACGCGCCCCTCGCATCCGCAAGAGTTGTGGTAGCATGCCGACCCCGATGGACTCCTTGCGCTGCCCTCGCTGCGGCGGCTCGCCACCGACGCCCGGCATCCGTGTCTGCCCGGCCTGCGGCGATGCCGTGTACCTCGACACGGCGGGCATCGACGCATCCCGCGGCGATCCATTCGTCGGTCGCCTGCTCGACCGCCGCTTCGCACTGCTTCGTCGCATCGCGGTCGGCGGAATGGGCGCGCTCTATGAGGCGCTGCAACTGCCGGTCGAACGCGCGGTCGCGGTCAAGCTCATCCGACCGGAGCTCCTCGGCCCCGACGGCGACGCAGTGCGGGCCCGCTTCCGCCGCGAAGCGCGCGCGGTGAGCCGCCTGAAGCACCCGAACACGGTCACGCTCTTCGACTTCGGGGAGACCGCCTCGGGCGAGCTCTTCATGGCGATGGAGTACATCGAGGGGCAAAATCTCGAGCAGGCCCTCCGCGACGGGCCAATCGCGGCGGAGAGGGCCATCGCGCTCGTCTCGCAGGCGGCGCAGGCCCTCGAGGAGGCGCACCGTCTGGGCGTCGTGCATCGCGATCTCAAGCCGGCGAACATCATGCTGGCGCAGCACGGTGACAACGTCGAGCGGGTCAAGGTCGTCGACTTCGGCATCGCCCGTCTGCTCGATGGCCTCCCCGACCAGAACTACACACTCACCGGGAAGATCAGCGGCACGCCCCAATACATGAGCCCTGAGGTGGTCCGGGGCGGCGCCGCCGACCATCGCTCCGACATCTACGCGCTCGGTCTGATCCTCTTTCGCGCGGTCACGGGACGCCCCCCGTTCGAGGGCACGCCCATCCAGGTGGTGCTCGCACAGATGAACGATCCCCCTCCCCGCCTGACCGACGTCGTGCCCGGCGTGGACCTGCCTTCCGGCCTTCAGTCCGTGATCGACCGCGCGCTCGAGAAGCGTCCCGACGACCGATACGCGAGCGCCACCGAGCTCCGGCGCGACCTCGACGCCGTCGGGCGGCGCGGGGAGCTCGGCGCGCTCTGGGCCGAGCTCGGCGAAGGCGCTGGCGATCTCTTCGCGATCTTGCGCGCCCAGGGCGACCGACTCGTCGAGCTGGTCGTCGACGAGGTGCGTACGAATGTTGCCGTATACAGGTTCGTCCCCCCTTCGATGTTGATCGAGCGGGTTCGCTTCTACGTGCAGTGGTGCCTCGTGCCCATGCCGGATGAGGACGAGCTCGTGCGCTACCTCGATCTTCGCTGGCGTGGCCAGCGACAGTTCTTCGCGCGCCTGCCCGATCTTCTCGCTGCGTTCTCGTCGTGGTTCCCCGGCCTCCGCCGGCTTGTCCGTGAGCTCGGGCCCGAGGCGCGCACGACGGTCGAACGGCACATGGCGACGCTCGAGCGGCATGTCTGGCTGCTGCTGCGGCTCGTCGGGGCGCGGTACGAGGAGCTGCGGATGGAGGGCGGCGAGGCGGGCACGCCGTCGGGGCGCTTGATCGAGTCGCTGCAACGGGCCGCCGGTCCGGTGTTGATCGACGACATGCTGGCCACCGACTCCTTCGCCGCGCTCTCCCCACGGGCAGCGGTCGTCACCGTCGTCGGCGCGCGGCTCGTCACTGCAGATACCAGCGCGCCGGCATCCGCCGAGCCCGCCGGCGATCCAGCGCAGTTCCTCGGCGCTCTGCGGCGGCGTCGCGCCGTCCTGCGCGAGGTGCTGACCCGACGAGGTGGCCTCGTCCAGTGTCACGACGCCGACAACATCGTCGCGGTGTTCGGCGCGCCGTTCGCCCACGACGACGATGCGGCGATGGCCGTGCGCGCGGGGCTCGAGGCCGTCGCCGAGATCGATCGGCTGGCCGCAGAGCTGCCCGGGAGGGTGCGCCTGCAGGTTGGCGTCGCAACGGGGACGGCGATCGCCGGCAATGTGGGCACGGACGAGCGCCCGGAGTACATCGCGACCGGCCCTGTGGTCGTTCGCGCCTGCCTCTTGCGCGACGCCGCCTCGCCCGGCGAGGTCCTGGCCGACGTGGACAGTGGCGCTCGAGCCGCCGTCGCCCCCTGCGGCGCCTTCCGGGTGGCGGACGGCTGACGACGGATGGAGTCCCAGACGCGCATCGCCCGGCTCGAGCGGCTCCTGGCGTTGAACAAGCGCATCGTGGCCGAAGAGGACATCGGCCGCCTTCTGGAGCTCGCCCTCGAAGCGGCAATGAGCTTCATTGATGCCGACCGCGGCTTCGTGCTGCTGCGCGAGCCGGATGCTTCGGTGCGCGTCCGAGCCGCACGCAATCTCGACCGCGACACCGTCCGCAGCAAGCACTTCGGTCCGAGCCGCCACATCGCCGACCTCGTGCTCCGCGACGGCGAAGCCGTCCTGAGCGATAACGTCGCCGCCGACGAGCGCTTCGCCGGCAGCGACTCGCTCACGGAGATGGCGGTCAAGGCGGTGATGTGCATCCCGATCCGATCGCGGGAGCAGGTCGTGGGCGCCATCTACCTCGACAAGCGCCGTGCCGTCGGCGGGTTCGGCGCCGAAGATCTGCGACTGCTGCAGGATGTCGGCGACGTGGCCGCCGTGGCCGTCGAGATGCGTCGGCTCGTCCGACGACTTGAGGTCCAGGGCGACGAGCTGCTTCGGGCAAAGGACGAGCTCGAACGTCTCACGCTGGCCCTGCAGGAGGACGTCGCGGCCAAGTCGGTGGAGATCGCCCGCGCTGGACGTGATCTCGATGCGATGACGCGCGCGCTCGGGAGGCGCTACTCGTTCCAGAACATCGTGGGGCGCAGCCCCGTGATGCAGCGCATCTTCGACGTCCTCAACCAGGTGATCGAGTACCCCGTCCCGGTGCTCATCACCGGCGAGAGCGGCACGGGCAAGGAGCTGATCGCCCGCGCCCTGCACCACGGTGGTCCCCGGGCGGAGCGTCCGTTCATGGCGATCAACTGCGCCGCCATCCCCGAGAACCTGCTCGAGAGCGAGCTGTTCGGCTACAAGCGCGGCGCATTCACCGGCGCCAACACCGACAAGGAAGGCCTCTTCCGGGCGGCTCGCGACGGCACCGTCTTCCTCGACGAGATCGGCGAGATGCCGCTCGCGCTCCAGACGAAGCTCCTGCGGGTGTTGCAGGAGAAGGAGGTGCGGCCGATCGGTGGTCGGGAGTCGGAGCCGATCGCCGCGCGCATCGTCGCAGCGACCAACCGGTCGCTGGGCCACGAGGTGAAGGCGGGACGATTTCGCGAAGACCTGTACTACCGGCTGAATGTGGTCGAGGTGCGGGTGCCGCCCCTGCGGGAGCGCCTCGAGGACGTGCCGGTGCTGGCGGAGCACTTCCTGGCGCAATTCTCGGCGGAGATGGGCCTGCCGGCACGCCGCTTCGGTCCCGACGCCATGCGAGCGCTGATGACCGCGCCCTGGCCCGGCAACGTGCGCCAGCTGGAGAACGCCGTGAAGTCCAGCGCAATCCTGTCGCGAGGCGACGTGATCGGCGTTGCGGACCTGCGGCTTCCAGCCTCGGCGCCGGCGCCCCCGGTCGAACCTCCGGTCGCCGGTCCGCCGCATCCGCGCGCCGCCGCGTCCCCGGCCGTCGCCGGGGCCAATGTCGCCGCGCCGCCGCACGGCATCGCCACCCGGGACGACTGGGAACAGCACGAGAAGACGTCGATCCTCGACGCGCTCGTCCGGAGCCAGTGGAACAAGACGCGCGCGGCGAAGTTGCTCGGATTCTCGCGACGCAACCTGTACCGGAAGCTCGAGCGCTACGGCATCGAGGGCGGCGAAGACTGACGACGCCGCGCCCGACGGAGACTGTCGACCATGCGCATCCTCGTGACTGGCGCCACCGGCTTCATCGGCTGGCACCTCTGCCGTGCGCTGCGCGTGCGCGGGCACGAGGTCCGCGCGCTCGTGCGTCCTGGCGCCGCCATCTCGGATCTGGAGGCGCTCGGCGTCGAGCGCCGGACCGGCGACGTCACCGTCCCCGCGTCGCTGCCCCATGCGCTCGAAGGCATCGAGGCAGTCGCCCACCTCGCCGGCGTGCTGAACGCCAGTCGCGACAGCACCTACGACCGGGTGAACCGCGAAGGCACGATGCACCTGGCCGTGGCCTGCCACGATCAGGCGCTGAGGCGATTCGCCTTCGTCAGCAGCCTCGCGGCCCAGGGGCCGTCGGCGCCCGGACACCCGCACCGCCACGCCGGCGACGAGCACCCGTACAACGCCTATGGCCGCAGTAAGTTGGCGGCTGAAGCGATCCTGCGTCGAGAAGCCGCGGAGCACGGCCTGCCGGTCACCATCTTGCGACCCGCGACGGTCTACGGCCCGCGGGACCCCGAGGTGGCCGCCTGGGGCCGTCTGGCCCGCCTCCGTCTGCTGCCGATCGTTGACGGGATGGAGATGTGCTTCCTTCATGTCGAGGACCTCGTGTCTCTGGTGGCCGACGTGCTCGAGCGCGACGACGCGCCCGTCGGGCCATTCTTCGTGAGCGACGGCGAGTGCCATCGCATGGAGCGTGTGGCCGATCTCGTCGAGCGACTCGCGGGCGCGCCCCCGGCGCTCCGCCTCCCGCTCTCGCCCGGCCTGCTGGAGCTCGTCGGCACCGCGGCCGAGAGGCTGGCCCGCGCGACGGGCATCGGCGCCCTCGCCGCCCGCTCGCTCGGCGAGCTGCGCGCCTCCGGGTGGGCATGCGTTCCGGACGAGGCCCGGGAGGCCCTGGGCTTCGAACCTCGCCACCACCTCGCCGACGGCCTCCCCGAGGTGTTCGCCTGGTACCGGGCGCACGGCTGGATCTGACTTCACGGATCCTCCGTCCAGTACCGCAATCGGTACGCCGTTCCGCCGGCCTCGCCGCCGCGGACGCGGACCCGGAACGGTCCCGCGGCGGGGCTCACGAATCGGCGCCCCACCTCACCGTCGCTCCGGAAGGCGCGCCCGATCGGACGCCGCCGTCGTCCCGGCGTGAAGACGTCTGGCGGCTCGATCCGTGCCCCAGCTGCGTGACGGACGGTGATCTCCACCCCCACGCCGGCAGGCAAGCGGACCTGGAACCAATCCTCATCGCCGGGACAGACCGAGGCCGTGAGCGGCCGGGCACCGAGCCGGCGCGCGCGGTTCGGCCGGTCGTTGGGCTCGAATCGATCGAGGCCGCACGGGGGGCCGGCGGCGAACGCGATCAGGGCGGGCAGACAGAGCAGCCACAGCGAAGTCATGGGGACCACCTCCGAGCTCACTGAGCCCGCGATGAGCGAAGCGCGTGCCAACGCACAACCACCTGGAAGTACTGGACTTCTCGTCCGAGCGAGCGACCCGCCGGGCGTCCAAGACGTCCACGGTGTCCAGTCTCTGGACGGGTTTGCTGCGCGGGGCCGCTTCTGCGAGCATCCCGCGCATGCAGACCATCCGGGAGCTCCAGCGCGCGCTCGAGCTGGCGCACTACGCGCGCCGCCATCGCGGGACGCTCCACGTCATCGCCGTGGCCGAGCCGCTGCCGCTCGCCGACTTCCTGCTGGACCTCGAGCTGCTCGACGCCTATGGCCTGCGTGGGCTCGTCGTCGCGCGCGGCCCTGGCGCCGATCAGTACGCGCGCATGGCGGCCACCTGGCAGCGCCGCGCAGGCATCGTGGTGGTCGACGCCGACACCGACGTACAGGCGATGGTCGCCGCAGCCCGTCCGCTCCTCGATCGCGGACAGACACCGCTGCTGCTGCTGCCCGGCCGCGGCTCGGCTGGGCGGCCAGGCGACGTCGAGCGCCTCGCTGGCGAGCTGGCGCTCTCCCTGCGCGCTCGCCGTCTGCTCATGCTCGCCCCCGCGTCTCTCGAGGGCTCGGCGTCACGCCCCCACCTCACGCGCGAGGAGGCGCGCACGGCGGCCCTGGAGACCACGGACGAAGGTTCGCGCTGGCTCCGCTTTGGCGTGCAGCTCGTGGACCGCGGCCTTCCGGGCCTGGTCCTGCTCCCGGGCGAGACCGGCTGCATCTTCGAGGAGCTGTTCACGCACCACGGTGCCGGAACGCTGATCGGCGATCCGGTCGCCGAGGGCGTCCGACCCGCGGGCCTCGCGGACGTCGACGACGTGCGCCTGCTCCTGCGGGGCGAGATGAGCCGCGGCGTGGTTCGCCCCGTCTCGGACGAGGACCTGCAGCGGACCATCGGCGATCACGTGGTCTACACCATCGACGGCGTGGTCGTCGGCACGGCGCGCCTCGCCCCCTGGGGCGATGCTGCCGAGCTCGCACGCTTTGCCACCCTGCCCCGCTACCGGGGAAGAGGCCGCGCGCGGGTCATCTGCCAGGACCTCATCGAACGCGCCCGAGCCCGCGGCTTCAAGCGCCTCTTCGCGCTCTCCATCGACGAGCGGATGTGGCGGTTCTTCGAGTCGATGGGTTTCATCGCCACCGAACGCGCCATGTTGCCGGCGGCCTGGCAGGCTGGCTACGACTTCTCGCGCCCGAGCCGGGCGTTCTCGCGGGCGCTCACGCCTTGACCGGCGACGCCGGGTCGGTGGAGCGCTTGTGGGTGAGCGTCCAGATGAGGCCGATCAGACCGGTGGCCATGAACGGGAGCGAGAGGTACTGACCCATCGTCAGGCCGCCGCTCTCGAACTCCGACTGGTACTCCTTGATGTACTCCACGAAGAAACGCCCGGTGAAGTACAGCAGGAAGAAGAGGAACGTCAGGAGGCCGAGCGGACGCTTCTCGCCGAACTTACGATCGACGAGCCAGAGCGTGCCGAGGACGAAGAGCCCGAGCGCCACCTCGACGAGCTGGCTCGGGTAGCGCCAGGGAACGTTGACCAACGCCGCCTGCTTCTCGGCGTCGCTGAACTTCAGGTACTTCATGCCGACGTCGTGGATCGGGAACTTCACCGCCCACTTCGGGCTGTCGGCGATGCGCCCGACGATCTCGGAATTCGTGAAGTTGCCGATGCGGATGAGCGTGGAGCCAAGCGCCGCAGACATTGCGAAGCGGTCGATCACTTCGAGCACGCGCATCTTCTCGCGCCACGCGAAGTAGATGAGCACGAGCACAAGGGTGATCGTGGAGCCGTGGCTGGCGAGGCCTCCCTTCCAGAAGTAGAGGATCTGGATGGGGTCCTTCAGATAGCGCTCCGGCTCGTAGAAGAAGACGTGGCCGAGGCGCGCGCCGAGCAGGACGCCGATGACACCGAGCCAGAGAAACCGCTCCGCCTGCTGCTCGGTGTGGCCGCCTCGCAGCATCTGCCAGCGCCACAGATAGAACCCGCCCATGAACACGAAGGCGTAGAGCAGGCCGTACCACCGGATCTCGAACGAACCGATGTGGAGAATGGCCGGATCGAATTCCCAGACGAACACGGTCGCTCCCGGGCCGAGGGGATTGGGGGCCGAGAGGATTGCACACGGACCGCGTGCGCGAAAGCCCGACCTTGTCTCCTTCCGATCCCGGTGCATAGGATGCGGTGATGAAACGCGGGCTCACGCTTTCTGTGGTCGTCGGCGGCGCGCTCGCGACGGCCTGCGGCGCCGAAGCGCCGCGGCCCGCGGCGCCCGCGTCGGCGCTCGACCGCACGGGCTCGCGTCCGGTGCCCGTCGTCCAGCGCTTGCGCGTCGTGGCGCTCGCGGACGACGCGTACCGCCGCCTCCCGAATCACGAGGCACGCATCGGCGATCGCGTCGACGCCTCATCGGACCACCTCGCGGCACTGTTCGGGCTGCCGCTCGATCTTCGGCGGGTTGTGCCGTGGACCCCCTCGAAGGCGGTTTTCGACCTCGAGGGTCTGCTGGCGCTCGTCGAGGAAGGCGAGGATCCGGCGCCGGACGCGGACCTCATCCTCCTCTTCACCGCCCAGCCGCCGCCCGACGCGGCCCGCATGGACGATCTCGTGCGCAGTCGTTACGCCGGCCGCATGGTCGTGGCGCGCAGCCTCACGACGCTGTTCGAAGACGGCGGCGGTGACGCGCTGCACCGCGCCGAGGCGCTGGCGCTCCTGCACGGAATCGCCAATGTTTTCGGAGCCTTGCCTGCGTGCGGCAACCACGTGATGGCCGACAGGCCGGCGTTCCGGCTGGCCGACCCCGAAGCCGGCGCCGCAGGCTGGACCGATCTGAACCTCGCGCTCGTGCGCGCCCATGCGACGCTGGATCTGCGGACGCGCAAGGGGCATCGACGGCTGCCTGCCGATGTCGCACGGAAGGCGGCGGCGCTGCTCGCTCCGGATGCGCCGGGGCTGCCCGCCTGCGCCGCGGATGCCGTGATGGCGCGGCGCCTCCTGCTGGAGACATCCGCGGCGCCCCTCGGGCCAGTGCCGCCGAAGCCCGGCGAGGCCGACCTCGCTTCTGGGCTCGCGGCGCTGGCCGCGGGACGCACGGAGGAGGCGCTCCGTCGATGCGCAGCCGCGGCGGAGGCCGATCCCTCGAGCGAGGCATCGCGTTGCGCGGGCCTGGCCGCCGAGAAGCTGGGTCGAAGTGACGATGGGGAGCGCCACCTGCGCGCCTGGCTGCTGCACCACGAGGGCGACCGGGACGCGACGCTGGCGCTTGCGCGGCTCGTCGGCCGCAACGGCGACGACGCAGCCGCCCGCGCGGTGCTCGCGGCCTGGGTCGATGCACACGCCGATGACGCGGACGCCTGGCTCAATCTCGGCATCGCCCACGCGCGGCTCGGCGACGTCGCGGCGGCACGGCGGGCCTGGGAGACCGTCCTGCAGCTTCGTCCCGACGACGCCGACGGCAAGAAGCTGCTCCGCCAGCTCCCGCGCTGACGAAGGCGCGTGCCAACGCGTCGCTTCCCGTCGTCGCTCCCGAGCTAAACGGCGCCCGAGGTGCGCTCGATCGGGGCCGGAGCCCCATGGCGGGTCGCCGCCCGCGCCGGCTTCCAGCGTCGGTGGATCCACAGCCACTGCTCGGGCGCGCGTCGGATCGCCGCTTCGATGCGGGCCGTGCAGAGCGCGGTGCCGGCGACGACGTCTTCGCGCGCGTCGCCACTGGTGGGGACCGGCACGGGCGGCTCGATGACGACGAGGTGCCGGTCTCCACAGCGGCGCGTGAAGATGGGCACGACGGGCGCGCCGGCGAGGCGGGCGAGACGCACCAGATCGGGCGACGTGGCCGCCGGACGGCCGAAGAAAGGCACGCGGACCGCTCGGCGCGAGGGCGAGTGCTGGTCGAGCACGAAGGCCACGAGGCCGTTCTCGCGAAGCACGGTCAACATCGCGCGAGCTGAACCGCCCGCCGGCAGAAGGATCGGGCCGCCCCGCCGCAGGTGGCGCCACGCCCGCTCCGCGGGCGCCCATGCGAAGCGGCGGGTCACGACGGCCGACGGCCTCCCCGCAAGGGCGCCGAGGCGAACGAGCAGCTCGAAGTTGCCGAGGTGCGCCGCGAGGATGAGGGCGCCCCGGCCGGCGGTGAGCGCACGTTCGAGGTGCTCGCGGCCCTCGACTTCGATCGTGCCGCTGGCCAGGAGACGCGCCGCGGGGCGGCCGGCGAAGCGCAGGAACTCCACGAAGCTGCGGCCGAGGTGCGCGAAGTGGGCGGCCACGAGCGCCTCGCGATCTGCGGGCGACAGGGTCTCGCCGAACGCGAGTGCGACGTTCGCGCGGGCGACGCGCCGGCGGATGGGCACGAGGCGGTACCAGCCCCAGCCAAGCAGCCGACCGAGGTCGTCCGCCAGGCGCGTCGGGAGCGCGGAGGCCAGGGCCGCCAGCGCTCGCAGACCAGCGCCGAACAGCAGGGCGAGCGCGCCGCTCAGCACGACAGCACGCGCGCGAGCAAGGCCTCGACGGACGGCCAGCCGCGCCGAACCTCGACGTCGACCTCGAGGACGTGCGCGGCGAAGCCAGCCGGTAGGCGTTCACGATCTTTCGTCGTGGTCACGACCGGCAGCCCCGTCCGCTCGAGGCCGCGGAGCACGCGCGGAGAAAACCGTTCATGATCGGCCACTTCCACGGCCACTCCCACGCGCGCACCGAGCCGATCCAACGTACTTCGAAAGGAAGCAGGGCGCCCGATGCCGGCGAGGCTGGCCACGGATCTCCCCGACAACCACGCAGTCGGGAGCCGTTCGCCATCGGGGGTCACGAGGACTCGCGCCGCGACGACGCTCTCGACATCCGTCTTGCGACCGGCCGGCGCGCGCGCGCCCGGCTCGTCCACCTTGTGGAGCCAGACGAGGTCAGCGCGGCCAAGGGCCTCGAGCGGCTCGCGCAAGGGGCCCGCCGGCATCACGCCCGCGGGCGCCGTCGCGTCCATGACGACGAGATCGGCGGAGCGCGGCAACGTCGGATCCTGGAACCCGTCGTCCACCAGCACGACATCGGCGGACGCGAGCCTGAGCCCGTCGCGCAACCGAGGGGACGCCCAGACCTGCACCGCCGCGGGCAGGGCGCGGCGCAGCAACGCGGCCTCGTCACCGAACGCCGCCCCGTCGGGCCGCTCGACCAACGTCGGCGTGCGGGCGCGACCGCCATGACCCCGGGTGACGACGGCCACCCCCAGGCCCCGCGCCGCCAGGTGGCGCGCCAACAGGGCGACGACCGGGGTCTTGCCGGCGCCGCCGACGGTGAGCGCGCCGACCACGAGGGTCGGACTGGCGGCCCGGGGTCTCGTGCGGCGGGCGCGCCAGGCAGCGACGCCACGCGTCGCCTCGCCCGCCAGTCGCATCGCCGCCCCCGGCGACTCGCGATACAGCCACGCCTGAAGGGCGCCGCGCAGCATCGCCCCCTCCGTCGTCCCGATCCACCGCCCGGTCGATTGACCCTCGATCGGCGGCGACTCTATCATCGGCCTGTCGAAACAGGGGCCGATGCTTTACGAAATCCAAATGCCCCAAGCGGGTGCCGAAGCCCCGAGGATCGAGCACGTCCACGGGGACAACTGGCTCGACGCCCTCCGGCGCGGGCTGGCGGCGGCGGGGATGCCGGCGCCGACCCGCAACCTCTCGTGCGACCTGCAGGACGACGAATCGGTGATCATCACCGACACCGGATCGGGGCAGGTCTTCCGAGTGGCGCCGGTGAAGCGCGGCAACGCGAGCATCCGTCCCCGACCCAGCGCCGATCAGTTGCCGATGATCCGCGTGCACACGCCGGCAGGCGACCGGGGCACGCTCGACGTCGAGGCGAGCGACGCCCCGTTCGACGCCGAGCACGGCGGCGCGCGCGACATGGCCGATCCGTTCGGCGAGGAGCCCGACGACGGCCTCCCTTCGGGCGTGGCGCCGATGCTGCTGCAGCCCGGCCGCACGCAGGGGCCCGGCGCGGGCGCCGACACGATGCCGGCGGTGCCGCCCGTCCACGGCGAGGTCGCCGACGACGTCCGCCGCGTCACGCCGCCGACGGCGCCGGCGTCGCCGACAACGAAGCCGATGGGCGCGGCACGCCCCACGGACCCCCGGCGGGAGGAGCATCTCCGGCGGCGCCGGGATGCGATCGAGCGCGAGATGAGCGAGCTCGAGCATCTCGGCCGCGACATCCACGACGCGTGCAACTTCACGCTCGACGTCGCGCGCGCCCACGTTCCGTGCGGCGCCGGCTCGGTGCTGCTGATCGACGCCCGGGACCGATGCCTCTACTTCGCGGCGGCCCGCGGCTCGAAGGCGGCGGTCATTGCCAATCGGCGCATCCCGCTCGAGGTGGGCATCGCCGGCGCTTCCATCCGAGAGCGGCGGCCGCTCAACATCGTCGATCCGCGGCACGACCGACGATTCGCGAGCAACTTCGCGGACACAATCGGCTATCACCCGCGATCGCTCGTGTGTGCGCCGATATTCGCCGGCCGCAAGGCGTTCGGCGTGATCGAGCTGCTCGATCGCGAACAGAACGACGCATTCACCGACGATGACATCGAGGTGCTCGCGATGCTGGCCCGGCGGCTCGGCGCGCACTTCGCGTCGCTCCTACCGGGCGGCGTGCCCTCTCCGACTCAGAGGCCTTCGTAGTACGCGCGCAGCGACGCGTTTCGGTGGGTCTGGCGCAGCTTGCGGATGGCCTGCGCCTCGATCTGGCGGATACGCTCGCGGGTGAGGTCGAACACCTGGCCGACCTCTTCGAGGGTGTGATCGCTGCGCACGCCGATGCCGAAACGCAGTCGCAGCACCTTCGCCTCGCGGGGTGTCAGCGTCTGCAGGACCTTGTCGGTCTCCTCGGTCATGAGGTGCTTGAACGTGGTCTCCGAAGGCGAGACCTGGTTCGGATCCTCGATGAAGTCCCCGAGGTGGCTGTCGTCGTCGCCGACGGGCGTCTCGAGTGAGACCGGCGCGCGGCTGATCTTCAGCGCACGGCGCACCTGATCCGGCGTCATCTCCAGGCGGACGGCGATCTCCTCGGGCAGCGCCGGCCGCTCGAGCTCCTGCTCCATCTGCCTCGCCACCCGGGTGATCTTGTTGATCGTCTCGATGAGGTGGACCGGGATGCGGATGGTGCGCGCCTGATCGGCGATGGCGCGGGTGATGGCCTGGCGGATCCACCAGGTCGCGTAGGTGCTGAACTTGTGCCCGCGGCGGTACTCGAACTTGTCGACCGCGCGCATCAGGCCGATGTTGCCTTCCTGAATGAGATCGAGGAAGTGCAGGCCGTGATTGAGGTAGCGCTTCGCGATGCTGACCACGAGCCGCAGGTTCGCGAGGATCATCTCGCTCTTGGCCTGTTCGAGCTCGCGGGCGCTGCGCCGAATGTCCGACACGCACTCCGTCAGCTCGTCGGCGGGCAACCCGACGCGCGTCTCGCGCTCCTCGATCGCCTTCACGGCGCGCTCGACGGTCTTGCGGAGCTCGACGGTCGCCGTCTCGTCGAGGCCGCTCTCGGCCTTGGGGGCATTGCCCTTCAGCAGCGCCTTTGCCGTGACGCCGGCCATCACCTCGCACTCGCGGATGACGTGCTGCCACTCGCGGATCTCGTCACGGGCGCGCTTCAGCTCGTCCGCGATGGAGATGACGACGTTCCAGCTGACGTTCATCTTCGCGACGAGGTCCTGGAGCTCGCCGTCGTAGTCGCGGTTCTTGCGGCGGTCGGTCTTGGTGGCGCGGCGGGAGCTGCGGAGCCGGGCGCGGGCGATGCCCTTGAGCTCCTCGGCGAGGCTCTCGAGTTTCTCGAGGCCGGCGAGGCCGGTCTCTTCGTCGGGCTCCTGGTTGCTCGAGCCGTCGAGGATGTCGCGCAGGCTGACGCGGCCCTTGCGCACCTGCCGGGGCAGGTCGACGAAGGCGTTCACGCCGGCGTTCGTGCTGAGGATGCCGGCGAGCACCCCCTGGCGCGCCGACTCGATGCGCTTGGCGATGTCGACTTCCTGCTCGCGGGTGAGGAGGTCGACGCAGCCGATCTTCGAGAGGTACATGCGGACGGAGTCGAGGTCACCACCCCCCTCACCCTGGCCCGCCTTCTTGCCGCCGCGCTCGCCCTTCTCACGACGGTCCCGCTCCTCGGCGCCGCCGTTGCCTGCGGCCTCCTCGGCGAAGACCCGCTCGGCGTCGAAGCTGAACTCGTCCTCCTCCGGTCGGCGGAGGAACTCGCGGGCGTCGGACCGGGTGACCTTCTTCATCGACATCGACGTCCTCCTGTGACCCGCGTGCGGGCTCGGGGCCGTTGGAGTGCAATCCTCACACCAAGTGACTTCGGAGATGTCCCCGAGCGCGCTTGAGTCGCGCGGAGACTGGCCGGCGACGAGCGCCGACGCCCTCGAAGCGGGTCGTCGGGTCGGGGTCATCCATGACATTCCTGTCAGAGGGCGCCGGGCCGGCGACGCGGAAGCCCTGGTGACGCCTCGACAATTTTCGTCATCCCCGCAAAGTTTTCTGAGTGTCGCGCAAACACGACAACGCCGCGTCCACGACCGGAGCGGCGGTCAGGTCGTCGAGGCAGAAGCGGCGCGGTTGTCGGCACGGCCGGGCGCCGTGATCGCTGCAGGGACCGCACGGCGGATCGAGCGTCACCACGACGTCCCCCCCGTGCGCGGGTGCCCACCGACCCGGCGGGGTCGGTCCGAACACCGCCACGGTGGGCGTGCCGACGGCGGCGGCGAGGTGGAGCAGGCCGGAGTCGTTGCCGACGGCGACCGCGGCCCTTGCCAGCACTGCGGCGACCGCGCCGAGTGACCGATCGCAGGGGAGCACGGGTGCGCCGACCGCCGCAAGGCGCGCCTCGTCCCCAGCACCGCCGATCGCCAGCGACGGCACGCCGCGCGCGCGGAGCGCCGCGGCCACCTCGGCGAACCGCTCCGGGGGCCACGCCTTGACGGCACGCGACGCGCCCGGCAGCAGCGCCACCCAGCGACCTTCCGGGGCATCCGCCGCCGCCCGAGCGGTCCAGGGCTCCGCGAGATGCACGCGGGGCGGACGTGAAGGTGGCAGCTCGAGAGCGGCAGCGAGTCGGTCGAGCTGGTGCGGCCCGGCGCGATACCCGACGTGCAGGGGGCGGCCACGCACCGCGCGCCAAAGGGCCGCCGCGTCCCGCTTGCGCCAATGCCGACGGGCGCGGCCTCGCAGCGCAAGCAGGCGCGTCGCCACGCGGTTCTGCAGGTCGTACACGAGGTCCGGGCGCGGCAGCCGACGCGCCTGCTCGGGCGTGACCACCCCGGCGACCGCCGGGTGGTGGCGAAAGAGGTCGGCGTAGGCCGCACGGGTCACGACCGTGACCCCCATGTCGGGGTGCCGCGCTGCGAGCGCGGCCACCGCAGGCTCGCAGAGCACGAGGTCACCGAGGGCGGAGAGCCGGATCACCCAGAGGGAACGCACGACGCCTCCAGGCGCTGGCGCGCTTCGGCCTGTAGCGCGGCGAGCGTCCGCTCGAGCTCCGCGCGGCACGATTCGGGATCGGTCTCGGGGCTCACGCGGAGCGGCTCACCGACCAGCACGAGCGCGCGCGCGAACGGCCGCGGCAGGAGGTAGGCGTCCCAGGCGCGGCGCAGGCGATGACCACCACCGACGGCGACCCCCACCGGCCAGATGGGCACGCCCGAGCGGCGCGCCAGAAAGACGACGCCGGGCTTGACGCGGCCTGGAGGGCCGCGCGGGCCGTCCACGGCGACGAGCGCCACGCTGCCGGCTGCGAGGGCGCGCAGGAGCCCCCGCGCCGCTCGGGCGCCGCCGCGGCTGCTGGACCCGTCCACCGACCCGATGCCGAGGCGGGCGAGGATGCGCGCCTGAAGGCGACCATCCTTGCTGAGGCTGACCGGCGCCACGAGCGCCATGCGGCGCGGCCGGACGCCCAACAGCGGCAGCTGGTCGCCATGCAGGAAGGCGAGCACCCCCGGTCCGGTCACCGGCGCCCCCTCGATTCGGTAACGCAACGTCGCCGTCCACAGGCGGATCACGAGGGCCGCGAGCCAGGGAAGCACGGGTCAGGCGGCGACGGCCCGCGCTTCGGCGCGCGGGGCGAGAGCGACGACGCGATCCGCCAACTCGAGCAGGGCCGCGTCGTGGGTGATGAGGAGGACCGTGCGCGCGCGCGCCACCTCGGCGAGGGCATCCCGGAAGGCGGCGGCGGCGGCGACGTCGAGGTGCGCCGTGGGTTCGTCGAGGATGAGCACCGCCGGACGCCGCACCAGCGCCCTGGCGAGCGCGACGCGCTGTTGCTCACCGCCGGAGAGTCCGGCGCCACCGTCGCCCAGCGGCGTCTCCCAGCCGAGAGGCAGCCGCGCGACGATCGGCGCCAGTCCCGCCAGAGCGGCCGCTTCGTCCAACCCGGCGGCGTCACCGGCACCGAAGAGCACGTTCTCCCGCAGGGTCCCCCGGCCGAGCAGCGGCGCTTGCGTCACCCAGCCGAGGGAGCGTCGCCAGGCGGTGACGTCCAGACTCACGAGTGGCCGCCCGTCGACGCACACGTCGCCCGCCGAGGGGTCGACCAGCCTCGCCACCAGCCAGGCCACCGTCGTCTTGCCGGCACCGTTCGGTCCTGTGAGCGCGGTGATGCGCCCGGCGGGCAGCTCCAGGTCGAGGCCGGCCAGGACCTCGCGACCACCCCGGCTGACCGACACCGCCCGCAGCGCGAGCGAGGGCGCCGTCGACGGGGGCGGCTCCCCTCGCCCACCTCCTGGTAGCTGCTCAGCGAGGGTCAGGACCGCGACGATCCGGTCGAGGGCGGCGCGCCCCGGCGCGAGGAGGCCTTGGGCGCGCGCGAGCCCCTTCGCCGGCTGGTAGAGCATCATCAGCGTCGCGAAGAAGCTCATCACCGTCTCGGGTGAGAGCGCGCCGTCCCTCACGCGGCCCGCCGCATAGAGGAGGGTCGCAGCGAGCGCGGCGGCGCCCAGCACCTCAGCCACCGGGGACGCCGCGGCTCGCAACGCCACACCGTGTACGGTAGCGCGCGCGGCGGCGGCGGCGGCGGCCTCGAACTCGGAGGCGGCGCGGGCTTCGGCTGCGCTGAGCTGAATGAGCGGGAGGCGTGCGAGATGCTCGTGGGCGACGGTCGCCAGGGCGCCGCGCCGCGCGTGCTGTGATGCCGCCTCGCGCCGGAGACGGCGCCCGAAACGCAAAATCGGCCAGAATCCAACGGGATACAGCCCAATCGCGAGGAGCGCGAGCATGGGGTCGAGCGCGATGCAGCAGGCGACGAGCGCCACCGCGGTGAGGCCGTCGCGGACGACGGCGGCGAGCCCCCCCGTGAACAGACGTTCGGCGGCGTCGGCATCGTGGGTCAGACGGCTGTGCAGGTCGCCGGCGCCGAATGCGTGCGCCGCGTCCGGTGGAAGGGCCAGCAGCCGCCCGTGCAGGCGAGCGCGCAGGTCGAGGACGACCGCCTGACCCAGACGCGCCATGCCCACCTCCTGCCGATGAAACGCGAGCCCCTTCAGGACCGCCACCGAGAGGATCAGCCCAGGCAGCCAGCGCCGCAGGGTCTCCACGTCGGGCGGAGTTGGGAGGACCCCGCCGAGGGCGGCGGGCCACTGCAACGCCTCCCCACCGAAGAGCGCGCGCAGCGCGGGACCGGCCAGCAGACCGTAAGCGCTCGTACACGCGGCCAGCACGGCCATCCAGCCGAAGGAGGCGACCATCGCGCCGACATGGCGTCGGACGAGCGCTCTGACCGAGGGGCCGATCACGGCATCCCGAGCGTGGCAGCTTGCGGCCCCCAGCCCCCCCGATTACGATCGACGCTGTGACGTCCCCACACACGACCGCGGAGCCCGCGCCGCCGGCGCGCATCGCCGCCCGCATGCGCTTCGAGGATCCCGCCAAGTTCGTGGAATTCTACGAGAAGCAGCTCTCGCAAGGGGTCGTCGGCCTGCGACACCCGGAGCCTCTCGCCCAAGGGACGAGCATCCAGGTTCTCGTGAGCCCGCCCGGCGCGGCAGACCGGCTGCGGCTCGAGGGCCGCGTCACCCGAGGCACGCCGCGGGCTGACGGCACAGTTCGCCTGCGCGTCGAGGTTCGCCTCGACGACGCGGACCGCCAATGGCTCGAGGCCTACCTGACGGGTCTGCGCGTCGCGCGTGCCCAGGCCGCCGACGTGCCGACCCCTGACGAGTCGACGGAGTGGCAGTCGCACCAGGGGGGCGAGTCCGTGGCCGCGCCAGAAGCGTTGGCGCTCTCGGCCCGCCTCGACACCATCAGCTACTACCAGCTGCTCCGGGTTCCGGTGGACGTAGAGCCGCGCCAGTTGCAGCACCGGTTCCACGAGTTGACGCGTCGCTATCACCCCGACCTCTACTTCGCGCTGCCGGACGGGGAGCTCCGGTCGGCGATCGACCGCATCTACCGCCGCATGAACGAGGCATACGGCGTCTTGCGCGATCCGCGCCGGCGCCGGATGTATGAGCGCGGGCTGCAGGGTGCGCCGCACACGTGGCGGCTCCGGTTGAGCGAAGAGGACGAGCAGGCGGCGCAGCGTTTGGCGCGCACGCGACGCGGGAGCACGGGACCGGGCCACTACTACTGGACGATGGCGCGCGACGTCCTGGAGCGCGCGCGTCAGCTCGACAACGGCATCCGCCCGGCGTTGCGCGAGTCGGCGCGTCTCCTGCGCACGGCCATGGTCTTCGAGCCCGACAACGAGCATTTCAGGCACGCGCTCGAGCACGTCAGCGACCGGCTCGCCATGCCGGAGGACGACTGAATCGGCCGCCGGAAGCAGACTGCGCGCCTCGGCCGTCAGAAGGCCCCGCCCCACCCGACGCCAACCCCGATGCCAGGAACGACCCCGATTTCGACGTGCGGCTCGGCGGTCGCCGTCGCGTCGGCCTGCCACCAAAGGTAGACGGCGGCGGCGGCGGCCAGAGCGCTCACGCCGAAGGAGATGTCGGCGACGAGCGCCTTCCCCTCGGCGGCGTCCTTGTGCTTCGTGGCCACGGCGCGGGTGTCCGCGGAGCGGGCCGACGAGGCCTCTTCGAGGGCCTGCAGTCCGAGAACGGTACCCGCTGCCAGCGCAGCGAGGGAGGTGCCCGCCGCAACCCAGGGCCAGGGGCCCGGTCCCTCCTCGACCACGCGCGGGCCCTCGACGAACGGGTTCTGCGCGGGCGCGCCGGTAGGCTCGGCCGGGCCGGCAGGCTCGCCGCCGAGCTGGCGAATGTGGTGGATGACCGCCGTCTCGTCGGCGGGCTTGGTCGCCAGGTAGGCCTGGTACCACTGAATGGCGCCAGGCTTGTCACCGAGGCGCTCGCGGCTGCGCGCCACGTTGAAGAGCAGATCGCGGTGCTTCGTGAGGACGTAGGCCCCCTGGAAGGCGACCGCCGCCTGTTCGAAGCGCCCGGCACGATAGTGCCCGAGCCCCTGAAAGAACTGCGCCTCGGCACGGTCGAGCGAGGCCTGGTCCAGGCGGGCGATCTCCGGCGTCTCCGCCTCGACCTCGCCGGACTCCTGCCCGCGCGCGCCGAGCGGTGCGAGGCCCACTGCCAGCGAGAGGAGCACGCTGCCACGCATCGTCACTGCACCGCGCAGACGGTGAGATCACCGCAGTCCGGCGAAGGCGGCCCAGCGCGGCAGCAGCCCTCGAGCCCGCCGTAGCCATCGTTGCCGGCGCGAGCCGGCATGCCACACCCCTCGACGTCGGCGCCACCGCCAGCCCCGCCGCGGCCGGGTTGGCCGGCGCGGAGCGTTCGCGTTGCCGCGTTGCCCTGGTTCGCCTCGACCTGACCGGCGGCGTTCTCATAGACCACGGTCGAGCGAGCGAGGTTCGCCGCCAGCTGATTCGTCGAGACGCGGAAGATGGCGAAGCTCGGTCCACCCGCGCCGCCGCCCGAATTGCCTCCGCAGCCGCCGCGACCGCCGTCCCCGCCGGTGCCGCCCTGACCGCAGGTCTGGCAGTTCCCGCGAGCCCCACCATCGTTGCCGGAAGTCCCCGGTCGGCCCGCGCCGCCGGAGCCGCCCTCTCCACCCTGCCCGCCCTGGCCCGCCACGAGCTCGCTGTCGCGCAGGTGGACGTTCCCGCCGACGATCTGGAGGGCGAACGATCCGCCGCCCCCGCTCGCGCCGCGGCCGCCGGTGCCGGCGCACCCGCCCGCACCGCCGCCGCCGCCGCCGCCGCCGACCCCGTTCGTGCTGTTCACCGAGCCGCCGCCGCCGCCGCCGCCGCCGCCGCTCCCCGGCGTGCCCGCCGTCGCGTCGCCTCCCTGGCGCGGAACCCAGAGCAGGCGCGGGCTGCCCATCGGCTGGTCATCGATGCGACCCTCGGGGCGCGCCGCAGACGCGTTGATGCCGTGGGCGCCGTCATCGCCCGCATCACCGTCGCCGCCGCTCATCATCTGAGCGCCGAGAGCGCCGCCGTCGCCGCCGCCATCACCGGCGCCGGGGTCGCCGGCCCGCGCAGGCAGGTTGTCCATGCGCCGTGCACGCCCGCCGTCTCCGCCGCGCCCGCCAGCCGTACCGTTGGGACAGCCGTTGTTGGTGCCGCCGTTGCCGCCGCAGCCGAGACAGACGGCTTCCTCGCCCGGCGAACCGGGCTGCCCCGGCGTCGCCTCCGCCGAGCCGGCGCGGCCATCCGGGCCGTCGCTCCCACGTCCACCTTCACCCGCTTCGGCGCGGACGTTCCGCAGCACGAGGTGCTCACCGACATTCACCGCCAGGATCGCGACCGAGCTCTCGTCCGCCTCGGCGTCGTCGGCGCGCACCAGGACGTTGTCGAGCATCGTCGCCGCGTTCAGGTTCTCGTACCGCAGGACGACGGACGCGCCGGTGATCACCGAAGCGTTCACGTCACGCGTCCCGCGGCTCCACGTATCGCCGATCGGGTCATAGCGATAGCCGCCGTGGATGCTGACGCCAGTCGGCACGACGAGGGTGTCGCCGTCGAGGTCGTAGGTACCCGCGTCGAGGTAGACTGCGGCGCCAACGAGGCGCGCCACCGAGACGCCCTGCTGAAGCGTGCGGTATGGCCCGTCGATGCGACCGGTGCCGGACTGATCGTTGCCCCCCGTGATCGACACGAAGACGGCGCGCTCGGCGTCACCATCGACGCCGTCACAGTTCGTATCGGTGAACAGCGGTCCCGGATCGGGCGCGTCGGGCGAATCCGGATTGCACTCGCAGCCGTTCTCGACGACCCCGTCCTGGTCGAGGAAGCCACCGAAGCAGTCGATCGGCAGCAGCGTGCACTCACCCGACTCGCAACGGGGCCGCGCGTTGGGCAGATTGCAGGGGTTTCCGCAGCGCCCGCAGTGGAGCGCGTCGGTCATCAGGTCGAAGGTCTCGTCTGTCTGGCCGTCGCAGTCGTTGTCTCTGAGGTCGCACGTTTCATCTTCGGCCGGGAGGGGCTGCCGGTCGCACGTCGTCCGGGTGCCGTCCGCCGGGTGACAGACGAGACGACCGGTCTGCTCACAAGCGCCCACGCCGACGGTGCAGGCCTCGCCGAGCTCGGGGAAGCCTTCGTCGGCGGTGCCGTCGCAGTTGTTGTCGATGTTGTCACCGCACAGCTCGTCGCGCGGCTCCGCCGCCTGCGCGTTGCACGTGGCGGAGCCGTCGGCCGCGCACACGATGACCCCCTCACGGCGGCATCCGCCGACGCCATCGAAGCAGGCGTCGCCCTTTCCGAGGCCCTCGTCGGTGGCGCCATCACAGTCGTTGTCGAGCATGTCGCAACGCTCGGCGCTCGCCTCGCCGGCGACAGCGTCGCAGCCGGCGGTGCCGTCGTCGTTACAGACCGTACGGCCGGTGCTCCGACAGACGCCCTGCCCGACGCTGCACTCACGGCCGAGGGCGAAGTCCTCGTCCGTCGCGTCATCGCAGTCGTCGTCCTTCTCGTTGCAGACATCGGGATGCTCGCCGGGACGCGGCACTTCGGTGCCCTGCTCGTCGAGGCAGGGCCCGAAGCTGCCTTGCTGCTGGCCGTCCTCGACGGCGCAGCGCTGAAGGCCGGTGATGCAGATGCCCTTGCCCGCGCCGCACTGCCGCACCTGGCCCACCCTACAGGTGTTGCCGCCGCAGTCGGGGAGACCCTCGTCGGTGCGACCGTCGCAGTCATTGTCGACCTGGTCGCAGGCCTCGCTCTCGGCGGGAGCGCCGGCGGTCGCGTCGCATGCGGTGCCGTCGCCCCCGCAGACGAACGTGCCCGTGCGCTGACACGCGCCGACGCCGACCTCGCACTGCCGGCCGAGGTCGGAGAACGTCTGGTCGACGCGGCCGTCGCAGTCGTTGTCCTTGCCGTCGCAGACCTCACGGGCCTCGCCCACGGCGGACGTCCAGACGGCGTTGCAGCCCTGCTGCGCGGCGAAGTCGATCTTCGCCGATCCATCGCCGGCGACCGTGATGTCGTTGTTGGTCAGCTTGAGGACACAGAACGTCGCCTCGCTGCACGGGCTCCCGAACGAGAGGCCGCCCTCGTCGCACTTCGATGGCGTGAAGCCGTCCCCGTGCAGGTAGAGCTCGGCGCGGATGCGCTTGCCCGACTCCAGCGGAATCTCAGGAATTTCGTCGATCGGGACGAGGCGCTTCTCCTGCCAGCGGAACGGCACGTGGTACACGCGGCCGGCGCCATCGTCGGCTTCCTGGACCAGCAGGCAGGCGTTGACGCCGTCACCCGCGACGAGGCCGTCCAGGCGTTCGCGGCAGGTGGTCTCCTTCCCGTCGGACAGCTTGCCGGTGTTGGCGTCGCCGAGACACCGGGTCAGATCGAGCGACAGGTCGACCGTCTCGCGCTTCACGCCGGGGTCGCAACCGACGGCGACCAGCGCGAGCGCCAGGCCGAGCAGCCGGCGGTCGTTCCGCCTCGACATGCGCCCTCCTCCCCTCATTCCACCTTGAACAACGTCGGCGCGAAGCGGTCCGCCGCGGGCAACGCGTCGGCCGGATTCAATGCCCGACCGTATCGCGAACGCCAGTATTGAGTCAGCGCGGGACGATGGCCGTCGATGCCGGCGCCGACGTTGAGGTCGTCCCGCGACACGCCGTCGGCGCTCTGCGTGAAGATCGTCAGGGCGCCACCGGGCTCGAGGTATCCGACCACCAGCATGGCGACGCCGAACCGGTCGCTCATCTGGAAGAACAGATCGGAGATGTACGCCTCTCCGAAGGCGTCGTCGCCCTTGAAAACGAGGTCTGCGAGCGGATCGAAGTCCTCGCTTCGGTTCCTGGCCGGCTCGAGGCTCGCCTTCAGGGCCTCGCTCTTGCCGTTCTTCAGGTTGACCAGCGTCCCCCACCGGACGAAGCCCGCCTTGCGCACCTCGACCATGTGCGGGCCTGCCGGCAAGAACGGATCGATGTAAGGCAGGTCACGGCCCACCACGCCCACGGGGTGATAGTCGATGAAGACGTGCCCGCCATCCACGTTCGCCGTGACACGGAGCTCGGCTGTGCCCGCGACGGCCGCCGAGCCGCATTCGGCGGCGAGCGGTTCGAACTGCTCGATGGGTCCGACGCTGCCGGCGAGCGCCCGAGCGAGCGCCACGTAGCCGCAATACGCCTCCCGCGCCTCTTGCTCCTGGCCGGCCGCCTTCTTGGCCTGGTAGTAGGCATAGAAGATGCCGCGCAGCAAGGCGGGCTCCGACGCGTACGGGATGGCCTTGTTGTAGAAGCGTTCGGCGCGGAAGAGCTGCTCGAGCGCCTCTTCGGCCTCACCCTTCTCGAGCGCGCGTTGGGCGTCGTTGAAGTGGCGCCGCGCCTTGTCGATGTCGGCCTTGCTGATCTTGCCGACGTCGAAGCGTGGTTCGATCGAACGGCTGCCCGGCACTTTGCTGCCCTGCTTGCGCTCGTGATCGAACATCAAGCGCAGATCGCGCTCGATGCGAATGGCCTGGTTGGCGTCGGCGCCCTTCCGTGCGAAGACGAGCGCCGCGACACCGCTCTTCTCGTCGGCGCCGGCGATCGCCGGCAGCAGCACGGCGACGGCGGCCAGAAGGCGCGCGAGACGTCTCAAGGCGCCTTCGCCTCCGCCTTCGGCTTCAGGTCGTCGGTCGAGAACGTCACGACGTACAGGCGCTCCCAGGTCTTTTCGCTCGAGCCGCGCTGACCGAGCGCCTTGAAGGCCAACGACATCATGCCGCCGCTCGCCCACACGGCCAGATCGGAGTTGAGCTGCGTGCCGGTGTCGAGCGTCCCGCTCGCGGAACCGTCGGCGCGCGCCCACTGCACCGGATTGTCGTTCTTGAAGTCGTGCTTCACGAACAGGACCGTCTGGCCGTCGGGGGCCCAGGCGGGGCCCAGGTGGTCGTCGACGACGACGTTGGTCGCGAGCTTCTTGGCGTTCTCGCCGGTGATGTCGATGACCCAGAGGTCGAAGACCTTGTCGCTCGTATTGCCATTGTTCGAGTAGAACGCGATGCGCTTGCCGTCGGGCGACCACGACGGACGGAGCTCGTCGCCGGGCCAGCCGGTGAGCATGCGCGTCGTGTCGCGCGGCTGGCGCACGTCCATGACGAGGCCGATGTCCTGACCCTTCGAGGCGCTTTCCGAGCGGGTGAAGATCACGCTCGGCGACTTCGGCGAGAAGCGCGGAAGAAACTCCGTCGCATTCGGCCAGAAAGTCAAGCGCGTCGACTTCGCATCGTTCTGCAGGTCGATGACGTACAGATCGCCGGAGTCTTCGCGCTGCGAGGTGTAGACGATGTACCGGCCATCGCGCGACCAGGCCGGCTGACCGTCGTTGCCGTTGTTCTCCTCGGTCATCCAGTTGCCGTCGGCGAAGAGGTCGAAGTTCTTCTTGGCGCCGCGGCTGCTGAACACGAACGGATCGTTCAGCAGCTTCATGTCGGGCGCCCACTCGAACTCGACCACCGGCGGCTTCTTGCCACCGAGCAGTGCCGCCGCGCCCATCCGCCCCGCGGCCACTTCTCGCTGACCCTTCTGGCGGCCGTCCGACGTGAACTCGACGATCCAGGTCTCGCGCGTGTCTTCCTTCGGGTTGTAGACCTCATAGGCGAGCTGCTTGCCGTCGGGCGACCACTTGGGCGCCTGACAGTGCGCGGCGGGGCGGTCGGCCACCTGCCGCGGGGTGCTGACCTCGGCGGACGCGCCACCGGCGAGCAGCAGGATCGCCGCCGTCAAATGTCGATTCTTCACGGGCGCACCCTCAGTCCACTGGCCGAGTTGATGACGGGGATCCGGACCGACTCTTCGGTCCGCGGCGTGTCGTCGCGCAGCAAGAAGAAGGCGGCCACGCCGGCCGCTGCCGCCACCCCGGCGCCGATGCCCACGTACATCCACGTGTTCGATTCCTCGGGCGTCTCGTCGCGCACAACCTGGAGATACAGCTCCACCGTCGGCGTCGACTCCCCCTGGACGATCGAGAAGGGCACGTTGTTCGCCAGGTAATCGCCGTACGGCAGGTAGATCGTGGTCGGCAGACGCACGTTCACCGAGCGGAAGCGCTCGCGAATGGACATGAACGTCTGCTTCTTCTCCTTGTTGATGATGCCGGTCTTGGCCTCGAGGAAGATGCGGCCTTCGGTGTTCGTCTCGCCCTTCGCCGGTGTGATGGTCACCCCGCCATAGAGGTTCGACATCTCCTGGACGAACGCCTCGACCTTCTCGCGTTTGCCCTTGTCCTCGCCGGCGATCTGCTTCGCCTTCTCCGCCATCTCGAAGGCGACTTCGAGGAGCAGCAGCTTGTAGCCGGCCTGGGCGCGGTAGAAGACCGTCGCGAAGTCCTTGTCGCCGCCGGGGAGCCTGTAGGCCTTGTCCAGCTGGTCCTTGGCCGGCCGGAAGCGCTCCTTCTTGAAGTAGAGGATGCCCTGGTCGCGGGTCTCCTCGAGCGACTGGGCCGACGCACGCGCAGGCGTGAGCAGGGCGAGCACGAGCAGCCACGCGAGCGGCAAGGCTCTCATCGGACATCCTCCACGGGCGTTTCGGCTGCGAAACAGGCTACCCGGTGCCCCGGGGCCAACGCCACGAGCGCTGGCCTCCGGGTCGAGCACCGCTCCAAGATGCCCAATCGCGCCGCGAGTTGGCAATCCGCTGCGAACACACAACCGACCGGCGCCGCGGCACCGGTCGACGGCGCGTCCGGATCGAACGTCGACGCCTTCGCCTGCAGCGGATCGCGGTCTTCGAGGAACTCGGCCGCACGCGCCAGCTTCTGCGTGTACGGATGGTGAAAGGCGCTGCTGCCGAGCTCGGCGACGGGCACCTCCTCGATGATGCGCCCCTTCAGCATCACGAGGACGCGATCGGCGATTCGCCGCACCAGGCCCAGATCGTGGCTGATGACGAGATACGTCAGCTCGGGATCCTTCAGGTTCCTGAGGAGGTCGATGATCTGGAGCTTGATGGCCGCGTCGAGGCCGCTCGTCGGCTCGTCGGCGACAACCAACTTGGGACGCGTCGCGAGGATGCGGGCGAGGCCGGCGCGGCGGCGCTCGCCACCGGAGAGGCTGCCCGGCCGCTGGTCTGCGCGGGCGCCGAGGCCGACGCGATCCAGCAGTTCCTGTGTGCGCCGCCCTCGACCGGCGGCGTCGAGATCGGGCCGATGCAGCCGCAACGACTCGTCCATCATCTCGCGGACGGTCATCGCCGGATGCAGGTTCGCCGCCTGATTCTGGAAGACCATCTGGAAGTCGCGGCGTCGATGGCGCAGCGCGCCGCGGCCGAGCGCGAACAAGTCGTCGCCCTCGAAGCGCACGCTGCCGCCCTCGATCGACGTGAGGCGCAGCAGGACCTTGCCGAGAGTCGTCTTGCCGCTACCGGACTCCCCAATCAAAGCAACGACTTCGCCCCGATAGAGGTCAAAGTCGACGGCGTCGAGCGCGCGTGTCTCGGCGCGACCGCGCAGCAGGCTGCCGGCGCGGAACGTCTTCACGACGCCGCGGGCCTGGGCGAGGAGAGCGCCGCTCATGCCGCGTCCCCCTGCCCGACGGCGAGGCCGGACGCCGCCAGCAGCGAAGCCGTGTACTCGGCCCGCGTCCCGATGCCGTCGCGCAATGCCGCCGAGCTCGCCGTCTCGAGAACGCGCCCGTGGCGCATCACGATCACGCGGTCGGCCAGGTGGAGCACCTCGCGGATGTCGTGGGAGATGTACAGCATCGAACGCCGCCGATCGGCCATCAACTCACGGAAGAGCGCGACGATCTCGGCGCGGACCGTCGAGTCGAGGCCGGTCGTCGGCTCGTCGGCGATCAGCAACCGCGGCTGGCACGCCAGCGCGATCGCGATCATCGCCCGCTGGCACATGCCGCCCGATAGCTCGTGCGGGTAGCTGGCGAACACGCGGGCCGGATCGTTCATGTGCACGCGCTCGAGCCACTCGAGCGCTCGTCGCCGGACCTCCGTCTTCGCGAGCGTTGGCTCGGCCACGCGGACCGACTCGGTGAGCTGCTCGCCGATGCTCATCAGCGGGTCGAGGGACTGGCGAGGGTTCTGGAAGACGGCAGTCGCGACACGTCCCCACAGCGGCCGCATACGGCGGTGGACGAGACGCTGCCACCGACGATCGTCCTTGCGGACCGGACCGTCGTCGCGACGCCGGAGGACAGTCGGCAGCGCCTCGAGGAGCGCGTGCGTCGACGTCCCGTCGTGGAGGCGGATCTCGCCGCCGACGATGCCCGGCCGCCCCGCGACGAGCCCGAGCACCGACAGCGTAGTCATCGTCTTGCCGCTGCCCGACTCCCCCAAGATGCCGAGCACCTCGCCCTCGGCGAGCTCGAGGGTGACACCGTCGACCACGCGTCGACGACCCGTCGGCGTGTCGAACTCGATGACGAGGTCTCGGATCTCGAGGAGATTCGCGCTCATCGCGTCTCCTCGGCGCGGCGGGCCACCAGATTGCCGAACGCGAGGAAGCTCGCGATGGTAATCACGATCGCGACGGCGGGGAAGAGCCAGGGCCACGCGCCGATGCCGAAGAGCTCCTTGGCCTGCGCCACCATGTTGCCCCAGGACGGCGCGGGCTCCTGGACACCGTAGTCCCCCAGATACGCCAGCGCCGTCTCGACGAACAACACGTATCCGAACACGTACATCGCCTGGCGAATCAGAAGCGGTCGGCACTGCAGCCAGAGGATGTGGTAGACCAGAATGCGCGCCGGCCGGAAGCCGTGGGCCACGTGCGCCAGGATGTAGTCCTCGCTGGCGAGCGCTTCCACCTTGCGGCGGATGACGGTCGCGTTGGCGGGAATGAACAGAATGGCCGCGACGAAGGCAATCAGAAGAATCGACGGGTTCAGGATGGTGCAAACGAGAATGATGAAGACCAGCCGCGGGAGCGTGTCGAGGAGCTGCAGCACGCCGAGCACGGCGCTGCGGATCGGACCCTGGAAGTAGCCGGCGACGGCACCCGCCACGGCGCCGAACAGTGTCGCGAGCGCTGCCGCCATCAACCCCGGCAGGAAGAAGGCTTCCGTCCCCTTGAGGAGGCGCATCGCCACGTCGCGGCCCTGTGCGTCGGTGCCGAAGAGGTGGTCTCCCGAGGGCGGCGCGAGCGCTCCGTCGAGGTTCACGTCGGCCACCGGATCGTACGGGATCATCGGCGCCGCCAGGCCGGCGAGGATGACGAGCGCGACGATGCAGCCGCTCACCCAGAGACCGAGGCGTCCCGTGCTAGCCCCCACGAGCCACCTCACGTGGATCGACGATCGCCCGCACCACATCGGCCAGCAGCCCGACGGCGATGATGGTGACCGTGAACAGCACGCTCAACCCGACGACCACGGGGAAGTCGCGCTCGCGGGCAGCCTCGAGCAGCAGATAACCGGCGCCCTCGAGCGTGAAGACGTACTCCACGATGACCGCGCCGCCGAGCACGATGGGCAGGCGCGAGGCGAACGCCGACACGAACGGCACGACGAGGTTGCGTGCGATGTGTCGCACGACGCCGGCGCCCTTCGCGCGCACCGCAGCGATGAACTGGGCGTTGCGGAGGGCGTTCAGCTCGGCGCGAACCGTGTTCAAGTAGTCCATGTAGAGGCCGTCGCCCGCCAGCAGGACCAGGCCGGCGAACACGTACGGCATCGCCGAGTCAGACGCGATCGGGATCGGGTACCAGACGGGGGTCTCGTAACCGCCCTGCTCGACGAACGCGTGGACGAACCAGTTCATCCCTTGCGTGAAGAGCACCGCGACGACGTACGACGGCGCGGCCGTACCGAAGTAGAGCGGGCCGGTGAGCCACTGCTGGCGGGCGCTCGGATCGCCGAGGAGCATGGCGCCGAGGAGGGCCAGCAGTCCGGCGGCGAGCAGCGAGACACCGGCGAGGGCGAGCGTCTTCACGAACGCCGGTCCGGCGACCGCCATGACCGGCTCCCCTGCGGCGACCACCAGCGATTCGCCGAAGTCGCCGGTCGCCGACCGCCCGAGCCATGTCACGTAGCCCGAGAGCGGGTCGCGATCGAGACCGAACTCCGCCGCCAGCTTCTGCTTCAAGTCGTCGGGCGTGCCCATCGGTGTGATGGCGTCGACGGCATCGCCGGGCGCCGAGCGGATGGTCACATAGATGATGAAGCTCGCGCCGACGAGCAGGAGGAGGCCCGCCGCCGCGCGCCGCAGCGCGACGAGCAGCAGGCCTGTGACCCGGTTCACGGCTGCAGCTCCCACTCCTCGAACGACGTGAAGTAGTAGTACGGCTGGATGAAGACGCCCTTCACCTTGCGGCTGATGCCCGAGTACACGTCGAGCGACCACAGGAAGTCGTACGGCAGGTCCTTGGCGAGGACCTCGTGGAGCTTCTTCATGAACTCCTTGTACTTCTTGTAGTCGCGCGTCGCCTTCGCCGTGTCGAGCAGCGTGTCGACCTCGGCGTTGTTGTAGTTGATGAAGTTCATCACCCCCTTGCTGTGGAACAGCGGGTAGACGTCCTCCACCTCTTCGAAGGACCAGACGTTCATCGTCAGGTCGAACTTCTTGCGGCTGAACACCTGGTCGCGGTACCGGGCGTGGTCGACGTACTCGGGACGCACGGTCACGCCAATCTTCTGCAGCTGCGCCTGCATGCCGAGGAACAGCGCCTGACCGCTGGCGAGCTCCTTGTCCATCACGAACATCAGGTCGAGCTTGTTCTTGCCCTTCTTGCGCACGTTGCCTTGCAGCTTGTAGCCCGCCTGGTCCAATAGCTGGTTCGCGCGCTCGATGTCCTGCGCACGGGGCTCGACCTGGAAGTTGTAGAACGGGCTCGACTCGGTGAAGGGTCCGCTGAGGATGTCGCCGCGCCCCAAGTGGGCCTCGAGCAGCTCCTCGCGGTTCAGCGCGAGCGAGATGGCCTCGCGGACGGCCTGATCCTTGAGGGGACCGCTGCTGTGATTGAAGGCCATGTACCACCAGGAGACCGTGTGGTACGGCTCGAGCACGACCGAGTCGCTGTTCTCGAACAACGGAATGTTCTTGGGCGGGAGGAAGATGACCGCCTGGACGCCAGCCTTGCCGCCGGAGTACTGCAGCAGGTTCACTTGCGCCGACTTGTCGGGCGTGTGCTGCATGAGGATCTCGCCGACCTTCGGCGGGTTCCAGTAGTCGGGATTCGCTTCGAGCGCCACCGAGCGGATGCTGAATCCGCCCTTCTTCACCATGTACGGGCCCGTACCGACCGGGTTCCGGTTGAAGTTGTCCTTGTGGCTGAGCGCCGTGCCCTTGAACTGCGCCTTGGGCAGGATCTTGAAAAGGAAGCGGCGCTCCGGGTCGGGAATCTGCCGGTCGAAGGCGACGTGCACTGCGAACTGGCCTTCGACGGTCGCCTCCCTGATGAACGAGAACTTGCTCTTGGCGTTGAAGACCGTCTTCGGATCCTTCGCCGCGTTGATCGTGAAGGCGACGTCATCGGCGGTGAAGGCCGAGCCGTCGTGCCACTTCACGCCCTCACGCAGGACGAACCGGATGCCGCCGTTGTCGGGGTCCACCTTCCACGAGGTGGCCAAGGCGCCTTCGACATCGCCGCGCTTGTTGATGACCACCAGCGAGTCGAAGATCAGCTCGACCATGCGCACCGAGCTCATGTCCTCCGCGAAGAAGGGCAGAAGCGAAGTGGGCCGGGTGTCCTCCGGGTAGCGGAACGTCTGCTGCGCGTGCGCCGACGGCACCGCGCCTGCGACGAGCGCCAGGAGCGCCAGGCTCATGAGGCCACGGTTGGTCATTGTCGGTCTGGCTCCTTCAACTGCTGACGCGGGGCCGTCGCCCCCACTCTCACTGCCCCGCGGCGGCGCTGCCGGCCTGGTCCATGGCACGCGCCGTGAGAAGGTCACGAAGCATGTCGGACGGGCCGGCCACGTCGGGGAGCTTCTCCGCAAGGCGGCTCAGATACTTGAGGGCGACGCGTGGGCGGCCGAGCCCGACGTTGTCGCGGGCGGCGCACGCCAAGGCGGGCAGCCGGTTTCGCGGCGAAGGGCTGAAGGCGTTCGCCTTGTCTTCGGCCTCTTCGCGCATTTTGACGCCGAGCGCTTCATTCCCACCTCGGGAGAGCGCCTCGGCAAACCGAATCTGAACCTGGTCGGCGTATCGGTCGACCAGCCCGAGGGCCGCCACGTCGGCCGTCCCCTTCGCCGCCTGCCCCAGCGCCGCAAGCTCGTCTCCGAGAGCGCGCGTGAGCACGCCGCGGTCGTCGGGGAACGCCTCGGCGTCAGCCTTCTCGCCGACGAAAGTTCCCGCCCATGTGCGCGCGACGCGCTGGCCGATCGTGCCGATGGGGATCTGCGCAAGCAGAGGACGCGCCGCGTCCACCTGGCCGCTCTCCGCCAGGACGCGGACGCGTAGCGCGAGCGCCTCCGCTCTCAAGTCTTCGACTCCCAGGCTGCCGCTGAGCACCAGTTCGGCAAGCGTCGCACGGTCCGGCGGCGCCTTCAACAGCCCTTCGAGCGTGGCGGACGCGTCGGCCGCCCGACCGGCGAGCAGCTCGGCGCGGGCCCGGTACAAGAGCGCCCACCCGGTGGCGTCGCGAAGCGCCTCTGCGGCAAGAGCGGCGTAGGCCCGCGCGGGCGCCAGGGCCGCGACGGGGTCGCGCAATGCGACCGCGCGCTCCCCGTCACCGACGACGACGTCGGCCTGCTGCGCTTCGAGGCCGCCGAGCAGCCGCCGCGCCTCGACGGCGCGACCGGCCGAGACGAGCGCCGACACCTTGAGCCGCCGGGTGAAGGCCGGCGTGCCGCCCGCCGGGGGCTCGGCGTCCACGCCCTCTGCCCTGCCCGCAAGGAGCGCGACGACCGTGGCGTCTCCTTCGCCGATCGCCGCCTGCCTCCACGCGGTCGCAGCCACGGGACCTTCGATGGCCTTCCAGTGTTCGGCCGGATCCGCGCCCGTCACCTGCGCGTGCCGAGCGAGGACGAAGCGCGTCCAGGCCGTCAGCTCCGGCATGCCGGAGGCGTCAGGGCGGCCAAGGACGACCTTGATATAGTCGGGCGTGGCGACGGCCACCAGGTCGGCGAGCGCGAGATGTGCCTCGGCGAGCTCCAACGCGGCGCGAGCGGCGCCGACACGAGACGGCGACTCGGAGGCGGCCGACGCCAACTCGCTCTCGAAGGCAGACAGCGCGGCCGCGGCGTCGCCCTCGAACAGCCGAGCCCATCCTGCGCCGCTGCCCGCGAGCGCAACGAGTGGCGCGGGATCGCGGGCCACGTCGATGATCCAGCTCTTGCGGGCGAGCGCCCTGTCAGCCGAGACGTCGACGGGCGGAGCCGCCGCGGACCCCTCGTTGACGGGACCCTCGCGCTTCTTGCAGCCGCCCGTCGCGAGGACGAGCGCGAGCATCAGCGTGACGCTTCCGATCCGGCGCCCAGCCATTCGTTCAGGGCTCCAGGCCGGCCTTGAGATCCCGCAACTTCTTCATCCGGGCGTCGGCCGTCGCCACGCCTTGCGGATCGGCCCCACGGCTAAAGGTCTGGAAGTGCTCCCACTGCTGAAGGGCCTTGTCGAGCAACGTGCCGTTCGCCTTCTTGGCGTCCTCGTGGTACTGCCGCAGGAACTCGAACTCATACATCTCGGCATAGAAGCGGTACGCGTCACCCTTCACGTCGGCGGGCAGCGATCGCATGTTCACCTCGAGGCGGGACATCACGCTCAGGGCCTTGCGGTAGTTGCTCTGCCGCCCATAGGACTTCGCCAGCGACAACAGCAGCGTCGGATCACGCTTGTAACGTCCCTTCGACGTCGCGATCTCGAGTTCCTCCGCCTGTCGGCGATAGTCCTTCAGTTCGTGGTAGAAGTCGCCGAGCAGACGGTGCGCCTCATAGTAGCCGGGATGCGTCTGGTCGATCTGGCCGAGGAACTCGACGTCGGCACGCTGGAGCACCTTGCTGCGATCGAGGCCCGACTTGATCGAGTCGAGGCGCGTCTGCACCTCTTCGCGCGACATGCTGACGGGTGACGGACCCCCACCGCTGGCGGTCGGACGCGCCTGGGCCGTCAGCGCGGCGGCCTCGACCTTGTTGCCACCGTCGATCAAGAGGCCGTCCGGCCCTTCGCTGGGCGGCGGCTTCGACGGTCGCGACGGCGTAGGCGCGACGGCGAGTGCCACGGGCGCCGGATCATCGCCGAGCAGGTCCAGGCCGGGCGCCGCAGGTTCGTCGCGCGGCGCGACGGCCAGGGGCTCCGGCTCGTCGCGCGGCGCCGGCTCGGGATCGTCGCGCAGCATGACGATCGCCGGCTGCTCCGCGGGACGCCGCTCCTCCTGGCGCGCGGGCGCCGCGGGCGCTTCCCAAGGGTTGCCCGCCGGCTCGGCACGCGCCACCACCGGCTCGCGCGCCTCACGCTCCGCCGGTGCCGGCGCCACCGGCCGCGCGGGTTCCGCCGCGGCGACCGCCTCGACCGGCACCGCCTCGGATGCCGGCGCCTCGACGACAGGCTGTGCCTCGGCCGTCGCCTCACCGGCCCTGTCCCCCCCGAGCGGCCCCGACTTCTTCTCGCTGAGGAGATAGACCTCGTCGTCCTCGGCGAACGTACCCTGGAAGGTGATGTTGCCTGCACGCGCGCTGAACTTCGTGCCCGGAACGCCGCCAACGCGGAGGAGGGCGTCACCGGTCGGTCCGGTCTTGCCCACCAATTCGCCGTTGACCTTCACGGGCGTCGCCGGATCCGCCGTCCGCACCATGAAGAGGTAGTCGCGCTCCGGACGCTGTAGCGTGGCCTTGAAGTCGACCTGGAGCGGACGGCCGTCCTCCGGGTACTTGATCTTCACCTGCCACCGGCTCTGGTCGACGTTCGGCGGAACGCTGTAGCCCTGCGGCGCCTCGACATTGAAGGAGAGCGTCTCACCGTCTTTCGCGGCGTAGCGGCCGCGGAACTTTCCTTCGCCGTCCGTGATCCCGAACTTCTTGCCGTTGATGTAGAACCGGACCATCTCCACGGGCTTGCCCTGGAGGTCGGCGGTCATCACGTTCAGGATCACTTCCTGCTGCTTCGGCTTCTCTTCCTCCTGCTTGCCGCAGGCGAGCAGGAAGAGGACGAGCGAGGCCGCGAACGACAGGCGGATCGATGCGGTGCGCATGAACTGGCTCACTCAGATGCCGGTGATCGGCGTCGACATGTCGTCGGGCGCGACCTCCTGCTCCTGGGTCGGGTCCGGGGCGGTGTCGCCGATGTCGGGCGTACGAGGCTTGAGGACGAGGTCCTGGGCGAGCTTGGCTTCACCGCCGTCGACGAGGACCTCGAACGTCAGGTCCTCGAAGCCGAACTTGCGCACCTTGATGCGGTAGGTGCCAGGCTCGATCGGCTTCGATTCGCCGAGGTCGCTGAGCGCCTGGCGGATGTTGAAGAAGCCGCGATTGTTGGTCATCGTCAGATCGGTCTCCGGCTCCGTGAAGACCTCTGCCTTCGCGATCGGCGTGCCCTTGTGATCGACGACGCGACCGGCGATGACGGTCGGCCCTCCCCCGCCGCACCCGGAGCCGAGGCCGAGGACGAGGGCGAAGCCCGAGAGGATCAGGGCGCGCATCAGCCTCCCTCCATACGCTGACCGATGACGGTGAGCGCGTACTCCACCGTCCACTCGCGCGGATCGAGCTCGCGCAGCGCGGCGAGCTGGTCGTATGCCTGCGTGAGCTGACCCTCGACCGCAGCGTCGATGGCCTTCTTGAGCAGCTCGCGGCGCATCGCCGCCACCTCGGGCAGCCCATTCGCCTGCGCGATCTGCTCACTGATCTCGTTCAGCAGATCAGGCGCGTCGTTCTGAAGCTTGCGCCGAGTGAGGAGGAGATAGGCACGCGAATAGCGCTTCAGGCCTTCGGCGAGCAGGTTCGGCTTGTCTGCCGGTTTGGCCTTGGCGGCCTTCTCGAGCTCGGCCTTCCCCTCGCCGACCATTGCCCGAGCGTCGTCGAGCGGATCCGCGAGGGCCGCCGCGGGCGCGGACAAGGCCAGCGCGAGGAGGCCCAACGCAACGCGAGCCTTGATGGACACAGGCGCCCTCCCCCGATGTAACCGCCGGAATCTCGAACGGAAGCCTAGATCCACGCCCCCCCCAAGTCAATCCAGCGGCGGGTCATGGTTCCTTGAGGGCCACCGACACGTCCACCCCCTCTGACGTGGGCGTCGACTCGCGCTTCTCGACGGCATAGCCCTCGAGCTCGAGCTCGAACGTGACGGCGGTTCCGGGCGCACCCAAGTACGTAAGCGGCGTCCGGCCGACCGGCTTGCCGCCGACCTTCACCGTCGCGCCGCTGGGCTCCGAGGTGACGGTAGCCTGCGCGAGCTTCGAGTCGTCGCCGGGCGGGATCTTCACGAACAGCCAGCTCGAGCCCGAGCGCTCGGCGACCTTGGCCTTGAACGTCCGTCGGTCCGGCGAAGCGAACTGGAGGTCGTGCGGCTGTCCCGACGGGGGCGCCGAGTACTGGGCCGGATTCTCGACGTAGAGCCCGCGGTCGAAGACCTCGACACCGGCCGGCTCGCTGTCGATGTGCACGATCGGCGGCCCTTCGGCGGCGGCCCCGCCCTTCTTGCCGCCGAACGGATCGAGCAGGACGACGGCGGCGGCGCCAGCGCCGACGAGCACGAAGAACGTGAGGCCCAGCAAGATTGCGCGCCTCGAACCGTCGCGCACGGGCAGGTTGACCGCCACCGTCGGCCGCTGATTCGTCTGCGTCGGACGAGCGGCGACAGGCGCGATCGCAGCCGGCGGCGGCGTCGGCGCGTCGTTGCGAACCGGACGTGGCGCGGTGGGCGGAGGCGCCATCGACGGGGCCGCCCCCTCGTCCGCCGACGGGGCGCTCGCCAGGCGCGGCAGGCCCTGAACGGTCCGGTGTTGCGGCGCTCCGCTCGTCGATGTCACCGGAGCGCCGGTCGATGAAGGCCTCGGTGCGGCACGGGTGGCGGGGGCGGACGTCGGCGCCGCTCGGGCCGGCGCCGGCACGGGCGTCGGCGCACCGAGTCCGAGCGCGGGCTGGAACGCCGTGCGGCGGATGCTGCCGGGCCGCGGCGCGTTGGGCTCTTCAGCCGTCGGAATCGGGACGACGCGCGACGGTTCGACCTCTTCGAGCTCCTCGTCATCGAGCTCGAGCATCGTCATTTCGTCGCGTGCCGCTGCCGGCGCGCGCGGCGCGGCTCGGTGCAGCCCGCCGTCCAGGCTGTCTCCGCCGACGCTGGAGAACGGGTTGTCGTCGGCGCCGTCGTCCTCGTCGGACTCGAACACCGTCGGCTCGTTGAAGTTGGCCTCTTCCTCGGGGAGCTCGAGGATCGTCCGTTCTTCGACGACCGGCGCTGCGGAGGCGACCCCGATGGCGGTCGCATCATCCGGCTCGTCGTCCTCGTCGAGACCGAAAGCCGGCGCCTCGGCCAGTGCGCGTCCAGGCTTCGCGGCCGCCGTCGAGGCGGAGTCGTCCCCCAACAACAGCGTCTCCCCCTGCTCCTCCTCGTCGTCCTCAGCAGTCTCCGCCTTCTTCAGCGAAACGGCCGCGGGACGGACGGGGAGCCCCAGGTGGGCCTGCACCGCATAGAAGCCGCTGTTGAACTTGTAGTTCTCGAGGGCCTCGAGGAACTCGTCGCCGGTCTGGTAGCGTGCGCGGCGGTCCTTCTCGAGCGCGCGCAGCACCGTGCGCTCGAGCTCCACCGGCACTTCGGGGCGCAGAGAGCGCAGGGACGCCGGCTCGTCGCGCAAGTGCATCATCATCACGTCGACCGGCGTCTCGCCGCTGAAGGGCAGCCGGCCGGCGAGCACCTCGTAGAAGATCACGCCGAGCGAGTAGAGGTCGGACTGCTGATCGACCGTCTTCCCGCGGATCTGCTCCGGGCTCATGTAGTTCGGCGTGCCGTAGATCTTGCCCTGGACCGTCAGCCCGCCCTGATAGCCGCCGTCGATGTCGGCGCCCTCCTGAACGGCGGTGAGCTTGGCGATGCCGAAGTCGAGGACCTTCACGTAGTCCTCGTCCCCCTCGACGCGCGTCAGGAAGATGTTGTCCGGCTTGAGGTCGCGGTGGACCAGCCCCATGCGGTGAGCCTCGGCGATGGTGCGCAGCGCCTGGCTCATCACCTTCACGGCGGTCTCGACCGGCGTCGGGCCCACGCGGCGCAGGCGCGCCTTGAGCGTCTCGCCAGCGAGGAACTCCATCGCGATGTAGAGGAGGCCACGCTCGCTCTGGCCGAAGTCGTGGATGACGATCGCGTTGGGGTGCTTCAGCCGCGAAGCGAGGTAGGCCTCGTGACGAAAGCGCTCCACCGAAATGGGGTCGCCGCGCTGATCGTGCAGCAGGATCTTGAGCGCGACGATGCGATCGACGGACAGCTGCCGGGCTTTGTAGATGGCCCCCATGCCACCTTCGCCCAACTTCTCGAGGATTTCGAATCGTCCGTCGATCACGGACCCGAGGAGGTCCGCCGCGGAGAATGCGTCTTGCGCCATGCCGCTCCCGATTGCCGGCCCAGCGATATTAACCACACCCTCCCCACGATCAAAATCGCCACCTGAGGTCGATGCGCGAGATCGCGTCGATTTTCGCCTCGCACGGCGTCGCCCCGAGTGCGTTGACCGCCATTCGCCGCTGCCCGTACATTGTGGCGTCGCAAAGCAAGCTGGGGCCACGGGACTCATGATGCGCGCCGAATATCCGCTCCTGCGGTCGTTGTCGTCGATCGCCCTGCTCGGGGTGGCGCTGGTCGCCGCCGGCTGCGGGCAGGACAGCAACGGCGACGACGACGCCGTCGTTGACGCGGCCGGCGGCGCCGGCGGCAACGGCGGCGACCCGGCCGACGCGGCGGGGACGTGCACCCTCGACGCGCGCCGCTGTGGCGACGACGGCGTGCCGCAGCTGTGCGTCGCTCCCGGCGTGTGGCAGGACGAGCCTGCCTGTCGCGAGGTCGAGGTCTGCGAGGCGGGCGCGTGCGTGCTGCCGGTCGTTTGCGAGGCGAACGCGTCGCGCTGCCGCACGGAGCTCGTCATCGAGGTATGCAACGCCGAGGGCACCGCTTGGGAGCCGACCACGTGCGAGGGCCGCTGCACCGAGGCAGAGGGCCAGGCGATGTGCGCGGGCTTCGTGTGCACGCCGGGCCAGAGGGTGTGCAACGGCCTCGAGCTGGTCGTGCAGTGCAGCGAGGACGGCACGCGCTTCGACTTCGTCGAGCGCTGTGACGGCGCGCGCCTCGGCCAGCAGTGCGATCGCGGCGAGTGCCTGCCGATCTGCGAGATCAATGAGAAGACGAAGACGAATGTCGGCTGCGAGTACTGGGCCGCCGACCTCGACAACGCCTTCGTACCCGGGGGCGAGCGGGGCTTTCTCGACGCCGCCGCCGAGCAATACTCGGTCGTGGTGTCCAATCCGCACGCCAGCCTGACCGCGACGGTGCGGGTCCTGAACGTCGAGGGCATGGTCGATTCCGCTGCGGTTCCGCCGCTCGGCCTCCACGTCTTCGACCTTCCGCGACGGGACGTGGACGGCACCGTGAAGGCGCCGCTGGCCTATCTCGTCCGCAGCTCGATTCCCATCATCGCCTATCAGTTCAATCCGCTGGAGAACGTCGACGTCTTCAGCAACGACGCGTCCCTGTTGCTGCCGAGTCACGTGCTCGGCGAGCGCTACTACATCATGACCCGCGAGCAGAGCTTCGATCGACTGCGCGGTTATCTCACCGTCATGGGCATCAACGCCGAGGAGCCGACGACCGTGCGGGTGACCGTCACCGCGCGGACGCAGCCCGGCACCGGCGGCATCCCCGCCCTCGAGCCCGGCGACACGTACGAGACGACGCTCAACCAGTTCGAGGTCCTCAACATCGAGACGCATGCGCCGGGCGCCGACCTGACCGGCTCGCTCGTCGAGGCCTCCGGCAAGGTCGTCGTGTTCGGCGGCAGCGAGGCGGCGAACGCGCCCAACACGAACCACTGCGTCGACATCGACCCCGAGACCGGTGAGGGCGTGTGCGAGTACAAGCGGGACGTGCCGTGCAGCGACAACTACGACTGCAACGACGCTCGCCTCAACACCTGCTGCGCCGATCACCTCGAGGAGCAGCTCTTCCCGATCTCCACCTGGGGCAAGCACTACATCGCCTCGAAGAGCTTCGATCGCGGCCTCGAAGAGGACTACTGGCGCATCATGGCCGCCGAAGACGACACCAAGATCGAGACCATCCCGCCGCAGACGGTCGTCCCCACGCTGAACGCCGGCGAGTGGTTCGAGTTCGGCAGCCGCGAGCACTTCGAGATCATCAGCGACAAGCCCATCCTCGTCGGCCAGTTCCTGGCGAGCGAGCAGGCGCCGAACCCGAACGAGCGTGACTTCTTCGAAGAGGGCGACGCGGGCACGGGTGACCCATCGTTCATCCTCGCCGTACCGACACGTCAGTACCGCAGCGACTACGTGTTCCTCGCGCCCGACAAGTACGCCTTCGACTACGTGAGCATCATCGCCCCCGCTGCGGCCGAGGTCTTCTTCGACCAGCTGCCGGTCCCCGTGTCGTGGGAGCCAATCGGCGACGGCGCCAACTGGAAGGCCGCCCGATTCGCGATCGGTGACGGCGTGCACTTCATCGAGTCCGAGGCCGACGTTCCGGTCTCCGTGATCGTCTATGGTTACGACCAGTATGTCTCCTACGGTTACCCGGGTGGCCTGAACCTCGAAGTGGACGAGGAAGGCGCGGACCAGGACGAGTAGGCGGCGCATCAGAGGGGGTTCGATGCGCATTCGAGGCCTGATTTCGCTGCTGGTGCTCGTTCTCGCAGCCTGCGAGGGCGATGGCGGCAAGGTCGACGCGGCAGACTCCGGTCCAGCCGAGGCAGGTATCGGCGACAGCGGCCGCGACGTCGGGGTCGACGCCGCCGACGAGGACGCAACGGCTGATGCGGCCGGGGGAGACGCGCGCCCGCCCGAACCCGACGCCGTGCCATTCCCCGACGCGGCCCCGCTCGACGAGCCCGTCACGATCAACTCGATCGTCCCCAACCGGGGCGTAGTCGCGGGCGGCACGCGGGTTCGCATCGTCGGCACCGGATTCGGCGCGGGCATCCAGTTCCGGTTCGATAACCGGCAGTGCGCCGACGTCATCGTCGAGTCGCCCAACCGGGCGACCTGCGTCACGCCGGCCCACCTGCCGGGCCCCATCGACATCCTCGCGCTCCTCGAGATCGAGCGCCTCGACGGCGTCGAACGTCGCCAAGACGTCCTGCGCGACGGGTTCACGTACTTCGAGGGGGTCTCCCTCGGTGCCGTCGAGCCCGCCCGCAGCCCGCTCCGCGGCGGCATCGAGATCGGACTGACCGGCACGGGCCTGATCGAGGGCACGCGCATCGAGATCGGTGGCCGTCGCGCCCAGGACGTTCACCTGCGGAACGACGGCGTCCTCGCGGCGCGCGTCCCGCCCGGGGAACCCGGCGCCCACGACGTCACCGTCACGAACCCGAACGGATCGGCGACGCTGCCCAACGCGTTCTTCTACTTCGAAGACGTGAACGTCGCGGCGCTCGACCCGCCGATGGGCCCGGTCGAGGGCGGCAATCGGGTCGCCCTCCTCGGGGGCGGCCTGACCGCGCAGTCGCGGGTCTCTTTCGGCGATCGCGAGACGGAGCTCCTGCAGTCGGCGGACGACCGGATCCGCCTCGAGGTGAACGCGCCACGAGGGCGCGCGACCGGCGCGGTCGACGTGACCGTCGCCAACGAAAACGGTGAGTTCGTCCTGCCGCGCGGCTACGTGTACTACGACCCCGCCGCTCCGGGCTTCGGCGTGGCCGGCCTCGCGCCGGCCAGCGGCCCCGTCGCCGGCGGCAACGACGTCTTCGTCGCGGGGCACGGCTTCGGGGCCGACGCCACCGTCACGTTCGACGGCCGCGAGCTGAACTGCGACGTCCTCGATGCCAATCGCCTTCGGTGCACGGCTCCCCCCGGCGAGATCGGCGCCGTCGACGTGGCGGTGCGGAGCGGTGGCGAAGAGGCGTCGCTGCCCGACGGCTACACCTACTTCCAGCAGCTCACCCTCATCGCCGTCGTTCCCGATCGTGGCGCCGTCGCGGGGGGTACCCGCGTGCGAATGACCGGGACGGGCTTCGCCGAAGGCATCGCGATCGAGCTGGGCGGTCAGGCGCTCCTGGACGTCGTCATCGAGGACGAGACCACGATCATCGGAACGACGCCGCCCAACACGCCCGGGCCGGTCGACGTCAAGGTGTCGACGCCGTTCACGCGCGCGGTGCTCGGCGGCGGCTACACCTACTTCGATCCGGTGAATCGGTTCGGCGGCGTCTGGGGCGACCCGATCGACGGCGCCGTCAACGTGACCGTCCTGAACGCCGCCAGCGGCGAGCCGCTGCCCGAAGCGGCGGTGCTGGTGATCAACGAAGAGGGCACCATTTCGCTCGAGGGTCTCACCAACGCCACGGGCCAAGTGACGCTCTCAGACTTCGACCTCATCCCACCGCTCATCGTCACCGCCGCGCTCGAGGGTTTCGAGGTCACGACCATCGAAGACGTCGAGGTCGAGAACATCACCATCTACCTGCAGCCGAACGACGGCATGGGGGACCCGCCGCCGGGCGTTCCCGCCGCGCTCCTTCGCGGCGAGGTCAGCGGCCTCGACCAGCTCCCGAAGCCGAACCGCGAGAGCGTGGTCAACGTGATCGTCGTGGAGACGACGCACTCGACGGCGTTCAACCGCACACAGCTTCCCCCGCCCGGCCCGGGGGGGATGCTCACCGAGGACGGGCCGTTCGAGATCGTGGCCCGACCCGGAGAGCTCGCCATCATCGCCACGGCAGGAGAGGTCGACCGCGAGACCCTCAAGGCCTACCAGGACGGCGAGATCGGCTACTGGGAGATGCGCCAGTCGTTGCTCCCGATCGCCATGGGCATCCGGCGCTTCATTTCGGCCAGCCCCGGCCAGGAGATCGATGACCTCGATGTGGTGATCGACCACCCCATGAACCTGACGCTCCCCGTGACGCTCGACAACCCGCCCCTCGGTCCCGATCCGGGCCCCTCCTACTACGCGGTGCTGCCGCGCCTGAACTTCGGCTCCGAGGGCTATTGGGAGCTCGACACCCAGGGCGTCGCGCTCGACCCGGCGCTCACGCTCGAGCGGATGCCCCGCCTCGACGGCTGGGACCAGGATCTCAGGTACTACCTCATCGGGCTCGCGTTCAGCGCGACAGCCGACAACACGCCGATGTCGATCACGATCGAGGAGACACGCGACATCGCTGCGGGCGTGTTCATCACGCCGTTCGTCGGCACGCCGCAGTTCGAGGATCCCGTCGATGGGGGCCGGCTCAACGATGCGCGGCACGTCCGTTGGTCCGTTCATCCCGGCTTCGACGGCCCCATCCATCCGCCCTCTGCGAACATGGTCCTCATCGAGGAGCCCGCGCTCGGTCCGCCCAAGCCGTTGTGGCGGTACGTCACGCCGAGCGCGGTGACCGAGTTCGACTTCCCGGCGCTCCCGCAGGCGGCGGGCGAGGCCGGCCTCGGGCGCGGCGCGATGTTCTTGACCGTGCTGCCCTTCGTGATCGACGGGAACTTCGCCTACGACGACTTCACGTACGACGAGCTCGCCAACTTCCGGTGGAAGGGTTGGGCGGTCGGCACGATCACCTTCCGCCAATGATCCCTCAGGCGACGCACCAGTAGTCGACCGTCTCCCTCAGGCCGAAAGCGTCGAAGTAACGACGCGCCCGCTCTCGACCACCCTCGGAGCCCACGGCGACGAGAACGAGCTCGCCTGGACGAAGGGTCGCTTCCTCGAAGCGCAGCACGGGTGCCCCGGCAATTCGCTGGCCGAGGCGACGCGGATTGACGTCGAGCCAGCCCCGCAACACGCCACCGTGAGCCACGATCGCGCGTCCGAGGCGCTTTCCGTCCACGCCGGTCCCCGCCATCCAGAAGCCGGTAGCGCCGTTCAGCGGTCCGCTGATGAGGTGCGTCGCCTTGCACGCCCGGAGCGCGTCCGCAGCGCACGCTGCCGCGGTTCGTGTGTACCGTCGCGGATGGTCGCGCCACAGGGTCAGAATGCGCCGCACCTTTCCAAAACGTGCGCCCGCCGCGAAGAGCCGCAACCAGAGGTCATAGTCCTCCGCCCACCCCAGGTCCCGGTAGCCACCGACAGCCAGCACACGCTCGCGGAGAAAGATCGCGCTGGGATGCACCAAGGGGCTCTCGACGAATCGTTCACGGGCCATGGCGTCGTGGGTGACCAGGGCGTTCTGCCACTGCTCGTATCGCAGGAGCCCCTTCCCCATCACCGCTCGCGGAAAGCAGCGCACGAGACTGCTGACGACGTCCCACCCCTCGCGCCGGCCCGCGTCGACCTGCAGGCGCAGGCGATCGGGATGCGCCAGGTCGTCGGCATCGAGCCGCGCGACCCAGGATCCGCGAGCCGCCTCCAGGCCGGCGTTCAAGGCGGCGACCAATCCCGAGGCCGACTGCCGAAGGACGAGGACACGCTCGTCCTCGCGGGCGAACGCCGTGAGCATCACCGGCGTTGCGTCGGTGGAGCCGTCGTCCACCGCGACGACCTCGAAATCGACGCCTCGCAGCCGCCGAATGCTGCCGAGCGTACCCGCCAGCCAGCGTTCACCGTTGCGGACCGGCACGACGACCGACACCTCGGGGCGACGGTTGAGTCGGCCGCGCGGCGCGGCTAGAGTGCGCTCCATGCGATTCTCTCGTTCCCTGGCCTGTCTGGCCGGCTTCCTCGTCGCCTGCGGCGGTGGCGGCGGTCCATCGACCGTCCGCAAGCCCGATCCTCTCGAGCACGCGCCTCCGCCCGACAGCCGCCTCGATGCCCCCGACGACGGGATGACGGTCGTCGGCACGACGGGTGTGCTCGACGACGGCGACGTCCGGGCGGTGATCGACTCCCAGATGGGGGGCTTCCGCAACTGCTTCCAACAGCAGCAGTCGAGCAGCTATGTCTCGGGCGAGGTTCTGCTCGATTTCGTCGTCCGCGCGGATGGCCGCGTCGAGCGCGTCTGGGTCTCCCGCTCCGACCTCGGCGCCTGGCGCGTCGAGGACTGCCTCGTCACGACGGCGAAGTTCCTCGAGTTTCCGCCTCCCCGCGGCGGTGGCCGGGCTCGCTTCGCCTTTCCCTTCGCCTGGAATCAGGCCGGCGCGCGCCTCTCGGCCCCCATCGAGCAGGCCTGGGGCTACCCCACGCTTCGCGCACAGCGGGAGGCCATTCGCGCCTGTCGGAAGGCGCATGACTTCAACGGCCCGTTCCACTTGACGTTGTACGTCGGACGCCTCGGGCGAGTGCTGGCGGTCGGCTTCGATTCGGCGACGGCACCGGCGGAGTTGTTTCCCGCTTGCGTCGCGCAGACCATCGAAGGAATGAAGTTCCCCGATCCGGGGCAGCGCACGGTCAAGTACCGCGCGCTCGTGGAGGATTTCCCCGACGTCTGATCAACCGGCTTCGGCAGTCGACATCGTTTTGCGAACGATATCGCGCACATAGCGCGCGACAACGCCGACGGCGACGCAATTGAGCAAGAAGTTGCAGAGCTGCCCGCGGTCGGGCGTGCGGAACTGGTTATAGAACACCAGGTCGCCCAGAAAGAGCATGTGGCCGTGCTTTTCGTCGTCGATCACGCCGGGAATGCCGTCCTCGACGTCACCGTCGGGTAGCGCCTCGCCGAAGCCCGGAAGGCAGAGCTCGGCCGGCAAGACGGTGCGGTCGGCCTGGAGCAGATTGCCCTTGTGGAAGAACCGCAGCGTCGCTGGGTCCTTCCCCACGCGCTGGATCACCGATTCGACGCGGGGGCTGCTGCTGAAGCTGACGTACAGGTCGGGGTTGATCGCCTGCGACGCGCTCGGCAGATCGCGCTCGACGTGGACGAGCAGCTCGGGCAGGCCGGACGGCTGGCGATGCATGCGCAGCATGCCCCAGAAGCGTCCTGGATACACGTTGAAGGGCTCGATCAGCCCCTTGAAGGGCATGAACTCGAGAGCGAGCCAGGGCTGCACCTGGTCCTTCCGCGTCGCGGGCGCCACAGGACGGTAGACGGTCTGGGCGTTGTGGATGTCCTGCACGAGCGCGTGCATCACCTCGCCGCTGAACAGCGCTTCAGCGCCGGTCTCGATCTGCTCGCGAAGAATCTCACTGATGTCCCGCAGTCGCATTCTGCCTCCTCGGGCGGCCCGTCGCTGTCCGGCGCACCGCTCTCCCCCCGGCGACGCCAATTTCAGGTCCACACATACCTACATCCAGGGAGAGCGTCAACCCGGTACGTTTCCGAACGATACGATCGAGGCGCCCCTCTCTGGCCGCCGCGGCACCGATGTGTGATCATGCACGCGTGCTGCGCGTCTCGTTCCCCACGCTGCTCGCCCTCGGGCTGGGCGGCTGTCTCACCGATTTCCCCACCGGCGCAACGTATCGGTGCGACACCGCCGAGGATTGCGCCGAGGACAGCGTCTGCCGTGTGGAGGGTGGCGAGCGGCTGTGCCTCCCGCCCGACCCCCGCTGCGCCTCCGGAGATTGCGCCGACGCCGCCCTCCCGCGGGTTGCCAAGACCGACGCCGAGCCGGACCCCCTGGCGCTCGTCGACGCAGCGACTGCCCCCCTCCTCGCCGACGCCGGGGCCCCGCCTTCCATGCCCTGCGCCGAGGGCGAGTACATCGATGAAGAGTCTCAGGTATACGTTCGGGCGTGTGGCGAGGCCGAAGCCGGGCGGTGTCGCTACGAGTTCGAGGCCTACGGCGAAGCGCAAAGCTGCGACGCCATCTGCGCGCTCTTCGACCACGGCTGCGTCAGCGCCGCGGACGACGACCCCATGTGGTGGTGCAGCCCCATTCCCCACGACGAGATCAATTGCGGTCGCCTTGGCCGGACGCTGGTCTGCGACTGCGCCCGCTGACGGAGAGTGACAGCGCCCCCAGCAGGACTCGAACCTGCGACCCCAGGTTTAGGAAACCTGTGCTCTATCCAACTGAGCTATGGGGGCGGACGGGTTGTCAGTAGCGCAGCAGGCTGTGCACCGGGCGTGGCGCCAAGCGCGACGCGGCGCCGAGCGCCGCCAGCTCGATCAGGACGACAATCGCAGCCACCTCGCCGCCCTGGCTCTCGACGAGCCGGCTCGCCGCCTCGGCGGTGCCGCCTGTGGCCAGGACGTCATCGATGATGACGACCCGATCACCGCGTTCGATGGCGTCGACGTGAATCTCGAGCGAGTCCTTCCCGTACTCGAGATCGTAGTCGATGCGGTACGTCTTGTGCGGCAGCTTGCCCGGCTTGCGCACGGGCGCGAACGGCAGCGCCAGGCGCGCGGCCACCGGCGTGCCGAAGAGGAACCCGCGCGACTCAATGCCGAGGATGCGCGTGGGCGCATGGATGCGGCTCACGCCCGCCATTCCTTCGATGCATGCCTCGAATGCGGCGGCATGTCCGAGGACCGGCGTGATGTCCTTGAAGACGATGCCGACCTTGGGAAAGTCGGGAATGTCGCGGACGAGCGTCTTGACCGGATCCATCACCAACCCTTGTGACCGCCGCGCCTTCAGCGCGCGGGGAGGTAGATCAGCGGATCGGTGGCCTCGCCCGCGTGCCGGATTTCGAAGTGCAGATGCGGCCCGGTGCTGTGCCCCGTGCTGCCCACCTCGGCGACGGGCGCACCTTGCCGGACCTCGTCGCCCTCGTCAACCAGGTTTCGACGGTTGTGGGCGTACACGGTCACGTAGCCGTCGGCGTGCTGCAGGATCACGAGGTTCCCATAGCCGCGCTGCTTGTCATCTGAGTAGATGACGGTGCCGTCGGCGGCAGCGCTCACCGTCGTCCCGGGCGCCACTGCGATGTCGATCCCCTGATGCGTCCGCCCCCCCCGCGGCCCGAACCCGCTCGTGAGCACCCCGGTTTCTAGAGGCCAGCGAAATCGCGGCGTTCCTCCCGATGGCGGCTTCCGAGGCGGCAAGCGGCGTATCAGCTCGTCGATGCCGAAGAGGAAGAGCGCCTGCCCAGGCTCGATGCGGTCGGGGTCGTTCAGGTCGTTCAGCTCGACGATGTCGTCGACGGGAACGCTGTAGCGGCGCGCGATCGACGCGACGGTGTCTCCGGGCTCGATCGTGTACCAGACGCCAACGAGCTCGGGCGCCTCGTCGGCCCGGCGGGTGGAGCCGCCGCAGGCCGACAGCACCATCACCCAAGCGAGTAGAAAATAAAAAGGCCGCGAAGCGGGACGCTTCGCGGCCTTCGATGTCGGGGTGAGAGGATTTGAACCTCCGACCACTTGCACCCCATGCAAGTGCGCTACCAGGCTGCGCTACACCCCGAAACGGCGACGGAATCTAACGGCACGCTCCATCGATTGTCAACCGTCGATTGCGTCTTCTGCAATTCCGCGCAATGCCTCGACCTGAGCGCGGAGTCGCTCGAGCAGCCCAGGCAGTGCCGGGCGGGCCTGTGCACGCCAGAACACGATCTCCTCACGCGCCGCGGCGACCGTCCGCCGGAGGACCTCCGCCTCGTCACGCGCCGCCGCAAGCTCGCGCTCGAGGGCAGCGACTCGACGTGCGAGGGCATCGGCCTCCTGCGCGGTCTCTGTCGGCCGCAACGCCAGCGCCGCATCGATGGCGTCGGCACCGCGTGCCATCAACGACCGGACGCCGGCGATCGTGAACTTGCGTTCGTGAAGCAGCGCGCGAATCTGCCGGAGTCGTTCCACGTCGGCGCGCGCATAGACTCGATGCCCGGCGCCCGACTTCGTCGGACGAACGTGGGCGAACTCGGTCTCCCAGAAGCGGAGGACATGGGGGGGGACGCCGACGAGGCGACTGACCTCGCCGATCTTGAACAGCAGCTTATCGGGAATCGGCGGGAGGTCGCTCACGCGCCCGGGGGACGCCATGGACGAACTCAGTCTTCGTCGTTGATGGCGCTCTTGAGGACCTGGCTCGGCTTGAAGGTCAGCACCTTGCGCGGCGCGATGCGGATTTCGTCGCCCGTCTGCGGATTGCGGCCGGTGCGCTCCTTCTTCTGCCGCACGACGAAGTTGCCGAAGCCGCTGATCTTGATCTTCTCGCCGCGCTCGAGCGTCTCCTTGATGGTCTCGAAGACCATCTCGACGATGTCCGCCGACTCCTTCTTGGAGTGGCCCCCCAGGCTCTCGTAGACGCGCTCGATGATTTCGGCCTTGGTCATGTCGTCGCTTCCGGCGAAGTGTCCCACCGAAGGGCATTCCTACTCGGGACGCCGTCCCTTGTCAACGACACTGCGCGGCGAAAACCTTAATGGCTGCGAGGACTTGCCGCCTGACGGCGGCGAGGGGCGGGCGGCGGCTGATCAGAGGGCGGCGCGGGCAGCACCAACGACCTTCGCGAAGGCTCCGGGATCGGCCACAGCCAGGTCCGAGAGCACCTTCCGGTCGAGCTCGATGCCCGCCTTCATGAGGCCGTGTACGAAGCGGCTGTAGCTCAGGCCGTGCTGCCGGGCCGCCGCATTGATCCGAACGATCCACAGGCGGCGGAAAGCGCGCTTGCGCTGCTTGCGATCGCGATAGGCGTAGCACAGGCCACGCTCGACCGCCTCGACGGCGCTGCGATACAGCCGACTATGGGAACCGCGGTAGCCCTTGGCGAGCTTCAGAATGCGGTTGTGGCGACGACGGGCTTTGAAGCCTCTCTTGGCGCGGGACATCGGTCAGGATCCTCCTGCGCGCCGCACGCCCCCGAGCCAAAGGGCCCGGGTGTTCACTGCGTGGGCGATCGCTGGTTCGGGTTCAGGCGTAGGGAAGCAAACGTTCGACGAGACCGGCGTCGCCCGGGGCCATGTAGCCGCCCCCCCGCGCCTGGCGCTTCATCTTCGACGACTTCTTCGTCAGGATGTGGCGACGATTGGCGCGGCCGAACTTGATCTTGCCGCTCTTGGTCTTCTTGAAGCGCTTGGCAGCGCCCCGGTTGGTCTTCATTTTCGGCATTGGTCACGCTCCGGGGCCAAGACGAAAACGGCGCCCGCCTTGTGGACGGGCGCCGTTCTGGGGTGGGCGCGGGTGGGATCGAACCACCGACCCCTTCGACGTCAACGAAGTGCTCTCCCGCTGAGCTACGCGCCCTTGCCTGACGAGCGACGCAGCTTGTAGCAGTCCCCGCTCCCTGCGTCAACATCAAAAAAGCGGCGTTCGCGTGCGCGTGGCTCGCGTACGATGAGCGCGTCCTCATCCACGGAGGTCGCAGTGAGGCGGACGCCAGCGCCCCGCCGCGCGGAGGTCGTATCGTTCTTTGCGGCGCTCGACGGCGTGCTCGCCGGGCTCCAGTCGCGAACGGACCGTGACTACGATCGCGTCCGCCTGAATTGGGCCCGCATCGTCGGCGCCCAGTTGGCGCGCGTCACCAGGCCCGCCGCCCTCCGAGGTGGCGCCCTCCGCGTGACGGTCGACGGCGAGGACTGGCGCCAGGCCCTCGAGACCGAGCGTTCGCGGCTGATGGGGCGTCTGCGCGCGGTGGTGCCTTCGCTTGCTCGCCTGACGTTCGAAGTACGCCCCGTGCCGACGCCACCGCCGACGCCCGGCCCTCCGCCGGAGGTGCCCGCAGATCCCAGGAACGGCGCCGTGGCGGACCCGGCCTTGCGTCGGGCGCTGGACGCGCTTTCGGCGGCTGTCCATCGAGGAGCGGGTGCCTGATGCGACGCTTCTCGTTCGCCCTGGTGATCTCGCTCGTCGTGACCCACTCAGCCACGGCGGCGCCCCGTCGCGCTTCACTGGGAGATGTCCTCGTGCGCGCTCGAGTGCTCGCGCTCGTGCGTGTCGTCGCGGAGAAGGAAGGCGTCGCCGAGGTGGATCGGGTCGAGTCCGTGGTCGGGGAGGTCCCAGCTCGTTTCTCCGTGGTGCAGCCGGGCCCGGGACGACATGCGCTACCGAGCGGGGCCGAGGTACTCCTGGCGCTCGAGACCGGCGCTGATGGGCGCTGGATCTACCGGGCCGAGGCCTCGTCTCCTGCGATCGTCGACCCGCGTCACGCCCCGGCTGCCCTCGCCTTCGTGCGAGGGTGGCGACGCGACGCCCCCCTCGTGCCGGAGGTGCTCGCCAGCCGCTGGATCGCGCTGCTGGATCACCCGGCGCCGATCGCGCGCCGTGCGGCGGTCGAAGCACTGACGCGGCACGCGCCGGTGCTCTTCGGGCGCCTCCGCGAAGCCGACATCGAGGCGCTGGCCGCAATCGTGACGCGGCCCGGCATCGATGGCGACGCACGGCTCGCAGCACTGCGTGTCCTCGACATGCTCGGTGGGCGGCGCGGCGCCGACGCGCTCGCGCGCCGGTTCGCCGCTCTTCCCGCGACGTCCTCCGTGCAGCAGCTTGCGGTGTCGTTGATCGGTCGTTACGGCAATCCCGCCACGCGTTCCGCCCTCGAGCGATGCGCCGAGGAATCAGGCCCGGCGGTCGCCGCTCGGTGCAGACAGCTGCTCGGCGGCGGCGGTACGCCGCGGACGCCTTGACACGGGGCGGGCGCTGACCTAGGTAAGAGCGAATTTCCGGGTGAGTGTAGGTCGAGGTACGCGTGATGCACAGTCGAGCGAGCGGCCTCGGCACGATCCCCCTCTGGTGGGTCGTGGCCGCCGTCCTCTTCGCCAGTTGCGGCGAGAAGGGCGCCTCCGACCCCGGCGCGCGCCCAGACGAGACGCCCGACGCGGCCGCCGTCGACGCCGCTCCGGTCACCACCGATGCCGGACCGGTGACGGCCCTCGAACCCTATCCCGGCGGCTGCACGTCCGACGGCGAGTGCCAGAATGGCGCTTGTCACCTCGGCATCTGTGTCGCGGTGCCGCCTCGCGATCTCGAAGCCCGCTTCGCGTGCGATGAGGCGCTCGTCGAGGCCACACCCGACCTCGACTGCTGGGACTCGCCGGCACCGCTCGCGGACGGCCCGGCGGCGGTCCCGGCGCGCGGCGTCGTCGAGTTCTTCGGCGACGGCAGCCTCACCGTCGGGCTGCGCGTGCGCTTCTACGACTACGCGTCGTTCGACCCGTCGCCCTGCGTCGATGCTTCCGCCAGCGCGCGGGACGTCTTCGAAGCGCGTCGCCTTGTCGAGGCCTGCGTCGACGAGGCGAACCCGAACCCGCTCGCCGACACCACGACCGTCGCTTGCGCCGATCGCGACGACGTGGGCTGCTACGCGGTCGAGTCGCTGCCCACCGGCCGACCGCTCGTCGTCCGCATCTGGGGCGAAGAGCAGACCTGGGTGCCGACGTACGAGTACGGCGTCTTCATCAATCCCTGCGTCGAGGAACCCTGGTCCGCCTCCGGCACCTGCCCGGCCGATGGTTCGAGCACCAACCACTGCTCCCTCCGACAGGTCGGCGACGAGGCGGTCTACTATGACGACCTGACCATCATCAGCACCCAGACGTACCAGACGTTTCCGCCCACCGCCGGCATCGGCCGGATCGAGCGCGGCGAGGGCACCATCGCCGGACGGCAGTTCGACTGCGCCGGCCGGTCGGTCGCCTTCGCCTCGGTCGGCGTGCACCGCTCCGGCCGCAAGACCACGTATTTCAACGACGATCCCGACAACATCCTGCCGCAGCCGGGGCTGCTGCAGACGAACGTCCGCGGCACCTACGCCGAGCTGTCGCTTCCCACCGGCCCCCAGGGCATCGTGTCGGTTGCATGGCTTGCCGGCCGGCTGCGGACGGTAAATTTCCGGCGGCTCTTCGTGTTGCCCGACTCGGTGACCTTCGTCAACACGCCGGGTCGCCTGCCCGTCGAAACCGAGCCGCCCTACTGATGCCTCGACATTCAGCGCACGGTCGCACGGCACTTTCCGGCCCCTTCGCCGAAGTCGTGCACCGTCAAACAGAGCCCAGCGTATGACCGAACTGCAGTTCTCCGATCTACAGCTCTCCGAACACATGCTCGCCGCCCTCGACGAAATGGGCTACGAGCGTCCCACCCCCGTCCAGCAGAGTTCCATCCCGCTCGTCTTCACTGGCCGCGACCTGATGGTCCAGTCCCACACCGGCAGCGGCAAGACGGCGGCCTTCGGCATCCCCACGATCGAGCGTCTCGCGAGCCGCCCGGGACAAGGCGTTCGGGTGCTGGTGCTGGCGCCAACGCGAGAGCTGGCCAAGCAGGTCGCCGACGAGATGGCCCGGCTGGGCCGGTTCCATCGAATCGCCACCGCGGCGGTCTACGGCGGCGCTTCGATGGACAAGCAGGTGGCGGAGATGAAGTTCGCGGCGGTCGTGGCAGGAACGCCCGGTCGCGTGCTCGACCACCTCCGTCGCGGCAGCCTTCGCCTCGATCGCCTCGAGATGCTCATCCTCGACGAAGCCGACGAGATGTTGAGCATGGGCTTCGCGAAAGAGCTCGACGACATCATGCAGTTCGTGCCCGAGCCGCGGCAGACGCTGCTCTTCTCGGCCACCATCCCCGAGGACATCCGGCGCTACGCACGGCGCTTCATGAAGGAGCCGGAGTTCCTCAGCCTGATCGAGGACACTGCCGCGCCCGACGACATCGAGCACCACTACTACATGGTGAGCGGCGTCGGGCGCTCGCGCGACCTCGTCCAGGTCATCGAGTTTGAAGAGCCCGACAGCGCCATCGTCTTCTGCAATACCCGCGCAGACAGCGAGATCGTGGCGACGTTCCTCAAGCGACAGGGTTACGACGCGGAGTACCTGAACGGTGATCTGCCGCAGTCCGAGCGCGAGCGGATCATGGCGCGCACGAAGGACAAGTCGCTGCGCTTCCTCGTCGCCACCGACATTGCCGCTCGCGGCATCGACATCAGCGGCCTGAGCCACGTCATCAACTTCCAGCTGCCCGAGTCGCCGGAGGTCTATATCCATCGGACGGGTCGCACCGGGCGAGCGGGACGCGAAGGCACTGCAATCAGCCTCATCGGGCCGCGTGAGATCGGCGTCTACTATTACCTCAAGCGCATCTACAAGCTCGCGCTCCAGGAGCGGAGCGTGCCCACGCAGGCGGAGATCGAGTTGCGCCGCGAAGAACGCCGGACGCAGTCCCTGGTGAGCGAGATCCTCGAAGCGGTCGGTGGCGAGGCGCCGAGTGATCCCGCGCTCCGCGCACAGACGGTACGGCTGCTTGAACGCGACGACGCCGTCGAGGTGGTCGGGGCGCTGCTGGCTGTGTTCCGGCAACGGCGCGAGGTCGGCGCCGCCGAGCCTGCGAAGCGCGCTGGCGGGGTGCTGGAGAGCGTCCCCAAGCCGGCGGCGGTTGCGCCCGGCGGTCGGCCGACGACGCTCGAAGGCGTGGCTCAGCGCGTCGCGATCGTCCAGGGCGAGTTCCGCGGCCTGCCCGGAGGTCGCAAGTCGAACCGCGAGCGCGCACGCATCAGCGAGGAGGAGCGTCAGGCGATCGAACAACGGCAACGGGGCGAGCCCGTGCCCGTGCCGTCGCAGGACGCGTCCGCCGAGCAACCGCCTCGCGACGAGGCGCCGGTCGACCGGATGCGCGCGGAACGTGAGCCGCGACGGCCCGAGCCACAGGAGCGTCGCCCCGAGGTGGACGATCGAGCGGAAGAACGAGCAGGGCTCCCGTCAAGGCGCGAGCCGCAACGGGACGCACGTGGCCCTGAACGCCGCGCGGACTGCCGTCCGAGCGAGCCCTCGGGCCCGGTGATCGCGGAACGCGCGCCGGCGGGCCGCGGCGACGGCGATGACGGATTGCTCAAGCTGTATGTGAGCATCGGCGAGCGCGACAATGTCGACGCCGACGCCCTTCGCGACACGCTTGCCGACCTCGCTGGCCTCGAGCCAGAGGATCTCGTCGAAATCGACATGCACGGCCGCCACAGCTACGTGTCGGTCCACGCAGATTTCGCCGAGGACTTGATCGCGGCGGTGAACGGCGAGACCTTTGGCAACAGGAAGATCCGCGTTGAGTTGGCCAGAGATGAAGCGTGAACACCTCCTGCTGACCTCGCTCCTGTTGGCCGTCACCGCGGCGGGCTGCCAGAGCAACAACCCATTCGAGTCGCCGACCGCGCCCGATGCGGCGCCGGCCGGGCCGCCGGCTCGCGTCGACCTGCCTCCGTCCGTACAGCTCGAGGGCTCGATGCCCCCGGAGACCCACACCGACGGCAAGATGCGGATCGACGGCCTGCTCGCCCGTCGCGAGAAGTACTTCGGGCAGACGATTCTGGTGCGAGGGTACCTCGTCGAAAAGTACGAGTGCCCGAAGGAGGCCACGCGCTGCGTGCGCAACCATGGATACCTGGCCGACACCCCCGCCGGTGGCGACAAGAAGCTCCTGATCGTCAACATGACGGACGACGTGCGCGACGCGTTGAAGGTGGGCGAGCCCTACGAAGTGAAGGGCACGTTTGCGCGCCGCTCCGACGAGGGCTTCGTCTCGTCCACGGGCTTGCTGATCTACGACTCGATCGAAGGGCTCGAGCTCCCCACGAAGGCCAACGCCCGAAGGCCGTAACGCCTGTCGGCGCCCCGTCAGGCGCGTCGCCGGCGGTCGACCTTCTGCGCCAACACCATGAGTCGTCGGCTCTCGGCGCCGAAGAAGGCGCCGGGTGTGTGCGTACCGCCCGAGACGCGCAGGACCTCGAAACCGACGAGGTGCAGCATCTTCTTGAGCTCGTGAAGACTGAAGAGGCGCAGCGAGATGTCGAACTCGCGCTGCAGGCCGTCGGCGAAGACGACGAAGCGCTTCACCTGCAGGCGACTGCTGACGCTGTCGAACTCGATGTCCTCCTGCACCAGGCACCCGTCGCCCTCCCACCAGTTCCGCAGCGGTACGTCGCGGATGGCGTGGTCGCGGTTGACGACGTCGAGGAGGAGGCGGCCGCCTCGCTTGAGCGCATCGTGAAGACCTCGCAGGACGACGAGGTTCTCGGCGTCTCCGAAGTAGCCGAAGCTCGTGTCGAAGCAGAACGCGCCGTCGAAGACCTCCTTGAAGTTGAGGTCCCGCATGTCGCCGTGCACGAACTTGATCGACAGGGCGTCCGCCTGGGCCTGACTGAGCGCCATCTTGAGCATGTCCATGCTCAGATCGAGGCCGACCATCTCGTAGCCGCGGCGCGCCAATCGCAGTGTGTGGCGGCCGTAGCCACAAGCGAGATCGAGCAGTCGCGCGCCTCGAGCGACGCCGAGCATCTCATCGAGGAACTCGACCTCGGCCTCGGTCGCCGGGTCGCTCCGGCGTGGGTGGGCCAGGAGGTACTCGGCACTGAAGAGGCGTGCAAACCAAGCGTCGTCGCGCCGCTCGCGCGTGTCGGTCGCCTGGCGGCGCGCCAGTCCCAGAATGGCGTCCATGGCGGCGAGCGGATCGACATCGGCGGGCAGGTCGGCCAGACCAGCGACGCCGGAGGGCTCCGTGTCGTCGGCCGAGTCCATGCTGTCGTCGTGCTCTTCGGCCGCGGCCACCGCCGGCGCAGGGGGCGTCGGGCCCTCTTCGCGGGTCACGCGGTACGCGTCGGTCAGGACGACGTCGTACTCCGCCTGGACGGGTTCCGGTGCGGCGAGGCCCCGCGCCGGCGTCAGCGAGGCGGCGATGCGTTCGCCCTCCCCCTCGGGCGGACCCTCGTCGGCGCGCGGATCGACCCGGCCCTCGCCGTCGTTCTGCCGCCGTCCGCCGGCCTTGCGGCGCTTGAAGACCACAGCCAGGGGCGCCTGCGTACCCTCGGCCCCGATGCTGAAGAGCCGCGTCGGATTGTCGCCCTCGCGCTCGCCCTCGCGCTCGCCCTCGGCCCGCGGCTCTTCGCCGGAAGCTGCGTTTGCCCCCACCGCCGCCCCCTCCCGCGACGCGACCGTCGCGTCGTCGCCGGCCCCTCGGGCTTCGGCGGACGCGAGCTCGACCTCGCCCCTACCGTTCCGTCCCACCAAGTGGCCTTACTCCAGCCGATGCTGGCCCGCACATCTTAGCACCGCCCGTCGGGCGGCTCACTTTCCTGATTTTTCGGCGCTACGGCGGGCGATGCACTCGCCGATCCGGATGGGCTGGTCTTCGCGCAAGCTGGCCAACTCCACTCTGGGATCGGCGAACACCATGACGACCGTCGAACCGAGGTGGAACGTACCCATCTCGTCGCCGCGCGCCACCCGGATGGGCGGAGTGTAGGAACGAGCGCCCGCGGTGCCACCCTTGTTGGCCTCGAGCGTCGCGTCGTACGCCATCGTGATGTGGCCGACGTTCGTCGCGCCCACCATCACCAGCGCCACTCGGCCCAGCGGGCCGTCAACGTGCGTGACGACGCGCTCATTCACGCAGAAGAGGCGCTCGATCCTTTCGACCGCCGCTCTGTTCACGGGCCAGAGCGTGCCGGCGATGTAACGGGCCGACGTCACCGTGCCCTCCGTCGGGAAGTGCACGCGGTGATAGTCGCGCGGGCTGAGGTAGATCGTCACCCACGTGCCGCCGATGTACGGCTCCGCCTCCGACGCGCTCCCCAAGAGGTCGCGCACCGAGTAGGGCCGACCTTTGACCTGCAACAACGTCTCGCCGTCGAGGCGGCCGAAGTTGAGCACCCGACCATCGGCGGGCGACACGGCGATCTTGGGGCGGCGGTCGATGGGTCGAGCGCCCGCCTTCAGGCGGCGGATGAAGAAGTCGCCGAGCGACGCGTATTCACCCACCGGGCGTTCGGCCTCGGTGAGGTCAACACCGTACCGCTTCGCGAATGCCTTGACGGCGGCCGTCATCAGCGGGCGCGGCAGCGACGTCGCCGCCACTCGGCCCATCGCGCGACTCATCAGATTGCGCGGCAGCAGCCCGAGCGCACCCAGGACGACGGCGTCCTTGGGGCGCAGACCGGGCTTGCCCGTGTCCTCACTCGCCATGTCTCAGTTCTTCAGTTCTTCGAGGGCGCGCTTGGTCAGAGCGTGCTCCGGGTCGTAGCCCAGCGCGCGAGTGAACATGTCGCGCGCCTTCCGGTCATCGCCGAGCCGCAGCCGCACCACGCCGAGGTGATAGAAGATCTCCACGCGCTGCGCATTGCTCTCAATCTTCATCTGGTGCAACAGCATCGCCTGGAAGATCTTGAGCGCCTTGTCCCACTCCTCGCGACGGAAGTGGAGCTTTCCGAGCCGGAACAGGTTCGGCAGGTAGGTCGCGTCGTACTCGAAGCAGGAGGTGTACGAGGCGAGCGCCGCGTCCACGTCGCCTCGCTCCTCGGCCACGCATCCCATTCGGAAGTTGTAGGTGAACAGCTCCTTGAGGCGCCGCTCAGCCTTCAGGCGCTCGATGATTCGCGCCAGCACGGGCTCCGCTTCGTCATACCGGCCGGCCGCGAACCACGCGTCGAGCAGGGCGTCGGCGACCGCCAGGTCGTCCGGCGCGAGCGCGTGGGCCTCTCGCAGCGCCTCTACGCGTCCGGCAACGTCACCGGCGCGCTGGCGGAGCGCGGCGATCTCGCGCAGCAAGGCGACCCGCGGCGCTCCCTCCGCCGTCGCCAGCCGCTTCTCCAGCAGCGAGGCGACTTCGGCGTCGTCGCCACGGTCGCGCGCCAGCTTGAGGAGCGCCTGGAGCGCCTCTTCGTCTCCCGTCTCGCCGACGGCGGCCTCGAGCGAGGCGCGCGCCTCCTCGGGACGATCGAGCCTCTCGAGATAGAGCAGGCCCAGCCGCCGCAACGCCTCGCCGCGCTCCGCACCACCCGCCGCGTGCTGGATGGCCCGCGACAGCGTCTCGGCGCAGCGCTCCCACTCCCCGTTTCGTTCATAGAGACGCGCCAGCACGTTGAGCGCCCCGGCGTGGTTCGGGTCGAGCTCGAGCACCTCGTTGAGCGTCTCGATCGCCAGGTCGGCATCGAGCAGCTTGCCCTCGGCGACGCCGGCGACGCGGACGAGCAGCGGCAGCCGCGCCGCCCCCTCCACCGTGCCGAGGTGCTCGCGCAAGGTCTCGACGAGGTCGAACCAACGCTCGGTCCGCTCGAACAGCGCCTCGAGCTGCTCGAGCGCGCGCGGATCGCCCTCGCGGATGGTCAGCACCTGGCGGTAGTACTCGATGGCGTTGTCGGGCTGGTCGAGGCGACGATCGGCGGTCTCGCCGAGTGCGAACAGGAGCTCGACGCGACGCTCGTCGTCGCTCACCACCGCGAGCTCCTTCAGCAGGACGTCGCGCAGTCGATCCCAGCGCTCCATCGTGAAGTAGATCTCGCGGAGGGCGGCCATCGTGGCCACGTCCTCGGGCTCGTGATCGAGCACGCTCTCGAACGCTTGCGCCGCGCCCTCGGGGTCGGCGAGCCGCCCGCGACGCAACTCGCCCGTGCGCCGGTGGATCGCCGCCAGCGCGCCGCCGTCCAACGTGGCGTCGGCCTTGCGTTCCAGGACGCCGCACAGCGCCGCCCAGTTGCCCGTCCGCTCATGCAGCCGTTCGAGGGCGGCGAGCGCCCGCGCGTCTGCCTCGTCGATCTGCAGGACGTCTTCGTACGCCGCGACCGCGCCGTCCACGTCGCCGAGCTTCTCGGCGCACAGATCGGCCAGGCGGAGCAGGCGCTGCTTCTTCTCGTCCAGGTCGAAGAGCATCGCCGCCTTGCGCCGATGCACGTCGGCCAGATCGGCCCACTGCTCGCCCTGCTCGTACAGCGACTCGAGCGCGTCGAGCGCGCGCTCGTTGGTCTCGTCGATCTCCAGCACCTTGCGGTAGCGGGCGACGGCGCGCTCCGCGTCGCGCAGGCGGCCGCGCGACCAGTCGGCGATACGGAGCAGGTCCTCGATGCGGAGCTCGAAATCGTCGATGCGCTCCTGGACCGCGTCGAACGCGTCGGCCAGCGCCCTCCACGCGCCACGCTCGGTGGCGACGCGGACGAGCTTGCCGCGGACGTCGGCGTCGGACGGCGACTCTTCGAAGGCCCAGAGCAGGCGCTCGAGCGCGGCGTCGGCGTCGTTCAGCTTCTGCTCGCGCAGCTCGGCGGCCTCCGTCCACAGACGCGCCCGCTCGTGCGCGTCGTCCGTGAGCTCGATGCGCATCTCGGTGAGGATGGCGAGCTTGTCCCACTTCTCCCCGTCTCGGTAGATGGGGTCGAGGACTTCGCTGATCACGCGGCGGCTTTCGAGGTCGACCGCCAGCCGCTCCATCGCCTCGAGCGCGTACACATGGTCGGGCTGCTCCCAGAGGATCGAGCGGTACAGGTCGATGGCGCCGGGCACGTCGTCCTCGACGACCTCGAGCAGGTAGCCGAGGCGGAACCGCTGGTCGCGCACCACCGGATCGGCGCCGCCCAACTCGATCTCCTTGCGCAGGATCTCGATGAGGGCCACCCAGTCCTGCCGCTCCTGGTAGAGGCGGTCGAGCGCCTGCAGCGCCTCGAGGTCGTAGGCATCGTCGCGGCGCAGCGCGCGCCACGTCTCGATCGCGCGCGTCCCGTCGCGCAGCTTGTCGTCGTACAGGCGAGCGAGCCGTCGCGTCAGCGTGCGCACCACCTCACGATCGAGGACGTGCTCGATGCGCTCCGCATAAAGGACCGCGAGCTCGGCGTGTGCGTTCAGTTCGTCGGCCAGGTCGTGGAGCGCCTGGGAGATCTCCTCGTCCGAGGGATCTTCGCGGAAAGCGCGCCCGAACGTCTCGAACGCGCTGCGCGGGTGCTTCAGCTGACCGTAGCGCAGCTTCGCAAGCCGCTTGAGCAGGTCGAGGCGCTCCGCGCGGTCGTCGATGTCGAGGAGTTGCAGCTCGTAGATGCGGGCGAGCGCTTCCGGCTGCCGCCGGTCGCGATAGTACGGCTCGAGGACGCGGCTGGCCTTGAGCCGGTGGTCCTCATCGCCGAGCAGACGCTCGAGCGCCTGCCGCGCGTCGTCGGCCCGACCGCTGCGACCGAGGATTTCGCCATAGATCTCGATGGCTTGTTCATGCTGCCCGAGTTGACTCTCGAGCACGTCGGCGATGCGGAGGTCGAGCGCGTCGACGCGCGCCTCGGTCCCCTGCTCCTCGGCGACGTGGCCGCGCTCGGTCTCGAGCAGATCGATCAGCTCACCCCAGCGGCCCTCACGGCTGTAGAGGCGATCGAGCGCCTCGATGGCACCGCGGTCGCGGGCGTCGGTCTCGAGGACCGAGCGGTAGGTGAGGATGGTCTCCGCGGGGTCGTGGAGCTGCTCCTCGCACGTCCGCGCGATGCGGTAGAGGATGCGCTTGCGCTCGTCGTCGTCCGCCGCCATCTCGAGCTTCTCGCGCAGCACCTGGACCAGGAGCTCCCAGTCGCCGGTGCGCTCGTACAGGCGGATGAGCGCGTCGATGGCCGCCTGATCCTCGGCGTCCTCCTCGAGCACGCGGCGGTAGGTCTCGATCGCCTGATCCGGACGGTCCAGCACCTGTTCCCAGATGTCGCAGATGCGGAACAGCAGCTCCTTCTTCTCGACGACGTCACGCGCGAAGTCGGCCTTGCGCGAGAGCACCGTCACGAGGTCCTGGTGGCGACCCTCGGCGGCCAGGATGCGCTCGAGGGCGTTGAGCGCCTCGGCGTTGGCCTCGTCGATCATCAGGACCCGGCGATAGCAGTCGATCGCGCGATCGGCCTCGCCCAGCTTGCGATCGAACGTGGCGGCAACCTTCAGCAGGATCGCCGTCGCCGCCTCGAGGTCGTCGAACGTCTCGATGCCCGTGAGGTAGGCCTCCACGAGCGGCCGCCACGCCTCGAGCGTTGCGCCGAGGCGGTCGAGCTCGGCCTGAAGATCCGGATTGCCGTAGTCCTCGGCGAAGGCGCGGGCGTACGCGGAGAAGGCCGCCGCCGGATCGGCGCGGTGCTCCTCCTGGGCCCGAGCGATGCGGGTGAGCGTCTCCATGCGCTGCCAGGGGTCATCCTGGAAGCGAATCTGCACCTCGAGGACGTGCACCCAGTCGTCCCACCGGCCCCGTCCGGCGTAGATCGGCTCGAGGAGCTGAGCAACGCGCTGCTGCAACGGATCGGGCGGATCGGCGTCCTCGCGCTCGAGCAGGATGCGCTCGAGCGCGTCGAGCGATCCGGCGTGGCCGGTGTCGTCGTCGTGGAGGACCGTGTTCCAGACCTCGACGGCCTCGGCCGCGTCGTCGAGCTTCGCTTCGAGCACCTCGCCGAGGCGGTACCGAAGGTCGGCCCGCTCGAGGTCGGTGCGCGCGTGGCGGATCTCGTCGCGCAGCAGGTCGGCGAGATCCACCCAGCGCTCGCCCGCCGTGTAGAAGCGCTCGAGTGCCTTGAAGGCCTGCCGGTTCTCCGGCTCGATCTCGAGGATGCGGCGATAGGTCGCGATTGCGCGCTCGGTGTCGCCGACCACGTCCTGGAGAAGCTGGCAGACGCGGAAGTACAGCGCCTTCTGCTCCTCTTCGTCGGAGGAGCTGTCGGCGAGACGCAGGTACAGCTCGACGAGGTCCTCCCAGGCGGCGGTGCGGCTGTAGAGCTCGACCAGCGCGTCGACCGCCTCCTTCCGGCCGGGCTGGAGGTCGAGGACCTCGCGGTACACGTCGCGGGCGCGGACGTCCTGCCCGCGGTGCGTCTCCTGGAGCCGGCCGAGCTCGAGTAGGAGGTCAACCTTCAGCTCCGGCTCGACGACGTCGGCGACGACCTCCTCGAGCAGGCCCGCCAGCGCGTCGAACGTGTAGCCGGCGCCCGCGAGACGATGCAGATCGGCCCGGTTCGCCTCGTGGTCGGGCGCGAGCCGTAGCACGCGGCCGCAGGTCTCGAACGCCCCGCCGACGTCGCCGAGCGCGTGCTCGCGCAAGTGCGCGATCTCGCGGAGCAATCCGACGCGATCCAGCGGATCCTCCCTCGAGGCCTCCTGCCGCGCCTCGAGGACGGACACGAGGGCGCCGTGCTCGCCGCCCTCGCGGTAGATCGGCTCGAGGAGCAGGGCCACCGAGAGGCGATCGATGCCGACACGCTCGGCGCCGGCGGGATCGGCGAAGAGCGCTTCGAGGGCGCCCCGCGTCGGGCCGTGGTCCGGGAGATCGGCGAGGATGCCGCGCCAGATGTCGAGCGCGCGTTGACCGTCACTCAGGCGCTCGGCCGAGAGCTTCGCGAGGCGGAACTCGACCTCGGCCCGCGGCGCCCGCGCCTCGAGGATGCCCATGCGATGCTCGTACATCGCCGCGAGCTCCGGCCAGCGCTCGGAGCTCGCCAACAGGCGCTCGAGGCTATCGAGCGCGTGCCCGTCGCGATCATCCTCGACGATCACCCGACGCAGGGTCTCCACCGCGGCGGACGGATCCCGGAGCATCGACTCCTGAAGCTCGGCCACCCGATAGAGGTACAGCTTGCGCTCGTCGACATCCTCGGTGAGCGCCGCCTTGCGCTCGATGATCTCGACGAGCTCGATCGGCTCGTCCGTGATCTCGTACAGGCCCTCGAGCGCGTCCAAGGCGCGGGCATTGTCGGCCTCGAGATCCAGAACGCGGCGGTAGCCGGCGATGGCGCGGGGGGCATCGTCGAGGCGACCGTGGGCGATGGCGGCGACCTTCAAGTGGAGCGTGACCGCGCGCTCCGGCGCGTTCGGCACCATGTCCTCGAGCAGGCCCGCCAGCTCGGCGAAGGCGCCGAGGACGTCGGCCAGCCGCTCGAGCTGCGCCTCGAGCTCGACGTCGGCCTCGGTGTACCGATAGGCCTCGGCCAGCGACGCGAAGGCCGCGGCGGCATCGCCGAGGCGCTCCTCTTCGATCTGCGCGATGCGGCGCAGCGTCGAGACGCGCGCCTCGACCGCGTCGAGGTCGTCGAGGGTGCCGCGGAGGATGTCGCGCAGCTTGCGCCATTCTCCGTCCGCCTCATAGAGCGGCGCGAGGATGCCGGCCACCGTCAGACGAACCTCGGGCGCGGCGAACAGTCCCTCGAGCGCCAGCCGCGCGCCCGGGTGCCGGGGCGTGCGCCGGAGCACGGCGCGGAAGCGCTCCACCGCCCGCTCCGTCTCGCCGAGGGGCGCCCGCAGCAGGGTGCCCATGCGGAAGTCGAGCTCGTCGCGCGTCGCGTCGTCGGCGGCCAGCGCACGCTCCCGCTCGAGGATCTCGAGCAGGTCGACGGGGCGCTCCAGTCGCGTGTAGAGGCGGTCGAGGCGAGCGAGCGCCTCACCGTCGTCGGCGTCGAGGTCGAGGATGCGCCGCAGGACCGAGACCGCCTCGTCGGGGCGGTCGAGGCGAGCTTCGTACACCGAGGCCGCGCGGAAGAGGAGCTCCTTGCGCGTGTTCTCGACGCGGTCGGCGTGATCGAGGAGCACGTCGACGAGCGCCTCCCACTGTCCGGCCGCCTCGTGCAGCCGCTCGAGCGCGATGTGGGCCCGCAGGTCCTCGGGATCGACGTCGAGGCGGACCCGGCGGTACGCGTCGATCGCGCGCTCGCGGTCGCCGATGAGGCTCTCGTAGATCTCGCCGGCACGGAAGAGCAGCGCTGCCTTCTCGCGGCCCTCCATCGTGACGGCGACGCGCCGCTCGATGACCTCGACGAGCGCGTCGACGTCACCGGTCCGCTCGTAGAGGCGGTCGAGGCTCGCCAGCGCCTGCGCATCGTCCGCATCCTCGTCGAGGATGCGTCGGTTGAAGGCGATCGCCTGGTCGAGGTTGCCCACGCGCGTCTCGTACAGGTCGGCGACGCGTCCGAGCATCTCCCGACGCAGCGCCGGATCGAGGTCGGCGCCGGCGTCGCCCTCGAGACCCGCCCGAAGCACGAGCGCGAGCGCCTCCCATGCGTTCAGCTGCTCGGCCAGGCGCAGCAGCTGCGCGAGCGTGTCGGGATGACCGTACTGCTCCCCCATCGCGGCGCCGTAGCTGGCGAAGGCCGCACGGGCGTCGCCGCCCTCGCGCTCCTGCAGCTCGGCGATCCGGACGTGCAACGCCATGCGCTCCGCGGGCGAGCGGGCGTCGCCGAGGCGGATCTGCGCCACGTGCACCGACTGCGCCCAGTCGCCACGCCGCGCGAAGACCGGCTCGAGAATGTCGCTGGCGCGGGCGCGCAGGTCGCGATCGGTGGCGGTGTCGGCGTCGCGACCGATCAGCAGGGCTTCGATCGCCGTGATCGTGCCCGCGTGCTCGCCGTCGAGCTCGAGCACCTCGGCGTAGCGCTCGAGCGCCTCGGCCGGACGATCCAGATGCACCTCGAGGGTCTGCGCGAGCTGGAAGGTGAGCTCCGCCCGCTCGGCGCCCGCCGCGTCGTCGAGGCGCGTCAGGAGCAGATCGGCCAGATCGCCGAAGCGCCCGACGTTCCGGAAGATGCGCTCCAGCGCCGCCACCGCCTTGCGGCTGCCCGGCTCCTCGTCGAGCACGCGCCGATAGGCCGAGACCGCCTGCTCGGGCGCCTCGAGGACCTCTTCCCAGAGGTCGCCGATGCGGAAGAGGCGCGCAATGCGGGCGTGGACGTCGTCGAGCAGCGGCAAAGTGCGCTCCACGACGTTCACGAGGCCACGCCAGTCTTCGAGGCGGGTCGCCAGCCGGTCGACGGCCTCGAGCAGCTCGAGATCGTCACCCTGGGCCTCGAGCAATGCGTCGAGCGTCGCGCGCGCCTCCGCGAACCGGCCGAGACGCTCCTCGAGCAGCGAGGCGAGCCGGCGGCTGTAGTCGGCCGCCGACGCCATGTCGTGGCCGACGTCGGCGCCGCCGAGGGCGAAGCGGCCGTACAGCTTCGCGAGGTCGTACCAGCTGTCGATCGACTCGGCGAGGCGCTCGAGCTCCGCGCGGACCGAGCCGTCGCCACGGTCCTCGGCGAGGAGACGCCGCCAGGAGTCGAAGGCGCCCTCGGCGTCGCCGAGGCGGGCCTCGCGCAACTGCGCGACTTCACGGAGCAATTTCGCGCGGAGGGCGCGATCGTCGCTGCCGTCCACCTGGAGCTCGAGCACGCGGCGCAGGCCGCTCCAGTTCTCGACGGCGCGCATGTGGGGCTCGAGGACCTTCGCCGCCCGGGGCGCGAGCCGGCCACCGAGGAACCGCACGAGCGCCGACACCGTCATGGCGTGGTCCGGCTGCTGCTCGAGCACGCCTGCGTAGCGATCGAGCGCGGCCTCGTCGTCTCCGCGCACCTCGGCCAGCTCGCCGAGCCGGAAGAGCAGCGCCGCCACGGCGGCCGGCTCGCGGGTCAGCGACAGCTCGGCCTCGAGGTGGCCGGTCAGCCCATCGACGTCTCCGCTCGCCTCGGCCAGTCTTTGCAGACCGTGCAACGCGTCGAGGCTTTCGCCGTCGATGTCGAGCAGCTTCTCGAAGGCCTCGCGCGCTGCCGCAGCGTCGTCGCGGACGGTCTCGTGCAGCCGGCCGATCGCGGCGAGGATTGCCGGCTTGTCCTTCTTCTTCGCGCGCTCGAGGCGGGCGTTCTGGATGCCGAGCAGATCGTCCCAGCGCGCCAGCTTCTCGTAGAGACCGAGCAGCGCCATCAGCACGTCGTCGGTGTCGCCGGCGAGCTCGCGGACGCGTTCCAGGTGCTCGGCGGCCTCGTCGTAGCGGCCCAGCTCCTTCGCGCACGCGTCGGCGAGGACGCGGCGCACGCGCACCTCGGCCTCGGCGTCGCTCAGCGTCGGCGCAAGCGCCCCCAGCAGATCGGCGAGCGGCGCCCACTGGCCGCTCGAGGCCGCCGTGCGGCGCGCCTCTTCGAGCAGATCCGCCCGCTCGGGCGCCGTCCGGAGCGCGCTCGCGAGCCACCGGTAGGCGGAGGACGTGTCGCCCCGCTTCTGCTCATGGACCGCCGCCAGCTCGACCATGAGCGCGACGGGATCGCCCGGCTCGTTGCGCAGCACCACCTCGAGCACGCGCACGAGATCGTCCCAGCGCTCGTCGCGCGTGTAGTGCGGCACCAGCGTGCGCGCCGCGTCGAGGTTGTCGGCGTCCTCGCCGAGGATGCGCTCCCAGCACTCGATGGCCGCCGCCTCGTCCTCGAGGTTCACGCGGCAGATGCGCGCCTGGCGCTGGTACAACGAGACGCGCGTCGCCACGTCGGCCGCGTTCGACGCCGCGCCGCCCAGCAGGCGCACGAAGCCGGCCCAGTCGCCGCGCTCCCCGTACAGCCCCTCGAGGGCCGACCAGTCCGAGCGACGCAGGTAGAGCTCGCGCAGGTAGTTCTCGGCGTGCAGGTCGCCCGGCTGCAGGCGCAGCACGGCCCGCCACGTCTCGGCCGCACGATCTTCGTCCGCGAGCGCCTCGGCGTAGAGATTGCCGAGCTTCTTGAGCCAGGAGACGCGCTCCGCGTCATCGGCGGCGCGCTGCGCCTGCGCATCGAAGAGCGACGCGAGGTCCTCGTGGCGATCCGTCTTGCGGTAGAGCGCCTCGAGCGCCTGCCAGGCGCGCGCGTCGTCGGCCCGTCGCTCGAGCACCTCGCGCCAGAGCGCGATGGCTTCGTCCTTCTCGTCCAGCTTCTCGGCGGCGATCCTGGCCATCTCGGTCAGGCGCTCGACGCGGGCGTCGCCCTGCAGAAGCTCGAGCTGACGACGGTAGATGCCGTACAGGCTGCGCCAGTCTTTGCGATGCCGGTAGATCTCGACGAGCTGATGGATGGCGCTCTCGTCCCGCGGGCGCTTCGCCAGGATCGCCTCGAGGTAGTCGATCGCCTGGTTCGGGTTCGAGAACTTCTCGAGCCACAGCCGCGCGATCTCGCGCAGCAGCTCGACGTGCTGGTTCTCGTCGGCCGTGGCGTCGGCGCGACGCCGGAGGATGCCGATCAGATCGTTCCAGCGCGCGCTCGCCTCGTACTTCTCCTGCAGCGCGTCGAGCGCCTCTGCGTTGACCGGATCGATCTGCAGAATCTGGTTGTAGGTGTTGACCACCATCACTTCCAGATTCAGCTGGTCGCGATAGATCTCGATCATCCGCCGATAGATGCCCACCCGCGCCTCGACGTCCGCCTCCGACGTCAGGTTCAGGTCCTCTTTGAGGAACTCGAGCAGCGCGTTCCACTTGGCGGTGTCGAAGAAGAGCCGGCGCAGCGACTCACGCGCCACTTCGTGGTCGGGTCGGAGCTTGAGGATCGACTTCCAGATGTCGATGGCCTTCTCGGGGTTCTCGAGGCGCCGCTCGGCGACCTCGGCCATGCGCAGACCCAGCTGGATGCGCGCCTCGATCGCCTCTTCGATGTTCTGCCTCGACGCCAGCGTGGCGAGCAGGTGTTTCCAGTCGCCCTTCGCCTCGTAGTACTCCGCGTAGAAGTCCAGCATGAGGCGATTGCGCGGGTCGTTGAGCTTGATGCGCTTGAAGTAGTTCTCGGCGGCTTCCAGATCCTGGACCTTGCGCCACAGGATCATCGCGATCTGGACCAGCATCGCGGCTTCGTTGCCGCCGCGCCCACGGGTGCGCAGCGCCGCCTCGTAGACCGCCACCAGCTCGAGCCAGCTCTCGCCGTCGCTGTAGTGGTCCACGCAGAAGTTGAGCGCCTCGGTCTCGACGGCGTCGAGCTTCAGCACCTCGCGGTACCAGCGCGCCGCTTCGTCGGCGTCGTTGCGCTCGTGGCGGGCGACCCGGGCGAGGCGCTGATAGAGCGCCGTGCGCTCCTGCTTGCTGGCGGTCGCCTCCGCGCGCCTGGCCAGAAACGCCGTCAGGTCCTGCCAGCGTGCGTTCGCCTCGTAGAACTGCTCGAGCAGGATGCGCGCGTGGTCGTTGCGCGGATCGGTGTCGAGCGCCTGCTGCAGGATCTGCTCGATGCGCCCGTCGTCGGGGCACTCCTTGATCCAGACGTCGACAGCCTCGATCTGCAGGGCGACGCGCTTGCGGGCGTCTCGCGTGCCGTCGGCCTCGGCGAGGAGCTGCTCGAACCGCTGGCGGCTCTCGTCGTGCACCGAGCTGATGAACTGCTCGAAGTCCCCCGCCCGCGGGTGGTCGGGCACGAGCTTGATCGCCGCGCGCACGCACAAAGCCGCGTCGCCCGGCTCGCCCATGCGCAAGCACGCGTCCGCCATCTCGAAGTACAGGTCGGCCTGCCGCTCCTCCGACTCGGTCACCTGCAGCTCGAGGCTGTACAGCTGGAGGACCAGCTTCCAGTTCTCCTGCCGGACGTAGATCGATCGTGCCGCCTCGAGCGCCCGCGTCTGCTGCGGATCCAGCTTGAACGCGCGCTGATAGCGCAGCATCGCCTGCTCGATCTCGCCGAGCCGCTCCTCGAAGAGCTGCCCCACGAGCAGCGTCAGCGTCGACTCGGCGACCGGATCGCCGAGGGCGGCGGCGTGCTGCTCGAGCCGCTCCACGAGGGCGAGCCAGCGGCCTCGCACCTCGTCGGAGGGCCGCGCCTGCGCGCGCTCGGCGGTGAGGGCCACCAACCCGTCCCAGTCGCCGGCCTCGATCAGCGCCGCTTCGAGGCGCGCGAGCGCCTCGGCGTCGTCCGGGTTGGCGGCGAGCTGGTTGCGGAACGTCTGCAGTGCCGTGTTCATAGAAGCCATTCTCGAGCGGTGTGACCGATGCCTTCCCGGGAGCAGGCCGGGAGCCGAAGGCGTGGACGCGGGCGGCGGCGGAGTCCCAGTGACCCCCCGGTGCCCGACGCCCCGGGCATGGTACAAAAGCCCGATCCGGGAGCACAAGGCGCATGGAAGTGCCGAAGCTTCCAAAATATTCGAGGCTTACGGCGCGAGGGCGGTCCGGAGGCGGCATTGGCGCGTTGGGCGATGGTGGGGTCGCGGATGGTGGCGGCGGGGCGGCCCGCGCTGCGCGTCGACGACCGTGGATTCACGCACGGCGAGGGGGCCTTCGAGACGATCCGCGCCCGGGGCGGCGCCGCCGTGGGGCTCGCCCGCCACCTGGCGCGACTGGCGGGGACGCTCGGGCTGCTCGACATCGCGACCGCGCCCTGGCTCGACGACATTCCGCGCCGCCTGTGCGACCTGCTGGTGGCGAACGGGCTCGGCCGCGGCGAGGCGCGGGTGCGCCTGCGCGTGAGCCGCGGCGCCGGCCGGCGTGGTCCGACCGTGGTGATGACGGCCGAGCGCCTGCCGCTCGACGTGCGTCGCCGGCGGCGGGGGGTGCGCGCGGCGACGGTGCCGGCCGCGCCGGGGTCGCTGGCCGCACACAAGACCCTGTGTTACCTGCCCTGGCTCCTGGCGATGCGGAGCACTCCCGGCAGGGAGCCGCTCGCCGTCGACGGCGCGGGCCACGTGCTCGAAGGAGCGACATGCAACGTCTTCGCGGTGGTCGGCGGGACGCTCTGGACGCCGCCGGCCGACGGGCGCCTCCTGCCGGGCGTCGCGCGTGCCGTGCTGCTCGAGGCCGCCGCCCGCGCGGCCGTTCCGACGCGCGAAGCCCCTTTGCCGCTCGAGACGCTGATCGGCGCAGACGAAGCCTTCGTCAGCAACGCGCTGCTCCGCGCCGCGCCGCTCGCCGCGGTGGGCGACCGTGAGCTGCCCGCCCATCCCGGCCCCGTCCTCCGAACGCTGCGCGACGCCTTCGACGAGGTGGCCGGTGCGTAGGCTCGCGATCGCGCTGCTGCTGGCCGCGTGCGGTGAAGGCGTTCGGAGCGATGCCCTCGTGCAGTGCGACGCCCTCGGCGACACGGGGTGCGCCGAGGGCGAGCACTGCCGGCTCGTCGAAGGGGGCGAGACCATCTGCCTCGCGCGGACGAGCGCTGGGAATTCCGCTTGCGGACCAGGCACTTGCGAGCCAGGCGCCGCCTGCCTGACCGTCGGCGGGCTGAAGGCCTGCCGTCCGTTGTGCACGGACGACGCGGAGTGTGGCGGCGCGCCGGGCACCTGCAGCCTCGAGATCGCCGGCGTGCCCGACGGAGGCCCGAGGGCGTGCGCGGTCCCGTGCGCGCTCGCCGCCGGCTGCGGACGGGCCGACGCCCACTGCACCATCGTCGGCGCGCTGCCCTTCCCGGTCTGCATCGCGCCGGGCGACGCCGGCGAGGGTGATCCGTGCGACGAGGCGCGCTGCGTCGCGGGGATGGGCTGCGTGGCGCCACCGGGCGGGGCCGCGGTCTGCCGCCGCCTCTGCGCCGACGACGTCCCCTGCGGCGCAGATCTCCGCTGCGAAGGCCTCCTCGGCGGGCTGCCCGACGTCCGCTACTGCATCCGCTGACCCGGCGACTCACAGCGGCAGGTGTTCAAGCGGGTGACGGATCGCCTAGGACGTCGAGGCGAGGGCAAGGCGTGACCCCGACGGCAGGGCCGTCGTCCTGTCGAGGGGACGCACGGAGCCGAGGCCCTCGACATGACGGGGCGGTGGGCTCGCCCCGAAGGGGCCATCGCCTCGACGGACAGGCGAGGCGTTGCCCACTCGGACGGCCGGCGCTGTCAGACGAGGGTGACCAGGCACTCGAACGCGCGCTTCAGCTGGTGGCCCGTGAATTCCAGGACTTCGCCCCCGAGCCCCAGGGAACGCGCCGCCGGATGGTCGGCGGGATCCTCGGGACCGTCCGAAAGGTCCCCGACACCGAACCCTCGTCGGCAGGCGATCACGTCGGCGAGGCGGACGGCGGCCACGAGCTTGCGGTGGCCGAAAGCCTTATGCGGCTGATGATGGAAGAGGGCCACCTCGCCGAACGACTCCCCGAAACCCCACTTCTGGAGGAGCGCCTGCCCGAACTGCCCATGCAGGCCGTCGATCGTGCGCGCCACCTCCTCTCGGCCGAAGGGGCGTCCGGTCGGCGACTCGGTCTCGATGTCGTCGAAGATCTTCCAGAGGACGGCTCGCCCGACGTCGTGCAGGAGCCCGTGCAGGAAGAACGTGCCGGGCGACGCGCCCTCGACCTCCGGTGCGAGCAGATCGGCGGCAAGGGCCGTCGCCAGGCTGTGGTGCCAGAGATCGCGCATCTCGGCCTCGCGGCCGGTCGTGACGAACCCGAAGAGCGCCTTGTTGCCGGCCGCCAGCGCATAGCGCGTGAGGTCGCGGATGCCGACGCGCACCAGCGCCTCCTGGATCGAGCGCGGCTGACGCCCTCCGCTGGGGACGACGCTCGACGCCTGGTTCATCACGCCGCTGCGCAGGACCGGATCGCGCTCGATCACGTCCGCGACCTCGGCCACGTCGTGATCCGGATCGCAGAGCAGCCGGTTCAGGCGAACCACCGGCTCCGGCAGCGTCGGCACCTTGAGCACGGAGCGCCGGTACCGCTCGACCACCGCCTGCACGGGAGAGCGGACGTCGGCCTCGATGTCGCCGAGCGCCACGGGCGTCGTGTCGAGCGCGCGCTCGTCGTTCGCCGCCATGGCCGCGTGCTCATCGAGCTCGATGGCCCGGTCGATCCCGTCCTGCAGCCCCGACAGGTAGAGACGCGTCACGAGCTTCCGCCACCCGGCCTGGGCGGACGGATTGAGTGAACGCATCAGTCGCCGGCCGAGGCCCGTGTCGTCAATCCGTGTGAGCAGCGCTTCGACCGCTTCCCCTTCGGGTACGACGACGGCGACCCCGCGATAGATCAGCTTCGCCAAGCCTTGTCCCCTGATCGCTGCGATACGGGGCGCCGCTCCAGGCCCCACTCCCCCGTCCCTATCGGGCGGGGCGCGGGCCGGCCCAAGTCCCGACGAGCGAAGGCCGCCTCGGCGGGTCGGCGTGAACCCGGTGGGTCGGCGTCGCGAAGAGGCCGGCCCGTCGGCGTCCAGCGAACCGGCGGGGTCGTGGACGCGGTCCGCCGTGACCCCTGCGGACGGCGGCGCGCCGGGCCCCGGTGCGTGGCACGCGCCTTGCGGTTGAGCGTGTCCGGGCGCGGCGGATGCCGCACTCCTCGAAACGGCAAACCACCCGCGAGAGTGGGACGCAAAGCCAGGGGTCCCCCGTGGACGGCCCGGCCACCGAAAGGAGCCCGTGATGAACCGCATCTCCACCGTGCGCGCGCTCGGCGCCGCCGGCCTCGCCGGCGTGATGGCGCTCGGCGCCCTCGCGCCGGCTGCCCATGCCGACGAGCCGGACAGCGTTTCCTTCGCCTTCCCGGTCGCGGACGGCGAGCTGCCCCTGCCCGTCCCGGCGGACCGCATCCTCACCGTCGCCATGGAGCGCGACGGCGAGGCCCTGCGCGGCGTGATCCTCCTCACCGACGGCGGCGTGATCCACTTCGACGGTGCCCGCAGCCACCCGCTCGGCGCGCCGCCCGCCGACACGTTCGCCGCCCTCGGCAAGTAGGCGCGATCGCTGCCCGTTAGCAAGCTGACGGCGCCTCCCGAAGCCGCCGCTTGACAGGTCGGGAGGCGCCGTCGTAAGGACCCACGTCGCTCTGCGCCCCTGGGGGAGCCGGCGGCTGCCCGGTGGCGCGCATCTTGCTCGACACCCCAGCCGCCTCGCGGAGGCGTCAAAGGACGAACGGCGCCACACGGCGCCGCGGCGACGGGGGAAGCGAGTGAAGAGGACGTTGCAGTTCGTGACCTGTGCGCTGGGCGTCGCGGGCCCGGCCACGGTCCTGGCCCAGACCCCGGACGCGGCGCCCGCCGCACCGGCCGCCAGCACCGCGGGCGCCAGCGGCATCGCGAGCGAGGCCGAAGAGAGCTACCCGGTCAGCGCCACCTTCGGCGTCGGCTATCGTCTCAACCACGCGAACTTCGTCGAGACCGAGGGCGAGGCCGCCAACTTCGGCACGCAGCGCCTCTCGTTCACCGCCGATGCGGGCTACGACATCACCGACTCGATCTCGGCGAGCGTCAGCTTCGGCGTCGACAAGGAGCTGAGCAACACCTTCGACCGTCCGGGCCTCGGCGGTGGTCTCGCGTCGGGCGGCGGCAGCACGCACGTCCGCCGCGCCACCGAGCTCCGCGACGTTGGCCTCGGCGTCGCCTGGAGCAACTTCTACTCGATCCCGGTGGTCGACATCGGCCTTTCGGCGGGCCTCGACGGCCAGCTGCCGGCCTCCAAGGCGAGCCGCTCCGCCGGTTACCTCTTCGGCCTCACGCCGAGCCTGACCCTCGATTGGTCGATCGGCGACTTCTCCTCGAGCCTCGGCTTCTCGTACTCGCGGTTCTTCGCCGAGGAGGCGACGCAGAAGGTCAACTGCGATCGCTTTCCCGAACAGTGCCGCATCAGCGGCAACGATCTGGGCGTTCCGCTCGGGCTGCACGACGTCTCGGGCGAGCTCAAGCTCGGCTACAAGTTCTTCGGCAAACTCAACACGTCGGTCAGCTACTCGCTCGGCAACTCCTGGGGCGCGGTCGAGTTCGAAGACGACGTGTTCACGGCCGACATGGCCCAGACGGGCCTGCAGGCGGGCACCGGCTACCACTCCACCCGCATCGCCGCGTCGTACAAGCTCTTCGACAAGACCTCGATCGGCATGAGCATGGCCACGTCCCGCGCCGTCTATAAGGCCGACGGATCCGGCGTCACCATGCCCTTCTTCGACATGGACTCCGACCTGCACCACCGCACGTCGTACACCGTCTCGATCTCCCAGGGTCTCTGACCCGCCGCCTCGCCGGCGCCGCCCGGTTGGGCTATGGTGCGCGGCGTGTGGCGCTCCCTCTCCTTCCGCTTCTCCCTGTTCGCCGGCCTGCTCGTCGCGGGTGCCGTCGGCTCGGCCACCTGGGCTTCGTATCGCGTCGCCGTCGACATCGGCCGTGACCAGGCGCGTGGCGTCGGCCGAGTGCTGGTCAAGGCGCTCGCCGACAGCCACTCTTCGCACCTGTTGGCCGGCCGCACGGAGGAGCTGCGCCTCAGCGCGCGCCGGCTGACCGCCGGCGGCACGAGCGCCACCGCAGGCGATACCAGCGCCACCGCCGTCCTCCACGCGACCTTCTTCGACAGCGCCGGGCGCCCACTGGCGCGCAGCCCCGACGAGGTGGCCGTCGGCGCCCTCCCCCCCCTGGAGCTCGAACACGGCGTCGACGACGTGCCGACCGCCGACGGCGGCCGCCGCTTCGTGGCGCCCGTCCACTTCGGCCTCGGGAGTCTCCGGCGCACCGTCGGCGCGGTGGAGATCGTGCTCGCCGACGACTTCTCAGCGCACCTCAAGCCGCAGCTGACCGGCACCTATCTCCTGCTCGGCCTCGTCGAGACGATTCTTGCGGCGGCGCTCGTGTTCGGCCTCAGCCGCTGGATGCTGCGACCGGTCCCCGCCCTCGCGGCGGCCATCGAGCAGGTACGCGAGGGCCGCTTCGATGCACGGGTGCCCGCGTTCGGCGCCGACGAGCTCTCGAGGCTCGCGACCGCGTTCAACGACATGTCCCAGCGCCTCGCCCTCTTCGGCCAGTACACGAATCCGGCCATCATCCGCGCCCTGCTCCAGAACCCCGAGCTGGCGCTGCCGCGCGGGGTGACGCGCCACGTCACGGTGGTCTTTTCCGACATGCGCGGCTTCACACGAGTGAGCGCCCGACGGGCCCCATCGGACGTGCTGCGCCTGGTCAATCTGTACTTTCGGGTGTTGGAGCAGGTCGTCACCGACCACGGTGGGCACATCGACAAGTTCATGGGGGACGCGATGATGGCCCTCTTCGGTCTGTTCGACCCACCCGCCGACGACCTCGAGGGCCGCTTCGCCCGCGGCGAGTCGATCGCTTATGCCCGCAACGCCGTTCAGGCCATGCTGCGGGCGCGGGACGCCGTCCGCGTCCTCAACGGCTTTCTCGAGCAGGCCGCCGGCGTTCCTGGCTTTCCGCCCGAGCTCGCCCCGTGCACGTTCGGCTGCGGCATCGCCAGCGGCTACGCCACTGTCGGCAACATCGGCGGCGCGCACAGCAAGGACTACTCGGTCGTCGGGAGCATCGTGAACCTCGCCGCGCGTCTCGAGAGCCAGAGCCGCGCGGGCGAAGTGCTCATCGACAGCCACACCTGGCGGAACCTCGGCGGCGGCGCGCTGGTCCGTCCGCGCCCGCCCGTGGAGCTCAAGGGCTTCGAGTCGCCGGTCACGCCCTTCGAGGTGGTGGCGCTCGCGCACGACGAGGCCGAAGGCCGCCGCGACTTCGCTGCCTATGGCCGCCGCCTGTTCGACGGACGCTTCGTCGCCGACGTGGTGCTGCAGGGGGATCCGCTGGCGAGCGCCGCGGATGTCGATCGGCTCGGCGGGCTCTTGCAGAAGACGCTGGAGGCCTACTGCGAGGGGCTGCTCACGCCGAAAGCGCCCGGTTAGCGAGTGGCCTGGCTCAACGCGGCGAACCGCTCGTACATCGCCATCCCCTCGCGAGCGCGCGGGTTCTGTGGCTCGAGCGCGAGGACCCGCTGCCAATGGGCGCGCGCGCGTTCGAGGTCCTCTCGAACGTAAGCCGTCTCCGCCGCAGCGAGCGCTTCCCGGACGACGCGTGAGCGCTCGGCCTCTGCCCACGCGGCGAGCGCAGCGAGATCGGCGCCGACGGCGCCGGCGGCCCGCGCCTCGCGCAGGATGCTCATCAGCCCGGCGAGGTCGTCCTGGCGCTGGGCGCGCCGCGCCTCCTCGGCAAAGTTGCGCGCCGGCGCCTCGTTCACCACGGCAGTGGAGGCGGGACGAGCGGCGGCGCTCACGGCTCGACGCTTGGCCGGGCGCGGTGCGGCGGCGGGAGTGGCCTCCGCCGGTGGAGGCGCCTCTGCCTGCGCGACGGCATCCGGCTCGCTCTCGAGCAGGGGCGCGCGGCGCCTCGCGAGGCCTTCGAGCACGGCGAGGCCCACATCCGCCGGCAGACCGGCACGGTGACGCAGACGGCGCGCCTCCGCCGCGGCGTCGGCAGCGGCCGACCAGGCGTCGGCGCGAAAGGCTGCCCGTGCGCGCTGCCCCGCCTCGGCGGCGGTCGTCTCGGCTCCGAGCCGCGCCGCCTCCACCTCGCGGGCCACTTCCCCGGCGCCCCGAAGGGAACCCACCGCCCCGACGGCACGCTCCAGCGCCAGCGCTTCGTGCACGGTCTCCGTGGCCGCGGCCACGGCGCCCTGCGCGAGCAGCGCCTCCGCGTCGGCGATGCGCGCGTCCCGGAGCGACTCGAGCGCGGGCAGCGCCGCGCTCCACGTCGCCAGGACGCGCGCCCGCGTATCCCGATCCGTCAGCGGCGACGACAGCACCGCCCGCGCGTACGGCGCCGCGGCGACCGGATCCTGCCCCACGAGCGCCTCGAACTGCATGACCGGCGGTAGCTCCGCACGCCGCGGCTCCACGCGAGGCGCGCCCGCACAGCCGGCGAGGAGACCGAGAGCGCAGATCCAACCGTGGTGCGCAAGGAATCTCACGCCCGGTGGAACGGAACGAACAGCGGGATGGCCTGAGGGATGGGTAGAAAGCGACCGGGAGCGGTCAGGCGCTCTTCTTGGCGAGGACGAGCTGGGGCCGCTCGCCCTTCGTGACCACGTCCTCGTTGATCACCACTTCCCGCACGTCCTGGAGGTCGGGCAGCTCGTACATGATCTCGAGCATGATCTCCTCCATGATCGCGCGCAGGCCGCGGGCGCCGCTCTTGCGCACGATGGCCTCGCGGACGATGGCCCGCATGGCTTCAGGCGTGAAGCGCAGGTTCGTCTTCTCGAGCTCGAAGAGGCGCTTGTACTGTTTGATCAGCGAGTTCTTGGGCTTCCAGAGGATCTCGTAGAGCGCATCTTCGTCGAGCTGCTCACACGAGACGATTACCGGGAGGCGCCCCATGAACTCGGGGATCATACCGTACTTGATGAAGTCCTCGGTGGTGACCTGGTGGATGAGGCTGTTGTAGTCGCCCTCTTTGCTCTGCGCCTGAACTTCGGCGCCGAAGCCGATGGACGAGCGAGAGAGGCGACGCTGGATGAGCTTCTCGATGCCGACGAACGCGCCGCACACGATGAACAGGATGTTCGTCGTGTCGATCTGAATGATCTCCTTCTGGGGGCGCGTGCGGGCACCATCGGGATAGATGGTGACCTTGTCGGCTTCGATCATCTTGAGGAGCGCCTGCTGGACGCCCTCGCCGCCGACGTCACGCGTGCTCGAAGGCATGTCGCCCTTGCGCGCGATCTTGTCGATCTCGTCAATGACGACGATGCCACGGGACGCGCGCTCGACGTCGCGGTCAGCGGCGATCCACAGCGACTTGACGATGCTCTCGACATCCTCGCCGACGTAACCGGCCTCGGTGAGGCAGGTGGCATCGGCGACGACGAAAGGCACGTCGAGCAACTTGGCGAGCGCCTGAGCGATGGCCGTCTTGCCCGAGCCCGTCGGCCCGACCATGAGGATGTTGCCCTTGAAGAGCTGCACCTCGTCGTCGGACGGCGCGTCGATTCGCTTGTAGTGATTGTAGGTTGCGACCGCGATGGTCTTCTTCGCGGCTTCCTGGCCGACGATGTGCTCGTCGAGGAACGCCTTGATGTCCTTCGGCTTCAGACGACGACGGTCCTTGCCTTCGGACACCTCACCCCGGCCGTCCTGCGAGAGGATCTCATTGCACAGCGCGACGCACTCGTCGCAGATGTGCACCTGCGGCCCGGTGATGAGCTTGCGAACCTCAATGGCCTCCTTCCCACAGAAGGAGCACCGCAGGTGGAACGTCCGATTCGTCATCCTGTTTGCCGACCGCTCGCTCGCTTACGCGAATTGAAACTAGCACCCGCTGGATCGGGGTGTCAACCGACGGTCCCGAGCCGATCCGACCGTCTCTTGAACGGCTTCTCGACCGGCTGACCACGAGTCTCGACGGTGGTGGACCCACCTCCCACGGGTGCGCTCACCGGAAGATGCGCGTCACCGCCGACAAGTTCCGAAACCGGCGTCAGGGAGGTGGAGATTTCCGGAAGGAGAGAGAGGAGACCGGCGCCCGCCTGGACGAGCGCCGGGATCGAGCGACCTACTCGCCCTTGCGGAGGCTGCCGAGCTTCTCGCCGAACACGTCGCCGAGCGACGCCGTGCTCTTGCCCTGGCGCTCGAGGTACGAACGCACGTCGGCCTCGTCCTCGGCATTGACCGACTTCAGCGAGAGACCGATCTTCCGCTCCTCGCGGTCGACGGAGATGATCTCGGCGACCACCTCCTGACCCTCGCTGACGACGTCGCCGGGATTCTCGACGCGATCGGTCGACATCTCGCTGACGTGAATCAGCCCCTCGACGCCCGGCTCGAGCTCCATGAAGGCGCCGAAGTCGTGGATCTTGGTGATGCGACCGCGGACCACCCGCCCGATGGTGAACTTGCGGGGGATCTCGTCCTCCCAGGCATCGGGATACAACTGCTTGATGCCGAGGCTGAAGCGCTCGTTCTCGACGTCGATGTTCAGCACGACCGCTTCGACCTCGTCACCCTTCTTGTAGTACTCGGAGGGGTGCTTGATCTTCTGCGTCCACGAGATGTCGCTGATGTGGACGAGGCCGTCGATGCCTTCTTCGATGCCGATGAAGATGCCGAAGTCGGTGATGTTGCGGATCTTGCCCAGGATGCGCGTACCGACCGGATAACGCTCGGCGAGCAGCGTCCAGGGGTTGGGCTCGATCTGCTTCATGCCGAGGCTGATGCGCTTGTTCTTGGAGTCGATGTCCAGAACGACCGCCTCGACCGTGTCGCCGATGGCCACCATCTTGGAGGGGTGCTTGACGCGCTTCGTCCAGCTCATCTCCGAGATGTGGATCAGGCCCTCGATGCCCTCCTCGAGCTCCACGAAGGCGCCGTAGTCGGTCAGGCTCACGACCTTGCCGGCCACGCGGTCGCCGACGCGGTACTTCTCCTCGGCATGCACCCACGGATCTTCCGTGATCTGCTTCAGGCCGAGGGAGACGCGCTCGGTCTCGGGATTGAACTTGAGGACCTTGACCTCGATCTCGTCGCCGACCTGAACCATCTCGGACGGGTGGTTGACCCGGCCCCAGCTCATGTCGGTGATGTGGAGGAGGCCGTCGATGCCGCCGAGGTCGACGAAGGCGCCGTACTCGGTGATGTTCTTCACCGTGCCGCGGAGCACGCGACCCTCTTCGAGCTTCTCGAGCGTCTTCGACTTCAGGGCCTCGCGCTCCTTCTCGAGGAGCACGCGGCGCGACAGGACGATGTTGCCCCGACGCTTGTTGAACTTGATGACCTTGAAGTCGAATTCCTGCCCGATGAACTTCTCGAGGTTGCGGATCGGACGGATGTCGACCTGGCTGCCCGGGAGGAAGGCCTTGACGCCGATGTCGACGGAGAGGCCACCCTTGACGCGCGCGACGATCTTGCCCGTGACGAGCTCGTCCTTCTCGCAGGCGACGCTGATCTCTTCCCAGATGCGGAGCTTCTCGGCCTTGTCCTTGGACAGCTCGACGAGATCCTCGTCGCCCTCACCCTGGTCGACGTAGACCTCGACATCGTCACCTTCCTTGATGGTGACGGTGCCGGCCTCGTCCTTGAACTCGTGGATGGGGATCTGACCTTCAGACTTGTAGCCGATGTCGACGACGACGAAGTCCTTGGTGACCGTGATCACCCGGCCCTTGACGATGTCGCCGACCTTGAAGTTCTGGCTCGCCTGGTGCTTCTCGAACAGGTCTGCGAAGGATTCCTCACCAGAACGGGACACCTCAGCCGCGCGGTCCTCCGGCACCTCCGTTCGGTTGCGGAGCTCCTCGATGGATACGCTCCGAAAATCGGCCATGTTACCTGTAACCCCCTGGGGTTGGATTGCACTCGCCCCCAAGGGCGAGGCCCGCCAGCTGGGGTGCCGGCAGGGAATGGTGCGGCACCATACGTGAGGGCCCGCGGGTTGTAAAGCCGAAATGCCCCGGCGGATTCGCCGCCGGAATGCAAGTGCACAAAGGCCGGTTCACGTCAGGCGCGCGCGGTCGCGGGGAGCGTCGCGTCGCCACGGGCGGCCCGGTGGACGCGCGCGTGCGCGGCGGCGCCGAGCGACGCGCCGAGGGCGGCCAACACGACGTCCCCGACGTCGACGACGCGCGTCGCGACGAAGATCTGGGCGCCCTCGAGGACCACGCCGACGCCCGTCGCCAGCAGGACGGCGCGCCGCCCCCCGAAGCGCGAAGCGAGCAGCGCGCCGAGAAGGACATACGGCAACGCCTGGTCGATGACATCGTCGAGCACGTGCTGGCGCAGGTCCGCGTAGTAGGCGGCGAAAGGGACGAGCGACTGCGACGTCGCACGGGCCTCGATGGACTCGGGCGTCGCGAGGGTGAACGGTGCGAGCGCCTCGGCGGCGGCCATCGCGACCAGCGCAAGGATCGCCGGTCGCGCCGCAGCGGCGCCCAAGGGTCGGGCCAGGAGTCCGACGGCGGCGCCGAGACCGGCAGCGAGCACCTCGCCGACACCGGGCGTCCGCGAGGCGACGAAGACCTGCGCGCCTTCGAGGCTCCCCGCCAGCGCGACACAGGCCAGCAGCGCGCGCCAGCGCGGCCCTGGCACGACGTCCGCAGCGACGAAGCCGAGGATCAGGAAGGGCACACCGACCACCACGGCTTCGGCGGGCCCGGCGAGCCCCAAAGGCGCGTCGAGGAATGCCTTGATTGACGACTTCACCGAGCCGACGTCGATCGAGACGTCGAAGGGCGCGAGGCTGCGCAGTGCGATGGCGAACGCGACGAGGGCGAACGCGGCGTGCGCGGGCGTGGATCGGAACCAGCGCCCCATCGCCGATGACATGAGCGCCGGGAGGCGGCGCTGAAAGCGGGCGGTCAGCCCCGCCGCGGCCGCGCAGCCCGAAGCATTGAACACCACGTCCCCGAGCTGCGTGGTGCGGTCGACGGTCAGCAGCTGGAGCGCCTCGACGACGCAGGAGAGCGCCGCACCGAGGAGCAGCCCACCGACGGCCGCGGGCGCGACTCTCGTCAGCCCGCGCGCCATGGCGTACGAGGCGCCGAGCGGCACGAAGAACAGGCAATTGGCGACGATGTCCGGCAGTCCGCGCAGCCGACCGCCGACGACGTGCACCACCGCCCAGTCGACCGAGCCAAAGCGGCGCGCGACGGCGGAAGGGTCGAGATCGAAGCGCCACGGAATCGTCGTGCCGTAGAGGATGAACGCGGTGGCGGCGATCAGCCCGAGGCGCCCGGCACGACGGACGGCGGCGTCGTCCATCCCCGCCTCACCGCGCGCCGCGCCGGAAGATCATGACCTTGGCGGTCTCGAGGATGATCTGGAGGTCGTAGAGCAGGCCCATGTGCTTGATGTAGGCGAGGTCGTACTGGAGCTTCTCGACCATGTCCTCGGCCGTCTCCGCGTACCGGAACTTCACCTGAGCGAGGCCCGTCACCCCGGGCTTCACGAAGAGGCGCTGGCGGAAGAACGGGATCTCGCGCTGAAGCTTGATGTGGAAGACGGGGCGCTCCGGGCGCGGTCCGACGAGGCTCATGTCGCCGCGGAGCACGTTGAAGAGCTGCGGCAGCTCGTCGAGCCTCGTCTTGCGGATGAAATTTCCGAAGGGCGTCACGCGCGGGTCGTTCCGCGTGGCCAACTTCGCGCCGTCGCGCTCGCTGTCGGTACGCATCGAGCGGAACTTGTAGATGGTGAACACGCGGCCGAACTCGCCGACGCGCTCCTGGGCGTAGATCGCCGGCCCGGGGCTCGTGAGCTTCACGAGGAGTGCCGTGATCGCCATCGGCACGCCGGCGACCACCAACCCGATGCTCGCGACGACCAGGTCGAGGATACGCTTTGTGACCTTGCGGATGTCGCTGCGTCGGAAGCCATCGGAGAAGATCATCGCCGATGGCTTCAGCTCGCGGATGTAGAGCTTCTCGGTGAACTGCTCGTAGAGGTTGCCGCCGTCGAGGATCTCCAGGCCGGCGAACTTGAGGTCGAGGAGGTCGACGACCGGCAGGTTGCCGCGGCGGTCGGACATCGCCACGACGACGGTGTCGACCTCGTGGCGCCGGCAGATCTCGGGGAGCTGGTCGTAGGTGCCGACCACCTCGGGACCGGGCGTGCCGCCGTCGTTGTTGCCGCCGGCCAGGCAGCCGATGAGGCGGTAGCCGAGCGCCTCGCGCGCCTTCAGCAGCGTGACGAGCTCTTGAGCGAGGTCGCCCGTGCCGAGGATGAGCACGCGCCGCAAGGGACGGGAGGCCATGAACCTGCTCAGTGCGACACGCCACAGCGTGAAGAACAGCAGGTTGAAGAGAATGGCGATGAACGTGATGCCACGGCCGACGAACAGGCCGGGGATGACGTAGAAGAGGAGCGCCAGGAGGACGCTCGTGAGCACCAGCGAGGAAACGACGCGCACGAACAGCGTGCGAGACGGCGTCACCGAGCGGAAGTCGTACAGGCCGTTGTAGAAGAGCGCTGCCTGGGTCGCGAGGACCATGACCAGCGCCTTCCAAGCGTATCCCTCCGTCTCGAGGGTGTCGCTCCCGAGGCGCACGACGACGCCGAACACGTAGCCGGCGAAGAAGAGCGCGGCCTCGAGGAGGACGACGCCGGCGCGGAATCTACCGCTCATGCATCCGGTCCGTCGCGCACCACGGGTGCGTCGTTGACGATGACGCCGAGCAGGCGGCGGCCGGCCAGCGCCCCGAGGGCGGCCTCGCACGCGCCGGTGGCGAGATCGAGCGGTCTGACGACGAGGACGACCGCGTCGATCAGGTCGCTCGCGGCGCCGAGCGCCGCGGCGTCGCCGGCGACGGGGCCGTCGACGAGCAACAGATCGGCGGCTCCGCTCGCCTCTTCGAGCACGCGGCGCAGCGCGGGACCGCCGGCGCCGGCCTCGTCCGCCGTGCCGGCCGTCAGCGCGGTGAGGCGCTCCCCCAGCAGCACGAGGTCGATGGGAGCGGCGCGGTCGCGGCGCCGGGCGCGTGCGAAGTCGCGAAGTCCGGGGCCGTCCTCGAGGCCGAAGGCCCGCGCCACCCCCGGCGCGGCGAAGTCGAGGTCGACGAGCGTGACGCGCATCGTCTCCGCCAGGGCGGACGCCAGGTTGAGCGCCGTCGTCGTTCGACCCGCGCCCGGCGACGGGGCCGTGACCCAGACGCAGCGCGCGCCGGCGACGTCCTGCACGAGCCGCGCCGCGGCTTCGCGGTAGCCGGCGGCCACCTCTCCCTGCGGCTCGAGGAAGAACACGAGGCGGCCGTCGAGGGCCGCGGCCTCGAGCCGGGGTCGCCGATGGCGCAGGCGCGCGGCCGACGGCGGCTCGGGACCGTCGAACGCCGGCTCGCGGGGCCCGAGCGGCCGGGCCGGCGGCGGTCCGGACGATCGCTCGCCCTGACGCACACGCCGCTGCTCCGGCGGCCGAACGAACAGATAGGTCCCGGTGGTCGGTCCGGTGCGGCGCGTCTCGCTCATTTCAGACGGGTTCGCTCATGGAGGGGCCATCGGGCCGGTCGGTCGGCGCCGGCAGCGCATGGCGCGGTATGCTCACGAGCACCGGCAGATCGGTGACGCGCGACAGCTCGTAGTCGTTGTAGACCGCCTGGTCGAAGTAGAGCACCACCAGCGCCACGCCGAACCCCGCCAGGAGACCCAGCACGCCGGCAAAGACCAGCAGCAGCGTGCGTCCCGGCGGATCGGGCGCCTGCGGCAGGTTGGCCCAGTCCTGGATGCGGAACTGCTCCCCCTTCTCGCTTTCGAGCACCTGCGAGTCGTACTCGGCCTGCTTCAGATTCTGGCTGACCTTGTTGAGCTCCTCTTCGACGCGCTGACGCTCGCGCTGCAGCTCGTCGTGCTGCGCCTTGAGCACCGGGTTGATGCGCGCCTGTGCCCGCGCCTCGTCGATCTCCTTCAGCAGGCGCTCCCGGTCGCGCCGGAGCGCCCGGATCTCGAGGTCGACCTCGGTGACCTGGGCCTGCGCGGTGGCGATGCCCGGGTTCGCGCTCGGCCGGAAAGACTTTCGCGCGACGTCGAGCTCGGCCTCGGCCGCCGCGAGCTCGTCGCGGGCGCTGATCACGTCCGGATGCTGGGACGTGTTCACGCTCTCAAGCTGGCGCAGCTTCGCCCGCTGGGCGGCGACCTTCTGCTCCGCGGCCCGGATCGCCGGATCGGAGGCGCTGCCGCCCCCGCCCTTCTCGCGCCCGAGCTGGGCCTGGAGCGTCACCTTGCGGTCCTGCGCCCGGTTCAGGTTGTCGTCGACCGTCTTCATCTGCTCGACGAGCGCGCTGACCGGACTCTGCAGCGTGATCTCGCCGGCGCCGCCGAAGGTCGGATTGTCGGCGACGAACTGCTGGATCTTCTCGTTCCAGCCCTTGACCTCCTGCCGGAGCCGGTCGACCTGCTTGCGGAGGAAGTCGACGCGCTCGCGCGCCCCCTTCACGTCCTCCGACACGCTGCGGTTGATGAGCAGGCGCGACAGGCGGTCGGTGACCTCCTGCGCGGTCTTCGGGTTGGGGTGCGTGAAGGTGACCTGGAACGAATCGCGGCCCGACACCTTCACCTGCACGTAACGCCGCATGTAGTCGATGACCTTGTCCATCACGTCGGCGGCGCGCCGCTCGGGATAGAGGTTCAGGTCCTCGATGATCGTCTCGAGCGTCGTCCGGCTCGTCAGCATTGGCCGCAGGCTGCGCAGGCGGCCCTCGATGTTGACGTGCGACGGCGCCCGGGTGGGGTCGATGCCGCCGGGCTCGATGAGCACCAGCGCGCTCGACGTGAACGTCCGCGGCATCCGCATCACGAAGACACCGATGGCCGCGGTGACCACGGCGGCGACCCCCAGGATGAGCCACTTGCGCATCAGCAGGCGGCGGCCCAACTGGAGGTAGTCGCGAAATGATTGAGGTCTGAAGAACGCCATCGTGCGAACTATATGTCCATTGGCGGTGAGTCGTCAGTAACCCGGATCCGCCGCCTCGCGACCGGCACCCGCGAAGTTGCCGCCCACCTCGGCCGCATCGGTCCCGATCGTCACGCCGACGAGAATTCGATGGCTGAGCAGCGAGCGGGTCGCCTCGTCATCGGAGAACCACTGGCTCGCGCTGTAGGCGAAAGTCGCCACCGTGTTGAAACCGAGTAGCCAGTCGAACTTGGCGGTGCCGTCGACGGAGTAGCCCTCGTAGCGACTCGGGTCGACGTCGCGCGGGTTCACGTTCTCCTCGACGACGAGCAGCAGCACGTCCTGGCGCGACGCCGACGCGGTGATCTGCCCCTGGACGCGCGGGAGCACGTTGCCCCGGGCGCCGAGCGCGAGGGCCGACGTGGCGAACACGGCCCCCAGCTCGCTGGCGTTGACGTCGCGGCGCAGCTCGGCCCGCAGCTGCCACTCCTCGACATTGCGGCTGACGCCGAGGGAGCCGATGCCGTCGAGGCGCTGCTGGTCGGGATCGGACACGGGGAAGAAGAGCTCGCCGCCGACGTTCAGATCGCCCGACCAGTTCGTCGCGAAGTCCCAAGCGAAGCCGGCGCGCGCTCCCAGCGTCTGCGTCGTCGTCGTCTCGGCCACGCCGTCCGTGCCGATCGCGTTCTCGTCGATGGCGCGAGCCGCCAGCTCCGGATCGAGCTCGTGCTCCGTCAGCCAGGTCGTCTGCGCGTCGAAGGCGAGGTTGTACCGCTGCCGCTCGCCGTGGCGGTAGGTGACGTTGTATGCGCCGCCGAGCGAGTAGGTGTCGAAGAGCGGCCGCACCACGAGGCGGCCTTCGCGCGTGCGCTGGACGAAGGGCTGGTCTTCGAGGAACCGCTGGATGCCGAAGGTGGCGGTCAGCCCGGTCGCCCAATACAGGCCACGGTCATAGCCGATGCCGATCGACGAGTCGGTCCGGATGTAGGGGACCTCGTGCAGCGCGAAGGCGCCGCCGCCCAGGTCGAGGACCTGCGGATCGGTCGCGCCGCCCGGCGCCACGCCGCCCGGGGTGCCGGTGGGCACCGGAATCGGGTCGGGGCCGCCCTGCCCGTCCGCGGGATTGGCGCCGCCGATGGCGCTGATGTCCTGCTCGACGCGGTTGACGCCCCAGAAGAAGTTCTGACCGAGCTCGAGGCGCCACCAGGGTCCGAGGCGGGTCGTATTGTAGCCTTGAAGGCCGTGCACGATGTTGTCGGACTCGACCTTCAGCGCGTCGGCCTTCAGCGGGTCGCCGATGGTGGAGACGCCGAGGGTGTACGACAGCTGGCCCGTGTTGCGCGGCAGCAGCCAGCGCGCGCCGGCGCTGCCCGTGAACGTGTAGCCGCTGCGCAGATCGGTGCCCTCGTCTCCCTCGGCCTCCTCGGCGATCAGCGGCACGTTCGACATGTCGAAAGTGCCGAAGGCGCTCCCGGAGGCGAAGGGCTGCCACCGCTGCGCGAACGCCGGACCCGCCGCCACGAGCGCGCTCGCCGCGACGAGGAGGCGCACGGCGGAGCTACGGGACGACGACGACGTCACCGCTCTGCAGATAGATGTTGTCGGCGATCTTGGCGCCCTCGACGACCGACGAGTAGTCGAAGAGGATGCGCTTCTCGCCATCGGGGAACCGGCGGACGATCACGATGCTGTCGCCCTCCGCGAACTGGGTGAGGCCGCCCGCCACCGAGAGCGCCTGGAGCACCGTGACGAAGCGGTTGGCGGTGTAGCGGTTCGGCGAACGCACCTGCCCGAGCACGAAGAACTCGTAGCTGCGCAGGTCGACGAGGGTCACAGTGACGATGGGCGCCTTGATGAAGGCCTCGAGGCGCTTGACGACCTCGCGCTTCACCTCGCTCGGCGTCAGGCCGACGACGCGGACGTCGTCGATCAGCGGGAGCGTGATGTTGCCGTCGGGACGCACCGCCGCCTGTTCCGCCGAGAACGTCGGGTTGTCCTTGACGGTGACGCTGACGACGTCCGCGACGCCGAGGCGGTACTCCGGCTCGCCGCGGAGCTTGGTCATGTCGTCGACGTAGTTGGTCCCCGGGCCGCCTCCGCAGGCCGTCACGCCCGTCAGGCAGAACACCGCGAGCACGGTTGCCACGCGTCGTCGCACCACGCCATCACTCCTCGGTCACGACCCGCCGGGCCGTGGTTCGTGCGCCCCCCGCGGGCGAACGTCGCTCAACCGCCCCGCTTTGTCCAGCGCGGCGACCGCCCCGCGCGGGCGCCCTTCCTCATGGAACAATGGAGACGCGGACCCCCAACGACGTTTCCCTCCCTCGTCGGCGGCGGCCCCTGCGCGGTGGTCATGGAACATTTCAGCGTTCCTTGCCCACCGCGGCCGGGCGGCGATAGCCTTCGGCCCATGTCCTCTTCCGGTGGCGTCATCGAGCGCTACGAGCTCAAGTACCGCCTGCCGCCGTCGCTCGTCGCGCCGGTGCGCGAGGCGATCGCCCGCTACTGCGCGCCCGACGAGGCGGGGGCGGGCGAGAGCTACCTGATCTCGAGCCTCTATCTCGACACGCGCGAGTTCCGTCTCTATCGGGAGACGATGGAGCAGGCGCCGCGCCGCTACAAGCTGCGCATCCGGCGCTACGAGAGCGGTCCGTACTTCCTCGAGATCAAGCGCCGACTGAAGGACGTGATCATCAAGTCGCGCGCCGCCGTGCCGGCGGCGGCCTGGCCGGCGCTGATCCACGACCCGGCCGTCGAGGCGTCGCTCGTCCTCAAGCCACGGCAGCGGGCCGACGTCGCCCGGTTCGTGAACACCGTCCTGACGATCGACGCGCGCCCGGCGGCGGTCGTGCGTTACCGGCGCGAGGCCTGGGTCAGCCAGGTGGACGACTACGCCCGCGTGACGTTCGACCACCGCATCGAGGGCCACGCGCCGGTGGGCTGGACGGTGCCGGTCGCCGACGGACCCGGGTGGCGACCGGTCGACAAGCCCGAACGCTTCGGCCTCCCCATGTCGGGGGTCGTCCTGGAGTTAAAGGCCACCACCGCCGTGCCGTTCTGGATGATCGATCTCGCCCGGCGCTTCGGTCTGAAGCGCGAGGGATTCAGCAAGTTCGGCTCCGCGCTCGAGGCCGTCGTCGGCGTCCAGGGCGCGAGCGAGGGCTGGCGCGACATGCAAGCCGGACGCTGGGCGCGCGGAGGCCCGACGTGAACGAGTCGATCGACTTCACCCGCCTCTTCGGCACAGGATTGACCGAGGCCGGCTGGGAGCCGGTGGCGCTGGCCATGCTGATGGCGTTCGTGCTCGGCAAAGTGATCGCGTTCACCTATGAGCACACGTATGAGGGCGTGTCCTACTCGCGCTCCTTCATGCACTCGCTCGTGCTCGGCGCGCTCGTCTCGACGGTGCTGATGCTCGCCATCGGCGACAACCTCGCGAGAGGATTGGGCATTCTTGGCACGATGGCCCTGGTGCGCTTCCGCACGAACGTTCGCGACAGCCGCGACATGATCTTCATCTTCGCCGCGCTGGCCGCCGGCGTCGCCGCCGGCGTGCGCAGCTACCCGGTCGCGGTCGTCGGGACGCTCGGCTTCTGCGTCGCCGCGGCCATCCTCCAGTGGTCGCCGTTCGGGCGCCGACAGCGGTTCGACGGCCTCTTGCGGTTCTGGCTGCCGCGCGAGGGCGCGAGCGGCGAGGTCGTCGGCGACATCCTGCGGAAACACTGCCGCGACTACGTCCTCGTCGCGCTGCGCGAGGCGGCCCAGGGCACGTCGCTCGAATACGCCTACCAGGTCCGCCTTCGGGCCCACGAGGGTCGCGACCAGCTCGTGCGGGCGCTCGAGGCCTTGCCCGGCATCGGCGGGCTGACCCTCTTGCTCGAGGAAGCGCACGGAGAACTATGAGACGCGGCGCGCGCGGGTGGATCTCCGCCGCCGTCTGGGCGTTCGCCGCCCTGGCCGCGGTGGTGTTGTGGATGCGGGCGAGCGTCGTCGGCGGCGGCCTGCCCGCCGTCGTCGACGCGCAGGCGCACCAGCTCGGCCCGATCGAGGCCGGCCGGCTCGCCGCGGTGCTCGTCGCGCCCGGGGACGAGGTCTCGCCCGGCCAGGTGCTGGCGCGAATGGACACGACCGACATCGACGCCGAGCTCGAGGTGCAGAAGGCCCTGCTCACCGAGTACCTCGCCGAGGTCGAGGCGACCGCCGTCACCTACGCCGAGGAGAGCCGCGATCGCCGCCTCTCCGTGGCCGCCGACCTCGCCAAGGTCCGGGCGGCCCTGGCGGAGGTCCGCGGGCAACAGGCCGCGCGGGAAGCGGAGATCGGCGCGCTCAAGCACCAGCTCCAGCGCCTCGACTCTGCGATGCAGAACCGCCTCACCCTGGTCGACAAGGTGGGTGAGATGCAGGCCCGGCAGCAGAGCCTCGCCAACGAGTCGCGGCATGCGCCCGCGGCGCTGCGGGCCTGGGCGGATCTCGCCAGTCAGGTCGAGCGGACGATGTCCGAGCTCGGCGAGGGCGACCTCGCGAAGCGCCTCGGTCCGTTCAGGGCGCGCGCCGAGACGCAGTCCCGGCGGGTTCAGCAGCTCCTCGAGCTCCGCGAGCGGCGCAACATCCGCTCCCCGGTGCACGGTCGCGTCACCGTGGTGCTGCGGGCCGCCGGCGACGCGGTCCCGACAGCCGATCCGATCATTCGCGTGGTTCCGCTCGGATCGCAGCGACTCACGGCGTACCTGCCCGAAGAGCAGGCGCGCGGGGTCACCGTGGGCATGGCCGTCGAGGCGGTCGTGCGCGACCGCACGTCCGGGATGGCGGCCACGGGCGTGGTCGAGCGGCTCGGCCCCGAGATCGTCCTGCTGCCGATGCAGCTCTGGCTCACCCCCGACCAGCCCCGCTATGGCCGCCCGTTCCACGTGCGCCTCCACGGAGACGCGCAGCTCCTGCCGGGCGAGGTTGCCTTCGTGCACCCGCAAGCCGCCGGCGGCGCCCAGGCCGCCTCCACCGCGGTCCCAGGGCCGGCGGCGGTCGTCGTCCCCGACGCGCTGCGGACGCGGACGCGGCTCGAGCCGAGCGGCGCGGTCTGGGTGCCCTCGCTCGAGCGCCTGCTGGTCGTCAGCGACGATACGGGCCTTGGCGGCGACGACGAGCACACGCCGATGGTGTTCACGGCCTCCGCCGACGGACGCTTCGACGAGCAGCCGCTGCCGCTGAGCGGCGTGGAGAGCGTCTCGGACCTCGAGGCGGTGACGCGCTCGAAGGACGGCACGTTCTACCTCGTCACCTCGCAAAGCCGCAGCAGCAAGGGCAAGCGGCCCGAGAAGCGACAGTGGCTCCTACGGGCCCGCCTCGAGGGCAGGGAGCTGCGCGTCACGGGAAAGGTCGCGCTCTTCGAGCGGCTGGCCCGCGACCTCACGGACGAGGCGAAGTCCGACCTCGGCATCGGGCCGGATCTGGACATCGAGGGCGCCACGTGGCGAGACGGCGACCTGCTGCTCGGCCTGAAGGCCCCGATCGACCGCAACGGCCGCGCCGTGATCTGGCGGCTGGCGGAAGTCGACGCTCTCTTGGACGGCGGCAAGGCGCCGGTGGTGACTCGCTTCCGCGAAGTGTCGCTGCCGACCGAAGGCGCGCCCGGCGGCGTCTCCGACCTGTACCTCGAGGGCGACCGACTCTTCCTCCTCAGCACATTGCCCGAGGGACCGGCCTGCGGCGCCGCCTGGCGGCTGGATCTCTCGAAGCCGGGCGCCAGCCCGGAGCGCCTCGGCCGCTGGCCCGACGTCAAGCCTGAGGCCCTCGCCCGTGCGGGCGACGGCCGTCTCGTGGTGCTGTTCGACGGCGGCGACGACGGACCCTCCCGCGTGGCCCATCTCCCGGAGCCCTGAGTGGGACCTCATCGTCGCGCGGCCATATGCGCGGCCGCGCTCGCCACGTCACTGGCGGGCTGCTACCGGCCCGCCCCCCTGCCCGACTTCGCGCCGCGTCCGGCCCCCGGGGCGCCCGACCCGTCGGCAGCGACGTCGGATCCGGCCGACTGCGAGGCCGCCGTCGCCGCGGCGCTCGCTCGCCACCCCCTCGTGAAGGCGGCCGAAGCCGGGATCCCCGTCCAGCACGTCGCGGCGAACGCGGCCGACGAGCTCCCCGTCCCCGAGATCCGCGCCCGCGACGACGCACGCAACCCGGGCGGCATGCTGCGCGTCGGGGTGCGCGTCGACCTGCCCGTGCCGGGCGCGGCGAGCGCGCGTGTCGAAGCCGCTCGCGCCGAGGGGCGCCACGTCGCCGCCGAGGCGGACTTCGTGCGAGCGGAGGTGGCCGCCGAGGTCCGGATCGCGTTCGCGGAGCTGACCTTCGCGCGCGAGATGCGGCGCATTCGCGAGCGGCAGCGCACGCTGGCGCTCGCGCGAAGAAGCGAGGCCGAAGCGCTGTTGCGCGCCGGCGCCGCCACCGTCCTCGCGGAGCAGTCGGCGGCGTTGCGGGTACTGCGCGCCGAGGCCGCGCTCGCCGAGGCCATCCAGGAGGAGGAGAGCGCCGCGGTCGCCATCCGTCGCTGGGCCGGTCTGCCGCCCGCCGCGGGGCCGTCCGCGTGCGCCGCGCCACCGGAGACGCCGACCGACCTGCGGACCCATCCGTCCGTGCGCGCCGCCGTGGAGGAGGCTCAGGCCGCCGACGCCAATGCCTTCGCCGCGCGTCGGGACGCGTGGGCCTGGCCCACCTTCGTCGAGCTCAGCTGGGACCACGACGACGACGACGGCGACGCGCTGCTGGTCGCCACGGGTCTTCGCCTGCCCTGGGCGAGCGGTGAGGCGGACGTGGCGGAGGCCGAGGCCACGCAAGCGGTCGCCGAGGCGCGCGCCGCCCTCGAGGAGGTCGAGGCGGAGGTGGCCGCTGCCCGAGGCGCCCTGGCTTCCGCGCGGGCGGCGCTGGCCCACCTGGAAGGGGCGCGCGAGGTGCTGGGGACGGTGGCGGCCCTCGCGGATCGTGGCGAGCAGGGCGGCGCCGATCCCCGCGAGGTCATCGATCTGCGCGAACGTCTCGAGGACTACGCAGCCGACCTCGCCGAGGCGCGCTTGCGCGTCGACATCGCGGCCGCAGAGCTGCGACTGGCGTTGGGCCTGCCCTGAGGCGCCCGTCGGTGCGGCGCCGTGTCGGCTTCAAGGGCAAAAAAAAAGGGCCGAAGCGGTTGGCTTCGGCCCTTTGCAGCGGGAGACGGGATTTGAACCCGCGACTTCAACCTTGGCAAGGTTGCACTCTACCACTGAGTTACTCCCGCTCAGTGGACCGTCACTTCGTCTGTTGCTTGCGCTGTCGCCGCCGTGACGGGGGGTTGTATACGCCCGCCCGGGACGCCGTGCAACAAAAAAATCGTTTGCGCCGTCAGAGCCCCTCGAGGACCGTGTCGGTGCCGAAGCGGCCGTCGGCCCGCTCGGGGTAGTCGGTGGTGTAGTGAAGGCCGCGGCTCTCCTTGCGGAGGCGAGCGCAGCGGACGATGAGCTCGGCCACCAGCGCCAGATTGCGCAGCTCGAGCAGGTCGCTCGTCACGCGGTAGTTCCAGTAGTACTCGTGGATCTCCTCGCGCAGGAGATCGATGCGGTGCTTCGCGCGATCGAGCCGGCGATCGCTGCGCACGATCCCGACGTAGTTCCACATGAACTCGCGAATCTCGCGCCAGTTCTGGGTGATCACGACCCCCTCGTCGGGCTCGCGCGCGTCGCCCGCGTCCCACGTCGGCACGTCGGGGAGCGGCTCGCGCGCGCCGAGGCCGCGGACGGCGTCCTCTGCGGCGCGCCGCGCGAAGACCGCGCCCTCGAGGAGGCTGTTGCTCGCGAGGCGGTTGGCGCCGTGCAGGCCCGTGCAGGCCACCTCGCCGATGGCGTACAGCCCTTCGACGTGGGTGCGCGCCCAGGTGTCGGTCACGACGCCACCGCACATGTAGTGCGCGGCGGGGACGACCGGGATGGGATCGCGCTCCATGTGGATGCCGAGAGAAGCGCACCGCTCGTAGATGTTCGGGAAGCGCTCGCGCAGGAATTCGGCGGAGAGGTGCGTCATGTCGAGCTGCACGTGCGTGTCGCCCGTACGCTTCAGCTCGTTGTCGATGGCGCGGGCGACGATGTCGCGCGGCGCCAGGCTGCCCATCCCGTGGTAGGCCTCCATGAACGACGTGCCGTCCCGCAGGCGCAACACGCCCCCCTCGCCCCGCAGCGCCTCGCTGATGAGGAAGCTGTTGGCCTGAGGGTGGTAGAGGCAGGTCGGATGGAACTGGAAGAACTCGAGGTTGGCGACCCGCGCGCCGGCCCGGTAGGCCATCGCCACGCCGTCGCCGGTGGCCACGTCGGGGTTCGTGGTGTAGCGATAGACCTTGCCGGCGCCGCCGGTCGCGAGCACGACCCGGCGAGCGCGGACGGTCAGCACGCGTCGGCCGACCACGTCGAGCACGTAGGCGCCGACACAGCGGACCGGTCCACCGCGACGCAAGTGCTTGGCGGTCGTGAGGAGGTCGATCGCGTGGTGGTGCTCGAGGAAGCGGATGTTCGGGTGCGCGTCGCACGCAGCGAGCAGCGCCCGCTCGATCTCGTGACCGGTGATGTCGCCGGCGTGGAGCACGCGACGGCGGCTGTGCCCGCCCTCGCGGCCGAGGTCGAAGTGCCCCTCGCCGTCACGGTCGAAGTGCACGCCCCAGCTCACGAGGCGCTCGACGCAGGCCGGCCCCTCTTCGACGCACAGCTGTACGACCGGCGGCTTGCAGAGCCCGGCGCCGGCCACAAGCGTGTCGCGGACGTGCTCCTCGAAGCTGTCGTCGGCGGAGAGCACGCTGGACACGCCACCCTGGGCGTAACGCGTGTTCGCCTCGGTGCGCTCCCGCTTCGTGACGATCAGCACCGCGCCCGCCGTCGCGGCGTCGAGGGCGAACGACAGCCCGCTGATGCCGCTGCCGACCACCAGGACGTCGACGTCGACGACGCTCACGAGGCGTTCTCGGCGGCGTGGCGCCGCTTGGCGTCGAGCGCGGCGAAGAACGCGCGGAAGTACGAGACCGCGCTGGTCAGACTGAACACCATCGACCCCAGAAGGACCCACAGACCGGCCAGGTTGAAGTCGACCTGCGCCTCGTAGACCCCGTAGAAGTTCACGGGATACGGGTAGTGAATCACCAGACAGAGCACGCCCATCATCTGTAGGGCGGTCTTCATCTTGCCATCGCCACCGGCGTCGATGACGAGCCCCTCGATCGAGGCGACGGCCCGCAGACCCGTGATCGTGATCTCCCGCGCGAGGATCACGACCACGAGCCACGCCGGCACGCGGTGGAGGGGCACGAGCATCACCAGCATGGCCATGACGATCAGTTTGTCGGCCAGCGGGTCGAGGAACTTGCCCATCACGGTGACCAGCCCGCGCTTGCGCGCCAGCCAGCCGTCGAAGAAGTCGGTGATCGTCGCCGCCGAGTAGATCCAGCCGGCGATGACGCAGTCCTCGGGCTCGCCGCGCCAGATGAACAACATCACCAGGGGGATGGCGGCGATGCGCAGCAGCGTCAGCGCGTTGGGGAGGTTGAGGAACTCCTCAGCCAGCGTGCCCTTCATGGCGCGGCAGGGGCCGGCGGCTGACGCTGGTAGGCGTAGTAGAAGTTGAGCACACGGCGCACGTACTCGGCGGTCTCGCTATAGGGGATGCCGCCGACGTTGTCGACCGCGCCGCCCCCGGCGTTGTAGCCGGAGAGGGCCAGCACGAGGTCGCCGTCGAACTTGTTGGCGAGCAGACGCAGGTAACGCGCGCCGCCGAAGATGTTCTGCTCCGGATCGAACGCGTCGCGGACGCCCATCTCCGTCGCCGTGCCGGGCATGAGCTGCATCAAGCCCTGGGCGCCCTTGTGGCTGACGACGTCGGGGTTGAAGCCGCTCTCGACGTGCATCACCGCCCAGATCAGCGCCTCGGGCAGCGAGTAGTAGGCCGCGGCGCGACGGACCACGTCGGCGAACTGCGCGGGGACGCTCCGCCGGGGCTGGCCGCGGCGCGGACGGCCACCCGACGTCGACCGCCGGTCGGTGCCGCCGTCATCCTTCAAGTGGAAGAGGAGCTTGCCGCGCCGGGGACGCTCGGAGGTGATCTGGATGACGCCGTCGACTTCGGTGGTATAGACGTCGGCCCACGCGGGTGCGCCGACCGACAGAGCGAGCAGGAGAACGAAGAACGCGCGCATCACGGCAGCCTTCATAACACAGTCGGCAGCGCGCGCGCGAGACGTGAGGCGTCCGGGTGTCTCCCGCGACGCCTCAGCGGGCGCAGGCGGCTGCCTGCGCGCAGTCGGCGTCGTCGCAGTCGGTGCGACCGTCCGCGTCGTTGTCGCGCCCATCCAGGCACCACCCGGTCTCGCTGCGCTGGCCGTTGCGGCCGGGGCAGATGCTGACGAAGACGTTGCGCGAGCAGGAGAAGTCCTCGCAGTCCATGTGGCCGTTCCCGTCGTTGTCGACGCCGTCACTGCAGGATGCGTCGCTGTTCTCCTGCGGGCCGCAGACGGTGACGAACGGGTTCTGGCTGCACGAGAAGTCGTCGCAGTCGCTGTGCTCGTTGGCATCCTCGTCGCGTCCGTTGCCGCAGGTGGCGTTCGAGGCTTCCCGGTCGCCCGCGCAGACCGTCACCGACGGCGTCCACAGGCATTTGCGGTCCTCGCAGTCGGTGAAACCGTCGCCGTCGTCGTCGAGGTTGTTGGCGCAACGCTCGTCGGTGGCCTCCATGCCCGCGGGGTCGGGCGGGGAAGACATGCCGGCGTCCGCCGGAGGCGGGGGGACGCCCCCGTCGGACGGCGGCGGCACCTCGCCCCCGTCGGGCCCGGGCGGGGGGCTGCCACCACAGGCGGCGGCCTGGGCGCACTCTTCGTCGTCGCAGTCGACCTTGCCGTCACCGTCGTTGTCGCGGCCGTCGAGGCAGAAGCCGGCCTCGCGGCGCCGGCCTTCGCCGTCGGGGCAGACCGACACGAAGACGTTGCGGCTGCACGAGAAGTCGTCACAGTCGGCGTGACCATTGCCGTCGTCGTCGCGGCCATTGGCACAGGCGGCGTCGCTGTTCTCACGGGCCCCGCAGACGGTCACGAACGGGTTCTGGCTGCAAGAGAAGTCCTCGCAGTCCGTGTGGCCGTTGCCGTCATCGTCGCGGCCGTTCGCGCACGCCTCGTTCGACACTTCGCGGTCGTCGCCGCACACGGTGACCGTCGGCGTCGACGTGCAGGTACGGTCGTCGCAGTCGACGCGACCATCGCCGTCGTCGTCGACCCGGTTGCTGCACCGCTCGTCGGAGGCCTCGAAGTCGCTCGGATCGGGCGGCGGCGGGGGCATGCCGCCGTCACCCGGCGGGACACCGCCGTCGGCCGGCGGGCTGCCGCCGCACGCCGCGGCGCGGGCGCAATCGCTGTCGTCGCAGTCGGTGGCGCCGTCGCCGTCGTTGTCGCGTCCGTCGAGGCAGAAGCCGCCCTCGGAGCGGGTGCCGTCCTGGCCCGGGCAGACGGAGACGAACACGTTCCGGCTGCAGGAGAAGTCGTCGCAGTCGGCGAAGTTGTTGCCGTCGTTGTCGATCGTGTCGCTGCAGGCCGCGTCGGTATTCTCGCGCACGCCACAAGCGGTCACGAACGGGTTCTGGCTGCAGGAGAAGTCCTCGCAGTCGATGTGCCCATTGCCGTCGTCGTCCTGCCCGTTGGCGCAGGCCTCGTCGGAGACCTCGCGGTTGTCGCCGCACACGGTGACCGCTGGGTTCCAATTGCAGGTGCGGTCGTCGCAGTCGACGCGGCCGTCGCCGTCGTCGTCGACCCGGTTGCTGCACCGCTCGTCGGACGATTCGAAGTCGGAGGCGTCGAAGCCGCCGGGGCCGGCCCCGCCGCCCCCGCCCCCCTGCCCGCCGCCGTTCCCGCCCGCGCCGCCGGCACCGCCACAGCCGGCGATGCCCGCGCACTCGGAGTCGCCGCAGTCGACCTGGCCGTCGCCGTCGTTGTCGAGACGATCGGTGCAGAGGGCGGTGGTGTTCTCGCCGCCTCCGCCGTCGCCGTCGCCAGAGTCGCGTCCGCAGCCCGGCGCGAGGCCGGCGAGGAGGACAAGCGCGAGCGGTACCGAGGAATGGCGACGAGTCATGGCGAAGCTCCCAGGTCCAGATATGGAAACGCCCTCTCCAGCGAGGCCGAAGAGGGCGACCGTGGTGGCTTCGCAGGGACTTGAACCCTGAACCTAGCGGTTATGAGCCGCTCGCTCTGACCAGTTGAGCTACGAAGCCGAAGCGGCGGGGGAGATACCATCCGCCGGCGTTCGCGCGCAAGGACATTTGGCGCACGTTCGGCGTTCGATTCGCATTGCGCGCGGCCGCACAAACACCTACATTCGTCCGCACTCACTCACCACGACGTTCAGGGGGAATCGAAGAGATGCGCCTGGTCGGTCCGGGGTTCATCGTCGTGCACATCGTCGCCCTGCACGCGGCGGCGCTCTGGTTCCGTCATGCCGGCGACGGGGCGCCTCTCTCGGCCGACGTCGAAGAGGTGGCCCCGGCGACGCCTGCGAGCGGCGAACCGGCGACCGGCGCGAGCGACGCCGACGAGGCGCCCCGACCGCAGCTCCCCACCGTCCCTGCGCTCCGCCCCGGCCCCCTCGAGCTCGACCGCGTGCGCGAGGAGGGCGAGAAGCTCGTCGCCGACCTCGGCAACGGATGGACGGCGGAGCTGACCACCGACACGAAGCTGCAACGGGCCGCGGAGCGTGTCCTCAAGCAGGGGCGCGTGCCGCTCGGGGCGGTGGTCGTCGTCGACGTGAAGTCGGGCGACGTCCTGGCGATGGCCGAGCGCTTCGATCGTGATCACGAGGCGGTGCCGCCCATGGACCCCGCGGGCCCGGCCCACCTGGCGCTCCGGGCGGTCGCGCCGGCGGCGAGCGTCTTCAAGATCGTGACGGCCGCGGCGCTGCTCGACGCGGGCGTGGCGCCGGACGCGTCCTTCTGCTTCAAGGAGTCGCCGCACCGCATCAGCGCCGCCGACCTCGAGGGCGAAGGCACCAGGTGCTCGACGATCGGGGACGGCCTTGCGCACAGCACCAACGGCCTCTTCGCGCGGCTCGCCTCCGAGAAGCTCGATCGGGCGCGGCTCGACCAGGTCGCGCGCCGATTCGGCTTCAACCAGGTGGTTCCCTTCGCCGTGCTCAACGAGGCGAGCCGCGCGCAGCTGCCGCGCGACGACCTCGAGTACGCCCGCGCCGCCGCCGGCTTCTGGCACACGTGGCTGACGCCCCTCCACGGCGCCCTCATCGCCGCCGCGGTGGCCGGCGACGGACAGATGCCGTCGCCCCAGTTCGTCGCGCGCCTGCGCTCGCCGACCGGCGACGTGCTCGAGGCGCCGCGCCAGGGTCCGTTCACGACCGCCATGACGCCGGAGATCGCCGCGCACCTGCGCAAGATGATGCGCGAGACCGTCGAGGACGGCACCGCCCGCCGGGCGTTCGCCAAGGCCGGCGACGCGCTCGAGGGGCTGGCGGTCGGCGGGAAGACCGGCAGTCTCACGGCGAACAAGCCCGTCACCGCCTGGACGTGGTTCGTGGGCTTCGCGCCCGCCGAGGACCCGCAGATCGCCTTCGCGGTGATGGTCGGCAACGGACCTCTGTGGTGGATGCGCGCCACCGACGTCGCCCGCGACGTGCTCGCCGCCTGGAACAAGCAGCGCCGCGCCGTCGAGGCGCCCGCCGTCGCCCACCGCTGACGCTTTCGTCCTCCGGACGCCCTGCCGAGGTTGACGGCGGCGCCGCCGACGCTGTTAAGCTCCGTCTCATCCCCTCTGGATGGGACACGGGGCGACGGGAGGCGGCGATGTCGCTCGGGGCGATTCATCGGGCCGGGTCCGGGTTGGCGTTGGCGCAGGCGAAGCTCGCCGCGTCGGCGTCGAACACGGCCAACCTCTCCACGCCGGCCTATGCGCGCGCCCGGGCCGTCGGCGTCGAGGCCGCGGACGGCGGCGTCGAGACCCGGATCGAGCGCCAAGCGCCCCCGCCCGCCGATGCGCCGCCGGCGGGCGATCCCGTCGCGGACACCGTCGAGCGGACCGTCGGCGGCGTGCTCTACCGCGCCAGCCTCGCCGCCGTGCGCGCGAGCGACGACCTGCTCGGCGCCCTGCTCGACGTCCGCGCCTGAACAGTCGACCGGTGTCGCGCAAGTCCCCGTTTCTATTGGCCTTCCTGTGGAGCGGCGCTGCGCTCGCCGACGGCGCGCCGTTCATGGATGCCGACTTCACGCGGCGTTCGGCCGACAACGATCCCGATCTCATCGTCGTCCGCGAGGGCTACGACCCCGAGCGGCGCGTCCAGAGCCTGTACCTGCGCGCGCACGACGGGACGCCGGACGTCCAGGTGTTCAGCGGGGTGCTGCGCGTGCGGGGGGCCGTGGTCGACGAGGTGATCTTCGCGGCCGACGATCTGGCGGCGAGCGACGCGCGCTGGGGCCTGCCCGACGCCGACTACGGCCCGGGCGACGGCCGCGGCCTCGAGGGCAACGATCCGACGACGGCCGTCCCCCGACAACGGCGCGACGTCGACGCGGTGCGGCGCCCGAACGCGGCCACCGTGCGTTTCTGGTTCTCGACCGGCGCCGACGTGGACGATCTGCGCGTGCTCGTTCGCTACGATCGCGAACCCGGACCGGCGAGCCTGGACGTCGAGCTCTTCCGGCCCCATGGCGACACCGACCCCCTCGGCTTCCCGCCGACGGACCAGGGCGGCGTCCAGGTGGGGAGCCTCACCGACGCCACGCCCGACGACGGCGACTACTCGGAGGTCTTCGCCGTCGAGTCGATCAAGCTGCGCATCGAGGACGTGGATCTCGTCGAGGAGACCGTCGATCTCGGCGCGATCCCGCTCGGCGGCGGCATCGCGGGGCCCGCCTTCGTCGCCGTCGACAACGGCGCCGGCGGGCTCGATCTCGATCAGGACAATGGCTTCGACCAGAACGGCCTGATCTCTCCCATCCCCGCCGTCAGCGACCTCGAGCACCTGCGGTGGTCGGCGGGCCCGCTCACCGACGAGCGCGGCAACGTGGTCTCCGCGTCGCGGGTGCGCCTCGCCAACGCGCCGGTGCGACTGCCGGTCGGGCAGATGGCGAGCGTGCGGGTGACGATCGAGGTCGGGCCGGCGACGCCTCCCGGGCGTTACGAGGGCCGGCTGACGGTCTGGGAGGACAACGACGGCGACCGGCTGCGCGCGCGGAGCGAGCCGCAGGACGAGGCGCTGCTCGTGGTGCGGGTCGGCGACGTGCTGGACGCCGCCGTCGCGCCGGACGGCGGGGCAGGCGACGGTGGGGCGCGCGACGGCGGCGTGGCCGACGGCGGCGGTGGGCCCGGCCCGGCCGACGGTGGGGCTCCGGGCGACGGCGGCAGCATCGACGCGGCGCCGGGTGACTCCGGAACGGGCGCCGATGGCGGCGGCGCGCCCGCAGACGGCGGCGGGACGCCCGGTCGCGATGGCGGCCAGGCCTCCGCCGACGCGGGCGAGGCTGCCTTCGATCTCGGTGACGCGCGCGGCGGCGCGCTCGGGTGCCGCGCGGCGGAGGGCGGCGGTCCGTTGCTCCTCTTGCCGCTCGCTCTCGCGTACCTGCGGCGGAGGCGTGCCTCATGAGGCGGCACGGGCTCGTGATGGCCGCGGCGCTCGCCGCCTCGACCGCACAGGCAGCCGATGGAGCGAATACGCGCCGGTTCGCGCCGAGCCCGCTGCTCTCGCCCTACCTCACCCTGGACGGCGCGCGGACGCACGGCGACGGCGGGCTCGCGTTCAGCGTGATGGGCACGTACGAGCGGCGGCCGCTGATCTTCTACAAGGACGGGCGGCGGACCGCCGACATCGTCTCGGCGCGCTCGGCTGCCGACGTGGCCCTCGCGTGGGGGGCCACGGACTGGCTCGATCTCGGCGCTGGCCTGCCGTTGGTGCTGGATCAGGAGGGGCGTGAGGTCGACGGCGGCCCCCTCGAGCGCACGGCGTTCGGCGACGTGGCGCTGGGCGCGCGCGCACGGCTGCTCGATCCGGACGCGTCGGGGCTCGGCGTCGCGCTGGTGGGCCTCGCGACGCTGCCCACGGGCGATGCGGGGGCCCTGGCGGCCGAGCCCGCCGCGACGGCGACGGCCCGGCTGGCGCTCGAGGCGCCCCTCGGGACGCGCTTCGAGGTCGCCATGAACGCCGGCGCGCGCTTCAGGGCGCCGGCACGCGTCGACCAGATCGGCCTCGAGCACGAGCTGCTGTTCGGGCTGGGCGCGAGCTTCCGGGCGACGGCGCGCGTGGCGTTCGTGGCGGAGGCGACCGTGGGGACGCCCCTGTCGGCGCCCTTCGGCGAGACGGAGGCGACGCCCGCCGACGCCAACGGGGGCCTGCGCGTCCACCTGTGGGAGGGCCTGCAGCTCGTGGCCGGCGGCGGCGCAGGCCTGCGCCCCGGCTACGGCTCGCCCGAGTGGCGCGCCATCGTGGGCTTCGAGGCGATGCCCCGCCGGCGCGACTTCGACGGCGACCGGGTGGCCGATGGCGGAGACGCCTGCGTCGACGTCGCCGGCGTGCCCGCACGCGAGGGCTGCCCGGAGCCGACGCTCGTGGCGGTGGCGCCGACCCCACCCGACGCCGACGCCGACGGCCTCCCGGATGCAGGCGACAACTGCCCGCGGCTCCCCGAGGACCGGGACGGCTTCCGCGACGACGACGGCTGCCCCGATCCCGACCAGGACCTCGACCTGATCGCCGACGGCGAGGACGGCGATCCGCACGGCGCCGAGGACTGGGACGCATACCGGGACGAGGACGGAGTGCCGGACCTCGACAACGACGAGGACGGCATCGCCGACTTCCGCGACGCGTGCCCGCTGGACGCCGCCGCGACGGCGGACGGCTGCCCCGGCGGAGCGGAGAACGTGGCGACGACCGCGCCGGAGGGACCGGACGCGCCGCTCCGGCTCGGCGACACGCTGCACCCGGCGGGGCCCGTCGTCTTCGAGTACGCGAAGGCGGCGCTGAGCCCCGAGGGGACGCGCGCCGTGGCCGGTCTGGCGGCTTATCTCCTGGCCCACCCCGAGCTCGGACGCCTCGAGGTGGGCGTGCACACCGACGCCGGGGGGAACCGGCCCTGGAAGGCGAAGATGACGCAGGTCCGCGCTCGCGCGCTGCTGGAGGCGCTCGTGGCCCACGGCGTGCCGCGGGAGCGACTGACGGCCCGCGGCTATGGCGCGGCGGTGCCCGTGGCCCGCAACGACACCGAGGCCGGGCGCCTGCGCAACCGCCGCGTGGAGCTGCGTCTGCTGGAAGGCGCCGCACCGAGCGATCCGGTCGCCCCCCCGGCGCCGCGACGCCGGACGCCCGCGGCGGGGCTGATCCCCCTGCCCGGCCCGCTGTCGTTCGTGCCCCTGAAGGCCGAGCTCGCGCCGGAGGCCCACGGAACGCTGGCGATGCTTGCGGAGACGCTGACGGCACGGCGTGACCGCGTCGAGATCGGCGTGCACACCGACGGCGGTGGCGACGTCGCGTGGAAGACGGCGCTGACGACGGCGCGGGCGGCGGCGGTGCGCGACGCGCTCGTGGCGCTGGGCGTCCCCGCGTCGCGGCTGGTCGCCCGCGGCCATGGTGCGACGCGGCCCGTCGCCTCCGACGCCACCCGCGCCGGCCGCGCGAAGAACCGACGCGTGGAGCTTCGCTCGCTGGACGAGCCCGACGACGCGCCGGGCCCTACCGCAGAGCGGCGGCCATGAAGCGCGCCGTCCTCCTCACTTTGCTGCTGTGGATGCAGGCGCCGCCCGCCGAAGGCGCGCCGGCCAACAAACCCTCGAAGACACAACGAAACCAACACTGGAACCCCGTCAACGTGGTCACGCCTCGCGATGCCGCCGAGGAGCGCGTGAGGGTGCGGGGCAACGAGATCGAGTACCCCGACCGCGTGCACTTCCGGCACGGCAAAGTGGACCTCGTCGACGGCGCCGACGCCGTGCTGGGCCGGGTGGCGGAGCTGCTCCTGGCCACGCCGGAGATCCGGCTGGTGCTGATCGAGGGACACACCGACCGGACCGGCAGCTTCCGCTACAACCAGCGGCTCAGCGAGGCGCGGGCGAGCGCCGTGCGCGCCGCGCTGATGCGCCATGGCGTGGCGCCGGAGCGGTTGCGGGCTTACGGCCTCGGCGAGACCCGGCCCACGACGCCGCCCGACACCGGTCGCCGGGCGAAGGCGGACCGGCGCGTCGTCTTCCGGCTCATCGAAGCGGACCGCACGGCGCTGCAGGCGCGGCGCGCAAGCGAGTGGGGCCAGGCGGCGGTGGTGGGCGTGCACGGCGAGGCGCAGTGGGCGCTCGTGCCGTCCGAGGGCGAGCCGAGCGCGTGGCGACCCCTGCCGGCAGGCGCGCTGGCGCAGAACGACGTGCTGCCCGTGCCGGAACCCGACGAGGAGGTACCGGTGCCGGTCGAACCGGTCGCCACAGACGCGCCCGCTGCGGTCCCGGCAGCGGCGGACGTCGCCCCCTCCGAATACGCTCCGCCCCCGGAAGTGGCCACCGGTGCCGAGCCCGAGGGCGCGGCGGACGAGCCGGCGCCCGACGCCGCCGCCGTCGAGGCAACCCCGGCGGCGCCCGGCCACGCGGTCGAGTGGCACACGCTCCGCTTCCGCGACCAGCTCGGCGAGGGCGTCGAGATCGCCACGGGCCCCGAGGCGACGGTCCTGCTGCGCCTGCCCGACCTGACGCGCATCCAGCTGGCGCCGTCGACGCGCGTCCGCCTCGCGAAGATCTTCTTCAACGCCGACGAGGCGAAGGCCTACACCGCCGTCCGCCTGCGGCAGGGCCGCGTTCGTGTCATGGCGAACCCGCGCGAGCTGGCCCATTCCAGGGCGTTGTTCGCCTTCGCCGGCGGGAGCGTCGACGTCGTCGCCGCCGACTTCGAGCTCGCCGCCGGGACCGGGGACGGCGCCGAGTTGATGGTCGAGCGGGGCCGCGCGCTGATCGCCACCGGCGCCGACACGTCGATCGAGGTGACCGCCGGCCACCGGCTCGCGTCCGGCGACGCGGCGCCGCAGGTGCTCCTCGCGGCGCCGGCGATCGACGACGCCCCCGAGGGCCGCCACGAGATCGCGCCGACGCTCATGTGGTCCGCGGTGACGGGCGCCGCCGGCTATGTGGTTGAATTCGCTGAAGATCCTGACTTCCACAAGGCCGCCGGCAGCGGACGGCGCGAGGTGGCAGGCACGAGCGCCGTGGCCGACGGGCTCCAGCCCGAGCGGCGTTACTTCTGGCGGGTTCGCGCCCGATCGCCTGCGGGTCACGTGGGCCGCGCGTCGCGTATCTTCTCCTTCGACCTCGGCGCTGGTCAGTCCTCGAGCGCGGCCTCGGCCTCTTCGAGCGCCGCCACCGCCGACTCCCAGGCGGAGTAGGCCGCGGCGAGCGCCGCCTCGACCTCGGCCGCCTCCCGCGCCACGCGCTGGACCTCGTCGCCTCGCGCGTAGTGGGCCGGATCGGCTTGGACTTCGCGCAGGCCCTGAAGGCGCGCCTCGAGCGCCTGCGCGCGCGCCTCCGCCGCCTCGGCGGCGGTCCGCAGCGGCCGCGTGACGCTGGATCGCCGCTGCCGCGCCTCGGCCTCACGCCGACGGTCGTCGCGCTTCGACGGCCGCCGCGCGTCGTCGTCGTCCGCAGGCGTCGCCGGCACCGGGACCCGGTGAGGCGACTCGCCGTGCAACGGCAACGGCGCCGGCCGGTCGCCACGCTCCTTGCGCGCGAGGTACTCGCTGTATGTTCCGCGGTAGGGCGTCACGCGACCGTGGCTGACGTCCCACACGACGTTGCACACGCCGTCGATGAAGTGGCGGTCGTGACTGATGAGCACGAGCGTCCCGCCGAAGCCGGCGAGCGCGTCCTCGAGCACCGCGCGGCTGGCCATGTCGAGGTGGTTCGTCGGCTCGTCCAGGAGCAGGAGGTTGCGCGGCAGCAAGAGCATCTTCGCGAGCGCGAGGCGGTTCTTCTCGCCGCCGCTCAGCACGCCCACCGGCTTCTCGACGTCCTCGGCGTCGAACAGGAACGCGCCCAGCACGGCCCGCACGCGCTGCGGCAGCAGGCCTTCGGCGTCCGCCATCGCTTCGGCGAGCACCGAGCGGCGCAGATCGAGCGCCTCCACCTGATGCTGCGCGAAGTAGTATGGCCTGACGCCGTGCCCGAGCTCGCGCAGCCCGCGCTGCGGGTGGATGGCACCCGCCAGCAGCTTGAGCAGCGTGCTCTTGCCGGCCCCGTTGGGCCCGACCAGCGCGATGCGCTCGCCGCGGATCATCTCCACGTCGAGGCCTTGATAGATGACCTTCTCGCCGTACGCCTGGTGGACGTTCTCGAGGCGCATCACCACCTGCCCGCTGCGCGGCGCCTCGGGCAGCTTGATGCGGATGGTCTCGATCGAGCGCGCGTCCTCGACGCGATCGATCTTCGCCAGCATCTTCACGCGGCTTTGGACCTGCTTCGCCTTGCTGGCCTTGTAGCGGAAGCGCTCAACGAACTGCTGCAGGTGCGCGATCTTCCGCTCCTGGCTCTGCCGCTCGCGCTCGAGCTGGGTCGCTTGCAGCTCGGACTGCTGCAGGTATGACGTAAAGTTGCCCGTGTAGAGGCGCAGCTCACCGCCAGCGAGCTCGGCGATGTGTGTGGGCAGCCGATCGAGAAACCACCGGTCGTGACTGATGAAGATCAGGCTGCCGCTATATTGCTGAAGAAACGACTCGAGCCAGTTGACGGACTCGAGGTCCAGGTGGTTGGTCGGCTCGTCCAGCAGCAAGACGTCGGGTGACTGCAGCAGCAGGCGCGCCAACGCGACACGCATCTGCCAACCGCCGCTCAACGTCCCGCAATCCTTGTCGAAATCGGACGGACGGAAGCCGAGGCCCGCCAGGACCTCTTCCACGCGGTTCTCGACACGGAAGCCGCCGAGCATCTCGAAGCGCGCCTGAAGGCGCGCGTAGCGTTCCATCAGGGCGGGCACCTCGTCGGCCGCCGCGGTCGCGAGCTGGGCCTCGAGCGCCCGCAGCTCCTCGCCGATGGCCACGACCCCGGCGAGGCCCTTGCGCGCCTCGTCGCGGATCGAGATGCCGGCGAGCGTCGCGATCTCCTGCGGCAGATGACCGATCGTCAGGTCGCGCGCGCGGCGGATCTGCCCGGTCTCCGGCTGGTGAAGGCCGGTCATGAGGCCGAAGAGCGTCGTCTTGCCGGCGCCGTTCGGCCCGATGAGGCCGTAACGATGGCCGCGCTTGACGTGCCAGCTCAGTCCCTCGAACAGCGTCTCGGGGCCGAACGACTTCCGGATGTTCTCGATGTGGATCACGCGTCGGGGGGCTCAGGCGTCCTTGCGGTTGGCGAGGCGGACCGCCGCCTCGGCGGCCCGGGCGCGCGCGAGCGGATCCTTGTCGGTCAGCGCCGGCACCAGCACCTCCAACAGCGCGCGCGGGCCATAGAATCCCATCGCGCGGAACGCCGCCGCGCGAATCGGTCCGTGTGCGCTGGCGGCGGAGGCGCGGTAGGTCGCCACCGAGGCCTCCTTGCGCAGCGCAGCCAGCGCGTCGAGCGCCGCCGAGGCCGTGTCCGGATGCGCCGCGCGCTCGGCCAGCGTGAGCAGGCGCGTCGCCGCGTCGGCGCCGCGGCGCGCCAGGCCGTCGACGGCGAACGGGCGCTGCATGTCGTTGCCGGCCTCGGCGATGCGGAAGAGCACCTCGACGGGCGTCTTGTCATCGTTCGCGAGGGACTCCACCTGCGCCGGCGTAAGCCACGACAGCGCCCCGCCCGTCTTGCCCGCCATCGCGTTCGGCTCGAGCTTCATCAGATGCCGGAAGGCGCGGAACCGCACCTCGAGGTCGGGATCGCGCTCGAGCAGGCGCACGAGCACGGCGGCCTTCGGCTGGCCGGTCGCGGCCACGGCCTCCATCGCCGCGATCTTGATCTCGGGCTGCGGCGACGTGATCACGAACTGCAAGGGGTCGATGATGGCCGGCGTCCCCACGCGGCCGAAGGCCTCGACCAGCGCCTTCTTGACGGCGGGATCGGGCTCCCGGCGCAGGAAGTCGGCCAGGCGCGGCTCGTCGCCAGGCTTCGCCACCGCGGCGAGGCCCCGGGCGGCGGCGAGGCGGATCTCCGTCTGCCCCTCGCCCATCGCCGCTTCGAAGATGGGCGCGCTCGGGCGATGGGCGATGTCGGTGAGCGCGGCCATCGCGCGCATGCGCAGGGCGCGCCGGTCGCTGCGCGCCGCCTCCTGCAGGATCTCGATGGCCTTGGGCTCGGCGCGGTCCTTCGCCCAGGCCTTCAGCCAGGCGTACCCGGCGTCGGCCTCGGTCGGCTCCTCGTTGCTGAGCACGCCCTCGCGCAGCTTGCCGAGGATCTCGAGGTCGCGAACGCCGACCATGCCCTGCCAGGCCACGAGGCGCCCGCCGGGCTCCTGGAAGCGGGTGCCGGCGAGCAGGGTCTTGGCCACGGGATCGGCCTTGCCGCGGCGCGCCATCACCGAGGCCGCGTTCAGTCGCTTCGGAAAGTCGGCCGCGTGCGCGTCGTAGGCCTTCTGCAGCGCCGTGCCGATCCGGGCGGCCGCCTTCGGCTCGTCGATGGCGGCGAGCAGGTCGCGGGCAATGCCGCCGATGGCGTCGGCGTCGTGGAGGTGCCCGAGCGCCCAATCGGTCGCCACCGCGTCCTTGAAGGTGCGCAGCGCGTCGAGGGCCTCCTTGTGCTCGCGAGCGTCGGGGGCCTCCTTCAGGCCGGCCTCGATGATCGCCCACGCGGTCTTGCCGCCGAGCGCCACTTGGGCCAGGCGCGCCTCGGCCCGCGCGTCGGGGCCACCGTCCACCGCCGCCTTCTTGTACAGGGAAAGCGCGTCCTTCGGGTCGACGTGCTTCCTGGCGAGCTCGTGGCCGCGCTGGCGCTCGGTCGCGTCGCCGGAGGCGAGGAGTGCGGCGACCTGGTCGAGCGCGGCCTTCTTCAGCTTCGCGTCCTTCTCGGCGAGGGCGAGCCCGAGGGCCGAGCTCCGCAGCGCCCAGTCGCCGTCCTTCAGTCCGTCGGCGATGGCCTGGTGGCGGTCCGCGCCGCCGAGCAGCATGCGCCCGTCGAACACGGCGCGGCGGACCATCGGGTCGGACGTCTCGCCCAGTTCCTTGAAGGCGGCGCGCGCCTGGTCGGCGATCTCCTTCGCCGAAGGAAGGCCGTCCGCCGTCGCGGCCGCCTTCGCCGGCGGTGCGGCGACGACCGGCGCAGACGCGGCCAGGAGGGCGGCGGCGAGGGCGGACGAGGCGAGGACAGGGCTCTTCACGGCGACCTCCAGCGGACGACGGCGGAACGCCGTTCGGTACCACAGCGCATCCCGGCATCGCAAGGCGGGGTCGGCCCGCTGCGGGCGCCCGCGGGCGTTGACACCGAGCGCCGGCCGGGGTCACGATGGCACGACCATGCCCATCCCGCCGTTGTGTCCGCGTTGAGGCCGAGACTGTTCCGTTCGCGTGTCCTCCTCCTGTCCGCCCTGGTCGCGGCGGCGACCGCATGCGTGTCGCCCCGCCTCGACGAGCTGGCCGAGCTCGAGTGCGTCACCCGCGCCGACTGCGCCGACGGCGAGGCTTGCGTCGTCGGCGCCTGCGTCGCCTGTGGTCCCGAGGCGTGCAACGGCGACGACGACGATTGCGACGGCCACACCGACGAGGACTTCGATCTCCGGCGCTCCGCCGACCACTGCGGCGCCTGCGGCCAGATCTGCGCCGGCGAGTGCCGCGACGGCCTGTGCGCCGAGGCCGACGCCGGTCCCGACGCGACGCCCTGTACGCCCGCCGGCGACGAGATCTGCAACGGCGCCGACGACGACTGCGACGGCCAGACCGACGAGGGCGCGCTCAACGCCTGCGGCGCCTGCGGCGACCTGCCCATCGAGACCTGCAACGGCGCCGACGACGACTGCGACGGCCAGACCGACGAGGGCACGCTCAACGCCTGCGGCGCCTGCGGCGACCTGCCCCTTGAGACCTGCAACGGCGCCGACGACGACTGCGACGGCCAGACCGACGAGGGCACGCTCAACGCCTGCGGCGCCTGCGGCGACCTGCCCATCGAGACCTGCAACGGCGCCGACGACGACTGCGACGACCAGACCGACGAGGGTGCGCTCAACGCCTGCGGCGCCTGCGGCGAGGTCCCTGCCGAGGTCTGCAATGGCGTCGATGACGACTGCGACGGTCAGACCGACGAAGGCTTCCCCGGCGTCGGCGGCCCGTGCGGCGACGGCGAAGGCACTTGCCGCGTCGAAGGGGTATTCGTCTGCAGCGCGGACGGCGGCGACATCGTCTGCAGCGCCCGTGCGCCCGAGCCTGGGCCGGAGCAGTGCGACGGGGCCGACAACGACTGCGACGGCGCGTTCGACGAGGACTTCGCCGATCTCGGGGCCGCGTGCGACGTCGGGCTCGGGCAGTGTCAACGGCGCGGGATTCTTGTTTGTGATCCGATAGATCCGGGCTCGACGATCTGTGATGCCGCGCCGGGTGTCGCCGAGGACGAGGTCTGCGATCTCGTAGACAACGACTGCGACGGCGTCGCCGACGAGGGCTTCGACGTCACCGCCGATCCGGGGAACTGCGGGCGCTGCGGCAACGTGTGCGCCTTCGAGAACGGCATCGCCGCGTGCGACGGCGGCGTCTGCGCGCTCCGAGGCTGCCGCGAGGGTCACGTCGATCGGGACGGGCTGCCGGCGAATGGCTGCGAGTGCGGCCCGGGCACGCCCGATCCGCCGGATCCGACGTTCGACGACGCGAACTGCGACGGCGTCGACGGCGAGCTCGGGCGCTCGATCTTCGTCTCCGCCGACTTCGGCGACGACGCCGGCCTCGGCGGCCCCCGCGATCCGGTGCGGACGGTGGCACGCGCCCTCGAGCTGACGGGCCCCGAACGCGACGCGGTGCTGCTCGACGCCGGGCTCCACCTCGTCCGCGAGCCGCTCCGCGTGCGCTCGGTCGTGGGGTTCCACGGCGGCTATCGCTTCGACCCCGCCGCCGGCGCCTGGGAACGGGTCGGACGTCCGGGTGGCGCGAGCACGACCGTGCGCGGCGCCGACGGCCGGGTGCAGCCCGTGATGCTGCTCGAAGGCGATGCGCAAGTGCTCGTCGACCACCTCGACCTCGAGTCGGCCGACGCCGCGCCGGGCGCCTCGTCGATCGTGATCGCGGGGCACGCCTGCGGCGCCCTCGAGCTGAGGGACGCGCGCGTCGTCGCGGGCGCAGGCGGCGCGGGCGCCGAGGGCGATCGCGGTCAGCCCGGCGTCGACACCGGCGAACCCGGCGCCCCCGGCCAGCTCGACCGCGAGGGGGGCGACGGCGGGTCCAACCCGATGTGCCCCGACGCCCAGGGCGGTCCGGGCGGACGGGGCGCCGCCGGACCGGGGCAGCCCGGCCGCCGCGGTGTCGACGGCGCCGGCAACGGCGGGTCGGGCGGCCTCGGCTCCCAGGGCTATCCGTTCGGCGGCATCGCCGGCGACGACGCCCGACAGGGCGATGACGGCGCCCCCGGCCTCCCGGCGTCCCTCGGGGGCAGCATCGATGTCGACGGCGCCACGTGGTTGCCCGCGTCGGGACGCCCGGCGACGTCCGGCTCCCCTGGCGGCGGCGGTGGCGGCGGCGGTGGCGGCGCGGCATCGTTCGAGGGCTTCCTCGGACCCGGTGGTTCGGGCGGCGGTGCCGGCGGATGCGGCGGCTTGCCCGGCGCAAACGGCACGGCGGGCGGCGCGAGCATCGGCCTGTTACTCCTTGGCCCCTGCCCCACGGTGCTCACCCGGAGCGCCGTCGGCGCCGGAGACGGCGGCCCGGGCGGCCCCGGCGGCTCCGGTGGCCTCGGCGCGCCCGGTCGCATCGGCGGCCCGCCCCAGCCCGGCGACGGCGTCACCTACTCCGCGGGCGGCGCAGGGGGGCGCGGTGGCGACGGTGGCTGCGGCGGGAACGGCGCGGGCGGCAACGGCGGGCATAGCCTGGCGGTGCTGGTGGTGACCGGTGCCGGCGCGGCGCCTCCGCGCCTCGACGAGGGATCCCGGCTCGCGTTCACCCAGGCGGGCGAGGCAGGACGGGGCGGCTTCGCCCGCTGCGCGTCGCCCCAGGCGCTCGGCGGTCAGCCGGGCCTGACCCAGGCGCTCGCCTGCTGCGCGGATCCGCGCGACTGCGGCGGCCAGCTGAGCTGCCCAGAGCGCTGAAGGACTACTTGCCGGCCTTGGCGATGGCCGCGGCACGCTCGGCCGTGGCCTGGCCGAGCAGGTCGGCGTCCTCGACGTAGCGCTTGACGAGGATGGCCTGCGCATCGCCGAGCTTGGTGGGGCTCGTGAGCTTCACCGGCGTGCGGCGCGGGTCGAGCCCGATCCACGCCGAGCCCTTGCGCGCCTCGCGGTCGAGCTCGTCCTTGCCGATGAAGCCGCCGCTGACGCGCGTCGTGATGTCGAGGCGCATCGTGTCGAACCAGCCGAGCTGCGTCCACACCTTCTCCTCGCCGACGACCTTCACGTCCACGAAGCGCTCGCGGCGGCCGTCCCACGAGAAGAAGCTGAACTTCATGCCGGGCTTCAGGTCCATGCGCCGCACGGCGTAGAGGCACTCGAGGGGCTCGAGGATCTCGCCCTCGGTGTACCAGGTGCGCCGCATCGTCTTGCCGGCGCCGGTCTTGTCGAGCTTCAGCGAGTCGACCTTGCGACCGCCCTGGTCGAAGGTGGTGTGGTAGTTGACGGTCTTCCCGGCCTCCCGCACGTAGAAATCGTTGCGCAGGGGCAGGAACGTCTTCTCGTCGAGCAGCACGTACTGCTTGTCGTCCACGGGATAGAACTTCTGCAGGAAGTCGCTCGAGCGCAGCCACGCCGCGAGCGGCACGACCGGCTTGCCGTCCTGAACGGCGCGCTTGCCGACGCCGAGGATCGCGTCGCCGGCGTGGGCACCGAGCATCTCGATGCGGAACACGAGGCGCTCCCCCTGCTCGAAGGGCACGTTGCCGAGCTTGGGCACCGGGCCGAGGCGCGCCGCGGGCCGACGCTCCGGCCAGCGGTTCTTGCGCGCCTTCTCGGCCTTGGCCCCGGCCTTCCGCGCCGGACCGACCTTCTTCGGCGGGGGCCTCGTCGCCGATGCCGGGGCGGGCGCGGGCGTGGCCGCCGGCGGGACGGACGCCGCGGGGGTCGCCGGTGCGGCCGGGGCCGACACCTGCGCACCGGCGGGCAGGGCCGCCGCCACCAGGACGATCACCAACGCTGCCGCAGACATCCCCTTGGACATGTTCACCTCCGAAACAGGTGCGCTCGTGCACTCGACTGGACGACGGGCGCCGGAAGACGCCTATTCAGCGCGGTCGATCACGCGGCGAGCCGCGCCTTCAGGAACGAGAGGCACGTCTCGACGTCGGGCGACGGCGGCAGCCGGCCGTCGCGCACCGCCTGCTCGCACGCCCGCCGCAGCTCGCCGACACGCGGCCCGGGCGCGATGCCGAGGCCGGTGATGATGGCGTTTCCGAGGCCGCTGGGCACCGTCGGGCGCCTCGCGGCGTCCTCGGCGCGCAACCGGTCGATGCGGGCGCGCAGTTGATGAAGGTTGAAGATCGCCTCGCGCCGCCGGCCCGGCCGCTTGCTCGTCACGTCGGCCCGGGAGAGGTGCAGCAGATCCTCGAGCCACGGCGCCACCTCGCCCGCGAAGCGACGGACCGCGGCATCGCTCCAGCCGGGCTCGTAGAGGTTCGCGCGCAGGTGGTAGAGGACGAGCGCGCGCACCCGCTCCGCCAGCGCCGCCGGAAACCGCAGCCGCGCGGCGATGCCCTCGCACATGTACGCGCCGAGCTCGTCGTGCCGGAGGAAGTGCACCTTGCGCTCCTCGAAGCTGCGCGTGTGAACCTTGCCGACGTCGTGGAGCAGCGCCGCCCAGCGCAGGTGCGGCCTCGGCAGCGCCTGCCGCACGACCAACCGCGTATGCTGCCAGACGTCCTTGTGGTGGAGCCGGCTCGACTTGTGAAAGTCGACGAGCGCCGCCACCTCCGGCAGCACGAACGCCAGCAGCCGGGTGCGCTCGAGGAGTTGCAGAACGGCGTAGACGCGGCGTCCCACGAGGATCTGGGTCAGGCCCTCGCGCAGCTCGTCACGATCCGCCCGCAGGACCGTGCCCGCCGCCTCGGTCAGCCGCGCCAGCGCCGCCTCGTCGACCCGCAGGCCCAGCTCGCCGGCCAACCCCAACAGGCGGACGAGCAGGTCGGGCCGCGCCTCGAGCGCGGACTCCCCGGGCGCGTCGAGACGGTCCGCCCGCCACGCGGCGACGCCGCCCAGCGGATCGATCACCTCACCGCCGGGCCGCACGCCGAAGGCGTCGACGGCGATGACACGGGCCGCCAGCGCCTCGGCCAGCCCCTCCGGCGCAGGGCGTAGTCGCCAGGGCCCGAGCGCGATCCAGCCGGGCCGGTCATCGGCCGGCGCGGCCTCTCCGAGGCGTTCGCGAAGGACGCCCTCGTGGGTGGCGACGATCAGCTCCGGCGGCTGATGAAGACGCGGCCCGCCGAGCGCGAGGCGCGCCGCGGAGCCGGCGAGGCAGACGTCGAGCCCGGTGAGCGCGGTGGGGAATGCAGGGAGAGCGGGCGGCCACACGGGCCGCACGATAGCGAAAGGCGTTTCAGCTCGCGAGCGCTTCGCTCGCGTGTTCGCGGACGAACGCCTCGAACCGGCGACGATCGCGCGGATAGATGTACTTGAAGCGGAAGCCCCGCGACGCGCCGCCTTCGTGGCAGAGCTCGCCGAGCGCGCGGATGGGCACCTCGTCGCCCGGCAGATGGAACTGCAGCCACGCATAGCGGTTGTGGGGCAGCTCGTCGTCCCCCGGCGCCGCCACCACGCGCATGCCCGTGGCGCTCAGATCCTCGACGACGCAGGCGTGCCGCTCGTCTTCCCCGAGGATGTGGATGACCGGGAATCGCGCGGCCAGCCGGGACTGGGCGCGGCGCTCCTCCTGACGTTCCTTCATCGGAGCCCCTCTCGGTACAGCAGCTCACATGTACGACACGCAGCCACCCTCGGTCAAGGCTCGATCGGAGGTGCCACCGCGCGGGCGCCGCGATCGATGAAGAGCACCTCGCCCGTGTCCCGGCCGCGCGCCCGCGCCATCTCGGCCTGCAGCGCGGCGTAGGAGTCGAAACGGCCGTTCCAGTCGACGATCGCGGTGACGACGAGGCGCAGGCGTTCGTGGATCGGTGGAGGGGCCGCCCCCGCGTGGCCGGCGGTGATCAGGGGCTCGAGCCGGTCGAAGGCGCGCACGATCTCGCGCGCCACCGCCTCGCAGTGCTCCGGGCCCACGAGCAGCACGAAGTCGTCGTCGCGCTGGTGCCCCAGGAAGGCCCGCTCGTCGGCGCGGTCGCGCAGCACGCGGTGCACGAGCTCGGCGGTCTGCGCCATCACCGCGTGCCCCCACATGAAGCCCTGGTGCTGCATCGCGGCGTGCAGGCCCTCGATGTCGATCGTGCAATAGGCGTAGGGACGCGCCTCCCGCTGCCGGACCTGGACCTCGCGCTCGAGCTCCCGAGGCCCCGGCAAGATGATCAAGGAGTCGACCCCACGGCGTCGCGCCTCGGCCAGCCGCGTCCGGACGCGCAGCGCCAGGTCCCGTGGGTCGAGGTCGCGGGGGACGCCGTCGGCATCGCCCCCGAGCCCGCCCTCGCCGGTGAACAGGATGGGGATCTCGTCGCCCGTGTCGCCCTGCAGGTGCTCGAGCACCTGCGCGGCGCCGGAGAGCTCGGGATCCAGCAGCACCACGTCCGGCAGGAGCACCTCGACGCGCCGGACCGCCTCCGCCGCGGTCCGCGCCGTGTAGGCGAGGTACCCGGAGTCGTCGAGCTGGCCCGCGATCCGCGAGGCCCACCCGGCGTCGCGATCGACCACGAGCACGCGCATCCGACGACGCTGCCGCTGCCGCAGGAGGACGACGCTGAGGATGCTGGCGAGCGCGAGCGGCTCCGCAGGCAGCTCGAGCGCCAGATCCACGGGTCCGGGCGCCATCGCGCCGGGCTGCAACATCGCCACCACGGCCAGCTCGTTGAACGCCGCCAGCGCAGCGAGCACCTCCGGACCCGGCGCGTCCTCCGGGTCGAGGTACACGGCGACGGGCGGCCGCAGCGCGGTCACCCGATCGTGCACGTCGGCCGGATCGGGCCGGCAGAGGCGCACTCGAAAGCCGAGCCGCAGCAGGAGCCCCTTGAGCGCCAGCGCCTCACGCAGATCGGGCGACACCACCAGCAGCGGACGCCCATCGGCGTACAGGCTGCCGCCGGCGGCGGGTCCCTCGCCCTCCTCGAGGTCGGCGACGCCCGGCGCGGCGGGCAGCATGAAGACGAAGTTCGTCCCCTCGCCCTGCCGGCTCTCCACCCAGATGGTGCCCCCGTGGCCGGCGACGATGTTTCGACAGATCGACAAACCCAGGCCCGTGCCACCGAGGCTGCGCCGGTCGCCCACGTCGACCTGCTCGAACTTGTCGAAGATGCGGTCGAGATCACCCTCGGAGATCTCGTCGCCCGTGTTGTGGACGCTGACGAGATAGGCGTCGGGAACGGCGAAGGCGGTGAAGACGGTCACAATCACGCGTCCGCCCGAGGGCGTGAACTTGAGCGCGTTCGAGAGCAGGTTGTTCATCACCTGGCCGATGCGATAGGCGTCGGCCTGGCAGACGAGCCCCTGCGTCTCGCACTCGAACGACAGCAGCACGCCCCGCTCGATCGCCACCGGCTCGAACTTGCGCACTGCGTCCCGGGCCACCTCCTCGAGGTTCACCGTCTCGATCGACAGGGGCATCTTGCCCTTCTCGAACTTCGCGAGGTCGAGCAGGTCGTTGAGGATGTGGTTGATCTTGACGCAGGAGTCGCGCGCCATCTCGACGTACTCGCGCTGCCGGCCCGACAGCTCCCCGAGCACCGACTTCGCCAGCAGGTCGAGCACGCCCCCGATGCTCGTGAGCGGGCTGCGCAGCTCGTGGCCGATGATGTGGACGAACTCCTCGCGGCGCTGCTCGGCGCGCTTCTGGTCCGTCACGTCGCGCAGCAGCACCAGGACGCCCACGAACGCACCGGAGTGATCGCGCACCGGCGAGAACATGACCTGCTGGTGTCCTTCGCCGAGGCGGATCTCGCGCCAGTGCACGATGGTCTCGCCGGGGCCGAACTGACGGAGCAGGTCGACGGTCGACATGCCCATCGCGGCGAGGATGGCGCGCAGGTCGGGGCGCTCGGCGTCGGCGATCTCGAGCATGCGGCGCGCGGCCCGATTGATCAGCGTGACCGCGCCGCCCTCGTCGGTCATCACGACGCCCTCGCTCATGGCCTCGACCATGAGCTCGAGGCGGCGCTGCTGGTCGAGCACCTGCGTATAGACGCGGGTCAGCGCGTCCTGGAGCTGGTCGCGCCAGACGTCGAGCAGCTCGACCTCCTCGTCCTCGAAGGGCGCGCCGTCGTCGCGGATCAGCACCAAGAGACCGCGCAGATCGCGGTCGACGAAGACGGGCACGTGCGGCGCGTCGTCGGGCACGGGGGCCGGCGCCCCGCCCGGGGACGGCTCCGCGCTGCGGCCGAACACGAGCGCCGGGCCGGGCGTGCGCCCGGAGAGCCGCGCATACGCGTCGCGCGCCCAGCCCTGCCACGCCGCGAGCTCGCCCTCGCACGCCACCGGCCCCCCCGGCGCCGTTGCGACGTATCCGAAGGCGCCCTGATCCGGCAGCAGATCGACGAGACCGAGCGCCGCGCGGCACGGCAGTCGCTGCGCGAGGCTCTGGATCACGAGGCGCAGGATCTGCGCCGGATCCTTGAGGCCCACGAGCGTCTTGAAGAGCTTGTACTGGCCGCTGAGCGCCTCCACCTGCGCGCGCAGGCGCTGATTCAACCGCGTTCGCTCCGCCTCGAGGCGGCTCGCCTGCGCTGCGTTGCGCAGCGCGATCAGCAGCTCGGCCTGGCCGTCCTTGTAGAGGAGCGTGCGGCCCTTGTCGAAGTAGTGGAAGACCGCGCCGTCGCGGAGGATCTCCACGAGCTGCTCGTTCGACGTCTGTCCCGACAGCAGGATGCAGCGGACGCGCGCGAACCGCGGATCGGCCTTGACCCGACGGATCAGCGCGTCGCCGGCCATGCGCGGCATGATCTGGTCGGTGACGAGCACGTCGAACGCGTCGGGCTCGCGCTCGAGGCGCTCGAGGGCCTCGGCGCCCGACCAGGCGGCAGTCACATGGAAGTGGCCGCGCAGGACACGCCGGATCTGCAGGTGGTCGTCTTCGGAGTCGTCGACGACCAGGACCCGGCCCAGCTCCTTCATCCGTGCTCCCCCGGAGGCGTCGCCAACGGCTCCGGCGCGGGGCGTCGGGCGAGCCGGCGCCCCGACCGGACGACCAGCCTACTCGACGCCCCCGTGGGCGTCCACCCTGCCCACGGCGCTCGATCCCGGTCCCCCCGCGCGCGAGTCAGCGGACGCTCCAGCCGACGCGCCCGTCCCGCAGGCCCCCGTCATCGGCCAGCGAGGCCCAGACGTAGCGCGGGCTGCCGACGACGGCGTCCACCGGCAGCCGACCGAATCGACGGCTGCCGAGCGCGTCGAGGCGGTTGTCCCCGAGGACGAAGATCTCCGCGGGACCCAGCGTCACCGGCGGCGGATCGTCCGTCGCCGACTCGAGGCGGTCGTAGGTGACCACGTAGGCATGCGGCCCGTTCTGCTCCTCGAAGCCATCGAGGCCGGCGAGGCGCTCCGCCTCGGCGCCGTCGCCGAACCGCGCCACGCGCAGCTCGTCGAGCGGCGTCCGCGGGAGGGGCGCGCCGTCGATCACCGGCCGGCCCTCCCGCAGCTGCACGGTGTGGCCCGCGGTCGCGATGACGCGCGTGACCAGCGGCCCCGCCGGCGGCCAGGTGACGACCACCAGCTCCCCCGGCGTGGGATCGCGCTCGCGGAACGTCCAGCGGTCGAAGAGCAGGCGGTCCCCGGGAAGCAGCTTCGGGAACATGGAGTGATCGGCCACCTCGAGGGAGCCGACGAACAGCCCGGTGACGACCTCCCCGGTGACGTAGAGCGGGAGGACGCCCAGCCCGAGCCAGAACGCCAGGTAGGTCACCGGATGGTTGAAGGGGCGCAGCCGGAAAGCGGGGCCGTCGCGCCGCACGCGCCGCAGCAGATCGCGCGCCAGGACGACCTGCAGCGCGAGCCATGCCACCCCGAAGACGATCGCCGGCAGGAGCGGCACGAAGAGCCACCGCGCCCACAGCAACGGCAGCGTCGCGCAAACGGCCAGCACGCCGAGCCAGATGGCAAGCCCCAGGCGCAGCTCGCCGCAGTAGAGATGGCCCAGCCCCGGCATGAGGAGCCCGAGCGCCAGCGCCACCCCGGGGCGGCGCGGCACCACGCCCTCATCGCGCACGGCCGCCCTGTTTTGCCTCGCCTGCACGGTGCTCTGCGACGTCTCTGGACCGCCTGGGACGGGCACTGTACCCGGGTTGACCACCCGGATCCAGTGGTGTTATGTTCCGCCCCCGTACGTGCAAATCCTCAATCGCGAAAGGGATTTACGATGCGTCGCGCAGCAGGTCCCCTGGGACTGGTGGCAGCGGTGTTGTTGTCCACGGGCTGCGGGCAGTCCGATCCCAACGCGCCCGAGACCTGGATCGCCAAGCTCGATGGCGCCGAGCGGCAGAAGGCCATCCGCAAGCTCGCCGAGCTGAAGTCCGAAGAGGCGGTCGAGCCGCTCATGGCCGCCTACAAGGGCGGCAACAAGTACGACATCATCAGCGCGCTGGCGACGATCGGCGACAAGCGGGCGCTCCCGACGATGGTGGAAGCCCTGCAGGAGAAGGACGCGAAGACCGGCGAAGTCGCCGCGCGCGTCCTCCTCGAGTGGAACGACAAGAGCAATCTCGCCACGTACCTGAACGTCGCCGTCAACCCGGCGACGCCCAAGGAGACGCGGCTCGGGGCGCTCAAGCTCGTCGCCGCCAACCCCGATCCGAGCGTCGTCGCGCCGCTCCTGCCCATCCTCGAGGCCGATCCCGACGCGCAGCCGATCGTCTTCAACGGCCTCGCCGCCGAGGCGCTCGGCAAGGTGAAGGCGAAGGAGGCGGTCGACGGCCTCGTCACGTGCCTCTGGCTCGACGACCACCTCCACCGCAACGAGGTGCCCAACTGCCGCATGGCGCTCAACCGCGTCGGACCCGAAGCGGCGGTGCCCAAGCTGATCGAGGTCCTCGAGCGCAAGAACCGCAAGGTCGAGGACCGCGCCCGCAAGCTCGGATTCGACAAGGGTGGCCTCATCGAGGCCAAGGCCGCCGAGATCCTCGGTGACATGCCGAGCCCGACCGCCGTCGACGCGCTGATCGCCGCGCTCAAGCGCCGGGAGGACATGCCGCCGTCGATCCAGAGCGATCCCAAGAAGGCGCAGCTCTTCGTGATGGCGGGCGTGCAGAAGACGATCTCGATCGCCAACGCCCTGGCGGTCATCGGCGACGAGCGCGGCGTGGAGCCGCTGCTCGAGATCGCCGCCGACGGCGAGAACGCGCTCGAGTACAAGCTGGCGGCGGTGCAGCAGCTGGCGTTCCTCGGCAGCCAGAAGGCCGTGCCCGGGCTGTTCAAGCTGCTCGAGGACGAGCCCCACCCGCAGGCCTGGGGCAGCCACGGCTTCCGGCTGCAGGTCGCGATCAACCTGGCGAACCTCATCGACGGCAGCGACGCGAAGTCGCTCGAGAAGCTCGAGAAGACGATCCAGGGCATCCAGACGAAGATGAAGACCTGGCAGGCCGACGCCCAGAAGCAGGTCGACGCCGCGCCGGCCGACAAGAAGGCCGAGGCGTCGAACGACGTGAAGGCATACGCGCAGACGCTGGCCGACTACGACAAGACGATGGCGAAGATCGCCGCGCAGCGCGAGTGCACCGTCGATCCGCTGTGCTGGGGCGGCAAGCTCGACCCGAAGAACGAGGCGGGCATCCGCACGCTGGCCGGGTACCGCTTGGCGCAGATGAGCGGCGCGAAGGACACCGCGCTGCAGCAGCTCGCGAAGTACGCCGGCGACGCTGATCTGACCGTGCGCAACGTCATCTTCTTCGGCCTGGACCGCCTCGGCGACGAGTCGATCATCCCCACGCTCGAGCAGCAGCGAGTGATCGACGCGGCGGCGGCGGAGAAGGACAAGAAGCTGAAGGGCGCCGTCTACACCATCGATCTGATGATGGCGAAGCTCAGCCACCGCAAGAAGGCCTGAGCCCCCTCTCCCCCCGCCCGGAGCCACCGTCATGGCCGACGAGTCGCTCGTCGTCGAAGTCGTCAGCGGCGCGCGGGCGGGGACGCGGCTCTCCGTCGCCCTGCCGTGCATCGTCGGCCGTGCCGGCGACGCCGGCCTGACTCTGCCGGACGCGCACCTCAGCAGTCAGCACGGCCGGTTCGACCGGGTGGACGGGGTCGTGCGCTACGTCGACCGCGGCAGCAGCAACGGCTCGGTGCACGTGCGCGGCCGGGCGGCGACGGCGCTCGACGCCGAGTGCCCAGAGTGCGAGCTCTGGGACGGTGACGAGCTCCACCTGGGCGATCCGATGCAGCCGGTGGTCCTGCGCGTGCGCCTCGCCGAAGCCGAGGCGGGCGCCGTGGTGGCGAAGCGCCCGATCGATCAGGTGCACGCGATCGCCGAACGCATCGTCGAGCCCGCGCGGCTGGCCATCCTCTACCGCTCGACGGCGGCGCTGGCCCGCAGCACCGATCTCGAAGAGGTGCTCGGCGCTGGCGCCGATCTGGTCTTCGAGCTGTTGCCCAAGGCGACGCACCTCGCCGTGGCGCTCAAGGAGCGCGGTGGCCGCTACCCCGTCGTCGCCACCCGGCGGCGCGGTGGCGGCAAGCCCGACATCCCCATCAGCCGCACCCTCCTGCGGCAGGTGGTCGAGGATCGCGCCGGACTCCTGCTCACGAACGCCGCCGCACAGATGGCGCAGGTGCGCTCCGTCGTTCAGGCGGGCCTCGCGAGCACACTGGCGGTGCCGCTCTGGGCGGGCAACGAGATCGGCGGCGTGCTGCAGGTCGACAACCGCGCCACGCCGGGCCTCTTCAACGCCACCGACCTCGAGCTGCTCACCGTCGCCGCCGCACACATCGGCGTCGCCGCCGAGAACGCGCGGCTCGTGGCGCGCCTGCGCCTCGCAGAGCAGCGTCTGGAACGCGAGAACCTGTATCTGAAGCAGAAGGAGCAGGACGAGACGTTTCCCGGCCTGATCGGGAGGAGCGCGGCCATCGAGCAGGTCATGCGCGGCGTGGAGAAGGTGCGCGACACGCGAGTGCCTGTGCTCATCCTCGGGGAGACCGGGACGGGCAAGGAGCTGGTCGCACGGGCCATCCACTATACGAGCAATCGACGCGACAAGCTCTTCGTGGCCCAGAACTGCAGCGCGCTCCCTGAGAACCTGCTCGAGAGCGAGCTGTTCGGGCATGTGCGTGGCGCGTTCACCGGCGCGGACCGCGACAAGAAGGGCCTCTTCGAGCTGGCCGACGGCGGCACGATCTTCCTCGACGAGATCGGCGAGATGCCAGTGCTCCTGCAGGCGAAGCTGCTGCGGGTTCTTCAGGAGGGCGAGATCTGGCCCATCGGCGCGCCGCGTCCGAAGCGCGTCGACGTGCGCGTCGTCAGCGCGACGCACCGCGACGTCGAGAAGATGGTCGCCGACGGCACGTTTCGGCAGGACCTCTTCTACCGGCTCGCCGTGTACCCGCTGTCGCTCGCCCCGCTGCGGGAGCGCCGCGAGGACATCCCCGTGCTCGCGAAGCACTTCCTGACCCGCTACGCACGGGAATTCGGTCGTAGCCTGAGCGGGTTCACGCCCGAGGTGCTCGATCTGCTGACCGCCTACGACTGGCCGGGCAACGTGCGCGAGCTCCAGAACGAGATCCAGCGCGTGCTCATCGGCCGGCTCGAGGGCGATCTGGTGCTGCCCGAGGACCTGTCGCCGCGGGTGCGCGGCCACTCGAGCGCCATGGCCGAGGGCGACCTGCCGCGGGGCACGCTCACCGAGATGATGGACGCCGTCGAGCGCGTCCTGCTCGCGCGCGCACTCCGCGATCACGCCAACAACAAGACGCGCACCGCCCAGGCGCTGGGCATCACCCGCGAGGGGCTGCACAAGAAGCTGGCGCGCTTCGGCATGGGCGCATGACGGTCGAGGCGCTCGTGGCGGCTCTCCGGAGCGGCGACGCCGAGGCGGCACGTGCCGCGGCGACCGTGCTCGGCGAGCGTGGCGACCGGCGGGCGCTCGGCGCGCTGGCCCAGGCGCTGCGCTCGCATGCCCCGACCGTCCGCGCCGCCGCCTGCGAGGCGCTCGGCGCCATCGAGGACGTGCGCGCCGTCCCGCCGCTCGTCTCCATGCTGCGCGACGATGACGAGGACGTCCGCGCCGAGGCGTTCTCGGCGTTGTTTCGCATCGGGCAGGCGCGCGCGTCGGCGCTGCCGACGGAGGCGCTGGCCGGCGAGGATCCCGGCGCGCCGAGCGAGATGGCCACCCAGCTCGTCTGGCCGGCCGATCTCGAGGCCATCCAGCTCCTGCATCGCGGCCTCGGCGACGCCGATCCCGAGGTGCGCATCGGCGCGGCGTACACACTCGGTCGGCTCGGCGTCATCGGCAGCTTCGACGCCCTGGCGGCCCTCCTGCTGCGCGATCCCGACGACGACGTGCGCGCGGCCGCGGCCTTCGCGCTGGGCGATCTCGGCGAGCAGCAACCCGACAAGCGACGGGTCGCGGCGGTGCTCGCGCGCGCGTGGGCCAGCGTCGGCGACGCCGACGAGGTCGCGGTCCTCGTCGCTCGGGCGCTCGCGGAGCTCGCGCACCGCGACGGCTTCGACGCGCTCGGCGAGGCGCTCAAGCACCGGGACGATCGCGTGCGGCAGCTCGCGTGCATGGGGCTCGGACGCCTGGGTGATCCCGGCGCCGTCCCGCGGCTCGCGCGCGCGCTGCGCGATCCGCACAAGGGCGTGCGCCGCTTCGCCGCCGAGGCGCTCGGCCGGTTGGGCGATGCGCTCGCGATCAAGCCGCTCATCCAGGCGGTGCCGGGGAGCGACGCCGAGCTGCGCAGCACGGTCGGCGTGGCCCTCGACCGCCTCGATCGGACGGCGGTCCGCGGCGCGCTCCGGCACAGTCTGGGGGCGCCGGATGCTTCGCTGCGCGAAGCCGCCGCCTACCTGATGGGCCGCGTTCGCGATGCCGAAGGCCTCGCCACGGCGCTGACGGACGCCGATGAGAGCGTGCGCAAGGCCGCCGCGCTGGCGATGGGCAGTTGCGCCGAGCCCGGCTTCCGGCCGGCGCTCGAGGGCGCCCTCGACGACGCGCACTGGCCGGTCCGCGTCGCCGCCGCGGAGGGCCTGCGTCGCCTGGGCGAGCGGGCCGCCGTCGGTGCCCTGCGCCGCCGCGCCGGCGATCCACACCCCGTCGTGCGCAACGCCGTCCGCGTGGCCCTGGAGTCCCTGGGGGGTTGATGAGCCGTCCGCTCTACGTCGCGATCGAGGGCCCCATCGGCGTCGGCAAGACGACGCTGGTCGCGAAGCTGCGCGAGCGCATGCAGGCCCGCCTCGTGCTCGAGGTGGTCGAAGAGAATCCGTTCCTTCCCCTCTTCTACCAGGACAAGGAGCGCTACGCCTTCCAGACGCAGCTCTTCTTCCTGATGAGCAGGTTCGGACAGCAGCAGGAGCTCGTACAGGCCGATCTCTTCGCGCCGAACACTCTGGCGGACTACCACCTGCTGAAAGACCGCATTTTCGCACAGCTGACGCTCAAAGCCGATGAGCTGGCGCTCTACGAACGTGTCTACACGTCCCTCGAGACGCAGATCCTGCAGCCTGACGTCCTCATCTATCTGCACGCCGACATCGAAGCGCTGCTGGCGCGCATTCAGCGGCGTGGCCGCCCATTCGAGGCCGACTTCGACGTGGGCTACCTGCGCGCGCTGTGCGAGATGTACACGCACTACTTCGCGCACTACCGCACGACCCCGCTGCTCGCGCTCGACACGACGGAAATCAACTACGTGGCGTCCGACGACCCGATCGAGCGGATCTTCGCCGAGGTGCTGCGCCTGTCCGGGCGGGCGGAGAACTGACTAGCGGCGCCGGCGCTTCAGCGTGTACGGCGTGGCGCGGCTCGCGCGGCGCACGAAGCGTGGCTCGGCGATGTGCAGCTCGACGCGGCGGCGGCGCGCGTCGACCGCCGCGACACGCACCTTCAGGCGGTCCCCGAGGCCGAACGTGCGCCCCGTATAGCGGCCGGTCAACATCGCCGCTTCCTCGTCGAGCTCGTAGTAGTCGTCCTGGAGAGTGTCGACGGGCACCAGACCCTCGACGAAGTGCTCGTCGATCTGCACGAAGAGGCCGGCGCCGATGACGCCGATGATTGTGCCGTCGAAGTCCTCGCCCACGTGCTGCGCGAGGAAGAGCGCCTTGTAGAGGTCCTGCACGGCACGCTCGGCCTCGACGGCGAGGCGCTCCTTGCGACTGCACTCGTTCGCGAGCTCCGCCAGCGAGCCCTCGGCGAAGCCGGAAGGCGTGCCGCGCAGCTCTTCCTTGAGCATCCGGTGGACGACAAGGTCCGGGTACCGGCGAATCGGGCTCGTGAAGTGCAGGTAGAAGCTCGTGCCGAGACCGAAGTGCAGGCCCGGCTCCTGCGAGTACACGGCGGTGGCCATCCCTCGCAGTACGAGCATGTTGAGCAGGCGATCGTGCGGATGGCCCTTGATGCTCCGGAGGTACTTCGTCAGCCGCGACGCCGTGATTCGACCCTTCACCGTCAGCGGCGCGCCGAGGGCCTCCGCCTGTGCCATGAAGCGCGTCAGCCCGGTCTCCGGCGGGCGATCGTGCACGCGGAACAGCGTCTGCCGTTCGGTGGCCGCAAAATGGCGCGCCACGACCTCATTCGCCGCGAGCATCGCCTCTTCGATCAGCTTGTGGGCCTCGTTCCGCTCGGCGGGGATCACCGCGCCGATGCCGCCGGCCGGATCGAAGACGAAACGCGCCTCGGGCAGCTCGATCTCGAGGTAACCGCGCCGCTGCCGCCGGCGGCGCAGGGCACGCGTGCAATGGAGCGCCGCTTCGAGGTTGGCGCGCTGCGCCTCCGCCGCGGGCTCGTCGTCGGGCATGGGCGCGTCGGCCGCATCGCGGAGTCCGAGCATGCGCGCCACACGCTCATAGGTGAACCGCACGTGGCTGCGAATCACCGCCTCATAGATCTCGTAGCGCCCGAGCTCGCCGTCGGGACCCACCGAGAACTCGACGACCATCGCCAGCCGCTCCTGCTCGGGCAGGAGGCTGCACAGATGTCCGGACAGGTGATGCGGCAGCATCGGCAGCACGCGGTCGGGCAGGTACGTGCTGGTACTGCGGGCGCGCGCCTCGGCGTCGAGCGCGGTGCCGGCGGTCACGAAATGTCCGACGTCGGCGACGGCGACGGTCATGGTCCAACCGCCGCGCCCGTCGGGGACCGCGTGCACGGCGTCGTCGAAGTCCTTGGCGCTCTCGGGATCGATCGTGAGCAGCGCCCGTCCCGTCAGATCGCGCCGTCGCCTGCGCTCGGCCTCGGGTACCGCCTCGCGGAGGGCCTCGGCCTCCTGGACCACCGCTTCGGGCATCTCGACGCGCAGTCCCAGGTCGTACACGAGGAGATCGGTCTCGCGGACCTCCGCCCGATCCTGGCCGAAGACCTTGAGAATTCGTGCCGCTGCGCCGCCGTGCTCCTCGTAGCGAACGAACTCCGCCGCAACGATCTCGCCGTCCTTCACACCCTGGGCCTCGATGACGGCGACGTGCTCCGGCAGACGCGGATCCTGCGGGGTGACGTAGACGCCGCGCGGCGCTCGGCGGAACGTGCCGACGAAGGTGCGAGTGCCGCGCTCGACGACCTCGGTGACCACGCCCTCGAGGCGCCCGCGAGAGCCCGGGCGGACGCGGATGCGCACGCGATCCCGGTGCATGGCCGGACCGAGCTGCGTGCCATGAACGTAGACGTCCTCGCCGCCGCCCTCGACAGCCACGAAGCCGTACCCGTGGGCGGTCACCGTCAGCGTGCCGGTGGCGACGGTGTCGCGCTCCGCCAGGGCGAAACGGTTGCCGCGCAGGCGCTCGACGCGTCCGCTCCCGACGAGCGCCTCGAGGCGCTCGCGCAGCTCGTATCGATCGGCGGCATCCTCACCGAGCCGGTGCGCGAGGTCGCGGAGGCGGATGGCGGTAGGGGGCGGCGGGAACGCGGCCAGTATCCGATCGTCGCTTGCCATGAGGCTGCCGTCGTCCCTCGGCGGGTTCGGCGGGAGTGTACGGCGTGCGCTTTGGCGTCTCAACCTGCCTCTGACGTACCAATCCGATCCACACCCGTTTAGACTCCGTGACATGAAGGCGAGGTTCGGGCGTTACGTTCTCCTCAAGAAGCTGGCCGCCGGCGGGATGGCCGAGGTTTTCCTGGCGCGCCGGCTCAGCTTCGGCGGCTTCGCCAAGTTCGTCGTCATCAAGCGCCTCCTCCCCGAGTACTCGAAGCGCAAGGCCTACGTGCGGCTCTTCCTCGCCGAGGCGCGCACCGGGGCGCAGCTGAACCACCCCAACATCGTCGGTCTCCACGACCTCGGGCAGATCGACGACGCCTACTTCATGGCGATGGAGTACGTGCACGGCGTCTCGGCCGCCGAGCTGCTGGCGCGGGCCCAGAAGGCGCGCAAGCCGGTGCCGATCGGCGTCGCGCTGCGCATCGTCGGCAGCGTCGCGGAGGCCCTGCAGTACGCACACCACGCGCCCGATCTCGACGGCGAGCCGCTCGGCATCATCCACCACGACATCAGCCCGCAGAATGTCCAGATCAGCTTCGACGGCGACGTGAAGCTCCTCGACTTCGGGGTGTCGACGCGGCGCGGCCAGCAGCCGACCGGCGGGCGGCGCGGCAAGTACGCCTACATGTCGCCCGAGGCGATCGCCCGCGGCGAGCTCGACCAGCGCAGCGATCTGTTCTCGCTCGGCGTGGTGCTCTACGAGCTGACGACCGGCCGCCGCCTCTTCAAGGGCGACGCGACCGAACCGCCAGCGGACGCGACGGCGCGGCGCGAGATCGAGCCGCCCACCAAGGTCGACGGGTACTACCCCGCCAGCCTCGAAGAGGTCGTCCTCAAGGTGCTCGCGCACGATCCGGCGGCCCGCTTCGCCGACGCCGGCACCTTTCACAAGGCGCTCGTCGAGGTCGGGCGCAAGCTGGGGGCGGCCACCGGGGCCGACGCGCTCGCTGCCTATGTCGCCGAGCTGTTCGCCGAGGAGATCCCGAAGCGGCGCGCCGAGCTGGCCGAGTTGGCGCGTCGATCCGATCCGAAACCCAAGGCGCCGGCGGAGCCTGCGGCGGAGAAGGCGGCCCGCGTCGAGTCTGCGGACGAGAAGCCGCCACCGTCGACCGACGATGAGGCGGCTGCCGAGAAGCCTTCGCCGCCGCTCGCCGACGGGGGGGCGCCCGCCGAGGCGCCGGTCGCCGAAGCGAACAAGAGTGAGGAAGCGGAGCTCGACGACGAGGACGGCGCGGCCGACGACCTGGACGACGGCGCCGCGGACGGGCCCGAGCCGGCCTTCGAGGCGCCCGCGGCGGTCCTCAACCAGGCGCCCCGCTGGGACGAAGCCCTGCACTTCGGCGCAGCAGCGTCGTGGCGGCGAGCGGCCGTCGCGCTGGCGATCGGCGGGCTCGTGCTCGCCGCCGGCACGTTCTTCCTCGGTCGGCACTGGGGCGAGAGCGCCGTGCGCGCCGCCGAGGATCTCGACCACGGCTCCCTGGTGGTCGAGTCCACCCCCGAAGGCGCGCGCGTCTACGACGGCGAGAAGCTGCTCGGGATGACGCCCATCGACGCCGGGCGCGTCCCCGTGGGCACGCGTTACGACCTGCGCATCGTCCACCCCGGTCACCGCGACTTCCGCCGCCAGGTGGAGATCCGGCCGGAGCGCCGCCACGTCGTCGTGACCGCCGGCCTGGAGCCGGAGGCGGCCGCTGCGCCCTCGCCCCCTTCGTCGGCGGTCGCCGACGGCAACGGCGTGCGACCCGGCGCGCCGGTCTCCACCCCGCGCTGATCAGTGCGCCGAGGCCCGCCCCCGCGGACTGCGCTCAGGCGCGACGTTCCACGCGCGCCGCCAGCCGGAGGCGCTCGCGGAAACGCAGGACCTCTCCTGCGCTGGGCGGGCGCGCCCGCAGCTCGGCTTCGAGCGCCGGCCGCACCTGCTCGAGCTGGACGCGCGTCACCTCGACGAGCTGCAGGAGGTGGAAGCCGCGCTTCGACCGCACGAGGCGCACCTCGCCCGGCTGCATTTCGTTCAGCGCCGCGTCGATCTCCGGACCGAGCGCGCCGGCGCGGTACCCGGGATATTCGCCGCCATTGCGCCGCGTCAGCTCGTCTTCGGAGTACTCGCGGGCCAGCGCCGCGAAGTCGGCGTCGGCTTGCCGGGCTCGCTTGAGCAACTCCGTGGCGCGCCGCTCGGCGAGGCCCTCGAGCTTGCCCCCGAGGCGTCGGCGCTTGACGCGCTCGTAGTTCGTGGCGACGACGATGTGGCTGACCAGCTTGCGGTCGTCGGCGGGCACGAACTCGCGCGCCTGCAGCCGGACGATGACGTATCCTGCCGGGACGCGGATGGGCTCGGACACAACGCCCAGCGGCAGCGTCTCGAGGACGGGGTCGACCTCGGCGCCCAGGCGGCCGGGATTGAACGTGCCAAGGTCGCCCCCCCGCGCGCGCGTGGCCGGGTCGTCGCTCTCCGCGCGCGCCACCTCCTCGAACGGGCGCCCGCCCGCGAGGGTCGCGCGCAGCGCCCGCGCACGCTCGAGAGCGCGAGTGAACCGCGCCTCGAGGTCGGCGTCGTCGCGGCCTCGCTGGCGGGCCGAGACCAGGATCTGCTGGCCGGTGTAGCGCGCGCCGCGACGAATGCCGTCGACGCGGATGACGTGGTGGCCGTGGGGCGTCTCGACGACGGGCGAGAGCTCCCCGGGCGAGAGCCGCGCGACCGCCTCGTCGAAGGCGGCGCCGTAGCGGCCCGCCCACAGCGCCCCCAGCGCGCCGCCACGCGCGGCGGACTCGTCGTCGGAGCGCTCCCGGGCCAGCGCCGCGAAGTCCGTGCCTTCGACGACACGCGCGCGCAGCTCCGTGGCGAGGGTTCGCGCCTCCGCGTCGACCGCGTCACGCTCCTGGAAGTACTCCTCCCGCGAGTAGAAACGCGTGGCCTCGACCTGCGTGCTGACGAGGATCTGACGGACCCGGAGCCGGACGCCACCCTCGCCGTGGCGCCGGGTGAACAGCGCCTCAAGCTCGGCAGCCTCCACCCGCCGCGCCATGAGCGCGCGGGCGAGCCGGTCGAAGCGCACCTCGCGACGACGCGTCGCGCGCCAGCCCTCCGCGTTCAGGCCGCGACGCGCCAGGTCGGCCTCCCAGGCCGACGGATCGCCCCGGAACCGCGCCGCGACCACTTCGCGAATCTCGCTCTCGACCGCGACGGACACCTCGGCATCATCGACGGTGAGCCCGGCGGCGGCGGCTTCGCGTTCGACCAGATGGTCCTCGACCAGCTCCTCGTCGCTGCGGCTGTCGCCGGGCGCGCGCGGGACGGGCACACCGTCGACGGTGAGGACAGGCTCGCCGCGCGCCGGCTCCGACGGCTCCTCGCTGCCGCACGCCACGAGGGCGAAGCAGAGCCAGAGTTGGAGCGCAGAACGGCGGAGGCAATGCATGGCGCGCATCTTCGAGAGCGGCCCTGACCATGTCAACGCGCGCCCACTTTTCGCATCGCGACCCGTTGACAACCCGCGGGGCCGCAACTAGAGTACCGCACACCTTCGACGGCGGATTGAATCTGTCGCAAACGGTCGTTCTCGGGGCTGTAGCTCAGCTGGGAGAGCGCTTGACTGGCAGTCACGAGGTCAGGGGTTCGATCCCCCTCAGCTCCACCGTGACCGTGTTCGAAGGAGAAGGCCGGCGTCACCGCCGGCCTTCGTCGTTTCAGGGGTCTCGGTGATCGTTCTCGTCCACGGCTATCTGGCGCCGGGGGCGCTTCTCTGGCCCCTGGCACGCCAGCTCGAACGCCTCGGCCACCGCGCCGAGGTGTTCTCCTATCCTTCCCATCGCGGCACCGTCGAGGAGCACGCCGAGTCTCTGCGGCGCCACCTCGTCGCCGCCGGCCGGCGCGCCGGCCGCACACCGCTGGCGGTGTTCGGCCACTCCCTCGGCGGACTGCTCGTGCACCACGCGCTGGCCGACGGCGCCGGCCTCCCCGCCATCGAGCGCCGCATCTTCGCCGCCACGCCGCACCGCGGCTGTCGGGCGGCGCGACTCACCGTCCGCGGACCCCTGGCCCGTCTCCTCTCGCCCGTCGGCCGCGCCGCGATCGCCGGTGTGACCCGCGACGCGGCCCACCCCGCGCGCACGGGCGTGATCATCGCCACCCACGATCGCCTCGTGCTGCCCGAAGAGGCCGAGCTGCCAGCGGCCGATGACCGCATCGAGCTGCCCTTCGGCCACAACGACCTGCTCGTACGCGCCCGCACCGCCCGTGCGGTGGCCAGCTTCGTCGCGAGCGGCCGGTTCTCACCCGAGCCGGACTGGTCGCAGATCCGCCCCTGACCGACGGCCCATCTCGCCAGGTCCACCCCGCCTCGGATGCGTGAGCAGTCGTCCAGCCGGCTCGCGCGACGAAGTCATCCGCCGACAGCAATCGGGGTTGCCTCGGTCGCGCGGGGCTATTTACCCTGACGCGCCATCGGTCCCCGGGGGAAGCCGTGTCACGCGCCGTACGCCTCGCTCTCTTCGCCTCTTGCCTCTCGTTGTTGGTGCTCTCCGCTTGCGATGACGGCGGCGGCGGAGGAGCGGGAGGTGCGGGAGGCGGCGCGGGCGGCGGTGGAGGCGGCGCCGGTGGCGACGGTGGCGCCGGCGGCAGCGGCGGCGGCGGCGGCAGCGGCGGCAACGGTGGCGGTCAGGGGGGCGGCGGCGGCACGTGCGGCGAGCCCGACCCCATGGCCGACTGTGAGGGGGTCGCGTTCGCGCCCTGCACGCCGAGCGCCGGCAGCAACGGGGCGACCCTGGTCCGCGGCACCGTCGTCACCCCGGACCGCGTCTACTGCGATGGTGCCGTCCTGTTCGACCGCCAGAGCCGGAAGATCGCCTGTGTCGGCGACGACTGCGCGGGCCACGCGCTCGCCGCCGAGGCGACCGTCGTTTGCGCGGACGTCGTCTCGCCGGGGCTCATCGACGCCCACAACCACATGAGCTACAACACCCTGCCCCGGTGGCAGCACGAGGGCCCGACGTTCAGCAACCGCGGTCAGTGGAACGGCCTGGTCGCGGGCGACCTGTACGACGCCCGGCCGCCCGCCGACGACCCGATCGCCGCGCGGTACAACGAGCTGCGGCTCCTCATGGCCGGCACCACCGCCGTGCACAAGGCGCAGGGCGGCCCGGCCACCGGCGACCACATCCGCAACCTCGACCGCGGCCCCGACGGCAACGACCTCGGTTACGGCGACGACGACTTCACCGAGTGCGTGTTCCCGCTACAGGACAGCTGCCGCGAGGCGCCGAGCTACACCGACGGCAACCGTGTGCCAGCCCGTACCTATGTCGCGCACGTCGCCGAGGGCTACGACCGCGTCTCGACGGAGGAATTCGACGACTTCACCGCGGCCGGCCAGCTCGGCGAGAAGACCGCCATCGTGCACTGCGTCGGCTGTACCGCCGAGCAGCTGTCGCAGGTCCGCTCGGCAGGCGCCCGCCTCGTGTGGTCCCCGCAGTCGAACATCGATCTCTACGGCGTGACCACCGACGTGGCGACGGCGAAGCGGATGGGCATCCCCATCGCGCTCGGACCCGACTGGACGCCCTCCGGCACCATGAACCTGCTGGCCGAGATGAAGTGCGCCGACCACGTGTCGGGCCGCTACTACGACGGCTTGTTCGACGAGCGCGACATCGTCCGCATGGTCACACGCGACGCGGCGAAGGCTCTCGGCCTCGACGACCTCATCGGCGTGCTCGAGCCGGGGATGTTCGCTGACGTGCTGCTCGTCCGCGGCAACCGCGCGCGGCCCTACCGCGCCATCCTCGAGGCCAAGGCGGCGGACGTCCGCGGCGTCTTCATCGGCGGCGTCGCCTACTACGGCGACGCCGACGTCGTGAGCGGCGACATCGCGCTCAACGACCTGTGCGAGGACGTCGACGTCTGCGGCGCCGCCGCGAAGCGCATCTGCGTCCGTCAGGAGGCCGGAGCGACCGATGGGCGCAACAAGAACGACTGGGCGAAGTTCTCGTACGCGCAGCACATCTCCTACCTCGAGTCGCTGATCAGCGGCCTGCCCGGCGCCGACGGCGAGAACGCCTACGCGTTCAACCTCTATCCGTTGTTCGAGTGCGAGCCGACTTTCACGTGCGACCTCGGCAACCGCGACATCCCCGGCACGCCGGCAGCCGGTGACGGCGACGGCGACGGCGTCGCCGACGCGCAGGACGTGTGCCCCGCGGTCTTCGACCCGCGCCAGGGCGATCTCGACGGGGACGGCGCCGGCGATGCTTGCGACCCCTGCCCCTGGAGCGAGCAGGCCTGCCCGTGCGCCCCGCCAGGCGCCAACGACCGGGACGGCGACGGCGTCGCGGACGCGGATGACCTCTGTCCCGATCGCGCCGATCCGGATCAGGCCGACGGCGACGGCGACGGCACCGGCGACGCCTGCGACGCCTGTCCTGCCACGCCCGACTCGCCCGCGCGCGGGTGCCCGGTCGAGATCGCGGCCATCAAGCGCGGCGAGGCCGGGGAGGGCGTGCGTGTGGCCGCGCGCGGCATCGTGACCGCCGTCGCGGCAAGCGGCGGCCTCTTCGTCCAGGATCCGGACGGCGGCCCGGACTTCTCCGGGCTCTTCGTGTTCGTCGGCAACGCGCAGATGGGACTGCCGACGCCGTCCGTGGGCGACCCCGTGACCGTCACCGGCGTGACGCAGCACTTCTTCGGTCAGTGGCAGCTCGCCCAGGTCACCGGGCTCGAGGTCGAAGCGGGCGGACCGCTGCCCCTCCCGGCGCCCGCCATCGTGGCGCCGGCCGACGTGGCCACCGGCGGCCCGCGCGCCGAGGCGCTCGAGGCCGCGCTGGTGCGCGTGGAGGACGTCGAGGTGACCGCGCAGAATCCGCCCGCCGGCCCCGGCGATCGCGATCCGACCAACGCGTTCGTGGTCGACGGCGCGCTCCAGGTCGACGACTACCTGTTCGCGCTCCCGGCGCTGCCCGACGTCGGGACGCGCTTTGCCGCCATCCAGGGCGTTCTGAGGTTCGCGAACAACGCCTCGAAGCTCGAGCCGCGCTCGGCCGACGACCTGCAGTCGGTGCCCGCCGCGGCGGTGTCGCTGGCGCCGGCGATGACGACGGCGCGGGTCGGCGGGCAGCACCCACCCGTCGGTGGCGACGGCGCCCCGCTGACAGTGACCCTGGCGGAGCCGGCACCCGCGGGCGGCGCCGTCGTCCGCATCACGAGTGACGACGCCCAGGTGCTGCCGGACGCAGAGGTCGTCATCGCGGCCGGCGCGCGGACGGGCAGCGTCCCACTCCGGTTCCTGCGGCCCACCCCGGCGCTGACCCTCACCGCCCGGCTCGGCGAGGACGAGGCCAACTCCACCGTCCGCGTGATCGCCGCCGACACGCCCTCCCGCCCGGCGCGCGTCGAGCCCGAGCGCCTCGAGTTGGCGCCCGGCGCCCAGGGCGAGCTCCGCGTGTTCCTCGACGTGCCCGCGCCCGAGCAGGGCGTCGCGCTCGAGGTGCTCGCCGAGCCCGCCGGCGCGCTGCAGGTGCCAGCGGAGCTCGTGGTCGCGCCGGGCGCGAACGTTCAGACCCTGCTCGTGACGGCGGGCGCAGAGCCGGGCGAGGTCACGCTCGACATCGGCCTCGAGCGCGCGCGCGTCGAGGCCATCGTCGTCGTCGCCGTGCCGCCCGCCGGCGACGGCCTCGTGATCAACGAGATCGACTACGACATGGGCGGGGTCGAGAACGACGAGTTCATCGAGATCTTCAACGGCACCGCCGCCGCCGTGCCCGTCGCCGGGCTCCGCGTGGAGCTCATCAACGGCAACAACGGCGCGACCTACGCCACCTACCCGCTCGATGGGGCGGGCGGCGCGCTCGAGCCGGGCGGCTACCTGCTCCTCGCCGACGCCAACATGCAGGTGCCCGAGGGCGTGCCGGTCGTGCGCATGCGCGACAACGACGGCGGTCACCAGCTCCAGAACGGCCCCGACGCGGTCCGCCTCGTCGGGGGCGATGGCGTCATCGACACCGTGGTCTACGGGGAGCCGATCGAGGGCATCGGCGAGGGCGGGCCCGCGCCGGCCGACCGCAACGACGCCTCGGGCGTCGCGATCGGCCGGTGCCCCAACGGTGCGGATTCCAACGACAATTCGGTCGATTTCACGCTGGCGGCCCGTTCCCCGGGCGTCGCCAACACCTGCCGGTGAGCCCGCGGCGCCCCGGGCGGGGCGCCGTGCCCGCCAATCAGTAGCGAGCGAGCTGCTGGAGGGCCTCGAGGACGTCGGCCTCCTGCGGGAGGATGGCGCGCTCGACGATGCGCGAGAACGCGATGGGCACGTCCTTCGCGCCGACGCGCATCACGGGCGCGTCCAGCCACTCGAACGCGTCACGGGCGATCGTCGCCGCGATCTCGGCGCCGAATCCCTGTGTGAGGTGGTCCTCGTGGACGATCACCACCTTGCCGGTGCGCTTGACGGAGTCGAGGACGGTCTGCCGGTCCCAGGGCTTGATCGACCGCAGGTCGATGACCTCGGCCTCGACGCCCTCCTTCGCGAGCTTGTGCGCGGCGCGGAGGCTCCAGTGTACGGGCGTGCCCCAGGCGACGACCGTCAGGTCGGTGCCGGGCCGGCGAACACGCGCCCGGCCGAACGGCACGGCGTGCTCCTCGCCGCAGCGGGGCGTCGCCGCGAAGCCTTGGTTGTAGAGGAACTTCGGCTCAAGGAAGAACGTCGGGCCCTTGCTGCGGATGGCGGTGCGCAGCAGTCCGGCGGCGTCGTCGGCGAACGCCGGCACCACGACCCGGAAGCCGGGGACGTGTGCGAACACGGCCTCCACGTTCTGGGAGTGATAGAGGCCACCGCCGATGTATCCGCCGCTCGACAGACGGATGGTGACGTTGGGCGAGTACTGGCCCTTGGTGCGCCAGTACTCGTGGCCCATCTCGATGATCTGCTCCATCGCCGGCCACACGTAGTCGGCGAACTGGGCGGCCTCGATGACGACGCGGATGTCGTCGCGGTAGCGACACAGTCCGTTGGCGGTGCCGACGATGAAGTCCTCGGCGATGGGCGCATTGAACACGCGCCCGCGCCCGAAGGCCTGCTGCATGCCCTTCGTCACGAGGAAGACGCCGCCCTTCTCTTTGCTGGCGACGTCCTGCCCCCAGAGGAAGGCGTTGGAATTCCTGCGGAATTCAGCGTGCAGCGTCTCGTTGATCGCTTCGCGCAGCTTCCACTCGTCGCCGCCGGTCGGTGTCGGCGTCTCGGCGGGTTCCCAGGCCGGCGGCTCGGCGAACTCGATCCACGATCCGGGCTCCGGGTCGGGCGCCGCCTCGGCGCGCTCGGCGGCGCGGGTCACCTCGTCGCGGTTGGCGGCCTCGATGGCCTCGAGGTCGGCCTCGCCGGCGATGCCAGCGGCAAGGATGTCGGCCCGGAGCCGGTTCAGCGGGTCGCGGGCGCGGGCCGCCGCGATCTCCTCCTCGCTGCGGTACAGCTCGTGGCGATCCGAGTTGCTGTGGGCCCCGATGCGCTCGCAGAACGCGTGGACCATCGCCGGGCCCCTGCCGCTGCGCACGTACTCGAGCGCCCGCTGCATCCCGAGGTGGCAGTCGACGAAGTCCGTCCCGTCGACGTTGATGATCTCGACGTTCGCGAGGCCCGCGTAGTTGTCGGAGACGCGCGCGTTCGCGGACTGCTCCTCGACGGGCACCGAGATGCCGAACCGGTTGTTCTGGATGACGAACACGACCGGCAGCTTCTCGCGGCTGGCGCCGTTGTAGGCCTCGTAGCAGTAGCCCTCGCTGGTGCTCGCCTCGCCCTGGCTGCTGAAGACGACCGCGTCGCCGTCGAAGAACTTCACGGCGCGCGCGAGGCCCACGGCGTGAAGCGCGTGGTTGCCGGTGCACGAGGAGACGTTCTGGACGCCGATGGCCGGCTTCGCGAAGTGGTTCGACATGTGCCGGCCGCCGCCCGCCACGTCGGTCTCCTTCGACAGGCCGTTGAGGATGATCTCTTCGGGTGTCAGACCGGCGGCGAGACACGTCAACATGTCGCGGTAGTAAGGGAACAGGAAGTCCCGGCCGGCGCGGAACGCGAGCCCGAGCGTCAGCTGGATGCCGTCGTGACCGGCGAACGGGGCATGGTAGCTCCAACCCTTGGCCTTGCGGATGTATCCGACGGCCAGGTCCTCGAGCAGGCGGCCGAGGTGCGTCAGCCGGTACCACTCGCGCACGAGGGCCGGGTCGATCGCCTTCAGCGCCGCGCCGTGCTGCTGCTCCCCCGTGCCGCTCTTCGCTGCCACCACCGTCCACCTCCGATCTAAGGATGAGATCGCGCGCCAATGTACCGACTCGGGCCGCCCGGTCAACCCCAGGAGGGCGGCGTTCCTTCCTTCTGGAATTGCGGAGCGCAACCCGGTTGCGGTATGAGCCCGTACGCTTTCGCGGCTTCGCACGGAGGGAACTGAGAGCATGTCGGCCTTCACCAGGTGGCAGAACGGTCTCGTGGCGGCGATCGGCCTCGCCGGGCTCGCGCTCGCCGGTTGCGGCAACAAGAACGAGGGCGGCGACAAGCCGGCCACGGGGACGCCGGCGACCGAGGCCGCGGCCCAGGCGCAGGCGCCCGCTTCGGCGGCTCCGGCCGATGGCTTCGCCGCGCTGCTCGACGGCGCCGCGGGCTGCGTCGCCGAAGGCAGGCTCAACCGCTCCTGCGAAGGCTACGTCAAGCTGTCCCGCGAGCTCGCGCAGAAGCCCGACAAGGACGCCGTCGCCAAGGTGGTCGTCGCCGCCGAGTCGCCCGAGGCCAACAAGAAGCTGGTGGCGCTCTCGCTGCTCGCCCGCACGTACCCCGAAGAGGGCGAGGTCGCCGCGAAGCTCCTCCCCCGCCTCGACCAGGAGACCGACGCCAACGTCCAGGTCGAGCTGCTGCGCGCGCTCGCGCCGCGCACGGGCGCCGGCGTCGAGGAGAAGGCGCTCGCCCTCCTCGGCGAGGGCAAGGAGCCCGCGGTGCGCGCCGCGGCGGCCCGCGTCCTGAGCCACGAGGCGCACGCGGGCTTCGCCGCGCAGTCGGCGCCCAAGCTGCTCGAGGCCCTCGAGAAGGACTCCGCCCCCGCGGTGCGCCGCCAGGCCGCCACCGGCCTCGGCAACCTCAAGCACGAGGCGGCGATCGAGCCCCTCATCAAGTCGCTCGACGACGAGTTGGTCGCGCCGGCGGCGACGTTCGCGCTGGCCCGGTTCGAGTCGCCCGCGGCCTACGACGCCATCTGGAAGCGCATCGAGGACGGCGCGAAGACGGGCAAGGTCTCGCTGTCGCTGCTGGCCTCGGTCAAGCTGCTCGAGAAGCACCCCAAGCACGACGCGACGAAGGAGCTGAAGACCCTCGAGAAGATCAAGGCTCAGCTCGCCAAGACCGCCGGGGCCGACCAGCAGTCCCAGGCCGCGCTTCGCCTCGTCGAGCGCAGCATCGAGCGCCTGAAGGGCGGCGGCGACGCCACGAAGCCCGTCGCGGTGGGCGCGCCGGCGTCCCAGGCGGCCCCGGTCTCCGCGGGTGGCGCCACCAAGAAGGCCCCTTGAGCGCCGAGCAGCGCGTCGCCGCGCTGCGGCAGATGCTGGAGCACGATCCCGACGACGCGTTCGCGCTCTACGGGCTGGCGTTCGAGCTGAAACAGGCCGACGAGGTCGCGGAAGCGGAGCGCCTCTTCCGGCGCCTGCTCGACCGCCACCCCGACCAGCACTACGGCTACTACCAGCTCGGCGAGCTCCTGCTCGCCGAATCCCGCCCCGACGAGGCGGCCGCGATCCTGAGTGCCGGCCTCGCCCGCGCCGAAGCCGCCGGCGACGGCAAGGCCGCCGGCGAGCTGCGGGCCCTCCTCCAACAGACGTGATCCGTTCCCCCGCGACCGTGCCGGGCCCGCTCTCGCCCCTGGTCGCGATCGTCACGATTCTCTTTTCGTTCTGCGCCTTTGCGGCTCGCGACGAGGCCTCGGGGGCCCGGCGAGTGCGCGCCGTGCGCTTCGAGGGCGTCGCCCGCGCCCAACAGGACGACCTGCGCGCGCGCCTCGGCGACCTCGTCGATGGTCCGGCCACCGAAGACCGCCTCGCCGAGGCCGTGCGGCGGCTCGAGGCGGTGCGCGCGCTCGGCGGCCTCGACGTGGAGCTGCGCCCGACTCGCCGCGGCGGCCTCGTTGACGTGGTGTTCCGCGCCGACGGCGAGCCTCGCCACCTCGCCGCGCTCCGCCTCACGACCCGCGCCGAGGGCGAGGCCGACGGCGACGAGAGCTGGCGCCTCGCCCGCCAGGTCCAGACCGCGCAGGGCGCGTTTCACTCGGGCGAAGGCCGCCGCTTCCATCCCTACCTGCTGCGCCTCGACGCCGAGAAGGTCCTGCGCCTCTTCCGCGACCGCGGCCACCGCGACGCCGAGGTCGAGACCATCCTCGCCGAGGAGGGCGACCTCGTCACCGCGACCCTCCGCGTCCGGCCGGGGCCGCGCTATCGCGTCACCGCCGTCCGGATCGACGGGGTCGAAGAGAAGCGCGGGCAGATCCTCGAGAAGCTCGACACCCGGCCGGAGGGGCCGGTGGTGCCCGACGGGCTGCTGAAGGACGCCGAACGCGTGCGCGCCTTCTACTGCGCCCTCGGCCTGCCGGACGTCGAGGTGACGGCGAAGCAGGCGCCGACCGGCGACACCGGCATCCAGGTGACGTTCCACGTGCGTCCGGGGCCGTTCGTGCGCGTCGGCACGTTGCGCCTCGAGGGGCACGCGATTCCTGAGGAGGTGCTCGACAGGCTGGCGGTCAAGGCCGGCCGACCCTTCTGCCCCGACCAGGTCGCCGCCTCCGAGGAGCGCATCGCCGCGCTCCTGCGCGAGAGCGGCCACCCCGACGCCGACATCGAGTCGCGCGTGGAGCGCGTGAAGGGCAAGTCCGCCGGCGAGCCCGAGAGCGCGAACGTGGTGATCGCCATGCGCCCCGGCGGGCAGGCGCGGGTCGAACGCATCTGGTTCGAGGGCAACTCGATCACGCGGGAGAGCGTGCTGCGGCAGCTGCTGGCCATCGAGGAGGGCGACGTGCTGCGGCAGTCGGCGCTCGACCAGAGCGTGCAGGCCCTGCGGCGCTCGGACCTCTTCAAGTCCGCGTCGGTGCGGGTGATCCGCGGCTCGCGCCCCACCACGCGCTACCTGTTGTTCACCGTCGAGGAGGCCCAGCAGATCGCCATCGATCTGCTGGGCCAGACCTTGACCTTCCGCAACGTCGACCTCGCCGACTGGCCCGAGGACTGGGAGGACCTGGCCCAGGGCGTCTCGCTGCGCGGCGGCGGGCAGCGCGTCCGCTTCTATGCCCAGGAGGACTGGCAAGGCGTCGAGTTCACGGACGCCTTCGTCAGCCGCCACCTGCTGACGCGGGCCGCCTTGTTCCGGCGGACGGACGACGTCGACGGCACCGAGGAGGCCTGGTACACGGTCGAGGCCGGCTTCGGCCTGCAGGCGTTCGAGAGCCGCGCGTCGCTCGTGCCGCTCTTCCAGCTCGAGTACACCTCGCTCGAGGCTCGAAGCGCGTTCGCCGGCCTGCCCATTCGGGCGGGCGACGTGTGGACGACGGCGCTGGGCGTCGAGGGCCGCCTCGACCTCAACCTGCGCGACGCCGAGCGCGTGCCCTACATCGGCTTCGACGTCCGCGGCCGGGCGCTCTTCGGTCTCGAAGATCTCGGCGGCGACCTCGGCTGGCGCTCCGTCGACGCCGGCGCCCGCGTGCACGTGCCGCTCGGCACGAACCGCCGCGATCAGCACTACGTCCTGCGCCTGGCGAGCCGCTTCGCCCAGGTCGACCCCGACGAGAGCGGCGAGCTGCTCGCCCACCAGCGCGCCTTCCCCGATATCCGCGGCTTCGACGCTCGCTCGATCGGCGTCCCCTTCGACGTCGCCGCCGACGAGACGATCGTGCTCGGCGGCACCACCGCCGCCACCGCCTCGGCCGAGCTCCGCGTGCCGATCCCCGTCGGCCGCCGGAACGCCTTCGCGCCGTTCCTCGACGTCGCCACCGTCAGCGGCGACGACGACCCGTTCCTCGCCAACCCGCACGCCGCCGCCGGCGTGACGCTCTACTTCAGCGTGTTCTCGGAGCGCCTCGAAGGCTACCTGCACGGCGCGTGGCCGCTGCTGGGCGACGCCGGCGACGAGCAGTACGTGGGCGGAGGGCTCGGGGGGGCCTTCTAGTTCCGCACGCTTCGTCGCGGCCCTCGGGCGCGCGAACTTCGCTGTCAGACCACCAGGTCTACAGCGCCTCGCGGATGGCCTTGACCATCTCGCTGGTGCGCGCGTCGCCACCGAGATCTGCCGTGATCACGCGCCCTTCCGTGAGGACGCGCTCCACGGCGGCCTGCAGCCGGTCGGCGGGCGCCTGCTGGCCGAGGTGCTCGAGCAGGCGGATCGCGGGCAGCAACATCGGGATGGGGTTGAGGCGGTCGCTGCCGAGCAGGCCCGGCACGCGGCCGTGGATCGCCTCGAACACGACGCCGTCGTCGCCCTGATCGAGCCCCCACACCGCGCTGATGCCGCCGACGAGCCCGGCGCCGAGATCGCTGAGGATGTCGCCGTAGAGGTTGCCCGCGACGACCACGTCGAACTGGTACGGGTTCGTCACCATCTGCATGCAGGCGTTGTCGACGATGATCTCGCGCGTCTCGACGTCGGGATAATGCGCGGCCACCTCGCGGCCCACCTCGAGGAAGAGGCCGTCGCTCCGCTTCATGATGTTGGCCTTGTGCACGATGGCCAGGCGGCGCCGCCCGTGGTTGCGCGCATAGCGATAGGCGAATCGGAAGATGCGCTCGCTCGCCGCCCGCGTGACCACCTTGATCGACTCGACGACGCCCGGGTGCACCTCGTGCTCGAGGCCGGCGTACACGTCCTCGGTGTTCTCGCGGATGATCACGAGGTCGAGGTTCGGGTAGCGCGACTTCAGGCCCTCGAGGTTGCGCACGTGGCGCACGCCGGCGTACAGGCCGAGCGCCTTGCGCATCACCACGGACGGGCTCTCATAGCTGCCGGTGCCCTCGGGGGTGCGCAGCGGCCCCTTCAGGGCAACGCCGTTGCGGCGCACGGACTCGATGCAGGCCGGCGGCAGCGGGCCCTCTTCACCGGTGCAGTCGGCGCCGGCCTCCACCCACTCCCACTCCACCTGGCCGCCGGCGGCCGCCACGAGCTCGGTCATGGGACCGGCGAGATCGCGGCCGATCAGGTCGCCCGGGATGAGGGTCACCTTGCGAGCGCTCACGCGTGCACCTCCTCGGCGGCGGGCAGCGCCGCGATGACGGCGTCCGTGTACTCGGTCGTGCTCGCCTTCCCGCCCAGATCGCCGGTGCGCACCTGCCCGGCCGAGAGCACGCGCTCGATGGCGACCTCCATGCGGCGCGCCGCCACCCGCTCGCCGATGTGCCGCAGCATCATCGCCGCCGAGAGCATGAGCGCCGTCGGGTTCGCCTTGTTCTTGCCGGCGATGTCCGGGGCCGACCCGTGCACCGCCTCGAAGACGGCGCCGTGCTCGCCGATGTTGGCGCCCGGCACGACGCCCAGGCCGCCCACGAGCCCGGCGCACAGGTCGCTGAGGATGTCGCCGTACAGGTTCTCCATGACGAGCACGTCGAAGCGCGTCGGATCGAGCACCAGCTCCATCGCCACGCGATCGATCGTCATGTCGTCCATCCGGATGTACGGATAGTCCTTCGCCACCACGTGGCACGCGTCGAGGAAGAGGCCGTCGCTCAACTTCATGATGCCGGCCTTGTGGCAGACCGTGATGCGGCGGCGGCCCGTCCAGCGCGCGTACTCGAACGCGTACTTCGCCAGCCGCGCGCTGGCGTGCCGCGTGATGATCTTCAGCGCCTCGACGACGCCGGGGACCACCTCGTGCTCGCGGCCGGCGTACAGGCCCTCGGTATTCTCGCGGAACACGACGAGGTCGACGTTGTCGTGCCGCGTGTGCACGCCCGGCATCGTCTTGACCGGCCGCACGCTCGCGTAGAGGTCGAGGCTCTTGCGCAGCCCGACGTTGACGCTGCGGAAGCCCTTGCCCACCGGGGTGGTGATCGGTCCCTTCAGCGCAATCCGGTGCCTGCGGATCGACTCCAGCGTCTCGTCGGGCAGGGTGCCCTTGCCGGCCTCGACCGCCGCCATGCCCGCGAGTTGGGTGTCCCACTTCACCGACACCCCGGTCGCTTCGACGAGGCGGACGGTGGCGTTGGTCACCTCCGGACCGATACCGTCGCCGGGCAGCAGCGTGATGGTGTGACGCATGCCCTCTCCAATCGCTCGAAGGGGGCGGAAGCTATCACGTCCTCCGCATGGATTCATAGCGGGCGCCGCTTGGGTAGACGCCCCCCGCGCCGGGCACCGCGGCGAATCCTTCGGAGGCGAAGAGCGCGCGCGCCGCGAGGTTGTCGCAGGACACCTCGAGCGCCGCCGGCCCGGCGATCTCGGCGAGCGCGTGCCGCAAGAGCGCGCGCCCGAGCCCCGCGCGCGGCCGCGCCGAGGCGATGGCGACGATGCGCCCGTCGTCGGTCCAGATGACGAAGCCGACGATCGAGCCCTGCGCCTCCGCGACCGCCGTCTGCGCGCCGCGCGCGCGAAACCAGTGCGCCACCGTCGCGGCGTAGTCGCCCTGGGCCACGAACGCCGCGGCGGCCAGCGAGCGTACCGGCGCGAGATCGAGGGGGCCCGCCCGCCGGATCCTCACCGGGCCCTCGCGCCGATTGCGGCCGTCCGGCGCCCGTGTAACATCCGCGCCATGTGCGAACTGCTGGGCATGAGCGCCAACGTCCCGACGGACATCTGCTTCAGCTTCACCGGCCTGATGCAGCGCGGCGGCCGCACCGGCCCGCATCGCGACGGCTGGGGCATCGCATTCTACGAGGGACGCGGCTGCCGCACGTTCCACGATCCCGCGCCGAGCGCCGACTCGGAGATCGCGAAGTTCATCCACCGTTACCCGATCAAGAGCTGCAACGTCATCTCGCACATCCGCCAGGCCACGCACGGCAAGGTGTGTCTCGAGAACACGCACCCGTTCTCCCGGGAGCTGTGGGGCCGCCACTGGGTCTTCGCCCACAACGGCAAGCTGCGCGGGATCAAGCAACGGCCCCTCGGCTTCTACCGACCCGTCGGCACCACCGACAGCGAGCACGCCTTCTGCTGGATGCTCGACCGCATCCGCACGGCCTTTCCCGACCCGCCGCGACGTCCGCAGGCCCTGATGCAGCTCGTGCAGTCCCTGTGCGACGACCTGCGGACGCTGGGCACCTTCAACCTGCTCCTGGGCGACGCGCGGCACCTCTACGCCTATTGCACGACGAAGCTCAGCTGGATCACGCGGCGGGCGCCCTTCGGCCCGGCCCGCCTCTGCGACGCCGAGCTCGAGGTCGACTTCGCCCACGAGACGACGCCGCGCGACATCGTGACCGTCATCGCGACGCGGCCTCTGACGGCCAACGAGTCCTGGAACATCATGCGGCCGGGCGAGCTCGTCGTCTTCCGCGACGGCCTGCCGATGCGCTGACGACCGCGGGCCGAGATCAGCCGTCGTCGTCGGGCTCGCCCATGATGACGGTGCGGTCGTCGTCGTCGTCGTCGTGGTGCGCGGGCGGCGGGAGCGGGCCGTTGGCGAGCGTGACGCCGTCCTCCTCCTCGTCGATCGAGGGCCGGTGGACGACGGCGGTGGGCGGCCCCGTCTCGAGGACCTCCTCGTCGAGGCCGATCTCGGCGAGGGCCGCCTGGATCTCGAGGCGCGGCGAGGTCGCCAGCGCGTCGACGCAGGCGAGGTCACCGGCGCGGCGGCATCGGCCGTGCAGCGCTTGCGCGGCCTCGTCTTCGGGCAGGACGCCGAGCCGCAGCGCGACCGCACGAAGCAGCAGCGCGAACACGGCGGAGGACGGCAGGCGCCGCGAGGCGTCCAGCTCCAGCGCGAGGTCGACGACGGCCGCCAGCACCTCCGGCACCTGGGGGTTGCGCGAGCGGATCGCCGGCGCCGGCACGCCGTCGAGGAAGCGCCGGAACAGCTCCGCATGGTCCGGCGACCGGAACGGAATGTGCCCCGTCAGCATCTCGTACAGCGTCGCTCCGAGCCCGTACACGTCGAAGCGCGGCGTGGGCGCCTCGTGATTGAACTGCTCCGGCGGCATGTACCAGAGCGTGCCCACATTCGCTCCGGCCAGGGTCAGATCCAGGCTCTTGCCGAGCTGTTTCGCAACGCCGAAGTCCGTGACACGCACGTCGGTGCCCGCCGGAGAGCCGGCGAGCATCAGGTTCCCAGGCTTGACGTCCCGGTGCACCATGCCCCGGCGATGGGCATAGTCGAGCGCTTCAGCGGCGTGGATGGCGATGCGCACCGCCTGGGTGACCTCGAGCGGTCCGCGCCGGTCGCGCAGGAGCTGCTCCACCGAGCCGCCGTCGACGTACTGCATGACGATGGCCTGCAGCGTCGGGGACTCGAGGTAGTCGTAGACCCGGGCGATGTGCGCGTGGTCGAGCTCGGACTGCAGCACGGCACCCTGACGGAAGCGCCGCGAAAGCAGGTCCTCGTCCTCGTCGTCGTCGCGGCCGCGGTGCCGGATCTTGATCGCCACCCGCCGGCCGAGCAGCCGGTGCCGGCCGCCGACGACCACGCCCATGCCGCCGAGACCGAGGCGGTCCTCGACGGCGTAGGGGCCGATGTACCGCGGCAGCCGCGATTGCCAGCTGTCTTCCCCGGACTCCACTCGCCCCTCACCCGGCCGCCTCAACGGCGGCTCACTCGTCCTCGTCGCCGAAGTCTTCCTCGGTGAAGTCCTCTTCGTCGTCGAGCGCATCGTCGTCGGCCCCGGCTTCATCGCCGCCGGCCTGGAGGGCGAGCAGCGACCGGAGGCGTCGCGCGTCGCGCAGCATCTGCGCCGCGCCGAAGACCACGTGACCGCCCTCGCGCTCGCCGCTGAGCTCGAGCAACCGGTCGAGGTCGTAGTCGCCGAAGCGCACGCCGAGGCCGGCGCTGCCGAGGAGGCGCCAGTAGACGCGCGGCCCCTCGGGCAGCGGCGTCTCCTCGCGCTCGAGCGCCAGCGGATCGACGACGGGGATGAGGCCGAGCGCGCCGCACAGGGCGTCGCGTTCGTCGGGCTGGCTCTCCCAGAGGCCCTCCGCGCGCCACGCGACGGTGAGGTCGGTGGCGGGGTGCGCGGTGAGGAAGGCGGCGAGGCGGTCGCGGTTCTCGCGGGTCGGCCGGAAGTCGGCGCGCGTGTGGAGGACGAGCGTGTCGGCGCCGAGCGCCGCGGCCGCCGCCAGCGTCCGCCGCCACGCGGCGAGCGCGGCATCGCCCTCGAAGCGCGCCGCCGCGACGTCGGGATCGACCACCGGCACGAACGAGGCGTACTCGGGGGCGCCGGCGCGCCAGGACTTCAGCGTCGCCGGGCGGGCGCGCACGGCCTCTGGCTCGAGCTCGAGCGCGTCGAGCCCCTGCCGCCAGTACCGGCTGCGCGGGCCGCGGAAGCCGGCGCAGGCCACGCGAAAGCTGTTCATGGCGCGCATCTTGGACCCCTCGCCCGGGTGGGTCAATGGGCGAGGCCGAGCGGCGAGTACAGATACATGGCGCGCGGACCGTCGCCGAGGCGCTCGAGAAGCGCCGCTCCTGGCATCGCGGGCGGCCCCTGGGCGGCGCGCAGCACCTCGAAGAGCGTCGGCTCGCGCCGGTAGCGCACCACCCGGAAGGGCCCGCCCTGGGCCAGGCTGCGCAGCCGGTCCAGCGCGTCCTCCTCGTAGCCGATCTCGTCGATGAGCCGGCGTGCCTTCGCCTGCTCCGCCGTATAGAGACGGCCGTCGGCGAGCGCGCGGACGTCCTCGGGCGGCAGGCTCCGTCCCTGCGCGACAAGCTCGACGAAGCGCCCGTGCATGCTGTCGACGATGTCCTGCAGCAGGCGTCGGTCCTCTTCGTCCATCGGCTTCGTCGGGCTCAACATGTCCTTGAAGTCGCCGGACTTGATCGACACGTCCGCGATGCCCATCTTCGCGAGCATTTCGTGGGCGTTCAGCCCGAAGATGATGACCCCGATGCTGCCGGTGACCGTCGTCGGCATCGCGTACACGGCGCTGGCCGCCACCGCGACGTAGTAACCACCCGACGCGCAGAGGTCGCCCATCAGCACGACGACGGGCTTGTCCCGCTCGCGCAGCTTCTTGACGGCGCGGTGGACGAGATCGGAGTCGGTCACCGACCCGCCCGGCGAATCGATGGCGAGCAGCACGCCGGCGACGGCGTCGTCGTCGCGCGCGCGCTCGAGCATCGCGATGACCTCGTGCGCCTTGCCGCCCGGGCCGTCGCCGAGGATCGCCCCGCGCAGGTCGATGATGGCGAGCGTCCGCCGCGCGCCCTGCGGCGAGGACTCGACCTCCTCGTAGATGCGCCCGTCCGATCCGCCCGCCTCACCGAAGGAGAGGAGCAGCCCGAACGCGCCGAACATCGCCAGCGCCATCATGACCAGCAGCAGGCACCCGAGGCCTCGCCGCGGCGGCGCGCGGTCGTCGCTCTTCGTGCTCATCCGTCTCCCGTATCGCCTCGCGCGCGGCATTGTGGCGCGCGCGGCGCGATGATAGACAACGCGGCATGGAATCCAACGCCATCCGCGCCATCGACCCCGAGATCGCCGACCTGATCGCGCAGGAGGAGCGCCGCCAGCGCGACGTCCTGCGCCTCATCCCCTCCGAGAACTACGCCTCGGCCGCGGTCATGGCCGCGACGGGCACGTGTCTCACCAACAAGTACAGCGAGGGGTATCCGGGCAAGCGGTACTACCAGGGTCAACAGTATTGCGACGCCATCGAGCAGCTGGCGATCGACCGCGCGCGGGCGCTCTTCGGCGCCGACCACGCCAACGTCCAGCCCTACTCGGGCTCGCCGGCCAACCTCGCGGTGTACTTCGCGCTGCTGAACGCCGGCGACACGCTGATGGGCATGGCGCTCCCCCACGGCGGTCACCTGACGCATGGCTGGAACGTCACTATCTCCGGCAAGTTCTACGACGTCGTGCAGTACGGGGTGCGCCCGACCGACCACCGCATCGACCTCGACCAGGTGGCCCGCCTCGCGCGCGAGCGCCGGCCGAAGCTGATCGTGTGCGGAGCCTCGGCGTACCCGCGCATCATCGACTTCGCCGCGTTCGCCGAGATCGCCCGCGAGGTCGGCGCCCTGCTGCTGGCCGACATCGCCCACATCGCGGGCCTCGTCGCCGGCGGGGCGCACCCGTCGCCGGTGCCCGTCGCCGACGTGGTGAGCACCACCACGCACAAGACGCTGCGGGGCCCGCGCGGCGGCATGATCCTGTGCAAGGCGGAGCACGCGAAGGCCATCGACCGCGCCGTGTTCCCCGGCCTGCAAGGCGGGCCGCACGACCACACGACCGCGGCGGTGGCCGTCGCCCTCAAGGAGGCCGCCTCGCCCGATTTCGGGCGCTACGCCCGCGCGGTGGTCGAGAACGCGAAGGCGCTCGCCGAGCGCCTGATGCATCACGGCTTCGAGCTGGTCTCGGGCGGCACCGACAACCACCTGCTGCTGATCGACCTGAGCAACAAGCAGGTGCCCGGCAAGGTCGCCGCTCAGGCGCTCGAGCGGGCGGGCATCGTGTGCAACGCCAACTCCGTGCCGTTCGACACGCGCAAGCCGTTCGATCCGAGCGGCATCCGCCTGGGCACGCCGGCGATCACCTCGCGGGGGATGGGAATCGACGAGATGCGCCGCCTGGGCGACTGGGTGGCCGCGGTCGTGGCCGCCCCCGACGACGCGGCGCTGCTCGCGCGCATCGCCGCCGAGGTGCGTTCGCTCTGCGAGCAGTTCCCCGCGCCCGGTCTCTGACGAGGCGGCGACGCCACGCGACGACGGGCCGGCCGCCTCGGATGCGCGGCCGGCGGCGTCACCGACGAGGATCAGCGGCGGTTCAGTTGTCGCCGGAGGGCGTCGGCTCGGCCGAGATGGCCTCGCCGGGCGCGCCGCCACGACGACGGCGCCGCTTCCGCCGACCTCCGGCCTCGCCTTCGGCCCGCTCCCCGCCGCCGTGCGGCGCGCCGCCCCCGGGGGGGCCGCCGCGGCGGGCCTGGCGAGGCTCGCCGCCCTCGCGGCGCGGCTTGCCGCCGGGTGCGCCGCCGGGCATCGGGCCGCTCCGCCGCCGACGACCGCGGGCGCCGCCGGCGGAGGTGAGGACCGGCTCGCCGCCCCCGCGGTTGGCGCGGAGCTCGGCGAGGGCCTCGAGGTCCTCCGGCGTCATCTCGGGCAGGCCCTCGAGGCGCGCCGGCACCGCGGGGCGCGGGGCCCCCTCGCCGCGCGCCGCCATCGGCTGCGCGTCGTCCTCGTCGTCGAGCATGCTGGAGACGGTCGCGCGGCAGGGCTCGCAGCGAACCTCGTGCCGGTGCTTCGGCCAGCGGTCCATCATGACCATGGTGCCGCATACCGCGCAGGGGTACTCGACGGGTCCGCGGCCGCGACGCCGGTTCGGGTCGTCCCCGACCGCTTCGACGCCGAGGCGCGCGTTGGAGCGCTGCCAGAAGGTTCGCGGATCCTCGAGCGGGCCGCTGCCGGTGGAGGTCGTTTCCACGGGCTTCGGTCCACCTTTGCCATGACGGCCCCGCCGTCTGCGGTCTCCGTGAGGTTGGGTCAATGTCAGCTCCGGTCGCCAAACCGATGGCGCTGTCGCGAACGCGTTGCGCGTGCACCCGGTCCGCCGGGGAGGCGGGCCCGGGCCGAGCACGGCTCTCGTGGGAAGGAATCGGAACGAATGCGGGCGTCGAGGATGGGCCCTGCCAGACGTACCAGGCGAAAAATAGCATCCGCGCTGAACATGGGCAACCCCCCAAGGAAAACGCGGCGTTGAAGTTGCCGGCCGTCGCCGACGTCGTCTTCGCCGTCCCCCCGGCACGCGCAGATTGGCAAAGGAGTCCGCCAATGTTAAAGGGACCGCCATGAAGAATTGCCCGAGCTGCGGAGCGGCCGCCGACGAGGCAGCGCGCTACTGCCTCGAATGCGGCCACGCGTTCGAGGCAGCCGCCGAGCCCGGCGATCCGTGGCACGGACGGGAGATCGCGAGCCGCTACCGGCTCGTGCGCAAGCTTGGCGAGGGCGGGATGGGCGAGGTCTACGTGGCCGAGCAGCTCGCCATGGACCGACTCGTCGCCCTCAAGCTGCTGCGCGAGGGCCTCGCCGACGACCCGAGCACCGTCGAACGCTTCAAGCGCGAGGCGCGGGCCGCCAGCCGCCTGAGCCACCCGAACACGATCATCCTGCACGACTTCGGCGTCGACCATGACGGCACGTTCTATCTGGCGATGGAGCTGCTCGAGGGCGAGACCCTCGCGGACGTGCTCCGACGCGAGAAGCGCCTGCGGCCCGAGCGCGCCATGGCGATGCTGCTGCAGGTCTGCGGCTCCCTCGAAGAAGCCCACGCTCAAGGCGTGGTGCACCGCGATCTCAAACCCGAGAACATCTTTCTGACCCGGCGCGGCGGACATCCCGACTTCGTCAAGGTCCTCGACTTCGGCATCGCCAAGGTCCGCGCCCGCGCGGCCGAAGCGCCCGTCGAGACCATCACCCGCGCGGGCATGATCTTCGGCACCCCCCAGTACATGTCGCCGGAGCAGATCCGGGGCGACGAATTGGACGCCCGCTCCGACGTCTATGCGCTGGGCGTGATGCTCTACCAGATGATCTCGGGACATCTTCCGTTCCAGGCAGGGACACCGGTGGAGATGCTGACGAAGCACCTCCACGCCACGCCCCAACCCATCGGCGACGTCGATGCCGCCCACCGTGCAGCGGTCGCACGGCTCGAGGCGGTCGCCCTCCGGGCCCTGTCGAAGGACCCGGACCATCGACCATCTTCGGCACGAGAGTTTCAGGAGGATCTCATGGCAGCAGTCCCCCAGTTCAGCACCGCCCCCATGACCGGCCCGGTCTTCGCGACCCCCGTCGCCTCGGCGCCCGTCGGCGCCATCGAGGTGCCCTCGCGCGGCCGTGGCGTCGGCCTGGCCGTCGCCGCGTTCCTGCTCGCCGCCGGCGCCGGCACGACGTTCTGGTTCGCCAACGCGCCGCGCGATCCGGGTGACGGCGGCGCGGCGCTGCCCGCGCTGCTGCCGGAGCAGGGCGAGGGCGCCGGCGCCCCCGCCTCCGAGGCCGCCGCCCCCGCCTCCGCGGCCGCCGCCCCCGCCTCCGAGGCCGCCGCCGAGGCGCCGACCGCCGAGGAGAAGGCCGCCGAGGAAGAGGCCAAGAAGGTCGAAGCCGAAGTGGCCCCGGCCGATCCGAAGGCCGCCGAGGAGCTCGCCAAGAAGCTCGAGGCCGAGAAGGCCGCCGCCGAGGCGGAGAAGAAGGCCGCCGAGGCCGACGCCAAGGTGAAGGAGGCCGAGGAGGCCAAGAAGGCCGCCGAGTTCGCCAAGGCCGAGGCCGACGCCGCCAAGGCCGTCGCCGTGGCCGCCAAGGCCGAGTCGGCCGCCGACAAGGCCGCCGCCGAGAAGGCCGCCGGCGACGCCCAGAAGGCGCAGGCCGAGGTCGAGCGCCTCAAGGCCGAGCTCGATCGCGCCGCCGCCGAGAAGGCCGCCGCCGAGGCCAAGATCGCCGAGTTCGAGACGAAGGCCGAGGAGGCAAAGGCCAAGGCCGAGGCGGTCCGCAAGAAGAAGAAGATCGCGTCGGTGGCCTTCGGCCGCGTCTTCGTCAACGCGACGAAGGGCGCGCGGGTCTATGTCGACGGCAAGCTGCGCGGCACCGCGCCCATCGCCGGCCTGCGCCTCAAGCCCGGCCGCCACTCGATCGAGGTGCGCAGCAAGGACAGCAAGAAGAAGAAGGCCCAGTCGGTCACGGTGAGCCCGAACGGCGTGCACCGCGTCCGGATCAGCCTCTGATCGTGTCCCGCCGATGAAGGCGCCGGCCGCAGCGCTGCTGCTGCTCGCGGCCGCCGCGGCCCGCGCCGAGGTCGCGCCCGGCGAGCTCCGTCTCGAAGCCGGCGAGGTGACGCCCCGCGTGACGAGCTGGGGGCCGGACTGCGGCCCCGCCGAGCCGCGCCCCGAGACCGACCCTCCCGGCACGATCTACCAGCTTGCCGCCGACGGCACGCTCGTGGCCGGCGGCCGCGCCCGGCCGCTCTTCGCTCCGGGGATCTGCGCGGCGGCCTCGGGACTGCGGGGCCTCGACGAGCGCCGGTCGGCACCGGACGTCTTCCGTTGTGCGTCGCCGCCTCAGTCCGCCAAGTCGGTCCGAGGCGAGATCCGCGCCGCGACCGACGACCCGAACCGCATCGAGATTACGCAGGTCTTCGACTACGACTGGCGCCTGAAGGGCTCCCACTGCGTGGTGCGCCTCGAAGGGCGGTGGCGGCTCGTACGGACGGTTCCGCTGGCGCCCGTGGACGCCTGCGCGTCGCCCGGTCCGCCGGCCCGCGTGCAGATCTCAGGCCGCCCGCTGCGGGCCGTCCGCGCCGACGGGAAGCTGCGCCTCGAGGCCCGCGTCGAGGACGCGCAGGGCTGCGCGCTCTCCGCCCGCCCGGACACTTGGACCGCGTCCGCCGGCGAGGTGGACATCGACGGCGTCTTCACCGCGCGCGGCCTCGCCGCCGGCACACGCGCGACTGTCACCGCCGGCCTCGACGGCGCCGAGCGGGCCACCTGGACGGTGGTCGTCGCGGCCGCGGACGCTGGCGGGACGCTGGACGAAACGGCGCTGCTCGCGGCGGCGCCGGACCTGCCCCGGACTGCCGTCGCTCCTCTGCCGCCGCAGGCCGGGGAAGGCGTCGCGGCGGCGAGCGGCCGCGCCGCCATCGACGAACCGGGCTCCGACCGCCTGCTCCTCATCGTGTTCATCGCCTTCGGCGTCGTCGCCGCGGGCCTCGGTGTCCTCGTCGCCTGGCGTACGCTGCGCGGCCGAGCACGCCCGGTGATCGAAGCGCCCGTCGCGGGTATCATCGCCGCCGAGTCCGCCACGGCCGGCCGCTCCTGTCCGCGCTGCGGGACCGCCTACGGTCCCGACGCGCGCTTTTGCGGCCGCGACGGGGCCGGGCTCGTCGACCAGCACCGACCCTGACCGGTCTCGTCTCGCGGAGCGCGTATGGACGCCCCCACCGCCGCCATCGTCCTCATCGGCAACGAGCTGCTCAGCGGCAAGATCGTCGACGTCAACGCCGCGTACGTCATCCCGCGGCTCCGCGCGCTGGGCGTCGCCCTCAAGCGGCTTTCGGTGGTCCCCGACGAGCCGGGCCCCATCCGCGACGAGCTGCGCTGGGTGGCCGAGCGCTACGACCATGTCTTCACGAGCGGGGGCATCGGCCCCACCCACGACGACGTCACGCTCGAGAACGTCGCCGCGGCCTTCGGGGTGCCGGTCCAGCGCCATTCGGAGCTCGAAGCCATCCTGCGCGAGCACTTCGGACCGCGCCTCAACGAGGACCACCTGCGCATGGCGGACGTGCCCGAGGGCACCCGCCTCGTCCACGGCGGCGCGATGCGGTGGCCGGTGCTTCAGTTCCGCAACATCTACATCCTGCCGGGCATCCCCGAGATCTTCCGCGCCAAGTTCGATGCGATCGCCGAGCGATTCCGTGCCGGCGGCTTCGCCCTCCGCTCGGTCTACCTCGACGCCGACGAAGGCACGATCGCCGGACACCTGCGCGAGGTGGAGACGCGCTTCGCCGTCAGCGTCGGAAGCTATCCGCGGCTCGACCACGCCGACCATCGGGTGCGCGTCACGATCGAGGCCCGCGCGACCGCGCCGGTCGATGCCGCCGTCGAGTGGCTGGTCAGCGCGCTCGAGCCGGCGTGGGTGGTGCGTGTCGACCCCCCTTTCTCTGCGTGAGCGTCTCGCCGTATCATCTGTCATCTGTCAGGAGGTGTGTCGATGGCCGGGCCACTCGGTGTCTCACCCACGGCGGGACGCCCCGATCTGGAGGCCACGCGCGCGACCGAGGCCGTCCGCCGCACACCGGAGGACGCGGCGACGTCCGTCGGCCCGTCGCCGGTCGAGGCCCGGCGCCTCGATCGCGTGCCGGCGGCGCGACCGGGCGACGAAGCGCGCGCCGAGGCGGACCGCCAGCCGCGCGAGGACGCCGTCGACCTCCAGCGCGCCGCCGCTGCCGGCCGGGCGCGCGGCGAGCGCCTGGCCGAGGCGTCGGCGCGCGTGGGACGCCTCCAGTCGGCAGAGCGCACGCTGACGCAGGGCCTGCGCGACCTCAATCGGTTCGGGGAGGTCGCGCTGCGCTCCGCCGCCCTGCCGGACGAGGCCGATCGCGAGGCGTACCGGGCGCAGGCGGCCTCGCTGACGGAGCGCCTCGAGCGGGCCGACCGCGATCCCGACGTCGAGCAGGCGCGCTTTGAGGCGCGGCGGGCCCAGGCCCGAGCCGACGCCGCGGCAAACCGCCTCCGTCCCGAGGGGTCGGGACCCACGCTCACGCTCGAACCGCGGCTCGAGTCGCCGGGCGAGTTCGCCGTCGCCCATGCCCAGCGGATCGCCGCCGAGGCGCGCGACGCCGAGCGCGACGCGATCGCCGCCGCCCGCGAGGACGACGACGCGCCTCGCCTTCGCCCGCAGGTCACGGACGTGGGCGGCCGCGAGCGCGCTCGCCAGTCGGCCGACGCCGCGGCGCAGAGCACCGAACGCGCCACGGACCTGCTGCAAGACGTCCGCCTGCTGACCCGACGCGCCGCCGACGAGAGCGAAGCGCTGGTGCGCGACGTGCCCGAGCGCCGCCTGCCTCCGGCGCGGGACGAAGCCGACGCCCGTCAGGCCGCCGAGCGCGCCGCGCGCGCGACCGCGAGCGATCCCGCGCGGGCGCTCGCCGCGCAGCCCTTCCTGTCCGCCGAGGTCGCGCAGCGCCTTCTGGCGTGACCTCTACTTGCTGCTCGTGAAGTAGGCCTCGCGCTCGCGGAACAACACGTTGTAGGTCGTCAGCGTCCCGTAGCAGCGGCGGATGTAGCTGCCCATGGCGTCGGCCTCGTCGGGCGCGATGTGGGGGTGGGCGGCGATCTGCGCTTCGAGCGCGAGCAGACGGTCCCGCAACACGACGAGGCGGGCGAAGAAGCGCTCCATCGGCTCCTCGACCGACTCGGCATCGACCGAGTACTGGACGCGGCCGCCGATCCACCGCTCTCCGAGCGTGGGCGCCGGCAGCGCGAGCGAGCGGAGCTGGACCTCGGCGAGCAGGTCGCGCAGGCGGACGGCGGCGTCGCGGTCGTCGCCCGGCGCGGGCAGCCACGCCGTCCCCATGTCGCCGACCGCCTGATAGACGAGCGTCACGCGCCGCTGCAGGTCGACCTTCTCGGCGTCGTGCAGCTGCGCGTGGCTGTTCACCTTCTGCTCGAGGACGCGCAGGTTGTCGCGCATCATGACGATCTTGTGGAAGTAGGCCTCGAGCGCCACCGCCTTGGGGCGCAGGCCGTCGTCGGCGGGCAGGAGCTCCATCTGGCCCGACGTCCAGTGTCGGCCGAGATCGGACGCGCGCAGCATCGCGGCGTGCTCGAGCGCCGCGCCGAGCGCCGCCTTGAGCGCGTCGGTGCCGAGGCCTTCGAGGACCGCCTTCAGCGCGCTCCCCGAGACGTACACCGCCGGCGCGCCGGCCGACTCGCCCCGCCGAATCGGGGCGCGCATGCGACGCCCGCCGTCGTTGGCCACCGGGACCGCGGCCTCGCCGTGCCGCGAGAACGACGAGCACGAGCGCATCCCTTCGCGGAACACGCCCATGACCTTCTCGAGGCGGCACACGCCGAGCCGGCCGTCGTCGCGTTCCCCCGTGACCTTGAAGAAGCGGCACTCGCCGCAGGTGAGCTCCATCAGTCCCCCTCGTCACCAGGCACGAGCACCAGGGACCGATCGGTGGCTTCGACGGTCGCGCGCGCCCAGCGGGCGAAAGACGGGTGATCGGCAGGCAGGACGCGGCCGATGCGCAGCGACGTCTGCCGTTCGAGGACCAGTCCGTTCTGACCGTTCCCCCCCCGGGTGACGGTCTGCCGCATGGCGCCGATGGGTCCCTCGAGAGCGAAGCTATCCCAACCGGACGCGATTCTCCACTGTGGCGGCAGCGACAGTCGTACGCGGACGGTCTCGTCCGAGGCCCGCACCAGCATGGGCGTCTCGCGCCGCTCGAGCGTCAGGTAGTCGGCGGGCCGGCGCGTACCGCCGATCTCCGCGGTGATCGGACGCGTCAAGAAGCCGGGGAGGCCGCGGCGCCCGGCGCCGAGGTCGCGGAGCGGCAGCGTCACGGCGAGCGTGATGCGCGCCGGCGCGTCGGGATCACCCAGCCGCAGCGCGACGTCCCCCACGCGGACGCCGGGCAGCGCGCCGCCGAGGAGGCGCTCGAACAGCGCCGGGTACCGCTCGATCGGCACGGTCGGCAGGGACTGCCGCGCCACCGTCGTCGAGGCGCCGATGCCTTCGAGCGTGAGCGTGCCCTCGAGAGCGTCGCCGCGCGCGGCGAGGTCGAGGTCCGCCGTCCAGCCGGCGACCGCCGGCGACGCGTCGGGCAGGTGCACCACCGCCACGGGCTCGCGCTCGATCGCGAGGGCCGGCGCCCCGAGGAGCGCCGGGTCCAGGTGCGCGAAGGGAGCGCGCGGCGCCGACGGATCGAGCCACAGCTCGCCTTCGGGGAGCGTCACACGGACGACGGGCAGGTCGTAGTAGCCGGGTTCGTCGTCGGGCGTCGGGTCGTCCGCCGCGTCGCGGCGATGGGCGAGCAGGACCTCGGACTCGAAGCCGGCACGCCCCAGCAGCGCCCGCAACGCAACGGCGCGGTCCCCTCGCCCGCCGGTCAGCGCGTGGCTGGCCGGGAGCGAGAGCGAGCCGGGATCCGACAGGCGCACGCGGTCGCGCACGAGCGTGAAGAGCGCCTGCACCCGCGCCCGCGGATCGGCGGTCGCCGGCACCTCGGCGAGCGCCGCGTCGAGGACGCGCCCGGGGCGCAGGCTCGGCAACATCGCCCGCAGGGCCCGCCGCCCCACGCCGGCCGGATCGACGCCCCAATGGAGCGAGACCCGCGCCGCCGACTCGCTCACCGGGACCGGGTCCGGCTCCGTCGGCAACGGCGGGACGCCCTCCGCGCGCCACCGGTAGAGCGTGTAGCCGTTCCACGTCGATTTCTCTTGCGCGGGCGCGCCATTGCGGGGCTCGAGCGTCACCTGCATGCCCTCGGGGACCAGCAGCGTGAAGTCGGAGCGGAAGACCGGCGCGTCGTCGAGGCGGAACACGAACGCCACCGCGGTCCCCCGGTCACCGAGGACGGGCGGGTCGTACGCGATGTAACGGTAGTCGACGGCGTCCCCCTCGCCGAGGCGGCTGAACGACGTCTCGCCCTTACCGTGGTCGCCCTCGGACTCGACCTCGGTACCGTCGCCACGCAACGTGCGGACCTGAAGGAGCCTGGCCCCCTCCGGCAGGCGGAGCTCGCCGATGCTGTCCGCCGCCTCGCGGCTGCGGGCGAGCGTGATGCGGTGCGTGAGGTGGTGGACGCCGCCGTCGGGGTGGACGACGGCGACCCACTGGTCGAGGACCTCGACGCGGCCGGCGTCGCTGAAGGACGCGGCGAGGTCCGCGGACGGCTTCCAGGCGCGCCAGTCCTCGAGCACGCGCCGGCCGTCCAGCTCGAAGAGGTCTTCGAAGTCGATGTTCGAAAGCTGGGCAAGCGCCTCGTGGGCGGCGGGAAATGGGGCGTTGCCGCCGCTCGCGATCGCCTGCCACGCCGCCTTTGCGCCGTCCCGATCGCCGGCGGCGAAGCGCGCGGCGCCGAGCGCGTAGCGGACGCGGTCGTCGCGCGGGTAGAGCGCCAGCAGACGTTCGGCCGCGGCCTCGAGCGCCGGGCGGTCGTCGCCGGCTTCGGCCAGCGAGACGAGCGCGCGGAGGAACATGGGCTGGTCCGGACGCTCGTCCGCGAGGCGCGCGTACAGGCGCGTCGCGCCTTCGAGATCGCCGTCGGCGAGCATCCCCTGGGCGACGACGTCGGGCTGCAGGGTGGCCGCCTCGTCGGCGAGGCGCGCCCGCAGGGGCCCGATCGCGGCGAGGTCGTCCTCCGCCTCGGCGAGGCGCAGCGCGCGCTCGGTGGTGCCCGTCGCGGCGCCGAGCCGCGCGAGCTCCTCGAGCGCGCCTCGCGCCTCCGCGAGCCGGCGCTCGGCGAGGAGGGCGTCGAAGCGGGCGCGGGCGACGCCCGGATCCCGCGGCGCGACCGCGCGCGCCCGATCGAGGCGCTCGAGGGCGGCATCGCGCTGGCCGTCGGCGATGTCGATCCGCGCGAGCGCCACGAGCGCCGTGGGATCGTCAGGGCGACGGACCAACGCCGCCCGCCACGCGGCGCCGGCGCGGGCCTGCCGCATGGGGGGCGGCAGCTCGGCGTCGGCGAGGGCGCTCATGCCACGGGCGAACCAGCCCGGCGCGTGGTCCGGCCAACTCGACGTCCAACGGTCGGCGATCACCACCGCCGCGTCCGGGTCGCCGCCGAGCGGCGAGGCCGCCAGCGCCCAGGCCTCGCGGAGGGCGCGCGGATCGGTCTCGGCGCGCGCGGTCAGGGCGTCGAGGGCCGGCCTGCCGCGGGGAACGAGGCGCGCGCCGGCGGTGACCTGCCCGGCGGGCACCGCTGGCGCCCACTCGGCGCACGGGGGCCGACCGTCGGAGGCGGTCAGGCGCACCGCGACCCGGCTCCCGGGCGAGTCGGCGGCCACCTTCACGAGCAGCCGGTGCCACCCGGGCGCGAGGGCGACGCCCGCCACCGGCGCCGCGCCCGGGGCCGAGCGCCACGGATCGGCGCCCGTCAGCGGCACCCCGTCGATGAAGGCGCGCAGGCCGGTGTCACCGAAGACACGCAGCTCCCCCGTCCAAGCGGCCTCGGTGCGACACGCGGCCTCTGCGTAGACGACGCCGCCCCCAGGCGGCAGCAGGTCGGCGACGAACTCGCCCGTGGGCGCCGGGCGATCCACGCGCGCAACGCCGGGCGCCGACGACTCGCCGGACTCCGGCGGCAGCGGGCGCTCGAGGTCGCGGGCGGCGAGCGCCCCCCACGGGCCCGAGACGCGCCAGACCTTCGGAAACCCGAGCGCGTCTTCGAGCGCCGCCACGTCCCCGGCCCGCTTCCCGCGACGCGCCACCTGAAGCTGGTAGAGACGGGCCAGCCAGGTGGCGTCGGGGTGCATCCGCGGCGCCAGCTCGTCGAGGGACGCGGCGAGCGCCTGCTCCCCTGCGGCGTGGTCGCCGAACGCGTCGAGCGCGCGCGCCAGCACGGCGGCCGCGCCGGGATCGGCGGGCTCGGCGCGCAGCGCATCGACGGCCGCCTCGAGGAAGCGCTCCGGCTCCCGGGCCTCCCACGCGCGGAGCGCCACGCCGCGCAACGCCGCCCCCGTCCCCCGCTCGCGGTCCACCTGGTCCGCCTGCGCGGCATCGCCTGCGCCGAAGTCGAGCAGGAGCGAGAGTCGGTCCTGGCCGGCGCCGTCGAGCGCGTGATCGAGGAAGTGCTGCGCGCGCAGACGCTCCATCTCGCGCCGCCAGGCCGGAGCCTCGTTGGGCGCCCGCGTGGCCGCCCCGCCGCACGCCGCGAGCGCCACGACCGCCAGGGCTGCGAATGGCTTGCGGACCTTCACGGCGCCTCCCCCCGGGCCGTCACCGGGCGCAGCCGGCCTCGGTCCGCTTCGGCGGCGTCGATCGCCTCGCAGAAGGCGCGGAACGCCGGGTAGTCGGCCGCCGCGACGCGCGTGACGGTGAGCGCCGCCTCGCGTTCGACGATCCACCCACCGGGCGCGCGGCGGGCGGTGCGCCGGTAGCGGCCGAACGGTCCGCTCAGGTCGACGTCGCGCGGCGGCTCGAACTCGGCGCCCTCCGGCGCCTCGACGGTGAGGTCGACGCGGTGCGACCACGGGAACGGCGCGACGAGGTCGGCCGTGCGCACCGAGGCCTGCGCGTAGCGGTGCACCATGCGCAACGGAAACGGCGAGATCGGCACCGTGGCCAGCCCGTCGTCGGTCGTGCGCGCAAAGCCGGGGAGGCGCACGGTCACGGCCATGCCCGCCGGCCGGTCGCGCCGCGTCTCCGCGTCTGCGAGGTCCAGCACCGAGGCGCCGGGATGTTGCGCGCCGAGCATCTGCTCGAGGCGTCGCCGCGCCACGATCGGGTCCTGCAACAGCGCGCGCACCATGGCGGCTCCGGCCCCGCCGGCCCGCTCCTGCTGCACCAGCAGCGCGTCGCCGCCGCCCATGAGCCGCAGCGTCGAGGTCACGCGCCACGCGTTGATCTCCGCCGGCTCCGTCGGCAGCGTGACCAGCCGGCCCTTGCCGTCACGGCCGACACGCAGCGCCAGCGCGCCCTGGTCGCCCGTCGGCAGCTCGTCCGGCCCGCCGAAATCGGTCGTGGCGTCGTAGTACCGGTCCAGCGACGGTACGTAGAGGATGGCGTGGTTGAAGAGCCATGGCGATGGGGGCTCGGTCGGCGGCCGGCCCAGGTCGCGCGTGCGCACCAACACCACCTCGGACTCCACGCCGACCGCCCGCAGCAGCGTGCCGAGCAGGTTCGCTTTGTCCTTGCAGTCGCCGTAGCCGCGCCGGAAGACCTGCGACGCGGTGTACGGCCGGAAGCCGTGCACGCCGAACTCGATGCCGACGTAGCGGGTGTCGGCCACCACGCGGTCGAAGAGCGCCCCCACGACCTTGCGGACGGCCTCGCGGTCGTCCCCCGGCAGGCGGTCCGATCCGAGCGCCTCGGCCGCCACGGCCCGCGCGAACCCGCGCAGCTCGTCGTCGAGGGCGCCCTGGTCGGCGATGAGGCCCGCGTACCAGCGCGCCACGTCGTCCCAGGCGCGGAAGGTGCTCAACGACACGAGCGCCCCGGACTCGACGACGGCGGGCGCGTCCGGCTCCGTCACGCGACCGGGCAGGTCGCGCGCCGTCCAGCGGTACAGCGGACGCCCGTCGACGCGCTCGCGGGCCGGCTCCCCCAGCCCGGCGCCGCCGAACTGCAGCGGCCGATCGTCGGGCATCCGCACCCACAGCGACCACTCGGCCTTGGGGTACCGATCCTGCGCGGGCGACAAGTGGCCGAAGAACTCACCCAGCACGTTCTGACGGGAGACGTCCTCGACGACGTAGGCCACGTGGAGCGTGTCGCCCGGCCCGAGGTCGTCGAAGGCGAGCACGTTCACCTCGTAGTCGCTGTACACGCCGCCCACCTTTCCGAACGGTCGCTCCGCCCAGCGCCGGCGCGCCTCGGCGACGCTCCCGTCCGGCCGCACCACCTCGGCGGCGAGGACGCGCAGCCGCTGCCAGGCGGGGGTCAGCGCGACCGTCTGGTGGCGCAACCCCTCGGCCAGCGCCGCGTCCTCGAGGCGGATGGCGTACTGGCGGAACTCGCGGCGAAGCCCATTGGGGTGGACGTCGACGGCGGTCGTGTCGAAGAGGTACCACGCGCCGGCGCCGCGGCCGCTGCCGGGCTCGACGGCGAGCGCAGCCGCGCGGGCGTCGCGGCGGGCGCGGTCGGAGAGCTCCCGCCGCGCCGGGTCGAGGAACGCCAGGTAGCGGGCGACGGCGGCGCGCTGCGGCTCGAGCGCGAGCGCGCGCTCCCAGGCGGCCACGGCGGCGGCGGTCTCGCCGGCGCGATGCCGCAGGTCACCTTGGGCCTCCCACAGCTCGGGGCGCTCCGGCGCGACCGCCGTCGCCTCGTCGAGGAGGGCCAGCGCCTCCGGCCGGCGGCCGGCGCCGAAGAGCGCGCGGGCATCGGCGGCGCGCGACTCGGCGGCGAACGGCTCGACACGGCGGCGGGCGGCGCGGGCCGCGACGATCGCCTCGGTGTCGCGGCGGCGCTCGAGGACGGACAAGAGGCGATCCCACAGGCCGGGATCCTCGGCGTGCACCTCGAGGGCGCGGCGGAGCACCGCCTCGGCCTCGCCGAGCCGGTCGGCCGCCGTGAGCGCGTCGGCGTAACGTCTCGCGACCTCTACGCTTTTCGGATGTCTCTCGAACGTCTGCGCCAGACGAGCCCGCACCGCGCCGCCGAGGCCGAGGCGCTCCAGCGGCGCCAACGTCGACAGCGCGGCCTCCGGGTGGCCGGGCTCGACCGCCTCGACGCGCGCCCACAACGTCCGGGCGGCGCGGTCGAGGTCGCGTTCATCCTGATGGCGGGCGAGCGCGGCGAGCGCGCGGGCGCTCTTCGGCGCCAGCGCCACGGCCCGCTCCAGCAACTGGCGTCGCCGGTCTCGTTCGCGCGTGAGCGCCGCCGCCTGGTCGATCAGCACGTCGACGTCCTTCGGCGCGAGCGCGGCCGCGCGGATCCACGCTTCGGGGCGGCGGTCCACCTCCCGGTCGTCCGGCCGGAAGACATCGAGCAGACGCGCATAGCGGATGGCGGCGTCCGCGGACTTCGGCGCCGCGGCGGCTGCGGCCTCGGCGGACGCCAGCGGATCGGCGATGGCCACCGGCGGCCCGGGCGGCGGCGGCGCGGCGTCCGACATCGCGGCGGGATCGGCGGGCCGGAAGGCGAGCGGCTCGCCCTCAGGTGTGGTCAGGCGCACGCCCACCACCGCCGGCTCCGCCGAGACGCCGACCTTCAAGAGGAGCGAGTGCGTGCCGGCGCCGAGGTCGAACAGCCAGGCGTCCTGGTCGAAGCGCGCCGGGCGCCGGCCCCCGCCGGCGCGCCGCTCGCCGTCGACGCGCAGCCGGTAGGGGGCCGAGGCGGCGACGCGCAGGACGACGCGCGCCGGGGCCTCGAGCGTGAACGCCGACCGCGCCATGACGACGCCCGGCGCCGCGTTGTGCGACACGGCACCCAGGTCCAGGAGACCGAAGCGCGCCGCGTCGCCGACGCCGTGCCAGTCGACGGGGTGCTCGCGGCCGTCGAAGGGGCCCCTGGCGGCGGTGTCCTCCGGGGCGAGGCGGGTGTCGAGGTCACCGACGCCGGGGAACGGCAGCGGCCCCACCACCGCCCAGCGCGTGACGAAGCCGAGCGCCTCGACGTCGGCCCGCGCCGCGTCGGCGTCGCCGCGACGGATGGCCTGGCGGCTGCGCAGCCAGCGGGCGTGGGCGCGCGCCAGGGGCGGCCCGGCCCCGTCGAAACGCCCGGCCTCGGCGGCGCGGTGCGCCTCGAGCACCGCGTCCGGCAGCGACGGCGCGGCGACGGCGCGAGCGGTGAGGAGCAGCGCGAGGACGGGCAGGAGGCGGTGTCGGGCCAGCACGGCGCGGAGCATAGCGTTCTGCCGCGCGATGGGAGTAAGAAGGCGGCAGGAGCACGCACATGGATCCGCGCCGCCCTCTCATCGAAGCCGCCTGGTCCGATCCGGACCGGCTTCCCGCCGCCCGCGAGGCGGTGCACTCGGTCGTCGCCGATCTCGATCGTGGCGCCCTGCGCGTCGCGTCGCCCGACGACGACGGCTGGGTGGTGCACGAGTGGATCAAGCAGGCGATCGTCTTGTTCTTTCGCATCGCGGAGATGCGGGTGCTCGAGGCCGGGCCGTTCGAGTACCACGACAAGATCCCCACCAAGTCCGGCCTGGCGGCGGCGGGGGTGCGCGTCGTGCCGCCGGGCACCGCGCGTTACGGCAGCTTCCTCGAGCGGGGCGTCATTCTCATGCCCGGCTACGTGAACATCGGCGCCTGGGTGGGCGCAGGCACGATGGTCGACACGTGGGCGACGGTCGGTTCATGCGCCCAGATCGGCCGCGACGTCCACCTCGCCGGCGGCGTGGGCATCGGCGGCGTCCTCGAGCCGCCCTCGGCCCGCCCGGTCATCATCGAGGACGGCGCGTTCGTCGGGTCCCGTTGCGTGGTCGTCGAGGGGGTGCTCGTCGGTCGGGAGGCCGTCCTCGGCGCCAACACGGTGCTCACCGCCAGCACGCCCATCATCGACGTGACCGGTCCCGAAGAGGTCGTGCACCGCGGCGCCGTGCCTCCGCGCGCCGTCGTGGTGCCGGGCACGCGCCCGAAGACCTTCCCCGCAGGCACGTATCACCTGCCCTGCGCGCTGATCATCGGGCAGCGCAGCGAGAGCACCGACCGCAAGACGTCGCTGAACGCCGCGCTCCGCGACTTCGACGTCCAGGGCTGAGGGCAAAGACGCGCGGCGCCGAATTCCGTCGTAGCATTGACGACATCCGAGCACGCGAGGCTGCCGTGAACGACCCCCAGCGACCCGCGGTCGACGACCTCTTCGGTGACGACGAGCCCGGTGGCGCCCCGCCGCCCCCCGGCAGCGGCCCCCCGGCGCGCCGTGGGCGCGCGGGCATCCGGCTCGCCCTCGCCGGCGCGGTGCTCGGCGCCGTCGCGCTTCTGTGGTTCCTGTCCATGCGCAACCACGACCGCTACTTCCTGACGGTCGAGGACGACACGATCGCCGTCGAGCGCGGCCTCTGGTTCCCGTTCGGCGCGGCCGAATACCGCGAGAGCCGCGCCTACGCGCCCCTGCAGCTGCCCGCGGGCGTGCTGCCCGAGCGCACCGGCGCCATGAGCAAGGACGAGCTCGACGACGTGCTGCTGAAGCTCTTCGTCGGCATCGCCGAGCGCGAGATCGCCGACCTCGACAAGGGCGACATGGACCGCGCCGAGGACGTGCTGCTCCGGGCCGGCAAGCTCGGCAACATCGACCTCCATGACGACCGCCGGGTGAGCTCGCTGATGGGCGACGTCCACTATCGCCGCGGCCTCAGCGAGGTGCGCGTGCTCACGGACCGCTTCGACGACGCCCTGCGCCACTTCGAGCTCGCCGCGCGGCACGGCGGCGCCCGCTACCGCGGCGCCGACCGCTGGGTCGAGTCGATCCGCCGCCTCCGCGAGGAGTTCAAGCGCCTCTCGGTCGAGAGCGGCCTCGACCCCGAGAAGGTGCTCGCCGAGCCGCCTCCGGCGCCGCCGCCTGCGAGCGCCGCCGTCCCCGAGGAGGCGCCGGGGCCCGTCCCGTCCGAGGCCGCGCCGGCGACCGCCGCCGAGTAGCCGTCGCTACAGGCAGCCCGGATTCGCGCAGAACTCCAGCGGAATGCGCGCTTCGACGACGGTGTCCGGGCACGGATCGCGCGCGAAGACCTCCGGCCCGAAGGTGGCCTCGCCGCGCGCCATCGGCTCGCCGCGCGCGTCGAGCGCCGTGAAGGTCACCCGCATCGTCCCCGCCGGCACACCTTCGATGGCGCGGTGCAGCCCCTCGCAATCGAAGATCTCGTCGAGCGTGTACTCGTCGCCCACGTCGACGGTGACCGACATCTCCTCGACGCCGTTTCCCGTGCAGTCGAGCTCGTTCGTGAACGGCCAGCGAAGGTCGACGGTGCGACGCCGCCGCAGGAGCGCCAGGTCGTCGATCTGCCGTGTGCCGCCCTCGGCGACGCGCACGTCCTGGCGTGCCTCGTGCGTCCAGCAGCCGGCGCTGTCGATGCCCTTCAGCCACAGGGTGTAGCTGCCGGCGTCGACGTCGCCGAGGTCGAGAGCGCGTCGGTCGCACGGCGCCTCGAGCTGCGCGGCCGCAGCTTTGTCGCCGTAGCCGAAGAGCTCTGCGCGGACGCGGTGCACACCGGCCTCGCTGCAGCTGAGCGCCCCCGTGCGCCACGAGACGTGGACCGCACCGGGCTCGTCACCGTCGCCGCAGCCGCCGAGGCACGCGAAGATCACGAGCGACAATCGCCGCATCAATTCCCTCCGAGGTCGAACACGACCCGGCCCGCGACGACGACGCCCCGGACGCGGAGGTCGTCCAGCCGGTCGGGAGCCACGCCGAGCGGGTCCTCGTCCAACAACGTGAAGTCGGCGTCCATGCCCGGCGCGATGCGCCCGCGGCGGTGCTCGGCGAAGCCGGCCCACGCCGCGTCGACGGTGAAGCCGCGCAGCGCCTCCTCCGCGGTGAGCGCCTCCTCCGGATACCAGCCGCCCGGCGGCTGCCCGGCCGCGTCCTGTCGCGTGACCGCCGCGTAGAGGCCTTGCACCGGATCGGGCCGCTCCACCGGGAAGTCGCTGCCGAGCGAGAGGCGGACGCCCCGCCTCATCAGGCTGCGCCAGGCGTAGGCGTTGCGGATGCGCTCCGGACCGAGGCGCCGCTCGGCCCACGGCATGTCGCTCGTGGCGTGCGTCGTCTGGACGAGCGCCAGCACGCCGAGCCGGGCCATGCGCTGTTGGTCCTCGGGCGTGATGATCTGCGTGTGCTCGATGCGGAAGCGGCGGTCGTTGCCCGGCGTCAGCACGGCGGCGAAGGCGTCGAGCACGTCGCGCGCGGCGGCATCTCCGATGGCGTGCACGCCCACCTGGAAGCCGCGCTCCGCGTACGCGCGCACGCGCGCCCTCAGCGCCTCGCCGTGCAGGATGGGGATGCCGCGCGTGTCGGGCGCGTCGGCGTAGGGCCCGAGCAACCACGCGCCGCGGCTGCCGAGCGCACCGTCCGCGAAGAGCTTGACGCCGTAAACCGAAACGAATTCACCAGGTTGCGGCCCGGCATCCACGAGCGGCCCGATCTCGGGGTCGTCGCCGTAGAGCAGCACGTGGACCCGCAGCAGCAGCTCGCCCGCGGCGGCCATCTCGCGCATCACCGCCACCTCGCGGGCCGAGGCGCCGGCGTCGTGCACGCCGGTGAGGCCCACCCGGTGGCATTCGCCGACCGCCGCCGTGATCCACGCGCGGATCTGGCCCGGCGTCGGCGGCGGGATCGCCTGCCGCAGCAAGTCCATGGCCGCGTCGACGAGCACGCCCGTCGGCTCGCCCTGCGCATCGCGGAGGATGCGTCCGCCCGGCGGGTCCGCCGTCGCCGCGTCGATGCCTGCCGCCCTCATCGCGGCGGCGTTGGCCCAAAGGGCGTGGCCGTCGATGCGCGTCAGCGCCACCGGCCGCGCGGGCGCGGCGGCGTCGAGCGGCGCCCGGTCGGGGAACTCGGGGACCGGCCAGTCGTTCTGGTCCCAGCCGCGCCCGGTGATCCAGCCTTCGCCCGTCGCCGCGCGCACCTTCGCCGCCACCTCGTCGGCAGAGCGCGTGCCTGTCAGGTCGAGCTCGGCGAGCGCGCGCCCGAGGCCCGTGAGGTGGGCGTGGCTGTCGACCAGGCCGGGGACGACGACCGCGTCCGGGCGGTCGAGCCGGCGCGCGGCGCGGCCCGTGAACCGCTCGGCCGGCCCGACCCAGGTCACGCGGCCACCGCGGATGGCCACGGCGGTGGGCGCCGGGCCCCCGGCCGGGCTTGCGTTCGGATCGAGCGTCACGACGCGGCGCGCGGTGATCAGAAGGTCGGCGGTCATCGCTCCGTCGTTCGCCGGGCCCGCGGGCGCGGCCCCGCCGCACGCGAGGAGGAGCGCGCAGAGCAGGACGGCGCTGGTCGGGAACAGGCGCACAGTGTAGGCGCATCGTGGCAGCGCCGCGGCGGCTGTGTCAACCTGCGGCCCCATGGAACGCAAGCGCTTCCGCCGCCTCGCCGAGCGGTACTGGCAGAACGTGCCGGCGCGCTTCCGCGAGGGCGCGACCCTGCTCGTGCACGAGGAGGCCGAGCCCGATCCCGAGGATCCGGAGGTCTTCCTGCTCGGCGTGTGCGAGCCGGCCTTCCCCGAGCTCGGCGAGACCCGGCAGAGCCTCGTCCACCTCTGGTACGGCTCGTTCGTGGCCATGGCCGACGCCGCGGTCGACTTCGACTGGGAGGGCGAGCTCGAGGAGACCATCCTCCACGAGCTCACCCACCACTGGGAGCACCGCGCCGGCCTCGACGGCCTCGACCGGTTCGACGCCGCGCAGATCCTCAACTTCCGGCGCCGCCGCGGCTTCGAGGTCCCGGCCTGGTTCTGGCGCGACGGCCACCCCGTCGGCGACGGCCGCTGGGAGATCGACGGCGACCTGTTCGTCGTGGTCGACGGCGAGCCGCCGTGGACGGTGGCGGTGCCGGCATCGCGCGCGCCGGTCGTCTGCTCCCCCGACCCCGAGACGGGCCTCGCCGTCGTCCCCGAGATGGGCCTGCCGTTCGACGGGGTCCCCGGCGACCTCGTCGTGGCCCGGGTGAAGCCGGCGACGTTCTGGCAGCGAATCTTCAAGAGAAACCGCAGATGATCGAAGACAACCAGTTGATGACCAGAATCTTTCCGGATCGACCGTTCCTGGTCGGGATGATCCACCTCGGCCCCCTGCCCGGCGCGCCGCGCTTCGGCGGCGATCTGGGCGCGGTGGTGGAGGCGGCGGCGGCGGACGCGCGGGCCCTGGCCGAGGGCGGGGCCGACGCCCTGCTCGTCGAGAACTTCCACGACGCGCCCTTCTTGAAGCAGGGGCTGGCCCCGGAGACCGTCGCGTCGCTGACCCGATGCGCCCTGGCGGTGCGCGCGGCGGCGCCCGGCCTGCCGCTCGGGATCAACGCGCTGCGGAACGACGCCCTCGCCGCGCTCGGGGTGGCGGTCGCGGTCGGCGCCACCTTCATCCGCGTCAACGTGCTGACCGGCGCCGTGGTCACCGACCAGGGCGTGATCGAAGGCGACGCCGCGGCCCTGTTGCGCCGGCGGGCGGCCCTGCGCGCCGAGGTCGCCATCCTCGCCGACGTCCAGGTGAAGCACGCGGCGCCGCTGGCGGCGCTCGACCCCGCACAGTGGGCACGCGACACCGCCTACCGGGGCGGCGCCGACGCCCTGGTCGTCTCCGGCAGCGGCACCGGCGAGCCGACCTCGCCCGAGCGCGTGGCCGCCGTGCGCCGCGCCGTCCCCGACCGCCCGGTGCTCGTCGGCAGCGGCGCCACCGCCGGGACCGTCGCCGCGCTCGGCGCCGACGGCTACATCGTCGGCACGGCCCTGAAGGCGGCGGGGCGCGTGGACGCAGCCAGGGTCCGCGCCATCGCCGACGCCATCCGCGGGACGGGGCGCTACTCGGTCGGGTCGACGGTGTAGAGGCCGGCGCCGCCCGTCACGCCGTTGAGCAGGTCCACGTAGCCGACGCGCTCGAAGGTGGCGAAGCGGTCGTCGCAGTTCAGGTTGCCGTTGGCGCGCGCGGTGAAGCGCGCCGTCACGCCCTGCCCGACGCTGTCGAACGTGTACCAGTAGAAGAACGGGTCCTGCATCGCGAACTCGAGCTTCTGCCAGGTCTCGGGGGCCCAGTCGGCGGGATTGACGATGCAGCGGCCGGCGACGCCGTCACGGCAGCAGGCGTCGACGCCGGGCGTGGGGGCCGCCGGGTCGGGGAAGCGCGCCGCGAGGGCGACCCCGTTGCGGTCGACAGGGTCGCTCTGGAACGAGGTCACAGCGCCGTCGTAGAGTCGGCGGACGTTGACCAGCGCCTCCGTGCTCTTGCTGCGCCGGATGCTCTTCTGAAACGCAGGGATTGCGATCGCCGCCAGGATCCCGATGATGGCGACGACGATCATCAGCTCGATGAGCGTGAAGCCCCGCCCCCCGCGCGCCAGGCGCATCCGTACCTCCACCACCTGGATGTAACTTTCTACCAGGAGTGGACGGACGCAACAATGGCGCGCGCAACCCCGACGGTCCCGCGGGGCATCGGTGGGTTGGGCCTGGAAGTTTGCGCGCGTGGTTGCCGATGATGGAGGCGACCGCGGGAGAGACATGCGTCGCATCCGGGAACGAGCGAGCGATCGGATCCTCATCGCTCTGGCGATCGCCATCGGCGTCCACGTCACGCTCATGGCGCCCGCGGTGCAGTGGCTCATGGCCGGCGCGACGTCGCCGCCGAAGGACGAGCCGGCTCCGAAGCCGTCCGACACGCGCTTCGTCGAGGTGCAGCTCTTCCCGCCCCACCAGAAGCCGGCCTTCGTGGCGCCCCCGAAGGAGGACGTCGTCGAGGCGCCGAAGACGGAGACGCCCGAGAAGCCTCCGAAGCCGGAGGAGCCCGAGGAGAAGCCCGACGGGCAGATCGTCGAGATCCCGCCCCCCGAGCGGCAGGAGCGGCCCGAGGACGCCCAGCTGATCTCCGAGTACGACAGCAAGGTCGACCGCGAGCAGGTTTCGAGCAGCAACGAGGCCCCGAAGCAGCGCCAGATCAAGTCCGACCGGACGATCGCGTCGGCGGGCGACAACGAGGCGGGCACCGAGACGGCGCGGCGCACGTCGACGAAGGAGCAGAAGTCGAAGGGGCCCACCGGCGACGCCGAGACACCCGGCAACTCGGCCAAGGCCAACGATGCCCCGGGCGATCCGACCGCCCGCGCCACCGACCCGCAGAAGGCGACCGATCCCGAGGCCGACCGGCCCCAGCGACCCGAGGGCGGCGGCGACCTCAGCCCGCGCGACGCCGCCGCCCGCGAGGAGCGCCGCATGCTGGGCCGCGGCTCGCCGTACGTCCAGGGCGGCCACGCCGGTGGCGCGCCGTCGGTGGGGTCGATCCTGCCCTCGCTGGGCCCCGAGGACATCGCGCGCAGCGACGGCTCCATCGACCACCTGCCCGACGTCGACGAGGGCGACGTGACGGCGCTGAACACGCGCGCCAGCAAGTACGCGTCGTTCTTCAACCGCGTGAAGAACAGCGTGCAGGAGCACTGGCACGCGGTGGACGTGCACCGCATGCACGACCCCTACGGCCGCGTCTACGGCGTGCGGGACCGCATCACGATCGTCTCGGTGACGCTGAACCCCGACGGCACGCTCGACGACATCCAGGTGGAGAAGAACAGCGGCGTCGCCTTCCTCGACGAGGTGGCGCTGCGCGCCTTCCGCGAGGCGCAGCCCTTCCCGAACCCGCCCCGCGGCCTGGCGGACGCCGACGGCCGCATCCGCTTCCGTTTCGGCTTCTGCCTCGAGATCAACGGCGGCGGAATGCAGTTCCGCTTCTGACGCGCAACCGGCCTCCTGGCCCCGCCGACCTTCGATGCCGCCGGTCAGGCGTTGGCGAGGACTTCGTCGTAGCCGGCCTCGTCGAGCAGGCCGTCGACGTCGGCGGGGTTGGCGGGGCGCAGACGCAGGATCCAGCCGCCGCCGTATGGATCGCGGTTGATGGCTTCCGGTGCGCTCGACAGCGCGTCGTTGATCGCGGTCACCTCGCCGGCGATCGGCGCGTACACGTCGCTGACGGCCTTGACCGACTCGACGACGCCGAACGTCTCGCCAGCGGCGAGGGCGCGCCCGACGGCGGGCAGCTCGACGTACACGAGCTCGCCGAGGGCGTCCTGGGCGTGCTCGGTGATACCGACGGTGACGGTGCCGTCGTCCTCGCGACGGACCCACTCGTGGGAACGGGTGTAATGGAGCCCGGCGGGCGCTTTCATGGGTCGACTCCTCGGGAGACTACTTCTTCAGGAACGGCGTGGGGACGACGGTGGCCGTCTCGACGCGGCCACGGATCTCGATGCCGATCTTCGTGCCGCTCTGGTGCTTGCCGGTGGGCACGTAGGCCAGGCCGATGTTGGTGCCGAGCGAGGGCGAGCGCGTGCCGCTGGTCACCTGGCCGATGACGGCGCCGCCCTCGTCGACGACCGGATAGCCGTGGCGCGCGGGCACCTTGCCGTCCATCCGGAAGCCGACGAGGCGCCGCGGGACGCCCTTCGCCTTCTGCTCAACGAGCGCCGATTTACCAATGAAATCAGGCTTGTCGAGTTTGACCACCCAGCCGAGGCCGGCCTCGAGCGGCGTCGTGCCGTCGTCGATGTCGTTCCCGTAGAGGGCGAGCTTGAACTCGAGGCGCAGCGTGTCGCGCGCGCCGAGCCCACACGGCTGGGCCCCCTGCGCCACGAGCGCATCCCAGATCGTCGGCGCCGCGTGTGGCGCGACGTACAGCTCGAAGCCGTCCTCGCCGGTGTAGCCAGTGCGGGCGATGATGGCCCGCGACCCGGCCACGTCGCCCTCGACGAACCGCATGCGCCCGATGGGGCCGAGGTCGACCGAGGTGATCGCTTGCAGCATCGCCGCCGCCGCGGGGCCCTGGATCGCGATCTGCGCGTAGTCGTCGCTCCGGTCGTGCGCTTCGGCGCCTTCGAGGTGGCCCGTGATCCAGGCGAAGTCCTTTTCGCGGTTGGCGGCGTTCACGCAGATGAACACGCGGTCCCGCCCGAAGCGGTACACGATCAGGTCGTCGACGATGCCGCCGTCGGGCCGGCACATCGCCGTGTAGAGGGCCTGGCCGTCGGCGATCGTCTCGAGATCGTTGGTGATCAGGCGATTGACGGCGGCGATGGCGCCGGGCCCGCGGACGTCGACCTCGCCCATGTGGCTCACGTCGAACAGGCCTGCGCGCTGGCGGACGGCGTCGTGCTCCTGCTGGATGCCCACGTACTGGACGGGCATCTCCCAGCCGCCGAACGAAACGAAGCGGGCGCCTGCCTCGCGGTGCTTCTCGTAGAGCGGCGTGCGGCGATCGGACATGTCAGAGACCTCTCGGAGAGTCGTCGCGCGGGACTCTAGCTCAACGGCGAGCGGCCGCAAAGGCGCGCTCGGCGGCCGTGCACGTGTTCGCGAGGAGTGAGGCGACGGTCATCGGGCCGACGCCCCCGGGGACCGGGGTGATCGCGCCGGCCACCTCGACCACCTCGTCGAAGGCGACGTCGCCGGCGAGCTTGCCGGTGGCGGGATCGCGCGTGGTGCCGACGTCGATGACGCAGGCGCCGGGCTTCACCCAGTCGCGGCGCACGAGGCCCGGCCGCCCGACCGCGGCGACCAGGATGTCGGCCTCGCGACAGACGGCGGGCAGGTCGGGCGTCCGGCTGTGACAGATGGTGACGGTGGCGTTCGCCTCGAGCAGCAGCAGCGCCATGGGCTTGCCGACGATGGCGCTGCGGCCGATGACCACCGCGCGCCGGCCCTGCGGGTCGACCCCGGCGTCGGCGATGAGGCGCATGATGCCCGCCGGCGTGCACGACGGCAGCGTCGGCGCGCCGCTCAGCAGGCGGCCGACGTTGATCGGGTGCAGGCCGTCGACGTCCTTCTCGGGGCGGATGCGCTCCTGGAGCGCGCGCACGGCGTCACCGCCGATGCCGCCGGGCAGCGGCAGCTGGAGGAGCAGGCCGTGGACGCTGGGATCGGCGTTGAGCTCGTCCACGACGCGCTCGAGCGCCGTCACGGAGACGTCGGCGGACAGCCGCAGCGTGCGGCCGTTCATCCCGACCTCGGCCGCCATCTTCTCCTTCTGGCGGACGTAGGTGGCGCTGGCCGGGTCGTCGCCGGCGAGGACGACCGTCAGCCCCGGCGTCAGGCCCTGCGCCTTCAACGCGTCGACGCGGACCGCCACCTCGGCCCGCAGGCGGGCGGCCACGGCGCGCCCGTCGATGATTGTCGCCGTCATCGGCGCCTCCTCTTTCGGGGGCAGACTCGCGCCGGCGTGGGCGAGATTCAGACGTTGACGAGGTAGGTCTGCAGGGCGAGCGGATCGACGCGGGTGAAGCGGCAGCCGAGGTTCATCTCGTCGCCCTCGCGGCGAGCGTGGACGAGCTGACACGCGGTGTCGAGCGCCGGGTGGCCGTTGGCGGCCACGCTGAGGCGGAACTCGGCCGGGATGCCGCCGTGGAGGCGGAAGCCGGTGATGTAAGCGCCGCCGAGGCTGAGGTTGCGCACCACGACCTGCCCGATCGCCTCGCCGCCCTCGGGCGGGGTGATCGTGCCGACGATCTCGACGGGCTTGCGGGGGAAGGCGCGCAGCTCGGCGCCGCGGGGCGGGTTCGTCGTCACGGGGGCCCCGGCCGGCCGCGCGTTGCGGCGGGCCTTCTTGCGGACGTCCTCCTCGTCGTCGAACTCCCGCAGCAGCTCGTTGGCGATGCCGTGCTCGCGCATGAACGCCGTCACGCTGTCGCGGTAGATGCGGCGCTCATTGGAGCGAGGCAGGCGGAAGCCCTCGAGCTTGCCCTCGTCGAACCACTTGATGACCGTGTTGATGTTCACGCTGAAGACGCGCGCGACCTGGCCGGTCGTCAGTACCCGTTGCATCGCTTCCCCCGAACGCCTCGCGATGACCCAGAGTGTATCTCGAATTCGTTTCAGTCAACAGTTCTCACGGCTTCCGGGATCGGGCTCACCACGTGGTCATAGTCGGGCTCGAGCTGCATGTACGCGCAGTGCTTGCAGAAGAAGTTGCCGTTGATCGGCCGGTTCTCGCGCCGGCGGATCGCGGCCAGGCCCTCGTTGAGACGAAGGAAGTTCTCGAGCGTGTAGACCGGCTCCTCGCCTCGAGTCTTCCCCGTGACCTTCCAGAAGAGGGAGAAGACCGGCTGGATGCCACGGGGGATGAGGTACTCGCCGCACTCGAGGTTGCTCTCGAGGGCGCGCTCCGGATCGGTCATCGCGCCCTCGCCCTCGAGCTCGGCGCCGCCGACGAAGGCGCTCATCACGTCGGCGGGGCCGAACACCTCGGCGGCCTCTTCCAGGGCGCGGATCCAGCGGTCGCGCCCCACGTGCTTCGCTTTGCCGGGGCAGATGCGCGCGAACTGCGCCGGATCCCAGACCTCGAGGTTGAAACACGCGCCGCGCACGCCGAGGTCCTTCATCTCCTGCATGCGACGCTTGGGGATCGCGCCGGTGCCGCAGGCGATGTAGTACCGCTCGTGGAGCCCGGCCTCGTGCAGCCGCCGCGCGATCTGGACGAAGCGCTCCCCCTCCTGGTCCATGTCGAGCATGCTGCCGCCCACCAGGTAGAGATGCCGGGCGTGCGTTTCCGGGTGGTGACAGGCGTCGGCGATGCGGTCGAGCGACACCTCGGGCAGCCGCGGCTGGAAGAGCTCCTGGCCGAGCGGCTTCATGCGCTGGTCGGGCAGGCCGTACAGGCAGAACGTACAGCTCAGGTTCTCGGACTTGCCGCCCTCGAGCGGCGAGACGAAGTACTCGCAGCCCGGCGCCGGGTTGAGCACGAGCATGTCGCCGTGCTGGCTCAGGCCCGTGGCGCGCATCGGGGTGCCGTCGCGTGTGAGCAGGTCCACCCAAGGCAGCCGCGGCTCGAAGGTGAGCGGCGCCACGGGCACGTCACCCTCGAGCAGCAGGTAGCGGCGCTCGCCCGTCTGGCGGATGGCGAAAGGGCTGTCGCGCTTGATGCGCAGGCGGACGTGCGTGTCGTCGTCGAACCAGCCCAGGTACGGCACGTTGAACTGCATCTTGCCGCGGAACGGCGCCTCACCCGGCAGCAGATGGTGCGGCATGAAGTTCGGGAACGCCCAGTCGCCGGCCTCGGCCAGGCAGGGGTCGTACTGGACGCCCGCGTAGAGGAGGGCGGCCTTCATGCGCGCCGGCGGCGGCGTGTTCGGGAACTCCTCGGCCAGTCGGCTCAGCAGCGACATCGGCGATCTCCTCCGGGAAATGCTGGCGAGCGTAGCAGACCGCCGCGCTCACGTCGTCGGGCGGCGGGCGGGGCGGCGGCGCGGTCGGAAGCCGGCCCACAGCGCCGCGTCGCCCAGGGCCAGCGCCAGCGCCGCCAGCGCGAAGAGCGGCGCGGCCGGCCAGCCGCCCGTCGGCCGGCGCGCGGCGAGCACGGGGGCGACGTCCTCGGGTCCCGAGAGCACCGCGCCGTCCGTGAGCGCGGCCTGCGCGGCCAGCGCGGGGGCGTCGACGCCGACCGCGGAGGCCTCCGCCGCCGGTGGCCGCGCGATCCGCGTCTCGAGCGGCGCCGCGGCGGTCGCCGTCTCGGCCCGCAGCACCTCCACGGGGCCCGCCGGCAGCGGGGCCACCGCGTGGCCCGGGGCGAGGGGGCGCCACGGCACCTCGACGGCGCCCTCGCGACCGACGAGGCGCAGCGGAGCCCGTGGCGGACCGTCGCCCGGCGCGCCGACGAGATGCACGCGGTCCCCGTCGACGGAGAGCCGGGCGTCGCCGGGCGCGGGGCCGAGCGCCGGCGCCAGCAGCGAGCGCCAACCCTCCGCGGGCAGGTCCCACCGGTCCGTCGCCAGCGCGATCACCTGCCCGAGCCCGAGGGACCACTCCGCCAGCAGCGGATCACCACCGGCCCGCGCCAGCACGCGCGCCTCGGGGCGGGCGCGGACGCGGACGCGCCCGTCGATCGGCGGCGCGGCGCCCCCCACGCGCGCGTCCCAGGCGGGCGTGGGCGCGACCGGGCCGCCCCCGACGACCAGCCAACCGGTGGCCGCCGTGAGGACGCCGGCCCCGGCGATCCGCGGCGCTGCCCCGGCGTCGGCCTCGACCACGAGGCCGTTCGTGGCCGCCGCCAGCTCGCCGAGCGGTGAGCGGGCGCGCTGCTCGCCGACGAGCACGCCGACGAGCCGCGCGCCGCCCGCCTTGAGCTCGGCGAGGATCTCCTCGGTCGTCTCGGGGAGCTCCGTGTCGACGAAGCGGCCGTCGCTCACGACGACGATCACGCGCGCGTCGACGTCGGCGGAGCGGAGGAGCGCCAGGGCGCGCCCGATCGCCGGGCGAAGGAGCGTGCCGCCACGTGCGAGGGCCGGCGCGGGGAGCGACTCGCGCCGCACCCGGCCGACCGCGGTCGGCGGGAGCAGCACCTCCGGCGAGCCGCCGAAGGCGACCACCGCGAGCTGATCCCCCTCGCCTTCGAGGCCCGCCGCCAGGGACGCGGCGAGCGCGCCGACGCCCTCGGTGCCGATGCCGCCCGCCTCCGTCGCCATGCTGCCGGAGCGGTCGAGCAGCAGCGCCACGGCGACGCGTTCGCGGCCCGGCTCGCGGGGATCGGCCGCCAGGGGCGAGAGCGCCTCGAGCGACGTGCCGGCCCAGCCGCCGGGGCCGAAGGCGCGCTGGCGTCCAGCGAGGACGAGGACGCCGCCCGCCGCCGTCCACGCCCCGACGCGGGCCGTCGCCGCGGCGTCGAGATGGCCGGCGCCGACGTCGTGCAACACGAGCGCGCGGTAGCCGTCCAGCGGGAGCTCGCCGAGCGCGCCCGGCGGGACCGCGTAGGCGCTGAGGCCGGCGGCGCGCGCCCAGCCCAGCGCCGCCTCGCCGACGACGAGCGCACGACCGGCAGCGGCGCCCTCGACAGGCGCGGGCAGGCGGTCGTCCCCGGGGGCGACGTCGCCGGCCACCTCGACGGCGGCCTCGACCACGTCGACCTCGGGCACGACGGCGGCGACGCTCGTCGGCGCGCCGGCGCGGAGCTTCACGCGGCGCGCGACGATGCCCAGGTGCACGGTGGCCTCGACGTCGGCGTCCGCGACGACCCGCGCCGCGACGCGGACGTCGTCGCCGAGGCGCACCGCGCGGACATCGAGCAGGGCGGCGTTGGGACCGGCGCGTCCGATCGGCAGGGAGAACACGGGGTTGGGCGAGGGCACGGGGCCGTCGGCGGCTCGGCCGTCGCTCACCAGGATGATGGGACCCCCTTCGCCGGCGAGGGCGGCCGCGGCGGCGAGGAGCGGCCCGTGGCGGGTCGCGCCGCCGCCGGCCGGCGGATCGCCGTCGGGGGCGCCCGCGCGACGGACGCGGTCGTCGCCGGCGACCCGCCGGCGGGGGGTCTCACCGAGCGCGGCTTCGAGGCGGCGCACAGCGGCCGCGGTCTCCTCAGGCGGCATCGAGCCCGAGACGTCGACCGCCACCACGACCGGCGGCAGGTCCCCGGCGCCGAGGCGCCAGGGCGCGAACGCGGCCGCGGCAACCGCCAGCGCGGCCCAGGCGGCCGGAGAGCGCCGACGCCGGCCCACCAGGGCGGCGGCGACGAGCAGGGCCAGGGCGAGGCCCAGGGAGAGCGCACGCTGCACGGGCGGCGGGCCGGCGGCGGTCGCCTCGAGCGCCGCGGGCGGCTCGGCGGCGGGGGGCACGAGCGGCGGCACGACGGCGACCGCGGCCCCGCGGCCGCCGGCGCGGAGACGGTACAGACCGACGGCGTCGAGGCCGTCGACGACCGCCGCGCCGTCGCGGGCGGGGAATGCGCGCGTCCGCCCGTCGGGCGCGGTGACCTCGACCGGATCGGCGGTGGCGAGGCGGAGCGGCGCGCCCGCTTCGTGGACGCGGCAGCGCGCGCGCTCCGCGCGGTCGTGTTCGAGCGCGTCGTAGAACAGCACGGGCCAGGCGGCGGTGGCGGGCAGGTCGCTGTCCGCCGGGTCGAAGCCCAGCCGGATCGCCGCGCCCTCCGGTCCGCTGCGCCGGTCGACGACGACAGCGTCCCCCGCGCGGAGGAGCGGCGTGCCGGGATCGGGGAGCGGGCCCCAGCGGCGCACGACGGCGCCCGGCGCCGGCAGTCCCCCATCGCTCCACAGCGGCGCGATGCCCTCGCCGCCCGTGCCCAGCGCGAACCAGGTCACGGGCGGGGCGAAGGCCGCCCAGCCCGTCGCGCCCGCGGGCGCGGGTCCCGGCCGCCAGACCGCCTCGCCGGCGGGCGCACGGCGCACGCCGGGCAGGACGTCGAGCACGTCGTCGAGCGCCGGCGGCCAGCCCGCGTCCGCCACCGGCAGCGGCGAAGCGTCCGGCACGCAGACGGGCCAGGTGTCGTCGCCCAGCCGGACGAGCGCGGGCCCGGGGGGCAGCGCGCCGACGAGCCGCCAGCCGTCGCCGACGCGCTCGAGCGGGCGCCGCTCGCCGCCGATCTCGAGCGTCGGCGTGCCCTCGCCGCGGACAACGGCCTCGACGACGACCCGCTCTCCGTCGAGCGCGGCCCCCGCGCCCTGGAAGCGCGGCGTGGGGGGCGGGGCGACGAACACCACGCGGGCGCCGGGGGCGCGCTCGCGGCCGAGGACCAGCGCTGCGCCCCACGCGGGTTCGGCGGCGACGGGCAGGATCGGGCCTTCGTCGACGACGGTCGGCGGCGAGCCCGCGCGCACGACGGTCACCGGCTCGTCCCACCCGGCGCCTTCGGGAAGCGGGCCGGCGGCGATGACGAGCGTGCCGGGCGCCGACTCGCCGTGCGGGCCGGCGGCGGCGACCACCAGCGCCGTCGCCGCGGCGAGGCGCAGGCCCAGGAGGAGCGGCGACCTCAGCCGCCCGCCGCGGGCCGTGGCCCCCGCGGCGCCGGGCAGCAGGTAGAAGGCGCTGTAAGGCCGGTCGCCCCGCGGCCGCGCCCGCCGGTGCAGCCAGACGAGCAGCGGCAGCGCCAGGAGCCCCAGCAGCGCCCAGGGGGTCGCCAGGCTCACCGGCGCCCCGGACCGCCGCGGGCCGCGCCCACGCCCTGGAAGTAGCGCGTGAGGGCCAGCGGCAACGAGAGGTCGGCGTCGAGCTCGACGAGCACCGCGCCGTGGCGGCGGGCGGCAACGGGCAGCTCCGCGCGATGGGCCTCGACGCGGGCGGCCCAGGCGGCGCGCTCGCGCGGATCGTCGGGGACGACGAGGTGGCCGTCGCCCTCGGGGTCGTGCAGCGCCGCGCCGCCCGGCGGCAGATCGAGCTCGCCGGCGGCGGTGATGCGGCAGACGTCGACGTCCCAGCCGGCGGCGGCGAGTGTGCGCAGCGCCGGCGCGGCCCCCCGCGGATCGAGGAAGTCCCCGATCACGACCGCCGCGCCGCGGGCGTGGCCGGTCGGCAGCTCGGTGAAGGCGGCGGCGAGGTCCGTTCCACCCTCGGGGCGGGCGGCGCCGAGCATCTCGAAGGCGCTTGGCGCAAACGAGAGGCCGCCGCGCAGCGGGAGCGCGTGCAGCCGCGGTCCCCGGGCGATGCCGAGCAGCACCTGGTGCACCTCGCGCAGGCCGGCGAAGACGAGCGCCGCCGCCACCTGCCGCGCCAGCCGCCACTTCGACCCGATCGCCATCGAGCCGGAGCCGTCGAGCAGCACGGCGAGCACGCCGGCGCCCTCGTCGGCGAAGGTGCGCACGTAGAAGCCACGCGTGCGGGCGTACAGCGCCCAGTCGAGGTGGCGCAGATCCATGCCCGGCGCGTACTCGGCGTAGCCCTCGAAGTCGAGGCCCGACGTCTCGCCCCCGGGGACCGGCCGGCCGTGCACGGGCAGCCCGCCGCCCTGCCGCAGCCAGAGCGAAAATCGCTCGCAGACGGCCAGGGTCTCGGCGTCGGGGAACCGCTCGGCCATCAGCCGCCGGCGAGCAGCGCGGCGACGACGTCGTCGGCGGTCACGCGTTCGGCGCGCGCGGCGAAGCTGAGCAGGATGCGGTGGCGCAGGCACGCGGGCGCCGACGCGCGGACGTCGTCGACGGTCACGTGCAGGCGCCCGGCCATCGCCGCCCGCGCCCGGGCCGCCGACAGCAGCGCCTGCGCGCCGCGCGGGCTCACGCCGAGCCGCACGTAGGGCTTGTACTGCGCCGGGATCGCTTCGGGCCGCGTGCGGCAGACGAGGTCGACGATCTGGTCCTTCACCGCGTCGGCCGCGGGCAGCGCGCGCACGTGGGCCTGGAACTCGAGAAGCGCCGTCCTTTCGACCACCTGCACGACGGAGGGCAGCGCCGCGGACGGGTCGACGTCCAAGATGCCGAGCAGGTCGGCGCGCGCCGGCGGCGGCACGTCGAGGCGCATCAGGAAGCGGTCGGCCTGCGCCTCGGGCAGCGGGTACGTGCCCTCCATGTCGATCGGGTTCTCGGTGGCCATCACGAAGAACGGCGGCCCGAGCCGATGTGTCTCGGCGTCGTACGTCACCTGCCCTTCGGCCATCGCCTCGAGCAGCGCCGCCTGCGTGCGCGGGTTGGCGCGGTTGATCTCGTCGGCGAGGACGAGCTCCGCGAAGATCGGACCGCGCTTGAAGACCAGCGACGGGCCCTCGCGCGTCTCGAGCAGGGTCTGTGTGCCGAGGATGTCGGCGGGCATCAGGTCCGGCGTGAACTGCACGCGGGAGACGCGCAGGTCGAGCGCCCGGCCGAGCGCCTTGATCAGGAGGGTCTTGCCGAGGCCCGGCGCCCCCTCGAGCAGCACGTGCCCGCCGGCGAAGAGGCCGACGAGCAGTCCGTCGACGGCGGCGCGCTGCCCGACGATGACGCGGCCGAGCTCGGAGCGGACGCGCAGCACCGCGTCGCGCAGGCGTTCTGCCGTCCGTTCCACGTTGTCGACGGGATCGCCCGCCGGCCCGGTCGCTCTCATGGTTGCCTCGCGCGGCCCTGGCGGTCCCGATCGAACCAGGCCGCGATCACGGGATGGAAGCGCCGCGGATAGGGGCGCACGGGATCGACGACGCCGGCGCGCACCGGTCCCGGCGACACGCCCGCCGGGAGACGCAGCCCGGCGCCGGCGCCGTCGGCGAGCGCGACGGCGAGGCGGCCCGCGGCGCCGCTGCCGATGTCGGAGGACTCGCCGCCCTTGCCTGCCGTCGGGCCGCTCGCCACCGCCGCCGGGCCGGAGGCCGGCGCGCCGGCGTCGTCCGCCGCTTCGGAGGCGGGCGCCAAGCCGGCCTGGCCGGGGCCCTCGCCGGCCCGCGCGGCCGTCTCCGCCGGCATGTCGGGGAGCGCCGCGGCCCGCGGCTCTCCGGAGGCCGCGAGCCCCGGGGCCGCCTCTGAAGGCTCGGCAGCAGCCTGCGCGCGGTCATCGGGCGGGGTCGGCGCGCGCAGCGGGATCGCGATCCACAGCAGCGACGGCAACGCCCACAGGAGGGACGGCCGAGGCGCGGGACGCACCGGTTCCCGCCGGGCGAGGTCCCGGAGCGCGCGGCGTCGCTGCGCGGCGTCGATCGGCCTGGGCGAGGCGCGGTGGTCCCAGGCGCACGACAGCGCGCCCTCGAGGCCGGCGGCGTCGTCGAGTCGCGCGGCCACGTCGGCGGCGCGCCGCGGCCGGAGCCATCCGCCGGCCGCCGCCAGGGGCACCGCCACGGCCACGAGGGCCGGCAGCCCGGCGAGGAGACCGAGGGCGGCGCCGGCGGCGGCCACCGACGTCGCGCGCAAGGCGGCGTCCCGGCGCATCACCCGCACCGCGCGCGTCACCCGCGCCTCGAGATCGGCGTCCGCTGGGGCCATGCCGTCCATCTTCACGTTGCCGAGAACAGTCGGCGAGTCCGGATTCGTCCTCAAGCCGACAGCGTCCACGACCAGCCCACGATCGCCGCCCCGCAGAGGGCGCCCACCCCCGCGCCGGCGGCGGCGGGAGCCCAGGCGGCGACGAGGCCCGCCGCGAGGCCGCCCGCGAGCAGCGCCGCCAGGCCCCCGACATAGGCCTCGGCGATCAGGCCGGCGGGCGCGGCGCCGATGCGCGCGAGCCAGATCCAGGACGGCAGCGCCGCGAGGCCCGCCACCACCGCCGGCAGGAGGCCCGCGAACACGCCCCCGAGCGCGCGCTGCCAGCCGCGGGCGGGCAGCGACCCGCTGAACGCGACGGTCCCCACGAGCGGCGGCAGGGCGAGCATCGGCCAGAGCCGCGCCGCCCACGGCACCACGAGATCGGCCCAGTAGCCGGGTCCGCCGCCGGACCACTGGGCCCGGTGGGCGTGGGCGACGGCGACGAACAACGGGACCACCGCCGCGGAGAGCACGGCCAGCGTCCACGTGCCCGCTGCGGTGGCCCGACGCGCCATCGCCCCGAGCCTCATGCCGACCACCCCTGGCAGGCGGCGACGCGCGCGCGGAAGTCCGCCTGCGCGCGTACGAGCTCTCCCACCACCGTGCCGCCCTGCAGGTGGAGCACGCGGTCGCACACCGAGGTCGGCAGGTAGGGGGCCGAGGCGGTGAGGATCACCGTCGCCCCCGACGCCGCCGCGTCGCGCAGGGCGGTCGTGAGTCGCGCCAGGCCATCGCCGTCCAGCCCCTCGGCGGGGCCGTCCAGCAAGAAGAGGCGCGGCCGACGCACCCACGTCCGCGCGAGCAGCAGTCGCCGCTGCTCGCCCGTGGACAGGCCCTCGACCGGCCGGTCGAGCCGGTCCTTAAGGCCGAAACGCTGCACCGCCTCGTCGATGCGCGCGGCGCGCTCGCTCCGCGGGACCGCGTCGAGCGCGGCCCACAGCCGAAGCCAGCGCGACGCGTTGAGGTCGCCCGGCCCGGGCGGCCCCGCCGCGAGCAGCGCCGCGGCCTCGCGCAGCTTCGCCGGGCGCTTCGTCACGTCCCGCCCCTCGAGCAACAGGCGGCCACGGGCGATGCCCCGCAGGCCGGCGGCGACCTCGAGCACGGTGGTCTTGCCCGCGCCGGTGGTGCCGGCGAGGCCCAGGACCTCACCCGGGCGCACCGTGAACGAGCAGCGATCGAGTCGGGTGACGCCGCGGTCGACGACGACGACGCCCTTCAGCTCCAGCAAGGCGATCTGCTCCGGATCACGCGTCGGATGGGCGGAGATCGCACGGCACGGCCGCTCAGGGCAAGGGCGGCGCGACGGCGGCGCCCTCGGTTCCGGCTTCGAGCACCACGGGCTCGGACGCCGAGGCGCCGGTCAGGTCGACGCGCCACGCGGCGAGGACGCCGGGCGCCGCGGGGAACGGCACCGGCGCCTCCCCCTCGAGCGGTCGCAGCGGCAGGCCGGCGAGGGGGCCGGCGGGCCAGGCGGGCAGGTTGGCCGACGCCTCACCGACCGCGCGCGTCGCCACGTCCTCGGCGCGGGCGCCCTGCAGGCGCGCGAAGAACGCCAGGCGCCGCCGTTCGCCCGGTTCGCCGCCGAGGATCCACCACGCGGCGCCGGGGCCCGAGGCGAGACAGGCGCCCCGGGGCGAGGCGTCCTCGAGGGCCATGGCGGGCCAACCTTCGAGGAATCGCCCGCCGCCCGACACGAGCGTCAGGTCGACGGTGCCGATCGCCAGCGCCTCGCCCGCCACCGGGACGTACAGCACCACGCCCTCGTCGATGGTCTGGGTCGCGCCGACGGGCGACAGGAACGCCGCGGCGGTCACCGGCGCCGCGCCGAGCAGGAGGGCCGTGACGGGCCGCCGACGGGCCAGGAGGCCCAGCAGAGCCAGCGCGAGCGGCAGCGCCCACGTCCAGGCGGCGAACGGCGCGCCCTGGTGGGGGGCCAGCGGCGGCCGCTGTTCGAGCCAGCCGAGCAGCGCCCCCAGGGGATCCTCGCCGAGGCCGAACAGCGCGTCGGCGACCGCCCCCCGCTCGAGGTCGCCGAAGCGCACCGAGGTCACGCGGACGCGGCCGAGGCCCAGCGGCACCTCGACGACCACCGGCGCGCCGTCGGCCACGACCGTGGCGCGCGCGCCCGCGCCGGGCACGAGCTCCACCCGGCCGGTACAGGCCGGCAGGGCGTGGCGCAGCGCCGCGCCGGGGCGCGCGGGCTCGCCGAAGCGGACCGGCGCCAACCCGGCCAGCAGCTCGTCCGCGCCCGCACCGTCCCCGCCGGCGACCACCAGCGTCGAGCCGGCGACGACCGCCCCGCGGACGGCGTCGCGGGCCTCCGGCGAGAGGCGCGACAGATCCGCAGCCGAGACGAGGATCAGCGGCGCGAAGCGGAGCGCCGCGAAGGTCGTCGGCACCTGCTCGGGCGCGATGCTCTCGAGCGGCGGCCCCTGCTCGCCGAGCGCGCCGGCGACGGCGGTGCGCTCGGGACCGCGGTGACCGATGAACAGCGCCGGCGCGCCCGCGGGGAAGGCCACCGGCGGCACCGCGATCGGCGTCATCGCCCCCACGGGCCCGGCCTGCAGGCGCGGCGCCGGTCCGGACGAACCGTCCACGCACTGCACGAACCAGGGCGCCTCGCCGTAGCCGGGCACCGGCAGGTGCGGCGGCGCGCCGTCCGCGGGGCCCACGCCCGCCTCCATCGGGTGGACGGTCGCGTTGACGAGCGTCACCCGCACGCCGCCGCCGTCACCGGCCGGCGTGACCTCGGGCGCCGCCGCCGCGACGGCGGGTGCGAGCACAATCAGCAATGAAAGCGGGTACTTCACTCGATGATGCCGCCGGCCCGCAGCGCGTGGTTCAGGCTCGTCACCGCCCGGGAGGTGGCGAGCAACGGGTTGCCCTCCCAGTACTTCGGATCGTCGTTGACCCAGGAGCCGTCGGGGCGCTGGAGCGCGACGAGCCGCGTGGCGAGATCCGCTGCCCAGTCGCGGTGCCGCCCCTTCTCGTCGGGCACCAGGCGCTCGCCGTAGGCGTCGAGGGCCGTCGCCGCCGACTGGTAGTAGAAGTAGAGGCTGGTCGCCCCCTGCCCCGGGTGCTGGTGGAAATCGTAGTGTTTTCGCACCCATGCCCAGGCGGCGACCACCCGCGGGTCGTCTCTGGCGGCCCGCGTGAAGACCAGGCTCTTGAGCCCGGCGAAGGTCATCGCGCCATAGCTCCTCGCGCCGATGGCGTTGCCCGGCTCGTAGACGAAGCCGCCATCGTCCCCAGCCCACGGCTGGTCGTTGGACTCGCTGCGGTTCTGGCAGCGCGTCACGAACACCTGCGCCTTGGCCCAGACGTCGCTGTCGGGGTCGAAGTCCGTCCGGCGGAGCGCGTCGAGCGCGTGCACGAGGTTCGACAGGTCGGGGCGCTCGTCGCCGCCGTAGCCGATGCCGCCGTAGGACTTGTCGGCCGAGGTGAACTTGTGGTCCTCGTCGACCTGGAAGCGCACGAGGAAGCGTTGCCCGCCCGCGATCGGCTTCGCGTACCTGGCGGGGTCGAGCAGGTGCAGCGCCACGATCGCCAGGGCAGTGTTGTAGGTCGGCGTCGCGTCGCCGGTGATCGCGCCGTCGGCGCGCTGCTGGCCGACGAGCCACTCGCTGGCGCGCGCGATGAACGGGCCGTCCGCGTCGCGATACCGGCGCGGGCTCTCGGCGAACGCCTGCAGGGTCATCGCCGTGAGGCCGACGTGGTTGCCGTAGGAGCCGTTCGCTTCCTGCTTGGACCGCAGGAACTCGAGACCGCGGTCGATGGCGCGGCGCGCCCTCTCGGCCAACGCCGCGTCCAGCTTCGGCGCCGCCAGCGCGGGCATCGCGACGCACAGGAGCGCCGCGGCCAGCAGCCGATGCCTCATGCCACCCTCCTCTCGGGAGACCGCGCGGCGCGCACCGCGAGCGCCGCGCCGGCCACCGCCGCCGCGGCGAACGCGCCGGTCCCGTAGAACCAGGGTAACGGGCGGGTCTCGACGACGCCGCTGAGGGTGAGTGCGTAGAAGTGCCCATCCTGCAGGGTGGGCAGCCCCGCCGCGGCCAGGGCCGCGCCCGACGGGTGCAGCCCGACGGCCAGCGTCGAGGGCCAGGGCGCCAGCGCCGGCACCGAGAGCCACGTCACGGCCCACCAGGGGGCCGTGTAGAGCACGATCGAGGCGATCCAGAGGGTCGCCCACGCGGCGCCGACGGAGGCGGCGCGGCGATCGAGCGCGTCGGCGGCGCACACCAGCATCGCCGTCCACGAGAACAGCGAGGCCGCGGCCAGGGGGGCCCTCGGCAGCGCGATGACGAGGCCCGTCGCCACGACGAGGAGCGCCGGCGCCAGCTCCGCGAGGACGAGCCGCCCGGCGGCGGGCGCGGCGCGCAGGGCGGCGCGCAGGCCCTCGGCGCGGCGGCGGACGTCGCGGCCGAGGACGAGCCACGGTGCGGCCAGCGACAGCAGGCCGAGGACGTGGATGCGCGCCGACGTGTTCTCGGGCAGCCACCAGGGCAGGCTCGCCACCACGGCCAGCCCGACGGCCAGCCGATAGCGCGCGCGGCGCAGGATCCACGCCCACACGTCGGTCGGCACCCTCTCCCGTGAATCAGGAAGCGGGCCGCATCCTACGCGCGGCGCGGCGTCGGCTCAACACCCACACGCCGGCCGCCGCGCCGGCCGCGTCCGCCACCATGTCTCCCACGCTGGGCGACCGGTGCGGGACGTAGGCCTGATGGATCTCGTCGCCGATGCCCCAGAGCACGCCCCCGCCCCACGCCAGCAGCCCACGGCCGGGCCCCATCGCGTAGCTCAACGCGGCGCCCAGCGGCGCGTACAGGGCGAAGTGCACGACCTTGTCAAGGCCCGGCAGGGGGACGTCCGGGTAGTCGGAGCCGGGACGCGAGGACAGGAGGAAGATCAGGACCGCCTGAGCGAGCGGCCAGAGCCAGCGGCCGGCCCTACATCTTGTATTTGCCAAAGTCCTCGGGATCCATCGCCGCGAGGGCGTCGATCAGGCGGCGGCGCGCCTCGTCGTCGTCGGCGCTGGCGACGCGCGCCGCCGGCTCGGCGCGCTCGGTCTGCTCCTCGGTGGGCAGCGGGTGCGCGGCCTTGAGCACGGGGCCGGCGACGCGGATGGGCGCCGCCGTGCGCACTGCCAGCGCCACCGCGTCGGAGGGTCGGCAGTCGAGGCGCAGCTCGGAGCCATCGTCGCGCTCGAGCACGAGCGTGGCGAAGAACGTGCCCTCCTGCAGGTGCGTGACGTCGATGCGCACCACGTGCGCGCCCAGGCCCTCGATCGCCGTCTTGAGCAGGTCGTGGGTCATCGGGCGCGGCCAGCGATGCCCTTCGAGCTCGGCGGCGATGGCGCCGGCCTCGAACGCGCCGATCCAGATCGGCAGGACCAGGCGCCCGCCGTGGTCCTGCAACAGCAGGATGGGCATGTTCGTGTTCGGATCGAGGGTGAGGCCGCGCACCGAGAAGTCGACGTAGCGGACGTCCTGAGCGCTGCTCATCGGCGACCTCCTCGGCGCGGGGGCGTCCCGCGCACCTGGTCCCTCTCCGTTCGGACGCTCGGGGAGCGTCGATCGTCGCCGCGGCGGTCCAGGACTGCAAGAACCTCCACGTGTCCGGTGTGCGGGAACAGGTCGAACGAGGTGGCCTCCGCGAGGCGCCAGCCCGCCGCCACGAGCGCCTCGACGTCGCGCGCCAGCGTCGCCGGATCGCAGGAGACGTAGACGATCCGGCGGGCGCCGACCCGTTCGGCCACCGAGGCGACCTGGCGGAAGCCGGCGCGCGGCGGATCCAGCAGCAGCGTCGGCCACTCGCCGCGGGGCGGCCGGGCGGCGTCGGCGCACGCTGCCGTCAACCGCTCGGAGAGGTTGCGGAATCTGGCTTCGTCCCGCAGGCGCGCCACCGCGGCAGCGTCGCTCTCGATGGCCGTCACGCGCACGCCGGCGAGCGCGAGGGGGAGCGTGAAGTTGCCGCTGCCCGCGAAGAGCTCGAGGACGGGCCCCTCGCCCACGGCCGCGCGCACGGCCTCGACGAGGCGCGCGTTGCCCGGCTGGTGCGCCTGGACGAAGGACGCCGCCGGGTGCGGGACGCGCGCCGGCCCGAAGCGGTTGACGGGATCGCCGAACGTGCGCGGCGCGCGGCCCGGCTCCAGCAGCGCCGCGCCGTGGCAGCGCCCGGAGGCGGTCACGAACGCCTCGACGCCGGTCGCGAGCCCCGGCGCGTCGGGCAAGACCGCGATCGTGCCGGAGGCGGCGCCAGGGGCGGCGGTGAGGCGCATCGTGCCCTCGCCCGAGAAGCCGGGCAGGAGCGCGGCGCGGACGTCGGTCAGGAGCGCCTGCACCTCGGGCGTGACGACGGGACACAGGTCGACGTCGAGGAGGTCGCGGGTGCCCGCCGGTCGGAAGCCGAGGCGCCCGTCGGCCCAGTGGAGGCGCACCGTGCTGCGCCAGGCGCGAGCCGGCGGCGTGTGGACGATCGGCCGCAGCGTCGGCGGCTCGCCCTGCCGCGAGGCCGCGCGGCCGAGGACACGGTGCACGTGGGCGTCGAGGGCGGCCCGCTGCGTCTCGTCCGGCACCGTCTGCCACGGGCACCCGCCGCACCGTTCGAAGAGGCGGCAGAACGCGACGGCGGCTTCGGGACCGGCCTCGACGCGGCGCACGATCTCGGCGCGGGCGAAGCGCGGGCGCTCCTCGCAGACGACCGCCTCGACCACGTCGCCCGGCGCGGCGCCGCGCAGGAAGACGACCCGCCCGTCCGGCAGGTGCGCGATCACGTCGCCGCCGTAGGCCGGCCGCTCGACGACGAGCGTCACGCGCTCGCGCGGCTCAGGTGTCGATGAATCGCTGATAGGGAGGCCCTCGGCGCAGGGTGAAGTCGAAGGAGCCCCGCAAACGGCCCAGGAGCGCCCCCGTGCGGGCGTCGCGGACGACCAGCTCCTCGACGCGACCGGCCACGCGGTCGCCCTTGTCGATGCCGAAGTCGGTGAAGACGATTCGCCCGCGCAGATCGAAGCTCTGGGTGCTCTCCGGGCAGGTGTCGGCGAGGACGAGCGCGGCGCGGATGTCCCGCTCGGGGCCGATCTCGAGCCCCTGCCCCAGCTGGCCGCGCAGCAAGCGCACGTCGCGAATCTCGATCAACAGGCCGTCGGTCGTCGCCAGCGCCTGGCCGCCGTGCTGCATGCGGATGAAGGCCGCGTCCTCGAACCGCTCGAGCGCGAAGAAGTCGACGTCGAGGTCGAAGGCGGCGCACTCGTCCGCGGGCACGTCGGGCAGGCAGACCCAGCGGTCCTCGTCGCCGCGCGACTCGCAGTCGGGCACGACGAGGCTGCCCACGATCTCGCCGGAGCCCTGGTCCTCGCCGCACCCCCCGGCGAGGAGCGACAGCAGAAGCGCGATGCGTCTCACGGGGCGGATGATGGAGGCAGGTCGGGCGTGAAGCAAGCGACGGGGGTGCCGGCGCGCGCACCGAGGCGGGCCGCGGCCGAGCCGTCGCGCACCGCGACCTCGAGCGTGCCCTCGCTGCCCACGACGACCAGGAGCGCTTCGGCAGGCACGGCGGCGTAGGCCGGAGACGGTCCCTGCACGGCGACGCCGGCGATTTCGAGCCGAAGGGGGCCGGGCAACGGCGGCAGGTCGGTGATCAGGTTGCCGTAGCGATCGACCTCCACGACGCGGCCGCGCCACACGCCCCCGGGATCACGGACGGGCCGCGGCGCGTCCAGGCGTACCCAGTCGTCGACCGGCGACCCGACGGCCTCGAGCGGCAGACCGGCGGCCAGCGCGCCCGCCACCGGCGCGAAGACGTCGCGCCCATGGAACGTGCGGCTCGGCGTGCCGCGCCAGAGCGAGCGCTCCGTGAGCGCGCGCGCCTCCGTCACGCCGCCCAGCGCCTCGGCCGCCTCGATCAGGACGCCGTTGTCGGGCCCGACGAAGACGTGCCCGCCTGCCCGGAGCGCCAGCGGCCGCCGATCGGAGCCCACGCCGGGATCGACGACGACGAGGTGCACCGTTCCGGGCGGAAAGCACGGGGCCGCCCGCCGGAGCACGCGCGCCGCCTTCACCACGTCCCCCGGCGGCACGTGGTGCGCGAGGTCCGCGAGCACCGCGCCCGGCGCGCGCCCGAGCAGGACGCCGCGCATCGCGCCGACGAAGCCGTCCTCGTCGCCGAAGTCGGTGAGGAGCGTGACGATCACCGGCTCACTCGGTCAGGCGCACCCGCACCCGGACCTTGAAGTTGAGGCGCAGCTTCAGCGCCTCCGCAGGGATCGGACGGTTCGGCTCGAGCGTGAGTCGCGTGCTCGCGAGCAGGGTGAAGCGCAGCGCTTCGAGGATGCCCGACGCGATCTCGAGGCTGCCGTCGGCGTACTCGAGCTCGCGCGTCGCGATCGCACGCTCCGCGGCGACGCCCACCGTGCGCCCCAGGAGGGCGGTCTCCGCCGACGTCCGCGCCTCGTAGGGGCCGATCTCGACGGCCACCGGTTCGATCGCCACCGGCAGCCGGTTCGGATCGCCCACCTCGTACTCCACCTCGCGCAGCTCGACGCCTTCGAGACGGTCGCGCTCGCCCTCGATGAGGTCGGCCTCGTCGTGACGGCCCTGCTCGCGCAGGACGGCGACGAGATCCATGGGGACGGGCACCACGACGTCGAGGCGGGCGGCGGTCGGCGACGCGGGCAGCGCCTGCTGCGGGAGGCGGACGAAGGCCGGGATCTCGGCCTCGACGGTGATCAGGCTGGCCTCATCGGCGCCGACGGCGTCGACGAAGTCCGCGCAGCCGGCGAACAGGAGCGCCGAGAGAACGTACACGGCGCGCATCACGCCACCTCCCGCTCTCGGCGACCGCCGGGCACGGCGTCCGGCGCCGCGCCGCAGGCCGCCGACACGCAGCCGCCGACCATCTCGCGGCAGCCGCGGTGGCTGCGCGCGCCGCACGTCCTGCACAGCGCGGGATCTTCGCCCAGCTCCGCCCAGCAGGCCGGACAGACGGCCCCGGGGGGCCCGCCCTCGGCCTCGTCGAGCGCGTCGGCGAGGTCGTGGAGGTCGGTCGACAGGCGCCGCAGCGCGGCCACGAGCGGCGGACCGGCCATCTCGACCGCCGACCCCGCGGGGATGCCGGCGCGCATGCTCGCGCGCACCAGCACGAGACCGCCGCCGAGCAACACCTCGATGTTCACCGCCTTCGTCTCGTCGAGCAGGCCGTCGAGGCAGCGGCGCGTCTCCGCGTGACGGAGCAGCCAGCGGAGGAGGCGCTCGTCGGTGGTCTCGAGCGACGACGCGTCGACGTGCTCGGCCTCGCCCGGGAAGAGCTCGAGGGGCGCGAGCCCCGGCGCGCGCCAGCGGACGGGAGGGGACGGCGGCGCGCACAGGCGGGCCGCGAACCGGAACGGCCGGCGCTGGTAGGCGCGCGCCTCGATCGTCCAGCCGCGCCGGAGCGGCGTGCGCACGGCCCGCAGGCGCGCCTCCCCATCGGGCAGCGGGAAGAGCACCACCGGCGAGCCGCGACGGCCCCACGGGACGTGGCAGGTGCCGCCGACCGCGCGCGCGACCGTCCAGAAGCCCACGTCCCGGGGTCCGGTGCGCCAGGCGTCCTCGACGGCGGCCACGATGGCCGGCGCGACGAACAGCAGGAGGGCGGCGGCGGCGACCCACAGCATTGCGGCAACGGCCATTTTCAATTAGTTTCCGTGAGATACACGTCTAGCACCCCGGTGTCGCGGCGTCCATGTCCCAGATGAGCGTCCCGCGGGACGCGTTCGACCTCGTCGGGCGCGAGCGAGAGCTGGCCCGTCTCGCCGAGCTCGCCGCCGCCGGGCGCGCCGAGGGCGGGCGCGCGCGCGCAGTCCTGGTGACCGGCGTGGAGGGCATCGGCAAGTCGCGCCTGCTGGCCGAGCTCAAACGCGGCCTGCGGGCCGACGGCGAGACGGTCTTCGAGGGTCGTTGCCACGTCACCGACCGGCGTCCCTACGCGGCGCTCGTCGACGTGCTGGGGGCCGCCGCGAGCCTCCTCGGAGATCTCGGCTATCGCACGCCGGCGCTGGAGCGCGCGCTCGGCCACCTCGCCGGGCTCCCCCCCGGGGGCGACCGCGACGCCGCCGGAGAGGACGCCCTCCTGCGCTTCTGCGAGTCCGTGCGCCTCGCGCTCCTCGAGGTGGCGCGCGTCCGCCCGCCGGTGGTCTTCCTCCACGATGTCCACCGCGCGGACTCGGCGACGGCGGGCCTGCTGCGCTACCTGCTCGAGAACCTGCTCGCCGATCCCGCGTTCGACTGGGCGCCCGACGCCGTCGAGAGCGCGCCCGCGGCCGAGGGCTTCCGCGGTCTGCTCGTGCTCTCGTTCCGGGAGTCGCCGTCGACCCGCCCGTTCGTCGAGCTGGCGCGCGCCTCGGCCGTCGTGGAGCACCTGCCCCTCGAGCCGCTGGACGCGAGCGGCGTCGCCGCCTTCCTACAGCAGCGGCACGTCGTCGAGCGCCTCCTGGCGGCCTCCGGCGGCCTCCCGGCGGCCCTCGAGCAGATCATCGACTCCGTCCCGGCCCGCCCCGACGACCTCTGGACGCGCCGCCTCGAGGCCGTCCCGCGCGAGGCCGAGCCGCTGCTGGGCGCGCTGGCCGTCTATGAGCGCCCGGTCTCGCCCGAGCAGTTGGCCGACCTCGTCGGATCGAGCGTCGGCGTGCTCCCGCTGCTCAACGACCTCGTCGGACGCAAGGTCCTCGCCCGGACGCTGGATCGCGGCGCGGTGCGCTTCCGCTTCGTGCGCGAGGCGCTGCGGGAGACGTGGTGCGCGGGCCTCGACGCGGAGGCGCGAGGGGCGCTGCATCTGCGGGTCGCGCGACGCCTGGCCGAGGTCGGCGGCATGGGCGCCGAGCCGGAGGAGGTCGCCCATCACTTCCTCGCCGCCGGGCGACCGCGGGAGGCCGTGCCGTTCGCGCTCGAGGCCGCCGAGCGACTGGAGCGCGCCTTCGCGTTCGCCCGCGCCGCCGAGCTCCTCGAACGCGTGGCCGCCGCCGCCGACGAGCGCGAGCGCGCGCACCTGCTCGACCGGCTCGCGGCCCTCTACCTGCTCGCCGGCGAGCGCGGCCGCGCCCGCGAGGTCCTGACGACGCTGGCGACGGAGTTCCCGGGACACCTCGAGCCGGCGGTGCTCGCCGAGCGGCGCGCCCGGGTGCACCTCGCCGCCGGCGAGCCCCCGGCTGCGCTCAGCCAGGTGGACGCGGGCCTCGCCGCCGAGCCCGCCCCGGCGCTGCGCCGCCGCCTGCAGGCCCTGGGCGCCGAGGCCGCCTACGTTGCCGGCGATCTGGCCGACGCCGCCCGGCGCGCGGAGGGCGTCCCCGACAGCGCCGACGCCACCGGCGTCGCCCTGCGCAACACCCTCGGCAAGGTGCACCTGGCCCGCGAGGCGCTCGACGAGGCCCAGGCGCTGTTCGAGCGCAACCTCGACGCCGGCGGCGATGCGCGCGCCCGCGCCCGGGCGCTGATCAACCTCGGCATCGTCCACCTCCAGCGCGGCGAGCCCGACGCCGCCGCCGGACGCTTCGAGCAGGCCCTCGCGCTGGCCGAGGCGGACGCCGACCTACGCAACCTCGCGATCGCACTCGGAAATCTGGCGGTGCTGCACCACCGCCGCCAGAACTACCGGCGCGCGCTCGAGTTCTACCACCGCTCGTCGGCGGCCTTCCGCAAGCTCGGCAACCAGGACCAGCTCACGGTCACGGTCCTCAACCTCGCCGACCTGTACCTGACGGTGGGCGACCGCGACCGGGCGCACCGCCTGGCCGACATCGCCGCCACTCACGTGCGCCGCGGCCGCTATCGCAGCCTCGAGGCCCAGGTGACGCTGCTCGAGGGCGATCTCGCGCGCACCGACGGCGATCCCGAGCGCGCCGCCGGCCATTACGCGGCCGCCATCCGCCTGATCGAACAGGGCGGGGGCAACAACCAGCGCCTCGGTCCCCTGCTCCTGAGCCAGGCCGAGATGCTCCTCGAGTCGGGCAGCCTCGCCGCCGCCGACGGCCTGCTGGACCGCGTGGCGACGCTGCCCGAGGCGAACCGCACCGACGCCGTCGAGGCGCGCCTCCGCCTCGTCCGCGGCGCGGTGCGCACGGCCGCCGACGACCCGGGCGCCGCGCGCGCCGAGCTCGAGGCCGCCGTCTCGCTCGCGCTGCAGAGCGGCGACCGCGAGGTGGCGTGGCAGGCGCTCGCCCGCCTGGGAGCGCTGCGCTGGGCGCTCGGCGACCGCGCGGGGACGCTCCAGGCGCTCGTCGAGGCCGTGGAGACCATCGAACAGCTGGCCGCCGAGCTGCCGCGGGCCCTGCGCGCCGGTTACCGCGACACGCCGCGGCGCCGCGCCGTCCACGAGGCGCTGCGCCGCGTCCGCGCGGGCCTGCCGCCGGAGCGCCCCGCCGCCGAGCGGCGCGCCGACCGCGCCGCCCCGCGCATGCGCCGGCCCGAGGCCGACTGGCAGCCGCACTGGCGCGAGCGGTACCCCGACATCATCGGCCGCTCCCCGAACCTGCTCCCGCTCTTCAAGACGCTGGACCGCGTCTCGGGCAGCGACAGCATGGTGCTCATCCGCGGCGAGAGCGGGACGGGCAAGGAGCTCGTCGCCCAGGCGCTCCACGGGCACGGGCCGCGGGCAGGGCGCCCCTTCGTCAAGGTGAACTGCGGCGCGTTCGTCGAGACGCTGCTGCTGAGCGAGCTGTTCGGTCACGAGAAGGGCGCGTTCACCGGGGCGCTCGCGCTGAAGCGTGGCCGCTTCGAGCTGGCGCACACCGGCACGATCTTCCTCGACGAGATCGGCGACATCTCGCCGAACACGCAGGTGGCGCTGCTGCGCGTGCTCCAGGAGGGCACGTTCGAGCGCGTCGGCGGCCAGGAGACGCTTCAGGTCGACGTGCGCGTGATCGCGGCGACCCACCGCAACCTCGAGGACATGGTCCGCCGCGGCGAGTTCCGCGCCGACCTGTACTACCGCCTGCGCGGCGTGGTCATCGAGCTGCCGCCGCTGCGCGACCGGCGCGAGGACATCCCGTTGCTCGTGCGCCACTTCCTGTCGCGCCGCCCGCATGCCGAGGGCCGCCCGCTCGTGTTCTCTCGCGAGGCCGTCGCGAGCCTGCTGCAGCACGACTGGCCCGGCAACATCCGCGAGCTCGAGAACGTCGTGCGGAGCGTGTCGCTGTTCGCGGACGGCGCGGCGGTGGGCCTCGCGGAGCTGGCGGAGCTCGGCGACATCTTTCGCGCGCCCGCCGACGCGGCGCTGCTCGAGGCCGCCGAGCGTCTCTCGGAGCTCGACGGACCGCCCCCGCCTTCGCTCCCCCCGCCGGTCCCCTCGCCCGTCGATGGCGAAGACGAAGAGGTCGACGACGACGACGACGGCGCGGAAGACGACGACGACGTGCCGTTCGTCTTCCGGCCGCGGAGTCCCGACGACGAGGACGGGCATCTGTTCCTCGGCGACGGGGACTGGCTCGACGCGCTGCTCCAGCAGGAGGGCGGGCTGGCCGAAGTGAAGAAGCGGATCGAATACGAGGCGATCGCCCGGGCGCTGCGCGCGACGAACGGGAACATCACCCAGGCGGCGAAACGGTTGGGGATGAAACGTCCTCGACTTTCCCAGATAATCCATGCGACACCTGCCCTGGGTGACCTGAAAGGCCGGGAGGTCAAGACATGAAGCGCCTCCTCACCGTGCTGGCCGCCGTCGCGCTGCTACAGGGCTGCGACGGTGGTGATGTCTCGACGGCGCCGACGGCGCCGGGCGCCGAGACGCCCGCCGAAGGCAGCGCGCCCGCCGAAGGCGCGCTGCATCTGCGCCCCCGCCTGCAGCTCGTGGGCATCGGCGACGTGCACCAGGCCCTCTCGGTCTCCCGATTGGCGTTCGACGCGGAGCTCGTCGTGCTGTCCGACGAGGCGGGCGGTACGAACGCCGGCGACGCGCTCGACGTGCGCTTCTCATTCGACCGCGGACGCGCCTCGACGATCTTCACCGACGACGACCGTCTCAGCCTCGCGCGCGCGGGTCGATACAGCCTCTTCATCCGCGTGCGCCCCGACGGTGACGACGCGGCCTCGGTCACGGTCGGCGGCGCGCTCGCCGCGCCCGAGGAGCCCGCCGACGGGCCGCGGCACAAGGCGGACGAGCCTGCGCCCATCCCCGCCGAGCCTGCGCCCATCCCCGCCGAGCCCGCGCCCATCCCCGCCGACCAGGGTGGCAGCCCGGCCGACGAGCCCGCGCCGATCCCCGCCGACCAGGGCGGCAGCCCGGCCGACGAGCCGGCGCCCATCCCCGCCGACCAGGGCGACGAGGAGCCGGCGCCCATCCCGGCCGACGAGGGCGCCGAGGAACCGGCGCCGATCCCCGCGCGCCAGAAGGCCGACACCGAGATGCCCGGTGTCGGCGAGGCGGCCTTCGAGCCGCTGTACGTGCGGTCCAGCCGCGCCTTCAACTTCTATGCGGGCACGGTCGAAGTGCAGCCGGGCGACAGCGAGCTCGTCGTCACGTGGGACGTCCGCACCTGGCTGCGCTCCGTCCTCGCCGATCAGCTCGGCACGCAGCCCGATGAGGTGCAGGAGACGCAGCAGCAGCCCGGGTTCTCCGACGTCCCCAGCGACTTCCGCCTCGACGCTCACTGAAACGCGGCGGCCCGTGCGAGCCGCCGCGCCCCCGTCTACTTCTTCCTGAAGACGATCTGCTGGTTGTCCGCGTCGGCGACGACGGTGTCGCCGTCGCTGAAGCTGCCGGACAAGAGCTCCATCGCGAGCTGGTTCTCGAGCAGCCGCTGGATGGCGCGCTTGAGCGGGCGCGCGCCGTAGGCCGGGTCGTAGCCCGCCTCGGCGACCGCCTTGCGCGCCGCCGGGGTGAGCTCGAGCGACAGGTCCCGCGCGGCGAGGCGGCGCCGGAACTGGTCCAGCTGCAGGTCGACGATATGGTCGAGCTGCTCGCGACCGAGGCGCTCGAAGACGACCACCTCGTCGATTCGATTGAGGAATTCCGGGCGCAGGCTCGCGCGGAGCACCGTCCAGACCTCGCGCTCCATCTCGGCGCGGTCGGTGATCGACATGATCAGGTCCGAGCCGAGGTTGCTGGTCATGATGATGACGGTGTTCCGGAAGTCGACCGTTCGCCCCTGCCCGTCCGTCAGGCGGCCGTCGTCGAGGACCTGCAGCAGCACGTTGAAGACCTCGGGGTGGGCCTTCTCGACCTCGTCCATCAACACGACGGAGTACGGGCGGCGGCGGACGGCCTCGGTGAGCTGACCGCCCTCCTCGTACCCGACGTACCCCGGCGGGGCGCCGATCAGGCGGGCCACGCTGTGCTTCTCCATGTACTCGGACATGTCGATGCGGACCATCGCCCGCTCGTCGTCGAAGAGGAACCACGCGAGGCTGCGCGCGAGCTCGGTCTTGCCGACGCCGGTGGGGCCGAGGAACAGGAAGCTGCCGATCGGCCGGTTCGGGTCCGACAGGCCGGCTCGCGAGCGGCGCACCGCGTTGGACACGGCTTTCACGGCGCGGTCCTGGGCGATGACGCGCTCGTGGAGCCGCGCCTCCATGTCGCGCAGCTTCTCCATCTCGGACTCGAGCATCCGCTCCACCGGGATGCCGGTCCACTTCGCGACCACGGCGGCGATGTCGTCGCTCGTGACCTCCTGGCGCAGGAAGCTCTGGCCCTCGTGCTGCAGATCGTCGAGGCGGCGCTCGGCGTCGGAGATCTCCTTGCGCATCGAGTGGATGCGCGCGGAGAGCTCACCCACCTTCTGATACATGCGCTCGCGCTCTTCGTAACTGCCGACCGTCGGCAGCATCTGACGCAGGCGCTCCTCCTCGCTGGCGCCCTGCTCGAGCTGCTCACGCAGCTGATTGATGCGCTGCAGCGCGGCGCGCTCGGCCTGCCAGGCGCCGTTCATCGCGTTGCGGCGCTCGCGCAGGCCGGCCAGCTCGCGCTCGATGCCGTCGGCTCGCGATCGGGAGCCCTCGTCGCGCTCCTTGCGCAGCGCCATCAGCTCGATCTCGAGACCGGTGATCTTGCGCTCGACGTCGTCGATCTCCGCCGGCCGGCTGTCGAGCTGCAGGCGGATGCGGCTGGCCGCCTCGTCCACGAGGTCGATGGCCTTGTCCGGCAGCTTGCGGTCCGTGATGTACCGGTGCGACAGCTGCGCGGCGGCGACGATGGCCCCGTCCTGGATGCGGATGCCGTGGTGGACCTCGTACTTCTCCTTGAGGCCGCGCAGGATGGAGATGGTGTCCTCGACCGACGGCTCGCCGACGAACACCGGCTGGAAGCGGCGCTCGAGGGCGCGGTCCTTCTCGATGAACTTGCGGTACTCGTCGAGCGTCGTCGCGCCGATGGTGCGCAGCTCGCCGCGCGCGAGCGCCGGCTTGAGCATGTTGCTGGCGTCCATGGCGCCCTCGGCGGCGCCGGCGCCCACCAGCGTGTGCAACTCGTCGATGAAGAGGATGATGCGGCCGTCGCTGCCGGCGACCTCCTTGAGCACCGCCTTCAGGCGCTCTTCGAACTCGCCGCGGTACTTCGTGCCGGCGATGAGCGAGCCGAGGTCGAGGCTGGCGAGTCGCTTGCCGCGCAGGCCCTCGGGCACGTCGCCGGTGACGATGCGCCGCGCGATGCCCTCGACGATGGCCGTCTTGCCGACGCCCGCCTCGCCGATGAGCACCGGGTTGTTCTTGGTGCGACGCTGCAGGACCTGCATGACGCGCCGGATCTCCTCGTCGCGGCCGACGACGGGGTCGAGCTTGCCCTGCTCGGCGAGCTGCGTGAGGTCGCGCGTGTACTTCTCGAGGACCTGGTACTTGCCCTCGGGTTCCGGATCGGTGACGCGGGTGTTGCCGCGGACCTCGCGCAGCGCCGCGAGCACGGCGTCGCGGGCGAGGCCGAGCTCGCGCAGCGCGCGACCGATGGCGCCGCCCTCGAAGAGGGCCAGGAAGAGGTGCTCCGTCGAGACGTACTCGTCGCCCATGGCGCGGGCCTCGTCGCTGGCCACCTGGAAGGCGCGCCGCAGGTCGACGCTCTCGCCGACGTGGTGGGAGCCGCTCACCTTCGGCCGCTTTCGCAGGGCCTCCTCAGCGGCCTGGGTCAGCGCGCCGGGCTTGCGCCCCAGCTTCTGCAGCAGGGCCGGGACGACGCCGTCCTCCTGGTCGAGCAGGGCCAGCAGCAGGTGCTCCGGGTAGAGCTCCGGGGCGCCGGTCTCCTGGGCCCGTTCGAGGGCCGATGCGACGGCTTCGCGCGCCTTGATCGTCATCTTCTCGAAGTTCATCGACCGCTCCTGCACGTGGAGGTGACGTTCGAGACCGTAAGCACCGCCGAAGGGGTGCAAGGGGTGGGCCCGTGAAGAAGCGCTTGCATCGTCCGTCGGGCTCTGGTGGAACTGCTCCCTCTCAATCGCAGGAGACACCCATGTTTCGTCAGACAGCGCGGCCGGTGGCCTTCGTGCTGGCGCTCGTGCCGGCGGCGGCTGCGGCGCAGCCCGTCGAGAAGCAGAAGTCGGAGGGCGGCGCCGGCAGCATCGTGGGCTCGCTGGCGTTCATGATGGGCTTCGGCGACGAGTCCGAAGTCGAGGGCGAGGTCGGTGGCGTTGACGTCAGCGGCGACAGCGACGCGGACAGCACCCTCGGGATCATCCCGTCGATCGAGAAGAAGTTCGGGAACGTCGTCGGGATCGGCGCCGAGTACATCTTCGCCTGGGCCAAGGGCGAGGACGCCGACGAGCGCCGCCTGCTCATGAGCCCGCACCTGCGGGTGCGCATGAGCTTCCCGGTCTACGACAAGACGACGTTCGACGGCATGCTCGGCATCGGGCCGACCATCTGGACGTCGAACGAAGACACGCCCGGGCCCGCCGGCGACACGCGCTTCGGCTGGAGCCTGCGCTTCGCGTTCGGCGGCAGCTACGCGTTCAACGACGCCGTGTCCGCTTTCCTCGACGTCGGTTACTACCGCAGCACCACCTACGGCGACGACCTCACGACGACGCTGACGTCCGTCCCGCTGACGCTCGGCTTGCGCAGCAGTTTCTAGACTCGAGTTTCGCCATTCTCGGCTGCCTGCGACCGGCCGCCGCTGCGTCGCGCGGCGTATTTCGGTCTCGACGTGCATCGAGCACGCCCGCGACTGAAATTCGCCTTGCTCCTTGCTGCGACTCGGTCGTTGCTCGGCCTCGTCCGCGCCGAAACGGCGAAACTCGAGTTCAGAGCGCGAGGGCCGCGAGCCGCGCCCGGCAGCGGGCGGCCTCGTCGGCGCGGCGGAGCGCCGTCCACACCTCGACGGCGCGTACGAAGAGCCGCTGCGCCCGCCGGCGGTCGCCCTCGGCGGCAAGCCCCTCGCCCAGCTCCTCGAGGATGCGCGGCCAGTCGGCGACGATGAGCGGCCGCGCCGCGTCGATGCGCAGCGCCGCCTGCAGGCGGTGCTCGCGGGCCGCCCGGTCGCGCCGCCGCTGCGCGAGGCGCGCGAGGAAGGCGTGCAGCACGCCGACGCGGACGGGGTCGTCGAACTGCTCGAAGTGCGCGAGCGCGCGCTCGAACCAGGACTCGGCGGCGCCGGTGTCGCCCGCCTCGCCGGCCAGGCGGCCGAGCTGCGTGAAGCAGATGGCCAGCTGAAAGCGGTCGTCGAGCGCCTCGAAGACCTCGGCCGCCCGCTCGTAAACACGAGTCGTTTCAGGACGTTGCAGCAGCCTCAACGTGTCGCCCAGGCCGCGCAGGCTGCGACCCGCGCCCGCCTGGTCGCCCGCGGCCTCGCAGGCCTCGAAGGCCTGCCGGTACCGGACGGCGGCCTCCTCGAGGTGTCCCGCCTGGCGCAAGAGCTCGCCGAGTCGCCAGCTCGCCTGCGCCAGGAGCCGGTGGTCGGCGGTGCCGGCCGCCATCGCCGCGGCCTCCGAGAGCAGGCTGCGCGCCGCGTCGCGCTCGCCGGCGCGCGCCGCGAGCTCGCCGAGCGCGCGCTTTGCCGCCGCCTTGCCCCGCACGTCACCGGCGGCGGCGAACTCCGCCGCGGCCGCCGCGAAGAGGCGCCGCGCCTCGTCCAGCGCCCCCGCCTGCAGGGAGGCGCGTCCGCGCGCCACGTCGACCCGCGCCACTGCCGCCCGCTCGCCGCGCGCCTCGAGGAGCGCCCGCGCCTCGTCGAGGGCCCGGCCCGCCTCCTGCCACCGGCCCGCGGCCACCGACGCCTCGCCGCCGAGGCACAGCGCGAGCGCGAGGCGCGCCGTGTCGCCGGCCTCGCGGGCCCACTGCTGAAGGCGCGTCGCCATGCGCAGCGCGCGCTCGTGATCGCCGGCGTCGAGCGCCACCTCCGCCAGCCCCGACATGCCGTCGGCCCGCAGCGCCGCCGTGCGCGGTCCCGCCTCCGCCTCGCCGATCCAGCGGTCCGCCTCGAGGTAGAGGGCGGCGGCGGCGGCCTGCTGCCCGGCCTCGCGGGTCGTGCGGGCCGCCAGCAGGAGGCGCTCGACCGCGTCGTGCACCCGCCCGGCGGCGCGCAGGTGCCGGGCCACCTCCTCGGCCACGCGGTCCAGCCGCTCTCCGGCCCAGGCCAGCTTCGCCTCGGCCGCGCGCTCGTGCAGACGGGGCGTGTCGGCGCGGCCCGCCAGCTCCTCGAGCAGCGCCTGGCGCACCACCTCGTGGACGAACGCATAGGCGTCGCCGGCCTCGTCGAGGAGGACGCCGAGGCGCACGAGCCCCTCGAGGCCGGTCTCGAGCCGCACGGGATCGGCGCCGCCGGCGCGCTCGAGCGCCTCGATCAGATCGAACGGGAAGGCGCCGCCGAGCAGCGCGAGCCGCTCCGCCAGCCCTCGCCGGAAGGCGCCGTCCCCGCCGCCTTCGAGCGCCGCACCGAGACGTCGCCGGACCAGCTCGACGAGTGTGTGGGGCAGCGCGGCGTCGGCGCGCAGGTCGCCGAGGTACTGGAGCGCCTCGACCACGAAGAGGGGGTTCCCGCGGGACGCCTCCACGACGCGGCGGACGACGTCGCCCTCGATCGGGAGCAGCGCCCGCGCGAGGTTCGCGGTGCTCTCGTCGCTCATTCGGGGCACCTCGCGGGCCTCGATCGCGCCGTGGTGCCGCTCCAGCAGGCGGGCGAGCGTCCCGGCGGCGCTGCCGGCGGGCTGGGCGTCGCTGCGGCGCGTGGCCACGACGAGCACCCGCGCCGGGCGGGCCGTGAGGTGCGCGGCGAGGTGGTCGAGGAGGAGCAGCGCCTCGCCGTCCGCATGCTCGAGGTCGTCGAGCCAGACCAGCAGCGGCCGCCGGCCCGCGATGACGCGGGCGAGCTCCTCGACGACACGCACGACGCGGCCGAGCGGTGGGCGTAGACCGCGACCCGGCCAGAGGTAGCCCGCGAGGGCGTCGCGATCGACGCGCTCCTCGGGATCGAGGTCGGTCAACGCGTGGTGCAGGGCCTCCGCGCCGGCGGGGCGCTGCCCGATGCCGAGCGCCTGCTGGATCATGCCGCGCAGACCGCGTGGGGCCACCCCCGTGCGGAACCGCGCGTCGATGGCCGTCATCCAGCCGCCCTCGGCCACCGTGCGGCCGAGCCACGCGCAGAGGCGACTCTTGCCGATGCCCGCCGGCCCGTCGAGCAGCACGAGGCGCGCCCCACCGCCGTTACAGACGGCGACGACCCGCTCCCAGAGCCACCGCTGAAGAGCGTCGCGGCCGACGAGCGGCGCCTCCTCGGGGCTCGGCCCGAGCGCGAATCCCTCGGCGGCCTCGACGACCGCGAGCTCCGCGACCGTGATCACGCTCGCGTCGCCGGCCTGGCGCTCCACGGGCGGCGGCGGCTGGTTGACCACCGTCTCGGTCGGCTCGCCGTCGTCCCCGTCGAAGACCGCCGCCACGGCGCGGCGCATCGAGGCGGCGGAGGTGAAGCGGCGGCCAGGCTCCTTCTCGAGCGCCTGCCGGAGGACGCCCTCCATGCCCGCCGGCACCCGACGGCCGGGTAAGGGCAGGAACGCAGGGAGCGGCGCCGTGACGTGCTGGACGACGGTGTCCGTCGCCGTCTCGCCGCTGAATGGCGGCGCTCCGCACAGCAGCTCCCACAGGATGACGCCCACCGCGTAGAGGTCCGTCGCCGGCCCGACGTCGTGGTCGCCGGTCGCCTGCTCGGGCGCCATGTACGTCGGCGTGCCGAAGACGTCGCGGCGGGCGGCGGTGAGCTGGTCCTCGTCGTTCTCGACGCGGGCGAACCCGAAGTCGAGGATCTTCACCACGTCCTCACCGTCGGCGCCTGAAGTCACAAAAATATGATGTGGCTTCACATCACGATGAACCACGCCGCGGGCGTGGGCGTAAGCGAGCGCGCCGAGCACCTGCTCGACCAGTGCCACCAGGCGCGGTGCCCCGACCTGCGGGTCGCGGCCGAGGTCGGCGAGCGTCGGTCCGGCGACGCGCTCCATGGCGAGGAACGGCGCCCCCTGCTCGTCGACGCCGACGTCGTACAGGCGCACGATGTGCGGGTGCTCGAGACGGGCCACCGCGCGGGCCTCGCGACGCAGTCGCCGCCGCAGGCGCGCGTCCTGGGCGACCTCGGCGCGGAGCCGCTTGAGCGCCACCGCCCGTCCGGCGAGGACGTCGTGGGCGCTCCACACGTCGCCGGTCGAGCCGCGGCCGATGAGGTGGTTGAGGCGGTACCGACCGCCGACGAGGTCGGGGCCGCTCACGGCACGAGACCGTGCCGGCTCAGCTTGTCCTCGACGCGCGCGGCGGCGGCGAGGGCGTTCGCGTCGCGGAAAATCTGGCTCGCGCGGGCGTAGAGCGCGCGGACGCGAGGCGAGCGCCCCCGCAGGACCTCGACGTCGGCGACGCCCTCGAGCGCACGGGCGAACTCGAGCTCGGCGATGGGGTGCCGCGAGTCGAGCTCGAGCGCCGCCTGAAGCTCGGCTGCCGACGTGTCGGCGTCGCCGGCGGCGGCCGCCACCCATGCCAGACCGGCCCGCACGATGGCCTCGCGCTGGCGATCGCCGGACTCGACCGCGGGCGGCAGCGCCTCGCCGAAGCTGTGCCAGGCGCGCTCGAGATCGCCGCGCTCCGCCGCGTTCACCCCGAGCTCGCCGCGCGCCATCGCCGCGTGCGTCGCGTCGCCGATGTCGGCGAAGCCGTCGCCCGCCAGGCGGAGGCACTCCTCGCCCTCCGGCCAGCGCCCGGCGGCGAGGTGCAGACGACCGAGCGCGAACTGGCAGCGGGCCAGGCCCGCGCGGTCTCCCAAGGCGCCGTACCCGTTCGCGGCGGCGGAGAGGTTGGCGAGGGCGCGCGCGGGATCGCCGAGGCGCCGCCAGCTCTCGCCGAGCAGCCACTGGCACTGCGTGGCGCCGGCGCGATCGCCACCCGCGAGGAAGCGCGCCCGGGCGGCCTCGAGGTGCTGGCTCGCCTCCGCGTAGTCGCCGCGGCGGAGCGCGAGGTCGCCGAGCCCGCGTGAGGCACGCGCGCTCCCGGCCGCGTCGTCGACGGCGTCCATCGCCTCGCGCGCCCGCTGGAAGAGGTTGCGGGCCACGTCGAGCTGCCCGCGGCCGCGCTCGACCATCGCCTGCCCGAGGAGGCAGCGGGCCACGCCCGGCCCGTGGCCGGCGCGTTCGAAGGCCTCGCGCGCGCGGGCATAACCGGCCGACGCCTTCGCGGAATCGTTGCCGGCCCGCATCCCGGTGCGGAGCAGATCGCTCACGAGCAACAGGGCCCGCCCCTCGAGGAGCGGCTCGCCGGCGTGCCGCGCCCAGTCACACACGCGCGAGCCCAGCGCGAGCGAGCGCTGCGCATTGCCGTGCTTCAGCTCGAGCTCCCCCAGGTCGAGCCAGAGCATCGCCCGCTGTCGCTCGGCGGCCTGCCCTGACAGGGTGGCGAGGAGCCGGTCGGCGGTCTCGAGCAGCGCCCGCGCGCGGTCGAACTGCTCCTCGCGATGCGCGTGCCCGGCCGCTTCGACAAAGAACCGCGCGGCCTCAGCGGCCATCCCCGCAGCGCGGAAGTGCTCGGCGATCTGCACGGCCACCGCCAACCCGCGGACGGGCGCGTGGACGATCTTCGCGTCGGCGGCGAGCCGGTGCAGCCGCGGTGCGATCCCGCGCGCCGCGACGTCGGCGAGGAGCGCCTCGCCGAGCGGACCGTGGGCAATGTGTAGCCGGTCGACGCGAGACCCGCGGTTCTCGACCAGCAAGTGCGCGCGGATGAGCGACTCGATGGCGGCCTCGACGCGGGCCTCCTGTCCGGCGGCGCGCGCCAGGAACGCCGAGAGCAGGTCATAGTCGAACGAGGGTCCGAGCACGACCGCATGGTCGAGGACCGTGGCCGCGAACTCGGCGTCGGGCAGGTGCGCGAGGGTGGCGCGCGTGCGCCGCAGGACGGTCTCCGTCAGGGTCGCCGGCCAGCGGGACGGATCGGTGTCGCCCAGGCGCACCACGCCTCCGCCATCGACCAGATCGCCGGTCTGACGCAGCAGCAATGCGAGCTCGCGCGCGAAGAACGGATTGCCCTGGACGCGGCGCGCGATCGCCTCCGCGGCGGCGTCGTCCACCGGCGCCACCGTGCGCAGCAGCGCGACGACATCGTCGTCGGCCAGCGGCTCGAGCACTCGACTCGACACGACGCCGTCGTCGGCGACGAGCGACTGGAGCTGCCGCGCGAGCTCCGGCGTGGGCAGCCCGTGCTCGTCCGTCTCATACGTCGTGAGCACCAGGATCGGAAACGGACGGCGACGCAGGGCCCGGGCCAGAAAGCGCAACAGGCCGAACGTCTCCGGCGCCGCGTGCTCGAGCCCTTCGAGCGTCAGCAGGACGGGCCGATCCGCTGCCGCGACGCGCAGCACTTCGCTCACGCGGTCGAAGAGGACGTCGCCGCGAATGCGGCTCGGCTCCGAGAGGCCCTCGTTCGCGGCGATCTCCGGCCGCAGGTAGGAAAGCAGCGCCGAGAAGCGCGACGCGTCCACCGGCGCGTCCCGCGCGCCGTTCCAGCGACCGAGGAGCGCGCGGACGCGACCTTCCGCCTCGCGGCGGTCCTCGGGCAGGTGCCCGAAGAGCTCGTCGAGCGCGCCCCGCAGTCCCTCCTCGCCGTCGTCGCCGGCGCCGTGGACGCCGCCGACGCAGAGCATCCAGCCGCCCTCGGCCATCTGGTCGCGGAGCCAGCGCGTCACACGGTTGCGGCCCATGCCCGCTCGCGCGCCCAGGAGCGCGACGCGCCCCTGGCCGCCCTCGACGACCTCCTGAACGAGGCTCCAGAGCCAGATGAGATCGGCGTCGCGACCCACGAGCGGCGACGCGGCGTCCTCGATGGCCCGCTCCGCCGCCGCCGGCGCCTCGGCCTCGACGACCAGCGGCGCCAGCACCTCGCCGACGGCGGTGTCGTCGTAGCCCGAGATCAGTGGCCCGGCGGCGTGGCCGATGGTGCGATCGGCGTCGGGCAGCTCGTCGAGGGCGTCGTCGTCGAAACCGGTGCGCTGAAGGAACGGGCTGAGGGCCCGGCGCATGTCGGCTGCCGTCTGGAAGCGGTCGCCCGGATCCTTCTCGAGCGCCCGCAATACGACGTCCGTCAGGCCGAGCGGCAACTCGAGCCCGGGCCGGGGCACGAGCGGCGGCACCGCCTCCATCAGGTGCTTGAGCGCGACGGCCATCCCGTGGGCGCCGGTGAATGGCGGCTTGCCCGACAGGAACTCGAACAGGACGACGCCGATGCCGTAAAGGTCCGTCGGCGGGCCGATGTTCCCCTTGCCCGTCGCCTGCTCCGGCGCCATGTAGAGCGGCGTGCCGAAGGCGTCGCCGTGCGCCTGCGTCAGGCGCGGATCCTGATCGTCCTCGACACGCGCGAACCCGAAGTCGAGGAGCTTGGTGCCCGGCACGGCGCCGTCCAGCTCGACGATGATGTTCTCTGGCTTGACGTCACGGTGCACGACGCCGCGCGCGTGGGCGAAGGCAAGCGCCGAGAGCGTCTGGTCCATGACGATCAGAAGCCGTTGTAGATCGAGACCTTTCGCGCGCAGACCCGACAGCGACTGGCCGGTGAGCAGCTCCATCACCAGGTAGGGCGCGCCGGACGGGTCTTCGCCGTACGACAAGAGTCGCACGATGTGAGGGTGGACGAGGCGGCCGACCGCGCGCGCCTCGCGGCGGAACCGGCGCCGAACGCGGGCGTCGCGGGCGAACTCCGGGCGCAGGACCTTGACGGCCACTGGCGTCTGGGTACGCAGGTCGGAGGCGCGATAGACCCGGCCGATGCCGCCCTCGCCGATGGGCTCTTCGATGCGGAAGCGGTCGGCGACGACCAGACCTGACTGCATGCAATCCCGGCTGACGGCTCGTCCGGCAAGCGTATCGATGCCGGTGTGCGGCCGCAATGTCACGGTCGGGCGACGCCCTGCGGGTCTCAGGCCGCCGGGCGATGCCGCTGTTCGATGAAGCCCACGAGGCCGCCCAGCGAGCGGATGGAGCGGTACTCGTCCGGAGGCGCGTCGACGCCGAACTCACGCTGGATGAAAGAGACAAGGTCGACCAGGTCGAGCGTGTCGAGCATCAAGGTACCACGCAGGGTGGCATCGGGCGTGACGAGCGTCTCGTCCCGGGAGAAGTCGTCCATCAGGATGCGCTTCAGCCGCGTGAAGATGGTCTCGCGCGTCATGCCGTGCCTCGGGGACGCGACCGGCGGTCGCCTGCACCCTCCCCTATGCAAGCGTTTTGCCGACCGGCGGCCCCCGCCCGCCGCCATGTCTACCGCGGTCGACGGGGCGGCCACCGCGGCCGCCGGTGGCCAGTCCATCCGCCCGCTCGACGCTTCGCGAGCGCGCTGCTACAACCGAGGCCCCCCACGACATCGAGGTCCGAGGTGGAGCGTCGAACGCATCACATCGACAACGGCCACGGCTGGCGCCTGGCGCTGCACCGCTTCGTGGTCCCCGGGCGACTGCGGCGGAGCGGACGACCGCTCGTCATCGTGCCTGGCTTCGCGATGAACAGCTTCATCTTCAGCTACCACCCGCGGGGCGCGTCACTGGTGGAGTTCCTCGCTCGGCGCGGGTTCGAGGTGTGGACGGTCGACCTGCGCGCGCAGGGAGAGACCGAGCGGCGAGGCGGACACTTCCGCTTCGGCCTCGTGGACGTCGGCCTGCACGATGTGTCCGCGGCGCTGGCCGGCGTGCTGCGCCACAGCACCCTCGGCGCGAGCGCCGTCGACGCTGTCGGCTGCAGTCTCGGCGGCACCTTCCTCTTCATGCAGGCGGCCTGGAGTCCCGAGGCGCCGATCGCCCGGCTGGTGAACGTCGGCGGCCCCCTCCGTTGGAATCGCACCCACCCCGTCGTTCGTGCGCTGGCGTCGTATCCCCCGCTCTACCGCGCCGTCCGCCTCCGCGGGACGCGGCGCCTCGCGTGCCGCGTCCTGCCGCTCGCGGCGCGAATTCCGGGCGCGCTGCACCCGTACCTGCACCCGGCGATCTGCGACCTGAGCAGCCCGGAGATGCTGTGTCGGACCGTCGAGGATCCGGTGCCCCGGGTCAACGAGGAGATCGCCCGCTGGATTCGCGACCGAGACTTCGTTTTCGGGGATCGCAACCTCACCGCCGACGCCCGCGCCATCCGCCTGCCCCTGCTCACGATCGTCGCCAACGCCGACGGCGTCGTTCCGCCGGAGACCGCACGCTCGGGGCACGACGTCGTGGCGAGCGCCAGGCGGCACCTCGTCACCGCCGGTGACGCTCGACGCCCCATGGCGCACGGCGACCTGTTCGTCAGCGACCTCGCCGAGGAGAGCGTCTTTCGACCGTTGGCGGACTGGCTGGACGAGGAGAGCTGAGGGGCCGGGCCGGTACGGAGGTCCGGCCCGGATCGGGCGGCATTACTCGTCGGCGGTGTCGACGGCGGCGCGAAGCAGGCGGACGGCGTTGACGACTTCCATGTACTCGCCGAGCCGGCGGTCGGCGTTGTGGAAGGCATTCAGCGCCTCTTCGGACGGGTTGCGGACGTTCACCGCGTCCCACGCCGGCTGCCACTGGTCGGCGACGAACTCATTGATGCGGCCGAGCAGGTCGAAGGCGATCGACCGCCCGTCGCCCGTCTGCGCTGCCCGGTAGAGCGCCTTGCTGCGCGGGTGCTCGAACTCGATGACGTCGACGCCGTCGGGATACGCCCGGTCTTCTTCGGTGCCAGCCTCGGTGATCGTCAGGTACTCGTTGAAGTCCATCTCCGAGTCGAAGCTCGACGTGTTGTAGAGGGACATCAGTACGAGGCCCTGCCACAGCAGGTTGTAGCCCATGGGCGAGTGGATGCGCGGGCGGCCGGCCATGCCGTCCGGATCCTGGCCGAACGCCGCCGCGTCGACGAGCGCGCGCGGCACGATCTGGTCCTGGTCGTCGAGGAGACCGGCGAACGCGTCACCGGTGCCGTCGTCGAGGACCGAGCCCAGGAGGTCGCCCATCAGCTTCACCAGCTCCGGACGGAACAGGCGGTAGAAGCCGATGGAGAAGCGGCGCGAGTCACCCAGGTTCGCCACCTGGAAGAACGACGTCGACGTATCGGTGAGGTACTGCAGGATGTTGATCTTGTCGAAGTACCAGCCCACGTAGTCGATCTGGTAGTAGTACTCGTCGTTGAAGCGCATGAACTCGTCGCGACCCGTCCCGATCGGGATGTCGAGCGCGGCGGGGTGCCCGCTGGGCGTCGCCTGGCCGAGCTCGCAGCGCTCCCGCAGATCCTCGCCGGCCTCACCGTACGGCACGTACAGGTTGCGGGTCGTGTCGAGGCAGTGGCGGCCGGGCTCCGGCGTGCCGAGCACCTGGTTGATGAAGTTCAGGCCGACGCGCGACGCGCGGTACAGGTCGTTGCGCAGGCCGATGTCGTAGTTCTGGAAGAAGTAGTAGTACTTGAAGGGATAGGTCAGGAACTCGCCCAGGCGATCCTGACGCGTGAAGTATCCGTTGAGGAACGAGTACTCGTTGCGGCCGCGCCGGAACGCGTTGAACGCGTAGTAGTTCCAGTAGTTCTGGATCGCCGACTCGACCACCTCGGTGTGCGTCGCGCCCTCGTCGTACACGCGGCAGGTCAGGTTGCCCTGGAACGTGTCGAGGCAGTAGCCGAACGGCACCTCGCGGCTGATCCAGTACGGCGAGTTCTCGGCGTCGGGATCGGCGTTGCTGATGAGCAGCTCGGCGTTCTTCAGGGCACCCTGGCGACGTGCCTCGATCTGGTCCTCGACGCGGCGGTCGACGCGCTTGGTCAGGTTCTCGACGCCGCCGATCGCTGCCGGCAGGGCCTTGTAGCCGTCGAGGAACACGACGCTGCCGAGGTCCTCCTTCAGGGGCACCGTCTCGTCGAACTCCTCGACGACACCGCCGTACACGAACTTGATCGTGGCGTGGTCGTACTTGCCGAGGCCGTGCAGATCGGAGTTGAAGCGGCTGCCGTACTCCATGATCGACGAGTAGCGGTACTCGGTCGCCTTCGCGGCGTTGCGGTCGGGCTCCTGGTCGTCCTCGGGGAACTCCTCGAAGATCTTCCAGAACTCGTCGCCGTAGTTGATGGCGTCGAACGAGGCCTCGAAGTTGTGGGTCATGCCGACGGTGTGGCCGATCTCGTGCAGCATGACGCCGCGGTAGATGGCCTTGCGCAGGCGCTGATACACGAACTCGGGGTCGAGGCCCTTCAGCTCGAGCGCGGTACCGATGACCGAATCGTCGATGAACTCGGCCAGATAGACGCAACCCTTGTGCTTGTGGCTGCCCTCGAAGTGCTTGAAGCGGTCTCGCAGCCGCTCACGCATCGCCTTGCGGTCGAGGAGGAGGTCCATCGCCAGCTCGTCGGTCTGCTCGGTGACCTCGTCCCCCGGGCGCCAGCCGTTCATGCGGCGGGCCACCTCGAGGGTGTCGTTGTCGACGAGCATCGCCTGGATGCGCGGATCCTTCTTGACCTTCTCGAGACGCGCGCGCCCCTCGTCGAGCGGCCGGCCCATGAGGTCGGCAACCGGATCGCGCGGATCCGGGTCCTGCAGGCGGCGGCGCATGTTGCGGATGATCGCCGCCTTGTCGGCCTTGCCGTTCGGCAGCTGGAAGGCGCCGTAGACCCGCTCGAGATCGAACGTGCCGAGCCGCTCGTTCATCGCCCGGTGCTGCTCCGGACCCACCTTCAGCTCGTTCTCCATGTCGACCACGGTCTTGCCGCTGTCGAGCCACTGCTGGTAGCTGGCGCCGCTGATCACGTCGTTGAGGTCGAGGTCCTCGTTCATCGCGCGCACGATGTCGGCCGCCGCGCGGGCGTACGAGTCCACGCCGGCGCCATACACGTGGGCGTTGCCGCTGATGATGTGGCCGTTCTCGGGGTCGGCGGAGGAGGGGCCGAAGCCCAGCGGGCCAGAAGGCTGCTCTTCGTGCACCCAGTCGATGAAGCTGAAGCGCACGTCGCCGATCTGCTGCCAGGCGAACTTCTCGTCGAGATCGCGCTCGCGGCTGAAGTGGCGCAGCCCGGCGCAGACCTTCTCGAGGTTGCCCGCCGTCAGCTCGCCGCCGCCGCGCGCCTCCTCGGCCACGTCGGCCATCTCGGGGTTGCGCGCGAGGTAGGCCTCGACGCCGCGAATCGAGCAGCTGTTGGCGCGGACCTGGAACATCGCCTCGGGGCCATAGCCGTCGAGCTTCTCTTCCTCGTCCCCGTCGATCAGGTACAGCGGATGCTGCTCGTTGCTCTCCGTCCAGCTGCGGACCTGCTCGCGGACCCACTGCGTCTTGATGTAGCGAGCGCAGCCGCGATCCAGGTTCGCCTCGAGGAGCGCATCGGCGTCGGCCGAAGCCGCCGGGCACTTCTCGACGCCGGCGACGTCCTTGGAGACGCGCGCCAGTTCGCGCTGCACGTCGGCGAGCTCATCGGAGGCGTTGACGCGGCGCAGCGCCACGTCAGCCAGGCGCGCGCGGTCCGCCGCGCTCGTCGCGTCGCTGAGGCGGCCCACCTGCGCGGCGAGGTCGGTCAGCTCGCTGCGCAGCTGGCCCCGCTTCGTCTCGAGCTCCGTCTTGCGAGCGCTCAGCTTCGACGAGGCCTGCTTCGCGCGGCCCAGCTCGTCCTTCACCCACGAGCGCTCGACGGCGTCGAGCTTCGTGGCGGCGGCCGCCATCTCGGTGAAGGCAGCGTCCCAGTCCTGGCCGATGCGGACCGTGGTCTCGACCAGATCCTCGGGGTAGTCGACGTTGACGTAGTAGACGACCGGACGCGGCAACCGCGTCTCGACGGTCACGTCCTTGCCGTTGATGCGGACGGTGTTGCTGACCTTGCCGTCCCAGGTGTTGTGGATGTTGGCGTAGTACTCGCGCAGCTCGTCGCGACCGCCGCCGGCGCGGCGATCCCAGAGATGCCGCTCCGTGCGGAAGACACCGAAGCGGTCCGCCTGCTGGTACCGGACGTCGCTGCAGTCGTTGCGGGCGACGAAGTAGCCGGGCGCGAACACCTCGTCGAGGAAGGAGATGAACTCCGGCGTGCAGGCGAACTCGATCGCCTGGCCGCTGCGCATCGTCAGCGTGACCGAACGAATCGGACCGCCGTCGACGAAGCGGCCGTCTCCGTTCCGGTCCTTCGTGGCGTCGGCGAGGGCCGCGCAGGCGCGCTTGAGGTTCTGATAGCCCAGCGGGCGGTTCCAGAGCGCCTTGTCGACGACCGGCTGCAGGTCCTTGTTCTTGGCGAGGAAGTCGCGGACCTCGGTCATCGAGCACTGACCGGCGTAGGACGGAACATTGTCGAGGTAGGTCCGCGGCTCGAACTTGGCGGCCTCGTCGGCGTCGATCTTCGCGAACGACAGCCGCAGGTTCACCTCGGACGTTCCGCAGTTGTAGTCGCCGTACAGGTAGAAGCAGGTCTCCTGGTCGGAGATCGCGCCGATCTGCGTGACCTGGATGTAATCGTCGGTCAGCTGGAGCTGGTCCGGGTGGAACACCTCGGTCTCGGGCACGTGATAGTTGCCCGTCAGGCCGATGTCGGCGGGACCCCACATCGGCCCGGTGTTCCAGTTCACGCGGATGTAATCGCGCTCGTACCAGGGGCGGTCGCTCTGGTTCTCGCCGATGACGTTGTTCTCTTCACCGGTGCTCGCGTTGTAGCCCTTCTTGATGTCGAAGTGCGCCGAGATCGCGAACGCCGCCACCGGGTCGCCCTTGTAGACGGCGCCCGGCTGCGTGTCGTCCTCGTCGAGCCCGAGAATCGCCTCGTGCGTCCGGTACGCGTAGAGGGTGTCCTCGGTGATCTCCCAGCGCACCTTCTCGAGGCTGCCCTCGAGGCCGACGAACGCCGCCCCCTGCAGCGGCGACGCGTCGACGATCGTCTGGCGGTAGTACCACTCGCCTTCGAACAACGCCTTGCTGACGTAGCCCGGCTGGACCGTGTTGACCTCCTCGACCGGCTCGGCGCAGCCCGCGATCAGGCCCACCGCCGCGAAGGACAACACCGTCGACTGAATCGAAGCCCTCATTCCGTTCCCTCGCGTGGTGGCCCGGCGATCCGGACCGACGGCCGACTCGTTCGCCTGCATCTTCTGGTTCCGGTCGCCGCGCATCACAGCCGCCCCCAGTCGAAGAGGGAGCGCAGCGAGCGCATGTCCTGCATGAGCTCGACGAAGTCCTGCAGGCGCTGGTCCGCGTCCTCGAACTGCTGGCGGAACTCCTCCGCCCGCGGGCTCTCGAGGTTGCGCTGCCAGGCGTCGTACGCCGGCTGCCACTCTTCGCGGACGTAGTCGTTCGCTTCCTTGATGATGTCGTAGGCGAGCGAGCGGCCGTCGTTCGTCTGGCACGCGTTGAAGGTGGCCCCCGTCGTCGGGTTCGTGAACGAGATGGCCTGGGCGGACGCACCACAGAGGCGGTCGTCACCGGAGCCCTCTTCGCCGATCTGCAGGTAGTCGATGAAGTCCAGCTGGCGGTCGTACATCGTCGTGCCGAAGGCCGACGCATAGAGCATCGTGTTGTAGAGCAGGTTGTAGGGCACCGGCGCATAGATGCGGGGTCGGGTGTTCGGCGGACGCTGCCCGCCCTTTCCGAACGTCTCCGGATCGATCATCAGGCTCGGCACGACCTTGTTCTGGCGATCGAGGTAGTAGGCGAAGTTCGAGTTCGACCGCCCGGTGCCGAGGTAGCCCTGCATCAGGTCCTTCGCGAGGTTCACCAGCTCGTCACGGAAGCCGTTGTAGTAGCTGACGGTGAACTGGCGATCGTCGGTCTGATCGGAGATGCGGAAGAAGCTCGTGCTCGGGTCGAACAGTTGGAAGATGAACGTGGTCTTGTCGTAGAAGGTGCCGATGTAATCGATCTTGTAGACGTAGTCGTCGTTGAAGTCGATGTACATGTCGCGGCCCTGCCCGACGGGCAGCTCGACGGACTGACACGTCTTCTGCGTGTCGAAGTCGAAGAACTGGGACGGGTAGAAGACGTTCGACCGCGTGTCGAGGCAGTAGCGACCCGGCTGGGGCGAGCCGAGCACCTGATTCATGAAGTTGATGCCCGTGAGCGACGCCTCGAGCAGGTCGTCACGCAGGTGCGTCGGATAGGAATCGAAGAAGTAGTAGTACTTCCAGGGGTAGACGAGGTACTCGGCGAGGCGATCCTGGCGGCTGAAGAAGCCGTTGATGAACTCGACCTCGTTGCGGCCGCGCCGATACGAGTTGAAGACGTAGTAGTTCCAGTAGCGCTGGATGGCCGACTTCACCGCCTCGGCGTGGGTGGCGCCTTCGTCCCAGGTGCGGCAGCGCAGGTCGCCGTTGAAGCCGTCGGCGCAGTACTGGTAGGGCACCGTGCGGTCGATCCAGAAGTCGCTCGCCGGCCGGTTCGGGTTCTGCGCGTACTTCTGCGCATTGTCGAGCACGCCCTTACGACGCTTCTCCATCTGATCTTCGATGGGAACGTTCTTGCGCTTCTGCAGGTTGGCGGCACCGCCGAGGCGATCGGGCAGCTCGCGATAGTCACCGAAATCGATCTGGAAGCGCAGGTCGCCCGGCACGCGGACGTTGTCGTCGAAGACCTCGACGCGGTCGCCGTACACGAACTTGATCGCCGCGTAGTCGTACTTGCCGAGGCCGGCGAAGTCCGAGTTGAAGCGGCTGCCGTAGTCCATGATCGAGCCGTAGCGGTAGTGCGTGATCTTGGCCTCGTTGCGGGCCCGCTCGTCGTCCGCGTTGTCGCCCGGGAAGCGCTCGTGGATGTCCCAGAACTCGTCGTGGTAGTTGAGCGCGTCGAACGACGACTGGAAGTTGTGCGTCAGACCGACGGTGTGGCCGATCTCGTGCAGCGTCACGCCGCGGTAGATCTCCCGGCGAAGGGCCTGGTAGACCTCCTCCGGATCGCGGTCCTTCATCTCGAGCGCCAGACCGATGACCGAATCGTCGAGGAAGTCGGCCATGTAGACGCAGTTGTCGACGAGGAGACGCTCTCGGGCGCGGACCCACTTCGAGTAGGCGGTCGGATTGACCGCCATGTTGGTCGCGAACTCGACCATCTTCGGCGGCATCTCCTCCCCCTCGTGCCAGCCGAACAGCGGGCCGACGACGGCGAGGATCTCGGGGGTGAGCAACTTGGCGCGGAACTCGGGGTCCTGCTTGAGCTGCTCGAGCCGCTGGCGCCCGGGGTTGGTCGGCGCCTGCAGCGCGAAGCGCGCGGGATCGCTCGCCTTCGGCTGCTGAAGACGCTTCTGCATGTGGCGCATCATCTCGGCCGGGTCGATCTTGCCGTTCTTCATGAAGCGGTCGCGGCCGGGCACCTGGTCGGTGCCGATGCGGCGCGACATCTCGCGCTTCATTTCCGCGGTCGGCTTCATGTCCATGTCGGCGACGTTGGTGCCGCTGTTCTGGATCCAGTTCAGGTAGGTGTCGCCATCGAGGATGCCGTCGAGCGTGAACTCGCCGTTCAGCACGCGGATGATGTCCGCGGCGCTGCGGGCGTAGGAGTCGAGCGCCGCGCCGTAGATGTATGCGTTGCCCGAGATGATGTGGCCGTTCTCCGGGTCGGCGGACGACGGGCCGTAGCCGAGGGGACCGCCCGGGCTGTTCTCGTTGACCCAGTAGAGGTGGCTGAAGCGCAGATCGCCGATCTGCTGCCAATCGAACTTGTCGTCGAGGCCGCGCTCGCGCGATTCGAAGACGAGGCCCGCGCACACGCGCTCGAGATGACCCGGCAGGAGCTCGTCGGGGTTGGTCGTCTCGGCGACCTCCTCGAGGACCTCGGCCATGTCCGGGTTGGCGCGGACGTAGCTTCGAATGCCCGGGATCGAGCAGTTGTTGCGGCGGATCTGGTAGAGGGCCTCGGGGCCGTAGTCGTCGGCGAGGAACGTCCCCCGCTGGCCGCTCGCCTCGAAGTCGGCGCGCAGCTGACTCTCGATGGCGCTGCGCGACTTGCCGGTGGCCTCGACGGCAGCCGTCATGAAGGCCTCGTTCCAGTCGCGGCCGAGCTTGACCGTCTCCTCGATCAGGTCCTCGGGGAAGGTCGGGTTCAGGTAGTAGACGATGGGACGAAGCTGCCGCTGCGACTCGGGGATGACCTTGCCGTCGTCGCCGATCGCCTGCTTCCAGATGCTGTGGTGGTTCGCGAAGTACTGGCGCAGGTTGTCGTTGCCGGGGCCCACGCGGCGCTCGAAGCCGTGGCGCTCGGTGCGGAAGAAGCCGAAGCGACCCTGCTGGTCCCACTGCAGCTCGCGGCAGTCGGCGAGGGTCACGTCGGGCCCGAGCTTCTCGAGGACCTCGGGGGTGCAGGCGACGTCCACCGTCTCGTTCTTGTCGGGTCCGACGCTCACCGTCGTGTAGCGAATCGGCTCCGCCGCGCCGTCGCCGTCGCTGTCGTCCGTGAGGAGCTCGCGGTCGAAGTACTTCCGCGGGACGAAGCCCTTGTCGGCGTCGGCCGGGATCTTGACGAACGAGTGACGCAGCCGGAGCTCGACCTCGCCACAGTTCTCGAAGCCGAGGGCGCCCTGGCCGTACTCGTAGTAGCAGGTCTCGAGGCTGTCGAGCGCGTACGAGTACTGGACCGTGAACTGGATGAAGTCGTCCTCGAGCCGCATTCGGTTCGGGTCGAACTTGTCGGTCTCGCGGATCCACTCGCTCGTGCCGCCGGTGAGGCCCGCGACGAACTCGAGGAGCCCGCCGAAGTCGACCGCGTCCGGCACGGAGTTCGACGTCCAGTCGACGCGCATGTACTTGCGCTTGTACCAGGGGTTCAGCGAGCGGTCCTCGGTGAGGACGTTGCTCTGCTCGCCCGTCTGCAGGTTGACGTCGCGGATGATGTCGAAGTGGTCGGTGATCGCGAAACTCGCCACCGGGTCACCCTTGAAGGTGGCACCGGGGCGTGACTCGAGCTCATCGACGCCGGGAACCGTCTCATGGATCCGGAAGGCGATGAGGAAGTCCTCGCGGACCTCCCAACGGATCTTCGCCAGGCCACCCTCGATGCCCGTGAAGGCGAAGGAGGTCTGGGGCGGCACGTCGACGATGGTCTGCCGGTAGTACCAGTCCCCCTCCAGGAGCGCCTTCTCCACGTAGTGCGGCTGGATACGGTCGACGTCCTGGACCTGCTCGGCGCAGCCCGGGACCATCGCGCCGACGACCAGCAGCAGGCCAACGAGCCTTCTGCTCAAGCGCATCGTTCACCCCTCACGGCGCCGGTGATGGCGCCGAATCCCGCTCAGACCTGGTGGCGTTCGTGACCTGACGCCCCGATACCAGGGGAGCCCCAACTAGCAAGCGACGGGCCATCCAATGCGATCGTCACTCCGGCGTCAAGGCCGCCGTGGCGTCCCCTCTGCCGGTACGTCGCTGGCCGTCTGAATGTCGAATCCGGCGGATATTCCCGAAGAGCCGGGAGCGTGCGTTTTCTGTCGCCCGCCCGCCGACCCAACCCTGGTAGGCACCGCTCACTCGAAGCGGATGTCGGTGATCTCGTAGGACTTGCGGCCGCCGGGCGCCTGCACCGACACGGTGTCGTCGACGGCCTTGCCGATGAGGGCCCGCGCCATGGGCGAGCTGACGGAGATGCGGCCGAGCTTCAGGTCGGCCTCGACGTCTCCGACGATCTGGACCGTGAGCTCCTCGTCCGTCTCGCCGTCGACGAGGTCGACGGTCGCGCCGAAGACGACGCGGTCTCCGCTGAGGTTCGTGACCTCGATGACCTCGGCGCGGGCGACCTTGTCCTCGAGGTCGCGGATCGTCGCCTCGATCATCCCCTGCTTGTTCTTGGCCGCCTCGTAGTCCGCGTTCTCGCGCAGGTCGCCGTGGCCCCGCGCGATCTCGATCTCGTTGGCGACCTGGCGGCGGTCGTTCGTCTTCAGGCGCTTCAGGTCTTCCCGCAGCCGTTCGTAGCCGGCGCGGGTCATCGGCAGGCGATCGCTCACCGTCTCCCCTCCTCTCAATGGCCCGCGCGGGCGTGGTGGTCTTGGATGGAACGGACGTCGATGGCGCCGGCGGCGAGGCGCTCGATGGCCCCCACCGCGGCGCGCGCGGCGCTCAGCGTGGTGCAGTACGGAACGCCGGCGCGCACGGCGGCGCGGCGCATGCCGCGCGACAACGGGATCTGGGACGGCTCGCGCGTGGTCGTGAGCACGAGCTGCACGTCGCCTTCGACGATGGCGCGCACGGTGTTGTCGGGGCCCTCGTGCTCCTTCGCGACCACCCGGACCGCGTGCCCCGCCTCGCGGAGCGCCCGCGCCGTGCCCTCGGTGGCGACGAGCTCGAAGCCGAGCGTCGTCAGGCGGCCGGCGAGGCGAACGAGCGCCGCCTTGTGCTCGTCGGCCACGGAGATGAGGACGCGGCCCTTCGTGGGCAGGGCGTTCCCCGCGGCCTGCTGGCTCTTTGCGAACGCCGTCGCGAAGTCGCCGGCGATCCCCATCACCTCGCCCGTCGACTTCATCTCCGGGCCGAGCAGGGTGTCGACCCCGGGGAACTTCACGAACGGGAAGACCGACTCCTTGACGCTCACCATCGGCGGCTGCACGGACTGCACGAAGCCCAGCTCGCGCAGGGTCCTGCCGGCCATCACCCGCGCCGCCATCTTCGCCAGCGGCACGCCGATCGCCTTGCTGACGAACGGCACGGTGCGGCTCGCGCGCGGGTTCACCTCGAGGACGTAGATGTCCTCGGCCTGACCCGGCTCGAAGCGCAAGGCGAACTGGACGTTCATCAAGCCAATGACGCCCAGCTCCAGCGCGAGCGCGCGCGTCTGCCGCTCGATCTCCGCCACGAGATGCGGCGGGATCGAGTATGGCGGCAGACTGCACGCGGAGTCGCCGCTGTGGATGCCGGCCTCCTCGATGTGCTCCATCACGCCGCCGATCACGACGTCCGTGCCGTCGCTGACGCAGTCGACGTCGACCTCGACGGCGTCGTGCACGTACCGATCGATCAGGATCGGGTGGTCGGGGCTGACGCGGACGGCCTCGCGCATGTAGCGGCGCAGGTCGGCCTCGGCCGCCACGATCTCCATGGCCCGGCCGCCGAGGACGTAGCTGGGCCGGACGACGACGGGGTAGCCGATGCGCGTCGCGACGTCGACCGCCTCGCCTTCACTGCGGGCGAGCCCGCTGTCGGGCTGCCGGAGGCCCAGCTTGTCGAGCAACGCCTTGAACCGCTCCCGGTCCTCGGCGCGATCGATCGCGTCCGGCGACGTGCCGAGGATGGGGACGCCGGCCCGCTCCAGCGGGACGGCCAGCTTCAGCGGCGTCTGGCCGCCGAACTGCACGATCACGCCCTTCGGCTTCTCGTTCTCGATGATCGCCAGCACGTCTTCGAGCGAGAGCGGCTCGAAGTAGAGGCGGTCGCTCGTGTCGTAGTCGGTGCTGACCGTCTCCGGGTTGCAGTTGACCATGATGGTCTCGAGACCGTCGTCGGACAGCGCCATGGCCGCATGCACGCAGCAGTAGTCGAACTCGATGCCCTGACCGATACGGTTTGGACCACCGCCGAGGATCACGATCTTGTCGCGGTCGGTCGGCGCGCTCTCGTCCTCGTCCTCGTAGGTCGAGTAGAGGTAGGGCGTGAAGGCCTCGAACTCGGCGGCGCAGGTGTCGACTCGTTTGAAGACCGGGCGCACGCCCGCCGACGCTCGCTGCTTGCGCACCTCTGCCTCCGTCGTGCCGAGGAGCTTCGCGAGGCGCCGATCGGAGAAGCCCTGCGCCTTGGCGAAGCGGAGCGTGGCGCGGTCGAGCGGGCGGCCGCGCGAGGCGCGAAGGCGCGCCTCCGTCTCGACGATGGCGCGGACCTCACGCAGGAACCAGGGATCGATGAACGTGAGCGCGTGGACCTCGTCGTCGGAGAAGCCGGCGCGCATGGCGTCGGCGACGTAGAAGATCCGCTCGGGGTTCGGCTTCGCCAGCGCGATGCGCACGCGCTCGCGGAACGCCTCGTCCGCCGCCGGCACCTCGTCGCCGTCGAACAAGCGCGGCTCGAGGCCCCAGGCGTCGATCTCGAGGCTGCGCAGCGCTTTCTGCAGGCTCTCGGCGAACGTGCGGCCGATGGCCATCGCCTCGCCCACCGACTTCATCTGCGGCCCGAGCACCGGGTCGGTGCCGCGGAACTTCTCGAACGTGAAGCGCGGGATCTTGGTCACGACGTAGTCGATCGACGGCTCGAAGCTGGCCGGCGTGACGCGCGTGATGTCGTTGCGCAACTCGTCGAGCGTGTAGCCGACCGCCAGCAGCGCGGCGATCTTCGCGATGGGATAGCCGGTGGCCTTCGACGCCAGCGCGGAGCTGCGGCTCACGCGCGGGTTCATCTCGATGACGACCACGCGCCCGGTCCGCGGATCGACGCCGAACTGGATGTTGCAACCGCCCGTATCCACTCCGATTTCGCGGATGCACGCCACCGACGCGTCCCGCAGATACTGGTACTCGCGGTCGGTCAGCGTCTGGGCGGGGGCCACCGTGATCGAGTCGCCGGTGTGTACGCCCATCGGATCGAGGTTCTCGATGCTGCAGATGATCACCACGTTGTCGTGCCGATCGCGCATCACCTCGAGCTCGTACTCCTTCCAGCCGACGATCGACTCGTCGACGAGGACCTCGTGGGTCGGCGAAGACTGGAGCGCCCACCTGGCAGCTTCGTCGAAGTCGGCGGGATCGTGCACCACCGCGCCGCCGGAGCCGCCGAGCGTGAAGCTCGGACGCAGCAGGATCGGGAATCCGATCTCGTCGGCCAGCCGGCGCACCTCGTCGAGGGAGCGGCCGACGCCGCTGCGGGGCATGTCGAGGCCGATCTTCGTCATCGCCGCGCGAAAGCGCTCGCGATCCTCGGCCTTCTTGATCGCCTCGATACCGGCGCCGATCAGCTCGACCCCGAACCGCTCGAGCACGCCGCCCTCGGCCAGCGCGACCGCCGTGTTCAGCGCCGTCTGGCCGCCGAGGGTGGGCAGCAGCGCGTCGGGTCGCTCCCGCTCGATGATGCGGGCGACGTACTCGGGCGTGATCGGCTCGATGTAGACACGATCCGCCGTCTCGGGATCGGTCATGATCGTCGCGGGGTTGGAGTTGACGAGGATGACTTCGTACCCCTCGCGACGCAGCGCCTTGCACGCCTGGGTGCCGGAATAGTCGAACTCGCAGGCCTGGCCGATGACGATCGGTCCGCTGCCGATGATGAGGATACGATGGAGGTCGGTGCGCTTGGGCATGGCGGGCGCATCCTAGTGGCGGTGCCCCGGGCGTGCAAGCAGCCGCCGGGACCGCATCAGCCGCCGACGCCGAGCTGATCCCAGACGTCCAGGAGGGTGCGATCCGCCTCGTCTCCGGCGAACGTCCGGCGCACCTCGTCGCCGCTCGCCGTCAGCTCGCGACGCAGGTCGGGATCGCCCAGGACGGCGCGCAGGGCGGTGGCGAGCGCCCCGGCGCTCCCCGCTTCGAAATAGCGCGCGGCGGGACCGGCATAGGCGCGCACGACGGGCAGGTCGGCGGCGACGAGCGGCCGGCGACATGCCAGTGCCCAGAGCGCGCTCCCCGGAACGACCGAGCCGGCCAGGACCGCCCGCGTCGGCAGCACCGGGCACACGACGAGTTGCCCCCCCGCCACCCGGACGGCCACGTCGGGCTCGTCGACCACGACGCGCACGCGCCCCTCGAGGCGCAGCGCGCGCGTCCGCGACGTGATGGGCGCGCCACTCGTCTCTGACGGCATCAGGATCGTGAGGCGCCACGGCAGCTTGATGCGGGCCAATGCCGTCAGCAGGAGATCCCAGCCGCTCCATGGCGCGAGATCGCCCACCATGACGAGCTGCGGCAGATCGGACGGCTCGTCCTCGACCTCCGGTCGGACGGGCAGACCGTCGCGGACCGTCCAGATCCGATCGGTGGGGACGCCCCGCTTCACGAGCGTCGCCGCCTCGACCGCCGATCGGGCGATGACGGCATCGGCGCGGGCCAGCGTCTTCTCCTCGAGCTCCACGAGGTCCGCGAGGCGCGCGGCCGGCGTGTCGGGCTGCAGGTCCCGCAGCAGCTGCGAGGGCGTGACGCCCGGCTCGATCACCGTCCGCACCCCGCTGCGTGCCCGGAGCAGCGCCGGCACGGAGAGCGGGACGCCCAAGGCATGGACGATCGACGGGCGAAGGTCGTCGAGGACGGGCCCCAGCTGCTCGGCCACGGAGTCGGCGCGCCGCTCCGCCGACAGACCGGGCGCCAGATCGAGGCCGTGGTGGCGGATCCCCGGGGTGGTGATCGGTCCGTCGGCGCCGACCGGCGCAACGACGACGCCGCCCCGCCGTCGGGCGAGAAGCGAGACCCGGTGGAGCACGCGCGCCGCGTCCAGGCCCGGGCCGGGCAACGGGAGGTCGGTGACGATCACGTTCGGGGCCTGCATCGGGGCAAGACTGGCCGCGCCAATGACGCTTGACAAGGGGAAACATGCCTCTTAGCATCCGCCGCCTTGTCGGTCCGGTCGGCGCTCCTGCTGGCCGCAATGCACCGAAAGACGCCTACGGAGCGATTTCTTGAGCACGAACGAACTTGTCCTCCGCCCGCTCGAAGTCATCGTCGACGGTGATAACGTCGAGCGCGCCATCAAGGTCCTGAAGCGCAAGGTCGCCCAGGAAGGCATCTACAAGGAGCTCAAGCGGCGCCGCTTCTACGAGAAGCCGTCGGTCAAGGGCAAGCGCAAGCAGCGCGAGGCCGAGCGTCGGCGGCGCAAGGAGCGGCGCCGTCAGCTCAAGGCGATGCAGAAGCGTCGCTGAGCCCGGGTGGCCCGACCGTACAGCGCCGTCAAGGTCTTCACCGCCACGAAGGCGACCGAGCGTGAGCGCCTCGGCGACGAGGTGACCGCCTGGTTGCAGGCCAACGCCGACATCGAAGTGGTGAAGACGGTCGTTCGTCAGTCGAGCGACCAGCAGTTCCACTGCCTGTCGATCGTGCTCTTCTATCGGCCCGGCGCGTCCTGACCGCGCCGGGCGTCTATCCGGCCACGAAGCATGGCCTCGCCGATCGCGGCGCGTCGTCCGGCTTGCGCGGGTCGACCGCCGCCTCGGTCGCAGTCCAGCGAAGGTGCATCGTGCAGCACTCCGCCTGCCGGCAAGCGTCGCCGGTGGTGACGAGCGACGCGTAGCCTTCGCCGCGCAGCGATCCGCACTGGTCCAGCACGAGCTCCAGGCGCGGCGCCTCCGGCGGTGGCGCCGCGCCCTCCTCGCGTCGCTCGCAGGTCGCAGCGCCGAAGGCCGCCGGCAGCGCGAGCGTCGCCTGGCACTCGGCGTCGCCGTCGGTCAGACCGACGACGCGTTCGCCGCGAAGCAGCACCGAGAAGAGATCGTTCGAGCGCTCGAGGGTGCCCTCGAGCTCCCACGGCCGACCGGAGCCTTCGCGCGGCGTCTGCGTCCAGACGACGTCGAGCCCGTCCTGGAACACCGCGGCGTTCGACAGCCGATAGGGCTGCGCCGGCAGCCCGCCCGGCCGGCAGTCGGTCGACAGCACCTCGACCGTCACGACGTAGCGCGTCCCCAGCCAGGCGTAGTCGGCGGGCGGCGGGCTGCCCCGCTCGTCGCCGTCGCCGCCGCATCCCGCGGTCAGCAGCGCCGCGAGCAGGCTGTGGCGCGCGGCCCTCACCGGTAGCGCGCCGGGTCGTGCACGCCGGCCTCGGCGAAGCCGCGCAGCCGCAGCTGACAGGCGTCGCACGTGCCGCAAGCGGCCCCGGTCTCGTCGGGGTCGTAACAAGAGTGGGTCGCGCCGTAGTCGACGCCGAGCGCCAGGCCGCGCCGGATGATGTCCGCCTTGCTCAAGTGGATCAGGGGCGCACGCACCCGCAAGACGTGGCCCTCGACGCCGGCGCGCGTCGCGAAGCGCGCGAGGCGCTCGAAAGCCTCGATGAACTCGGGACGGCAGTCGGGATATCCCGAGTAGTCGATGGCGTTCACGCCGATGAAGATGTCGCCGGCGCCACGCACCTCGGCCAGTCCCAACGCGAACGAGAGAAAGACCGTGTTGCGCGCAGGGACGTAGGTCACCGGGATGCCCTCGCCCATCTCGGACTCGCTGCGCCCGTGCGGCACCGCGAGGGCGGGATCAGTGAGGGCCGACCCGCCGAAGGCCGCCAGATCGATGTCGCAGATCACGTGCTCGACGACGCCCGCCGCCTCGGCGAGGCGACGCGCCGCGGCCAGCTCGTGCCGGTGGCGCTGTCCGTAGCGGAACGACAGGGCATGCACGAGGTAGCCCTCCTCGCGCACCATCGCCAGGACCGTCGCCGAGTCGAGGCCGCCGCTCAGCAGCACGACGGCGCGCCGCTCGATCATGATTCATACTCCCCGGGCGTCCGCCCCCCAGAGGTACTTGTGGATCTGCAGCTGCAAGCGCACCGGCAGGCGGTCCTCGAGGATCCACGCGGCGAGCTGCGCCGGCGGCAGCTCACCGTGGACGGGGCTCATCAGCACCGCGTTCACGCGCTCGTGCAGCCGGTGCTCGCGCAGGACCCCCCGCGCCCACTCGTAGTCGGCGCGATCGGCCAGCACGCACTTCACCTCGTCGCGCCCGCCGAGCAGCGGCAGGTTCTCCCAGCGGTTGCGCTCGGCCTCGCCGGATCGCGGACACTTGAGGTCGACGATGCGGTGCACGCGCGGATCGACCGATGAGACGTCGCGCTGCCCGCCCGTCTCCATCGTGACGGTCAGGCCCCGATCGAGGAGCGCCGCGATCAGATCGTGGACCCGCGGCTGGAGCAGCGGCTCGCCGCCCGTCACGCACACGAGGTCGGCGCCGAAGTCGTCGACGACCTGGCGCACGATGTCGTCGATCGCGCGCCACTCGCCGCCGGTGAACGTGTACGTCGAGTCGCACCAGCGGCACCGCAGGTCGCAGCCGGTGAGGCGGACGAACGCCGACGGACGCCCGGCGAACGTGCTCTCGCCCTGGATGCTGAAGAAGACCTCGGTGATCCGCAGACGCATGACGGCGGGACTATAAGCGCGGCGGGGGTGCGTCGCAACCGCGGGCCCGCGCCTTGCACGGGCGTGCGCGCCCGTCTATCGTCGGCGCACCATGGCGCAGTTCACCGAGTTCCCGATCCTCCCGAAGGGCGAGTACCGCGCGGCGGTCGATACGTTCGTCAGGTTCTGGCAGGGCATGCCGGCGACCGGCGAGCCCTTCCGCGACTTCCGCGCCCGCCTCAAGCGCGCCGAGCTCTTCAACCGCGAGCGGCTGCCCGACCTGCTGCGCTTCATGCAGGTGGCCCACAGCGATCCGCTGCTCCCTTCGGCGCTTGTGCAGTCGCTGGCCGAAGCCGACAGCGACAAGGCGCGCGACCTGCTGGCGGACCGGCTCTGGGCGACGAATCCGCTGCTCTTCAAGGCGGTCATCGACCTCTGCCAGGAGCGGGTGCACTCGCCGAACGAGATTCTCAAGTACGTGGATTCGTTCGCCTATCCGGGCACGCGCCTCTCGGCGCCGCAGGTCCGCAACTGGATCACGTTCGCCCAGGGCCTCGAGCTGCTCAAGCCGGTGGGCATCCGGCTGGCGTTGGACACGCGCGGCTTGAAGTACGCGAAGCGCGCCGACGAGCTCGACGTCGATGAGTTCCTCGAGAACGAAGAGGACGAGCCCCCGGCGATGCCCCCCACGACCCCGAGCGAGGAGACCGAGCCCGCGCCGGTGGCCAGCGCGCCGCCCCCGACCGCCGACGAGGCGGCGCCAACGCCCGCGCCGGCGCCGGTCGCCGTCGCTGCGCCCGCTCCCCCGCCCGCGCCGGCCCTCCCCTCGCCCTTCGGCCGCGGCGGCCCTGTCGATCCGCGACGGTACGCCGGCCAGGCGGTCTTCCCCGAGGACGTGCTGCGCGAGACGACGACGCGGCTGAGCGCGTGGTGGAGCGAGCACGCCCCGCCCCGCTCGGCGCCCACGCCCGCCGACTTCGGCCTCGACGCCGAGGCGTGGATGGAGGACGCCGAGCGTTCGCTCTTCCGGGTCGCCGTGGCCGCCGCGCTGCTCTTCCGGCTGGGGCACGGCGAGGCGGCGGCGCGTCAGGCCTACGAGGCGCTCGACGCGGGCGGCCTGCTCGACGCGCTGTACCACGGCACGGCGCCCGACGGACCGCCGACACCGGTCGATCCCCAGGCGCTGATGCTGGCGTCGCTCGTCGCACGCCGCTGGGCGGAGACGCCGAACCTCGCGCAGGAGCTCGAGCGGCAGCGGACGGCCGCCGAGGCCTTCGCCGTGCTCGACGCTGCCCTGGGGCGCGGTCTCTTCGGCCTCGAGCTGTTCTGGATCCTCCGCGCGCTCGGCCGCCTCGGCCTCCGGCCCGCCGGCCTGGCGGACTACAGCGGTCTCCCGGACCGCGCGGTGCGCGACACCCTCTTCCGCCTCGGCTTCCTCCCGTCGCCTTACGCCCACGACGCCGCCGCGCTCGCCGCGGCCTCGGCGGCGGCCCACCGCGCCACCGGCGATGGCGAGGCGGCCGACCGCGTGCTGACCGCCTTCGCGCGCGCCGCCGGCTGCGCCTACGGTTGCGCCCAGCGTCGGCGCTGCGACCTGCCCTGCCGCGAGCGTGCGGATTCCTGAGTCGTCCCGGCTACTTGCGCGCGAGCAGGGACCGCATCGCGTCTTCGGCGACGCGGTGCAGGCGTTCGACCGCCTGCTCGCCGCTCTCGCGGGGCAGCGGCGTCGGGTGGATGGGCGAGCCCACGTAGTGCACCAGGCGCACGGGCAGCGGCAGCGGACCGAGCCCGACGAACAACGGCAGCGGCAGGCGGCTCTTGCCGAAGAACCGCTCGGCGGTCGCGTAGCCGTCGTTCAGCACGATGTAGAGATCGTCGGCCGCCGGACAGGCCACCGGGACGATCGGCACGCCGGCCTTGAACGCGAGGCGCGCGAAGCCGGTGCGGCCGGTCCAGCGCACGGTGCGCGCCTCGCGGTGCGGCTTCCAGGCCTCGCGCGCGCCGCCCGGAAACACGCCGACGAGCTCGTTCGCCTGGAAGCGCCGCCGCGCCTGGTAGTGGCTCCCCTCGACGACGCCCCAGCGCCGCGCCCGCGCGGCGAGCCGCGGCTGCTCGAAGAGCAGCCGGTCGGCCAGGAACCGGATCCAGCGTCCTTGCGAGGCGTGCACCGCGTGGGCGAAGAGCGCCGCGTCGATCGGGAACGGGCCGTGGTTGAACACCAGCAGCGCCGGCCCGTCGAGCGGGACACGTTCGAGACCCACCACTTCATGGCGGAAGAGCCGCGCCACCCTCGCGAAGAGACGGGCGCGGCGCGCCGGGCGATCGGGCTCGAACGCGTCGGGGGCGTCCTCAGGGAAGAGCGTCGCCACGGGTCAGTCCTCGTCGTCGTCCGTCGACCGCCCAGGGGCGGTCGCGCCGTCGTCCTGCTTCGCGGCCGTGTCGGGTACGGGGTCGAGCGCGTCGGTCTCGAGGGTGCGCTCGTTCTCGGCCGTCGCGTTCGTCTGCGCGCGGCGCTTCGCGAGCCAGGCGTCGAGGGATTCGACCAGACCGCTCGGCTCCCGGGGTCCGGAGCCCTCGAGCCCGCCGAGGTCCACGAGGCGCGTGTAGTGCGCGCGCTGACCGGTGGGCGTGGCGTCCTCGGGGGGAGCGCCGAGATCGATCTCGCCGTACATCGCCTCGGCCTCCATACGCTCGCGGGCGAAGATGCGGGCAAGGAAGGCGCCGAGGTGCTTCACGTCGAAGCGCGGGAAGCGGCGCCGCCGGTGGGCCGCCAGGGCGTCGGCGAACTCGGCGGCGGTGGCGAAGCGCGACTCCCGGTCCTTCGCGAGGGCGCGGCGCAGCAGGCCGTCGAACTCGGCGTCGACGCGCGGGTTCTGCGCGCTGGGCGGATCGGGCTCCTGCGCGCGGATGCCCTCCATCAGCGCCAGGTCGTCGGGCGCATGGAACGGCGCGTTGCCCGTCACGAGCTCGTAGAGCACGACGCCGGCCGCGAAGACGTCGGAGCGACGGTCGAGCCGCTTCCCCCACGTCTGCTCCGGGCTCATGTACTTGACCTTCCCTTTGATGATGCCCGCGCGCGTCTTGGATCGGTTGCGCCGCGCCTTCGCGATGCCGAAATCGATCAAACGGACCTGCCCGTCGTATCCCACGAGGATGTTCGACGGGCTGAAGTCGCGGTGGATGATCTCCATCGGCCGGCCCTCGTCGTCCATCTGGTCGTGCGCGCAGTGCAGGCCACGCAGCGCCTGCTCCACGCAGAACAGCGCGTACTCCACCGGCAGCTCGACGTCGCGCTCGCGGCAGCGGCGCATGATCGAGCGGAGGTCGCAGCCGTCGACGAACTCCATCGCGAGGAAGTAGCTCTCGTCGACGACGCCGAACTCGTACACGCGGGCGATGTTCGGGTGATCGAGCTGGCCGGCGATCTTGGCCTCGTCGATCAGCATGTCGATGAACTCGGGGTCGCTCGTGTAGTACGGCAGGATGCGCTTGATGGCGACGTCGTGCGCGTGCCCGTCGGGCGCCTGGTAGATTCCCCTGAAGATCTCGGCCATTCCACCGGTCGAAACACGATAGAGCAGCCGATACGGGCCGAACCACTGCGGTCGACGCATCGGGCACTTGTACCCCGCGGGCCCATCGGTTGCAATCACCCGGACCGGGTGCTAAATGAACGCCCGGACAATCACGCCCTGGGGTGGCCGCATGCGTCGTCTCTGCATCTCGAGCCTGCTCCTCTTCGTCACCGCGTTCGCCTGTCAGCGCGAACCGGCGGCGCGCGAGGGCGCGGCCGGCCCCGCCCCGGGACCGGCCGGCACCGAGGCCGTCGCCAGGCCCGCCGCTGCCGGAGCGTCGGCGTACACGGTGCGCATCGTTCCCGGCGAGGCCACCGCCGGCCAGCCCGCCACGAGCGTCATCGAGGTCAGCCCGGCCCCCGGCTTCAAGATCAATCAGGAGTTCCCGGCGAAGCTGAAGCTGTCGAAGACCGAGGGCGTCGCCCCGGTCAAGACCGAGCTCGGCCTGGACGACGCCGAGATCAGCGACAAGTCGCTGCGGTTCAGCGTGCGGTTCACCCCGGCGAACGCCGGCAAGGTGGCGCTCGCCGGCGCCGCCGACTTCAGCGTGTGCAATGACACCACCTGCAAGCTGATCCGCGACGAGCAGCTCTCGTGGGAGGTCCAGGTCAAGTGACGGCCTCCGACGGCGGTCCGATCGCCCCGGCGCGGTTCCTCGAGCGCACGACCGCGCAGGTGCGCGAGCGCTTCGTCGGCGAGAAGACGATCCTCAGCTTCCACGAGTACCTCGACGTCGTCGTCGCGAATCCGGCCAGCCAGGCGCGAGACGCGGCGACGTTCGTCCGCGACTGCTTCCTCCACTACGGCACCGAGACGCTCGAGCGTCCGTACGGACGGTTCACGCGCTTCAAGCTGTTCGACGCGCCGTTCGACGGCGGCCGCAACCGCCTCTTCGGTCACGAGCCCGTGCAGAACGCGGTGTTCGGGCTGGTCTCCGACTTCGTGCGCGAGGGTCGCGTCAACAAGCTGATCCTGCTGCATGGACCCAACGGCAGCGCGAAGACGAGCTTCATCTCCTGCCTGGTGCGCGCGCTCGAACACTACAGCCACCAGCCCGAAGGCGCGCTCTACAGCTTCAACTGGGTGTTCCCGTCGACGAAGGTGAGCCGCGGCGCCATCGGGTTCGGCGGCGGGCGGAGCTTCGACGACCTGCCGACGTTCGCGCACCTCGCCGACGGCGACGTCGACGCGATCGTGCGCAACGAGGTGCGCGACCACCCGCTGTTGCTGCTGCCGCCGGCCCAGCGCCTCGAGCTGCTGCGCGGCCTGCTCGGTCCCGACGCCCGGCTGCCGCTGAGCCTGACCGAGGGCGACCTGAGCCCGAAGTCGCGGGCCATCTTCGACGCGCTCCTGCGCGCCTACAAGGGCGACCTGGCCGAAGTGCTCAAGCACGTCCAGGTCGTGCGCTTCCACGTGTCGCGGCGCTACCGGCAGGCGGCGGTCACCGTCGACCCGCAGATGCGCGTCGACGCCGGCGTCCGCCAGGTCACCGCCGATCGCAGCCTGGGATCGCTGCCCCCGAGCCTCCAGAACCTCGCGCTGTTCGAGCCGCTCGGCGAGCTGGTCGACGCCAACCGCGGCGTGCTCGAGTACAACGACCTGCTGAAGCGGCCCCTCGAGGCCTTCAAGTACCTGCTCTCCACCTGCGAGAAGGGCACCGTCAGCCTCGAGACGATGACCCTGCAGGTCGACACGCTGTTCATCGCCAGCTCCAACGCCAACCACCTGCAGGCGTTCCAGGAGCTGCCCGACTTCGCAAGCTTCAAGGCCCGCATCGAGCTGGTCCAGGTGCCCTACCTCATCGACTTCGAGGCCGAGGAGCGCATCTACCAGGAGCAGATCGACAACAGCGCGCTGCCCCGCCCCGTCGCACCGCACACGGCGGAGGTGGCCGCGCTCTGGGGCGTCCTGACGAGGCTCGAGCGCCCGGCGGCGAAGCTCTACTCGCCGGCGGTGCAGAAGATCCTCCAGGCGATCACGCCGCTGCAGAAGGCGCTGCTGTACACGAAGGGCGAGCTGCCGACGGGGCTGCCCCGCGACGTGGCGAACGAAGTGAAGGGGCTGGTGCCGCGGCTCTATTCGGAGCGTGCGGCGCTGTCCCACTACGAGGGGCGCTTCGGCGCCAGCCCGCGCGAGCTCAAGGCGTCCGTGCTCGGCGCGGCGCGCCGCGAGGGCTATCGCTGCCTGTCGCCGCTGGCGCTGCTCGACGAGCTGGAGGAGCTGGTCAAGCAGAAGTCGGTGTACGAGTTCCTGCGTCTCGATCCCGACGGCGAGTACCACCGCCCGGAGCAGGCGATCGAGACCGTGCGCGAGTGGTACCTGCGGCAGGTCGAGGACGAGCTGCACGCCGCGATGGGCCTGGTCGACGTCGGTCGCACCCGCGACCTGTTCCGGCGCTACATCGACCATGTGATGCACTCGATCCGCAAAGAGAAGCGGCTCAACGCGACCACCGGACGCTACGAGGACCCCGACGAGACCCTGATGCGCGATATCGAGGGGCGACTCGGCGTCCGTCCGGAGCAGGCCGAGGATGCCCGCGCCGGCGCGATGCACCGCATTGCCGCGTGGCGCATGGACCACCCGAAGCTGCCGCTCGACTACGACGAGATCTTCTCCGAGCAGCTGGCGCGGCTGCGCGACTCCTACTACGAGGAGAAGCGCCAGGTCGCCGACCGCATGAAGCGGCACCTGCTCGCATACCTGGTCGAAGAGAACCCCAAGCTGGACGCCGAGGACCACGCCGCCGTCGAGGCGACGTTCCAGCGCCTCGAGAGCGACTTCGGTTACTGCCGCGAGTGCGCCATCGACGTCATCGGATCGCTGCTCAAGCAGCAGCGGCGCCGCGCGGGGTGAAATCCCGATTGGAGGGGATCATGAAGGCGATCGTCGCGAGCCTGCTGCTGCTCGCAGGAGCGGCGCAGGCGGCCCAGCCCGCCGCGCAGGAGAAGCTGCGCCAGTACACGGTGCTCGCGCAGAAGCTCGAGGCCGCGGACGAGGGCAAGCGCTTCGTCGAGGACGTCGGCACGCTGCGCGCGTGGCTGAGCGAGGCGCAGGCCTTCCTCGCGCAGGAAGAGGACGAGGCGGCCTCCCGGGCGCTGTCGCGTATCGCCGTGCAATCGCGGCTGATCGAGGCGCTGCTCGAGCGCGCGAAGGCCGAGGACGCCGCCCGCCAGGCGCACGAGCGCGCCGACGTCGTCGAGAAGGACCTGGCCGACGCCCGCGCGAAGGCCGCGGATCTCGAGCGCCGCAACGCCGACCACGGAGGAGCGCGATGAAGGCGACACGCCTGCGCGGCGCGATCGTCGCCGCTTTTCTGTTCGCCGGGTGCGGCACCGCCCCCAAGCCCGCCGAGCTCGTCTCGTTCGAGCAGCTGCGGAGCGAGGGCTACGCCGAGACGGTGCGCGAGCGCCATCCCGACCTCTACAAGGAGGCCGAGAAGCACTACCGCGACGCCATCGAGGCCCACGAGGACGGCGAGTCCGACCTGACGCTGCACCACACGCGGCTCGCCAGCATCACCTGGCGCACCGCGGTGGCGCTGAGCCAGAAGAAGGACGCCGAGGACTCGCTGCGCGCGGCCGACAACCGGCGCAAGCTCGCCGAGGACGATCTGGCCCGCACGCGCCTGATGATCGAGAAGGCCGAGGCGATGGCGCGCATGCAGGCGATGCAGCGGCAGCTCGCCGACGCCCAGGCCAAGGCGACGCAGGAGAAGCGCGCCGCCGAGGCCAAGAGCAAGCTCGACAACATCGCCAAGAAGCTCGGCGACGCCGAGGGCATGGACGCGGCGCGCCACGCCCCGGGGCCGTTGAACAAGGCGCAGGCGAGCTTCAAGCTGGCGCTCGAGGCCTTCCAGAAGGGCGACTTCGCCGCCGCCGACCAGCAGGCCGCGGTCGCGCTCGCCGATGCCGACGCGGTCGTCGCCGCCACCAAGCCGGCGTTCGACGCCGAGGAGCAGGCCCGCCAGGTCGACGCCCGCTATCGCACGCTGCTGCAGGCGAGCAGCGGCCTGCCCGACACCGACGGCCGCATCACGCAGCGCGGCTTCGTCCTGTCGGTGCGCGAGCTCTTCGACGGCGGCAAGACGTCGATCCGGCCCGACAAGGCGTTCGCGCTGGACCAGGTGGCCCAGCTGGTGTCGACCTACGGCGAGTTCAAGATCCTCGTCGAGGGGCACACCGACAACCGCGGCCGCGCCGACTCCAACCTGGTGCTGAGCCAGGCGCGCGCGCAGGCGGTGCTCGCCTACCTCACCGGCAAGGGTGTCCAGGCCGACCGCGTCAACGCGGTGGGCAAGGGCGACAGCGAACCGATCGCCGACAACTCGACCCGCGACGGTCGTGCGCAGAACCGCCGTGTGGATGTCATCTTCGTCCGCCCGCAGGCTGCGGCGCCGGCCGCCTCCGCCGCGAACTGATCCCCCGGGCTACCGCTTCTTCGTGTCCATGCGGTGGCCCTTCTCGCCGAGGACCTTGCGCACCTTCGCCAGCACGTCCTCAATCTGGAACGGCTTGGTGATGTAGAACTTCGCGCCGACGTTGATGCCCTCGATCATCGACAGCGGGTCGCTCTTGGCCGTGACGAAGATCACCGGGATCACACGGGTTTCGCGACGGTTCTTCAGTGCCTTGGTGAAGGTGAGCCCGTCGAGGTTGGGCATCATCACGTCGGCGAGGATGAGGTCCGGCCGGAACACCTCGAGCGTGCGCAGGCCGTCGAGGCCGTCCTTGGCGACGCGCACCTCGTAACCGTCCTTCTCGAGGATGCGGCTGAGCAGCGTGCGCACGTGCTCTTCGTCCTCGATGACCAGGATCTTCTTCTTCTCGGCGTCGGCCGACATGGGCTCTCCGGTGCGCGCGTTCGGCCGGGATCATGGCGAGCGCGCCTGGGATTGTAAACTTCCGAACACGGTGTCCGGCGACAGGTCGGCGAGGCAGCGGTGGTGTCCCAGCGGGCACCGTCGCGGGCCGCGATCGGAGCACGGGCGGCACGGCAATCCGGGCACGGCGAGGTCGAGCCGGCCGGGGTCCGGCGGCAGGCGGGACGCCGCGGTGGGGCCGAACAGCATCACGACCGGAGTGCCCACGGCGCGCGCGAGGTGCAACAGGCCGCTGTCGCCGCCGACCGCGACGTCGCACGCTGCCAGCGCCGCGGCGGCCCGACACAGCGGCCACCCGAGCGTGTCGAGGTCGCGGTGCACACCGTCGGCGAGGTCGCGCTCGCCTTCGCTGCCGAGCAGCACGATGGGGCGTCCCGCCGCGCGCAGCCGGGACGCGAGCGATGCCCAGTGGGGCCAGCGCTTGGTGGCCCGCCGCGAGCCGGGCACGAGCGCGACGGCGTCCGCGGGCACCGCCGGGTCGGGCGTCGTGGGGTGGTGCGGCGTGCGCACGTCGATTGGGATGCCGACGGCCTCCGCCAACGAGAGCGCGTCTTCGATGAACCGGGGTCCGCGCCGCACGCGCCGTGCGTAGCCCACGGGACCCCAGCCGACGCTCCGCCGCCCCCGGGCCAGCGCCGCCAGCAGCCCGCTGCGGACGGACGGATGCGCGCCGAGGACGAGGTCGTAGCGTCGAGCGCGCAGCTCGCCGCCGAGGCGCACCAGGGCAGCGGTGCCGGCGTCGCGCCCGCGCTTGTCGAACGCGAACGCGGTGTCGAAGCCGGGCAGGCCCGCGGCCAGCGCCCCGTGACCTGGCCGGGCCACGAGGTCGACCGCGTAGCCGGCGCGGCCCAGGTTCTCGATCAGCGGCAGCGTGAAGACGACGTCACCGATGAACGCGGTGTTGATGACGAGCGCACGCGGGCTCAAGCGAACACCGCCTCGAGGAGCGCCTCGAGGTGCGCCTCCGGGGTCGGCGGCGCGGCGCGGGGCGGCGAAGGACGCACCAGGGCGCCGCGCGCGACGGCGGCGAGGCCCGACGGGCCGCTGGACCGCGCCCAGACGTGCGTCGGATCCAGGAGGCAGGCGGCGCCGCACGCGTCGCTGACGACGGCCGGCACGCCGGCGGCGACGGCTTCCGCCACGACGTTGCCGTAGGGCTCGTAGCGCGCCGGATGCACGAGCAGCGCCGCACCGGCGATCCACGGTGCGGCCTCGATGGCGCCGTGAAAGACGACGCGGTCTCCGACGCCCAGCCGGACGGCGAGGCGGCGCCAACGGCGCGGGGCCGCGTCGGCGCCGATCACGTGCGTCACGAGGCCGGGCAGCCCTGGCAGCGCGCGCAGCCAGTGGTCGAGCCCCTTGCGGCGCAGACCGTGGCCGACGAGCACGGCAGCGCCGCCTGCTTCGCGGGCGGGCGGGGCTTCCGCGGAGAACACGGGGTTGAGAACGACGCGGGCGTCGTCGCGGCCGTACCAGGCGGCGAGCTCGGCGGCGACCATGGGCGAGATGGCGACGACACGCCTGGCGGCGCGGACCGCCGCGCGCTCGGCGGCCACGCGGCGCGCCCAGCGGAGACGCCATCCACCACAGGCCGCCACCCAGGCGGCGGACACGCCGTCACCGGTCCGCACGACGTCGCCGCCGTCGACGGCCCGGAGCGCGAACCGCACGCCGTCCGGCGCGAGCAGCCCCCGCGCCGCGAGCGCCCCCGCGAGCCAACGTCCATACCGTTCCAGGCCACCGTCCCGGACGGTGGCTGCGCCGGGGGCGGCGAGCGTCAGCGCCCGAGAACCTTCGTGCACATTCAAGTTCGAACCATCGCAGCGTATAAGGAAGCCATCATGATCGGGACCAATCTGGGCCGCTACCGCATCGAGGCGGAGCTCGGTCGCGGCGGCATGTCCGTCGTCTACCGCGCGCACGACCCGGTGCTCGGTCGCGCGGTGGCCCTGAAGGTCCTGCACCCGCACCTGGCCGACCGTCGCGAGGCCCGCGAGCGCTTCACGCGCGAGGCGCGCGCCGTCGCCCGACTGGCCCACCCCCACATCGTGGAGGTCTACGACTACGCGCCGCCGGACGCCGAGCGCGCCTACATCGTCACCGAGTTCATCGACGGGCCCACGCTCCGCGCCTTCGTCGACGAGCACCCCGTCGCGCGCGCTGAGGTCGCCGCGCTGCTGATGATCCCGGTCTTCGACGCGCTGCAGCACGCCCACCAGACGGGCATCGTCCACCGCGACGTGAAGCCCGAGAACATCATGCTCGGCCCGGAGGGCACGCCGGTCCTGATGGACTTCGGCATCGCCCAGATGGTCGACACCGAGACGCTCACCGCGACGGGCATGATCCTGGGCTCGCCGGCGCACATGGCGCCCGAGGTGGTCGAGGGCGAGGAGGCGGGGCCGCCCGCCGACGTCTTCAGCGCGGGCACCGTGCTGTACTGGCTCGTCTGCGGCGCGCTGCCCTTCACGGGTCCGAGCCCGGCGGCGCTCTTCCGGCGCATCCTCGAGAGCCGCTTCGACCCCGTGCTCCAACGGCGGCCGCATGCCGGGCGCGCGCTCGCGCGCATCATCGAGCACTGCCTGCAGCGGTCGCCCGACGCGCGCCCCGGCAGCGCCCGGGAGGTCGCCGAGGCGCTGCGCGCGCTGCTCGCGGAGGCGGGCCTCACCGACCTCGCTGCCGAGCGCGCCGCGTTCTGGCGCGAGCCGGCCGTCTACCAGGAGGCACTCGGGCGCCGCGTGCTCCCGGCATACCTGGCCTCGGCCCGACGCGCGCTCGACGGCGGGCTGACCGCGCGGGCGCTCGATTTCCTCGACCGCGTTCTCGCCCTCGACGAACGGCACCCCGAGGCCCTGGCGCTGCTGGACCGCATCGAGCGGGGCCAGCGCCGGTGGCGCACGGTCCGCCGGGCGGCGCTGGCGGTGGCCGGCGCCGCGCTCGTCGGCGGGATCGCCGGCACGATCCGGCTGTTCACCGAGCCACCCGCGCCGGTCCCCGACGCCGCCGTGGCGGCGGCCACCGACGCCGCCCCGCCGGATGCCGCCCTCGCCCTGGCCGTGCCCGACGCCGCGACGCCCGACGCCGCCGTGGTCGCCCGCGCGCCCGACGCCGCCCCGCGTCCCCTCGAGCGCCCGCGCCCGGCCGTCGCCAGCGCGCCGCCCGTCGAGCCCTCGCGACCGGAGGTCCCGTCGACGGCGAGCGTCCCGCCGCCCGCGCCGGTCCGCCTCGACGTCCGCGCCGACCAGAAGAACGGCCGCATCTTCGTCGACGGCGTCCTGCACGCCGAGGTCTGGGAGATCGACAGCCGGGCCAAGCCGGTCGTCGTGCCCCCCGGCCGGCACGTCGTCCGCTTCGAGCACCCGGCCTGCGAGCCCGACGAGGAGCGCGTGGAGGTCGTCGCCGGCGACGACCGGCGCCGGCCGGTGCTCTTCCGCTGCCGCTGGCTGCCGGCGTACTTCGAGGTGCGCTCCAACAAGCCGGCGGAGGTGCGCGACGCCGCGACAGGGCAGATCCTGGGGCGCACCAACCAGGAGATCCCGTTCCCGATGCGCCACCAGCGGGCCTCGCTCACCTTGACCATCCAGGGGTCGGAAGGTAGCGTCATGCAACGCGTGCTGGCCCTCGTCGCGGGCCAGAAGCACGCGGCTTCGGTCGAGTTCTGAGCGAACCGGTGCAGCTCCGTCGCCTCCTCCCCGCAGCGCTGCTGTGTCTGCTCGCCGGGTGGTGCGAGGCCGCTTCCGCCGCGCCCGATCCCGAGGCGCAGATGGACTTCGCGCAGAACGCCTACGTCTATGGCGACTACGAGGCGGTCATCCGCACGATCACGCCGCTCGTCGACCCCGACATCCAGCTGGTGGGCATCGACGCCCAGGCGCGCGCCTGGGAGCTGCTCGGCCTCGCCCACCTTTTCCTGAAGCACGAAGAGCAGGCGCGCGCGGCGTTCACGCGCCTGATCAAGCTCGACCCGGAGCGCCGCCTCGATCCGCTCGTGGTCCCGCCCGCGGCCATCGCCTTCTTCGAGGGCATCCGCGCCAGCCTCGCCGAAGAGCTGCAGCGCGAGCGCGAGGAGTTCGTGCGCCGCCAGAAGGAAGAGGAGGAGCGCCGCCGCCTCGCCAACACCGTCGAGGTGCAGAAGGAGATCCGGCGCAACTCGCGGCTCGTGGCCGCCATGCCGTTCGGCATCGGGCAGTTCCAGAACGGCGACGCCGCCCTCGGCGCCGCCTTCCTCGCCGGCGAGCTGGCGGCCATCGGCCTCTCGGTGGGCTTCTTCCTCGCCGTCGAAGACCTGCGTCAGCCGAGCGGGCGCATCGCCCGCGACGACATCGGCCGCGCCGAGTCGCTTCAGACGGCGCAGGTGGTCAGCGGCGGCGCGGCCGTCGGCCTCATGGTGCTCGGCGCCGCGCAGGCGCTGTGGTCGTTCCGCGAAGAGACCCTCGTGCGCGAGCGCACGATCAAGCCCGGACCCGGCCCCGCCGCCGCGCCGGCCGGCGCCTCGTTCTCGATTGCCTGGTAGGAACCGAAGATGCCCAGCCTCGACCTCGTCGGCACCGGCCGCGTGCAGCCGATCGTCCGCAAGCTGACCTCCCTCGGCGCCGATCCCGACAACGACGTCGTCCTCGCCGGCCCCGCGGTCGGCCGCACCCACGCCCACGTCCGCCTCGAGGACGGCCGCTTCCTGCTCGTGGCCCTCTCGCGGGAGCTGCCGGTGCTCGTGAACGGCAAGCGCGTGAAGAAGCACGTGCTCGAGCATGGGGACGAGGTGCGCCTCGGGGGGGCGACCGTCCGCTTCCGGCTCTGGGACGACGTCGGCACCCAGGAGGCAGCGCCGCGCGCGCCCGGCGACGAGCTCGTCGCCTATCGCCGCCTGGTCGATTTCTCGACCCGCCTCGCCGAGCGCCTCGAGGTCGACGCCCTGCTCGACGCGCTGATGGACGAGGTCGTGGCCCTCACGGGGGCCGACAAAGGCTTCCTGCTCACGATGGACGGCGAACGGCTGCGCGTGTGCACCGCGCGCAACGTGAACAAGGAGTCGATCGCCGCCACGCTCGACTCGGTGAGCGACAGCATCATCGGGCGGGTGATCCAGCGCCGCGAACCGCTGATCGTGAGCGACGCCCTGCACAGCACGTTCAACGCGAGCATCTCGGTGATGCAGCTGCAGCTGTGCAGCGTGATGTGCGTGCCGCTGATCTTCCGCGGCGAGCTGTTGGGCCTCATCTACGTCGGCAACGACAACATCGTGAACCTGTTCGAGCCGCAGATGCTCGACCTGCTCGCCGTCTTCGCGAGCCAGGCGGCGCTGCTGCTCCAGCAGGCGCTCCAGGTGGAGTCACTACGACGCGACAACGCGGCGCTGCGCGACGCGCTCGTCGGCGCCCGCTACGGCTCCATCATCGGCGCGTGCGACGCGATGAAGGGCATCTTCCGCCACATCGAGCGGGTCGCGGCCACCGACATCAGCGTGCTGGTGCTCGGCGAGACGGGCACCGGCAAGGAGCTCATCGCGCGCGAGATCCACCGGCAGTCGCGCCGGCGCCACAGGCCGTTCAGAGCGGTGAACTGCGGCGCCATCCCCGAGAACCTGATGGAGAGCGAGCTGTTCGGGCACAAGCGCGGCGCGTTCACCGGCGCGATCGACAACAAGATCGGGTCATTCCAGGCCGCGGACGGGGGCACGCTCTTCCTCGACGAGTTGGGCGAGATGCCGCCGCACCTGCAGGTGAAGCTGCTGCGAGCGCTCCAGGAGCGGGTGATCGTGCGGGTCGGTGACACGAAGCCGGTGCCGGTCGACATCCGCGTGATCGCCGCCACCAGCGTCGATCTCGAGGCGGCCATGAAGGAGGGCCGGTTCCGCGAGGACTTGTACTACCGGCTGAATGTCGTGAGCCTCACGCTGCCTCCGCTGCGCGTCCGCGAGGACGACGTGGTGCTCCTGGCCATCCACCTGCTCGAGAAGTACGCCGCCGAGTTCGACCGTCCCGTGAAGGGCTTCACCCGCGACGCCCTCATCGCGCTGCGCAAGCACGCGTGGCCGGGCAACATCCGCGAGCTCGAGAACCGCCTGAAGAAGGCGGTCGTGCTCGCCGAGGGCACCTCGCTGTCGCCCGACGACCTCGACCTGCACGACCGCATGCTCGAGGGACGCGTGCTGCCGCTGGCCGACGCCAAGGAGGCCTTCCAGGAGCGCTACATCGACCAGGTGCTCGCGCTGAACGGCGGCAACCGCACGAAGACCGCCCGCGACCTGGGCGTCGATCCCCGCACCATCTTCCGCCACCTCGAGAAGAAGCGCAGCGAAGACAACGAAGCGAACTAACATCCCTACCGATCGGTCGGAATCGCGTATCACCAAGACAACGCGTCGCTTTTTCGACTTTGCACCGCTGCGAGCGTCTCTGATACAACGATGCCCGCTGCCTGCGCCCCGGGCGACGCCCGCGGGACGGTCAGCCGGGGATGCGCGGAGACATTCGGAGGATTAGGGATGCGGAAGCTCCAGGAAGTGCTCGTGGTCGCGCTCGCTGCGTCGTCGCTCGTCCTCATGGCGGGCTGCGGCGACGACGGCGGCGGTGACGACGACGGCGGCGGCGGCGCCGGTGGCCAGGGTGGCGCCGGCGGCCAGGGTGGCGCCGGTGGTCAGGGCGGCGCCGGTGGCGAAGGCGGCGCCGGTGGTCAGGGCGGCGCCGGTGGCGAAGGCGGTGCCGGAGGCCAGGGCGGCGCCGGTGGTCAGGGCGGCGCCGGTGGCCAGGGCGGTGCCGGTGGCCAGGGCGGCGCCGGTGGTCAGGGCGGCGCCGGTGGCGGCACGCCCGGCGAGGACAACCACCCGAACGACGAGCCGCTCCCCGCGGGCGCCAACGAGTGGGGTCCCTCCGGCCGTGTGAACTTCCTCGACATCCCCGCCGACGCGGCGACGGCCCAGATGAAGGGCTGCGCGGTCGTCGGCGCCAACGGCGGCTCGGGCCTCGGCTCGCTCGTCGGCCTCGCCGGCGGCACGGGCCTGGCCGAGTTCGTCACGCCCGACGAGAACGGCGACATCCAGATCCTCATCCTCAGCCAGTTCGAGGGCTGGGCCGAGGGCGAGACGGCCGGCAACGTCGGCTCCATCGACCTCAACCTGTTCAACGGCGACGTCGGCGACGGCGGCGAGTTCCTCATCGACCCGCGGTCGTTCGCCGAGGGCACGATGAACCCGCTCATCAGCTTCCCCGGCGCCCAGATCGACGCGACGGGCAACATCTCGTCGCCGCCGGCGGCCTTTGCGCTGACGCTGCCGATCCTCGAGGGCCTGTCGATCAACATCGCCCTCGCCTCGACGCAGGTCCTCGGCGAGGTCTACGTCGACGGCCCCGGCATCGGCCTGAGCAACGGCCAGCTGTCGGGCTACCTGACCCGCCAGGCGATCCTCGACCTCATCACCGGCATCCAGGCGGTCTGCGCGGGCGACATGCCGCCCGAATTCTGCAGCTTCGTCGCCGGCGTCATCGGCGACGGCCCGCCCGAGGCTGCGCTGCCCCTCCTGCTCGGCCTCGTCGGCGGCTTCGACGCGTCGGTCGCGGCCAACGGCGCGGCGTCGGGCGACTGCACGCCCACGAGCGAGCCCACCGGCGCGCCGGACGAGTGCAACTCGGTCAGCGTGTGCCTGCTCGTCGAGATGTCGGGCGAGACGATCGCCGGCGTCGGCGCGGGCGAGTGATCCCACCCCTCGCCGGGTGACCCGAGGGGGGTCGGCGCCGCGAGGCCCGGCCCCCTTCGCATTTCAGGGGTCACCCGATCGACCGTGGCCGCCGATCATCGCGGACCCCCCTCGACCACGGTCGACCGCTCGTCGGGTTCAGTCGACGAGGCGCAGGTCGTCCACGCGCAGCTGGCCGCGCGGGTCGTCGTCGACGAGCTGGACGACGGCGTCGCGGCCGCGCCACTTCGACACTTCGAGCTCGTGCCGGTCGAGCGCGTCGGCGCGGCCGCCGCCGGCGCGGCGCGCGACCTCGCGGCCGTCGACGAGCACGCGCACCGACGTGGCCCGCGTCCCCGCGAACAGGAACGTCAGGCGGTCGCCGTCGAGGCGCAGCGGCGCGCTCGTCAGGCGCCCCTTCCCCGCCACCGCGCTCTCGGCGACGCGCCGGCCCTGTCGGCCGCGCGCCCGCGAGACGGCCGGCGCCTCGCCGAACGCCTCGCCGTCGCGCGTCCAGCCGCTGTAAGTCCCGCCCTCGAAGTTGGCGCTCACCGCGCCGAGCGCGCGCTCCGTGGGGTCGTGCCGGTACCAGAGGGACGCCGGCCGCACGAGGAAGCCGGTCTTCGTGCGCAGCGCGTCGCGTCCCGGGTAGCGCAGCTTCTCCGCCAGGTAGTACGCCGTCTCGAGGCCGGGCACGTGGTTCTCTTCGTCAACGACCACCGCCGCCCACTCGCCGCCGGCGAGCCGCTTCGGCAGATCGCGCACGCCGCCCAGGAACGCCACGTCCTGGATGCCCATCTGGTGCAGGTGCACCACGCCGTCCCGCAGGTAGCTCACGAGCGGGTGCGCCGGAAAGAACACCTTGCCCGGCACCGCGTCGAGGCGCCGCGAGAGGTCGGCGACGGCGGCGCGATCGGCCGCCCCGGGCACCTGCGCCCGCGGGTCGTAGCCCCAGGCGACGAGCTGCAGCGCCAGCGCGGCCGGCACGAGCGCGCTCCACCGCGGCGCGAACTCCGGCGTGCGCTCGACGAGGTCCCGCGTCGCCAGCGCGATGAGGATCGCCGCGAACAGCGACAGCGGCATGAAGCAGTTGGCGTAGGCCCACTGGGTGCTGTGGTTCAGCCCGCTCGATCCGGCCCCGGCCACGAACATCCACAGCCAGAAGCCGGAAGCGCGCGGCCGCAGGCCCGGGTTGCGCGCCCGAAAGGCCGCGAGCAACGCCGCCAGCAGGGCCGGCGGGAGGAGGATCAGCCACCGCGGCTCCTCGTAGAAGAGCTCGCGGTAGTACATGTGCGGCACGTAGTCGAGCGTGCTCGCCCGGAAACCGTACGCGTACGTCCAGTGCGCGACGAGCAGCAGGGTCAGGGCCGTAACGGGGATCTTGTAGCCGAACCAGAGCAGCGGCAGCAGCAACAGGAGCGGCGCGAGGAACAACACGTCGCGCCAGTACTCCATCAGGATGTTCTTCCAGTAGAACAGGTGCCCCTGGTGGCCCTCGAAGATGTACGTCCAGAACCACCCGCCGGTGGAGCGGTCGTAGAGCCACACCGCCAGGGCGCCGAGACCGGCGATGAGGACGCCGAACAGGACGCCGTGCCGCCAGTTCCGCCACAGCAGGTACAGGCCGACGGCGGGGACGAAGACGCTCGACGTCTGCTTGGTGAAGAAGGCGACGACGAAGAGCACGGCCGAGCCGGCGGCCCCCTGCCACCCGCGGATGGTCCAGGCGACGTAGACGGCGGCGAGCAGCACCAGCATGAACAGCGCGTCGGGGCGCGCGAGGTCGTAGAAGGCGCCGTTCGTGCGGAAGAGCGCCGCGTACACCCCCACCGCCAGCAGGCCGTAACGCGCGCTCGACTCGCGCCGCACGAGGTGGAACAGCAGCGCGAACGTGCCCAGCGTCGCGACGAGCGAGACGGCGCGGCCCAGCGCGAACGTGACGTCCCCGGTCAGCCAGGAGAGGCCCGCCACGACGGCTGGATACAGCGGCGTGTAGAAGAACGAGACGAAGTCGGCGGAGGGCGCGGCATAGATGGGCAGCCCCGCGCGCAGGCGCGCCGCGTGGGTGAGCATGCCGCCCTCCATCCACTCGACGTCGAAGGGATACGCGAGGCGGACGGCGGCGATCCCCAGGAAGACGAGGGCGTGCAGCAGGCCCAGCGCGATCGCCAGGTGCAGCAGGCGTCGGGTGGCGGCGTTCAACGACTCTCCCGCGCGGGGGTCGCGGAGTATAGCGGATGGAGGCAGAGTCGCGGCTATACTCCGACGCCGTGGAGACGCGGCTCCCCGCCTACCTCTTCCTGGGCCTGCTGACGGCGGGCCTGGCGCTCGGCGCCGCCGAGGCCGTATCGCTGTGGCTCGCGTCGGCGCTGGGCGGCAGCGAGCGCGTGCTGGCGTCGCTCTACGTGGCTGCGCCGTTCGTGGCCGGCGGCCTGGTGGTCGGCGCGACCGCCGCCATCCTCGCCGCGCTCTGGACGCGGGCCCGGCCCCTCGAGGCGTCGGCGGCGAAGGGTCCGGTGGCGGCCGCCGCCCTGCTCGCGCTCGCGCTGTTCGCGGTGCTGATGTTCGCCGCCACGCACCTCGCCGTCGTCTGGTCGGCGGACCGCGCGGCCAGCGCCGTCGGACTGGCGCTGGCGACGCTCGTGGCCGCCGCCGTCGCGCTCGGCGCCTTCGGGCTGCTCCGCGTCGCCCTCGGCCGCCTGGACGCGCGCCTGGGCGTCCTGCGCGGCATCCGGCCGAGCCGCCTGCTCGCGGCGACCGTCGCCGCGTTCGGGCTGTCGATGGCGCTCACGACGCTCGTCCGCAACCGCACGCTCATGGACGCGCTCGGCACCTGGCCACCGGTCTTCGCCGCCGCCTTCCCGCTCCTGGCCGCCGGCGTGACGTGGGGCCTGGGACGCGCGCGGGCGGTGCCCGGCCCGCGAACGTGGCGCGCGTGCGCGCTCGTCGGCCTGCTCGGGGTCGTCGGCACGGCCGACCTCGTGATCGAGATGGACGCCCGCCCCGCCGTGAAGCGGGTCCTGCTGGGCCGCACGCTGGCCTTCCGGCCGCTGGCGAGCCTGGCGCGGCCACTGTTCGATGGCGACGGCGACGGCCACGCGGGGCTGCTCGGCGGCGGCGACTGCGACGACGACGATCCGGCGGTGCACCCCGGCGCGGAGGACGCCCCCGGCAACGGCGTCGACGAGGACTGCTTCGAGGGCGACGCCCCCGCGGTCGAGGCCCCGCCCGCGCCGCGGCCGGCGCCGGAGCCGGGCGCGTGGCGCCGCGCGCTCGTCCCCCGCCCCAACCTCGTGCTGATCACGATCGACACGCTGCGCGCCGACCGCCTCGGCGCCTGGGGCTACCGCCGGCCCACCTCGCCGGCCCTCGATGCGCTGGCGGCCCGCGGCGCGCGCTTCGCCTGGGCCTTCGCCCAGGGCGCCCAGACGCGTGTCTCGATGCCCTCGCTGTTCTCCGGGCGGTACTACTCCGAGGTCGACCGGACGCCCGATCCGTGGGCCGGCGTCCACGGCGAGAACGTGCTCCTGGCCGAGCGCCTGCGGGACGCCGGCTACGAGACGGCAGGCGTCGCGGCGCACATCTTCTTCCTGCCGAACTATGGGATGAACCAGGGCTTCCAGCATTGGGACCTTTCGATCGTGCGCAAGTTCGGGACGCGCATCGTCAACGTGACGAGCGGCGCGCTGAGCACCGACCGCGCGCTGACCTGGCTGCAGGCGCGCGGCGACCGCGAGGCCCCGTTCTTCCTCTGGGTGCACTACTTCGACCCGCACCACACCTACCAGGACCACGACGCGCCCGAAGACTGGGGCGACGACGACACCGACCGCTACGACGAGGAGATCCGGCACACGGACGAGCAGGTCGGACGCCTGCTCGCGTGGCTCGAGGAGTCGGGCGTGGGGGCGCGCACCTACGTGATGGTGCACGCGGACCACGGCGAGGGCTTCGGCGAGCACGGGTACAAGTTCCACGGCCAGCACCTGTTCAACGACCAGATCCGCGTGCCGCTCCTGCTCGCCGGCCCCGGCATCGGCGCGCGAGTGGTCGAGACGCCCGTCGGCCTGATCGACGTCGTGCCGACGTTCCTCGACCTGGCCGGCGCCCCGGCGACGGACGACCTCGCGGGCGTGTCGCTGCTGCCGTATGCGCTCGAGCGGACGCCGCCGTCACACCCGCCCGTCTTCGTCGAGATGGTGCAGGACCACAACCACTCGGACCGCCGCGCAATCGTCGACTGGCCCTGGAAGCTGCAGTGGGGCATCACGTTCGGCGAGATCACCCTGTACGACCTCGCCGCCGATCCCGACGAGACGCAGGACCTCGCCCTGGCCCAGCCCGAGGTCCGCGACCGCCTGCTGGCGCGCCTGAAGCGATGGATGGCGGACGAGGTCCGCCCCGTCGCGCCGCGCCGATAGGGTGAACGCGCACGGGGTTGTGGGGCGGTCGCCCTTCCTCTATCCTCCGCCGCCGATGCACCACCTCCCCGAGGGCACCGGCTGGATCGAGGTCATCTGCGGGAGCATGTTCTCCGGCAAGACCGAGGAGCTGATCCGCCGGCTGCGCCGCGCCGTCTACGCCCGGCAGCAGGTGCAGGTCTTCAAGCCGCGCGTCGACGACCGCTACGACGCCGAGATGGTCGTCAGCCACGACGCCGGCCGCATGCCGGGCGTCGCCGTCGAGCACGCGCGAGACATCCTCCGTCACCTCGATCCCGCGACTTCGGTCGTCGGCATCGACGAGGCCCAGTTCTTCGATGACGATCTCGTGGCCGTCGCCAGCGAGCTGGCCGACGCCGGCAAGCGCGTCGTCGTCGCCGGCCTCGACCAGGACTACCGCGGCAAGCCGTTCGAGCCGATGCCGCAGCTGCTGGCCATCGCCGAGTTCGTCACCAAGACGCACGCGATCTGCATGGTGTGCGGCAACCCGGCCAACCGGTCCCAGCGCCTGACGGCGAGCGAGTCGCGCGTGGTGATCGGCGCCGGCGACACCTACGAGGCGCGCTGCCGCCGCTGCCACGTCGACACCCCGGTGTCGGCCCCCACGCAGCCGGATCTGCCGATCGGCGAAGGCGGCGGGACGCGGCCCGTGGTACCCGAACAGGCCGTCCTGCCGCTCCGGGGAGAGTCATGACCTATCGCCTCAACCAGATCAAGCACCACTACGGCGAGCACGTGCACGTGCTCGATGACCCGTTCCTGACGACGCAGCTCGCCAAGCTGTGCTCGCCCGACACGCGCCAACCGCAGTTCAACGAGATCGTGTCGATGCTCTACACGAGCCTCATCCGCATCGTGATCAACGCCGAGTTTCCTCGGCGCCGGGTCGCGGTCTCGACGCGGATGGCGGCCTCGACCGAGCGCGGCGTGTGGGAGGGCGAGGTCGTCGACACCTCGACGCCGACCGTGGTGGTCGACATCGCGCGCGCCGGCATCCTGCCGAGCCAGATCTGCTACGACACGCTGAACCACAGCCTCGACCCGGCGCGCGTGCGCCAGGACCACCTGATCGTCGCGCGTACCACCGACGCGCAGCACCAGGTGACGGGCGCGGCGCTGTCCGGCAGCAAGATCGGCGGCTCGATCGACGGCGCGATGGTGCTCTTCCCCGATCCGATGGGGGCGACGGGCAGCAGCCTGGCGACGGCCATCGACGCGTACCTCGAGGCGGGCCTCGGCCGGCCGGCGCGGCTGCTGACGCTGAACCTGATCGTCACGCCGCAGTTCGTCCGCCGCCTGACGAAGACGTGGCCCGACGTGCGCATCTACGCGCTGCGCCTCGACCGCGGCATGTCGCCGCCCGACGTCCTCGGGACGGTGCCGGGCGCGCGCTGGGACGAAGAGTCCGGCCTCGACGAGCGGGGATACATCGTCCCCGGCGGCGGCGGCTTCGGCGAGCTCATGAACAACAGCTGGGTGTGAGACGGTGCCGTTCTACGACCCCAAGAAGATCGAGGTGATGATCGAGGCCGAGGCCCTCCGCGAGCGCATCGCGGCGCTCGGCCGGGAGATCGGCGACGTCTACCGCGGCCAGGGCGAGCTGGTCCTCGTAGGCGTGCTCAAGGGCAGCTTCATGTTCCTCGCCGACCTGTGCCGCGCGATCGACCTGCCGGCGGAGATCGACTTCCTCGGCGTGTCGAGCTACGGGGACGCCGAGGAGTCGAGCGGCATCGTGCAGGTCACGCAGGACTTGACGAAGCCCGTCGAGGGCAAGCACGTGCTGATCGTCGAGGACATCGTCGACACCGGGCTGACGCTGCAGTACCTCGTGGCGAACCTGTCGACGCGGCGGCCGGCCTCGTTGCGGGTCTGCACGCTGTTGCACAAGCCGGCCAACTGCAAGAACGAGGTGAAGCTCGACTTCGTGGGCTTCGAGATCCCCGACCGGTTCGTGATCGGCTACGGGCTCGACTACAAGAGCAAGCTGCGCAACCTGCCGTTCATCGGGGTCAACGTCGGCGAAGGCCCGCCGTTCTGAAGGCGGCGATCCTGCTGGCGCTGCTCGCCCTGGCGGGGTGCCGGGCGCAGGAGGCGGCCCCCCCGCCCTCCGCCGCCCCACCGCCCTCCGCGGCCCCCCCGCCCTCCGCCGCCCCGCCGCCCTCCGCGCCGGACTGGGCCGCCATCCGCACCAGCGAAGAGACCTGCGTCGACTGCCACGCCGACGAGGTCGAGGCGTGGCGCGCGTCGCCGATGGGCCGCAGCATCACCGCGCTCCCTTCGACGGTGGCGGACGTGGCGGGCGCCGCCGTGCGCCACCCGCGCACCGGCGTGCGCTACACCGTCGCGCCGGCCGCATCGGGCCGCCTGCGGTTCACCGACGAGGCAGCGACGATGTCGCGCGAGGCGGCCTGGGCGGTCGGCAGCGGCGCGCACACGCAGTCGTACTTCTTCGCCGAGGCGGACGGCCTCTTTCAGCTGCCGCTCACGTGGTACGCCCGCCCGAAGAAGTGGGATCTGAGCCCCGGTTACCAGGGCGCGGACCACCCCGGCTTCTTCCGCGAGGCGCGCGCGGACTGCATCGCCTGCCACGGGGAGCCGCTCGTGCCTCAGGCGGGCACGCGGGCGCGCTTCCTCGACGCCACGCCACGCGCCATCGGCTGCGGCCGCTGCCACGGCGACGCGCGCGCCCACGTGGCGGCGGCCTCGGGACAGGGCCCGGCGGCGCCGTCGCCCGTCGTCCCCACCAAGCTCGATCCGGCACGGGCCCGCGACGTCTGCGACCAGTGCCACCTGCAGGGTGCCGTGCGCCTGCTGCGCGAGGGGCGCGCCTTCGGCGACTTTCTGCCCGGCCAGCGACTCTCCGACAGCGTCGCGGTCTTCGTGCACGCGCGCCCCGGCGAGGGCTTCGGTATCGCCAGCCATGGCGAGCGCCTGCGGCGCAGCGCGTGCGCACAGGCCTCCGGCGATCGGCTCGGTTGCACGACCTGCCACTCGCCGCACCGGACGGGGCCGGCCCGCGATCGCGCCGCCCCCTGCCGCGACTGCCACGGCGGCGCCGCCGGCGCGCACGCCTGCAGCGGACCGGGTGGCGACGACTGCGTGCGGTGCCACATGACGAAGGGCGAGACGAGCGACATCCCGCACACCGCGATGACCGACCACTTCATCCGGCGCCGCCCCGACGCGCCGCCCGCCACCGGCGATCCGGGGCCGCTCGTGTGGGTGGCGCGGCCCGATCCCGATCCACGCGATCCCGCCGAACGGCTGCTGCTCGGGCGGGCCTGGGCGGAGCGCACGCGCCTCGGCGGACCGCCGCCCGCGGTGGAGGCCGCCCGCCTTCGCGCCCTGCAGCTGCTGACCGATGGGCTCGCCGTCCTGCCGGACAGCGTCGAGGGCTGGCTCGACCGAGCGGCGATGGCGCACCTCGGGGGCGACGCGGCCGGCGCGCGCGCGGCGGCAGAGCATGCCTTCCGGCGCCGCCCGGCGCACGCGAAGGTCGCGGCGGTGGCGGCGTCGGCGCGCCTCGCGGCCGGGGACGCCGACGCGGCGCTCACGGCGGTGGACGCGGCGCTCGCCGCCGAGCCCGGCGCGCCGGACCTGCGCGTCCAGCGGGCCCAAGTGCTCATGAGCCTCGCGCGCTTCGACGAGGCCGGCGCCGAGCTGGCGCTCGTGCTCCGCGAGCGCCCGAGCGACGGCGACGCGCGCCTGGCCGCCGGCCTCGTCGCGCAGTTCCGCGCCGGCGCCGCCGAAGCGCTGCCCCACTTCCAGTCGGCCGCGCGGTTCGCCCCGGCGCGCGTCGGGGCCTGGCTCGCGCTGCTGCGCGCCGAGGTGCTGCTCGGTCGCTGGGACGCCGCGCTCGCCACCGCCGAGCGGGCGCGGCCGTTCCTGACCGAGGCGATGGGCGGCACGTTACCGGCCAGTGCCGCGGGGATCCTCGACGGTGCGCGCGCGCGGGCGCTGCTCGGGCTGGGACGCGGCGCCGAAGCGCTGGCGCTCGCCCGCGCGGCGCTCGCGGCGAGCCCGGCGGCGGCGGAGGCGGCGGTGGTGCTCGCCTTGGACGAGCTGGCGGCGGGCCGTCCGGCAGCTGCGGCGGCGTCCCTCGAGGCGGCACTCGAACGCGCCCCCGACGCGGCGATCGCGTGGGCGGCGCTGGCGCTTGCCCGTCGGGCCGAGGGCCGCGAGGCCGACGCTGAGCAGGCGGCGCGCCGGGCGCGGCTGTTCGGGGCGCGCCCCTGACCCTGACGCGCGCGTGCCAAGCAGCGACGACAGCCCGCCCGACGCTCGACACGCTTCGTCACACTCCGGCACACCGCCAGGCACGCTGGCGGGCCGCGCGCGTTCGTGCCGCCGTCCGACGCCGTCTCCGCCCGCGGCCACGCCGTCCCGGGCTGCGGCCCGTCACCAGGCGCACGGCGTCGACCGTTCCGTCAGCTTCGTGACCGTGGGCGGCGTCGGTGGCACGCCCCTCGCAACGCCCGGCCGGCAGTGTCGGGCGAACACGGAACGGGAGCCGAATGGGTCGTCGAATCCTCCTGGCCTGGCTGACGGTCGCAGCGCTCGCGGGGACGGCGCTCGCCGACGCGAACGTCCGCCGCACGGCGCCGATCGCCGTGCCGCCCGCGCCGGCTCAGACGCACCTCCGCCCCGCCGGGCCCGTTGCCGACTTCGAGCCCATCGCTGCGCTCGTCGCGCACGCGCTCGTCGTCGAGCTCGATCCGGCCTTCGACCGCCTCCTGCGCGAGCTGCTCGGCAGCCGCTACTACGTCGAGACCGTCGACCCGTGCGGGACCGACGCCGGGCGGGACTGCGAGCACTGGCCGGCCGACCGCATGACCCTCTGGGCGCGCGACTACGTGCCGGCCTTCGTCCGCCGGGCTGACGGCCGCCTGAAGGTCGTGCGCTACCTCTCGCAGAACCCGAACCGCACCTTCTATCTGCAGACGGTCGCACCGCGGCAGCGCCACCCGCTGCAGCACTCGCTGACGCCAAACGCGACGCGCCCCGCGGCGCTGCTCGAGACGCTCCCGCTCATCCACGAGAACGGCAACCTCGTCACCAACGGGACCAGCCTCTTCCTGACCGCGCGCGTGCTGCAGGAGAACACCATCCCGCCGCCCGACCCGCACCTGCCGTCCCTGGGGTTCAAGAGGCGGAGCCCCGACGAGATCGTCGCCACGCTGGCCCGCGTGTTCGAGCGGCCGGCGAGCGACGTGATCATCCTCCCGACACTGCCGGGCGAGCGCACGGGCCACATCGACCTGTTCCTGATGGCGGTGGACCGGCGCACGCTGTTGGTGCCGGCGGTGCCGCCCGAGGCGCTCGGCCACGCGGTCGGCCCCCGCGAACAGCAGCTCGGCATCACGACCGCGCTCTTCCTCGACCGCACGGCCGAGAGCCTGAAGGCGCTGGGCTTCGAGGTCGCGCGCCTGCCGATGGTGGCGCCCGTGTTGACCGCCTCGATCGACGGCGTGGAGAGCCACATCGACCCGCTCCACATCTCGCCGACCAACACGCTGCTCCTGCGGACGGACCAGCGCGCCGTGGCGGTGCTGCCGTCCTTCGCGGTGGCCGGCCGCACGGCGGCGTTCGTGGCGATGCAGAAGCGCTTCGAGAAGCAGTGGGCCGAGTTCTTCCGCGCGCGCGGCTGGGAGACGCGGCTGCTCGACGCCACCCCCCTCGCGCGCCGCGGCGGGCTCTTCCGCTGCGTCACGGCGCCGATCCCGAAGTGATCAGCCGCGGTTGCCGAGGTATCGGCGCGCGACCTGCAGCGCCTCGGCGGCGGCCTGGGTCTGCCCGAGGGCGATGAGGACCCGCGAGAGGCCAGCCCAGAACTGCGGATCGTCGCAGCCGGCCTCCACGACGCGCTCGTACCAGCGGAGCGCCTCCGCCGGCTCGCCCGCCTGCTCGGCGATGCGGCCGACGGCGCGGGCGAGGTCGGGCACCGCGCGCAGCTCGGGGCGCTCCTCGAAGAGGGTCGTCAGCAGGTCGTAGGCCGCCTGCAGGTCCACGCGCGCCTCGAGCCAGGCCGCCACCTGCAGCGCCACGCCGTGCTCGCCCGGACGCAGCGCGAGATAGCGCCGCGTGTGCGCGGGGACGTGCGCCGCGTCGCCCTCCGCGCAGCCCATCTCGACGAGCCGCGCGGCCACGGCGATGGTGTCCGGCAGGCCCGCCGGCATGCGATCGACCACGCGCGCGTACCGCGCATAGGCGGCGGCGTGGTCCGCCTGCTCGTACTCGATGTCGGCGAGGATCTTCTCGGCCTTCCACTCGCGGATCGCCGCGTCGTGCATGCCGATGAGGGCGTACCCGGTGATCTCCGCGGCCATCGCGCGCTCGAGCGCCCGCTTCGCCGCCTCGAGATCGCCAGCGGCGATGCTCGCGAGCGCCGTCTGGAACCACAGGTCCGGGTTGTCCGGCCAGCGTGAGAGCCCCCGGTGCCCCGCCTCGACCGCCTCGGCGGGCCGTCCGAGGTCGTGCAGGCAGCGCACGAGGCCCACGTAGCTATAGGGCACCGGCACGTGGCGGATGGCCATCCCGTAGCGGGCCGGGTTGCGCTCGAACAGCTCGACGACGCGCTCGAACGCCGTCGCCGCCTCGCGTCGCCGCCCGGCCACCCAGTGCTGGGAGCCGAGGTAGAAGTACGTGAGCAGGTCGTCGGGCTTCTCGGCGAGGCGCGCCTCGAGGAGCGCGATGTTGCGCTCGTCCTTGGCCTTCTCCCGCATCACCTCGGGATCGGCGCCGAAGTGGTCGAGGACGAGATCGAGCCGGTAGTCGAGCGCCACGTCGGGCAGGCCGACGCCCACCTCCTCGTGGACGCGCCCCGTGAAGCGCATCTCCGGCACGTTGCGGAAGAGGCGCCCGCTGAAGCCGTCGTTCAGGAACCGTCCGTCGCGCGTGTAATTGCGGATCTTCGGGCACACGATGCGGTGCCGCTCGTCGGCCTCCTCGAGCACCGCGCGCAACGCGCTGCGCGACGCCGGCGCGAGGCGCTCGTCGGCGTCGAGGCATAGCACCCAGTCGGCCCGGGCGTGATCGATGGAGGCATTGCGTGCCGCGGCGAAGTCCCCGATCCACGGGAAGAATTCGACGCGCGCCCCCGCGGCGCGCGCCAGCGCCACCGTGTCGTCGGTGGAGCCGGTGTCGACCACGACCACCTCGTCGGCGACGCCGCGGACGGACTCGAGGGCGCCGGCGAGGAATTCGGCCTCGTTCTTGACGATCATGCAGACGGCGAGCGTCGGGCGGGGCCGCCGGCTGGCCTCGGCGAGCGCGCGGTCGATCGCCTCGCGCACCGCGCGCGGCGCTGGCTTCGACTGCCCGCGTCGCTCCGCCTGGCGGGCGTTCTCGGCGCTCTGCCGCGCCGGCGGGTACTCGGCGTCGAGGGCGAGGCAGTGCTCGAACAGGCGGCGCGCCTCGGCGGCGTGCCCCAGCTCGAAGAGCGCGACGCCGAGCAGGTTCGCCAGGTGCACGTGCCGCGGGCGCCGCGGGAGGACCTCGGCGATCAGCTCGACCACCTCGCGGCGCCGGCCGAGATCGAGCAGCACGAGCGCCTCGTGCCCGACGAGCGACGGGTTGTCGGGATCCAGGCCGCGCGCGCGCGACCAGAGCGTCAGCGCGCGCGCCGCGTCCTTCTCGCGCATGGCGAGGGACTTCAGGTACTCCGCCGACTGGGCGTCGCGGACGGTGGCCGGCGCGATGGGCATGGCCGGCATCGTGCCACGCGGGCGACGCCGGCGGCTAACTCGCGATGGCGCGCAGGGCCGCCTCGAGGTCGGCCACCTTGATGGGCTCGGCTTCGGGGGGCGCGGCGCGCTCGGCGGCCCACAGGCGGGCCTGCTCGCGGATCTCGCCCCAGCGCTGGTCGTCGATGCCGAGGAACGCCTCGACGCAGCGCGGGTCGAGCTGCGTGCCGGCGACGCGCTGGATCTCCGACCGGGCGGCCTCGTCCGACTGCTTCTTGCGGTACGGCCGGTCGCTGGTGATGGCGTCGAACGTATCGGCGACGGCGAAGATGCGCGCGCCGATGTAGATGTCGTCGCCGCGCTTGCGGTGGGGATAGCCGCTGCCGTCGAAGCGCTCGTGGTGGTCGCCCACGACCCTCGCCGCGCGCTGGAGGAAGTCGACCTGACTGACCATGTGGAAGCCGATGCTGGCGTGGCGCCGCATGATCTTCCACTCGTCCTCGGTGAGCTTGCCCGGCTTGAGAAGGATGGCGTCGGGCACGCCGATCTTGCCGACGTCGTGCAACATCGCCCCCCACTCGATGTCGGTCAGCTCAGGACCGTCGATGCCGAGCGCGCAGGCGATCTCCCGCGAGAAGAGGCTGACGCGCTTGCTGTGAGCCATCGTCTCCTCGTCGCGGTAGTCGAGGCAGGTGATCAGGCTGCCGATCACCTGGTCGGTGCGCTGCCGCAACTTCTCGTCGAGGCTCGCGTTGAGCGTCGTCAGGTCACGGTTCCGCTCGGCCACCAGCGCCGAGAGCCGCTCGTTCTCGCGGCGCAGCAGCACCGAGGCCACCGCGTCCCCCAGCGTGCCGAGCAGGATCTCCCGCTTCCAGGGCTTGGGGACGAGCCGGTAGACGCCCACCGCGAAGGCGTCGACGGCGACGTCGAAGTCCTGGTGGGCGGTGATGAGGATGCGCAGCGCACCCGGCGCCTTCTCGGCGGCCGCGCTGAGGAACTGGAGCCCGTCCATCGCCGGCATTCGGAAGTCGCTGCAGATCACCTCCACCTCGTGTTGCTCGAGCCACGCCAGCGCCTCGTCGGGCGAGTCGGTGGCGTACACCTCGTAACCCGCCATCTTCGCCATGCGCTTGAAGGCGTTCAGGACGAAGAACTCGTCGTCGACGTATAGGATCCGGGCGGTCATCGGCCCCTCCGCGAGCACGCTGCGGTCAAGTCTCCCCGAGCAACGGCGCGCGAAGGCGAATCGTGGAGGGGGTGGGTCGGGCCGACGCGTTCCCCCCGGGCGCGTTCGGCTGTATGCTGCCCGCCGTGCAGCAGCCCGTCCCCTTCGGCAAGTACATCCTGCTCGAGCGCGTCAGCGTCGGCGGCATGGCAGAGGTCTTCAAGGCCAAGTCGTTCGGGGTCAAGGGCTTCGCGAAGATCCTCGCGATCAAGAAGATCCTGCCGCACCTGGCCGAGGACGAGCACTTCGTCGACATGTTCGTCGCCGAAGCGAAGATGGCGGTCCAGCTCAACCACCCGCACATCTGCCAGATCTTCGAGCTCGGGCGACACGGCGGCGACCACTACATCGCGATGGAGTACATCGGCGGCAAGGACCTCCTGTCGCTGCACAACCACTTCCGCCGCACCGGCTCGCTGATGCCCGTCGACCTGGCGGCGTACATCGGCGCCTGCGTCGCCGAGGGCCTCGACTACGCGCACCGCAAGCGCGGGCCCGACGGCGAGCCCATCGGCATCGTGCACCGCGACGTGTCGCCGCAGAACGTGCTGGTCTCCTACGACGGCGGCGTGAAGCTCATCGACTTCGGCATCGCCAAGGCGCGCGTCCGCATGTACGAGGAGACGCAAGCGGGCGTCCTCAAAGGGAAATTCGGCTACATGTCGCCCGAGCAGGTCGGCGGCGCCGGCGAGGTCGACCACCGCTCCGACGTCTTCGCGCTCGGCACGGTGGTGCACGAGCTGCTGACGTCGCACCGCCTGTTCCTCGGCGAGACCGACTTCGGCACGCTCGAGCAGGTGCGGCAGGCGAAGGTGGCGCCGCCGAGCCAGCTCAACCCCGACGTCCCGCCGGAGCTCGATCGCGTCCTGCTGCGGGCGCTCGCGCGCGATCCCGACCAGCGCTACCCCACCGCCGGCGCGTTCGCCGAGGACCTCCAGCGCTTTCTGCGCTCGCGCGGCCACGGCGACTCGGCCAAGCCCATGGCCGACTGGATGCAGGGCACCTTCACCGAGGACATCGCCAAGGAGAAGGCGCGCCACGAGATCTACGCCGAGATCGACGGCGTCGAGGCCGAGCGTCCCGAGGCGGCGAACCCGTTCGCGGGCCGCGTGGACCTCGAGGACGACGAAGAGGAGACGGCCCTCTGGGATCCCGTCGGCTTCGAGCCCGAGCCGGCCCCGCCGCCCCGCCTCGCGGCGGTGAAGACGCGCATCGCCGAGGAGCCCACGCCGCTCGCCGCGCCGCTCGCCGCCGCCCCGACGCCGCTGCCGGTGTCGCCGATGCCGTGGCCGGGCCCCGTCCGCCCGCCGCCGCGCCGCCGCCGCCGCGACGCGCTGATCGTCGCCGCCTCGCTGCTCGTGGCGCTCACCGGCGGCATCGTCGCCTACATGGCGCTCGATCCGGCGAAGCGCGCCGTCGGCAACGCCGGGTTCGTCCTGCGCGTCACGCCCGACGACGACCTCTCGGTCTACCTCGACCACCAGGTCGTCGCCGAGCGCAGCCCGGTGGTGGTGCGCGACCTCGCGCCGGGCGCCTACGTGCTGCGTATCGACCGGCCCGGCCACGAATCGTGGCGCGAAACGCTGACGCTGTCCGCGGGCCAGATCGCCGAGATCGACGCGCGCCTGCAGCCGATCGACGTGCCGCCGGCGCGCCTGCGCATCGAGACGAACCCGCCCGACGCCGAGCTCGAGATCAACGGGCGCATCTACTCGCCCGCGGAGCGCCAGGGCTACCTCGAGGTCGACGGCACGCGCCCGGTGCAGCTGACGGTGCGTCGCAACGGCTACCTGCCCCAGACGCAGCGCTTCACGCCGGAGCCGGGCGTCTCGCGCAGCCTGACGGTGGCGCTCGCGGCCACGCGCGGCTCGCTCTTCGTCGACACCGATCCGCCCGCCGACGTGTACCTCGACGGCAAGATGATGGGCCGCACGCCGCGCACGTTCGACGAGCTCGACGTCACGCGCCCGTGGAACGTGCGCATCGAGCGCGCGGGCTTCCGCTCCCTCGCCGAGCGCGTGGAGTTCGGCGAGCGCCGCTACGTCCAGCTCGAGCGAAAACTACAGCCCCAGTAGCGGCCTACGCGTCGCGGCCGCGCAGGCGCTCGAGCGCGCGCTGGTGCTGGCGGGCCTTGTAGAGCGAGTGCCGGTTCTCGCCGGCGTTGTTGGCGAGATCGGTGGCGCGGTCGACGAGCTGGAACTCGACGAGCTCGAAGACGACGACGCCGTCCTCGACGCGGTAGTCGGGCACCGACTCGACGAGGTCGTCGACCCGGACGGCCATGTCGACGACGAAGTTGATCATCTTGAAGCCCTTGGCGCTGAAGACGTTCTCGGGGCCGTGCCCCAGCTCTTCGGCGTCGGCGGGCATCTGTAGCATCGGCACGAGCTTCGACAGGTGCGCGTCGCCCTCGAGGGTCGCGTGGAAGTCGATCAGGTCGTTCCGCGACTCGCCGGGGATGACGTAGTTGAACGGGAAGAGCTCGGTCGTCATGTAGACGAGCGCGCCGAAGAGGTCGCCGAGGTCCTCGGTGACGACGCGGAAGCGCAGCTTGTCGTGCACCTCGGCGGCGAGGCTGTCACGCCGGCAGAGCAGCTTCGTGAGGATCGAGTCCCACGACTTCCGGCTGGCCGTGAATTCGGCGATCTTCACGCCGCGGGCCTTCATGCCGTCGACGGCGTCGAAGACCCGCGTCTCGATGCGGTGGAAGATCTCGACGGCGGCCACCGGCAGGCGCGACAGCAGCTCGCGGCCGGCCACGTGGTGGATGACGTGCATCGCCTTGAGCGCCGTGCACGCCTCGCGCTGCGCCGGCCCGGCCTGGCTCGCGAGCAGGAAGAGGTGCCGCACGTCGTCGGGCTCGGACACGCCCGGCGAGAGCTTCAGGTCGAAGTTGCGCTCGAGGTACTCCACGGCCTGTCCGTGGATGTGCCACAGGCGCTCCTCGTCGTCGGGATCGTCGGGGCGGAAGCCGAGGCGCAAGAGCAGCCGGTCGACGTGGTCGAGGTCGCGCATGTTGAGGCGCCGCCAGTCGATGACCGAGCAGCCGCGGAGCAGCAGGCGCACCTGCTCGACCTCCTGGAGGCCGTAGGGCAGCAGGTGGGCGTCGGCGATGCTCGCCTGGAAGGAGAGCGTCTGGTCTTCGGCCATGCGCGGGACCCCTCCGGCGCCGGCGCCGGTCCTTCGGGGGCGGCGCACCTTACGGCATGGCGCGCAGCAGGGCAAGGCCGGGGTCGCCGGGCGGAGACGCCCGCGTCTCAGCGGCGGGCCTTCTCGAGATTGCAGGTGCTGATGAAGAGGGCGGCCGCCGCGGCCAGCATCGCCAGGTTCCCGACGACGAGCCCCGCGGTCCCCCCCGCGATGGCCGCCGTCGCCGCGCCTGCCCCGCCGAACAATGCCAGCGCCTTCATCGTCGCCCCTCCGGCCACATGTAGGTACAAGTAATATTCAGATGACACGACCCCGCCCCCTTGTCAATTCTCCGGGGCCACGCCATTTTCCGGCCATGCACCTGAGGCCTGCCTTGCGCCGACTCTCCAACGGGCTCACCGCGGTCGCCGTCGAGCGGCCCGGCGCGCTCACCGCCGTCGTGACCGCCGACGTCCGCGTCGGCGCCCGCTTCGAGTCCCGCGTCGACTCGGGCCTGTCGCACTTCCTCGAACACATGGTGTTCCAGGGCTGCGACGGCTTTCCGACGCCGGAGTCGCTCAACGACGCCGCCGAGCGCATGGGCACCGCCCTCGACGCCAGCACCGGTCGCGACTCCACGCACTTCGAGCACTGGGTCGATCCGGCGCGGCAGAGCGACGCGGTGCGGCTGCTCGGCGCGCTGCTGCGGGCGCCCCACTTCCGGTCGATCGAGTCCGAGCGGGCCATCATCCTCGAGGAGGCCCTCGACGAGGTCGACGAGCGCGGCGAGATCATCGACGCGGAGACGCTCTCGCGGCAGGACCTGTGGGCCGACAACCCGCTCGGGCAGACGGTGATCGGCCTGCGGGACAACCTGCGGCGCTTCTCGGTCGACGACCTGCGGCGGCACCACGCGCGGCATTACGTGGCCGCCGACATCGTGGTGACGATCGTCGGCCCGCGGCCGGTGGAGGCCTCGCTCGACGACGTGGAGGCCGCCTTCGCGCAGCAGGCCGAGGGCCCGCGCTGCGAGCCGGTGACGCCGGCGCCGCTGTCCGGCGGGCCGCGCGTGCGCTTCGTGAAGGACAGCCGCAGCCAGGCCGACGTGCGCCTCGTCTTCCGCACGCCCGGCCACAAACACGCCGACGCCGCCGCGCTGCGCATGGTGAAGACCGCGCTCGACGACGGCCTCGCCAGCCGGCTGCACCGCCGGCTCGGCGCCGAGCTCGGCCTCGCCTACGACCAGTGGGCGATGTGGGAGCGCTACCCCGACACCGGCGCGTTCGAGATCGGGGCGCACGTGAGCCCCGCCAAGGTGCCCACGTTCGTCGAGGCGGCGCAGAAGCTGCTGACCGAGCTGGTGGTCAACCCGCCCGACGACGACGAGATGGAGCGCGTCCGCTTCCGCGCACGCTGGGCGCTCACGAGCTGCCTCGAGTCGCCGGACGCCATCGCCTCGCTCGTGGGCACGCCGCGCCTCTACGACGCCGACCCGCCCGATCTCGAGGAGCACCTGCGCCGCATCGACGCCGTCACCCGCGACGACATGGTGCGGGTCGCCCGCGACTTCCTCGTGCGCGACAAGTACGTGGCCTGCGTCGTCGGGCCGCTCGGCCGCTCCGAGCGCAACGCCGTCCGCCGCCTCGTGATGGGGTTCGGCCTGTAGCCCGGGCTCATTGGGCCCCGCGCGGGGCGGGGCTGGCCTTCACGGCGCGCATGTCCGCCCAGCGCTTGATGTCCTTGATCTGCTCGGACATCGTCGTGGACAGCGGCACGATGCGGCTCAACGTCGCGTAGAGATCCGTCGGCGTCAGCGCGCGGCCTTCGTCGAACGCCCGGAAGAGCCCATTGGCGATCACCTGCTCGATCTCGGCCCCGTTGAAGCCCTTCGTGGCCTTGGCGAGCTGCACCAGGTCGAAGGCGTCCACGTCCTGCCCGCGCCGGCGCAGATGCACGGCGAAGATCTCCGCCCGCTCCGCCTCGACCGGCAGGTCCACGAAGAAGATTTCGTCGAAGCGGCCCTTGCGCAGCAGCTCCGGCGGCAGGCGGTCGATGGCGTTGGCCGTCGCCGCCACGAACACCTCCTTCGCCTTCTCCTGCATCCACGTCAGGAAGTTGCTGAAGAGGCGTTGTGCCAGGTTGTTGGCCTCCTCCGCGCCGACCACCGCGGTCTCGATCTCGTCGATCCACAGGATGCAGGGGCTGATCTCCTCGGCGGTGTGGATGGCGGCCTCGAGCGTCTCCTCCGGCGTGCCGAGGACGCCCGCGTACACGCGGTTCATGTCCATGCGCACCATCGGCAGCTGCCAGGCGGCGGCGATCGCCTGCACGCAGATCGACTTGCCGCACCCGCTGATGCCGGTGAGCAGGAGGCCCTTGGGTGCGGCGATCCCGAAGCGGGCGGCCTCCGGGGAGAAGAAGCGCTCGCGCTGCTTCAGCCAGTCCTTCAGGTTCGACAGGCCGCCGACGTCCTCGAGCCGGACGCGCGGCGGGACGTACTCGAGCACCCCCGACTTGCGAATGAGCTGCCGCTTCTCCTCGTGAATCGCCTCGATCGAGACCCGATCGACCGCCTTTCGGCCCAGGAACAGCCGCGTAAAGGCCGTGCGCGCCTGGTCCAGGGTCAGACCGAGCGCCGATCGGAAGAGCTCGACCCGGTCTCCGGGCGTCAGGTTGTCCGAGGCGCGCGGAAAGCTGCTGCGGACCTGCTCGAAGGCGCGCGCGAGCTCCGCCTCATCGGGCAGGGGCGCGTGCTCGACCAGCATCTCCTTGAGCAGATCCGGGGGGACGAGCAGACGCGGCTGCACGAGGACGACCGTGCGGTACGTGGACCGGAGCGCCTGATGGACTTCGCGCAGCTTGCGGACGACACGCGGATCGTCCAGGAACGGGTGCAGGTCGCAGAAGAGGTAGATCGCCGGCGCGGTGGAGGCGGCGGCGTGGCGCAGCGCCGCCAGCGGCGTCGTCGTGTCGGGCACGGCCACCCCGTCGAGCGTCAGGCCCGCGGTCGACGACCAGAGGTAGAGCGGCACCGGCTGCGCGAACGTGCGCTTCGCGACGTCGCGGAGGATCGCCTCGACGCGCTCCTCCTCCCACGACACGACCTGCACGAGCGACACGCGGGCGGCGACGTGCCGGCGCAGGACGTCACCGAACCCCGGCGCGCTCACGGCCCGAGCCCAACCCAGACCGAGCCGTCGGCGCGGACCTCCTTCTTGAAGATCGGCACGTCCTGCTTCAGACGCTCGATGACGTGACGGCACGCCTCGAAGGCGTCGGCGCGATGCGCGGCGGCCACGGCGATGATCACCGCCGCCTCCCCGACCGCCAGCACGCCGAGGCGGTGGTGGACGGCGACGCGGGCCGCGGGCCAGCGCGCGATCGTCTCTTCCCGAATGGATTCGAGGACTTTCAGCGCCATCGACTCGTAGGCCTCGTACTCGAGGCGCACGACGGCGTGCGGGCCGGTGTGGTCGCGGACGGCGCCCGTGAAGGTGACGAGGCCGCCGCGATCGGGGCCGGCGACGAGCGCCTCGACCGCCCGCGGATCGAGCGGCGCCGTCCAGAGCGCGACCAGCGGCGCGCCGCCGGCCACCGGCGGAATGAGGGCGAGCACGTCGCCGTCGCCGAGCGGCGCCGCGGCGTCGACGAAGCGCTCGTTCACCGCGAAGCGCACGTGGGGCAGCACGGCGGCCAGCGCGGGGAAGCGCTCGCCGAGCGCGGCGCGCGCCTCGGCCACGGTCGCGCCGTCGCCGAGGACGAGCGCATCGCGGGAGAGGCCCGCGCGTTCGCGGGCGGCGCCGAAGAAGAGGACGTCAATGCGCACGCAACCTCCGTCGGGGCAGCGTATCCTCCGTGCCGCCGCCGGCCAAGCGCGCCCGACGTCGCGATTGTCTCGGACCCGGCATCGGACGTACACCGATAGACTCCTCACTTCAGGCGGGCGGACATGCGAATCGTTGCGGCGGCGATCCTGTGGCTCATCGTGGTGGGCTGCGCACCCGACGAGGCCACCGATCCGCCGGGCAGCACGCGCCTGCGCCCGGTCGCCGCCGACGCGGCGCCGGACGGGGCCGTGGCGCCACCCGCCGACGCGGCGAGCGCCGCCGACGCCGCCGCCGACGCCGCCGCGCCGCCCGAAGCCGGCCCCCCCGCGGTGGTGCGTCCGCGAGACTGCGGCGACGCGATCGTCGGCGTCGTCGGCCCCGCGGGCGGGACCCTGCGCGTCGAGGGCGGCGCCCTCGTCGACGCCGCGATCACCGTGGCGCCCGACACCTTCGATCAGGACGTCACGCTGCGCATGGCCTGCGCCGAGCCCATCGTGGGCGCGGACCACGTCGCGCTCGGCGCGGCCCTCGCCGTCCTGCCCGACGGCGGCGCCGTCGTCCCGCGGCGGCCCCTGCGCGTCACCCTCGTGTTCAGCGGCCCCGACCGCCCGGCCGCCGTCGGGGCCAACGAGCTGCGTCTGTTCTGGAAGCCGGCGCGCCACGACGGCGTCAGCGAGCCGCCGGTGATCGACGCCGCCATCGACCTGCGCGCGGGCACCTTCGCGTTCACGACGCCCGACCTCGGCACGTTCCAGCTGGGGCACCGCCCGGACGCCGGGCAGCCGGTGGACCGGCGGTTCACGTTCCGCGCCATCGGCGGCGTCAGCATGGGGGCGGGCGCGGCGGCCTACCTCGGCGCCCGGTATTCAGATCACTTCGACTTCGTGCTCCCGCTCGGCGGCGCCAGCGACTGGACGTACTTACTGAACTACATCCGCAATCGGCTCCTCGGCGGCTTCTGCGCGGGCGAGGCCGTGGGCACGTGGTGCGGCCTGCCGGCCCCCGACCAGCAGTTCGAGCTCGAGGCCGACGCGCGACACTGGCCGTTCTCCGACAGCGGCGGGCGCTTCGATCGCAGCGAGTACGTGAAGCTGCTGCAGGACCTCTCGTACGCCTACGGCAATCCCCTGCTCTACAACACCGAGAGCGCCTACCGGCCGCCCGGCTACCCCGTGTCGGAGCTGCGCCGCCCGCCGGCGGAGCGCTGCCTGGCCGAGTGCCGCGGCGACGCCTGCCCGCCCGAGGCCGGGGCCGCGACGTTCCGGATCTCCGAGGGGTTCTTCGACGGCGAGTACAACCCGCAGGGCCGCCTGCCGGTGATCGCGTTCTGCGACGGCGAGGACGGCGATCCCCCCGGCGTCTTCGACGAGAGCGTCCCCCACGGCGAGCCGGTCGAGGTGCTGTACGCCGTCGACGTGAACGACAACGGGCGCCGCGACCGGGACGAGCCCATCCTCCGGCAGACCTCGGAGCCCTTCGACGACGTGGGCTGCGACGGCGTGGCGAGCCGCGACGAGCCCGGCTACGACCCGGTGGCGCGCCCGGACCCGGCCAACGACGACTACGACTGGTATCGCAACCCCCTCGGCACGGAGGGCAGCTGGCGCCACGACGACTGCGGCGCGGCGGGCGCCGAGCCGTTCCGCGACGTGGGCCTCGACGGCGTCCCCGGGACGCCCCAGGCCAGCGACGGCGGCTATGACTTCGGCGAGGGCAACGGGCGCTTCGATCTCAACCCGAACTACGCGCGCTTCCTCGAGCGCAACCCGGGCACGCTCCTGCGCGCCCTGCCCGCCGCCGGGCGCGAGCGGCTGCGGTTCTGGGTCGACGCCGGCATCCGCGACGTCTTCAACTTCGCGACCGCCGGCGACCACTTCGTCGGCCAGCTGCAGGCCGCCGGCGAGAACGTCCGCATCTACGACGACCACGCGAAGCTGCTGCCGCCGGACCGCGACCGCGCGGTGTACTTCCCCGGCGCCGCGCAGCCCGATCCGTTCGGCGAGCGGGGCCGTCACGTCTTCGTGCGCTACGGCGATCCCGAGGCCGACGCCCTCGCGCTCGCCGAGGGCGACGGCGCCCACGTCGGCACCCCGACCCAGGCGCTCAACCGCTTCATGACCATGCTGGACTGGGTGCTCCGACGCTGGCCCGGCGGCGACTACTCGCCCGTGCCCCCGCCGTTCGCGCGCGAGGACCGCGTGGTGTTCTTCGACTCGCCGCGCTTCGGCAAGCGCTATCGCTACGGCATCAGCCTGCCACCCGGTTACGGACGCCCCGAGAACGCGGCGCGGCGCTACCCGCTGCTGCTCATCCTGCACGGCTATGGCCAGGGTCCCGAGGACCTGCCCATCACCGGCACGCTGCTCGCCGGGCAGATGGCCGCCGGCGCCTGGCAGAAGGCGATCATCGCGTTTCCAGAAGGATTCTGCGGAGATGCGCGCGTCACACAGTGCAACGACGGCATCGACAACGACGGCGACGGCACTGTGGACGCCGGCCGCGACGCGGCGATGCGCACCGCCTGCGACCGGGACGCACAGTGTCGCGGCGACTACCGCTGCCGGGACGGCTGGTGCTGCCCCGAGGACCTGGCCGAGTGCGGTCCGCCCGACCCGGAGTGCGGCCGGTCGCCCGGCGCGCGCAGCGAGGACGGCGGCTGGTTGCCGCTGTGCGCCGACGGCGTCGACAACGATCGCGACGGGCAGACCGATCTCGCCGACGAGGGCTGCCTCGACGACGCTGCGCAGGATACGGAGGAGGACTGCAAACAGGGCAGCTTCTTCACCACCCACCCTGCCCGCAAGGACGGCGAAGCCGGCGGCCCCGACTTCGAGGGCGCCCTGCTCGACATGCTCGACCACATCGACGCGAACTTCCGGACGAAGCGGCCGGAGGTCCTCAGCGTGCCGCGTTGACGCGCGCCCAGGCGACGACGACGCGCGCGTCGTCCATCGGGGTCAGGCGCGCTGCGGGCAGCGGCGCCGCGAAGCCACCCTCCGGCGCCGGCCGCGCGCAGAGGCGCGCCGCCGCCTCGCGGACTTCGACGGGGATCGAGTCGTCGTCGGCGAGCGCGTTCAGGTGGTGCATGAACGAGGTGCCATAGCCGAGTCTCGGCGAGGCCACGAGCCAGCCCTTGAGCGCCATGCCCGCCGCGCGCCGCGAGCACACGCGGCCGCGCCCGGCGTTGCCGCCCCTCCACGCCTCTTCGGCGCTTGCCAGCTCCGGGTCGACCTGCGCGAACCAGGCCTCCGGGGTCTCGTCGGTCATGCGGTGGCTCCGAGCTGGCGGCGCGCCTCGAAGAGCGCCACCGCCGCGCACTGCGCCAGATTGAGGCTGCGCACGTGCGGGTTGACGATGGGGATGCGCAGCCACGACGCGCGGTGCGCCTCGAGGATCGCCGGCGGCAGGCCCGTCGTCTCGCTGCCGAAGACGAGCAGGTCGTCGGGCGCGTACTCCACGCTCGTGTAGGACGTCGTCGCCTTCGTCGTGAAGAGCCAGGGGCGCCCGCCGAGCGCCAGGACGGCGTCCCAGTCGGGCACGACGCGCAGCTTGATCCACGGCCAGTAGTCGAGACCGGCGCGCTTGAGCATGCGGTCCTCGATCTTGAAGCCCAGCGGCTCCACCAGCACCAGCTCCGTGTCGGTGCCCGCGCAGAGCCGGCCGATGCTGCCGGTATTCTGCGGGATGAGCGGCGAGACGAGGACGACGCGCACGGCGGGTCAGCGCACGGGGACGACGCGCGTGGCCGGCCGGGCGGGCACGAGCAGCACCCAGCCGCCTGCCGCGTCGCGGCCGATGGCGGTGTTGAGGACCGGCTCGAGGGCGGCGATCGGACGCGACGTCCACCGGCCGTCGGCGGCGGGCCAGAACAGCGACACGCGCTTGTCGCCCTGGGCGGCGATCTCCCGCCGGCCGTCGCCGTCGACGTCGACCGGCGTGAGGGCGAAGAACGTGAACTCGTCGGCCGACTCGCCGAGCGTCTCGACGGCGAACTTGCCGCCGGCCCAGCGGGCGCGCTTGAGCCGGGCCTTCGCCTCCTTGCCGTAGTTGGCCACCCAGCCGTCGGCGAAGTAGAGGCTCGGCCGCTCCTCGCCGCCGACCGCCGCGACGACGAGCGAGCGCACGCCGTTGTCCGTGGCCACCTGCACGGCGCCCTGGCCGACGTCGACGCGCAGGTCGCCGGGCTTGCCCTTGTCGTCGCCGTAGACGCGCCCGACCACCTCGTCGGCCTTGCCGTCGGCGTTCAGGTCGCCGAAGGCGCGGCTCGTGGCCATCCGGATCTCCGGCCCCTCGACCACCTCGCCGTTTCCCTTGAGGTGACGCGTCTTTACGAAGTACTTGCTCGCGTAGTGGGCGAAGGCGAGCTCCGCCGCGCCGTCGCGATCCACGTCGGCCACCGACAGGTGGGCGCACTCGTTGCGCTCGCCCTGCTGACGCCACAGCTCGGTCGCCTGGCCCGTGGCGGGGTCGATGGCCTCGAGCACGAGCGGGGCCTCGAGGTGGCCGCGGCCGACGCCCCAGGCCACGAACAGGCGCGGCCCCTGACCGATGTCGCCGAACGCGACGTCCTGGGCCACGCCGGGGCCCTGACGGCGCCACAGGGGCTCGGCCTTGCCGTCGCGGAGCGGCGGCGCCAACCAGACCGCGTCACCGTCGGTGCCGAGGACGTGATCGCCGCCGGCGGCCGCGATCCTCAGGGTGAAGACGCGGTCGCTCGCCGGGAGGCCACCGGCGGGCGCCGCCGCCATCGACGCGGGCGTCACCGTCGTCGCCTTCGGGGCCGGCGCGGCCTGCGTCGCGGGCGCGGCCTGCGTCGCGGGCGCGGCCTGCGTCGCGGGCGCGGCCTTCTCGGACGGCGGGTCGACCTTGCACCCGACCGTGACGAGCGCCACAGCCACCGCCAGCCTCTTCATCGGTGCGCGTCCATCATCGCCGTGAAGCGGCCGAACAGATAGTCGGCGTCATGGGGGCCGGGCGCCGCCTCGGGGTGGTACTGCACGCTGAAGAGCGGCCACTTCGCGTGGCCGAGCCCCTCGCAGGTACGGTCGTTCAGGTTGACGTGCGTCACGCGCGCGTCGCCGCCCACGCTGTCCACATCGACGGCGAACCCGTGATTCTGACTGGTGATCTCGACCTTGCCGGTCTCGACGTCCAGCACCGGCTGGTTGGCGCCGCGGTGCCCGAAGGGCAGCTTGAACGTGCGCCCGCCGAGCGCCCGCGCGAGCAGCTGGTGGCCGAGGCAGATGCCGAAGATCGGCACCTGGCCGACGAGCCCGCGGATGGTGTCGACGGCGTAGTCGAGCGCCGCCGGATCGCCCGGACCGTTGCTCAGGAACACACCGTCCGGCTGCATGGCGAGCACGTCGCTCGCCGGCGTTCGCGCCGGCACGACCGTCACGTCGCAGCCGGCGTCGACGAGCAGGCGCAGCATGTTGCGCTTCACGCCAAAGTCGTAGGCGACGACGCGGTAGCGGCGATCCGGCGCCGGGCGCCGCGGCCGCGTGCGCGACTCGCCCTCGAGGCGCAGCAGGCCCTCCGTCCACTCGTAGATCGCCGGACAGGTGACCTCGTCGATGAGGTCACGGCCGAGCATCGGCGGCTCCGCGTCGAGGCGGGCCTCAAGACGCGCCCGATCCGCGTCGCCGGCGATGATGGCGCCGCGCATCGCGCCGGACGTCCGGATGTGGCGCACGAGCGCGCGGGTGTCGATGCCCCACAGGCCGACGACGCCGCTCTCCCGCATCCACCCGTCGAGCGACTGCGCGCTGCGCCAGTTGGACGGCGCGGGGCACGGCGCCTTGACGATGAGGCCCGCCGCCTGAATTCGCCCGCTCTCCATGTCCTCGGGGCTGACCCCGTAGTTCCCGATGTGCGGGTAGGTCAGCGTGACGATCTGCGCCCGGTAGGACGGATCGGTGAGGATCTCCTGGTAGCCGGTGATCGCCGTGTTGAACACCACCTCGCCGGCGGTCTCCCCGGGGTGCCCGAAGGAGAAGCCCTCGAAGGTGCGGCCGTCCTCGAGGAGGAGGGCCGCCGGGACCGGCTGCTTCACGCTCAACGCCAAACCTCCGTCGCCGACTCCGCCGAGTACACCACCCGGCCGCCGACCAGCGTCACGTCCACCTTGCCCGGCAGCGCCTGCCCCAGGAACGGGGTGTTGCGCGAGCGGCTCGCCAGCGCGGCCGCCTCGATGCGGACGCGCGCGTCCGGATCGAACACCACCACGTCGGCCGGCGCACCGGCCGCGAGTCGGCCCGCGTCGAGCCCCAGCACGCGCGCCGGCCCCGCCGACAGTCGTTCGATCGCCGTCGCGAGCGTCAGCACGCCCGCCTGCACGAGCCGGAGCACCAGACCCAGCGCCAACTCGAGCCCGATCATGCCCGGCTCGGCCAGATCGAACTCGACCTGCTTCTCGACGGGGCTCTGCGGGTGGTGACCGCTGGCGACCGCGTCGATCGTCCCGTCGGCCAACGCGGCCCGGAGCGCGTCGACATGCTCCGCCGGTCGCAGCGGCGGGCGTACCCGCAGGTTCGTGTCGTAGGCCTCGGCCACCGCCTCGTCGGTCAGGTGCAGGTGCGCGGCGCTCACCGCGCAGGTCACGCGGACACCGGCCTCCCTGGCGGCGCGAAGGGCGCGCACCGCGCCCCGTGTGCTCACGGGCCCGAGGTGTAGCCGCGCGCCCGTGTGCTCGGCGATGGCGAGGTCGCGCATCACGACCACGTCCTCGGCGGCGGCGGGCACGCCCGCCAGACCGAGCCGCGTCGACACCGTGCCCTCGTGCATCACGCCGGCGCCGGCGAGCCGCGCGTCCTCGGGGTGCTCGAAGACCGGCAGGCCGACCGCCCGCGCGTACTCCATCGCCCGCCGCAGGACGCCGGCGTCAGCCACGCTGCGGGCGCCGTCGCCGAGCGCCACCGCGCCGCCGTCGCGCAGGTCGAACATCTCGGTGAGCCGCTCGCCCCGCCCGCCGCGCGTGATCGCCGCCACCGGCAGGATGCGCGCCTTGCCCACGGCGCGGCCGCGCGTCGCGAGCAGCTCGGTGACGGCGCGCGCGTCGTTCACGGGCTCGGTGGCCGAAGCCACGGCGACGGACGTGAAGCCGCCCTTCACCGCCGCGAGGGCGCCGGAGGCGATGTCCTCTTTGTGCTCCTCGCCCGGCTCGCCGAGGTGCGCGTGCAGGTCGACGAAGCCCGGGGCGACGACGCGACCGCGGGCGTCGATCACGCGATCCTCGGGGCCCGGCTCCACGTTGTCGGCGTGGACGCCGGCAATGCGGTCGCCCTCGACGACGACGGTGCCCGTGCCGTCGAATCCGGTGGCCGGACACAGCACTCGCCCCCCGCGGATGAACGTCCTCATGCCGCCGCCTCGCCGCCCGCGCAGTGGTAGAGCACCGCCATGCGCACCGCCAGACCGTTCGCCACCTGGTCGAGGATGATCGACTGCGGCCCGTCGGCCACGTCGGGATCGAGCTCGACGCCGCGGTTGACCGGACCGGGGTGCATCACCAGGGCGTCGGGCCGCGCCGCGCGCTCGAGCACCGCCCGCGACAGGCCGTAACGCCGCGCGTACTCACGCTCGCTCGGGAAGAGCTCCTCGCCGAGGCGCTCCTTCTGGATGCGCAGCATCATGACCACGTCCGCGTCGGCGATCGCCTCGTCGCGGTCGAAGGTCACCGTGCAGCCCAGCGTCTCGATGCCCGGTGGCACCATCGTCGGCGGCCCGCACACCACCACCTCGGCGCCCAGCCGGCTGAGGGCCGTGATGCCGGACCGCGCGACGCGCGAGTGGGCGATGTCGCCGATGATCGCGACACGCAACCCTTCGATCTTCTTGAGATGCTGGCGGATCGTCAGGCAGTCGAGCAGGCCCTGCGTCGGGTGCTCGTGCCAGCCGTCGCCGGCGTTGACGATCGCGGCGTCGAGGTTGCGCGAGAGGAAGTGTGGCGCCCCCGAGTGGCGGTGCCGCAGCACGATGATGTCGGGGCGCATCGCCCCGAGGTTGCGCGCGGTGTCGAGCAGCGTCTCGCCCTTGCTCGTGCTGCTGCCGCTCGAGCTGAGGTTGAGCGTGTCGGCCGACAAGCGCTTGGCCGCGAGCTCGAACGATACGCGCGTGCGGGTGGACGCCTCCATGAAGAGGTTGACCACGGTCATGCCGCGCAGCGTCGGCACCTTCTTGATGCGACGGCGGCTGATGTCGGTGAACGACTCGGCCAGGTCCAGCAGGTGCTCGATCTCGCCGGTGGGCAACGAGGCGAGGTCGAGCAGGTGGCGGCGTCTACGTTCCATGCGACTCGCCCCGCTCCTCGGGCCGGGACCGCAGCACGACGGCGTCCTCGGCGTCGGTCTCGGAGAGCCGGACGGCGATCGACTCGTCGCGGGTGGTCTCGACGGTGGCGCCGACGAAGTCGGCGTGGATGGGCAGCTCGCGGTGTCCGCGGTCGACGAGCACCGCCAGGCAGATGCGTCGGGGCCGGCCCCAGTCCATGAGCGCGTCGAGCGCGGCGCGGACGGTGCGGCCCGTGTAGAGCACGTCGTCGACGAGGACCACCGTGCGGCCCTCGACCTCGAAGGGCAGCAGCGTCGGGCGCACCTCGGGCGCGGCCAGCCCGTCGAAGACGTCGTCGCGGTAGAGCGTGATGTCGAGCTCGCCGACCGGCACCCCCACGCCCTCCGCCTCGGCGATGACCTGTGCCAGGCGACGCGCCAGGGGCACGCCGCGCGTGCGGACGCCGACGAGCGCCAGGCGGTCGGTGTCGCCGGCCCGCTCGACGATCTCGTGGGCGATGCGGCGGATGGCGCGCCGCATGCCCGCCTCGTCCATCACGCGCCGCCGCTCCACCAGCTCGGTCATCGCGACCTCCCGGTCAACCGTCGTGGACCGCGTGGCCCAGCCGGTTCCAGCGGATCTTGTTCCAGAACTCGGACCAGGGCGCCTGCCCGTCCCAGCTGAGCCAGATGAACAGCGCCTTGCCCTTGATGGCCCCGACCGGGACGAACCCCCAGTAGCGGGAGTCGCTCGAGTTGTCCCGGTTGTCGCCCATGACGAAGACGTGCCCCTCGGGCACCTTCCAGGGGAACGGGAACGGGATGACGCTCGGCGTCGGCGAGGTGCACACCTGGAACTTGCTGCGCGACGTCCAGTCGAAGGGCTCGCGGGCCGTGGCGCCGAGGTCGCCCGGCGGCACGTCGCAGTGCAGGGTCTCGAAGCGGTTCTCGTCGAGCTGCACCCGGTAGCGCGTCGCCGACTGGATGCCACAGCGGCCGCTGTGCGTCTCGTGTCCCTGGAAGTCGGCGTACGTGGTGAACTCGCCGTCATCCTCCTCGGAGACGGGCCGCCCGTTGATGGTGACGAAGCCGTTGCGCTGGTCGATCACGTCGCCCGGCAGGCCGACGACGCGCTTGATGAAGTCGTTCTTCGTATCGCAGGGATACACGAACACGACGACGTCGCCGCGCTCGGGCAGCGACCACTGCGTCAGCAGCTTCTCGGTGAACGGGATGCGGATGCCGTAGGCGAGCTTGTTGACGAAGAGAAAGTCGCCCACGGCGAGCGTGGGGATCATCGAGCCGCTGGGGATGGTGAAGGCCTCGACGATGAACGCGCGCAAGAAGAGCGCGATGAGCACGGCGACGCCGATCGACTCGAAGTATTCGCGCGTCGGGCTCTTGCGGACGTGGCCGAGCCGCTCGTCCACGCGGGCGTCGAGGGCCTTGAGCGCCTCGTAGATCGCGACGACGTCCTTGTCGCGGTCCGCGGCCTCGAGGCGTTCGAGCGCGGCGACGACCTCGGCCTTGTGGGCCGGATCGATCTTGTGGCCGTGCTTGCCGAGCAGCTTGCGCGTCTGCTTGATGGCCAGCTTCGCGCGCTTGCGGGCCTTTCCGAGGCGGGGGCGGTCGGCCACGGACTCAGTCCGTGCGCAGGACGGCCAGGAAGGCCTCCTGCGGCAGCTCGACGTTGCCCACCTGCTTCATGCGCTTCTTGCCCGCCTTCTGCTTCTCGAGCAGCTTGCGCTTGCGGCTGATGTCGCCGCCGTAACACTTGGCGGTCACGTCTTTGCGGAGCGCGCGCACCGTCTCCCGGGCGATGATCTTGTTGCCGACCGCCGCCTGGATGGCGACCTCGAACTGCTGCCGATCGATGACCTCGCGCAGCTTGCCGCAGAGCACCTTGCCGCGGTCGTAGGCGCGGTCGCGGTGGCAGATGACCGAGAGCGCGTCGACCGGCTCGCCGTTCAGCTTGATATCGAGCTTGACCAGGTTGCCGGCCTTGTATCCCGACATCTGCCACTCGAGGCTGCCGTACCCGCGCGTCGCCGACTTGAGCTTGTCGAAGAAGTCGAACACCACCTCGGCGAGCGGCAGCTCGTAGTGGATCATCATGCGCTGCGGCCCGGCGTAGGCCATGTCGAGCTGGATGCCGCGGCGCTCCTCGCAGAGCTTCAGCACCTGCCCGCAGTACTCGGCCGGGACGTGGATGGTCGCCTTGATGAACGGCTCGCGCACCTCGGCGATCTCGCTCGCCTCGGGCAGGTGCGCGGGGTTCTCGATGCGCAGCTCGCCGCCGTCGGTGGTCGTGACCTCGTAGACCACCGTGGGCGCGGTGGTGATGAGGTCCATGTTGAACTCGCGCTCGAGCCGCTCCTGCACGATCTCGAGGTGCAGGAGGCCCAGGAAGCCGCACCGGAAACCGAAGCCCAGCGCTGCCGAGTTCTCGGGCTCGAAGCTGAACGCCGCGTCGTTGAGGCGCAGCTTCTCGAGCGCGTCGCGCAAGGCGTCGTAGTCGGAGCTGATGACCGGGAACAGACCCGAGAAGACGACCGGCGTGATGTCCTTGAAGCCGGGCAGCGGCGCGATTGCCTCGTTGTTCGCCGCCTCGACGATCGTGTCGCCCACCCGCGCGTGGCGGACCTCCTTGATGTTGGCGATCACGAAGCCGACGTCGCCGGCCAACAGCTCGGGGACCTCCATCGCGTGCGGCGTGAACACACCGACCGAGAGGATCTCGTAGCCCTGGCCCGTCGCCTTCATGTGGATCTTCGTGCCCTTGCGCATCGACCCGTCCACGACGCGCACGAGCATCACGACGCCCCGGTAGTTGTCGTACCAGGAGTCGAAGAGCAGCGCGCGAAGCGGCTTGTCGCGGTTGTCGGGCGGCGGCGGAACGAAGTCGACGATCGCCTGCAGGACGTCGGTGACGCCCTGCCCCGTCTTCGCCGAGATCTCGAGCGCGTGCGAGGCGTCGAGGCCGATGACGGTCTCGATCTCTTCGCGGACGCGCGGCACGTCGGCGGCGGGCAGGTCGATCTTGTTGAGGACCGGGACGATCTCGAGGTTGTTGTCGAGCGCGAGGTAGACGTTCGCCAGCGTCTGCGCCTCGACCCCCTGGGAGGCGTCGACGACGAGGAGCGCGCCCTCACACGCGGCGAGGCTCCGCGAGACCTCGTAGGTGAAGTCGACGTGCCCCGGCGTGTCGATCAGATTGAACTGGTACTCCTGGCCGTCGTTCGCCTGCCAGCGGAGGCGGACGGCCTGGGCCTTGATGGTGATGCCGCGCTCGCGCTCGAGGTCCATCTTGTCGAGGAACTGCTCGCGCATTTCTCGATCGGAAAGGGCCCCGGTGAGCGACAGGATGCGATCCGCCAGCGTCGACTTGCCATGGTCGATGTGCGCGATGATCGCGAAATTACGGACGTTTCTTGACATTGAAGGCGGGGGCCCCTCTCAGGCTCCGGCGCATTATAGGAATCGACCGGCAGTTTTCAACCGCCGTCCCGGGGGCGGTGTTCCGCGGCACAGGCCCGTCCGCGCGAGTTGACTGGCGACCCCCTTCTCGCCGATGAATGGGGGCGATCGGAGGACCATCGATGCGCAAGACCACCCTGCTGACGATGGCGATGGCCCTGGTGGGCTGCGGCGGCGCGACCTCGAGCCAGAAGGCCGACGCCGGCGGCAAGGGCGCCGGCGCGACCATCGACCTCAACGGCGACAACGTGCCCGACGTCTGGAAGTACACGAAGTCCGTCGACGGCAAGGACGTGGTCGTCCGCAAGGAGTTCGACCTCAACTTCGACGGCAAGGTCGACGTCTGGCGCTTCTACGACGACCAGGGGCGGCAGGAGCGCGACCAGATGGACCTCGACTTCGACGGCAAGGTCGACGTCACGTCCTTTTACGAAGACGGCAAGATCGCGCGCAAAGAGGTCGACCTCGAGTTCGACGAGAAGCCCGACGCCTTCAAGTACTACGACCCCCAGGGCGCCCTGACGCGCATCGAGCGCGACACGGACCACGACGGCAAGGTCGACGCCTGGGAATACTACGTCGACGGCAAGCTGCAGAAGACCGGCGTCGACCAGGACCGGGACGGCCAGCCCGACGCCGACAAGTGGCGCGAGGCGGGCTGAGAGCGTCCGGGACGCCCGCGGAGCGAACACACGCGGGCGGCAGACCGAGTGTCGACTACAGATCGGTGACGAAGCCGGCGTCGGGCTGACCCGACTTCAGCTTGTATTTCCGCTGGAACTCGCGGGCCACGTCCATGTCGGCGAAGCGGCCGACGCGGATGCGATACCAGCGGCCCTTGCCGGGCAGGTCGGCGAGGATCATCTGCGGCTCGAAGCCGACCTTGCGCAGCTCGGCCATGAAGGCGTCGGCCTCGGCCTTGTCCTGCACCGCCTTGACCTGGAGCGTGTACTGGGGCGCCGACGGCTTCGGCGGCTCTGCGCGAGGCGAGGCCGCAGGCTCGGCGGCGAGCGTCGGCGCCGGGGCGTCCTCCTCGCGGGCGGCGGCGGCGGACGCCTTCTCGACTTCGTCGGGCGGCGGCGGCGGCGCCTTCTCCACCTCGTCGGGCGTCGCTGCCTTCGCCGGCTCGGCCGGCGCCGCTGCCACCGACTCCGGGGCGGCGGCCGCCACCGGCTCCGGCAGCGACTTGATCTCGACCCGCGGCGGCGCGGCTTCGCTCGCGGGCGCCTCCACCGCGAGCGCCGGCAGCCGCACCGGCACGGCGGCGACGGACGGCGGCGGCGCGGGCGCCGCGGAGGGCGGCGACGCCGCCGGGGCCGGCGCGGCGCTTCGCTGACCCCGGCCTGCGGCGTCGAGCACCGACGGGAACAGGAACTCCACGTCGCCGAGCGCCACCGGCGTGCCCGCCGCTCTCGGCTCGGCGCGGGACGCCCGCGACGCCGCGTCGATGGCGGCGAGATCGGGGACCTCGCGCGACGGCGACGAGAAGCGCGTCCCGACGACGTACCCTGCGGCGAAGAGCCCGCCCGAGAACGCCGTCGTCAGGATGCCGAGCAGGACGACCTGCCGCGGCTCCAGACGAATCTCGATCTTGTCTCTCACGCGATCCAGGTCACGCACCGGTCCACCCGTGGCGAGTAGTTGCCACACCTACACTAGCGCACCCTACGAAGGCCGTAAAGTTCGCCGGCAGCGACGGAATCAACCGATGAGGACGCTCTCGCCTTCCCGGGCCATCTCGAAGGCGAGCGGCTCGTCGGCCTCGAGCCAGCGGCGCGCCAGCGCGAGCCGCTCGTCGAGGAAGGCGTCGGTGTGGTTGGGCTCGTGGTGGAAGAAGTAGAGCTGGCGCACGCCAGCCGCGCGCGCGACGCGCACGCCCTCGGCGTACGTCGAGTGGCCCCAGCCGACCTTGCCGGCCCGGTACTCGTCTTCGGTGTACATCGCGTCGTAGCAGAGCACGTCGGCGCCGCGGGACAGCTCGACGAGATTGTCGTCGAGCGTGCCGGCGACGGGATCGTGCTCGGTGTCGGTGGCGTACACGAACGAGCGGCCGCGGTGCTCGATGCGGATGCCCAGGCAGCCGCCTGGGTGGCGCATCGGCGCAGTGCGCACGCGCACGTCGCCGAGCTCGATGACGTCGCCGGGCGCCACCTCATGGAACGTGAGGTTGCTCATCATCACCGAGAGCGGCACCGGGAAGTTCGGGTCGGTCATCTGCCCGCCGAGCACCTCGCGGATGCTCTGGTTCCCCTTGCGCTCGCCGTAGACGCGGAACGAGTTGCCCGGGATGAAGGCCGGCGTGAAGAACGGGAAGCCCTGGATGTGGTCCCAGTGCATGTGGCTGAAGAAGACGTCGGCGTCGACCTTCTTCCCCGCCCGCAACAGGGATTGACCGAGGCAGCGCAGCCCCGTCCCCCCATCGAGGATGATGAGGCGGCCGCCGGCGCGTACCTCGACACAGGGCGTGTTGCCCCCGTAGCGCACGGTGGTGGGCCCCGGGGTCGCGATGCTGCCGCGCACGCCCCAGAAGCGTACTTCGATCGCCGCCTCTTCGGACATGCGCCGCAGTATAACCCGAGGGTAACGGCCCGCAAATGTTCCATGAAGCGCTCTGTGCGCGCAGTTGCGGTACCCTGCCGGCCATGACGCCTCTGCTCGCGACGCTCCTGCTCGGACTGGGCGCGCCCCGCCCCGCCGTCGTCGACGTCCACGTCCACACGGAGCCGGCGCGCTACGCGCTGGCGCTCGATGTGCTCGCCTCCAACGGCGTGAGCCGCTTCGTGAACCTGTCCGGCGGCGCGCCCGGTCATGGCCTCGAGGAGACCGTGCAGGCGGCGGCCAATCACGACGGCCGCATCGTCGTCTGCGCCAACCCGGAGTGGCGCAAGGTGCGCCTCGGCGACTTCGGCGACGACCAGGCGCGCATGCTGGCGGTCGCGAAGGACGCGGGCGCGCGGTGCGTGAAGATCTCGAAGGCGCTCGGCCTGGGCGTGCCCGATCCGGACGCCGGTCCGGACGCGCTGCTGAGGGTCGACGATCCGCGCCTCGACCCGCTGTTCGCCGCCGCCGGGCGCCTCGGGATGCCCGTGTTCTGGCACGTGGCCGATCCCAAGGCGTTCTTCGAGCCGGCGACGCCTTCGAACGAGCGCTGGGCCGAGCTGCAGGTCCACCCCGACTGGTCCTTCGCCGATCCGCGCTATCCACGTTTCGACGACCTGCTCGCCGCCTGGGAGCGCGTGCTGTCGCGCCACCCGGCGACAACCTTCATCGGCGTGCACTTCGGCAACTGCGCCGAGGACGTGGACCGCGTCGACCGCATGCTCCGCGAGCACCCGAACCTGTACGTCGACGTCGCGGCGCGCCTGCCGGAGATCGGGCGCCACGACCCGGAGAAGGTGCGGGCGATGTTCATCCGGCACCAGGACCGCATCCTGTTCGGCACCGACTTCGGCCTGCACGACGGCCTGATGCTCGGCTCGGTGGGCAACGAGCAGCCGCGCCTGCCGGACGTGGACCTCTTCTACGCGAACCACTGGCGCTGGTTCGAGGCGCGCGACCGCCGCATCCCCCACCCCACGCCCATCCAGGGTGACTGGCGCATCGACGCCATCGGCCTGCCCCCCGAGGTGCTGGCGAAGATCTACGCCGGCAACGCCTTGAAATTACTGTGGAATGAGAACGGGCCGGGCGCGCTCGATCGGGCGGCGCTGGAGCAGGCGCCGGGTCCGGCCGAGCTGCATTCGCCGTACTAACTGGCGAGGCGCTCCACGGCGGTGACGCCCTCGATGCGTTCGATGGCGGCCATCACCTTGCGGAGCTGCTCGAGGTCGCTGACGAGCACCGTGAAGTTGTTCACCGCCGTCTTCTCGGGCGTGGTTCGGCAGTTCACGGTGGTGATGTTCACGCCGGCGCTGTGGAACGACTGGCTGATGTTGGCGAGCAGGCCCGGGGCGTCGACGCTGTACACGCGGATGTCGACGGGGCGGACCTGCCGGCTGCGGGCGTCCCACATGACGTCGACGCGGCGGGCCGGGTCGTAGTCGAGCGAGCGTGCGCAGTCCTTCCGGTGGATGGTGACGCGCCCGCGGCCGACGAAGCCGACGATGTCATCGCCGTGCAACGCCGCGCAACACTTGGGGAAATGGGTCGCGATGTCGTCGAGGCCGTCGACGATGATCCCGTTCTTCGAGCGCGGCAGGACCTTCTTGATGAGCTTCTTGAACGTCCCTTCGTCCTCGGCCTCCTTGGCCGGGCCGGCCTGCAACCGGTCGGCGGGCACGAGGTCGGGGATCAACGTCTCGGCCTTGACCTTCCCGTAGCCGACGGCGATCAGCAGGTCCTTCTCGTTGCGATTGCGCGTGCGCGCCACCTCTTCGAGCTTGCCGGACTTGCGCAGCTTCTGAAGGCTGACCTGGTAGCGCTTCAGCTCCTTCTCGAGGAGCTCGCGGCCGAGCTCCTCGCTCCGGGTGCGCGCCTCCTGTCGGATGAACGTGCGGATCTTCGTGCGCGCGCGGCCCGTCTTGACGAACTTGAGCCAGTCCTTCGACGGCTTGTGGCCGGGCGTGCGGATGATCTCGATGACGTCGCCGTTGTGGAGCTCGGTGCGCAGCGGGACGAGCGTGCCGTTGACCTTGGCCCCGGTGCACTCGTGGCCGAGGTCGGTGTGGATGGCGTAGGCGAAGTCGAGCGGCGTCGCCCCGCGCGGGAACGCCATCACGTCGCCGTTCGGCGTGAAGACGTAGACCTCGTCCGCGAACAGGTCGACCTTCACCGTCTCCATGAAGTCGGTGGGGTCCTTCAAGTCACGTTGCCACTCCAGAAGCTGCCGGAGCCACGCGAAGCGCTCGTCGGCACCGGAGAGGCGGTACTGGCCCTCTTTGTACGTCCAGTGGGCCGCCACGCCGAGCTCTGCGATGCGGTGCATCTCCTCGGTGCGGATCTGGACCTCGATGCGCTCGCTTTCAGGTCCCATCACCGACGTGTGGAGCGACTGGTAGTTGTTCTGCTTCGGGAGGGCGATGTAGTCCTTGAAGCGGCCCGGGACGGGTTTCCAGAGGCTGTGGATCAGACCGAGCGCCTCGTAGCACTCGGGCATGCGCTGCACGAGGATGCGGAAGGCGAGGATGTCGAACAGCTTCTCGAAGGGACGACCCGAGGTCGTGATCTTCTGATAGATGGAATAGAGGTGCTTCGGCCTGCCGCTGACCTCGGCCTGGATACCCTGCGCGTCGAGCTCCTTCTTGAGGATGTCGATGACGCGCTGGATGTATGCCTCGCGCTCCTTGCGGGTGCGTTTGATGCGATCGGCGAGGTCCCGATACTCGTCGGGGTGCAGGTACTTGAAGCTGAGGTCTTCGAGCTCGGTGCGAAGCCAGTTGATACCGAGGCGGTTCGCGAGCGGCGCGTAGATGTCGAGCGTCTCCTGGGCGATCTTCTGCTGCTTGCTCTCCGGCATGTGGGCCAGCGTCCGCATGTTGTGCAGACGATCCGAGAGCTTGACCAGGATGACCCGCAGATCGCGGCTCATCGCGATCAGCATCTTGCGGAAGTTCTCGGCCTGGGCCTCCTCCGCGCTCGTGAAGTTGATCTTCTCGAGCTTGGTGAGCCCGTCGACGAGGAAGGCGATGTCGTCGCCGAACTGCTCGCGCAGCGTCTCGACGGTCGCCACCGTGTCCTCGACGGTGTCGTGGAGCAGGCCGGCGCAGACGCTGGCCGTGTCCAGCCGCAGCTGGGCCACGATGTAGCTGACCTCGAGCGGGTGGATGAGATAGGGCTCGCCGTTGCGACGGGTCTGGCCGCGGTGGGCCGCCGCGCTGAACACGTAGGCGCGGCGCACGAGGTCGACGTCGGCCTCCGGGTGGTGCTGCCGCAGCTCGTCGATGACGTCGTCGAGTCGGACCATCAGTCCCCACGATAAGGCACGCGGTCGGGTCTTCAACCCCCCTGCGCGGCCAGTCGTTCCAGGGTGGCGCGGCGCTCTGCCGTGCGCAGGTGCGCCGCCCGGTAGATGCAGTCGAGCTCCGCCACCGCGGCGTCGAGCTGCTCGTTGAGCACCAGGTAGTCGAACGTGCGGGCTGCCTCGAGCTCGCGGCGGCCGGCGGCGAGGCGGCGCGCGATCGAGGCCTCCGTCTCGGTGCCGCGGGCGCGCAGGCGGCGCTCGACTTCGGCCCACGAGGGCGGCAGGACGAAGCACGTCAGCGCGTCGGGGTAGGCGCGCTTCAGGTTGGCGGCCCCCACCACGTCGATGTCGTACAGCAGGTCGACGCCGTCGCGGGCGGCGCCGTCGATCATCGAGCGCGCGGTGCCGTACAGGTTGCCCGCGTACTCGGCCCACTCGGCGAACGCGTCGTCGGCGGACAGGCGCTCGAACTCGACGCGCGACGTGAAGTGGTAGTGCACGCCGTCGACCTCGTGCGCGCGCGGCGCCCGCGTCGTGTGGCTCACCGACAGGCGCAGGCGCGGATATCGGTCGAGGAGGTGGCGCGCGATCGTCGACTTCCCGGTCCCGCTGACGGCGCAGATGATCAGGTGGACCACGATCACTCCACGTTCTGGACCTGCTCGCGCAGCCGCTCCAACTCGGCCTTGAGGTCGAGCACGACGCGCGACATCTCCAGATCCTGCACCTTGCTGCCGACCGTGTTCGCCTCGCGCGCCATCTCCTGACAGAGGAAGTCGAGCTGGCGGCCGACGGCCTCACGCTCGTCCTTCGACGACTCGGTCAGCAGCGACCGCGCCTGCCCCACGTGCGCCGAGAGCCGCGCCAGCTCCTCGGCGACATCGGACTTCTCGGCGAAGAGGGCGACCTCGTGCAGGATGCGGCCGCTCTCGAGCTCGAGCCCGGCGTCGGCAGCGAGATCACGGATGCGGCGCTCGAGCCGCGCCTGGTAGGCCGCCGACAGCTCGGGCGCGCGGGCAGCCAGGCGTCCCTGCAGCTCGAGGATGCGGTCGAGCAGGCGGACGAGCTCGGAGGCGAGCGCCGCCCCCTCGTGAAGGCGCATGTCGACCGCCGCCTGCAGCGCGCGGTCCATCGCCTCGCCGAGCTCGCGTTCGATCTGGTCGTCGCCGACCGCCGGCACCGCCGGCACGAGCACACCGGGGTGCGCCGCGATGGTGGCCGAGTCGGAGATGTCGAGGATCTCGAGGGATTCGGCGATGGCTCGGTGCGCCTCGCGCACGGCGCGAGCGAGACCGAGATCGACGGCGACGCGAGATGGCCCGGTGGCCTCGCCGGTCTGCTCGTAGACGCCGACCTCGATCCGCCCGCGGCGGAGACGCGCGCCGACGCGGGCGCGCAAGGCGGCCTCCGCGGACGCGAGCTCGCGTGGGAGGCGAATGCGCAGGTCGAGGTAGCGGTGGTTGACGGCGCGGATCTCGACCGCGTAGGCGAAGCCCCCCACGGTCGCGGCGGCGCGCCCGAATCCGGTCATGCTGTGGATCGACATACGCCGCCCAATACCACGACCGCGCGGGGGCGGAAACCCCGTCCTCCGACGGCGGCGCCGGCGCTCAGCGGCGGCTCGCGAGCAGCGTACCGCCTTCGGTCGTCCGGTCGAGCCCCAGGCCGCGCGCGAAGCGGTCGACGAGCTCCACCGCCGCCGTCTCCGCCGCGAAGCGGTTCGACAACGACGGCAGCGGCATGTCGTTCACCGCTTGCGCCACCGCAGGGTCCAGCCGGGCGGGCTTCGCCTTCCGCGCCGGAGAGCGAGCCAGGGCGGTAGACGCGGCGAGGAGCGTGGCCAGGACGATGGTGCGCTTCATGATGACCCCACCCGACAGGTGTTGTGATGTAGGTCTTATCACCACAAACGCCGGGTGGGCAAGACGAACTGCGCAGGAGGCGGTCTACTCGAGGCTCTCGAAGAAGGCGGCGTCGACGGAGCGGACGACCGGGCGGACCGTGGCGAGTCCGATGCCCTGGTCGTAGAGCAGGCGGGCGAGGCCGGCGCCGTCGACGAGGACGAGCGTCGGGCGGTCGGTGCGGGCGGCCTCGTCGCGGGCGTCCGGTCCGAACGTCCCAACGGTCAGGACGACGCCGCGGCTGGCGCCGAACTGCGCCAGACCCTCCCGCAGGGCGCGGACCGTGTCGCGGCCGATCGTCTTCCACGCGCGACGGGCGACGACGGCGCTGGTGAGGGCGGCGCTCCCCTGGTCGTAGGTGGCGAGCAGGGCGAGGTTGCCGCCCGCCTCGCGGTGCACGACCCGCACGTTCGCGTACCCGATCTGCTCGAGCAGCATCACGACCACCTGTTCGAAGGCGGTGTCGCCCAGGCCCGCCACGCGCGCCAGCAGATCGCGGCGCACGATCTCGCGCTGCTCGGCGGTCGCCGCCTGGATCGTCTCCTCGAGTTGCAGGAACCGCTCGGACAGGCCCCACGCCGAGAGACCGACGGTCCCGTTGAAGTAGACGACGAAGGGCGCGCGCAGGCCCGCAGCGGACCGGCGCGCGTTCTCGGCGAGCAACGCGGCGCGCACGCCTCGGGACTCGGAGCCGCCACCAAGCGCGTCGATCGGCAGCGGACGCCCGCTCCGCTCCAGCGCGGCGAGCGCGCGCGACACGAGCACGTCGGTGGGAGCGATCTCGGGCAGCGCGGGACCGCGGCGCTCCGCCTCGGGCGCGGGCGCCGGCGCCGGCGTCTGGCGACGCTCGCGATAGGGCGCCTCGGTGACCGTCGCGGCCGCGGCCTGTACGGTCTCGACGGGCGACGGGGTCTGCTCGCGCCGCTCGGAGAACCGGGCGCGCAGCCGATCGCGCAGGCTCGGACGCTCGCCCGGCGCCGCGGCCGTCTCCGACGGGCTCGCCATCATCGGCTGAGCAGCGCGCGGCTCCGCCGGACGGTCGGCGGTCGACCGCTGCTCCTCACCCCGCGCCTCGGGGGGCCGCCCCTCGGGACGACGCTCCGCACGCGCGGCCTCGTCGCGGCGACCCTCGGCGGGACGGGACTCCGCCGTTCGCGCTTCCGGCGGACGACGCTCCTCGAGGCGCGGTGCCGACGAGCGCAGCTCGTCGCGCCGCGGCTCCGGACGGCGATCGTCGCGGCGCGGCTCCGGGCGCCGCTCGTCGCGCCGCGGCTCCTCGCGACGCGCCTCGGCCGGACGATGTTCTTCGCGCCGCGGCTCCTCGCGACGCCCTGCGTCGGGGCGGCGCTCTTCGCGAGCCGGCTCGGCCGGACGCACTTCCGCCGGGCGCCGCTCCTCGCGGCGCGGCTCCTCGCGGCGCCCCGCGTCAGGGCGCCGCCCCTCTCGAGCCGGCTCGGCCGGCCGCATCTCCGCCGGGCGCCGCTCATCGCGGCGAACCTCGGCCGGGCGGCGCTCGTCGCGGCGACCCTCGACCGGCGCGCGGCCGTCAGCCGGGCGCTCGTCCCGACGCGGCTCGCGCGTGAGCGCCTCGGCCGGTCGCCGCTCATCGACGCGCGCGGCCCGGACCTCGGCCACCGGCACCGTGCCCGTCTGGCGAGCCTCGTCCGGCGACGCATCGCCTCGACCGTAGCGGGCGCGCAGGCGCGCCTTGACGGAGGACGGGTCCGCGACGCGGATCGCGGCGGGCGGCGGGGCGGCTTCGACGGCGGGCGGGGGCGGCGGCTCCATGGCCGCAGGCGCCGGCGGCGCGACGGCCTCGGGCTCGCGGGCTGGCGGCGCCGCTTCGCCCCGAGCGGCCCGGCGGGCCTTCAGTCGCTCGCCGATGGCCCGGCGCAGGTTGGCCTCGTCGCCCGCCTCCGGCTCGGGGGCTCTGGGCGCAGCCGCCCGCGGCGCCGGTTCGGCCTTCGGCGCCGCCGCCCGCGGCGCCGGTTCGGCCTTCGACGCCGCCGCCCGCGGCGCATCTTCGGTAAGGGGCGCCGCGGCCCGCGGCGCGTCTTCGGCTCTCGCTGCCGCCGCTGGAGGCGTCCGCGTCGGCTTCGTCGACGACCGCGCGGCGCGCGGCGCCTCCGCCTTGGTCGGCGCGGCGTCTGTGGGTCTCGCCAGCCGCGCCGTCGCGCGGTCCCCTTCGGGCGGCGCCGCCGACTCGGGGGCCCGCTCGGGCCGCGCCGCTGCGCGGGTCGCTTCGGGCGGCGCCGCCTCGGCGCGAGTCGGCGCTGCGTTCTCACGGCGACCACGACCGTCGCCGGCGGCGCTCTCGCGCTTCGTCGCCGGCGCCTGCTCGGCGGCGGGCTCGGACGCCTCCGCGTCCACGACCGCCGCCGCGCGCGAACGCATCCGCTCCCAGAGGCGCGAACGGAGACGATCGCGATCCGGCGCCTGGGCAGCCACCGCCACCGCCTCCTCGACCGAGGTGGGCGCAGCGGACTCGCTGCCGACGAGGTCGGCCGCCCGCCGGCGCCGTCGCCGGCGCCGTCCGCCCTCGTCCTCCTCCTGGTCGTCGAAGTCGTCGAATTCCTCTTCGAGATCGATCTCTTCGGCGACCTCGACGACGGTCGGCGCCGCCTGACGACGCGGTGTCTCCGCCACGCTCTCCCCGAGGCCGTAGACGCCGCGGCGCACCTCGACGACCGGCTCGCGGCCGGACGGAGCGGAGCGGATGGCATCGCGGAACGCGTCGAGCTCGGGTGTGCCGTTCGCGAACAGCCCGTCGCGCTCCCCGATGGCCAGAATCTTGCGCAGACTCAGCGGCCGCCCGCTCTCGCGCAGGACCCGTCGCGCCGCCTCAATCCAAGTCGCCGTCTCTGCCATCGTCACACCCTCGCCACCGTCCGGTCTGAATCGCGCGCCATCCTAGTTCCGGCCCGACCAGATTCCTACTGTTTCGGATCGGCGTCCCGCCCCCGCCTTGATGGCGAATCGGGCGCATGCCACGATGCCTCGCCATGCCGAGGTTCGACCCCTTGCGACTGAGCCTCGCCGGTCGCTGGCGCGCGCACCTCGCCGACGACCGGCACGTCGGAGCGCTCACCGATCACGTCCACCTGCGCCTCGGGGCGCGTGGCCTCACCGCCCACCTCGAGGACGAGGACGTCGCCGCGCTGCTGACGGCGCTCGACGACGCGCTCGACGCGCTGGCGACGGGCGGCGAGGGAGAGACGGACGTGCCCCTGCCGCGCTCGCGACACACGCTCCGCCTGGCGCGGCGCGGCGGCGTCTCGCTCGTGTCTCTCGAGTCGGACGCCGGCCGGCCCATCGTTCGAGAAGAAGCCTTCGATGCCGGCACCTTCCGGCGCAGCGTGCGCGCCGCGGCCCGGGAGATCGTCGTGGCGCTCGGTCCGCGCGCGCCGGTCAGCTTGCGTGCGCTCCTGGCGAAGCCGCGCCGCCGTCGCGCCGAGGGCGGCACGACGACGCCACGGGCCGGCGGACAAGCGCGCCTCACCTTCGAGCTCGGTGACGCGCCGCCCGCCGACAGGCCGGCGGATCCGGGGGCGGACGCGGTGCGCCAGGTGGTGGTCCGGCTCGGCACCTCGCCGCCGCTCGTGGTCTCGCCGGTGGTGCCGCTCGACCTGCTCGAGGCGCTGACGCGGGCCGCGGAGACGGCGTTGAAGACGCGCGACTGGCCGAGGGGTCGGTGGGAGGTCGCCCTCGACGCGGAGGGCGCCTCACGGCTGGTCATCACCCGCGATGGCGCCGGCCTCGTGGTCCACCTCGCCGACCGCACCGGGCACGCGCGGCCGGGCCGCGTCCGGGTCGATCTCTGCGGCTTCGCCGTCGCGGCGGCTCGTTTCGCCGCGCACGTCGAGGTCGACCCGCACGAACGGCCCCGCCTCGCGCGCCTGCGGCGCTCCGCGCGCCATCTGCGTCGCTGGGCCGCCGCCCTCTCCGCCGGCGACTTCGCGACCGCCGACGCACCGCGACCGGCGCTCGTCCCCCCAGCGCCGGCCACGGTCAGCGCCGCCGATCCGCTGCCGGTCGACGGCCTCCGTCACCTCGCTTACCGCCGCCGCTGGCGCCGTCATGTCCCCGGCCTCGACGCCCGCCACATCTCAGTGATCGACGAGCGCCTCGTCGTGGTGGGCCGCGACGGCCTGAGCGCCCTCGACGGCGCCACCGGGGCCACGCTGTGGTCGGCGCCGGGCGCGAGCCGAATCCCCAATAGTCCCGCTGAGTTGCGACTGTCCGCAGGCGGACGCCTCGAGCGCGTCGTGCTCGACGATGGCGCCGTCCGCTGGCATGCCCGGCCCTTCCGGGGCGACCGCCTGCCCACGCACGCCACGGCGGTGGACGATCGCATCGTCGTCGCCGCCGACGACGGCACCGTCGCCGCTCTCGACGCGGGCGCGGGACGGATCTGCTGGCGCGCGCGCACCTGGTTCGGCGCGGTGACCGGCTTCGCCGCCGCCAGCGGCGTCGTGTGGGCCAACGGCGAGGACGGGTTCGTCCACGCGTGGGAGGTCTCGACCGGGCGCCGGCTCTTCGCCGTCCGGCTGTGCGGCGAGCCTCAGGGCGCGCCCCACTTCGACGGACGCGGACTACTCTCGCTCGCCCACGTCGGGCCCGAGGCGGTCGGCCGGATCACCTGCCTGGACCCGCTCGATGGCGCCCATCGCTGGGCGCGGACGCTCGACGGCACGACCTCGGGGGATCCGCTCGTCGCCGGTTCGATTCTGCTGGTGACCGTCCACAGGCCGGAGGGCGCGCGGCTCCTGGCCGTCGACGTCGCGGACGGCGCCGCCCTCTGGGACGCGCCTGTCGGCGAGGACGTCCGCCCGCACCTTCCGCTGGCCGCCGACGGGCTCGCATTCGTCAAGGCCACCGACGGTCGTGTCCTCGCCCTCGACCTGCGCACCGGGAGCGAGCGCTGGTCGGCGCCCGCGGACGATCCCGGCGAGGTGCTCGTCCGCAATCCTCCGCCCGTACTGTGCCGTGGCCTGCTCCTCGTGCCCGGACAGACCATCCGGGCGCTCGCGCCCGGCGACGGTCGTCTCGTCACGGCGCTCGCCTGCGACGACCTCGTCCCGGAGTGGATGCACGTGTGGCCCGGCGGCGACCTGGTCGTCGCCGAGGGCGAGTCGATCACTCGCTACGTGCTCGGTGGACACCTCGCCGTCGTGGAGTGATCGTCACACGCCGAGGAAGAGCCGCTTGCCGAAGGCCGCGTCCAGGTCGGCGGCGACGATCTTCCGGGCGGCAGCCTCCACGTCGTAGCTCACGCGGTGATATTCGAACCAGCGCGCCTCGGTGTCGTAGATGGCGCAACAAGCGCGGCTGTCATAGTCGCGGGGCTGCCCGACGCTGCCGACCGTGACGACGTACCGTCGCGTCGGCTCGCAGCGAAAACGCGTGTTGAGCACTTCCTCGGCGGTGTCGCGATCGAATGCGAACGACTTGCACAGGTGCGAGTGGCCGATGAAGGTGACTGGCGACAGCTCGTCGAAGCGCCGCCGCAGCTCGCGAACCTGCTCGAGCAAGAAGACGTACTCGAACTCCTCGAGCGCCACCGGCGAGCCGTGGCAGAACGTCACGTCCCCGACGCGGTGCGCATACGGCAGCGACCGCAGCCAGGCGAGGTTCTCGGCGGAGAGGACGCGCGCGTGCAGGTCGAGCGCGTTGCGCGCGGCGGCGCGGTAGTAGCTGTAATCCATCCGGCCGCAGACGGCGGCATCGTGATTGCCCAGGATGGTCACATCGGCCCGCCTCCGAACGAGCTCGCAGCACTCGTTCGGCTGCGCGCCGTAGCCGACCACATCGCCCAGACACGCCAGGAAGTCGACCGGCTCCCGATCGAAAACGGCGAGGGCCGCCTGGAGCGCCTCGAGGTTGGCATGGACGTCGGAGATCAGGCCGATCCGCATGTCACTTGCGCGGCGGGCCGTCGAGGCTGCCGAGGTCGACCGAGTCGTCGATGCTGGCGGCGGGCCCGAGGTCGATCGAGACGAGGTCTTCTTCGAAGTCGGGGCCCAGGTGGTCGGGGCCGCCGGCACGGAAAGCGTCGGCGAGGCGCTCGGTGAAGTCCGCCGGATCGCCGAAGCTCACCCCTCCCATCCGCTCGAGCGCTCGCGAAAAGCAAGCGCGAACGGCGGGATTGCCGGCGCGATCCTGCGCTGCGGCAAGCGCGCCACGCGCCTCGGGCCCGAGCAGGGCCAGCGTCGTCGCGACGCGATCGCCCGCGTCGCCATGCTCGGCAACGTGATCGATGGCCGAAGTGAGGATGCGCCGCCCCATGCGGGCCGCCGCCCGGGCCAGTATCGGCCACTCGGCGTCGCCGGACTCCGAGACGAGCCGGAGCAGCGGGAGCGCCGCCCGCTCCGAGCGGATCTCGGCGAGGAACAGCGCGCTCGCGAGGCGCAAGCCTGGCCTCCGCGATCGCAAGCCCCCGAGGAAGGAGCCCTCGAACGACGGTCCGAGCGCCAGCGCCGCCGGCACCACCCGGAGCAGCTCCTCGGGCGCCATCACCTTGATGGCGTCGAAGATCGCGGGCACGTAGAGCGGCTCGCTACGAGCGAGCAGCGTCCGCGCCGCGTCTGCGCGGTGGGCGCGGTCCTCGAGCAGGTTGATGAGCTGCTCCGCGGTCAGCTCGCCGAGATCCTCGACCTCTTCGAGCTCCACCGAGTCGACGTCGGCGTTGATCTCCATCGAGTCACCGCCCTGCGCGGCGGCCCGCGCCCGCTCGAGCGCGAGCGCGGCGAGCTCCTCGATCTCCTCGTCGACCCTAACCTCGAGCTCCTCGGCGTGGGCGAGCAGCGCCTCCCAGTTGTCCCAGGCGTCGAGCGGATCCAGCTCGTTCGGACGCAGGTTCAGGCTGACCTCGGCGAAGTGGGCGAGGCACAGCCGGACGAGGGCCGACGAGCTCTCGGCGAGGCCGAGGTCGAGGGCGCGCTGCCGCAGGTGCGGATCCATGGCCAGGCCGAAGTGGACTGCCGCCTCGAGGACGCGCCGCGACATGGAGTCGAACCACGGCAGCGGAAACGAGCGAACGCGCACCAGGTAGTCGCGGCGCTCGGGCGCGCTCCAGTAGGAGAGGATGCCGAGGGCGAGGCGCGCCTCCGCGGCGGTGCGCACGAACGAGAACGAGTCCTCGCGGAAGTTGTGGCGCAGGCGACCCACGCGATCGAACTCGTCGGCCTCGAACGCGCGGCGGGCGCCAGCGAAGTCGGGCCGCCCCTTCAATCGGCGTGCGTGCTCGGCGAGCGCCTCCCGCGCGGCGCGAACGTTCGGCTCGAGCGGCAGCCGGAAGCGGCGGCGACCGTGGAACTCGCCATCAGGACCGTGGAACGCCACCTCGACGTCGAAGTCGGCCTCGAGCGCGTCGAGGACCGCCTCGTGGGCCGGCGCGCCCGGCTCGAGGACGAACGCGACGTGGTCGACCACCTCGGAGGTCGCCTCCGTGCCCTCGGAACGGACGAGCAGCAGGTCGACGAGCGGCCCGGCGGGCGTGGTGTGGACCTGGAACCAGAGCGCGGCGTCGCCCTCCTCGAAGCCGCGGGCGCGGTCCTCGGCGAGACGCGCCGCCGCGTGGATGCGACCCGCCTCGGTGAAGACGTAGCGGTCACCGCCGGCCGCGCGGGCCGCGTCGAACACCGGCCCCGCGGGGCGGCGCGCCGGCACCAGGTCGTCGACCTTGACGACGTGTGTCGGATCCTCGCGCTCGACGCTGCCGCCGGGCGCCGACTCGACGGACGACCAGGCCTCATCGATGGCGGCATCCCAACCGTCGCCGCTCCGCTCCTCGGCGGCGACCGGCGATGGCGGCGGCTCCGCGAGCCCCGCGAGGGCCTCGTCCAGGAGCGAGGACCGCCGCGCCGCGCCGCGGGGCGGCGGGACCGGCGCGTCGTCTGCGGCCGCCGGCAGGTCGACGGAGAGGGGGACGTCCAAAGACATCTCGGCGTCGACGGAGACCTCCGCCTGGAGCTCCACCGAACGCGCCGGCTTCGGGGCCAGCGCCTCGATCGGGACGATCTCCACGGGGGGCGCCGAGGCCTCTGCCCCCTTGACGGCGGGCGCCCCTGCCTTGTCGAGCTTCAGCCGCGACGCGAGCGCCGGCGGATCGAGGCGCGGCGCCGGCGTGTCGACGGACGCGGCGGGATGCAGCCGCGTCGCCAGATCGGCGGCCCCCGCGACGAGGATCGGTTCGAAGGCGTAGCCGGGCACCCGTTCCCCGGGCGTGCCGGCCACCGTCTGGATCAACGCCGCCCGGTGCTGCTGCGCGCGATGCCGATGCCCCGCCGGAATCACCAGGAAGAGCCGACCGCCGGTGCGATCGTGCAGCGCGAACGGCTCTTCGATCACATGAGCCGCGCCACAATCAGGGCACGCCGCATGCCCGATGCCCGCGAAACCGTCCCGCAGGAAGGCGTCGACGAGCGCCGGATCGGTCGAAGCGTCGATCGACACGGGGTGCCGGCCGCCGTACCAGGCGCCGCACCCACCACACCAGATGGTCGTCTCCGCCGTGCGGGTCGTCCCCGTCGCACCGGCGTAGCCGCCGGATCGTCCATTGGCCGCGCTGCCCATGACCGCCTCCCCGATGCGACAGGCGAGTGGAAGCGCACCCTATAGCACGGGACCCCACCGACCGCAATGACGGGCGGCCGGCCGGCGCCGCTCAACGCGCGAGCGCAGCGTCGATACGGGCGACGAGCGCTCGCACGTCGGCGAGCTGCAGCGCTGCCGCGCTCTCGGCGTCCGGACCGACCAGGCGGAGGCCATCGAGGTCGCGCACCGCCACGGGGTCGACCGCAGCCTCCACGACGCGGAACTTCCCCTGGGCCATCCCCGTCGGCCGCAACCGCGCCCCCTCGGCCGGCTCGAGGAACAGGAGCACACGCTCGTCGACGTCGAACCGGGCCGTGCCCTCGACGCGCATCTCGAGATCGTCGACGCGGCCGCCCGGCACGCGCACTTCGATGACGCGCTCGCCGCACGATCCCTTGAGGCACTCGTCGACCGCCACGTGGACGGCGGTCATGACCAGGTTTCCCTCCCAGCGGCTCTCGAGGTCGACGACGATGCCGGTCACGATGCGCGACGAGCGCACCGCCAGGTCGTCGAGGTCGTACGCGGTGACGGTCGTGGCGCCGGCGTTGCCGGCAACGCCGAGGAGGCCGATCGCCAGGCCCAGGTGCAGAGCGCGCATCTTCAAACTCCCTTGCGGCGGGGGCGAGAGCGACGGCGGGCCGCTCCCAACACCATGAGGACGGTCCAGAATCCATACGCCGGCCCGCCGGGGGCGGCGCTGCAGCTCAAGTCGGGCGCGAACGACCGCGGATCGCGCGGACCGTCCGCCTGCGGCGGCGGTGCGACCGCGTCGTTGCGGTGCGCGCCGCCGAACACCTCCGGCGACCCGATGGCCGGCGCGGGCGCCGGCGCTTCCCCGGGGTACAGCGCGCGGAGTGCGGCGACGTCGTCGGTGCTCAGGTCGCGCTTGTGGATCTCGTGGGCGCCGGCGTGCGGGTACATCGTCGCCTCGGACACCTCGGAGTGACCGAGGCCGATGAAGTGCCCGACCTCGTGCGCCATCGTGTTCTGGAGGTCGTTCTCCGCCTCGGGGCCGATGCCCCAGCGGTAGGCCTTCTCGTTGACGACGATGTCCGCGTCCACCAGCTCGCCGGTGCTGACGCGGAACAAGGTGAGCGTGATCGCCAGCGCGTCGGGATCGTGGACCCACGCATCGCGACTCCAGACGATGGCGTTGCGGTTGCCGTCCGGGTCGTACCGGTCGTAGCCGGGTCGCAGGCCCTCCACGCGCCCCTCGTAGCGGAAGCGCAGCGCGGCGCCCGGGGTGTGCGCCCAGGCCTCGAAGCCTGCGACGACCGCCCGCTCGGCGGCGTCGATGCCGATGTCGCGAGCACCTTCCGCCGCGATGGCGAAGGTCACCTCACCCTCGCTCCAGCGCACGGCGCGCCCTTCGTCGTCCCTCTTCAGCTCGTACGCCGACGCGCTGCCCCCCGTCGCGCAGATGAACATGCCCAGGGCCGCTAAGGTCGAGTTTCGCATCGGCGCCTCCCCGCATCGATCTCGCGGAGAGGAGATATCAAAGGGCGTGCCACGCCAGAACGTAGCGAAAATGTAGAAGCCGTCAGCATCCAGCGACCATGCCGGCGATGGTCGCGCCCGACACGGGTCCCACCGTACCTACCCACCCGTCATCCGCCGACGCCCCCTCAGGGGGCGCTTGACCCTGCGTCCGGGGTGCTCGAAGATCGCTTCAATGGCGCGTATGGAGTTTTTTTGTTGATCCGTCGGTGGGCTTCGGCTACAAGATGCCCCGCGTTCGCCGCCAAGCTCCTCGCCGCGGCGGCGCTGGTGTCAACACTGTGGGCGGGTGAGGTTCAGGCCGTCGAGGCCCTCGGCCTCCCCCTCCCTCCGGGCGCGACGCCAGTTGGTTCTCACCGATTTCGTTCCCCCCTCGGCTTCGATGCCACTCTCGAGTGGTACGAACGCCACTTCAAGAAGGGGGGCGTGAAGTTCGGCTTCGAACCTTTGATTGACCTGCCCGACGTCGCCTCGGCCCACGGCGCATCCCCCAGCGGCAAGTCCCGCTGGTCGGGTTTCAACGTGAGCGAGTACGGCGGCTCGGTCGTGATCTTTATCATCGAGCGACGCTGATCGGGGATCGTCTAATGGCAGGACAGTGGGCTCTGGTCCCATCAATCTAGGTTCGACTCCTAGTCCCCGAGCCAGCTTGGACGCCTTCTGCGCGTCCCGTGGCCCGTTCGTCTAGTGGTTAGGACACCGGCCTCTCACGTCGGCAACAGGGGTTCAAGTCCCCTACGGGTCACCAGTCGCTGAGCCCCCGGCCCCAAAAGGGCCGGGGGCTTTTCTTTTTCTGGCGCCCCCCGCGGATCCAATCCATGCGCGTACGCGTCACCTTCGAATTCTGCGCCTCCCACCAGCTGCCCTACTCGAACGGCCCCTGCCGGGAGCTTCACGGCCACAACTACGTCCTCGAGGTCGAGCTGAGCGGGCCGATGGATCCGGCGACGGGCATGGTCATGGACTTCGACGAGGTCGACCGCATCGTCAACGCGCGGCTCATCTCGGTCGTCGACCACCGCCACCTCAACAACTTCCTCGAAACGCCGACGGCAGAGACCCTGCTGGCGTGGTTCTGGCGCCTGCTGCGGCCGCACCTGCCCCACCTCGCGGTGCTCCGCCTGCATGAGACCCGACGCTACGTCGCCGAGTTCGAGGCCGCCGATGCCGAAGCGGCGCCCGTCGTGTACGCCCCCGGCTACGCCGGTCCCGACGCCTGAGGCGTCCGCCCCGGCCCAGGAGAGGCCGCCTCAGCCCGCCTTGGCGGACTCGGGGCGCAGCACACCGGGCTTGATGAGGTGGCCCATGCGGACGCGCTTCGTCTCGAGGTAGCTGACGTTGACCTCGTTCACCCCGGTGACGAGCGGCAACCGGCCCTCGACGCGGACGCCGACGTCCTCGAGGCCGCTGAGCTTCGACGGATTGTTGGTGAGCAGCACGACGGAGCGCACACCGAGCGCGGCGAGCATCTCCGACGCCGTCTCGTAGGTGCGCAGGTCGTCGTCGAAGCCGAGGAGTCGGTTCGCTTCGACCGTGTCGGCGCCCTGCGACTGGAGCTCGTAGGCGCGGATCTTGTTGCCGAGGCCGATGCCGCGCCCTTCCTGCCGCAGGTAGAGCACCACGCCGCGACCCTCGCGCTGAATGTGCTCGAGGGCGGCATCGAGCTGCGCCTTGCAGTCACACTTCAACGAGCCGAGGACCTCGCCCGTGAGGCACTCGGAGTGCACCCGGCACGGCACCGACTCGCCGCCGTCGAGCTCGCCGACGGAGATGGCGAGGTGCTCCTTCCCGTCGGTGCCCACGTAGACGCGCACGTCGAACTCGCCGTGCTCGGTCGGCAGGCGGGTCCGCGCGTAGAAGGGGTGGGACGGCGGCTGCATCGGGTGTCTCCTCCTTGCCCGCCGGGCGGCGGCGGCGGATCGTAGTCGCGCCCGTTCGGGAGCGTCAAGGCGAGTGCGGGCCGGCAGGTTCGTTCTTTACAACTGGAGCAAAGTGCGCATCAATCCTACCTGTGGGACTTGAGCACACAACCCCTCCCCTGCTCGTCCTGCTGCTCGCGGGCTGCGGATCCCTGGTGCGTCCGTCGGAGCTGCGCCCGGCGCTCCATCCGCTCCTCGAGGGGTCCGCCACGGCGCGGCCGGCGGCGCTTCCACCCGAGCGCGATGAGGCGTCGAGCGGCACCGATGCCGATTCCGAACTGGCGGCACAGCGCCGGGCGCTGATCCAGCGGGCGCTCCAGGCGCTCGACGGCAAACGAGGGCTCGACGGTGACGCGGCGCTCGTGAGGGCAGCGTTCGCCGAAACGCGCCTCGACGCCGCGCCGGACGCATTCGCCTCGGTGCAGACCCTTCGCGAGCGCTCGCGCCCACGGCGCGGACGGCCGAGACCGGCGGACCTCGTCTTCTTCGCCGGCGTGGACTTCGGCCCGCGGGTGGGCCTCGTCACCCGCGTCCTGCGAGGCGGCGTCGTCGAGGCGATGTTCATCGCCCGTGGCGCCGTCCGACGCATCCGCTTCGACGTGCGCCGGCCCGACGAGCGCCGCGTCGACGGCAACATCGTCAACACGTTCGTCCGACCGAAGCGTCGGGACGATCCGCCGGGCACGGCCTACCTCGCCGGTCAGCTCGTCGACTCGGTCCGCACCCTGCTCGACTGAAGGGCGAGCCGCAGCGCGCGCTGTCGCGGCAGTGACAGCTGATGCTCGACGAGCGCCGAGTTCAGGGCGCACGCGGCGTCCGCGTGCGTCCGCACGGCGGGGGTCAGGCGCTGCCCGGCGGCTTCGAAGTGCGCCTGGCACAGGTTGAAATGCACGATCGCGTCCGCTCCGTCGCCGGCGAGGCACGCCTCGAGCGCCGGAATCGCCTCGAGCGGGCGCCCGCCGACGATCGCCGGCAGCGTGGCGAGGCAGATCCGAGCGATCCGCGCGAGGTCCGGCGCGGCGTCGGCGGCGACGCGCCCGAAGCGCTCGGCTGCCCGCGCCTCGTCGCCCGCCTTGATCCAGGCGAGGCCCTGGTAGAACGCGGCCTTGGGCGCGAGCGCCGGCGCCGCCCGCGCGACCGCTTCCATGCCGGCGACGAGCTCCGCCAGCCGGTCGCGGTCGATCGCGGGCGGCTCGAGGCGGCGGGCGAGATCGCCGAGGTCGACGCCCTCCAGCTCGTCGGCGTCGTACCAGTCGCGCATCTCGCCGACCATGTCCGAGGCGCGCCGGCGTTCGCCGAGGGGGTCGTCGATGGCCGCCTCGCGCGCATCGACGTCATCGCCGTAGTCGAAGAGGAACTCGGCCTTGAGCACCTCGTAGAGCAGCGCGCCGAGCGCGTTCAGGTCTGCGCTCCGCAATCGCGTCGAGAGGGCGTCGAAGTCGGGGACGTCGCCCCGCCGGCCGCCGTCGTCGAGCTCGAAGGGCGCCTCCCGTACCCACCGGTGCATCACGAGCTGCGTGCGCAGCGATTGGTAGAAGCGGGCACAGCCGGCGCAGCCGCGGAAGTGGGCGTGCACGCCCTCGGCGCGCAGCGTGTCGAGCTCGCCGTCGAGCAGCCCGATCACGTCGGCCTCGACCTGTTTGCAGCTCAGCCGCGCCGCGTCTGCGTCCATGTCCGCGCCTCCAAGCCAGCGGGCGCCATGGTAGCACGGCGCGGACCGTCAGCAGGCGTGCTCGGCCCCGTGCAGGCGGTGGCGGACGAGGCAGGCGGGACAGGGTCCGTCGCCCACCGCGGCCGACCAGGTCAACAGGTTCAGGCGCACGTGCTTGTCGGCCCGGAGCGCGTGGAAACCGCGATGGCCGGCGGCCCCCTCGAGGTCGCGGAGGAGCGGCGTGAAGGCGCGGTCGCGAAGCAATCGCGCGCGGCGGATCACGTTGCCGACGTCGGTCCGGCTCAGCCCGAGGCGCTCGGCCACCTCGTCGTAGCTGCGCCCTTCGACCTCGACGAGGATCAGCGCGGCGCGCTCGCGGGGCGGCACGGCGTTGGAGGCCGCGAAGACAGCGTCGCGCAGCCGCCACGCCAGCGTGAGGCGCTCACGATTCTCGATGTCGGCTTCGGGGCTGATGCTCAGCCCGCCGCCGCCGAGCCACGGCGCCCACGTTGCGGCAGGCGGGGTCTCCTCGGGAAGCTCGCCGATGTCGGGGCGGCGACGCCGAAGGTGGTCGATGGCGCGATGGTCGGCGATGGACAGCAGCAGGGCGTAGCGGAGGGAGTGCTGCGCCCGGCGACCTTCGCGCAGCAGGCGCTGGATGGCGACCGCCGCGGACGACACCACGTCGGCGACCTCCTCCGGCCCGGCGCCGACGGAGGCCAGCCGTCGGCGTGCGCGCGCCGCCAGCCGCGGCCCGAGCACCGCGAACACGAAGGTGGCGAGCGGCTCGGCGCGGTAGCCGAGATCGAGGCAACGGTTGAGGATGCGCTCGAACGTCTCCACCGTGTCGACCGTGGCTTCGTCGTTGAGGGCGCGGCGCAGGATGGCTCGCACCGTGCGGCGCCGTAACGTCCGCTCCTCGTCGTCGTCGGCGCGGCGGAGGCGCGCGTCGAGCTCAGCCAGGAAGCGTAGCAGCGCAGTCCGCACGAGCAGCGGTCGCCCCGGGTCCGGCGCGTGGGTGGCGGAGAGGGCGATCATCGCGCACCTCCCTTCCGGCGAAGGAGACCGAGGGCCGCGGCGGCGAACAGCAGCGCCCCCGCCGAGGGACGCGCCGCGGGGGCAGCGTCGCACCCTGCGGTCGCCAGCGCCGGCGAGGGCGGCGGCGTCGCCCCGAGCGAGCGGTCGGCCCCGACGGCCTCGACGTCGATCGGGTCGACGGCGGGGATGGGCCCCGGCTCCTGGGCCGGCCGCGGCAGCGGGCGTCCGAGGCCGGGGGGCAGCGCCAGAGGGCGCACGTGTTGCTCGGCCCGCATCGGGCGCGCCGGCGGCGTCACCACGCCCGGCGTCGGCTTCGGATCCTCGCCCGGGTGTGGTGCCGGCAGCACGTAGCCGATGCCCCTGCCGAGGCGCTCACACACTTCGTCGGGCGTGAGCCAGAGGGCGTCGCCGAGGTCAGGACGCTCGTACACGCCGCGGTCGTCGAACACCAGATAGACGTCGCCGTCCAGCGCGATGTAGCCCGCCTCGGCGCCGATCAACACGCCGACGCCGTCGTGGCACTCGACGCGCGCGCCTCCGGCCGCCAGGACCGTCGCCGGCGCAAGCAGCAGCAACAGATTGGGCAGCAGCCCCCACCGTCCCATTGCACGCCCCCCTCGTGGACCGTCTCGCCGCTGCGTCAGGAAACGCACGGCCTGTCCGTGGGGGGCGTCAGTGCAAGAACCGGTGCCAGGATGGACGTCAGCGCAGGGCGCCGAGCAGGCGGGCCGCGGCGGGCCCTCGCGCGGCGAGCGAGGCGCGCCGGCCATCGCCCTGGTTCGTGATGCGCAGGGCCAGGACGTCGCGAGGCAGGACATCCGGCAGGCGATCGGGCCACTCGACGAGCGCGACGCCGTCGGTGCCGAGCACCTCCTCGAGGCCGAGGCCGAGCGCCTCGTCCGGGTCCGACAGGCGGTAGAGGTCGACGTGGTAGAACGGCACTCGACCGGGGTGGATCAGGAGGATCGCGAAGGACGGACTGTTCACGTAATGACCGGGTGGGACCTCGAGCCCGACGGCGACCCCCTGGGCCAGCGTCGTCTTGCCGGCGCCGAGCGTGCCCTCGACGGCGATCACGTCGCCAGCGCGAGCGTGCCGGCCGATGCGTTCGCCGAAGGCGCGCGTCGCGTCGGCGTCGGGCAGGAACACCTCGAGATCACTCACGTCGTGCCCACCTCTCGTCGCAGTCGCGCCATGGCGGGGCGGTCGGCGGGCGGCAGATCCAGGGTCGCCAGCTCGGCGACCGTCATCCACCGCCACTCCGCCACCTGCAGACACTGCGGCGTCCCGCCGCGCAACACGCAGCGATACACCAGCAGCAGGACCTCGCGCTCGGCCTGCAGGTCGTGACCCACGGCGAAGATGTCGCCCACCTCGACGTCGACCCCGAGCTCCTCGAGGAGCTCGCGTCGGAGGGCATCGTCCGGGGGCTCGCCGGGCTCGACCTTGCCGCCGGGGAACTCCCAGTGGCCGGCGAGGTGCGTGCCTCGGGGGCGGCGGGCGACGAGGAAGCGGCCATCCGGGGCGCCGGCGGCCGAGATGAGGCCGCCGACCACGACGAGGCGCTTCAACGCGGGCTCAGCGGAGGAAGCCGGTGCGCGAGGGCGTCGTGTCGCCCCGATCGCTGACCTTCACGCCGGCGATCGACTCGATGGGCAGGAGCCAGGTGCCGTCCTGCGTGATGACGGAGACGTACTCGTCGTGCACGCGCACCTCGCGCACTTTCGGGAGGGGCGAGGCCGAGCCGCTGCCGCCGCGCTGGAGCAGCTCGAGCCGGCGGTTCTCGGACACGACGTAGCGGTCCTCGTGGCGCTCGAGCCCCTCGACGGCGCCGAGCATCTTGGTGAGCAATTCACGGGTCATGTGGGCCATCTCGTCCCCTTCACTGAACGGGGGTCTGGTCACAGCGTCGGATGCAGAGGCGGTCGGTGACGTTGCCGTTCTCGTCCTGAAGCTCTTCGCAGCCGTACCCCTGCGGGCACTCGTTGGGCGAAGGCTGGCAGGCCTCGAAGCAGAAGTCGCCGAGGGCGTTGCCGTCCTGGTCCTGGAGGCTCAAGCAGCGCGCCGGCGCGCCGCCGCAGGCGTCCTCGGCCATCGGGTCGCAGCCGGCCTCGCAGTGGCGACCCGGCGCGGGGACGCAGTCGCCGGTCTCGAGCTGACAGACCTCGCCGAACGCGCACTGGTAGTTGGCGGCGCAGCCGCGCGGTCGGCAGCGGCCGGCGTCGCAGGCCTTGGTGGCGTCCAGGCAGTCCTCGTCGCGCTCGCAGCCGGGGACGCAGCGGTTCGTCGTCAGGTCGCAGTGCGTTTCGGGCATGCCGCAGTCGCGGCTCGTGACGCAGCCGCCGGGGATGCGGCAGTGCCCATCGGGCTGGCACTCGCCGCCCGCGGGGCAGTCGCCGTTGCCCGCGCACCTCGGACGGCAGCGCAGGTTCTCGCAGACGAGGCCCTCGGCGCAGCCCGTGTCGTTCTCGCAGCCACGCTGGCAGTAGAGCTGCTCGTTGCAGAAGTGCGCGCCGGGGCAGTCCGCGTCGGCGGCGCAGTCGCCTGGGCGGCTGCACTCGCCGCCGCGGGGGACGCACGCCCTCTGGTCGGGCATCACCTCGACGCACTCGTAGCCCGGTCCGAGGCGGCCGCACTCGACCTCGCCCGCGCAGGCGCGGAGGCAGTAAGGCAGGCCGGCGCGGCCCACGGGCGCGCACACGTCGTTGCGGCGCTCGCACGCGGCGGAGTCTGCGCAGCGACCGCAGGGTTGGACCCGTGGACGGCAGTGGCCGGTGCACGCGTCGCAGTAGTCGGAGGTCGCGCACTGCAGGTCGCGCTGGCAGGGGCTCCCCGCGGCGGCCTCGCACAGGCCGCGGCACGTACAGGTCGCCCCGGCGGCGCACGCCCCGTCGGGACCACAAGCCGGGAGCGGCACGCAAAAGCCTTGCGGACCGCAGGTCGCGCGATCGCCGCAATCGAGGTCGACGCGACATCCCGGCCGGCAATCCCCCGCCGCGACATCGCAGCGGGCGCCGCCGAGGCAGTCGTCGTCGGACAGGCAGGCCGGCGACATGCCGCCGCCCGCGCCACCGGCGCCGCCGCCGCCCGCGCCACCGGCGCCGCCCGCGCCACCGGCGCCGCCCGCGCCACCGGCGCCGCCGCCCGCGCCACCGGCGCCGCCACCGCCCCCCTCGCCCCCCCCTCCGCCGTCACTGCAGGCGAGGAAGAGCAGCACCGCCGCCAGGTACGCGTAATTCTTCATGATCGGGCCCTGGGGATCGCCGTCACTTCTGAAACGAGAACGGCAGGCTCACGGTGAGGTTCGTGCCATCGAACGGCGGCACCTTCAGCCCCGCCAGCGCGGCGCGCACGCAAGCGTTGCCGGCGGAGCTGCCGTCGCCGAGGCGAACATTGATGAGGTCGCCGCGCGGAATCACCGTCACCTTGACCTCGAGGCTCTTGAGGCTGGGATCGCGGCGGACCTCGTCCTGCAGGCACCGCGTCAGCTGCTGGTTGCGGCGCGCCACGGCGGCGTCGAACGACGGCCGGTCGAAGCGGCGGCCCCCGTCGCGCGCGTTGAGGTCGACCACGGCGCTCTCGTTGGCGAGGCGCTCCTCTTCGGCCAACTGCGCCGCCGCGCGCGCGGCCTCGACCCGCTGGCGCTGCTGCGTGGCGACGGCGACGGCGGCGCGGCGCTTCTCCTCGACCTCGGCCGGGGTCTCCGGCAGCTCCTCGGGGAGGTTCACCGCCGGCAGCGCCGTCTGGATCCGCGTCACCAGCGTCGGCAGGTAGGCCTTGACCGGCTCGGGGCGCGTCGCGCGGTACCAGGCGTAGCCGCCTCCGGTGCCGCCGACGACGAGCAGCGTACCGAGCACGGTGCCGAGCACGATGCGCTTGCGGCGGCGGGCAGCGCCTCGCGCCGCCTCCTCGGCCTGGCGCTTCTGACGCTCCGCCTTTTCGTGGCCCCAGGCCACGAGCGTCTCGTCGAAGACGTTGAACTCGGAGAGCGGCGCGCGGCGATCCTGCTCGATGTCGTAGAGCGTCGCGTCGGCGTTCAGCTCCTCCTTGAAGAGCTGCTCGATGACCTGCTTCGTCGAGTAGGGGCCGTAGTCGATGCCGTCGCGCTCGATGAGCCAGCGCTGGGCGGTGCCGTCGTCGTCGCTGGCCGCGACGGAGGGCTTCAGCTCGGGAATGACGAAGCCGCCGTCGTCGGCGCGCTTGCGGGCAGGCGCCTCGGCCTTGCGCGGCGCAGCCTTGCCCGGCGGCGCCGGCGCGGCCTTCGGGGGCGCGCCGGAGGCGGCCCCGAGGACCTCCTCGACCATCTCGACGGAGGCGCCCGGCGTGAGGTCCCGCTCGTCAAGCCCCGCGCCGCGCGCGGCTTCGATCACCTCGAGCAGCGCCGTCTTGAGCTCGTTCGGGTCGCGGAAACGCTGGGCCTCGTCGTCGGCGAAGCAGCGGTCGAGGATGGTGGCGAGCGCCGCCGGCAGGCGACGGGCGACCGGCTCGGGCAACGTCGGCGACGCCTGCTTCGGCGGCGCGCCGGCGAGGAGCTCGAAGAGGATCGTGCCCAGCGCGCGCAGATCGTCGACGACGGACGGGCCCTCATCGCCCGCGGGCACCGAGCCGGGCGGCAGGCAGGCCGCGTCCCAGCGCGAGAGCGCCTCGCGCTGGGCCATGAGCGACGCCCGCAGCTCGCCCAGCCCGAAGTCGGCCACCTTCACGCGACCGGTGCGGTTGATGAGCACGCAGGAGGGCCGCAGCGTGCCGTGGGGCATCGACGCGCGGGCGTGCTGCAGCGCGTTGCACACATGGGCGACCAGGTTGTAGGCGCCCTTCAGCGTGAACGCCTTGCCTGCGTCGGCCTTCTTCTCGAGCAGCTCGGAGAGGGTCTGACCGTCGACGTACTCGCGGGCGAGGTAGCGACGGCGCCCCTCCTTGCCCATGCCGTAGACCGCCACGATGTTCTTGTGCGCCAGCTCGGTGGCGGCCTTCACGCTGCGGCGGAGGCGCTCCGTGGCGGCGGCGTCGCCGGCAGCCTCGGCGGCGAACATGAGGATGGCGATCTTCTTGCCACTGCGATCGTCGACGGCGCGATAGATCGTGCCGAGGGCGTCCTCGCGCAGGCGCTCGTCGACGACGAAGCGGCTGCCGACGGTGTCGCCCTGCTTGAGGCGCACCGGCCCGGACGGCTCGGCCCCCCCCGGCCCGGCCTCGGCCTCGGCATCGGAGACCGACGGGTTGGCGGTGTCCACGGACACTGGCTCCTCGCGCAGTGGTGCGATCCCGGCCGATTGTTAGCCGACGCACGCCGAGCGCGCAATGACTGCGGTCGGCTCAGCTGCCAGCGGCGCCGGGGGACGTGAAGAGGTCGATGCGCCAGTCCCCGCCGACGCGCACCACCGACAGGCGGACCTCGCGACCGGCAAGCGGCGCGATGACGACGTGGCGGTCTTCGCTCGAGAGGGCCACGTCGATGCGGGCCTTGCGCGGGAAGTCGAGCTCGAGCTCGGCGCCCGGACGGACCGCGAGCCGCTCGCGTACGACGTCGGCGGCGGCGTCCGGCGCGAGCCCCAGCTTCTGGGTGAGGACCTCGCGGCTCCGGGGCGCGAGCAGCGTCCACACCGCGTCGGCGCGGCCCGCGCGCACCGCGGCGACGAACTGTTCATAGGCCACGATGGCCGGATCCTTGCGGGGCGGACCGCAGCCGGCCAGTCCGGCGGCGAGGACGAGGCCGCACGTGAGCGTGAGCGTTTTCATCATGTTCGGAAGATTCTGCGCCGCGGGGATCGGCCGCGCAAGGCGCGCCGTCGCGGTCGGATCGGCACCCTCCGACCGGCTTCGGAGTTGACAGGCGGCCCCGAGATCGCCCAAGTCCAAGGACACGACCCGTGGGGGAGCCCATCCGCATGCGCGCCGTTCTCGTCCTCCTCTGTCTGCTGGCCTTCCTGCCGCTCGCCGGCTGCGAGGAGAACCGCGATCCCGCGACGCCCGACGGGGCGCTGCACCAGCTGCGCGACGCCGTGTCGGCCCACGACGCCGCCGCGCTGCTCTCGCTCTCGTCGGCGGCCACGCGCAAGCACCTCGAGGAGCTCCACGCGCTCGTGCAGGGCCAGGCGGGGCGCATCGCGAAGGACTACCCCGACGAGCACCGGACGGCCGCGCGCGGCGCCTACCCCGCCGGCGTCCTCGAAGCCGCCGACGCGCCCGCCCTGTTTGCGGCGCTCGTGGGCCCGCAGCTCGAGAAGCTCGAGGCCTCGCCCGGCCTGCGCTGGGGGCTGACCTCGCTCGGCGCGCCGTCGATCGACGGGGAGCGGGCCAGCGTGTCGACGCAGTCCGGCGAGACGCTTGAGTTCGTCCGCGAGGACGGCCAGTGGAAGACGACCGCCTTCGAGCAGCAGTTCCAGTCCAACGTCAACCGGCTCAAGCTCAACCAGCAGACGCTGGACGAGAACCTGGCGGTCTTCCAGGAGCTGGCCCGTCGCGCGGCCGCGAAGCAGGCCGCAGAGGCCGGGGCGGGCGCGGCTCCAGGAAGCGGGCCAGCCGCCGCCTCCGCACCGGTCCAATCCCCTTGACCTTCTCGAGGTCGGCGGGCGTCGCGTAGGGGCGCCCCGCCACGATCCGCGCCGCCGTCGCCGGACCGACGCCAGGCACCGCCGTCAATGCGCGGGCGCCCTCGCGGTTCGGATCGAGGCGCAGGCCGAGGCGCAGCCGAGCGCGGGCGGGCAGCGGCGACGTCCGCGTGGTGCAGCCCAGACCGTCGGGGACCACCGTGAGCAGGTCGCCCGGGTGGACGTCGTCGGCGAGCGGGCAGCGCGCCAAGACCGGCTCGAGCGCCTCGACACCGCAGAGGTCGTGGCGCGCGCCCCGGCCATCGCGGACCGCGACCCACGCCGCGCACGGCGGCGCCGGCGCCTCGCCGACGAGCGGGCGGACGATCGTGGCCAAGGCGCACGCGGCGAGGACGAGGGCGGCGGCGGGGCCTGCGGCGACGCGGTGGACCACGCCCCTCCCTTCGGACAGGCGCGCCGAACGTCAACCGGATTCGGCCGCGAATTCGGCGCGGAGGGCGCCGGGACGGTCCGTGAACAGGCCGTCGACGCCCAGCCCCGCCAGTCGGCGCGCCGTGCGCAGGTCGTTGACCGTCCACACGTTCACCCGGACGCGCAGGTCGTGGAGCGCCTCGACGAGCGGCGCGCTCACCAGCAGGTGGTTCGGGTGCCAGGCGTGCGCGCGACAGCGCCGCAGCGTCCAGAACGGAAACGACTCGCGGAAGCGGACGCGCAGATCGAGCGTCTCGGTGCCCATGATCACGGCGCGCTCGATATCGGGCGCGCGGTCCGCCGCCTCGGCGATCGCCTCGGGGACGAAGCTCGACAGCAGCACCTGGTCCTCGAGGCCGCGGGCCCGGACGGTCGCCAGGGTCGCCGCCAGCGCCGCGCCGTGCTTCAACTCCAGGTTGAGGTAGAGGCGATGTCCGACGACGTCGAGGGCCTCGTCGAGCGACGGACAGCCGAGATCACGGACCTCGGCGGCGGTCATGTCGGGGACGCCGCGCCGCTCGCGGCCGCCGGTGACCGCGGCGAAAGTGTCGTCGTGAAAGAGGAAGATCCGCCCGTCGCGCGTGGCCCAGAGGTCGGTCTCGAGGGCGTCCGCCCCGTCGCGCACCGCCTGTTCGAACGCCTCGAGCGTGTTCTCGAGCGGGCCGCCGGGGCCGTGGCTGCCGCGGTGGGCGAAGAGGAACGGGGTCACGCGGACCGCCCCACGCACCAGAGCCCGAGCGCGGCGCCGAGCACGCCGGGCACCACGTTGGCCAGGACGTTGCCGAGCGCCATCGCGGCCTGGCCGCCCTGGAACAGGCGCGCCGTCTCGAGGCCGAACGTGCTGAACGTCGTCAGGCCGCCGAGGAAGCCGGTCGTCAGGCCGAAGCGCACCGGCGGCGACACCGGCAGACGCTCGGCGAACAGGCCCGCGAGCGCGCCGGCGGCGAAGCAGCCGGCGAGGTTCACGGCCAGCGTCGCGAAGGGAAACGGCGCCGCGGCGTGACGCCCCATCACGAGCGCCACCGCCCACCGCAGCAGCGAGCCGAGACCGCCGCCGACGAAGACCGCGACCGCCGTCATCGCAGCGCCCGCACGCGCGCCGGCAGCTCCGCGAAGCTCGCCAGCGGCTCGGCCTCGGCCGGCGCGGCGCGCCCCCAGCCCACGCAGAGGAAGCGGACGCCGGCGGCGCTCGCGGTCTCGCGGTCCACCTCGGAGTCTCCGACGTACAGCGCGCGCGCCGGCGTGGCGCCGAGGCGCTCGATGGCGTGCAGCAGCGGCGCCGGATGCGGCTTGCGCTCGGGCAGCGCGTCCCCGCCGACGACGACGCCGAAGCGGTCGCTCCACCCGAGACCGGCGACGATCGGCGCGAGGAACATCGACGGCTTGTTGGTGACGATGCCGAGCGGGTGGTCACGCAGCGCATCCAGCGCCTCGGCCACGCCGGCGTAGGGCCGCGTCGCGTCGAGCAGGTGCGCGCCGTACCAGGCGACGAACGCCTCGCGCGCCTCGGGCAGGCGCACGTGCAACGGCGCCGGGATGACGTGCTGCAGCAGCCAGGCGAGGCCATGCCCCACGTGGCGACGCACGCCGGCGACCGGGAGCGCCGCGAGGCCGAGGGCGCCGCGCGCGTGGTTGGCGGCGGCGGCGAGGTCGGCGTCGCTGTCGATCAGCGTGCCGTCGAGGTCGAACAACAGGGCGGTCGGCGCGGGCATGGCGCGCGAGGTTAGCCGCATCCACCCGCCTTGACCAGGGCTCGCCGGGGCGACTACTAGTGCCCCGACGAGACGTCGGAGGCCGACATGTCCGCTCCCGCCGAGAACATCCGAGAAGTCCGTGCGCCCCGGGGGACGACGCTGCGCTGCAAGGGCTGGCCGCAGGAGGCTGCCCTGCGCATGCTCATGAACAACCTCGATCCCGACGTGGCCGAGCGACCTCAGGACCTGGTCGTCTACGGCGGCAGCGGCAAGGCGGCGCGCTCCTGGGCCGACTTCGACCGCATCGTGGCCACGCTCGAACGCCTGGAGGCCGACGAGACGATGCTCGTGCAGTCCGGGCGCGCCGTCGGTGTCTTCCGCACGCACCCCGACGCGCCGCGCGTGCTCATCGCCAACTCGCTGCTCGTGCCGGCCTGGGCCAATTGGGAGAACTTCTGGGCGCTCGAGAAGGCCGGCCTGACCATGTTCGGTCAGATGACGGCAGGGTCGTGGATCTACATCGGCACCCAGGGGATCCTGCAGGGCACGTACGAGACGTTCGTCGCCGCCGCCCGAAAGCACTATGGTTCCGATACGTTGCGAGGCCGGACGGTGCTCACGGCGGGCCTCGGCGGCATGGGCGGCGCGCAGCCGCTGGCGGTCACGATGGCCGGCGGCGCCGCGCTCTGCATCGAGGTCGACCCCTGGCGGGCGCACCGGCGCGTCGAGACGCGCTACCTCGACGAGATCGCGCCGTCGCTCGCGGACGGCGTCGCGCGTGTGGAGCGGGCCGCCGCCGCCGGCGAGGCGCTTTCGGTGGGGGTGGTCGCCAACGCGGCCGAGGCCTTCCCAGCGCTCTTCGAGGCGGGCTTCCGCCCGGACCTCGTCACGGATCAGACGTCGGCCCACGACCCGCTAGGCGGCTACGTCCCGGCGGGCCTCACCCTCGAGGCCGCGGCCGAGCTGCGACAGCGGGACCCCGGCGAGTACGTGGGGCGGGCGAAGGCGAGCATGGCGGCGCACGTGCGGGCGATGCTGGCGTTCCAGGACGCGGGCGCACACGTCTTCGACTACGGCAACAACCTGCGCCAGGGGGCGGCCGAGGGCGGCTGCGAGGGCGCGTTCGGCTTCCCCGGGTTCGTGCCAGCCTACATCCGGCCGCTGTTCTGCGAGGGCAAGGGCCCCTTCCGCTGGGTGGCGCTCAGCGGTGATCCCGAGGACATCTTCACGACCGACCGCGCGCTGGCCGCGCTCTTCCCGCAGGACGCGGCGCTCTCGCGCTGGCTGGACCTCGCCGGAAAACGCGTGCAGTTCCAAGGCCTTCCGGCGCGCATCTGCTGGCTGGGGTACGGCGAGCGCGCGCGGGCCGGCCTGCTGTTCAACGACCTCGTGCGCACTGGACGGGTGAAGGCGCCGATCGTGATCGGCCGCGACCACCTCGACAGCGGCTCCGTCGCCAGCCCGAACCGCGAGACGGAGGCGATGAAGGACGGCTCCGACGCCATCGGCGACTGGCCGGTGTTGAACGCGCTGCTCAACACCGCCGCAGGGGCCACCTGGGTCAGCGTCCACCACGGCGGCGGCGTCGGCATCGGCTACTCGCTGCACGCCGGGCAGGTCGTCGTCGCCGACGGCTCGGAGGCCGCCGCGCGCCGCATCGAGCGCGTCCTCACGACCGATCCCGGCACCGGCGTCATGCGCCACGCCCAGGCCGGCTACGAGGAGGCGGTCGCGTGCGCCCGCGAGCGCGGCGTGGACCTGCCGGGCATCACGAAGTGAAGCTCGACCTGCTGGTCGAGAACACGGCGAACGTCTTCACCGGCGACGCGACGCTGCCCGGTGCGGTCGTCGGCGTCCGCGACGGCCGGGTGGCCTACGTCGGACCGCCGGGCCCCGTCGCGCCCGAACGCTTCGACGCCCGCGGCGGCCTGGTCACGCCCGGGCTCGTCGACCCGCACACGCACCTCGTCTTCGCCGGCGACCGCAGCGGTGAGTTCGCCGAGCGCGCCCGGGGACGCAGCTACCTCGACATCGCCCGCGCCGGCGGCGGCATCGCCGCCACCGTCCGGGCGACGCGCGCGGCCAGCCTCGACGCGCTCGTCGCCGCCGCGCGACCGAGGCTCGACCGCCTCCTGGCCCACGGCGTGACGACCGCCGAGGTGAAATCGGGCTACGGCCTCGATCTGGCGACGGAGATCCGGATCCTCGAGGCCGTGCGCGTCCTCGACGCGAGCCAGCCGATCGACCTCGTCTCCACGTTCCTCGGGGCGCACACCGTGCCCCCGGAGCGCAAGGCCGAGCGCGAGCGCTACGTCGACGAGGTGGTGCACGAGATGATCCCCGCCGCGCGCGGCCTCGCGACGTTCTGCGACGTGTTCGTCGAGCAGTCCGCCTTCACCCTGGCGGAGGGTGAGCGTGTCCTGCGGGCCGGCCTCGACGCGGGCCTCCGGCCCAAGGTGCACGCGGACCAGCTCTCCGCGGGCGGCGGGGCCGAGCTTGCCGCCGCCCTGGGCGCGACGAGCGCCGACCACCTCGAGCATGTCAGCGAAGCCGGCATCCGCGCGCTGGCGGCGGCGGGCACGACGGCGGTGTTGCTGCCGGGCGCCGCGCTCTTCCTCGGTCAGGCGGATCGCGCGCCCGCGCGTCGGTTGGCCGAAGCCGGAGTGCCCATCGCGCTGGCGACCGACTGCAATCCCGGCACGTGCATGACCGAGAACCTGCCGCTGATGCTCACGTTGGGCATGAGCTGGCTCGGTCTCGGTCCCGAAGAGGCGCTCGCCGCGGTGACGGTGCACGCCGCGCGCGCCGTCGGCCGCGAGGACGTCGCCGGGCGGCTCGCCATCGGCCGCCCCGCCGACGTGGCCGTGTTCGATGTCCCCTCGCCCACGCACCTCGCCTACCACTTCGGCGTGCACCATACGCGCGCCGTCTTCAAAGCCGGCAGGCTCGCATGGAGCGCCTCCTCCCCGACCTGACGCTGGTGGGCGAGCGCTTCCTGCCCGGGCAGGTGGTGCTCGTCGACGGCGACCGCATCGTCGCAGTGGGCCCCGACGACGGTGCGGGCGTGCCCATCCGGCTCAGCCGACGCGCGCTGCTGCCGGGCTGCGTCGACACGGGCCGCAAGATCCCGCCTCGACTGGGGAATCCGCGCACCGATGCGCGGGTCGCGCTCGCGGAGGCGCTCCTCCGCGGCGTGACGACGGTCGCCGTTCGGGACGCCGAACCGGAGGTCGTCCGGGCCGCCGCCGAGGTCGGCATCCGGCTCGTTCGCGACGCGGCGCCGGGCGGCACGGGCGACGGTCCCGCGAGCGTGTACGCCGCGATGCGGACCTGGGGCCTCGATCCGGCCGCCGCGCTCCGCCGGGGCACGCTCGAGGCGGCGGCGGCGCTCGGCGTCTGTGCCGGCGCGATCGAGGCCGGACGCCTCGCCGACCTGGTCGCCCTCGATCTCGATGACCTCTCGACGCTGCCGCACGCCGACCTCCTGGGCAACGTCGTCCGGCGGATGGAGGCAACGGCGGTCCGCGACGTGATGGTCGGCGGGACGTGGGTGGTCCGCGAGCGGGCGCTGCTGACGATGTCGGTGCGCAACCTCGTCCGTGAGCTCAGCGGGGACCGGCCACCCTTCTGAGGTCGAGCGCGCCGTCGGTCAGCGCCTCGACCTCGGCGAGGCGCCGCTCGACGGCCTCGACCGTCACGCCGAAGTGCTCCGCGAGCAGCGGCGGCTCGTCGGCGAAGGCCCGCGCGTATGGCACGAAGAGCCGCGCCGGCATCAACAGCGAGCGCGCGAAGACCGCCGCCGCGTCGTCGGCAGCGCCCGCGCGCAGGGCCGCCTCCGGCAGCAGCGCGTCGCCCGGGCCGACGATGAGGTGCCCGAGCACGAACGCCACCATCAAGCGCTCGTCCGCCGGCGCCTCCCGGGCGCGCACGCGGAGAGCCGCGCGTTCGTCGACGACCGTCAAACCCAGCAGCGGCCGGCGCTCGCCGCTCCGCGTCACCGCCACGTCGCAGCTGCGCGCCAGCGCCACCGCGTCGATCGGCGGCACCGCGACGGCGAAGCGCGCGACGATCCGTTCGGCGCTCCAGCCCTCGCGGCGCATGTGTGCCCACGTAGGGACAATCCGGAAGTCAACCCCCATCGACCTCTCCCGCGCTTCCCTCGAGATCACGGCGGGCGGACCGCGGCGGATGATGCGTGGGTCAGAAGTAGCTCAACAGCAGCAGCCCGGCCTCGGCGTGCCCGCGCACCAGACGCACCGGGAGGCGCAGCTCGTGCACGACGGAGAGCGCGAAGGACCACGTCGCCTCGGCGCGCCACGGCGCGCCGTCGTCGTCGAGTGGCGAGGCCGACGGCGGCTCGACGCCGAAGAACGGGTAGAGGTAGCCACCCTCGACCGACCAGCGCCAGAACGATGTCGCCTGCCAGAGGGTGCCGAGGCTGGCGCCCGCCGCCGCGCGAAAGCGGTCGCGGAAGGCCGCGCCGATCCGCAGATCGAGATCGGCGAACGTGTACAGCACGAACGGCCCGCCTTCGACCGCCAGGCCGGGGCCCCCCGTGCCCTGGTACGTGAGACAGTCGCAGTCCGCCTCGTGCATGCGGTCGAACCCTGTGGAGAGCCGCCAGGAGGGCTTGGGCGCCCAAGCGTCGTAGGGGGCGAGCGACGCGATGCGCACGAGGTCGAGCTGCTCGAGCGTGGGGACCGGCCCCGCATCGCCGATGCGCAGCGTCCCGCTCATCAGCTCGATCTGCGTGTTCGGCGCGTAGCCTTGCTGCGGTCCGGCGAGGTCGTGGAGAACGCCGCGCCACCCCACCTCGAGGAACGGTCGGCGCCGGTCGGCGCCCGCGCCGGCCGCCACCATCGCCGTGCCGTGGCCGGAGGCGGGATCCCGCGCTTCGGGGAACTCGAGCGCCACCGGCGCGACGGCGATCCCTCGCCGCGCCAGCAGCAGGCGACGCTCGCGCTGGCGCCGCGCCGGCTCCGCGTCCTGGCCGCCCTCGTAGCGCAGCAGGTCCACCGCGGTGTCGATGACGATCGCCTGCCGCGCCGGCGCGAGGCCGGCGAGTGAGGCGTAGGCGCCGTCGTCCCCCACCCGCGCCAGCCCCGCCGCCAGCGCGACCTCGTCGTCGTCGAGCAGGCGGCGTCGCGCGAGCATCAGCGTGTGGCGCGACGGTCGGAAGCGCTGCGCGCGGACGAGCCCCGGCGCGTCGAGCACCGCTCGCAGCGTGTCGGCGGGCACCACCCAGGGCTTGTCGATCGGCAGCAGGCGCAGGGACGGGCGCCCCACCTCGAGCAGCGCCAGGAGCTGATAGGAGCAGTTCTCGTCGAAGTAGAAGTAGTCGAGCCAGCCCGAGCCGACCTCCCAGAGGTGGGCCACCATGCGATCCACCTCGGCGCGGGTGAAGGTCAGCGGGAACTCCCAGAGGTCGCGGTTCTCGAAGTCGCCGTACTCCTTGACCTTCAGGTAGTACGGCAGCGTCGAGAACACCCCCTCGAAGCCGCCGGTGAGACCCGCCAACATGTAGATGAGCGGGTTGTCGCTCGTCGGGTTCGCCGCGAAGTTGACCGCGTAGGCCAGCAGGTCGCCGCCGGCTCCCTGCCCCACCCGATCGAGGCGCAGCAGCGTGTGTCCGAACATCGACGCGGGGTTGTTCAGGTAGGCGGCGGCGAAGATCAGCGTCGCCGACTCCGGGCGGAGGCCCATACGCCACTCGGCGTATCGCGGGCACGACTGCGCCGGGATGGCGGCGCGCAACCGCTCGGAGACCCAGCGGAACCTCGCCGGGAAGCGGCACTGGGGGTGCTGCGCCTCAAAGGACTTCGCCGCCACCTCCGGGTCGACGGGCGGCGCGAAGAAGCCGCGGAGGGTCGCCTCGAGCTCGGCATGGGGGTCGTCCTTGCCGTCGGGCGCGAGGAAGAAGTGGGGCGCGTCGACCTCGCTGCGCCAGCCGCCGAACGACCGCTCGCGCCAATGGCCGAGGACGAGCCACTCGCGCGACGTCGCCAGCCCCTCGCGCGCCGCGCGCCGGACGAGCTCGTCGGCGTCATTGGCGCGCGCCGCACCGGCCAGGGCGAGGACGAGCAAGAGGGCAGAACGCCCGACCCGCGCGAGCAACGAAGGGACTCCTCAGCTGAGCGCGGCGAGCGTAACGGCGGGCGCGTGCGGGGTCGAGGGGCGGGTCAGAGGCGGGCGCAGTTCCGGGCGAAGATCTCGTTCTGGCTCGCCTGGATCTTGAAGCCGTAGAGCGCCTGCTGCGCCGTCGTCTGGTCGCTCGGGAAGACCGACGGATAGCTGCTCTGCGCGAAGCTGTAGAGCTGCGGCTGCACCGAGTCCTGGCAGCCGAGGAGCGTCGCGAACGCCGCCAGATACTCGCCGCCGCCCGCCGCCATGTCGCGCTCGAGGTTGTCGAGGTTGGACTCGACGAAGGCCTCCTGCTCCTTGTCGGCCTTGACGACCCCCGCGTTCACGCAGTTCGACGTGCCCGACGAGATGCCGAAGGTCTGAGTGCCGAAGGTGCCGTTGGTCGTCGCGGCGAACACCTGAACGAAGCCGTTCTCCTTGAAGACGAGCGACCCGAGACCGCAGCCCGCCATTCCATAGGGCGGGCTTTCGGCACCGGCCATCTGCGTTCCCGCCAGCACGAGCGCGGCGACCGCGCCGATCCCAAGGCTCAGCTTCATCGCGTCTCCCCCTCGAACAAGACCCGAAAGACAGGCGCCGGACGCCCGGCGCGCCGCCGACCTGGCGGCGCGCCGGAGTACACCACGGCGTCACCGGAGTGTCCAGCGGCGTCGCGAGACGATGTTTCAGCGCCTCAGTAGGCGCGGGCGGTGTCCCATACGGCGCGCAGCACGGCCTCTTCGACCGGACCGGCGCGGAAGAGGTGCAGGTCACCGTCGACGAAGCCGACGACCGTACAGTGCGTACCCGGTGCCGGGCCGCCATCGAGCACACCGTCGAGCCCCTGCAGCGCATCGCACTCCGCGGCGGTCGTCGCCGCCGGCTCGCCGCTGCGGTTGGCGCTCGTGGCCACGAGCGGCTCCCCCAGCGCGCGCACGAGGGCGCCGGCGATCGGGTGCGCGGTGACGCGGACGCCGACCATGTTCGTGTCGGCGGTCACCTGGGCGGGCAGGCCCGGAAAGGCAGGCACGACGAGCGTCACCGGGCCGGGCCAGAAGGCGTCGGCGAGCACCAGCAGCGGCGTCTCGGGCTCGAGCCGGCGGAGCGTCTCGAGGTCCGGGAGCAGCACCGGCAGCGGCTTGCCCTCGGGTCGGTGCTTGGCCGCGACGACGCGGGCGACCGCCCCGGCGTCGGCGGCGCGGCAGCCGATGCAGTAGCTGGTCTCGGTCGGAAAGGCGACGACGCCGCCGCTGCGGAGTCGCGCGAGGGCCGCATCGAGCGTCAGGCGCGGCAGCATGTGCGCTTCTCCACCTCGGCGAGAGCCGCGATCACATCGCGGGCGATGAGTGTCGTGGGCGTGCCGCGCTCGGCGGCGACGTCGCCGGCACGCGCGTGCCAGAGGACGCCCGCCTCGGCGGCCTCCTCCGGCGAGAGGCCACGCGCCAGCAGCGCGCCGATGACGCCCGCCAGCACGTCGCCCATGCCCGCCGTGGCCATGCCCGGGTTGCCTGCGGGGCAGATGGCCAGCCGGCCGTCCGGGCGCGCCACGAGCGTGTGGGCGCCCTTCAGTACGACGACCGCGCCCGTCAGGCGCGCGAGGCGGGTGGCGGCGCCGGGCCGATCCGCCTGGATCTCCCGCGTCGTCGCCCCGAGGAGTCGCGCCGCCTCGCCCGGGTGCGGCGTGAGCACCCGGGGGCCGCCCCGCCGCAGGACGCCGGGCGACGCCGCGGCGTGGTTCAACGCGTCGGCGTCGATCACCGCCGGCACCTCGACCCTCGGCAGGAGGTCGAGCAGGAAGGCGTGGTGGGCGGCGTCCACCGGCATGCCCGGTCCGACGACCACGGCGTCGCGGGTGGCGAGGCGCGCCGCCATCCGCTCGACGTCGCCGCCGAACCCGACCTCGGTCATGACCTCGTAGACCTGCGCGCCGATCTGCGGCAGCGCCTCGGCCGTCGTGCCGATCGTCACGAGGCCGGCGCCCGCGCGCATCGCCGCGTCCGCCACCATCCGCGCCGCGCCGGTCCTGCCCACCGAGCCGGCGAGCACGAAGACGTGGCCGAACGTCCCCTTGTGGGCGTCAGCCGCGCGCGGCGTCCGCAGCGTCGCGAGGTCGTCGTCGTCGAGGACGCGCCGGACCGGGCCGCGGCCGGTGAGCGCGAGCGCCGGGATGCCGATGTCGGCGATCACGAGCTCGCCGACGTACTCGGGGCCCGGGTGCAGCCACTGGCCCAGCTTGCTCGCGGCGAGCGCCACCGTGCGCGTCGCGCGGACCGCCGCGCCGAGGACGCGGCCGGTGTCGCCACACAGACCGCTTGGCGTGTCGACGGAGAGGATCGGCGCACCATGGCCGTTCATCCAGGCGATCGCCTCGACCGCGACCCCCCGCACGTCGCCCTTGAGGCCCGTCCCGAGGAGTGCGTCGACGACGAGCGCGAAGCTCCCGGGCGCCGGCAGGTACTCGAACGCCTGCGCCTCGGTCGCCGGGTGGACCGGCAGGCCGAGCGCGCGCGCGACGGCGAGCTGCGGCGCCGCGTCGCCGCTCAGCGCCTCCGGCGGCGCCGCCAGCACCACCTCGACCCGCCGGCCCCACTCGGCGAGGTGCCGGGCCGCCACGAGCCCGTCGCCGCCGTTGTTGCCGCGCCCGCACACGATCGCGACGCGCGCCCCCGGCGGCGCCATGCTCGCCGCCGCCCGGGCCACGTGCCGCCCCGCCGTCTCCATGAGCGCCGCCGCCGGGATGCCCAGCACGCCGATCGCGTGATGGTCGGCGGCCTGCATCTCCTCGGACGTGAGCACGTGTCGCGCCGCGCGCCGCTCGGCGGGCACGAACCGGACCTTCATCTCGCCCCCTCCACCCCCCCGGAAGGATTCAGGATCCTCGTTGTCGTCCGCGGGCGATCGCCGCGAGGAAATCACGGACGGACCGCTCGATGCCCAACAACACCGCGCGGGCCAGGCAGGCGTGGCCGACGTGGAACTCCTCGACGTGCGGCAGCCGCGCCAGCTCCTCGCACGCGGCGAGGTCGAGGCCGCCCCCCACGGCGACCTTGAGGTTGAGCCGCGCCGCCGTCGTGACGGCGTCCCCCAGGCGCGCGAGCTCCAGTCGCCGCTCCTTGCGGGTCACGGCGCGCGCGAAGTGACCCGCATACAACACCGCCACATCCACGTTCACACGGTGCAGCGCTTTGACTTGCTCGAGATCCGGCTCGATGCGTCCCGCCACCTCGATGTCGGCGTCATGGAGATGGTCGACATGGGCGCGGAGCGCGTCCTTGAGCAGCCGCACGTCGAGCCCGCCGGCGTCGGGCGCGTCCCGTGCTTCGGGCACGAGCGTGACGCGGTGCGGTCGGGTGTCGAACGCCGTCGACACGAGATCGGCCGCCGGCGCGAGCGCCAGATCGAGCCGCGTCCGCAGCGTCTCGCGCAGCAGGCGAACGTCGCGCTCCTGGACGCCGCGCAGATCGGACCGCAGCCGCAGTGAGACCCCGTCGGCGCCCGCCAGCTCGGCGAGCGTCGCCACCGTCACCGGGTCGGGCTCGCGCCCCTCGCCGCGCGCGCGGAACGCCACCGCGCCGTCCAGCACCACGTGGAACCGCGTATCGAGCATCAGCCCAGGTCTCCTCGGAGGGCGTCGCAGATGCGATCGGCATGCGCCCGGATCGTCGTGTCGTCCGGCCCCTCGACCATCACGCGCGCGAGGAGCTCGGTGCCCGAATACCGCACGAGCACGCGGCCGCGGTCGCCGAGACCATCCTCCGCCTCGCGGATGGCGCGCTGCAGGCCGGGCAGCTCGTCCAGCGGGGCCCTGCGCTTCACCGGCACGTTGATCAGCACTTGCGGGAAGCGGGTCATGCACGCCGCGAGCTGGCTCAACGTCGCCTTCTCGCGCACCAGGATCCCGAGCACCGTGAGGGCGGTCACCAGGCCATCGCCGGTCGTCGAGTGGTCCATGCGGATGACGTGACCGGACTGCTCGCCCCCGAAGTTCAGGCCCTGGTTGCGCATGTGCTCGACGACGTAGCGATCGCCGACGCCGACGCGCACGACGCGCCCGCCGACCTCGGCGAGCGAGCGCTCGAGGCCGATGTTGCTCATGACCGTGGCGACCACGGTGTTCTGGGCCAGCGCGCCGTCGCGGATCATGTGACGCGCGATCAGGGCCATGATCGCGTCGCCATCGACGACGCTGCCCTGCTCGTCGGCCAGGACGCAGCGGTCCGCGTCGCCGTCGAGGGCCACGCCCAGGTGGGCCCCGGCGCGCCGGACGGCGCGCGCCATGTAGTCGGGATACAGGGCGCCGACGCGCCGGTTGATGTTCACGCCGTTGGGACGCACGCCGAGGGTCACCACCTCGGCGCCGAGCTCCCGCAGCACCTCCGGGGCGACGCGATAGGCGGCGCCGTGGGCGCAGTCGACGACGATCTTGATCCCCTCGAGCGTGAGGTCCTTGGGGAACGCGCCCTTGGCGAACTGCGCATAGCGGCCGACGGCATCCTCGATGCGCGTGGCGCGTCCGATGTCCGTCGCCGTCGGCCGCCAGCGCGCGACCACCTCCGACTCCATCAGCGCCTCGAGCTCCGCCTCGACGGCGTCGGGCAGCTTGAAGCCGTCGGCGGCGAACACCTTGATGCCGTTGTCCTGGAACGGATTGTGGCTCGCGGAGATGACCACGCCCGCGTCCGCGCGCATGCTGGCCGTCAGGAACGCGATGGCCGGCGTCGGCAGGGGGCCCACCAGCAGGACGTCCGTCCCCGCGGAGCACAGGCCGCTCGCCAGCGCCGTCTCGATGAGATAGCCCGACAGCCGCGTGTCCTTGCCGATGAGCACCTTGCTGCGGTGCCCCGCGGGGCCGCGCAGCCGGTAGCCGAGAGCGCGCCCGAGACGGAGCGCGACCTCGGCGGTCATCGGATGGACGTTCGCCTCACCCCGGATGCCGTCGGTTCCGAACAGCTTGCGCTGGCCCAACCCCAATCCTCCTCAGACGCCCGGGCGCATCGTCGACCATCCCGGATGTCATGGCAACGGCGAGCGCGGAGCCTCCTGCCCGGGCTGACCGTCGTCGGCATGCGCGGAGCGGCGCACCAGCGTGACGCGGCTCGGCTTCAGCTCCACGAGGCTCAGGCCTTCGGGCGGATCGAACTGCAGCCGCATCGTCTGCAGGCCGCGCCGCTGAACGTCGATGTCCTTGGCGTCGACGTAGGCCACGAGGACCTCGGCGTCGAGCTTCTGTAGCAGCCGCACCGGGCCGTGGAGCGTGACGTCGACCGTGGCCGGGCTCACCTCCCAGCCGAGCTCGCCCTCGAGCACGCCGCGCACCTCGACGGGGCGGGCGGTGATCACGCGGGTGCCGAGCTTCTCCTCGATCGTCAACGTCACCGCATACTCCGGCGGCCCGAGCACCGTCAGGTGCGGAGGCGGCGGCGCCAGGGGGACACGCAGCGTGGTCGACTGGTCGCGCCCCGAGAGATCGATGCGCAGCGATTGCACGCGGGTGACGCCCTCGACGGTCGACGCGGCGCCCTCGATCTTCACGTCGGGCGGCTCGACGCGAACCGACGTGAGGCGGTAGCCCTCGACCGGATCGCCCTCGATGTGCGCCTCGACCGGCACGCGCTTCGACTTCTTCTCCTCGAAGTTGACCAGCATCGCGGCGGGTCGGATCTCGCGCACCCTCAACCCGGGCGGGACCTTGAAGTCCTCGGGCTCGAAGGCCAGCTGCTCGCGCTCGTTGCCGGTCAGGTTGATCTCGAGCTGCGGCAGACCGTCGACGTCGAGCTCGCGCAGGCGGCCGTACTTGCCCTCGATCGTGACGCGCACCTTGTCGACGAGCGGGCTGACGAGGACCCGGTCCTCCGGATGGCTCACCCGCACCGGCACCGTCGCGGTCACCAGGGCGACCTTGTCCTCGCGCTTGATGACGAACAACACCAGCGCGAGCGCCAGCGCGAACATCTTCTGCGTCAGGTTCTCGAAGAGGATCTTGCGCAACACGGCGAGCACCACCTCACGGCGTCCGCGAGGCCTCCTCCGGGGCGGTGTCCGCTTTGCGCGGCGGGTTGGTCTTGGATGCCGGCGGGCGCGTGCCCTCTTCGGTGCGAGCGGGCGGCACCGAGACGACACCGCGCTCGCGCTTGAACAGGCGGGTCGGACGCCGGATCAGCAGGCGCATGAGGAGATCGCGCAGCGCGGCGGGCTTCACGTCCGGCTCGAGGCGGCCGTCGATCGCCACCGAGACGGCGCCGCGCTCCTCGCTGACGACGATCACCAGCGCGTCGGTCTCCTCGGAGAGGCCGAGCGCCGCACGGTGGCGCGTACCCAGCATGCGGTCGATCTGTGGGTTCACGCTCATCGGCAGGAACACGCCGCCGGCGGCCACCCGTCCCTCGCGCACCACCACCGCGCCGTCGTGCAGCGGGTTCTGCCGCTCGGGCACGAAGATCGAGTACAGCAGCTCCTTCGAGACGCGGGCATCGATCCGCGTCGCCTCCTGCATGTAAGGCCGCAGGTCGGCCTCGCGCTCCACCACGATCAAGGCACCGATGCCCTGGTTGGCCAGCGAGACCGACGCCTTCACGAGCTCGTCGACCACCTGGGCCTCGGAGCCGCTCGAAAAGGAGCTCAGGAACTGCGTCTGACCGAACGCCGTAAGCGCACGCCGTAGATCGGACTGGAACAGCACCACGATGATGAGGAACAGGCTGCCGATGAACTGCTCGAGGATCCAGTTGAACGTGGAGAGTCCGAGATAGGTCTCCTGGCTGATGAAGTACAGCAGAATGATCGTCAGGAGCCCGATCAGCATGGGCACGGCGCGCGTGCCCTTGATGATCAGCAGCAGACGGTAGATGAGGAAGTAGACGATCGCGACGTCGAGGAGCGGCGCGAGGTAGCGCGAGTAGGTGGCGAGATCCACGGCCTAGCCCCTGCCCGCGGCGCGAAGCGCCGCTGCGACCCGCGCCACGTCGCGCATCGCCGCCACGTCGTGCACCCGGAGGATGTGCGCGCCGCGCGCGACGGCCCAGGTGCACGCCGCCGCCGTCGCCCAGCCCCGGTCCCCGACCTCGCGCCCCGTCAAGCGCCCGAGGAAGGCCTTGCGCGACACGCCGACGAGCAGCGGGCGCCCCGCCTCCGCGAGCGCCCCCAGACCGTCGACGAGCTCGAGGTTCTGCTCGACCGTCTTGCCGAAGCCGATGCCCGGATCGACGCAGATGGCCGCGCGCGAGATGCCGGCGCGCTCGGCGTCGAGCGCCCACGACTCGAGGTCGCGCGCCACCTCGGCGACGATGTCGGGGCTGCTCAGATCCCCCTGCTGCATGGTGCGCGGCTCGCCGCGCATATGCATGAGGACGACGCCCGCCCCCGCCGCCGCAACGACCCCCGCCATCTGAGGATCGCCACGCAACGCCGTGACGTCATTGACGATCTCGGCACCCGCGGACAGCGCCGCCCGAGCGACCGCGGCCTTGCACGTGTCGACGGAGAGGATCGCGTCGCACCGTGCGCGGAGGCCTTCGAGCACGGGGACGACGCGCTCGATCTCGACCTCGGTCGGCACCGGCTCGGCGCCGGGCCGGGTCGACTCGCCGCCGATGTCGAGGACGCGCGCCCCGTCGCGGACGAGGGCGAGCCCGTGCTCGATGGCGCGCGCGCCCTCGAGGAAGTGGCCGCCGTCCGAGAACGAGTCGGGGGTGACGTTGACGATGCCCATCAGCGCGACATCGCCGCCGAGATCGAGGCAACGCCCCCCGAACCGCCACTGCACCGGTCGCCTCCTGCCAAAACGAAAGGCCGATCCCGCGGGATCGGCCCTTCAACGACACCGCCGACGGCGATCGCCGGGTGCCGTCGTCCGCCGCCATGCGCCTCAGGCGCTCTCGGGCGTCTCCGAACCGGGAACCATCGGGCCGCTCTTCTGCCGCGTACCGAAGACCGCCTTCGGACGGCGCCCCGCCTCGGGCGAGGCCGCCGCGGCCTTCTTGTCTTCGGGCACGGGCGGCAGCGCCTCGCCGCGGATGACGAGGTCGACCTGCGCCGCGTCGAGCGACTCGCGCTCGAGCAGCGCCTCGGCCAGCGCCTTCAGCTTGTCGATGTTCTCGGTCAGGATGGTCCGCGCCCGGCCGTAACCGTCGGACACGATGCGACGGACCTCCGCGTCGATCTCGACCGCCGTCGACTCGGAAAAGTCGCGGTGCTGCTGGATCTCACGGCCGAGGAACACCGCCTCGTCCTTCTTGCCGTAGGTCAGCGGGCCGAGCTTCTCACTCATGCCCCACACGCAGACCATCTTGCGGGCGAGATCCGTCGCCACCTCGATGTCGTTGCCGGCGCCGGTGGTCAGCTGATTGAAGATGACCTCTTCGGCGACGCGACCGCCCATGAGGATGGCGATGCGGTTGTCGGCGAACTCCTTGGTCATCGACAGCCGGTCCTCGGTCGGCAGCTGCTGGGTGACGCCCAGGGCGCGTCCGCGGGGGATGATCGTGACCTTGTGCACCGGGTCGGTGCCAGGGAGCATGCGGGCGACCAGCGCGTGCCCCGCCTCGTGGTAGGCGGTGGTCCGCTTCTCCTTCTCGGAGATGATCATCGAGCGGCGCTCGGCCCCCATGAGGACCTTGTCCTTGGCGGCCTCGAAGTCCTCCATCGTGACCACGTCCTGGTTGCGTCGCGCCGCCATGAGCGCCGCTTCGTTCACCAGGTTCTCGAGGTCGGCGCCGGCGAAGCCGGGCGTGCCGCGGGCGATCGTCGCCATGTCGACGTCGGCGTCGAGCGGGACCTTGCGAACGTGGACCTTGAGGATCTGCTCGCGTCCCCTGACGTCGGGCCAGTTGACCACGACGCGGCGGTCGAAGCGACCGGGCCGCAGCAGCGCGGGGTCGAGCACGTCGGGACGGTTCGTCGCCGCGATGAGAATGACACCCTCGTTGGACTCGAAGCCATCCATCTCGACGAGCAGCTGGTTCAGCGTCTGTTCGCGCTCGTCGTGTCCACCGCCCAGGCCGGCGCCGCGATGGCGACCGACGGCGTCGATCTCGTCGATGAAGATGATGCAGGGCGCATTCTTCTTGCCCTGCTCGAACAGATCGCGGACGCGGCTGGCGCCGACGCCGACGAACATCTCGACGAAGTCCGAGCCCGAGATGCTGAAGAACGGCACGCCAGCCTCACCGGCGACGCCGCGGGCGAGCAGCGTCTTGCCGGTGCCCGGAGGCCCCATCAGCAACACCCCCTTGGGGATGCGTCCGCCGAGCTTGGTGAACTTCTTGGGATCGCGGAGGAACTGGATGATCTCCTGCAGCTCCTCCTTGGCCTCTTCACATCCAGCGACGTCATCGAAAGTCACCTTCTTGTGACTCTCGTTGAGCAGCTTCGCGCGGCTCTTGCCGAACGACATCGCCTTGCCGCCACCGCTCTGTAGCTGACGCATGAAGACGAAGAAGATGACGAACAGGACGAGCATCGGGAGCCACGAAATGATCAGGCTCTGGACGAAGCTGTCCTTCTCCTCCTTCACATAACGGAAGGCGAAGGCGTCGTCGTTTGCGTCGCGCTGCGCGAGCTGCTGGCGGAGATCGTCACCGATCGGACCGTAGGTGAGGAACTTGGCGTCGCCCTGACGGCGCGTGCCACGAATCTCGTCCCCTTCGACGGTGAGCGTCTTGATCTCGTCCTTCTCGACGAGCTTCGAGAACTCGCCGTAGCTGATCTCTTCCTTCTGCTGCGCGTTGTGCGGGAACCAACGCCAGATGAGGATGAACGTGACGATCAGGATGAGCCAGAGCAGCCCGGTCTTGTACGGCTGGCGCACTTCGCCTCCATTGAGGGCGAGCGGGTCGACGGAAGGAGTGCCTCACCGGTCGCCCCGCCGGAGCGGGCCGAACGGTAGCACGGCGCCGAAATGCGGGGCAACCGCACCCCGGGCCGATGTTCCGTGGCCCCGTGAACTGTTCGTCCGGGCGGCCTCGCCTTGCCACCATCCCGGACCGGATCAATCGAATAGACGCGCCGAGAGTGCGGATCGCTTCACGCGCTCTTCATTTTCGGCGAAACCTTTCCTCTACTGGACTTTCTGCCCGTATTCCCAATTCAGGCGGATTCGCCACGCCGGCTGGCCGGTACCGACGCGCGCCTCCTCGGCGATCCGCAGCGGCGCCACCCAGACCAGGCGTCCGTCGGCCTCGACCGCCGGCATCTGCGGCCGTTGCTCGCGCGGGACGCGGGCGTCGATCCACAAGCGCGAGACGCGCTTGCCGCCAGGCGCGCCGAGGGGTCGGTAGCGTTCTCCTTCGAGCGGAGCGCGCACCCGCCACGGGAACGGCGCCGCCAGACAGGCGTCGCCCCGATCCGCCGGCAGGCCGACGACCGCCTCGATGCGGAGCGACCACGGTCCCCAGCGCCACACGCCGGGACCAGAGACGACGATCGTCGTCGGCGCCTCTGGCTCGCGCCCCTTCACGATGACGAGGCGGCCGTAGGCCCGACGCGCCTCGACGCCGCCAGGGAGCCCGAGACGTGCGACGCCCCCCTCCGCCACCACCAGCGCCTCGAGGCGACGGACGTGCAGTTCGATCGTCCGCAGCGGGCCGGCGACCTCGGCCAGGACGTCGCGCAAGACGCGGCGCCGCAGCGCCGGGGGCGCCTCCGCCAGCTTCGCGACGTCGAGATCGGCCCCCTCCGGCGCCGGGCGGCCGATCTCGTCGCGCCAGCGCGCCGCCAGGAACTCGAGCGCCTCCACATCGCCGCGCACGAGCGCGGCCGATCGGGCCGCGCCCCGCGACCAACCCGCGCCGAAGACGCGGGCCATCGCGGGCGCGACGGCAATCCGTGAGCGGTTGCGCAGGAACCTCTCTGAATCATTCGAGGAATCGTGCCGCCACGGCACGCCGTGCGCGGCAGCGAAGGCGGCGACCTCTTCCCGCGTCACAGCGAGCCACGGACGCACGACGATCCCCCGCCGCGCGGGGATGCCCGCCAGGCCCCGGCCACCGGCGCCCGCCGCGAGACGCATCAGCAGGGTCTCCGCCTGGTCGTCGGCGGTATGGGCCGTGAGCAGCCGTTCGGCCGCGTTCGCCGACGCGCATGCCTCGAGGAGCCGATACCGCTCGCGGCGCGCCGCATCCTCGGGGCCCTCGCCCGCGAGCGCGTCACCGGCGCGGAGCACCGTCACCGGGACGTCCCACCCGGCCAGCGTGGACGCGACGAAGGCGACGTCGTCCTCGGACTCGGGTCGCAAGCGGTGATCGACCGTCGCCGCGCGCACCGGCCAGCGCCCGACGAGGAGCAGCGCCCGCACCAGGCTCATCGAGTCGCGCCCGCCGCTGCAGGCCACGAGCAGCGGTCGCCCCGCGGGCAGCAGTTCGCCGGCGTTCTCGAGCGCCGCGAGGGGCGCGCTCAGGGTCGCCACGTCGCGCTCCGCGCCAGCAGGTCCTTCAGGCTCTCTGGCGGCAGGACGAGGTGACGGTCGGGCGGATCACCGGGCACCCGCACTCCGACGACCGCCACCACGCTGCCGTCGGGGGCCACGAGCGGGGTGCCCGGTGGCTGCGGCCAGCCCTCGGCGATCCAGTACCAGGCCTGCGCCTCCTCGCCGCGCGCGCGGACCAGGAGCGGTCTCAGGGGTGCGTGCGGCGCGGACACGCCGTACAGGGTTCGCCCCGCATCGAGCCGGACGTCGGCGTTGATGGGCGCTTCGACGACGGGGACGAGGCCCGGGACGTCGAGCACCGCCAACCCGATCTTGGGATCGTCGAGCCCGACGGCCGCGGGGCGCCAGGTGCCATCGGCGCCGCGGATCTCGATCACGTCGCCCTCGCCGGCGGGCCAGCCGTCGACGATGACATGTGCCGTGACCACACGACCGGGCGCGATGACCCAGCCGGTGCCCTCCACGCGCAGGCCGCCCGGCACGGTGATGCCCGGCGGCGGCGGCAGGAGCCGTCGCACCTCGACGACCACCGCGGCGAGACGCGCGCGGACGGCGTCCCGTCCCGCCTGCGTCACGAGGTCGAGCGGACCCTGCATCACGACCGGGGCAGCGTCGACGCCCGCGTCGGCCGCGCGCGCCACGAGCGGCGCGCACGCCGCCAGCAGCGACCCGATTTGCACCGCGCGGTGCAACAACATGCACTCCAGCTCGTGGCGTCCCCGTGGAAAACTCTCCAGCCGCGTCGAAAAGTTCCGATCGCCCGACGAAACGGCGGGAACTTCCAGCGGCGCACGATGTCCCTTCCGGGTAGCACCGCGACGAGCTCAAAGGTGCCGCCCGCCGGGGGTCGGGTCAATGACCCGGTCGCCCGGGATCGGTGTTCGGAGAGCACGCGGACGGTCCTTGACCGGCCAATTCGCGCAGGGCTACCCTACCGCGACCTTGCGGTCGCAATTCGTCCGGTGGGGGGCCCTTGCCTCGGCCGTACAACGGCGGCATCGGCTGCCGGAGGTTGGGAACTTGAGTTCGGAGAAGCTGACGAACCTGCGCGTGGCCGTGCTCTGGCACGACGCCATCGTCGTCGAAAAGGTCATTCCCAAGGGGAAGCCGGTCACGATCGGCGAGGGCCTCGAGAACACTCTCGTGCTGCCCGATGCCGCCGGCATCGGCGAGAAGTACCAGCTCTTCTCGCCCAGCGGCGACGGGTACACGGTCCACCTCACCCCGGCGATGAAGGGGCGCATGCGCCACGACGCCGAGGAGACGACCGTCGAGGCCGTGCGCAAGAAGAAGGGCAACGAGGTTCGGGTCGACGGCCACGACTGGGGCGTGATCGACCTCGGACCCATCGGCATCTTCTTCCAGTTCGTCGGCGAGTCCGAGCGCCTGCCGCGCAAGCCGATCTGGCTGAGCATGGAGACCGCCGCCCTTGGCGCGCTGCTCACGGCGCTCGTGCTGCACCTCGGCGGCCTCATCGCCTCCTTCCTCATGTGGGAGGAAGAGCCGAGGTACGAGGACCTCACGACCGCCGAGCGCCTCGTCCAGTTCCTCGCCGAGAAGCCGCCGCCCGAGATCAAGGAAGAAGAGCAGGAAGAGAAGGACGAGGACGTCGGCAAGAAGGCCGGCGGCGAGGAGGGCAAGTTCGGCCAGGAGGACAAGAAGGACGAGTCCAAGGTGCCCAAGCGCGATGGCCAGATGGTCGACAAGATCAAGGACATCGGCGTGCACAAGGTCCTCACGTCCAACCTGGTCGGCACGGGCCCGCTGAAGAACGTCTTCAGCGACAAGAGCAGCTTCGACAGCAAGCTGAACGCGGCGATGAGCGGCGTCGCCGACGGCGATCTCGTGATCGGCCACGGCGCCGGCGGCATGGGCCTCCGCGGCACCGGCGAGGGTGGCGGCGGCGAGGGCTTCGGCCGCATCCACGGCATGGGCCGCATCGACACCGGCGGCGGCCGCGGCACGAAGGCGAGCCTCGGCGGCAAGGCCAAGGCGAAGGCCACCGCGCGCACCTCCGTCGGCGCAGGCAGCATCGCCGGTTTCTGCAAGGAGGCCGACATCCAGCGCGTCGTGAACGCGCGCCGCTCCGGCATCTCGTACTGCTACGAGAAGGAGCTCGCCCGCAATCCCGAGCTGGGCGGCAAGGTCACGCTGAACTGGCGCATCGGCCTCGACGGCAAAGTGATGAAGGTGATCGTCGAGAGCAGCACCCTCGGCAACAAGGACGTCGAGGGTTGCATGATCCGCAACGTCGAGCGCTGGACCTTCCCGAAGCCGGAAGGCGGCATGTGCCAGATCAAGTACCCGTTCGTGTTCAACCCCGGCCTCTGAGCGCCGGCGGCCCGCCTCCGCCGGTCCGGCGTCCCGGACCGGCCCCCCCGAGCGTCACGTTCCCGCAGAAAAAAACAACGGCCGGCTCATCGGACGAATCCGCCCGGCCGTCCAGGTCGTCGATTGCTCGCCACCGGGCGGCGGCGCAGTGCAGCGGCAGGGGGTGAGCCTCAGAGGTCGATGACGATGACGCGGCTCGGCTCCTCCTCGGGCTCTTTCTCCCGGGGCGGCTCCGGCGGCAAGCGCTCGAGCGGAAGCTCCAGCGCAGGTCGCTCATGGACGCGACGACGCTCTTCCTCACGCTTCCGAATCTGCTCGATGATGTAGGCGTCCAGCACGGCACACCTCCGTGGCTCTCGGCGGTTACGCGGCGTCGATCCTCACGGATAGACACGTCGTTTCGCCCTGCCACCCTTGATTGTGCAAGAAGCATGGGTCCGGCGCAAACCCACCCCTCGGGACGCGCGCACGTCCTGTGGCAGCAACCCCGGCATGACCGTCGACTATTCGAGCCGATGGGGCGGCACGCCGTTCCGCGCCCAGGTCGTTCTCTTCCAGACCGCCTCGGCCTGAATGACGGCCAGCGACCATCCGATGCGCCCCATGAGGAATCCGCCGCGGAGCACATAGGCGCGACACCAACGCCATGTGGCCCGGAGCGCCCCTGCCGCGCGGGAAGGCCGTCTTCCCTCGGCACGGAGCGCCACGGCGGAGAGCGCGGCATAGCGCAGCGACTTCGTCCGGGCGTGGGCGAGATCGCGGAAGCTGAAGTGGTCGAGCGGGACGTTCAGGGGCGCTTGACGCGATGCCCGCGGGAACCGCGGTCGTTCGTGCACACGCTGGCGCTCGTCCCATGACACCGCGTCGCGTCGGAAGACCCGCACCCGCCGTGCCGGGAAGTAGCCCGCCCAGCGCAGGAAGCGGTCACCGAGATGCGTACGGATGGGCAGCGAGAAGGCGACGACGTCCGGGCGCGCCGACCGAAGGGCCTCACGTACCCGCTCGACACCGCGAGGCGGCAGCCGCTCGTCCGCGTCGAGCATGAGGATCCAGTCGGCGGTGGCGAGACGGGTGCCGAACGCACGGAGCGCGCCGAGCGGCCCATCGCCAGGCACCACGCGGGCGCCGGCGCTCCGGGCGACCTCGGCCGTACCGTCGCGGCTGCTGTGATCCACGACCACGACCTCGTCGACGCCCGCGGCGCTCGCCAGACACGCCGGCAGGCGCTCCACCTCGTCTCGGGCGACCACGACCAGCGCGAGGCGGCTCATGTCTCCGCGAGGAGCAGACGGCGGAGCTGCGCGAACGCCTCGTTGGCCGCGTCCGCCGCGGCCTTGAGGCCGTCGCCGCCCTCCTTGACCTGGTGCAGCGTCTCGTGGAAGCGGTCGACCTGCGCGACTTCGTCGCTCGAGGACCGACGGACCTTGTCCTCCAGGTCGAACCAGAGGTCCACGAGGGCGCGGAGATCGTCGCGATACTGAGCGACGAGCTCGCACAGGATCTCGAGCCGGTCGTCGAGCCCGGCAGGCCAGGCACTCTGCCGCATGCGCTCCACCTCGGAGCGAAGCTGGCGTTCGGCGGCGATCGAGCGCAAGGCCTCGGCCTCCGCGCGCTCTTGCGCCTCCTGGGCCTCGGACGCGGCGCTCTGTGCAGACGACAACGCTCTCTCGAGCTCGGCGATGCGATCCTCGCGGAGACGCGCTTCCGCCGCCTGACGCTCCGCCTCCTGGGCACGACGCGTCACGGCCGCGAGCTTGACCGTCATCTGCTCGAGGCGCTGGGCCGTCTCGACGTCGACGGTGCGACCCGCCTCGACGCGGGCACGTTCCTCGCCGCTGAGCCGCAGCAGCGCCATCTGCGCTTCTTGCGCCCGGCTCTCCGCCTCGACGAGGGCGCGCTCCGTCTCTCGGAGGCGCTCGCGGAGGCCCTCGAGCTCGATGGACGGCGCCGCCGCCAGGCGCTCTTCGGCCGCGCGGGCGCGGGCGTCCACGACGGCCGCCGTCGCGCGCAGCGCTTCGAGCTCGCCGCGCGTCGCCGCGAGCGCGGACTCCGCTGCGGTGGCCCGAACAGCGGCGGCGGATGCGTCGCAGGTCGCCGCCTCAAGTCGATTCGTCGACTCGTCCTGCGTCGCTTCCGCGCGCGTGGCGCGGGCCTCGGCACGCGCCTGCACCGACCGAAGCTCCTCGGCCTCGGCGTGGGCCGCCTCGAGCTCGGCGCGCGTCGTAGCGGCCACCGCTTCGGCGGCCACGAGGCGCGCGCGAAGGTCGGCCAGCTCGTCCTCACGTCGCTCGCGCTCGGCGGCCTGTGCCGCTTCGGCCGCCGCGAGTCTGGCGACGAGGTCGGCCCGTTCGGTCTCGACCCGCGCACGTTCGGCGGCGTGCGTCCCTTCGGCAGCCGCAAGTCGTGAACGCAAGTCGTCCCGCTCGGCGGAGTACGTCGCTTCCGCCGACTCGAGGCGCTCGCGCACCTCGTTCACCTCGGCCTCGCGGCGGGACCGCTCCGACACCAGCGAGAGTTCGGCGGCGGACAGCAGCGCACGCAGCGCGTTCACTTCGGTCTCGCCGCGTTCCCGCACCGCAGCGACGGCGGCCTCGGCGGCGGCGAGGCCCGCGCGGACCTCGAGGACCTCCGCTTCTGCGCGGGCGCGTTCGCTCGTCGCCGCCGCCTCCGCCGCGGCGAGACGCGCCTGCAGGTCCGCCCGCTCGTTCTCCTGAGCGTCCGCCTGCGCCTCCGCGGTCGCGATCCGTTCGCGGAGCGCCGCGACCTCGGCGCGGGCGGCGTCGGCGTCCGCTTGTCGGGCTGCCAGGTCGACCCGCAGCGCCGCTTCGGCGGCCGAGCGCTCGTCGTCCGCGACCGCGAGCCGCTCGCGCAGCGTGGCCTCATGGTCGCCCAGCCGGACCGCCCCCTCTTCCGCCCGCGTCGCCCGGGCTTCCGCCGCCTCCGCGCGCGACGTCGCCGCTTCGAGCGCCAGACGTACGCGCCCGGCCTCGTCGACCTCGGCCTGCAGCGCCTGCGTACGGACGTCCAGCTGTTCGCAACGATCGCGCATCGCCGTCGCCTCGGCTTCGGCCGCCTGGAACCGCTCGCGCAGCGCGGCGAGCGCCTCGTCACCCCGCGCCGCGCCTCGCCTCAGAGCATCCGCTTCGACCTCGATGAAGCGCAGCGTCTCGCGGGCAGCGTCCAGCTCGACGGTGAGCGCCATGACCTCGGCGCTCGCCGTCGCCGCGCGCGCCTCCGCGGCGGCGAGGCGCTCCACGAGCGGGACGCGGTCATCTTCGACACCGCGCGCCCGCTGCTCGGCGAGGCGAAGGGCGGCGAACGCCTCATCCCTCTCCCTCTCGGCGTCCGCCAGCGCGGCCTGGAGCGCCTCGACCCGTCGTGTGAGCGCGTCGAGCTGCGGCGACGCGGCGGCGCCCTCCGCGACGGCCCTCTCGGCCTGGGCGAGCGCCTCGCGCAGCGCGCGCACCTCCTCGAGCGTCCGGGTGTGCTCGACATCGAGCGCCTCGAGGGCCACCGCCGCCGCCCGCAGCGACTCGATCTCGGCGCTGGCCTCTCGCAGCGCGAGCGCCGCCGATGCCGCCTCATCCCGCAGCCCGAGCATCTCCGTCTTCAGCGATTCCAGCTCGACGGATCGCGCACGCGCTTCGTCGAAGTGCTGATCCAGCCGCGCCCCGACCTCATCGATCGCGTCGAGCCCCAGGAGCTCCGCGACCCGCCAGGAGAGGCCACTCTCGGTCGCCTCGGGCGGCGGCACCGCGGACGGAGGGCCGGTGTCGACTTCGGTGCCGGCGGGAGGAACCGCCGCCGCCGTGGCCTCCGCGAGGCGCGCCTCGAGGCGCGATCGCTCCCCCTCGAGGCTCTCGAGTCTCGCCCGCGCCTCCGCCAGCGCTGCCTCGGCCTCCCGCCGGGCGCGCCGCGCCTGACCCGCGTCGGCCGCCGACTGCCGGGCCTCCGCCAGCGCCGCCCGCAGCTCCGTCTCGGTGCGCTCGGCCTCCGCCAGCGAAGCCCGCAGCGCCTCCATCGTGACGTCGCGATGCGCGAGCGTCGCCAGGAGCGCGTCGAGCTGTTCGTTCTCGGGCCCGTCGACGCCGGGCGGCGCGGTCGGACCCTCCTCCCGCGCGACGCCGCCGTCGGTCGCCAGAACGACCCGCGTCATCGCCTGCGTCGCCGCAACCCCGTCGCCGCGTCCCTCGAGCGCGGCGACCCGGGTGCGCAGGCTCGCCGCCTCCGCCGCGAGGTCGCCCATCGCGTCCAGGCGGGCGGTGAGCTCCTCGATCTCGGCCTCGCGCGCGCGCAGGGCCTCCTCGCGCCGCCACCCGGCGGCCTCGAGCCGCTCGACCGCGCCGCGCAGAGCCGACGCCTCCTGGTCGGCCGCCGCCAGCCGAGCCGTCGCCCCCTCGGCCCGCAGCTCGGCGCCGAGGAGCTCGTCCTGCAGCTGCGCCAGCCGCTCGCCCTGGCGGCGGTTGAACTCCTCGAGCCGCCGCACCTGCGCCGCGATCCCCTGCCCGTCCGCGACGGGCGCCAGCGCGTCGGAGGTCCGCGGCCGCTCCGCATCGTCGTCGAAGAACTGGAGCAGCAAGCTGCCGCAGCGGATGAGATCCCGGGAGGCGAGTGGCCGGCGCGTGAGCGGCGCGTCGTTGACGAGCGTGCCGTTGGCGGAGCCGAGATCGCTGACGCGGTACTGACCGGCCTCGAAGGTGAAGACGCAGTGGCGCCGCGAGACGCTGGCTTCATTGGAGATGAGGTCGCAATCGGGCTGTCGGCCGACGACGACCTGCGGGCGGGCCGGGCCGATGTCGAGGACCTGCTGCCGGCCCGACCGGTCCATGTAGACGAGGCGTGCCATCCCGCCAGCGAGAAAGGTGCCGTGTTGTCGTTATATTTCACCCCCGTCGCGACCACAAGCTCGCGCTCGGCATCAGGAAACTGCCGACCTCGATGCGAGGAGGACGCATGACATCGGTCCGCGTCTATACGACCCGCCTCTGCGGCTACTGCGTCGCCGCCAAACGCCACCTCGAGCGCAAGGGCGTGCGCTACGAGGAGATCGACGTGAGCGACGACCCCGAGAAGCGCATGTGGCTCGTCGAAGCCACGGGCCGCCGCACCGTGCCGCAGATCTTCATCGGAGAGCAGGCGATCGGCGGCTACACGGACCTCGTCGACCTCGACAAGCGCGGCCAGCTCGACCCGATGCTCAGGGGTTGAGCGCGCCGCTCAGGACTCGAGCTCGAGGAAGTCGGCCAGGCGGGCGCGGTCGACGATGTCGACCAGCTCGAGGCGCGTCGCGGGGTCGAGGTCGAGGAACCGCAGCGCGACGTCGCGAGGGTCCTCGTCGGCCAGACCGCGCACGACCTCGCCCCGCAGCACGAGGTGGTTGCCGCCGGCGGGGCCGGGCACGTGCAAGCGGATCTCGGCGCGGTCCCCGACGTGCCATTCGCCGGGCAGGGCGGCGCGCATGCCGCTGGCGCTCAGCACGATCTCGTCGGTGATCCAGGGCGCGGCATGGGGCACCAGCGAGAGATGGCGGGCCACCCGCGCGCCCTCCTGGCCCGCCGGCAATCGGCGCGCGAGGAAGCGGACGACGATGTCGGTGCGGGCGTGGGCGCGTCGCTCGGTCGGGCGCATGGGCTCGAGCAGCCGGACCCGTGCGACGAAGTCGCCGACCTCGCCGACCTCGACGCGTCCCCGGAAGACGCCTTCGGCGGTGCGCACGCGCATGACCGCCACGCCACCCGACCGGAGGACCTGGGTTCCCGTCGTGCGTAGGGTGAAGTCTCCGCCGCGAGCCTGCGTCACCACGCCCGAGACCGCCGTCAGGTGGCCGTCGTCGAGTGCGTAGACGCAGACGTCGCGGTTGAGGACCTCGGCGTCCGAGAGGCTGGGCACGTTTTCGCTCATTCCCGCTCCATCTTCGGCGGAACGGGCGGCCGGCTCAACCACCGGGTGGCGGACGCTCAGCGGACGCCGGCCTCGTCGAGGTCGTCGGCGGGCACACCGACGCCGATGAGGATGTCGCGGCTCAGCCCGTTGCGCTCGGCATACTCGGGCAGGACGGCCAGGAACTGCGCGCGCAGGTCGTCGGGGGCCTTCCGCGTGAGACCGGCCTCGAGCTTGCGGCGCTTGGCGAGCAGGTTGGCGCGCTCCGACGGCAGGAGGGGCAGCTCCTTCTCCTTGGTGCCGACGCGCTTGCCCGCCTTGAAGACCGGCGCCTGCTTGAAGCGCGTGCCGCGCTGCAGCATCTCGTCGATCTCGTCGATCTTGGTACGGGTCTTGTCGGCCGCACGCCCCTGCAGCGCCTTCAGGTACTTGTTGAAGATGCCGCGCTGCGACTTGGAGACGGCGCCCTTCTCACGAGCCTCGGGCGTGATGTTTCCGCGCCGCCCCTTCTTCTGACCAGTGGCCTTCTTGGTCCGCGTAGCCAATTTCGCCTCCTGTTGTGTCGAGCAGATCGCGTCTCAAGGCGTCTCAGACACGCCTTGGCGGGATTTCTACGCGACGTCACCGCCCCGCGCAACGTTTCCGAAGAACGTGGATACATGTCTCGCCCATGGGGATGCATGCAGGTGAACCTGAGCGTTCGCCTCCGTCTGCGACACGACTGGGCACGCGGGCATCCGCCCTGCGAGTGGAGTTCGGGGCGGACACGTCGCATGGGCCCAAAGAGACGGGTCGGGACGGTCGCGGCGCGATCGGTGGCCATGGCGAGGCGCGCACGGCGCCCCGGGGACACGGACCAGGACGAGCGGTTCAGGCCAACGTATACAGGCTGTTCAGGAGGCGATGCTCGCTGAGCTCGCTCAAGGCGCGGAGCGTCTCGGGATGGCGGCGCGCCATCTCCTCGAAGTCCTCGGTTGGGAGGAACATGAGCAGGGTGCGTCGGCTCGCCGTGCAGGTGGCAGTGGCCGGGGACCTGCGCAACAGCGAGATCTCGCCCAGCACGTCGCCCTCCCGCAGCCAGTCCAGGTCATGGCGGCGCCCGTCGCGACGCCGCGTGACCTGAACCAGCCCGTCGAGGACGATGTACAGACCGCGTCCCGTCTCGCCCTCCTGGATGATGACCTCTTCCTCTTCGACCAGCCGCGACTGGAAGCGGGACAGGATCGCGCCGCGCTCATCGGGCGGAACCGCCCGGAAGATCGGCGAGAGGTTGAACAGGTTCGCGAGCATGCGGTCGCAGACCTGGCGGGACAGCGCGCTCTGAAGCTCGGACGCGTCCCGGCCGAGGCGCTCGAGCACCGTGCGCGGCAGCTCGAACACGTCCACCGGGCCCTCGGCAGTGACGGTGGCGACGCGGGGCGACGCCGTGACGAGCGCCATCTCGCCGAAGATGTCGCCGTCGCCGAGCTCCGCCAGCCGGACCACGTCGCCCTCCGCCCGGCGCTTGGTCACGGCGACGCGACCCACGATGACGATGAAGACCGCCTCGCCGGCCTCGCCCTCGCGGACGAGCGGTTGACCGTTCTCCATCCGGCGCAGGCGCATCGAGCGGACGACGGTGAGGAAGGTGTCCCGCGGCAGTTCGCTGAGGAGGGGGAAGCGCGGCAGGCGATCCGGGAATGTCACGCCGCGGATGATGTCGGTGGCGCGGCGGTCGACCTCGGCCACGACCTCGTCGAGGCTGTCGGGCAGCCCGTCGAGCGCCACGTGATCGCGCTGGCGCAGCGGCATCTCGAAGATCGGGTCGCCCCAGTCGCGGTTCGGGGTGCGTGCGTAGTGCTCGGCGAGCAGGTTCAACCCGCGATCGACCACACGCGCGTCGGCGCCGTGCAGTTCCAGCAGCTTGAGCGCCCAGAGAGCGCGGATAGGAAAGCCGGCGAGCGTGAAGTAGTCGGCGCAGCTGCGCAGGACGCGTACGCCGCGCGGGATGTCGCCGAGCGCGATCAGCAGCTCGCCCGCCTGCACGCGCAGGACGAAGTCGAGCGGGGCCATGCGCATGAGCGCCAGACAGCGGCGCAGCTGCCGCTCGAGCTCGGCCGGATCTGGCGAGTGCCTGCTCACGGATCGACGTCTCCGGGCGAGGTGAGGAAATGCCCGACCACACGCGCGGCCGACTCTATCAACCGTACGGCAAAAGCGACAACTGCCGCGCTCACTCCCGCAGCCAGAGCCGCGACTCGCCCTCCGCCGCGCACTCGAAGACGTCGAGGTCGCCGTCGCCGTCGAAGTCGGCCACGCCGAAATCGGAGGTCGGGATGGCCAGCGACTCGGCGAACGCGCCCGGCGCCAGGTGCCACCGAGCCTCGCCATCGTTCAGGAGGGCGACGCTGGGCGACGCGTCGATCGTACCGTCCTGGAAGAGCAGCCCGAACACCGCCAACAGGATGTCCACGTCCCCATCATCGTCGAGGTCGGCGGTGACGGTCTCGAACGCGGGCACGGGCGAAAGACCCACGATGCGTTCGTGCGCCGGCTCGAATCCAGCAGCCCCGTCGTTGAGGAACAGCGCCAGCGCGGGCATCGAGGGGTCCGAGAGCCCTTCGACGTAGTCGTGGGGCATCAGGACGTCGTGGTCGCCGTCGCCATCGACGTCCACCAGCTCCACGTGCAGCCAGTCGCCGCGCAGGCGGTTCATCGGCGCCGGCGCGAAGCGGAAGCCGACGCGCCCTTCGCTGCCGAGCGTGTTCAGGAGCAGCCGGTTGGTGGCCGACTCGAAGGAGCCGCTGAGGTTGTCGACCGCGATCACCATATCGGGGAAGCCATCGCCATCCAGATCGGCATGATCGAGATCGTGGTCGTGCACATCGCCGCGCCCGAAGTAGACGCCCTCCGACTGCTCGACCAGACGGCCGTCGCCCTCGTTCAGGAAGAGCCGCTCCGGTCCCGTGGCGTTGCCGGCCTCAGGCGAGCCCGTCTGCAGGAGGAACACATCCAGATCGCCATCGGCGTCCACATCGATGAAGTCGGCGTCATAGCTGCCGCCGGCTGCGGGAAAGGCGGGATCGGCCCTGAAGCGGCCCTCGCCATCGTTGATGAAGAGCTCGTCTCGCACGTTCGAGAGGTTGGCCACGAGCAGGTCCGGATCGCCATCCTCATCGATGTCGCCCGCCTTCACGTTCATGCCATTGCCCTCCGGACGAAGGGCCCGCCGCCCGAAGCGGCCGCTCCCATCGTTCACGTGAACGCCGACGGGCTGGTCGACCTGCCCGAATCCGTTCAGCGCCCCGTTCGCCGTCGCCAGGTCGAGCATCCCGTCACCATCGACGTCGACGACAGTCACATCGTTACAGTCGCGATCTGGCTCGAGGCGGCCACGCGTCCGATCCACGAACCAGCGGTACAGAAAGCCGCTCTCGAGGACCACGCCACGGCCGTCGGCGTTACGGACCTCGACGCCCGCGGGGCCGTAGTTCCCTTCGGGCGTGACCAGGCGCCACTCCTCGTCGGACACGCGAACGAGCGCGCGCGGGCGCCGACCGCCGACCTGCACCGTCAGGCCCGGACGCAAGTCCAGGCCCGTCAGACGCACGTTCGTGAACCCCGGCACCAGGCCCTCCCGAGGCTCGAGTCCGGGTGCGACGTACTCGACGCCCGCACGGAGAAGCCCGTCGGCGCCATCGGCGTTCCGCACGCGGACGTCGGCCGGACCGGCCTCGTTCGCCGGCACCACCGCCTCGAGCTGCGCCTCGCAGCCCGCTTCGACGAGGTTCACCGACTCGGCGGCAATGCCGTCGAACGAAACGGCCAGCCCGGGCTCGAAGTCACGGCCGACGACGCGCACGGCGACCCCACCCCAGACCGGCACCCGGAACGGCTCGACCCGATCCACGACCGGTACGACGCCGTAGACCACGAGGTCGTCGGCCCGCGCCGAGCGGCCGTCGGGATTCTCGACGCGCACCCGCGTCGGTCCGGGCTCGCCCGGTGGCGTGCGCACCACCGCGGAGCGGCCGTCGTCGGAGACGGACACCACCTCGGCCTCCCGCTCGCCGAAGAACACGCGCACGCCCGGTTCGAAGTTGCGTCCGGAGAGCGTGACGAGGCTCCCGCCGCATCGCCCGGCCACGGGCGGCGCGGCGGCTTCGAGGACCGGCGGCCCGACGTAGCGGAACGCGGCCTCGAGCGTCGCGCTCTGTCCGTCCGGATTGAAGAGCACGACGTCCACCTCGCCCTCGCGGTGCGGTGGCGCGACGAACGTCGCGGCGCGCCCGTCGGCGGTGACCTCCACCTCGGTCGCGGGGCGTCCGTCGAGGTAGACGGCGGCGGGTGCGCGCAGGTCGGCCCCGGCAACGCGGACGCGCGTCCCGCCGAGATCCGATCCGCGATCGGGCGCGAGCGAGTCGAGCAGAGGCGGGGGCCAGTAGCGCCAACCGCCCGGAACGATTGCGGTTTGCCCATCCGGATTGACGACGGATACGTCGAGCGCGCCCGCCGGCCCCGGTGGCGTGACCCCCGCGATCGACGTCGCGTCGAGGAAGACGACGTCGGTGGCCGCGCCGGCGCCGAAGCGCAAGGTCGCGCCTCGCTGAAAACCCTCGCCCTCCACGACCACCAGCGTGCCGCCCGCCGTGGGCCCCTCGGCGGGCGAGACGCGGGCGATGCCGGGCGGCGCCACATAGGCATACGCCCCCCCGAGGACGCTCGTCCGGCCGGAGCGCTCGGCCGTCAGAGCGACGGTGCCGGGCGCGCCGGGCGGCGCGATCGCGAGCGCGAGGTGCGCCGAGACGACCACGAGCCGCGTCGCCGGCTCGGCGCCAAATCGCACGGTCATCTCGGGGGCAAACCCCTCGCCGCGCAGGGCGACCTCATTGCCGCCGGCCGCAGGGCCTCGATCGGGGGCGAGCGCCATCACGACGGGCGCGCGGCCGGACGGACCGACCACGATGGAGGCCGCGCCCTCGGCCGGCCAACGGGCGCCGTCGCCGTCGGCGTCGCGGGCGATGAGCACGTGGTGCAGCACCGTGCCGAGCGCGAACGGCGGCGCCACGAACGTGCCTGTGAAGCGGTCGCTGCCCTCGGACTCGAGCTCGACCGTGTGGCAGGCGGCGGGTTCGCCGGCAGGTCCGGCGTCGACGCCTCGCCAGGCGCCGTGCGGTGGTCGGCCGGCGCACTCGCCCTCGAGCGCCGCCGCGTCGCCCGGCGCCAGCCACAGACGCACGGTCAGCGGGCCGTCACCGCCACGGACGATGGCGGCCACCTGAAATGGGCCGTGGGGATCGTCACCATCGTTCAGAACGGAGACGTCGACGAAGCGCGGCGCGGAGTCGGAACAGGCGGCGAGCAGAAGCGCCGCCAGGAGGAGGGAGCGGGCGGACGTCGCGCTCACATGCGCATCACTCGCCGAATTCCTTGCGCTCGGGCGCGGTCAGCGTGATGGCCAGGCCGAGGCCGACCAGCGCGGCGACCCCGCCGGCCACGAGGAGCGCGGTCTTGGTGCCGCTGACCTCCTTCACGTTGCCGCTCTCGATCTCACCCGCCGAGACGAGGCGGTCCTCGTCGGGTGCGACGAGCTGATTGCCGGCGAGCGTGAAGTTGAAGGGCGAGATCGCGACGTACTCGCCGTCCTTCAGCGTGACGCCGATGCGCGTGTCTTCAGTGACGACGACGTCCTGACCCTCGGCGGTCGCGACGCGGACAGCATTGCTGGTGCCGCCTTCCTGCAGCTTGCCCAGCTCGTCCATGGAGATGTTGTAGGTGTTGTAGCACCCGGTCTGCGCGAGCAGGGCCGTCGCCATCACCGCCGAAAGGAGCTTGCGCGCCATGGGGTCCCCGAACCTCCCTCTACGGGCAGTCAAGACCCCGGAATCTACTCCGGAGAAGAGTGCCGAGGAAGGTGCAAATCCTTGCACCCGAGCGTCGCCGGGCCATCGGCGGCCTGCCGGACGAATGCTTGCGACCCCGGATGCCCTCTGATATGGTCCGCCCGAGCCGTCAGCGCGCGGCGCCGGGCTCGGACGCGGCCGGGGGGCGTGGCGGCCCGTGCCGAGGAGTCGAGGACCCACTCTCATGAGTGCCTGCCCGAAATGCCATGCGCCCGTCGCGGGACGCCCGAACTTCTGCCCGGCGTGCGGCGCATCGCTCACCTTCAGCGTCCGCACCGACCACGATCCGCTCCTCGGACGCGTCATCGGCGGCAATTACAAGGTCGAGAGCCTCATCGGCGAAGGCGCGATGGGTCGCGTGTACCAGGCGACCCACATCCAGCTCCGCAACAAGGTGGCGCTGAAGATCCTTCGCTCGAACCTGGTCGACGACGCCACCGTCGTGAAGCGCTTCCAGCGCGAGGCCCAGGCCGCAAGCCGGCTCAACCACCCCAACTGCATCAGCATCTACGGGTTCGGTGAGGAGGACGACGGCGAGCTCCTGTGGATGGCGATGGAATACATCCAGGGGCGCGACCTCGGCCGAATCATCAATGAAGACGCCCCCTTGCCGGCGGTGCGCATCGTCCACATCATCCGGCAGGTGTGCGAGGCGCTCGACGAAGCGCACGCCTCGAACATCATCCACCGTGATCTGAAGCCGGCGAACGTCGTGTGCTTCGATCACCGGCGGACGAAGGACTTCGTCAAGGTCCTCGACTTCGGCATCGCGAAGATCACCGACCCCGGCGAGGACTACCAGCCGCTGACCCGCGACGGCATCGTCTGCGGTACGCCGGCGTACATGAGCCCGGAGCAGGTCCAGGGCTTCGAGCTCGACCCGCGCTCCGACCTCTTCTCGCTGGGCATCATCCTCTACCAGACCATGACGGCGCGGCTCCCCTTCTACGCCGAGTCCGCCGTCGAGGTGGCGACCAAGATCGTCATCGAGGATCCGGTGCCGCCCTCCAAGGTGCGCCCCGACTGGTCCTATCCGCCCGAGCTCGAGGCGGTGGTGATGAAGCTGCTCTCGAAGAAGCGAGAGGAGCGCTTCCCCAACGCCATCGAGGTGCGCGACGCGCTCGACCGGTGCATGGAGACCCTCAAGGCCCGACAGGATGCCTCGCTCGAGATGAACCCCGACGAGGTGGCCGAGCTGCTGGCCGATCGCGGCGGTCCGGTCGAGGGCGCGGCGACATTGCGCCTGTCGACCGACATGATCGCCAAGGCGATGGCCGCCGAGGGACTCGTCGGGCTGGGCAAGCCGAAGGCCGCCCCCGCGCGTCCATCGACCGCGCCTTCGACGACACCGCCGGCCCGCGCCGCGGAGGCGCCGGCCTCGCCGCCGTCGCGGCCCATTCCGGTCACGCCCGCCACCGAGTCATCACCGTCGACCGCCGCCGAGGCGTCGCCTCCGCGCAACACGGGCCGCTCCGATGTGCTGCGTCCGCCGGCGATCATGACCGGCCCGACCACCGCCTTCCGCGAGACGCAGAAGAGCTCGCGGAGCGCCGGCCTGCTCGTCGGCGTCGCGGTGTTCGTCGTCGCCGGCCTCGGCGTCGGCGCCTGGTTCTTGTTGCGCTGATCGACAGGGCGCCCGACCGCGCCCGACGCTCAACCGTACTCCGGCAGAAAGAGCTCGAAGGCGGCCCAGTGCCGGGCCGGCATGCGGGCGTGGATCGCGCCCCGACGCGCGGCGCCGAGCGCGCCGATGAGATCCTGACCGTCGACGGCATCGGCCGCGTGCCGCAGGAAGTCGAGCAGGAAGGCCCCGTCCTCGTCGGCTCGCCAGTGGCGGGCAAGGACGCCGCCACGAACTGCGCTGAGCAGCGTCCCGATGGCGAGCCGTTCGCCGGGTGCCTCGACCGGCCCCATCAGCGTTGCGCAGACGGTGCCACCCCGCGCGAGCGCTTGCGCCACGTCGGCCAGCGGTACCGGCGCCTCGCCGTCGCGCAACGCCAGCGCCGCGCCGGCTTCGAGAGCGCCGACGAGGTGGACGACCCGGGCCGGCGAGAGCGCCGCGGCGAGTCCGTCCGGATCCAGATCCTCGCCGTGCCGGACGTCGACGGTCTCGTAGAGGCCCTCGCGAGCCAAGGTGCTGATGCGCAGATCGCGGCCCGTGGCGGCGTCGCCGGCGATCACCACCGACGGCGGCGCGACGTCGCCGCCCGCCGTAAGCGGCGCGGGCGCCGGCCAGCCGACCGCCAGCTCGAAGCGCTCGGCCAGCGGATGCTCCCCGAGCAGCACGCCGAAGGGCAGCGCACACAGCGGTCCGTCGGGCACGACGAAGAGCCGCTGCACGCCCGCGAGGTCCTCGAGGATGGGGCGTACGAGCAGCTGGTACAGGTCGCGGGCAGCGGCGCCGAAGTCGCGATCGGCCTTGCTGCCGGCGCGGAGCAGCCGCAGCAGCTCCGCGACCCGCGCGCGCAAGCCGGCCTTCGTCTCGGACCAGCGGTGGGCGCGTACGGTATCGGCGCGGACCACGAAGACCACGAGCCAGTCGTCGAACGCACAGTACTCGAGACGCGCCTCGTCATCGCCGGGCGCGCGCCGCGGCCAGGCGGCGACGGGCTCGGCGTGGACGAGCCGCTCGCCGAGCGCGATCTCTGCGGCCCGCTCCACCGCCGCTCCGCCGGCGAACCGCGTCTCGAACAGGCGGAGGTGGAGGCCCCGCACCTCGGCCCCGAGCGGCGCCGCCGGCGGGTCCTCGGCGGGCGCAAGGCCCCGATGCCGCACCGCGGCGCTCAACCGGCGGGCCACGTCGACGATCCCGGCGTCGAGCAACCGCCGGGCGGCGATGTCGATGCGGAAGTCGGCCGTCGTGGGCACGAACGCGTCCCGGGGGCCGGCACCATCGGAAAACGCAGTCGTTTCGAGCACTTCGGCGGCGCGGCGCAGGTGGATGGCCACCCGCGCGGGCTCGGCCCCCTCCGCATCGCCCATGTGGCTCAGGCCGACGGCGACCTCCACGACACGGCGAACGGCGCCCGCCGAGCAGCGCTTCGCCTCGGCCGCGGCGCGCGCGAGATCCGTCCAGGCGTGGCTGCGGCTCGTGGGATCGGTGTCGACACGGGCCGCGAGGCCGCGGAACAGCGTGCCGAGCGCGATGCCGGCACGATCGCCGATGGCGCGCGCCGCTTCGACCGCGCGGCTGGCGGCCGTCGCGTCGCCCGCGCGCGCGCCCGTCAGCTCGATCTGGACCGTCGCCTCGCCGACCAACGTCGTCGGCACGTGGGTGCGCGCGAGCGCCAGCAGGGCGCGGGCGCGGTCGAGGAGCCGGCCGCCGTCGGAAGGTTCGCCGCCTGCCCGGACGCGGCCCGCCAGGCCGATCACCGCCTGAAGGATGCGCGCCGGTGCCCGCTCGGCCAGGCACTCATCGACGAGCGCCGCCTGCTCCACCAACCGCGCCGAGCGCAGCACGCCGGGCACGGCCGCCTCCGCGGCGTCGCCATAGAGCTTCGCCGCCTCGGCCCCGAGGCCGGACCGCTCGGACACGTCGGCGGCCTCCAGCAGCACGTCCGCGGCGACGGCGAGGTCGCTGTAGGCGCAGCGGTAGGCGCGGGCCACGCACGGCGCCAACACCTCGCGGGCCCGCTCGGCCTGGCCGAGCCACCGGTGGGCGCGGGCGCGCCAGACCGCGATGCGCGCCTCGTGCTCGGCGTCGTCCGCGCGACCGCCACCGCGTCCGGCGCGTGCGGCCAGCTTCTCGCTCCACCGTTCGGCCAGCGCGAGGACGTGTCGCCACTGGCCGCGGGCGACCGCCTCCCACCCGGCGAAGCCCCCGACGACCGCCGCGAGCCGGCCGTGCAGCTCGACGGCCCGGCGCAGGCGACGCTCGACCGGTAGGCCGGGCGCGTAGTCGAGGCGCTCCGGGAGTCCCGATTGTTCGAGGGCCGAGAGGCCGACGCCGATCAAAGCCGCCGCGCCGGGCGTCGCCGGCCAGGCGCGCTCGTAGGCCTGGGCCAGCGATTGGTAGGCCCGGAAGAGGTCGCCGGCGCTACGGAAACGGACGAAGGCCTCGATCGACTCACCGACCTCGCCCGCCTCTCCGCTCTCGCCGGCCCCCACCAGGGCCGACCAGCGGCCCCCGCCCGCCCCGCCGTCGCCCGGCACGGTCGCGCGGTCGCCGAGCAGGAGGACGGCGACGTCCTCGGCGTCGAGACCGGCGAGGACGGCGGGCGACGCCTCGACGGGGTCCGGCGCCGAGGGACGGGCGACGCTCACCGACGGCGCGATGGCCGACGCGAGGACCTGGACCGTGCGCGCCGCCTCGGCGTCCGTTCCCGGCGGCGCATCCGCGACGAGGCGCTGCAGGCCGGCGGCCACGCTCCGGACGAGCGGGCTGCCCGGCGCCTCGACGGCGCGCAGATCCTCGGCGAGCCGCTGCATCAGCGCGCCGGTGCGCTCGGCCTCGCGCGACTCGAGCGCCACGAGCAGGCGGTTGTAGCGCAGCGCCAACAAGCCCTCGAGGAAGCCGTGCCGCTCGTAGACCGGCTCCAGCTGGTCGTACAGGCGCCCTGCCTCGTGGAGGTGTCCGCGGACGAGGGCCTCGTGTGCCCGGGCCTTCTGCGCGTCGAGGGTCGCGAGCTCCAAGGTGCGCTCCGTGCGTGATCTCGCCGGGTGAAGTCGAAGGTCCGCGTCGCGTCAGGCGCTCCGCAGGGACTCGAGCCGCTGTCGCGTCTCGCGGGCCGCGTCGCCGTGGCCGGCACGCTCCTGCGCGTCGGCGAGGCGCGCGCAGAGGTCGGCGTCGTGCGGGGCGAGCGCCACGGCCTCGCCGAAGTGCCGCATGGCCCCTTCCCAGTCGCCGAGGCAGCCGGCGACGTAGCCCAGGCAGCCGAGGGGCCCCGGCTCGCGCGGCGCGCAGCGGCGGGCCTCACGGAAGGCCTGCGCGGCCTCGTCGAAGGCGCCGATGGCGAGACGGACGCCGCCGCAGCCGAGCCACGCTTCGCCGTCGTCGGGGCAGAGGTCGAGATAGGCGCGGTAGAAGTCGAGCGCCTCGTGGGGGGCTACGGCGGCGCGCTGCTCGGCGGCGAGCCGGTAGACCAGCGCCTGCTCGCGGAGGCTCGGCACGAGCACCGGCTCGAAGCCGGGCGGGACCGTCCGCGGCGGGGCGTCGGCGGCGAGGCGTCGGCCGGCCTTGCGGCGCACGACGTCGCGCACGTCTTCGGCCGGCGGCGCCTCGGCGTCGACCGTCGTCGCGCCGGGTCGGGGCGCCTCGAACGCAAACTCGTCGAAGTGGGGCGCCGCGGGCGCCGCGACGGGCGCGCGTTTCGCGGGCTCGCTCGCGTCGACGGGCGGGTCGACTTCGAGAGTGGTTTCGGACGCAGGCCGCCTGCGCCGCCAGAATCGCCAATCCACGGGGTAACTGCTCCCCCTACGGGGTCCGGTGCGGATTCAACACCACGCGACCCCTCCGTACAACCCCGAAATCGGAGAGAAGGAAGCAGAAGGATCGCCACCAGGGCTTGAGCCCCGAGGGCGCGGTTCGTAACATCGCGCGGCCTTTCACACCGGAGTCACCGCATGAGCTCGCGCCCCGACCCAAACGCGATCGTCGCGCTCGCGACCGCCTACTGGGGGAGTGCCACGCTGATCGCGGCGGTGCGCCTCAAGCTGTTCACCCACCTCGCCGCCGGGGCCGCGTCGCCGGCGGAGGTCGCGGCGCGCGCCGGCACCGATCCGGTGGCCACCGACGCGCTGCTGACGGCCCTGGCCAGCGTCGGCCTCGTCCGCAAGGAGGGCGAGCGCTACACGAACGCCGCCGACGCCGACCTCTTCCTGGTGGAGGGCCGCCCGTCGTACCTCGGGCCGGCGCTCCTCTACAACGGCGACGTCTACCCGCTGTGGAACCGGCTGGACGAGGTCGTGCGGACGGGCACGGTGCACGCTTCGCCCGACCAGTACCTCGGCGAGGACGCGAGCCGGACGCGCAACTTCGTCTACGGCATGCACCACCGCGCGCTCGGCGTCGGCCGCGCGCTCGCCGAGGTGGTCGACCTGACCGGCCGTCACCGCCTCGCCGACGTCGGCGGCGGGCCGGGCACCTACTCGGCCATGCTCGCCCAGCGCACACCGGGCCTCGAGGCCGACGTCCTCGATCTGCCGGGAGTCGTCGCCATCTCGACCGAGATCGTCACGCAGATGGGCGCGGCCGATCGCGTGCGCTGCCTGCCCTTCGACTACTACCGCGACGCGCTCCCGGGCCAGTACGACGCGGCGCTCATCTCGGGGGTGCTCCACCGGGAACAGCCTCCTCAAGTGCTTGAAATCATGAAGAAAGTCGCGGACGCCGTCCCCCCCGGCGGCGTGCTGTACATCAGCGACGTCATGCTCGACGACGACCGCGCCGGCCCGCAGTTCGCCGCCATGTTCGCGCTGAACATGCGCGTGCTCGCGCACGACGGCCGCTGCCACTCGGTGGCGGAGCAGCGCGAGTGGCTCGATGCGGTCGGCTTCACCGTCACCGACGTGCGCCACCTGCCGCCGCCGATCCACTACACCGTCATCCGCGCGGAGCGTCGCTCATGAGGCGCGCGTCCGGCATCTTCGTCCTCGCGCTCTCGCTTGGCGCCTGCACGTCCGAGGAGGCGAAGAAGGCGCCCACCGCGGCGGCGTCATCGGCGGCGTCGCCCGCCAGCACGGCCGCGCCCCCATCGGTGGCGGCGAAGAAGCCGAAGATCGAGCTGCCGCCGCCTTCGTTGCCGCCTCCGGGCGCGGAGCCGCCGCCGGCGCCGCCGACGATCGAGCGCATCGACGAGCACCGCGCCCGCATCGGGCAGGTCCTCGTCGACCGCCAGAGGCGGCGCGTCGAGGTGCCCGGGCGGCTCAACATGACCGAGGGCATCCTCGAGTACTACGCCGTGGGTCCCAACGGGAAGCTGCACGAGTCGGTGCTCGAGCTTTCCGGCGTGCCCAGCCACCTGCACGTGGGGCTGTTGCTGATCGGCCTCGATCCGAACACCTACCGCGACACGTCGACGGGCATGCGCGAGGTGGTCAAGCCCGGCGGACGCATGCGCCTGTTCGTCGAGTGGACGGATCCCAAGTCGGGCAAGCACCGCCGCGAGCCCGCCGAGAGCTGGCTCTATAACCGTGAGCGCAAGAAGGCGCCGCCCGCGGGGGACTGGCAGTTCCTGGGCAGCAGCTTCTGGAACGGCCGCTACTCCGCCGACGACGGCCGCAGCATCGTGGCGCTCATCCCCGACGAGTCGTGCGTGGTGGGCGTCGTCGGCGATGCCGGCAACCCGTACCGCGGCGCCACGATGGGCTACGAGGTGAACACCAAGGTCGTGCCGCCGCTCCACACGCCGCTGACGCTCGCGTTCGAGGCGGTCGCCGACGCGCCCGCCGCCCCGACCGGCCTCGCCCCCGCCCCGCAAAGCGGGCCCTGATCAGGTCGCGTAGAACCAGCGTCCGAACAGTCGGCCGGGCACCAGCAGGCCGATCGCGACGGCCGCGGCCACGAAGCCACCCGCGGCGGCGGCGATGACGCCGTTGACCATCGCGATGCCGAAGATGCCCGCCATGACGAGGCCGCGCACGGCGCCGGGCGAAGGCGTGGCGACGGCGCGCATCGCGGGCCGCCACAACCACACCACCGGGACGAGGACGAGCGCCGCGGCCCACCGCACCGGGAGCAGGTCGGCGGCGGGCCACAAAGCGGGCAGGAGGGCGAGCGCGACCAGAGCCATCGCGCGCGGCCGGACCTGGGCGCGGGTCGCACCGGCGGCCTCGTGGCTCGAGACGGCAGTCACCGCGGCGGTGTACGCGAGGGTGCCCGCGGGGATGGCCCAGGCCAGCGGCGCTTCGGGCCAGGCACCGGCGGCGGCGAGGCCGATGGCCGCGTTGCCGTAGCGGCAGAGGCCCATCGCCGCGGGACCCAGCGGACCGCCCTTGAGCACGGCGTTGTAGAGCCACGTCGCCGTCGCCGTCCCGACCACGGCGATGACGGCCTCACGCCCCACGAAGGAGGCGATCGCGAGGGCCACGGCCTGGAGCAACAGGACGAGCGCCCATGCGGCGGGCAACGGGACCCGGCCTGACGGCAGCGGGCGTCCCGGCCGCTCGACGCGGTCGACGCGCAGATCGCAGAGGTCGTTGGCGGCCATGCCCGCGCAGTACAGCGCGGCGCTGGCGCCAACCAGCGCCGCGACGACGCCCGCGCTCGCGGGGCGGCCGAACGCGCCGGCGATGGCCGCCCCCGCGAGGACATCGGCCGGCGCGGTGAACACCGCCGGCAGGCGCACCAGTTCGAGGTAGGGCCGCAGGGCCATCAGGCCTCTCGGCGGATCCAGGCGAGCAGGTCCTCGTCCTGGCGAACGAGCCGCTGCTCCTCGGTGCCCATCGGGTCCTTGAAGAAGGAGGAGAGCGACGTCACCACCCCTCGCTCACCGCGGCGCTGCGCGAGCTCGACCAGGCGGACGAGGTCGATCACCAGCGGCGCGGCCAGGAGCGAGTCGCAGCCGTCCCAGGTGAACTGCATCTGCATGCGGCCGCCCAGGAAGCCCGAAAAGTGGATGTGATCCCAAGCGATCTTCCACTCGCCGAGGCTCTGGACGAAGTCGATGCCCACCCGCGTCTCGGGCGCGTAACCGAGGATGCGCCGGAGCAGGTGGTCCTTGGTGCGGATCTTCGAGGCCTTGTTCCGCGGATTCTCGAGGACGCGGCCGTCGTCGTTCCCGAGGATGTTCTGCCCGAACCAGGACAGGACGCGCAGGTTCCGGCGGGCGAAGAGCTCGCTGAGCACCGACTTCACGAGCGTCTCGCCGGTCTTGCCGTCCTTGCCCATGTGGACCGCGCCGCGGGCCTCGGCCAGCGCGCGCAGCGCCGGCACGTCGGAGCCGAGGCTCGGCGTGAAGTTCACGTACGCGTCGCCGCCGGAGAGCGCCGCCCAGGCGTAGAGCGCACTGGCCGGCAGCACGGGGGCCGTGCCGCGGGCGGCCGCCTCGAGGGCCGCGAGGTCGTCCCAGGCCGGCTGCGGATCCATCGGCGGCTCGGTGCTCGCCACGTTGACCATGACGATGCGGTCGAGGCCCTCGGCCGCCCGGAACGCATCGAGATCGGCGCGAATGCGCGCCATCGCCGCCGCGTCGGTGTCGACGGGCGCCGCGGCGTCGGCCATCGAGGCCACCGTGTCGCCCGCGCCGCGCACGATCCCCGGCCGGATGTGGCGATCGATCGCCGCGAGGTCCTCGCGCAACGCGTCGGCGAGGTAGGGCACGCGGCAGCTCTCGAGCACCGCCTTCGCGATGTCCGGCAGGGCGCCCGCGCGCACCTCGTGGCCACCGAAGACGAACGCCTCGGGCGCGGCGAGATCGCTCGCGCCGAACTCCGGACGCTGGGTGACGAGTCCCGCCAGCGGGGCGATGCCGCGCCGCGCTGCCGCGACGCCGGCCATGACGACCGACGCGATGCTGCCGCGCGCTCCGATGAGCCACACACCAGTCCGGCGCACTGGACTTCCTCTCGTCACCGGGGAATCAGGGGATCGGCGGCACCGCCGCCGGACGCTCCGACCGGGCCGCACCGAGGCGCGGGGCCAGGTGGGCCAGCGCCCGTCGGGCGGCGTCTTCCGCCCGATCCGCACAAGTATACAGCTCGACCGTCAGGAACCCGTCATACCCCACCCGCCGCAGCGCGGCGAACACGCCGTCGAAATCGACGTCGCCCTCGCCGGGCACGAGGTGGTGGTGCTTCCGGCCCCGGATGTCCTCGAGGTGGACGTTCCAGATGTGGCGCCCCAGGCGCTCGATGCTCGTCACGGGATCCTCGCCCGCACAGACGGCATGACCCACGTCCAGATTGACCCCGAGTGCGGGATGACCCACGCGGTCGATGACGGCGGCGGCCTCGTGGGCGCTCTCGACGAGGATGGCCGGCTCGTACTCGATGCCGACGCGGACACCCAGCGTGGCGGCGCGCTCGCAGACCACGGCGAGGCTGTCGGCGAACCAGCGAAAGCCCTCGGACGGCGGCACGTGCGCCTGCGTCCGGCCGCTGGCGACGCTGACGCAAGGCGCGCCCACCGCCGCCGCGAGGTCGAGCGCGGCGAACGTGAAGTCGAGGCGCCGCCGGCGCACGGCGGGATCGCTGTTCGAGAGCGACGGCTCGAAGACCTGCTCGGGCGGCGGGTGGTCCCACAGGCAGACGGCGGTGTTCGCGTTCACGTTGGAGACGTGGAGGCCTGTGTCCGCCAGCGCGGCGCGGATCGGCTCGACGTCGTCGCCCGGGCGCCAGTGCGGCGCGTCGGCGAGGATCTCGGCGCCGGCGTAGCCGTGCGCGCCGATGCGCCGCAGCGCCGCCGGCAGATCGACCCGCGTGAATCCGTTCGTGCTATAGGCGAGCTTCACCGCGCCACCCTAGCACACGCGCGCGGAGGCCACGTAGGTACACCTACCCATCAACAGCGGCGAGGCCGAGCGCCCGGCGTGCCTCGAGGCACGCGTCGCCGGCGACGAAGCGCGCGACGTCGGCGGCGCCGGGCACCTCGGCCAGCGGCGCGGCGGCGTCTCGCGCGCTCTTGCGCAGCGCGTCCAGCGCCGGCACGACGCCGCCGCAGAGCAGGACGCCGATGCGGTTCGCCGTCTCGACGAAGCCCTCGAGCGCCGCAGCGAGATCGAGGTCGGGCAACAGGTGGCGCAGGTCGGGCAGCACCGTGCCGAGCTTTTGGCGCGCGCGGCGGTCGAGCGTCGCCACGAGCGTGCGGGCGCGTGGTTCGGGCTCGCCGGGGCCATCGATCGTCACGAGCGCCTCGAGCAGCCCCCGCAGGGCATCCGGCGACCAGGCGACGACGCCGGCGAGGCGGCGGCGCCCCAGGTGGAAGCCACGCGCGAGGTGGAAGGTCCGCTCCCCCGCCCCGAGCCGTGACAGCGCCTCCGCCCCGAACACCACCGTCGGCGGTGGGCCGTCGAGCGCCCGCACACCGGCGCCCAGCGTCAGGTCGCCCTGGACGCGCGCCCCTTCGACGCCCACCAGCCCCGCCACCCGCGCTGCCAGCGCCTCGGTCTCTTCGGAGAGCGACTCGCGCACCGGCACCGACGGCGGCGCCGCGAACAGCCGCGGCAACGCGCGCGAGACACCGGCCAGCGCGTCGTCGAACATCGGCACCTCGCGCGGGCTGCGCACCGAGAGGCGCAGCGCCTCGTCGAGCGGCTGCCGCGGCCAGCGACCGACGCGATCGCGCCAGCGCTCGATCACGCGGCGCTCCTCGGGTCCCGCCTCTCGCAAGGCATGGATCAGCAATGCGATCTGGAACGCGCGATCCGGGCGCCCCGCCGCTTCGTCGAGACGGCGCAGCGCGCGCAGCGGCTCCACCGCGAACGGATCGCGGTCGAGGAGCCAGCGCACCGCGGCGACCGCGCGATCGAGGCCGTCTTCGAGCGCCTCGCAGGCGCGCGCCAGGAGAGCCCGTGGCGCCGGATCCGACGGCGACGCGTCGATGACGTGGCGCACGAGGGCCTCCGCCTCGGCGGCGGCGCCGCGCTCGATCAGCAGCTCCGCGAAGCGCATGCGGAGACGCTGTGCCTCGACCTCGTCCTTCACCTCGGCGAGCGTCCGCCGCAGCAGGTCGGAGACGGCCTGCGCATCCGGCAGGTGTGCGGCGAGGCGGGTCGCCCCTTCGAGATCGCCGGGCGCCACCCGCAACAGCGCCGACCACGCATCGGGCTCGTCCCGCAGCTGCGCGAGTCGCCGCAGCAGGCCGGCGCGGGGCTCGAGCGCGACGGCCCGCTCGAGGCACTCGATCGCGAGGCGCGCGTCGCCGCCGCCCTCCTCAAGCGACGCGCGCCGCGAGAGCGCCTCGACGTCGCCCGGCGCGTCGGCGATCACCGCGTCGAGGCAGGCGCGCGCCCGCTCGAGCGATGGCTGCTTGTCGGTGTAGATGGCGGCCAGGCGGTAGCCGACCGCCACGCGCATCGAGCGGTCCGTCGAGATCTCGCGCAGGCGCTCGTAGACGGTCGCGGCGTCCGCCCAGGCCTCGAGATCGGTGTAGAGGTCGGCGAGGCGCTGCAGCGCGACCGGCGACTGCACCGCGAGGCTCGCGACGACGTGTCCCAGCAGCGCGGCGGCCCGCTGCGGATCGTCGAGGCGATCGACACACACCCGCGCCGCCTCCATGCGCAGGTCGGCCTGAGACGCGGGCAACGCCGACGCGAGCGCCTCGAGGGCGTCGACCAGCGCCTGCCAGCGCCCCGCCCGCTCGCAGAGGCGCCGGAGGGATGCGAGCGCCTCTTCGTCGGCCGGGTTGCGATGGAGCGCGCGCCGGTAGTCCTCGAGCGCACCGTCGACGTCGCGCAGCCGGTCCTCGCGGACGCGGCCGGCGGCCACCAGCAGGCCCGAGGCAGCGCTGGCGTCCTCGACGACGCCCCCCTCGCGCTCGGCCATGCGCAGCGCCTCGTCCCCGCGGCCCAGGCCGGCGTAGAGCTCGCGCAGGCCGCGCACGGCGGGCAGGCTCGTCGGATCGAGGCGCGCCGCCTCCTCGTAGCACAGCACCGCCTCGCGCGGGCGGTCGCTCTCCCGGAACAGATCACCGCGGCGCAAGAGAATTCCGACTCGATCTCGCGGTTCGTCGGTGGTCTCGAGCCGGCGTCCGAGCACGTCGACGAGGGCCGCGGTGTCGCCGACGGCGCCGGCCAGGGCCTCGAGGCGCTCGAGCACCTCGGTGCGCGACGGATCCAGCTCGAGCGCGCGCCGGTATGCCTCGAACGCGCGCGCCGGCGCGTCGAGGTGCGCCTCGAGCAGTCGCGCCTGCTCCACGAGGTAGTCGGCGCGCGCCGACGGCGACGCGACCGCCTCGGCGAGGCGCCGGTACACCCCGGCCAGCCGGTCCAGCGAGCGCGTGGTCACCAACATGCGCTCGAGCCCCAGGAGCGCCCCGACGTGCCCCGGGTCGAGCGCGAGGACCGCCTCGTAGGCCTCGATCGCCTCCACGGCGATGCCGATGCGCTCACCACACAGGCGGGCGACCTGGAGCCACGCCTCGATCGCCTGCGACGCCGTCGCCGCCGCGCGCGCCATTCGCCGCCACGCCGCGGCGAGGTCGTGGTCGTCACCGCGCCGCTCGTGCACCGCCACGAGCGCCGCCAGCGCCGGCGTGAAGCCCGGCTGCAGCTCGAGCACGCGCTCGAACGCCTCCGTCGCCAGCTCGAGCTGCCCGAGCCGGAACTGGTACAGCTCGCCGAGCCGGTAGAGCAACGCCGCGCGCTCCCGCGGATCGCCGACGCATGTCGCCTCGACGGCGAGGATCTCGGCTTCGCGCGCCGCATCGCCCCGCCGCGCGAGCGCGTGCCCCAGCGCGCGCAACGTCGGCAGGTGGTCCGGGACGAGCTCGAGCGCCCGCTCGAAGGCCTGCACCGCGCCGTCGACGTCGCGCAGGCGGTCGCGCCGGATCACGCCGATGCGGAAGTGCAGCCGCGCCCCCTCGTCGGGCGACGTCGCCAGCTCGAGCTCGCGCCCGTGCAGCGCGACGAGGCCGGGCCAGTCGCCCTGCGCCGCGAGGAGGCGCCCGAGGCCGCGCAGGGCGGGTCCGTCGCCGGCGTCGAGCTCGAGCGCGCGCTCGAAGTACCCGCGGGCACGCTCGGGCTCGTCGTCGCACAGCCCGGCGTTGCGCACGAGCAGCGCGACGAGGTGCGCCTGCTCGCCCCCGAGCTCGATCTCCGCGTCGTTCATCTCGACGAGGGTGGCGCGGTCGCCGCTGCGGGCCGCCAGGCGGGCGATGCTGCGGATCGCCTCCACGTCGTCGGGCCGGAGCGCCAGCACCTGCCGCCAGAGCGCCATCGCGCGGACCGGCTGCGCCAACCGCGTCGCGACGCACTCGGCGGCGCGCTCGAGCAGCGTCGCGCGCTGCCGCGGGTTGCGCGCCCGGGCGGCGTCGTCCTCGAGCAGCGACACGTAGCTCTCCCAGTCGCCGAGCTCCTGAAGCACCCGCGCGAGTGCCCGCGACGCGGGCAGCACACCCGGCTGGAGCTCGACGGCTTCGGCGTAGGCGGCCCGCGCGGCGGCGGCGTCGCCGAGCCGCGTCTCGAGCAGCTCACCGAGCCGCAGCAGCAGCGCCCCCCGTCGCCGCGGGTCGTCCACGCGCGCCAGCTCGGCGCGATGCATCGCGGCCAGCTCGGCCCAGCGCCCGGCACCGTCCAGCAGGCGGCCGAGCCGCTCCAGCGCCGCCGGCCAGGTGGGATCGTCGTCGAGCAGCGCCTGCAGCACCGGCACGACGGCGGTCGCGTCGTCGGGCAGCAGCTCCGCCTGCCGCCAACGCAGGCCCGCGCGCATCTGCGGGTCGGCCGACAGCGCGACGAGCCGCGAGAGCGTGGCGACCGCCGCCGGGACGTCCCCACGCCGCTCCTGTAGCTCGGCCAGCATATGCAGCGCCACCGCCGAGCGTGGATCGTCGGCGACCGCCCGCTCCAGGCACTCGGTGGCACCCGCCGCGTCGCCGAGCTGCTCGAGACGGAGGCGGGCGAGCCCGGCGAAGACCGCCGCGCGATCGGGTCCGGGGGCCTGCCGTTCCGCCAGGTCCTGCCGCAGATCGGTCAGCTCTCGCCAACGGCCGGCCCGTCGCCAGGCCCGCGCCAGCAGCTCCTGGGCCTCGACGTGGTCCGGCGCTGCCCGCAGCACCGCGCGCAGGAGCGACTCGGCCCGTTCGTCGCCGGGCGCCCGTTCGAGCCGCAGCACGGCGGCGTCGATCAGCAGGCCCGCGCGGATCTGCGGGTCCTCCGCGGCCGCCGCGGCGCGCTCCAGCGCCTCCGCCGCCAGCGAGGCGTCGCCGAGCAGGGTCGCGGCGTGGCCGAGACCGCGGGCCGCCGCCCGGTCCGCCGGCACCAGCTCCAGCGCCGCGGCGAAGGAGCGCCGCGCCGCGTCCGGCCGATCGAACCGGGTCAGGTACACGTCGCCCTTCTCGACGAGCAGCCGCGCCCGCGCCGCCGCCTCGGGAACGGTGCGGATCTCGGCGTCGAGCAGGCGGAGCACCATCGCCCACTTGCCGGCCCGCGCGAAGATGCCCCGCGTGGCGCGCAGCGTGGCGACGTGCTGCGGATCACAGCGGAACGCGCGCTGGTAGTAGGCGATCGCTCGCCGGTCGTCGCGCAGCCGCGTCTCGTAGATCCGCCCCACCTCGAAGCACAGCGCCGCGCGCCGCCGCGGATCGACGGTGGCCGCGATCTCCCGCTCGTAACCGGCGAGGGTCTCGACGAGACGATCCCACGCCTCCGGCCGGAAGTCCGGCGCGCGAGCGCGCGGCGGCGCGGTCAGATCTTCGTCGTCCGATCCGGGGCGAGGTGTCAGATCGGCGGAGAACCAGGCGCGATCGATGTCGTCTTCGGGTTTCGCGGCCATGGCTTCGGGTGGGTAGCACCGCCGGAGGCCGGTGGCAATCGGGCGATCGACCTCAGTGGATCGTGGGCGGACGGCCGTCGTACGGGTCGTGGAGCGGCGGGCGGCGCATGGGCGGCGGCGGTGTGCCGGCGACGTGGATCTCGGGCATCGACGCCTCGGACTCCTGGGCTTCGAGGAGCGCGAGCCTGCGCTGATACTGGCGCCGGCGTCGACGCCAGGCGCCGACCAGCAGCAGCGCCGCCGCCACCCAGAGGGTCGTCGCGCCGAAGACGACCGGAATCCAGCCCCACCAGACCCGCAGGTCGCCGCGCCACTTCTGCTCGATCGACGCCAGCGGCTCGGCGAAGGCGCGCTCGACCGCCGCGGGGAACGTGGTGTCCGACTCGCGCAAGTTCGCGATCAGACTTCGGAATCGGTCGTCGCCATACTGCTCGCGCAGGTAGCCGACGAAGTGCACGGCTTGCGCGTACGCCGTGCCGGCGCGCGATGCGCCCGCAGGGAATCCCCGGTCGAGCTCGTCGAGATCGATGAGGCCGTCCATGAGCGCGGCCTCGGTCAGCAACCGGATGCGCTCGAACGCCGCGCCCTCGGACAGCCGGATGGCCACGCCCTCGTGGAACCACCGCGGCACGCGCGCGTCGTCGGTGGCGACGCCGAGCGCCACGTGCACGATCTCGTGCTGCAGCGTGGTGAAGAGCTCGTCGCGGCCCGGCGACGCCTGCAGGTAGATCTGGCGCAGGCGCGGGTAAGCCAGGCCCGCGGCCCACTCCGGCGGCTGCCCAAGGCCACGCTCCCGGACGATCGTCGTCATCGCCTCGACGTCGTCGACGAGGGTGATCTGCGAGCGCACCTCGGGATCGGCCCCGAGCGCCGCATAGATGCGCGCGTGCTGCGCCTCCACCTCCTCCATGAGGTATCCCGCGAAGCCGTCGAGACCGGGGCTCCACTCGAAGTCGTAGTGGGCCGTGCGGCCCTGACGCAGCTCGGCGGCGCCGGCGAGGGCGGGCGCGAGCCAGAGGACGAGCGCGGCGAAGAGTGCGCGTATCACGGCGACAGCAACGCGCGAAGGCGCGCCCGCAATTCCTCCGGATCGAGCGTCGTGAACGCCACGGCCTTGTCTCGCCCCGTCTCGCCCCGGACGATGCGGAGAGACGACCGGGGCACACCGCACGCCTTCGCCAGGAAGTCGACGACGGCGCGGTTCGCCTCCCCGTCCACCGGCGGCGACGTGACCGCCAGCTTGAGCGCGTCCCCATGCAACCCAGCGAAACCATTCCGCTTTGCGCGCGGCTGCACGCGGAGCGAGAGCACCGCCCCCTGCGCGCCGCCTTCGATGCGCGGAAGCACGTCAGCCGCGCGTCCCGACGCGGCGGGGCACCTCGGGCGCGGCGGCTCCCGCCTCGCGGTCGAGCCCTTCGAGCGTGTCGAGCAGCCGCGCGTGGCCGTCGACGATCGAGCGGACCTCGGCGATGAGGCGCGCCTTCTGCAGGCGCAGGTCGCCCGCCTCCTCGCTGAGGCGCACGACCTTCTCCTGCGCGGAGGCGACGATCTTCTCGGCGCGCAGCTCGGCCTCGGCGGTGATCAGCTCCGCCTCCTTGCGCGCGCTCTCTTTGATCTCGTCGGTCATGCGGCCCGCGGAGACCAACGCCTCGCGCAGCTGCGTCTCGTGCTGCCGGTACTCGACCAGCTGCTGGTCGCGCCGCCGCAGTTCCTCCTTGAGCTGATTGTTCTCGCGGATGAGCTCCTCCATCTCGCGCGAGACAAGGTCGAGGAACCGGTGCACCTCCTCGGGGTCGCAGCCGCGGAAGACACGGTGGAACTGCTGCTGATCGACGTCGAGGGGCGTGATCTTCACGACTTCTCCATCAACTCTCGGGAACGGCGGGCGGCGGCGTCGATCGCTTCGAGCAAGGCCGCCCGGAAGGCGCGCCGCTCGAGCGCCTGCAAGCCGTGAATGGTGGTGCCGCCCGGCGAAGCGACCTCGTCCTTGAGGCGCGCCGGGTGGGCGTCGGGTCCGCAGGCGAGCGCGGCCGCGCCGGCGACCGTCTGCGCCGCCAGGCGACGCGCCGCCTCGCGCGGGAGCCCGGCGAGGACCGCCCCGTCGGCCAGCGCCTCGAGCGCGACGAAGACGAACGCCGGACCGCTGCCGACGAGCGCGGTCGCGACGTGGAACAGGCTCTCGTCGGCCAGCGCCTCGACGTGACCCGCCGCCGAGAACAGGTGCTCGACGAGCGCGACGTCGCCGGCGTCGTCGTCGGGGCCCGCCAGGACGCAGGTGACGCCCCGTCCGATGCGGCAAGGCGTGTTCGGCATCGTGCGGGCCACGCGCGCGGGGGTCGCGGCCCGCGCAAGCCGGTCGCGCGTCACGCCGGCGACGACGGAGATGAGCAGCTGCTCCGACCGGAACGCCAGCCCGTCGAGGGCGGTCAGCGCCTGGGCCGGCTTCACGGCCAGGATCACCACGTCGCACTCGCGGACCACGTCCGCCGCCGTCGCGGCGCGCACGCCGAAGCGCTGCGCCGTGGCCTCGGCGGAGCGCTTCGCGGCGACGAGCACCTGATCCGCGCGCACGCGTCCGCCGTCCAGCCAGCCAGCGAGCAGCGCGCGACCGATCTGGCCACAGCCGAGGAAGCCCAACTTCGTGAAGGCGCGGGTCACGGCCCGCAGCCTATCACTGGGGCCGCGGCCCGAAAAGCGCAGTGCCGACGCGCACGTGCGTGGCCCCCTCGGCGATCGCCCCGTCGAAGTCCCCCGACATGCCCATCGACAAGACCGGGAGCGGGCTGTCGGCTGTGGCGTGCACGTCCCGCAGGGCACGTAGTCGGGCGAAGTGCCGCCGCGCCTCGCCCGGACCCGACGGCGGCGGCAGCGTCATCAGCCCGCGAAGGTCGATGCCGGGCACGCCGCGGACGGCGTCGAGCAGCGCCCCGAGCGCCTGGGGCGCCACGCCCGCCTTCGTGACTTCGCCAGCGACGTTCACCTGCGCCAGCACGCCCACCGTCCGGCCCGCGGCGGCCCGCCCCAGCGCTTCCGCCGTGCGCGCGTCGTCGATGCCGTGCACCAGCGCCACGCCGTCCGCCAGCAGCTTCGCCTTGTTCCGCTGCACGTGCCCGATGAAGTGCCACTCGGGCCCGGTCGCGAGCGCCCCCGCCTTTGCGCGCCACTCCTGGACGTAGCTCTCGCCGAAGACGCGCTGACCGGCGGCCATCGCGGCGCCGATCGCCTCCACCGACTGCTTCTTCGAGACCGCGACGAGCGTGATCTCCTCGCCGGACCGACCTGCGCCGCGGGCCGCCGCCTCGATGCGCCCGCGAATGACGGCAAGTCGGAGCGCGATCTCGGACGCGAACGGCGGCGCCGCGCTGCACGCGACGAGCGCCCGCAGCACGGGCGCCACGGGGAGCCCGACGACGACGTCGAAGTCTCCCTCGAGATGGGCGACGAAGCGCCCCGCACCGCCCTGGATGCCGTAACCACCAGCCTTGTCGAGCGGATCGCCCGTCGCCACGTAGGCCTCGATCTCGTTCGCGGTGATCGGACGGAAGGTGACGGCGGCGACCTCGTGCCCCTCCTGGGCGACGCCGGCGCGCGACGCCAGCGTCCAGGCGGTGACCACCTCGTGCCGGCGGCCCGACAGGCGCGCGAGCAGGGCGGCGGCCTCGCCGGGGTGCGCGGGCTTGCCGAGGACCTCGCCTTCGAGCGCGACCACGGTGTCGCTGCCGAGCGCCCACTCCGGGTCACCGTCCCGCAGCGCCGCCGCACCCGCCTGCGCCTTGGCGCGCGCCAGGCGTCGCGCGAGTGAGACGGCGTCCTCGCCCGGTCGCTGCGTCTCGTCGGCCCCGGCGGGCCGGACGACGAACGCCAGGCCGGCGCCGCTCAACAGCTCGCGCCGACGGGGCGATCCCGAGGCGAGAACGAACACCGCCTGACTCATGGCGTTGACTTCCTGATCTCTCGTTCAGTAGTGTCCACGCTCACATGAAACTCCGTTCAGTGGGGCCGTGATGAAGGGCCTGACCCGTCGGCAGGGCGAAATCCTCGAATACATCAACGCGTCGATCCAGGAGCGGGGCTACCCGCCCACGATCCGAGAGATCGGCCACCACATGGGCATCCGCTCCACCAACGGCGTCAACGACCACTTGAAGGCGCTCGAGCGCAAGGGGTTCCTGGCCCGCGACGACCTCAAGAGCCGCGCGCTGCGTCCGGTCCACGCCGACGATGACGACCTGATCGAGATCCCCGTCCTCGGCAAGGTGGCCGCGGGCGCGCCGATCCTCGCCATCGAGCAGGCCGAGGACACGGTCAAGATCGATCGCTTCTTCGTCGGCGGCGAGCGCGAAGTGTTCGCTCTGCGCATCACCGGCGAGTCGATGATCGAGGACGGCATTTTCGACGGCGACTTCGTCTTCATCAAGAAGACGCCGACCGCGCGCCCGGGCGACATCGTCATCGCGCTCATCGGCGACGAAGCCACCTGCAAGCGCTACTTCCCCGAGGGCGATCGCATCCGCTTCCAGCCTGCCAACGCGGCCATGGCGCCCATCTACGTCGCGCGCAGCGAGTTCCGCGAGACGCAGATCCTGGGCAAGGTGATCGGCGTCTACCGCCGCTACTGAACGTTGGCAGGCGCGCCCAGCGACTGCTAGCAGTCCCCCACCCCCTCTGCCAGCCGACCCGCTCCATCGCCCCGTTTTTCAATGGTTTGCGCGCGTCGAAAAATTTCTGGGGGCGCCCTTGACACCCCCTGCCCCGTGGTTAGAGTTGCGCGCCGTACGGTGCCGGAGACGGACGATGAGACGCTCCGGCTCCGGTGTCGCGATCGACTACCGAACGTCCCATTGTGGGAGGGCTGTCATGAACATCAGGCCGTTGTACGACCGCATCATCGTGAAGCGCGTCGAAGCGGAGACCACCAGCAAGGGTGGCATCATCATCCCCGACACCGCCAAGGAGAAGCCGATCGAGGGCGAGGTCGTCGCCGTCGGCAACGGCAAGGTCCTGGAGGACGGCACGCAGCGCGGCCTCGAGGTCAAGAAGGGTGACCGCATCCTGTTCGGCAAGTACAGCGGCACCGAGATCAAGATCGAGGGCGTAGAGCACCTGATCCTCCGCGAGGACGAGGTCCTCGCCATCGTCGAGCGCTGAGGAGAACTGAGCGATGAGCGCGAAGGAAATCGTTTTCTCGGAGAGCGCCCGGTCGGCGGTCCTGCGGGGCGTCAACCAGCTCGCCAACGCCGTCAAGGTCACGCTCGGCCCGAAGGGCCGCAACGTCGTGATCACCAAGAGCTTCGGCTCCCCCCTCGTCACCAAGGACGGCGTCACCGTCGCCAAGGAGATCGAGCTCGAGAACAAGCTCGAGAACATGGGCGCGCAGATGGTGAAGGAGGTCGCTTCGAAGACTTCCGATGTCGCCGGCGACGGCACCACCACCGCGACCGTCCTGGCGCAGGCCATCTTCCGCGAAGGCGCGAAGCTGGTGACCGCCGGCGTGAACCCCATGGACATCAAGCGCGGCATCGATCGCGCCGTCCAGACGGTCTCCGAGGAGCTGTCGCGCCTGTCGCGTCCGACCGAGAGCCACAGCGAAGTGGCGCAGGTCGGCACGATCTCGGCGAACGGCGACCGCACCATCGGCGACATCATCGCGCAGGCGATGGAGAAGGTCGGCAAGGAAGGCGTCATCACGGTCGAGGAGGCCAAGGGCCTCGAGACGACCCTCGACGTGGTCGAGGGCATGCAGTTCGACCGCGGCTATCTGTCGCCCTACTTCGTGACCGATCCCGAGCGCATGGTCACCGAGCTCGACAACCCCTTCATCCTGATCAACGAGAAGAAGATCAGCAGCATGAAGGACCTCCTCCCGGTCCTGGAGAAGGTCGCGCAGTCGGGCCGCCCGCTGCTCGTGATCGCCGAGGATGTCGACGGCGAGGCGCTCGCCACGCTCGTCGTCAACAAGCTGCGCGGCACCCTCAAGGTGTGCGCGGTCAAGGCCCCGGGCTTTGGCGACCGCCGCAAGGCCATGCTGCAGGACATCGCCATCCTCACCGGCGGTGAGGTCATCAGCGAGGACCTCGGCTTCAAGCTCGAGAGCGCCACGCTCAACCACCTCGGCCGCGCCGGCAAGATCGTCGTCGACAAGGACAACACGACGGTCGTCGACGGTGCCGGTGACAAGAAGGCGATCGAGGGCCGCGTCGCCCAGATCCGCGCCCAGATCGAGGAGACGACGAGCGACTACGACCGCGAGAAGCTCCAGGAGCGCCTCGCGAAGCTGGTCGGCGGCGTCGCCGTCATCAAGGTCGGTGCCGCCACCGAGACCGAGATGAAGGAGAAGAAGGCCCGCGTCGAGGACGCCCTGCACGCGACCCGCGCGGCCGTCGAAGAGGGCATCGTCCCCGGCGGCGGCGTGGCGTTCCTGCGCGCGGCCAAGAAGCTCGAGACGCTGAAGCTCGACCACGACCAGCAGTTCGGCGTGAACATCATCAAGCGCGCGCTCGAGGAGCCCCTGCGCCAGATCGCCGAGAACGCAGGCGTCGACGGCTCCATCGTGGTCCAGAAGGTCAAGGAAGGCGAAGGCGCCTTCGGCTTCAACGCCGGCACCGAGACCTACGAGGACCTGATGAAGGCCGGCGTCATCGACCCGACCAAGGTCACCCGCACGGCGCTGCAGAATGCGGCCTCGGTGTCGTCGCTGATGATCACGACCGAGGCCCTCGTCGCCGACAAGCCGGAGCCCAAGAAGGCCGGTCCGGCTGGCGGTCCGGGCGGCGGCATGGACGACTTCGGCATGTGAGAGCGTCCGGGCGCTCGCGAAGCGCCCGCGCGTGAGCAAAAGCCTCGGCCTCGGTCGGGGCTTTTGCTTTTCAGACTGGTGGACCTACACGAACCAGTCGAAGGGGTCGCTCTCGGCGTGAATCGGGCTCCGCTCGAGGCCGGCCAGGATCAGGTGCAGCCAGAGCACCAGATCGTGGTCGGTGCACGGACGACAGCCGATGGCCAGGCCGTCGCCGCGTCGCGCCACCACCCGACCGTCGAGCGTCACCGCGGCGCCGTCGCCGAGGCGCACGGAGACCTCGACCGCCGTGCCCGGCGCGAGCTCCGGGGCCGGCGCCAGCCACAGCCCGTAGAGCGATACGTCCCGCGCCCGCGCCGGCGCTGCCCCGACGCGCGCGGCCAGGTCGACACGGACTCGCGGCTGGCGGCGCAGATTTCGCGGTTCGTTGGCGACCTCGGCGATGTGATGCGCCAGCTCGTCGGCTGGCGGTCCGACGACGAGGCGCATGGCGTCTGCGGGCAGCGCCTCGTCCTCTTCGGCAAGCGCCAGCACCGGCAGGGCGGACAGGTGCGGGCGAGCCAACAGCGCCGCGCCAGCGGGATCCGCCGCATCGACGAGCACAAGGCCGCGGCCGTCGTACGTGGCCTCCGCAAGCGCCTCGATCCGATCATGCGTGGACGTCGTGACTTCGAGCCCCGTGGCGCGGAGCGCGCTCGAGAGGCCGGGCGCGCGCGCAAGGCAGCCGACGACGCGGACGACGGGCTTCACGCCGCCGCTCCGGCTCGCGCGGAGCGGACCGACCACTGCGCGAGGGCGATCGGACCTCCGCGACGGACGCGGCCGACTGCCTCGGCGTGGAGCATGGCCACCCGGCGGGCCACGATGTCGGGCGCGAGCGCCAGTCCGTCCGGACCGAACAGGTCGCGGTAGGGCGCATCGACGTGGGCGAGCAGCTGGCCGTCGCGCCAGGCGCTGCAGCGTACGACCGCCGCCGTCGGGGCGAGGTCCCAGGTCTGCACGTGGATCGGCCCCTCCGGCGACTGCACGAGCTCGTCCAGTCCGGCGACGACATGTCCCGGCGGATCCGGCAGCGGTTGTGTGTCGACGCCGAGCCGTGCCGGCAGCGGCGTGCGCTCCCCGCCGATCTGCAGTTCGGACCACGGATCGAGCTCCGCCGGGAGCGATGCCGCGCGTGGCGGTCCGGCGAGCGCCTCGCGCGCGAGCATCGCCAGGATGCGGCCGCCCAGCCCGCCGCTCGCCATGGGTGCGGGCGCGGTGCCAGGTGGGGCCGACGCTGCCGCCGAGTCTGCGGGCGTCGGAGGGCTCGTGCGTGACGGTGGCCCCGCTTCGGCATCGAGCTGCGCCCAGAGCTCGTCCATCTCGACCGGCGCCGGGAAGCCCGACGTCGATGGGATGTCCGCGAATGGTGACTCCGGACCGCCGTCGATCACCTCGGCGATCGCGTCGACGGCGGCGTCCAGCTCATCGGGAGAGGGCGCCTGCGCCCACAACGGCTCATCGTCCGCGGCGGCGTCCTCGAGAGGCCCCAGATCCCAATCGTCCTCGCCGGATGCGCCCTCGTCCGGTCCGTCACTCTCTCCGGCGGACGCGCTGGGCGACTCCGCTCCGACGTCAGCATCCCCGCGCGTGACGTCGCTCGGCGCGTCCGGCTCTGCACCCTCGAGGGAGGCGTCATCGTCAGACGGTCCTCCGGCGCCGACGGCGGCCTCTGCGGGCGTCCCCTCGTGCGCGACCGCATGGTCCGACGGCAGCGCCATCTCTTCGGCGCGGGTGGGGTGCAGCTCGTCGTCCCCGTGGGTCGCAGGCACCTCCGGCTCGCCGACCGAAGTGCATGGCGCTTCGTCGGCCGCGCTCGCGACCGGCGTCGCATCCGCGGCGCTCGGCACCGACGCGGCCGGACCGACCGACCAGACCGGCTCGGCGTAGGGCTCGAACGCCGGCGCCGACGCCCAGGTCGCCGCTTCGAACGAGGGCACGGCGGAGGCGGCGCGCGCATCTCCGGCGCTGCCAGAGGATTCCTCGGCGTCAAGCGCCGGCGGCGTTCCGGCGTCCGCGGCGTCGCTCTCCTCGCCCGTGGCGTCGCCGATCTCGACGAGCCCGAACGAAGGATCCGCCCCCACCTGCGCCGACCAGGTGAGGCCGGCGGCCTCGTCGGACGCCGCATCCGCCCCTTCCCATGACGTCGCCGAAGACGATCCGAACGCATCGGCCTCCTGCGGCTCGTGAACAACGCCAGCCTCGGTCTCGCCGACGCTGGAATGTGCGGCGGCGATGTCGCCATCAGCGGGAGCGACCTCTCCGGACCACGCGAGCAGCTCATCGACCGCCCGCTCCAGATCGGCCACGATCTCGTCCGGGGCGGGGGCATCGGTCCACACGGACACGTCGTCGTCCGGCGCGGCGGCGTCTGCGAGTGGACCGTCTACGCTCCGTGAGGTCGCGTCGTCACCGCCAGCGGGCGAGTCCGCGCCTGCCCCGTCACCGAACGCCGTGGAGGCGACGGTCTCCGCCTCGCAGGGCCCATCACCGGTCCAGGCGGCTGCGTCGTCTGCGCCGGCGGAGGCTGGCTCGTCAGTCCATCCGATCGCGTCTCCCGCGCCGGCGTCGGCGGCGTCGCCGGTGTTCGTTGCGCCGGTGTCCGCTGCATCGACGCCCCAGGCGACAGTGCCCTCGGCGCCAGATTCCAGCGCCTCTTCCGTCCAGGCGGCGACGCTCCTGGCGCTCGCCTCGAACGCCTCGTCAGTCCACGCGGCGACGTCCGCCGCGCCGGCCTCGGCCGCCTCGTTCGTCCAGGCGGCGACCGCCTCTGCGCCGGCTTCGGCCGCCTCGTCCGTCCACGCGGCGACGTCCGCTGCGCCGGCCTCGGCCGCCCCGTCCGTCCACGCGGCGACGTCCGCTGCGCCGGCCTCAGCCGCCTCGTCCGTCCACGCGGCGACGTCCTCTGCCCCGGCCTCCGCCGCCTCCGCCGTCCAGGCGCCGGCGTCCTCTCCGCCGGCCTCGGCCGCCTCGTCCGTCCACGCGGCGACGTCCTCCGCCCCGGCCTCCGCCGCCTCGTCCGTCCACGCGGCGACGTCCTCTGCCCCGGCCTCGGCCGCCGCCGTCCAGGCGCCGACATCGTCTGCGCAGGCCTCGGCCGCCTCGTCCGTCCACGCGCCGACGTTTTCAGCGCCGGCCTCCGCCGCCTCGTCCATCCACGCGTCCGCGCCCTCTCCGCCGGCCTCGGCCGCCTCGTTCGACCACGTGCCGGCGTCCTCTGCGCCGGCCTCCGCCACCTCGTCCGTCCATGCGTCGACCGCCTCTGCGCCGGCCTCCGCCGCCTCGTCCATCCACGCGTCCGCGCCCTCTGCGTCCGCGTCGGCCACCCCGTCCGTTCCGGTGGGGGCTTCTCGGGCGCCGTCGTCGCTCCCATCGGGCGGGTCGTCGGCGAGCGGCTCGGCCATGGACGAGGCCACGCCCGGCCACGCGGGCAGCTCCTCGTCGAGCGACGGCACGCTCCGGTCCTCCCCGAGGGAGGCGAAGGCCGCCCAGGCGGACTCGCCCGTCGCATCGAACCCCGGCAGTGAGCTGTCGGCCCCACCAGCGTCGCCGCTCGTTCCCGACGCTTGGACGTCCGTCGGCGTCGGCGCCGATGCGGCCTCGCCTGCCTGCGGCTCGACGGCGCCGTCACACGCGGCGACCGCGTCCCCGCATGCCGCCGACGGCTCGAACTCACGGTTCGTCGCATCCTCGGCCGGCGCCGACTCGGCGGCCGATGTGGCCGAGGACGCCGTCTGCCGCGGCTTCTCACCGAAGATCGCCGACGGCCAATCGTCGGCTGTGTCGACATCCTCGCCATCCGGAGGCTCGAGCGCGGGCGAAAGCGAAGCGGCGCCCTCCTCCTCGCGGCTCACCGCTGGTGACGCCGGTTCCGCCGACACGTCGAACGCCCCCCAGCCGGGCGCGGCCTCCGCGGCCTCGTCGCCCGACGGCGGGAGCGACTCCTCGGATCGGGCGGCCACCGTCGTGCGCTCTTCCGCGCCCCAGTCGGGATCGGACGGCGCCGGCTCTCGGTCATCGCGGAAGAGCGACGGCGTGAGCACGGTCGCCTCCGCCCAGCCATCATCGGCGTCCCGCGCGGGTGGGGCGCAGGCGGGCGACTGCCCTTCGTCGCTCCCGGCTGCCGGCGAAGTCGGCTCCGGCGTCGACTCCGCACGGCGGCCGACGCCAGCCTGCCGCAGCGCCTCCGCCATGGACGTCGGCGCCTCGGTCGCCAGCGAGGGCGCCGGTCGGGGCGCCGCCTCCGCCTCCTCGATGGCGCTGACGTCCGCGAATTCCGGCGCGGCCGTCACCGCCTCCGGACGCGCCGCGCGCTGGGAAGTCAGAAGGCGATCCACGAGGCCTTCGATCGCCGCGGCGAACCCGCTGGCGGCGACATCCCTCAGCACCGGACGCATCCGCCGAACCGCCAGCGCGACCTCCGGGTCGGCGGGCAGCGAGCCGAGCAGCTCGAGGTCGTAGTCGAGATAGCGTCGGCAGACCACGCCGAGCGCGCCCACCACCCTCTTCACGTCGCGAGGCCCGGCCTGATTCACCACCAGGCCGGCACGGAAGTCGGACAGGAGGCCGCGGGCGACGGCGGCTGCCGCCGGGTCGTTCGCGTCGAGCGCGGCGAGCAGCGATCTCATGGTGTCCAGGTCGCCCGCCGCCCGCGGGTGCACCGCACGCTGCACGAAGGCGCGGCTCTCGGGAAACGCCACGAGGGCCCGCTCGACCGAGCGGTACAGCGACGCCTTCACGAACGCATACGCGTTCTGGATCGACGTCGGCTCGGGGCCGGTGACGACGACGCCCTCGGCGGCGAGGTTGAAGAAGTCGAGCGTGTTGTAGTGGGTGCCGGCGCCGAGATCGATCAGGATGTGGTCCGCGTCGAGCAGCGCGAGGGCGCGCGCGAGACGCACCCTCTCCGTCGGCCGCGGGTGCGCGGCGCGCAGGATGGCGGCGGCGCCGCTGACGATGCGCAGTCCGTCGACCTCGGTGGGCAGACAGACCTCGTCGAGCGTCGTCGCGCGCCCGGTGAAGAAGTCGTCGAGCGTCCGCTCGGGATGGAGGACACCAACCAGCGTGTGCAGGTTGGCCGCGCCGAGATCCGCGTCGAGCGCGACGACGCGCCGGCCGCGGCGCGCGAGCACCGTCCCGACGGAGGCGCAGACGAGCGACTTGCCGACCCCACCTTTGCCGCCGCCGAAGGCCCAGATGCGCGCGCTCGCCGCCATGCGCCCCCCGCCGTCTCCTGCCGTGGAACCCCGCCCGATGCGGGTCTCCACTGGATACACGGGGTGCCCCAGGCTGTCCAATCGGACGCCCCGAAGCGACTCAGTTGCTGGTCTGGGGGAGCTGGGGGAAGTAGAAGGCGGCGCCGATGGTCACGGCGAAGTTGTTGCTGATCTCGTCGCTGGCGGAGGTGTCCGTGCCGCCGCCCTCGTTGTTCTCGGTGACCGCGTTGATCGCGGACGAGTAGATGTAGTCGCGCAGCGACAGGTTCACCGAGAACCAGTCGTTGATGAACGTACGCATCCCGATGCCCGCCACCGGCGCGAAGGAGAATCCTTCGACGTCCTTGGTGCCGGAGACCGAGGCGCCGCCGACGCCCAGCAACAGGTGCAGGTCGTAGTGGAGGACGTTGCGACCGAAGAGCGCGAACTTGCCGATCAGCGGCGAGTAGTAGACGTCGAGGGAGCCGAGCAGGCCGACGTTGGAGAAGGCTTCGTCCCCATCGACCTTCTCGGGCCGCTTGGACTTGACGTCGTCGGCGAGGCCGGTCGTGACCCCCAGGCCGCCGAACACGGTGGCACCGAGCGCCCAGCTCTCCGTGAAGTGGTACGTCAGCTGACCGCCGAGAAGGACGTTGCGCGAGAACGCGTCTCCCAGCGTGAAGCCCACCGCAGGCGCCGCCTCGAAGCGGCCACCGCGCAGCAGCACGCGCTTGCGCACCGCGTCGCCTTCCTCGAGCTTGTCGAGCGCGCTCTTCTTGTCGCCGGTGATGCCGCCAGCCGCGTGGGCCGACCCGGCCGCCGCGAGCAGGCTCGCAAGCACGAACGCCAGGCGCTGCATCCGGGAGGACTCGTTTCGCATCGAGGGCTCGCTCACTTCAGCGTGGTGTACTCGAAGTCGGGCGGCAGGAAGAAGCCGACGCCCGCCGAGAAGACGAGGTTGTTCACCAGCTCGCTGCCCGAGGGGTAGCTCTCGTTGTAGATGGAGTCGCGCAGCTCGAAGCAGAGGTTGAACCAGCGGCTCATGAAGAACCGGTTGCCCACGCCGGCAGCCAGCGTCGGATGACCGTCGAGCTCCGTCTTGGTGTAGCCCGCGCCGAGCACGGCATAGATGTCCCAGGGGATGATCCAGGAATTGAACATGGCGAACTTGCCGTACACGGGCACGTACTGGAACTGCACGCCCGCGTACCACTGGACCTGGGCCACCTCGGGGAAGAGCTCGTAGTCCTCGATGACCTTGTCGAACAGGTCGGACTCGGAGCCCAGCGAGTAGCCGCCGTAGACCCCGACGGCCATCACCTCGGTGATGTGATAGTTGAGGTTGCCGCCGGCGACGAACGACTGCACCAGCGGATCGTTGATGTTCGTGCCCAGCAGCGGGCTGACCTCGACGCGCTGCCGACGCAGGAACGGCCTCCGCTGAATGACGCGGATCAGGTCGAGCTCGGCCTTGCGGTCGCGCTCGATCTCAGCGGCGGCCTTGTCGGTGTCGATCACGTCGAAGTTGAGGGAGTCGTCGCCCCCCGCCGGCGCGCCTTGCCCGTCGGCAGGCGGCTGCTGCGCGTCCCCTCCCTGCAGGTCTTCGGGAGAGAAGGTCATATCGGTGTCCTGCGCCTGCGCCAGACCGGCGGTCAGGACCACGCTCAGGACGACCAGCTTCGAGCAGACGCTCAGGCTCATGTCCTCCGTCCCGCAGTAACAGGACTTCGGCGGTGTTATCACGCCCGGTGAGCGGCGGACAACAAAAAGGGGCCGAGGCCGCGCGGCTCAGGCGTCGGCGAAGAGCGCGTCGGCGAATGCGCGCGGATCGAACGAACGAAGGTCCTCGACCTTCTCGCCGATGCCGACGTAGCGCACGGGCAGGCGCATCTCGTCGCAGATGCCGATGACCACGCCCCCCTTCGCCGTCCCGTCGAGCTTCGTGAGGATGATGCCGGTCACCTTCACGGCCTGAGTGAACTCCTTCGCCTGGGCGATGGCGTTCTGACCGTTGGTGGCGTCGAGGACGAGCCAGACCTCGTGGGGCGCGTCGGGCACCGCTTTGCTCATGACGCGGTGCACCTTCGACAGCTCGTCCATGAGCTCCTTGCGGGCGTGCAGGCGGCCGGCCGTGTCGCAGATGACCACGTCGAACCCCTCGTCGAGGCCCCGCTTGCAGCCTTCGAAGGCCACGCTGGCCGGATCCTGACCCTCGCGACCCCGCACCACCGGTACGCCGGCGCGTTCGCCCCAGACCTCGAGCTGCTCCACCGCCGCCGCGCGGAAGGTGTCGCCCGCCGCCAGCAGCACCTTGCGGCCCTCGGCGCGGAACTGACGCGCCAGCTTGCCGATCGTCGTCGTCTTCCCGGCGCCGTTCACGCCGACGACCATGATCACGAACGGCTTCTTCCGAGCGACGTCCACCGGCGGCGCCTCGACGGCCAGGATGGTGCCCACCTCGTGCTTCAGGTGGTCCCACACGCGCGCGGGATCTTTCAGGTCCTTCTTGCCGAGGTCCTGGTGCACCATCTCGACGAGCTTCTGGCTCGTGCGCACGCCGATGTCGGCGGTGAAGAGCGTCTCCTCGAGCTCCGCCAACAGGTCGTCGTCGATCGCCTTGGCGCTGCCGAACAGCTTGCCGAGGCGCTTCACGAAGCCGTCGTTGGTGCGCGCCAGCCCTTCGCGGAGGGTCTTGCCGGCGGCCTCCAGCGGCGCGGCGGGCGCAGGAGCCTTGGGTCGGGCGGGCTCAGGCGATGGCGGGCGCAGCTTCGGCTTCTCGGCCGGCGGCACCCGCACCTGCGCCTCTTGATCGGCGCCGGGGACGAGCACCTGCGGCGAGCGGAAGGTCTGCCGCGCCTGCGCGTCGATCTCCGCCTGGGTCGGCGCCTTCTCGGAGGGCGGCGGCCCGGGTGGCGGCGCGGGCTCGTGCTTGCGCCGTCGGCCACCCCGCAGCCCCTGCACCACCAGGAACAGGATGAAGAGGGCGATCACGCCGTAGACGACATACTCGACCCACGGCGCGGCCGACGTCACAGGCGCGGGCGGGGCGTCGGTCTGGGCGACCGCGCCCTGGACCAGGATCTGTTCCAGCATCCGGAGGCCCCTCAGGTCATGCGCACGCTGACGAGCTTGCTGATGCCCGGTTCTTCCATCGTCACGCCGTACAGCACGTCGGCGATCTCCATGGTGCGCTTGTTGTGCGTGATCAGCACGATCTGGCTCGTCTGCGCCATCTCGCGAACAATCTCGTTGAAACGCCCGATGTTGGCGTCGTCGAGCGGCGCGTCCACCTCGTCGAGCAGGCAGAACGGGCTCGGCTTGACCTGGAACACCGCAAAGACCAGCGCGATCGCGCACATGGCCTTCTCGCCGCCGCTGAGCAGGCCGACGCTCTGCACCTTCTTGCCCGGCGGCTGCACGTTGACCTCGAGGCCCGTCTCGAGCAGGTCGTCGGGGTTGGTGAGGAGCAGCTCTGCCTCGCCGCCTCGGAACAGACGCGGGAAGATCGCCTTGAACCGCTCGTTCACGGCGTCGAACGTCTCGCGGAACAGTTGACGGCACGTCTTGTTGATCTGCTCGATGGCGCGGTCGAGGTCGTCCAGGGCAGCCTGCAGGTCGGCGCGCTGCCTCTCGAGAAACTCGTAGCGCTCGGCGACCTCCGCGTGCTCTTCGATCGCGGTCAGGTTGATGTCGCCCATTCGCTGGATCAACGTCTCGAGCTCATCGAGGCGCGCGCGCTCCGCCACGTCGGGCGGTGACTGTTGCTGGTACTCCGGCAGCAGGTCCACGAGACGGCAGGCGTACGTCGACTCGATCGTCCGTTCGAGGTGCTCGAGGCGCAGGCGACGTTCCTGGAGGGTAAGCCGGCTGTCGGCGAGCGTGTCGCGGGCCCGTTCGCGGGCGTCGCGGGCCTTCGTCACCTCGCCCTCGACCGTCTCGGCGAGGCGGGCCATCTCGCCGTGGGCGGCACGCGCATCGGCCACGGCCGACGCGCGCTCCCCGGCCTCGGCGCGCGCGGCGGCGAGCTCCGCCTCCAAGTGGCTGCGGGCGCCCGCCAGCGACCGCAGGCGCCCCTCCCCCGCCTCCACCTCGCCCTCGAGCCGCGCGGCGCGGCGTTCGACCTCGTCGAGCTGTGCGGCGACGCGCGTGAGGGCGTCGCGCGCGGCGGTGACGCGCTCCCTGCGCGTGGCCTCGCGCGTGCGCGCCTCGTGCAGCAGCGCCAGCGCGTGCTCGCGCTCCGCCTCGGCGAGGCCGACCTGGTCCTCGGCGGCCGCGACGGCTCGCTCACGCTCGGCGCGGGCCTTTTCGCCGGCGGCGACGGCGTGGGCGGCCGTGCCTTCGGTCTCCTGGGCCTCCTCGAGCTCGTCGCGCAGCGAACCCGCCGACTGGTCGAGGCGCGACGAGCGCTCGGCGACCTGGCGGCGGTCGGCCTCGGCCCGGTCGAGGTCCTTGCGGGCCTCGGCGCGTGCCAGCTCGCCGCGATGCAGGCGCCGCGCGGACTCGTCCAGCGCGGCGCGAGCCTCGCCCGCCTGGGCGCGGGCATCGGCGGCGCGCTCGGCGGCCTCGCGCGAGGCGCCGTCGAGCGCCGCGACGCGGGCCTTCAGCTCGCGGATCTCGCGCCGCCGGCTCAGCGGCGCGGCGTCGGCGCCCCCGGCCCCGCCGGTGACCACGCCGCCGCCTTCGATGCGGTCGCCGTCGAGCGTGACGACGACGCCGTCGAAGCCGTCGGCGACGATCGCGCAGGCGCCGGCCAGGTCGTCGGCCAGCACCGCGTCGCCCACCAGCGCGGCGGCGAGGCCGGAGAGGCCGAGCAGGTCGGCGAGCCGCCGGCGCCCACCGTCGGCGGCGACGGCGCGAAGCCCGTCCGGCACGAGGACTGCCCGGCCCCTGTTGATCGCGCGCAGATGCTCGACGGCGCCACGCGCGGCGTCGAGGTCGCGCACGACGACGCCGCCCAGGCGGGCCCCGAGGGCGGCCGCGACGGCCTTCTCGAGCTCCGCGGGCACGGCGAGCTGCTCGGCGACCGGTCCGACGACCCCGGCGGCGGCCCCGCGGGCCAGTACGAGCTTCGATCCTTCGCCGAGGCCCTCCCGCCGCGCCTCGAGCTCCTCGAGGCTCTGGAGGCGGCTGCGGGCCCCGGCGAGCTGTTCCCGCGCCGCGCGTTCGTCGGCCTCGGCGACGCGCAGCGCCTCCTGGGCGCGCCGGCGGGCCTCGTCGGCTGCCACCCCGGCTGCGCGCGCGGCCCCCACCTCGGTCTCGGCGGCCTCCAAGCGGGCTTGCGAGTCGTCGCGCCGCTGGTCCACCGCCAGACGCTGGCCCGAAAGGGACTCGCGCTCGCCGGCCAGCCCCTCCAGGCGCCGCAACAGGTCCGAGGCGCGCCGCGCGGCCGCCTCCCGCTGCGCGCGCGCCCGCTCGAGCGCCCGCCCCTCGTCGGCGGCACGTCGCCGCAGCTCCTCCGCGGCCGCCCGCGCCGTGCGCAGGGCCTCCTGGGCGCGCGCCGACGCCTGCTCCAGGGCGTCGACGCTCGGCCCGCCCTCGTCGGCGGCCACCTCGAGCGTCGCGAGCCGCTCGCGCGCCGTCGTGCGCTCGGCTTCGAGGCGCCCTCGGCGCGACGCGGTCTCCTCGACCTCGGCGCGCGCCGCCTCGAGCCGCTCGTACAGCCCTCGGACTTCGGAGTCGTGCACCTCGAGCCGCGAGGCCAGCTTCTGCGCGACCTCTTCGGCGGCGCGGAGGCGCTCGGTCAGGCGGCGCGCGTGCTCGTCGACCTCCTTCTCGCGCAGCCGGGCCGCCGCCCGCTTCGCCTCGGTCGCGTCGAGCTGACGGATCGCGTCGGCCTCGGCCGCCTCGGCGTCGCGTCGCTTCACCTCGAGCCGCTCGAGCTCGGCCGCGAGCGACAGGTACTCGAACGCCGCCGCGCGCAGGCGCCCCGCGCGCAGCTCGTCGCGGTACTCCTTGTAGCGCTCCGCCTTTTTCGCCTGTCGTTGCAGGGACTTGAGGCGCGTCTCCACTTCGCCGACGACGTCGGCGACGCGCTCGAGGTTGAGGCGCGTCTCCTCCATCTTCTTCTCGGCGACGCGCTTGCGGACCCGGTACCGCGTGATGCCCGCGGCCTCCTCGATGAGCACGCGGCGCTCTTCGGGCCGGGCGCCGATGATGCCGCTGATGCGCCCCTGCTCGATGATCGCGTAGGCACGCTGCCCGCCGGAGGCGACGCCGGTGCCGGCGATGAGCTCCTGGACGTCGGCCAGGCGGCAGCGCGTCTTGTTGACGAGGTAGTCGGAGCCGCCGCCGCGCTCCATGCGCCGCTCGATGGCGATCTCCGAGACCTCGCGCCAGCGGGCGGGCACCTCGGCGCTGCCGTCGTTGTGGAACGTGAGGCGCACCTCGCACAGGCCGAGCGGTCCCTTGCGGTCGCTGCCGGCGAAGATGACGTCCTCCATCGACTCGCCGCGCAGGGACTTGGCCCCCTGCTCGCCCATCACCCACTTGATCGAGTCGACGATGTTCGACTTCCCGCAGCCGTTCGGACCGACGACGGCGGTGATGCCCTCGTCGAATGCGAGCGTCGTGCGGTGGTAGAACGACTTGAAGCCGTGGATGTCGAGGCGCTTCAGCTTCATCCGGGACCGGCGCGACGGGGCGGCGCGCGGTTATAGCACGCCCGTTCCGCGCACGATCATCCCGATCGCCAGCACGCCCGCGACGACCCCGAGCGCCAGCGCGAGCTCCCGCCACTGGGGACGCACGAGCGCCCCGAGGCCCGCCGCGCCCGCCACGCCGAGGAAGGGCAGCGCCGGCAGGGGGAGGCCGAGCGTCAGCAGCCCCAGCAGGCACAGCCCGAAGCCGACCGCGAAGCCGAGGCAGAGGCGCGCCATCGGCAGACCCAGCGCGCGCACGGCGCCGACCAGGAAGCCGACGAACGTCACGTCGCCCACGCCCAGCAGCGGCTTCACGCCCACGCCGGGGACCGGCACGGCCAGCACCAGCATGTTCAGCGCGACCGGCGCATGGCCCTCGACGATCTGTCGAGTGATGCCCTCGGGCGCCAGCACGCTCCACAGATCGGCACCGGCGGCGACGATGACGAGCGGCCAGATGTAGCGGGCGTGCCCCACGCGCCCGCCGAGGGTCACACCGGCCCAGGTGCCGGCCAGCAGCAGGCCCAGGCCGGCCACCAGGGCCGCCAGCGCCTCGGGCCGCACCCAGGTGGCCGCGGCGTACGAGGCGAGCGCACCGAGGCCCACCGCGGCGACGGCGACCGATGGGCGGGGCGGACGCAGCGCCCGGCCCGCCGCCGCGGCGACCACCACCGCGCCGGTCGCGGCGAACGCGAGGACGAAGCCCGGCAGGGCATCCAGCGACGTACGCGCCAGCGCCAGCAGCAGGCCGAACGCGCCGGCCCACGCCGCGACGCCGACCCACGGCGCCGCCGGCCCCCACGCGTCCCTCGCTGGTCCGGCGCCCGACATGCGGCGCATCGTGCCACAAGACCGCGTTGCGGGGCGCGCCCGCCGCACCGTACCCTCGCCGCGATGCGCGCCCTCACCGCCGTTTTGCTCCTCCTGCTGCCGCTGTCGGCGCCGGCGGAGCCCCGCGTGTCGGTGAAGGCCCGGCCGTGGTTCGACGGCCTGCGGGCGGTCGCGCGCGGCCTCGAGGTCACCGTCGAGGGCCAGCTCCGCGACAACCTGGGCCAGCCGTTGCCCGCCACGCCGGTGCGCGTGGTGCCCGAGCGCGGTGCCGGAACGGTGGCCACCGTGACCGCACCGGACGGCCGCTTCCGCGCAGTGTTGCGCTTCGCCGGCGAGGGCAGCCGGACGCTCCGTGTCGAACATCCAGGCGGTGCGCTCCTCGGTCCTGCGGGCGCCGAGCTGACAGTGGTCGTCGGCCGCACCCTCGTGGACCTGTCGCTCGCCCTGCCCGAGCCCGTCCCGGCGGGCGAGATCGCCACCGCAGTGGTCGAGGCGAAGGACGCCGCCGGCTGGCCCGTCGCCGAGCTGCCGCTCGTCGTGACTCTCGACGGCAAGGAGGGCGCCGAGGTCCGCACCGACGGCGCCGGCCGCGCGTCGCTCGCGCTCGAGGGCCTTCGTCCCGGGCGGCACACGCTGGTCGTGACGTGGAGCGGCGACGACCGGCGCCTCCCGGCTCGCCTCGAGGAGCAGTTCGTCGCCGCGGCGACGCTCGGCGTCGAGCTCCGCGCCGAGGCCGCCGCGCCACCGACCCCCGGGGCGCCGATCGCCCTCGCAGGGCAGGTCGAGGGCGCGCCCGGTCTCGAGATCTCGGTCATTGTCACCGCCGACGGCCGGCCCGTGCTCGCGACGCGGGCCGACCGGAACGGCCGTTTCCGCGTCGACGTCGAGCCCGAGGACGTGAGGCCCGGCCGCGTTGTCTTCCGGGCGCTCGCCCGCGCAGACGAGCCCGCCTGGCGCGACGGGCACTCCGCCGCCCTCGAGATCGACGTGCCGGCGGCGCCGCCGCGCTCTCCGCTCTGGACATGGGCGCCCGCCGCCATCGCCGCGTTGTCGCTGGCGGGCGCCGCCTGGCGACGCCGGGCCCAGGCGCCCGCGCCGCGGAGCACCCCCACCCGCCCGGCCCCGCCGCCGCTCCCGCCGTTCGAGCGGCGCCCCGTGCCCACCGCGGCGAACGAGGCGCTGGACCTGCTGGTGCTCGACGCGATCGACGGACGCCCGCTGACGGCGCGCGTGGTGCTGCTGGGCGCCGACGCGACGACGCCCGACGTGACGCGGCTCGACGCGCCGCCCGGTCCGACCTTCGCGACCGGCCCCGATGGACGGGCGCGCCTGACCGGCACCGCGACGCGCCTCTGGGTGGGCGCCGACGGCTACGCGCCCTCGTGCCACGTCTGCCCGTTGCCCCCGGGCGGCCGCGCCGTGGTCCGCCTGCTCCCCGTCCGCGCGCACATCCAGCGCGTGTACGAGGCGGTGCTGCGCGCCGCCGGCCGCCCGCCAATCCGCTTCGGCCGCGAGACGCCGCGCCAGGCGGCCTCCGCGCTGACGGCCCGCGGCGGCGCGGCGCCGAGCGTCGACGCGCTCACCCGGATCGTCGAGGCCGCCTGCTTCGGCCCCGACGAGCCGGGCCCGGAGGCGCTGACGGCGGCGCACTCCCTCGCGGAACGCTGGAAGATTCAGCCATGAAGTCGTTGATCTTCCTGATGTTCTCCGTGGGCACCGCCTGGGCTGGAGCCGGCGATCTCGAGCCGCGTGGCGCCGACTGGAACGGACTGTCGCGCCTCGTCGGCGCCTTCGAGAGGTCCGGGGTGAAGGTGGAGACGCCGCCGGCGCTGGACCTCGCGCACCTCCGGGCGGACCAGGGTCTCGCCTGGCTCGATCCCGACGGCGGCGAGCCGATGGGTCCGCAGGGCGCGTCGGCCGCCGACGTGCGCCGCTTCGTCCAGGACGGCGGTCGCCTGCTGCTCGCCGCCGAAGGGCCCGGCGCGGACGCCCTGCTCGCCGAGCTCGGGCTGCGCCGAGCCGAGGCTCCGCTCGCGGGCGAGGCGAAGCTCGGGGGCCACCCCGCGCTCGTCGTCCTGCGCGCGCCCGACGCCGGCCTGCTCACCGGGGTCCGCGACGTGGTCGCCAACCACCCCGGCGCGCTCGCCGGGCCCGAAGGCCTCGCGCCGGCCCTCACGTTCTCGGACGGGACGCCGTTCCTCTATCACCTGCGCCTCGGCGCCGGCGAAGCGGTGGTGCTCGGCGACGCCAGTCTCTTCATCAACCTCATGCAGGACGCCGGCGACAATGCCCGCCTGGCTGCCGCCCTCGGGGCCTGGCTCGCGGGCGGCGGGGAGCGCTCCGTCGTGATCGCCGCTGGCGCCACGCCGCTCACGGGCCGCTACCGCGGCATCGCCCCTCCCCCCGCCGAGGGGGTGCGCGACCGCATGAACGCCGCGCTCGAGGCCCTGCGCGTCGCCACGCCCGACAGCCTCGCCGTGCGCTTCTTCGTGGCGCTCGCGCTCGCCGGCACGGTGCTGTACGCCTTCACGGTGTTCCCGGGCGGCGGCCGCTCCCGGAGACGTCCCGTCGGACCGGCACGTCGCCCCGCGCGGGCGGACGCGCGGGCCGGGCGGCCCGGCGGGCCGGCGGCCCCCGACCCCACCCCGTCCAAGTCACCGGAGAAACAGGAGCGCGAGGTCGCATGACGCAGGAACTCGACGCCGGCGGGCGCGCCGCCGCACTCCGCGCGCGCGTCCACGAGCAGATCGCCCGGGTCTTCATCGGCCCCTCCCGCACGATCGACCTGCTGCTGACGGCGGTGCTGGCCCCCGGGCACGTCCTGCTCGAGGGCGTGCCCGGCGTGGCCAAGACGACCCTCGCCAAGGCGTTCAGCCAGACGCTCGGCTGCGACTTCCGAAGGGTCCAATTCACGCCCGACCTGATGCCCGCCGACATCACCGGCACGTACATCCTCGAGTCGCGCGAGCACCGGTTCGTCCTGCGCAAGGGACCCGTCTTCGCGCAGATCCTGCTCGGCGACGAGATCAACCGGGCGCCGGCGAAGACGCAGTCCGCGCTGCTCGAGGCGATGCAGGAGCAGCAGGTCACGCTCGACGGCGAGACGCTGCCGCTGCCGGACCCGTTCCTCGTGCTGGCGACGCAGAACCCGCTCGAGCAGGAGGGCGTCTACCCGCTGCCCGAGGCGCAGGTCGATCGCTTCCTGTTGAAGGTCGAGATGGGCTACCCGACCGCAGCCGACGAGATGCGAATGCTCGCGACCTACGACCGCGCGGCGCCGCCGATCGCCGCCGTCCTCGATCCGGCGCAGGTGCTCTCGCTGCGGGCCGAGGCGGCGGCCGTCCACGTGGCGGAGGGGCTGCGCGAGTACCTCGTCGAGTTGTCGGCCTTCACGCGCAAGCACCCGCGCGTCCATCTCGGCGCCAGCCCTCGCGCCACGCTCGGGCTCATGCGTGCCGCCAAGGCGCACGCCCTCCTGCACGGGCGCGCGTTCGTTCTGCCCGACGACGTGCGTGCGCTCGCGCCCTCGGTGATGAGCCACCGCCTCGTGATGACGCCGGAGGCCGAGCTCGACGGCGTCGCCGCGCGCCACGTCGTCGCCGAAGCGCTCGAGAAGGTCGCCTACCGCGGTCCTGCCGACGGCCGGGGGGCATGACCGGCCTCCGCGCTTCGCTCACGAAGACCGGCCGCGCCGCCCTCGTCGGATCGGTGGGCCTGCTCTTCGGCGCCGGCACGTCCGGACAGGTGTTGGCGGCCGCGGCCGGCGCGCTGCTGCTCGGGCTCGTCGCCGGCGCACTCCTGGCGACGCGTCGCGCTGGGCCGGCGCTCGATCACCTCCTCCTCGAGCTCCACGTGCCCGACGCGCCGGCGCCGCGCCGCGGCCAGCCCGTCCGCCTCGACCTCGTGGTCACCAACACGAGCGAGCGGGACCTGCGCGACGTGCGCCTCCGCGTGGCGGGGAGCGGCGAGCCCCAGCCCGCGCCCGCCGCGAGCTTCGACGCGCCCGCCCGGGCGCGCGGCCGCGTCCCGCTCACCTTCTCGCTGGAACGCGCGGGCCACTGGCGCACGCACGGCGCCGAGCTGCAGCTCCTCGGGCCGCTGGGGATGGCTGTCGCCGAGCGCTACGTCCCGCTCGAGCGACCGATCCACGTCCAACCCGCGCGCCTCGCCCCGGGTCTGCTCCGCCGCGTCCTCGCCCCCGTCGGCGCGGTGCGCGACCGCGAGGGCCGCCACCTGAGCCACGAGAACGGATCCGGCCTCGAGCTGCGCGAGCTGCGCGACTATGTGCCCGGCGATCCGCTGAAGAGCCTCGCCTGGAAGGCGACCGCGCGCCGTCGCAAGCCGCTGGTCCGCGTCTTCGAGGAAGAGACGGTCCGGCGCGTGCAACTCCTCGTGGACGCCGGCCCGACGATGCGCGGCGGGGATCCGGGCGCCTCGCCGCTCGACCACGCGATCGACCTCGCCGCCGCCGTCGCCGACCTCGGCCTCGAGGACCGCCTCGGCGTCACGACGTTCGACCTCCGCGTGTTCGGGCACCTGCGCGCCGGCACCGGCCGCGAGCACGTGCAGCGCGTCCTGCAGCACCTCCTCGACCTGAGCCGCGTCGTCGACGAGGACCTCACCGAGATCACCGACGCCGAGCTGCTCGCGCTCGTCGGCCGCTTCCTCGAGCGACAGCACGGCCTGCGGCTGCGCGCCAACGAGGCCGATCCCGACCGCATGCGCAGCGCGCGCGACCTGTCGGACCCCCTCTGGGAGCTGTACGACTCCGGCGCCGTGTTCGCGATCGTGACCGCCTACCTCGCCGAAGACCGCGATCGCGGGCACGCAGTGTTGCACGCGAAGGCACGCCCGGCGAAGGACCTGCTCGCCGCGCGCCTCCGCCTCTTCTGCGCGCTGCGCGGTATCGCGCTGCCCTACCGCCTCACGGGGCCGCTCGACGCCCGGGAGCGCGGCCTCGTCGCCGCGGTGTCCCGCAACCTCGGCGGCGGCGCCGCGGAGACGCTGCTGGTGCTGACCGACCTGCGCGGCCTCGCGCCCGACGGCCCCGGCGTGCGCGCGTTGCGGCTCGCCGTCGCCCACAAGCGCCGCGTCATCGTCGTGCGGCTCGGTGACGTTCCGCCGGCCGACGCCGTGGTCGAGACGCTCCGCGCGGCGCGCGTCCTCGTCGTCGATGGGCGCCGGCTCAGGCCCGCTTCAGCTTCCTGAGCAAAGTGTTGCGCCCGATGCCGAGCGCGCGCGCGGCGGCGCTGCGGTTGCCGTCGAAGCGCTCGACGACGAAGCGGACGTAGTCGCGCTCGACGTCCTCGAGCGGGCGCACCACGGTCACGAACTCGTGGCCGCCCGCGACGCCGCGGACGCGCGCCGCGTCCAGCCGCAGGTGTTCCGCGTCGATGGCCGGACCCGGCGCGAGCACGACCGCCGACTCGAGGCAGTTCTCGAGCTCGCGGACGTTGCCGGGCCACGCGTGGCCGTGGAGCGCCGCCCGCGCCCCGGGCGTCAGCCGCAGCTCCGGCCGCACGTGCCGTCGCGTGAACTCGAAGAGGAAGTGATCGATCAGGCGGTCGAGGTCGGCGGCGCCGCGCGCGCGCAGCGGCGGGACGCCGATCTCCACCACCCGCAGCCGGTAGTAGAGGTCCTGCCGGAAGCGCCCCGCGACGACCTCGGCCTCGAGATCGCGGTGCGTCGCGCAGACGAAGCGCACGTCGGCGCGGATCGGCTTCGTCCCGCCCACCCGCAGGAACGCCTTGTCCTGCAGCAGCCGCAGCAGCTTGCCCTGGACGGGCCCCGGCAGCTCGCCGACCTCGTCGAGGAAGAGCGTGCCGCCATCCGCCGCCCCCACCTTGCCGTCCGCGGGGGCGTCCGCGCCGGTGTAGGCGCCGCGCTCATGCCCGAAGAGCTCGTTTTCGATGAGGTTCTCGGGGAGGGCGGCGCAGTCGACCTTCACGAAGGGGCCGTCGCGCCGCGGCGAGTTGCAGTGGACGGCGCGCGCGAACGCCTCCTTGCCCGACCCGCTCTCGCCGCGGATGAGCACGGTGGCCTCCGTCCGCGCGGCGCGCGCCGTCAGCTCGTACGCGGCGCGCATCCCCGCCGACTCGCCGACGATGTGGTTGAAGCGGAAGTCGAGCGACCACGGGTTCTCGGGACGCAGCTGGCTCCGCAGGCTGGTCGCCTCGAGCAGCTTCGCCACCTGCTCCGCGAGCGCCGCGAGGTGCTCCTCGTCGGCGCGATCGAAGCGGCCGCCGCGCTTGTTGAGCACCTGCAGCACGCCGATCACCCGCTCGCCGCGGACGGGCACGGCGAGCAGGCTCTCGGTGCGGTAGCCGGTCTGCCGGTCGATGCGGGCGGTGAAGCGCGGATCAGGTGTGCCCGAGGGCACGTTGACGCGCTCGCCGGTGCGCGCCACCCACCCGGCCACCCCTTCGCCGAGCCGCAGCCGGATCTCGGCCAGCTCGGGGAGGTGCGCCACGCGGCTCACCAGCTCGCCGCGCGCGTGATCGATCAGGTAGAGGGTGCAGCGATCGGCGTCGAGCCGCGCGGTCACCTCGTCGACGACGCGGCGCAGGACCTCCTGCAGGTCCACGGGGCGCTCCGGCCGGAGCGACCGCAGCACCTCCAGCTGGTCTTCCCTGGGCATCGGCTCCCCGGCCGCGCCGAGCGCGCGGCGCACGACCGCGGCAGCGTACTCGGCGGCCCCGACGGCGGTCAAAGCGCCACCGCCAGGCCCTCGCGAGCGGCGAACGCCCCCGCGAAGCGGCGCCTCGCGTCCGCCTCGATCACCGCCACCGCGTCGTCGTCGCGGGCCGGGTCGTGGTGGAACAGCGCCACCCGGGACGCGGCGGCCCGCACCGCCACCTCGACCGCCTCCGTCCACATGGAGTGACCCCAGCCGCGGCGCGGCGGCCCCGCGCGACCCTCGTACTCGTCGGGGGTGTACTGCGCGTCGTGCACGAGCAGGTCGGCGCCCTCTGTGAGCGCGATGAGACGACCGTCCGGCGCGCCGCCGTGCTCCGTGTCCGTCGCGAAGACGAGCGCGCGGCCGCCGGCCTCGACGCGGTACGCGACGACGCCGTCCGGGTGATGCTGCTCGAGCGGCGTGACGCGGAAGGGCCCGAACTCATGGACGTCCATGCCCGGCAGGTCGACGAAGCGTCGCGCGCCGCGCAACATCTCGAGCCCAACGGGGAACTGCGGCGGACGCATCTGCAGCGCCAGCGCGTCGCGCAGGCATCCCGTCTCGCGCGCGATCCCGGCGAACGTCAGATCGCTGTCCGGGTGGAACGCCGGCGTGAAGAACGGCACGCCCTGGATGTGGTCCCAGTGCAGATGGCTGAAGAGGAGCGTCGCCCGGACGGGCGCGAAGCCCAGCGCCTCGCCCAGGCCGCGCAGCCCGGTGCCACCATCGAGGATGAGGCGCTCGCCGTCGTGCACGACCTCGACGCATGTCGTGTTGCCGCCGGTCCGCGCGTAGCGCGCCCCGCTGACCGCGATGCTCCCCCGCACACCCCAGAACCTGATCTCCATGTATCGCCTCCCGGTCCCGCCCGTCGTGGTGGTCGCCATCGACCCGGGTGGGTCGCCGCGACTGCCTCGGGCCCGAGAGCAAGGCACGCGCCACGGCGTCCGGAGCCCGTACCACGGGCCCCGGGGCGCGCCGACTGCGCCGAAACGGATCAGGTGGGTGCGCCGGAACCGATCAGGCGGCGGCGACGAAGTCGGCGAGCAGCGAGCGCGTATCGATCTCGCCCGGCCGCAGCGCGATGCCCAGCCCGGCGCTGCGCCCGCGCGTGCGCCGAACGACGTCGCCCTTCAGCAGACACAGGCGCCACGCGCCGCCCAGGTTCAGCGGCAGGAAGACCTTCACCGCCGCCCCCGGCTTCAGTCGCGCCGAAGTCTTCAGGAAGAGGCCGTCGCTGGACACGTCCACGACATCCTCGCAGCGGCAGCGGCCCTCGAAGGTCAGGTACGCCTTGCCCTGGTAGTTCAGGCGAGGCTGGGCGCGGCGTTCGGCGTGCTGCATGGGACACCTCCTGTCGAACACCATATCCCACATTGACACACCCCACAAAAAACGCCGCGCTCGCCGGACGCCGCGGTGCTAAGGTCCGCGCGAATCGTCTCCCGGGAGGGCGCGATGTACGCGTTCGGATTCCGCACGCACGGCGGTCCCGAAGTGATCGAGGCGCTCGACCTCGAGGCGCCGACCCCGCGCGCGGGCGAGCTCCGGGTGCGGGTGATGGCCTGCGGCATCAACCACCTCGACCTGTGGGTACGCCGCGGGCTGCCGAACCTGAAGCTGCACCTGCCGCATGTGGGCGGCGGCGACGTGGCGGGCGTGGTCGAGGCGACCGGCGCCGACGTGAGGCACGTCAAGGAAGGCGACCGGGTGGTCCTCAACCCCGGCGTATCCTGCGGCGTCTGCTCGCAGTGCCTCGCCGGGGCCGACAACCTGTGCCCGCAGTACGGCATCCTCGGCGAACATCGCTGGGGCGGCCACGCCGAGTACGTCGTCGTCCCCGCCGCGAACGCGGTGCCCCTGCCCGCCGGTGTGTCCTTCGAAGACGCGGCGTGCCTGCCGGTCACCTTCGTGACCGCCTGGCAGATGGTCGCGAAGAAGGCGCAGGTCGGACCCGGCGACATCGTGCTCGTCCAGGCGGCGGCGAGCGGCGTCGGCGTCGCGCTCGTCCAGATGGCGCGGCTCTTCGGCGCCACGGTGATCGCCACCGCCGGCACCGCCGAGAAGCGGGCGCGCCTGCCCGCGCTCGGCGCGCACCACGTGCTCGACAGCGCCGACCCCGACCTGCCGAGGGCGGTCAAGGCGGTCGCCGGCAGCGTGGACGTCGTCTTCGACCACGTCGGGGTCGCCACCTGGGACCGCTCCCTGCGCTGCCTGCGCTACGGCGGCAAGCTCGTCACCTGCGGCGCCACCACGGGCTTCGACGCGCGCCTCGATCTGCGCGTGCTCTTCTGGAAGCAGCTACAACTCCTCGGGAGCACCATGGGGAGCAAGGGCGACTTCATCGCCGCGCTCGAGCACGTGGCCGCCGGTCGCCTCCGGGCCGTGCCGGACGTCGTCCTGCCGCTCGATCGGCTGCGCGAAGCGCACGAGCGGCTGGAAGCCCGCGAGCACTTCGGTAAAATCGTGTTGACTCCGCTCAAGACCGAGGATCCCCGATGATCGAGACCAAGGTGATGCAGCGCCACGGCGATGGCGTTGCCGATCGCATCTACCTCCCCGCGATCTGGGACGGCCTGAAGGTGACGACCCGCCACTTCGTGCGGAACCTGTTCGGCAAGAAGGACACGGTCACGATCAGCTACCCGGACGTGAAGGTCCCCTACTCGCCCCGGTGGCGCGGCATGCACCGCCTCGTCCAGCGCGAGGACGGCCAGCCTCGCTGCGTGGCCTGCTTCATGTGCTCGACGGCGTGCCCGGCCCGCTGCATCCACATCGTCGCCGGCGAGCACGACGACAAGGGGCGCGAGAAGTATCCGGTGCGCTTCGAGATCGACGAGCTGCGCTGCATCTACTGCGGCCTGTGCGAGGAGGCTTGCCCCTGCGACGCCATCCGCATGGACACGGGCATCCACGCGAAGCCCGTCTACCACCGCGAGGAGTCGTGGGTGCGCAAGGAACAGCTGCTCGCCCGCCAGCCGCGCGACTATCAGGTGCGCGACGTGGCCGAAGGCCCGCCCTGCGCGATCTGAGTCGCCCTTCAGCGCTTCGGCCGGAAGCCGGGGCGCGCGGCCGGCACGGTCTCGCGCTCCTCGGACTTCGCCGTCAGCTGATTGCGCTGGTGCTTCTTGAGCGCGCGCGTCCGCACCAGGTGCGAGACGTGGTCGACCATCACCACGCCCTTGAGGTGGTCGATCTCGTGGAGGATGGCCCTCGCGCCGAGCCCCTCGCCCTCGAGCTCGTGGGGCTGTCCGTTCGCGTCGAGGGCGCGGATGCGGACGCGCTTCGGTCGCTCGACGGGGATGTACACCCCCGGGAACGACAGGCAGCCCTCCTCGGCGAGGATCTTCTCCTCGCTCTGCCAAACGATCTCGGGGTTGATCACGACGACGTTCGGCTTTCCGCGCCCCGCGTCGCCTTCGAAGGCGTAGGGGTCGAGGATGAGCAGCTGCAGATCGCTGCCGATCTGCGTGGCGGCGAGGCCCAGGCCCTCCTCGGCGGCCATGGTCTCCTCCATGTCGGCCACGAGGCGCCGCAGCTCGTCATCGAACTGCTCCACGCGCTTCGCCGCCTTCCGCAGGAAGGGGTTGGGATAGGCCAGGACCGGCAGGACCGCCATTGCATCGGCTCCGAAGTTCGTACTAACGAGTCGTCGGTACTATAGAGACGTAGGACATCACCGTGAAGTCGCGCCGACCCGAGCCCCGACGCCGCGAGCCCGCCGCAACCGATATCGCGCGCCTGGCCGACGAGGACGCCACCGAGGCGGACCTCGACGCGCTGCTCGCCGCCGTCGCCCAGCGCTATACCGGTCGCGTCTCGCAGTTCCAGCCGCAGCGCGGCGTCGGGCAGATCGAGGCCGCCGGCGGCCGCATGCTGCCCTTCGCGCTGAGCCTGCTGACCATGGGCGGCGGCGCCGAGCAGGCGCGTCGGCTGCGCCGCGGCGCGCGCGTCCGCTACGACGTGACGCTCACCGCCCAGGGTCCCCAGGTCAGCGCGCTGTGGCTCGACGAAGGGGCGCCACGCCGGTCCGCCTCAGAGTGAGGCGAGCGCGTCGAGCACCGCGTCGGCGTGTCCCTTGACCTTGACGCTGGTCCAGACCTTTCGCACCGCCCCCTCCGAGTCCACCAGCACCGTCGTCCGCAGCGGACCGATCGACTTGCGGCCGTAGAGCGTCTTCTCGCCCCACGCGCCGTAGAGCTGGTGCACCCGCGCGTCGGGGTCGGAGAGCAGCGGGAACGTCAGGCCGTACTTCGCGCGGAACTTCTCGTGGCTCTTCAGCGAGTCGCGGCTGATGCCGAGGACGATCGCGCCGGTGGCCTGGACGCGATCCATCCGGTCGCGGAAGTCGCAGGCCTCGGTCGTGCAACCGGGGGTGTCGTCCTTCGGATAGAAGTAGACGACCACCGGCCGCCCGCGCAGGCCGCTCAGGCGCACGGGGCCTTCGTGGTCGGACTCGAGGGCGAAGTCGGGCGCGGAAAGACCGATCTCAAGCGTCATGGATCACTCCTCGTTCGAATTCACGGCGCGTTGACACCCGGCGAGCGTGGATGGAATCATGCCCGGCTCTCCGGCCCTCCTACTTCTACGGTGACGCGATGAAGGGTAACCCCTATCCGGTCGATCTGCACGCGCACAGCACGTGCTCCGACGGGGCTCTGGCCCCGTCAGCCGTGGTGCGTCTGGCGGTCGAATCGGGGGTGAAGGCGCTGGCGCTCACCGACCACGACACGGTCGAGGGGCTGGCGGAGGCGCGCGTCGTCGCGTCCGACTGCGGTCTGGAGCTCGTCGACGGCGTCGAGATCTCCTGCTGGTACGGCCGCGAGATCCACGTCCTGGCGTACTTCGTCGACCCCGACGACCCGCACTTGCGCGCCACCCTCGCCGAGCGCAAGGCGGCGCGGCTCGAGCGGGCCCACGCCATGGGCGACCGGCTCGCCCGTCTCGGCGCGCCGATCGACGTCAAGAAGCTCATCGCCAGCGCCGAGGGCAACGTGGGCCGGCCGCACGTCGCGCGCGCGCTGCTCGATGCCGGGCACGTGCGCACGTTCGACGAGGCGTTCACGCGCTTCCTCGGTCGCGACGCGCCGGGCTATGTCGCCCCCTCCCGCTTCGAGTCCGCCGACGCGATCACGCTGATTCACGAGTGGGGTGGCGTGGCCGTGCTCGCCCACCCGGGGGTCGAGGGCATCGACGACTCGCTGCTCCGCCTCGTCGAGATGGGGCTCGACGGCATCGAGGTGGTCCACCCGGCACATGACGAGGGACAGCGGCGGAAGTACCGGCGGCTCGCCGAGAGGTACGGGCTCGTCGCCACCGGCGGCAGCGACTTCCACGGGCCGAACGAGAGCTACCGGCCCGGCACTTGCGGCGTCGGTCTCGACACGCTCGAGGCGCTGCAGCGGCGCCGGCCCGCGACCCGCTCCCCCGCTCGCGCATCGTAGGCGGGTACCGGCACCAATTCGGAGGCAGGTTTGGGGTCCCCCAACCGGGCGATCTATGGCGACTACCAGCGCCTCGTCGCGATCCGCGTGCGCGGGCACGTCTTCGAAGTGCCCGAAGGCATCCCGCTCATCCGCGCGTTCCAGTTCATCCAGTTCGAGCTCGGCCGGATGACCTGCGACTGGAGCCTGTTCTGCTTCAACGATACGATCGGGTGTTGCACGTTCGAGTTCCGTCCGCCCACGGCCGCCGAGGCGTCCTGGGGGCGCGCATGCTGCGAGCGCGTCACCGAAGGGCTCGAGGTCACCACCCTGCCGGAGGGGAGCGTGCTGTTCGACGAGCAGGGGCGACCGGTCCCGTGAGCGCCATCCCGTCTGTGGAAGCGGCCGTCGAAGCCTTCCTGCGCGCCCTCGGCGCCCCCCATGACGACCCGGAGACCGCCGACACGCCGCGCCGCGTGGCCGCGCTCTGGCGCGAGAACCTGCTCTCCGGGCAGGGCGCCGACGCGGCGGCCATCCTCGCCGAGACGATCCCCGACGAGGGCGGCGCCGTCGTCACCGTCACCGGCATCCCGTTCCACGCGATCTGCCCGCACCACCTCCTGCCGGTCCACGGCGTCGTCCACCTGGCCTACGCGCCGGCCGGGCGCGTCGTCGGCCTGGGCCGCCTCGAGGCGCTCGTGGCGGGGCTGTCGCGGCGTCTGGTGCTGCAGGAGCGGCTGACGCTGGAGCTCGCCGAGGCGCTGATGCGGCACCTGGGCGCCCGCGGCGCGGCCTGCGCGGTCGACGCCGAGCACCTGTGCATGGTGCTGCAGGGGCGGGAGCCGCGCCAGGCGCGGGTCCACACGCGGCTGGCGCTCGGCGTCCTCGAGGGTCGCGCCGACGTCCTGCCGCCAGTGCCCGCGTGAAGGGCGAGGTCGTCCTCGTCACCGGCGGGAGCCGCGGCATCGGCGCCGCGGCCGCTCGCCGCTTCGCCGCCGAGGGCGCTCGCGTGGCGGTGCTCTCGCGCCGGCTCGCCGACGCAGAGGCGGTGGCCGCCGAGGTCGGCGGGCTCGCCGTCGCGGCGGACGTCGCCGACGAGGTCGCCGTCGGCCGCGCCGTCGACGCGGTCGAGGCGGCGCTTGGGCCGGTCGGCGTGCTCGTCAACAACGCCGGGGTCGTCGCCCGTCATCCGGTCGAAGGGCACCCCGTCGACGTCTGGGATCGCGTCCTGGCCGTGAACCTGCGCGGCGCCTTCCTGGTGGCGCGCGCCGTGCTGCCGGGCATGCTCGCCGCCGGCCGCGGCCGCATCCTCAACGTCAGCAGCATCAGTGGCCGCCTCGGGACGGCCGAGCTCTCGGCCTACTGCGCGAGCAAGTGGGGCCTGATCGGCTTCACCAAGGCGCTCGCCGCCGAGGTGAAAGGTCGCGGCGTGGTCGTGACCGCGCTGTGCCCCGGCAGCGTCGACACCGCGATGTTGCGCGCCACCGACCTGGGGTTCGCCCCCGACATGACCCCCGCCGACGTCGCCGAAGCGCTCCTGATGTTGGCTCGCGCGCCGGCGGCCATCGCGGGCGCCGCCGTCGACCTCTTCGGCTGATGGTCGGCGGCCCTTGCGTCGATTTCCGGCGAGGGTTACCGTTTCGCGACCGCCGCTCGTGCGCGATCCGCACGACGTGACGACTGGAGCGCCCATGGCCACTCTGCACCGCAGGTCGGCGCCCACCGGGGAGCACGCCGCCCTCGTGACCGGCAACGGCGAGATGGGTCCGCAGGCCCGTCCGATGCCGACGGGCTACTGCGAGGCCCCCGAGAAGCTGGATCAGCTGCTCTCCACGCTCGAGGAGGCGCGAGGCTCGCGCCTGCTGATCGTGATCAAGGGCCACCCCGATCCGGACAGCATCGCCAGCGCCATCGCCCAGCGGGCCTTGGCCCGGGCGTTCGACATCTCGAGCACAATCATCTACTTCGACGAGATCAGCCACCCCGAGAACCGGGCGCTGGTGAAGAGCCTCGACGCCGACCTGCGCCAGTTCCGCGAGGACATGAACCTGTCGGACTTCGACTGGATGTCCTTCGTCGACACCCAGACGCCGCACCTCAACGTGCGCATCGCCAAGCCGCCGCCCATCCTGACGTTCGTCGACCACCACGCCGTGGTCGGCGGCTTCGAGGCGCGGTTCGTCGACATCCGCGAGGACGCCGGCGCCACGAGCAGCATCTACGCCGAGTACCTCGAGCACTCGGGCATCGGCTTGCGGCCGGGCAACGTCGAGGACGTCCGCCTGGCGACGGCGCTGATGCACGGCATCCGGACCGACACCGACCAGATGCTGCTGGCGTGGCCCATCGACTTCCGGGCCGCCGCGTACCTGCGCCAGTTCCTCGACGTGGATCTGCTCCGCATGGTGAGCCGCCAGTCGATCGGCGCGCGCACCATGGAGGTCATCCAGCGCGCGCTCAACAACAAGGTCATCCGGGGCACCTTCCTCATGGCCGGCGTCGGGTTCGTGCGCGAGGAGGATCGCGACGGCATCGGTCAGGCCGCCGACTTCCTGCTGCGCCACGAGGGCGTGGAGACGGCGCTGGCGTTCGGCATCGTCAACGGCGACGTCGTCGACGGTTCGCTGCGCACCAACAGCCACACCATCGATCCCGATGCCTGGCTGAAGGCGCTGTTCGGCGCCGACGCCGCGGGCCGCCACTACGGCGGCGGCCGCCGCAACAAGGGCGGGTTCCGCATTCCGCTGGGTCTGTTCGCCCGCTGCCGCGATCGCGACGTCCTGTGGACGATCACGAAGAAGACCATCGAAGATCTCGTCTTCGACAAGATCGGCGTCGACTCCCAAGACGAAGACTGACGCGCCTGCCTTCCGAATAAACCCGCCGCCGGCCCGTCCATTGAATCGAGGTGGACCGCCGACTATGCTCGGCGCGCTTTCACCGATTCCAGCAGAGGGGACGTGTTCATGCGCACTTCCAACGTCGCGGGTCTGCTCGCCCTGGTGGCCGTGCTCTTCGTGGCGGGTTGCGGCGGCCCCGCCTACGTCCGCGGCAAGGACAACCCGGAGATCGACGAGTACGCGATGTCGACCGGGCTCGACAAGAAGGACCTCGAGGACCTCTTCGACCAGAACTCGAAGAGCCTGCTCGACAGCGGCGCGATGAAGCGCTGGAAGGACGCCTCGCGCGACGGCAAGGAAGAGACCGTCGCCATCTTCCAGGTGAAGAACGAGACGAGCGAGCACATCGACAGCCAGCTCGACGCGCTGCTCTCGAAGTTCGAGACGCAGCTGGTCAACAGCGGCTACGTCACGGTGATCAGCCACGAGCGGCAGCGCCAGCTCGTCGAGGAGCTCAAGCTGCAGCAGTCGGCGGCGTTCGACCCCGACAAGGCCGCGCAGCTCGGTCGTCAGCTCGGCGCCAAGTACTTCGTGACCGGCAAGGTCTACGACGCCGCCGAGAAGACGGGCGACGAGCGCCGCGTCCAGTACTTCCTCTTCATGCAAGCGGTCGAGACCGAGACGGGCGCGATCCGCTGGCAGAACGAGGCGAACCTCACCAAGGGCCTCGTGAAGTAAGACCTTGCGCCTCTTCGCCCCCCTCTTCGCCGCCCTGCTCATGGCGGGCTGCGGCGGGTACGCCTCCACCAGCGAGGCCTTCCGCCGTTCGCTCACCGACGGCAAGCCCGACCACGCGCTTGAGCGGGTGAATCAGGCCCTCGGCGTGCCCAGGGCCGAGGACCTGCCCAAGGACCCACAGGCCGACACGCCGCTGCTGCTGCTCGAGCGCGCGACGATCCTGCAGGCGATGCAGCGCTACGACCTGTCCGCGCGCGACTTCCAAGCGGCGGACGCGAAGCTCGAGGTGCTCGACTACACGAACGACACCGCGGGCGAGATCGGCAAGTACCTCTTCTCCGACGACGCCACCCAGTACAAGGCGGCGCCGTACGAGAAGCTGCTCCTCAACACGCTCAACATCGTGAACTACCTGGCGCGAGGCGACGTGTCCGGCGCCAAGGTCGAGGCGCGCCGCCTCACCGTGAACCAGCGCTTCCTGAAGGACGAGGAAGGCCGCCGCAAGTCCATGATGGCGCTGGGGAACTACCTCGCCGGCTTCGCGTTCGAGATGGACGGCGACGACGGCGAGGCGATGCGCCACTACGCGGAGGCCTACGAGTCGGGCGGCGTGCCGACGCTGATCGACGCGGCCCGCCGGCTCGCGGCCAGGATGGGCAGCGTCGATCCGCGCCTGCGGGAGGCCATCGGCGAGATCCCGGAGCGCCGCGACGACGACGAGAAGCGCGGCGAGCTGCTGGTCGTCGTGCAGACGGGCATGGCGCCCTTCCGCGTGCCGGAGCGGCTGCCCATCGGCGCGGCGGTCGTCGCCGCCAGCTCGCCCGGACCCGGCGCGCGCCTGAGCGCCGACGAACAGCGCCGCGCCAACGTCTTCGCCGCCAAGGGCGTCCTGAAGTGGGTGAATTATCCGCGGCTGGCGCGCGTCCGGGGATCGAAGCGCACGGTCGAGGCGAGCGTCGGGCGGGAAGCGATGCCCGGAGGTGAAGCGCTCGACGTCGAGGAGCGGGTGTCCGGCTACTTCAAGGAGATCGAAGGCGGGTTGATCGCGGCGTCGGTCGTCCGCCTCATCAGCCGCGCCGCCGCCGGCGAGATCAGCCAGGCGGTGACGAAGAAGGCCGGCGGCGGCGGCATCGGCTCGCTCCTCGTCGGGCTGGCCGTCGAGGGCGCGATGACGGCCGCCGATACCCCCGACACCCGCAGCTGGGTCACCCTGCCCGCGCGCGTCCACGTCGCCCGCCGCCGCGTCTCGGCCGGCGAGCACACGGTGGAGGTGCGGCTCGGCGGGCAGGTCCGCCGGGCGCGGGTGAAGGTGCCCGCCGGCGGCTTCGCCGTGTTGAACTTCTCGGATCTTCGCTGAACGAGTTGGGGAAGCAGTGATGAAGACCAGATGGATGGCGGCGGCGACGGCGGTGGTGGTGCTGGGCAGCGCGGGCAGCGCGTGGGCGCTCGACGCCTACCGTGACCGGCGCGGCCTGATGTACGGCCTCACGGTGGGCTTCGGCGGCGGCAAGTCCGACGTCGAGGGCGACGAGCGGCGCATCGGCCTGAACTTCCACGGGCGGCTGGGCGGCGGCGTCACGCAGAACCTGGTGCTCGACGCCGACCTCGGCCTGCACCGCGTCATCGAGGACGACGCCGGCACGAACCTCTACACGGGCTTCGTCGGCGCCAACCTCTTCGTCGTCGACAACGTCTACCTGCGCGCCATGGGCGGCCTGTCGCACGCCTCGCCGAAAGAGGGCGACAGCGCCACCGGCATCGCGGTCGGTGGCGGCCTGGGGTACGAGTTCTTCGCGAACGCCGACCTGGCGATCGGCGGCCTCGTCGACTTCCAGCAGCACTTCTACGACGACTACGGCTTCAACATCCTGAACTTCGGCGTCACGGTGACCATGTACTGACGCCGCGCATCTCCTCTTGCGTCACCTGCCCGTCATCCCTAGATTTCCCGCCCTGCCCGACGCAAAGGAGCATCCCATGGAAGCGATCACTGCGAGCCGCATCAAGGAGCTGGAGGGCCGCATCGAGGCCCTTCGCGAGCGTCTGCTCAAGCTCCGGAGGTTTCTTTGACGCGGACCGCAAGCGTGAGCGCGTCGCCGAGCTCGACCACCTGAGCGGCCAACCCGAGTTCTGGAACGACGCCGACCGTGCGCAGGGCCTGCTCAGGGAGCGCACCACGCTCAAGACCGTGCTCGACAAGCTCGACGACCGCGCGCGGCAGCTCGACGACGCCGCCGTCCTGCTCGAGATGGCGGCCGAGCTCGAGGGCAGCGACGCCAGCGACAGTCTGAACGAGGCCGTCGGCACGCTCGACGCCTGCGACAAGGCCCTGCGCGAGCAGGAGCTGCAGCGCATGCTCAGCGGCCAGCACGACGACAAGAGCGCGTTCGTCAGCATCAACGCCGGCGCCGGCGGCACCGAGTCCCAGGATTGGGCCGAGATGCTGATGCGCATGCTGCTGAAGTACTGCGACCGTCGCGGCTGGAAGGCCGAGATCACCGACTACCTCGCCGGCGAGGAGGCGGGCATCAAGAGCTGCACCCTCCGCGTCGAGGGCGAGTACGCGTTCGGCTATCTGAAGGCCGAGAACGGCGTGCATCGCCTGGTGCGCATCTCGCCCTTCGACGCCAACAAGCGCCGACAGACGAGCTTCGCCAGCGTGGCGGTGCTGCCCGAGATCGACGACGAGATCGAGATCGAGGTCAACGAGAACGATCTGCGCGTCGACACCTACCGGTCGAGCGGCGCCGGCGGGCAGCACGTCAACAAGACCGACTCGGCGGTGCGCCTCACGCACCTGCCCACCGGCATCGTCGTGGCGTGTCAGGCGGAGCGCAGCCAACACAAGAACCGTTCGACGGCGATGAAGCTGCTGAAGGCCAAGCTGTACGAGCAGGAGCTGCAGAAGCGCGAGGCCGAGCGCGACGCGATGTACGCGGGCAAGGCGAAGATCGACTTCGGCAGCCAGATCCGCAGCTATGTCCTGCAGCCGTATCAGATGGTCAAGGATCTGCGCACCGGCTACGAGACGGGCAACCCCCAGGCGTTCCTCGACGGCGACCTCGACGATGCCATCGAGGCGTTCTTGCTGGCCCACGCGGGCGACGCGCCCACCCCGTAAGACTCTTCCGAATTTCTCCACAGGTTTGTCCACAGGCCCCGCCGGGGGTGGGTCTGCGACACCTCGCTGTCACTCGCCGGTCGCGCGGGCGCAAAGGCCTTCTGGTGCCTGCGTTCCCGCCGGATCTTAGAGAAAAGAAGCTCTCAACTCGCGCGACCATGGCCGACGTGCCTGTCACCGGCCGGTCGATCAGCCACCCGGCGCGGCATCTCGCCGCTGTGGGTGGCCTGTGGATAACTTGGGGGAACATCGCCGCGTGCGCCCGGTTGCAATCGTCCGGGACGCAAGCTACCTTCCGCGCCTTCCGCGTCCCGGGCCCGCCGGCCCGCTCGCCGCGCCAGGGAGGTCACAGGTGGAGGAGACCATCATCGAGCAGCGCAAGGCCAAGGCCGACGCGCTGCGCGCCCGCGGGGAGAACCCTTACGCGAACGACTTCCGGGTGACGCACCTCGCGGCCGATCTGCACGCCACCTACGGCGACGCGACGGCGGAGGCGCTCGAGGCCGGGACGGAGGACGCGGCCGTCGGCGGCCGCGTCATGGCGGTGCGCTCCTTCGGCAAGGTGATCTTCCTCGTCCTCGCCGACCGCTCGGGGCGTATCCAGGCGAATCTCTTCAAGAACGAGCTCCCCGAAGACGACTGGACGCGGCTCGAGCAGCTCGACGTCGGCGACATCGTCGGGGTGCGGGGCGGCATGATGCGTACCCGCGCCGGCGAGCTCTCGATCAAGGCGCGCGCCCTCCGCATCTTGACGAAGGCGCTGCGGCCGCTGCCCGAGAAGTGGGCGGGGCTGACGGACGTGGCGGTGCGCTACCGGCAGCGCTACGTCGATCTGATCGCGAACGACGAGGTGCGCGAGACGTTCCGCACGCGGAGCAAGGTCGTCTCGTACGTCCGTCGCTTCTTCGAGGAGCGCGACTTCCTCGAGGTCGAGACGCCGATCCTGCAGCCCATCTACGGCGGCGCGGCGGCGAAGCCCTTCAGGACGCACCACAACACGCTCGACATGCAGCTGTTCCTGCGCATCGCGCCGGAGCTGAACCTGAAGCGCCTCGTGGTGGGCGGGCTGCACCGGGTGTTCGAGCTGAACCGTTGCTTCCGCAACGAGGGCATCTCGACGCAGCACAACCCCGAGTTCACGATGCTCGAGTTCTATCAGGCCTTCGCGACGTACGAAGATCTGATCCAGCTCACCGAGGAGCTGCTCGAGGGTCTCTGTCGTCACATCCACGGCGCGCCGGACCTGGTCTACGGCGGCGAGACGATCAGCTTCCGGGGCCCGTTCGCGCGCCTGCCGGTGTTCGAGGGCCTGACGAAGTACGCCGGGGTGCCCGAAGACAAGGTGCGCGACCGCGAGGCGCTGCTCGAAGCGGCGCACCGGCTGCACATCGCCGACGCGGCGAAGCTGTCGCTCGGCAAGCTGCAGATGGAGGTCTTCGAGGCCGCCAGCGAGCCGCACCTCGTGCAGCCCACGTTCGTGACCGACTTTCCGCTCGAGGTCTCGCCGCTCTCGCGCCGCAAGGACGCCGAGCCCGACCTGGTCGACCGCTTCGAGCTGTACGTGGCCGGCCGCGAGATCGCCAACGCCTTCTCCGAGCTCAACGATCCGGTCGACCAGCGCGAGCGCTTCCTGGCGCAGGTGCGTGAACGCGCCGCCGGCGACGAGGAGGCCCACCCGATGGACGAGGACTACGTCCGCGCCCTCGAGTACGGCCTGCCGCCCACCGCCGGCCAGGGCATCGGCATCGACCGCCTGGTGATGTTGCTGACGAACAGCCCGTCCATCCGCGACGTCATCTTCTTCCCGCTGTTGCGTCCGGAGGTCTGAGGCCTTGCCTCTCGCCGGCTACGAGGGCGTCGTCGGCTGGCGCTACCTCCTGCGCGTGCGCCGCCGTCCCCAGGTGCTGCTCCTCGGGATCGGCGTCCTGTTGGCGGCGGCGACGGTCGGCTTCATCGGCTACCGCATGCAACAGTCCACCGGCGCCCAGCTCAGCGTCTTCGCGACACAGGGGGACGCCGGTCGCACCGTGATGGGCATCGGCGCCGGCGTCGGCGCGGTCGGCGGCTGTCTCTTCCTCTTCGGCGCGATGAACACCTTCATGACGGCGTTCAGCGCGTTCAGCGCCTTCATGGTCAGCATCGGCGTGGCGGTGGTCATCCTGGTGCTCGGCGTGATGAACGGGTTCCAGGCCGATCTCCGCGGAAAGATCATCGACACCAACGCGCACGTCGTCGTCGAAGCCGCGAGACACGGCGAATACATCGCGGACTACCGGGAGATCGCCGGGCGGGTGCGCGGCGTCGAGGGCGTCGTCGGCGCGACGCCCTACCTCACGACCGAGGTGATGCTCACGTCCCCGACGAACTTGTCTCCGGCGGTGCTCGAAGGCATCGACGTCGAGACGATCGGCGAGGCGACGAAGCTGCCGCAGTTCCTGAAGCACGGGACGCTGAGGGCGCTGGTCGACCCAACGCTGATCGACGCGTTCGACCTCGGCGAGGGGCGCCCGAAGGCGCCGGCGCCGGCCAGCGAGGACGCTCCGCCGCCGCAGGACACCGCCGACCTCGACCGGTTCGGCATGGGCGTCCCCGCGCCCGCCGCGAAGCCGCGACCGCTGCCGGCGGTCTTCGTCGGCGCCGAGCTCCGCCGCAACCTGAACCTGTGGCCCGGCGAGATGCTCACCATCGTCTCGCCGATGGGCGAGCTCGGGCCCACCGGACCGAGCCCGAAGACACGGGCGTTCCGGCTCGCCGGCTGGTTCGAGTCCGGCATGCTCGAGTTCGACTCGCGCCTGGCCTACGCCGGCCTGCCCGAGGTTCAGCGTTACCTGGGAGTGTCGGACGTGGCCGAGGCGGTTTCGGTGCGCGTGAGCGACCTCGACGCCGCCCCGCTCGTACGCGACCGCCTGCAGACCGCCCTCGGCGAGCGCTTCCACGTCACCGACTGGCAGCAACGCAACCGCAACCTCTTCAGCGCCCTGAAGCTGGAGAAGGTCGCGATGTTCTCGGTGCTCTCCATCAACATCCTGCTGGCGGCGTTCGCCATCGTCGTGACGCTCGTCATGACCGTGATGGAGCGCAAGCAGGAGGTGGCCATCCTGATGGCGATGGGCGCCTCGCCCGGCGGCATCCTGCGCATCTTCATGAGCCAGGGCGCCTTCACCGGCGCCGTGGGCGCCGTCGTCGGCACCGTCGTCGGGGTGGGGTTCGGCACGCTCCTGGCCAACTTGGAGTTGCCGATGAACCCCGACGTCTATTACATCTCCGCCATTCCCGTGGACCTCCGGGCCACCGACGTGCTGGCGATCGTCGTGGTGGCGATCCTGGTGAGCCTGGCTTCGGCCATCTATCCCGCGCTGTACGCCGCCGCGCTGCGCCCCGTCGAAGGTCTGAGCGCCGAATGAGCACCGGCGAGGTCCTCCTCGAAGCACGCGCCCTGCGCAAGATCTACCGGCACGACGGGCGGGAGATCCCGGTGCTGCGCGGCATCGATCTCGTGATCCACCGCGCCGACCGCATCGCGATCGTGGGCGCGTCGGGCGCCGGGAAGAGCACGCTGATGCACCTGCTGGGCACGCTGGACCGCCCCAGCCAGGGGCAGCTGCTGTTCCGCGGCCGCGACCTGACGAAGCTCTCGGCGAGACAGCTGGCGGAGTTCCGCAACCGCTCCGTCGGCTTCATGTTCCAGTTCCACCACCTGCTGCCGGAGTTCAGCGCGCTCGAGAACGTGATGATGCCGGCGCTCATCCGGCGCGTCGCGAAGCCCGAGGCGCGCAAGAACGCCGAGCGGTGGCTCGAGGCGGTGGGGTTGACGCCGCGATTGACGCACCGGCCGGGCGAGCTGTCGGGCGGCGAGCAGCAACGCGTCGCGCTGGCGCGGGCGCTGGCCGCCGAGCCGGAGCTGCTGCTGGCCGACGAGCCCACCGGCAACCTCGACAGCGGCACCAGCCAGGGCATCCACGAGCTGTTCTCCTTCATCAACGCCGAGTTCGGCACCGCGATGCTGATCGTGACGCACAACACCGGGCTCGCGGCGCTGATGCCCCGTTGCCTGCGCATGAAGGACGGCCTGCTCGTCCAGGACGAGGCCGCGGCATGAGGGCGTTCCGCCTCTTCGCCTGGCTGTTCATGGCGGTGCTCGTGCCGGCGCTGGCGCGCCACGCGAGCGCGCAGGCGCCCGCCCCCGAGGCGCAGGGCACGACCATCGACGAGGTGCGCGTCGAAGGCACGCGACGCTCCGAGCCCGAGGCCGTCCGCAGCGTCGTCGCCTCGCGCGAGGGCACGAAGCTCGACCGGGCGCGCCTGCGTGCCGACATCCGCGCCATCTTCAACCTCGGCTTCTACACCGACGTGCGCGCCGACCTCTCCGTCGTCGACGGCAAGTCGGTGCTGACGTTCCTCGTCGAGGAGAAACCGTCCATCCGGGCGATCGTCTTCGAGGGCAACGACGAGCTCGACGACGAGGACGTCTCCGCCGTCGTCGACCTGCGCGTCGACGGCATCCTCGATCGCGCGAAGGTGCAGGCCAACGCAGAGAAGATCCGCGACCTCTACACCGAGAAGGGCTACTTCCTCGCCGAGGTCGACTGGGACGTCCAGCGGCTGCCCGACAACCAGGTCGACGTCGTCTTCCGCATCTCGGAGAAGCAGGAGGTGAAGGTCGCCCGCGTCACCATCGTCGGCAACCAGGCGCTGCCCGACGCCGAGATCAAGGAGCTCCTCGAGACGCGCGAGGACAGCTACCTGGCGTTCCTCACCGGCGCCGGCACGTTCAAGAACGAGGCGCTCGAGCGGGACACCCAGCGCGTGCACCTGTTCTACCTCGATCGCGGCTACATCAACGTCCGCGTGGGCCAGCCCACCACCGAGCTCAGCGGCGACAAGACGCGGCTCTTCGTGAGCATCCCGGTGGAGGAGGGCGAGCGCTTCCGCACCGGCGATCTCGACGTCGCCGGCGACATGCTCATCCCCAAAGAAGAGCTGATGGCGATGATCCGCCTGCAGACGGGCGAGTGGTTCTCGCACGCCCAGATGCGCGAGACGCTCGAGGCCATCGGCGAGCTCTACAAGGATCAGGGCTACGCCTACGTGAACGTGGTGCCGGCGACGCGCGTCGATCCGGACACGCGCATCGTCCACCTCACGTTCGAGATCGACCGCGGCGAGAAGGTGCGCTTCGGGCGCATCAACGTCGTGGGCAACACGCGCACCCGCGACAAGGTCATCCGCCGCGAGCTGCGCATCTACGAGGGCGAGTACTACACCTCGACGGGCATCAAGCGGTCGAAGGCGCTCGTCACCCGCCTCGGCTTCTTCGAGACCGTCGAGATCACCACCAAGCGCGGCGCGACGCCCGACACGATGGACGTCGTCGTCGAGGTCAAGGAGAAGCCGACCGGCACGTTCCAGGTGGGCGCCGGCTTCTCGTCGCTCGAGAGCTTCATCGCCCAGGCGCAGATCGCCCAGAACAACCTGTTCGGCCGCGGGCAGAGCCTCAGCCTGCAGGCGCAGATCTCGAAGATCCGCACCATCGCCAACGTGCGCTTCGCCGACGACTACTTCCTCGACAGCCAGTTCCGCTTCGCGATCGACCTGTTCCGCTTCGAGACGGCCTTCGAGGACTTCACGCGGTCCAGCTACGGCGGCAGCGTGACCCTCGGCTACCCGCTGAGCGACGACTGGAGCGTCGCGTCGACGTACACGCTCGAGGAGGTCTCGGTCTCGGCCGGCGGCTTCGACGACCGGACGGCGCCCAGCATCGCCAACCTCTACAACGACGGCACGACGAGCTCCGTGCAGCTCGCGCTCTACTATGACACGCGCGACAACCGGCTCTTCCCGAGCTCCGGCTGGTTCATCAGCGGCAGCGTCGAGGAGGCCTCCGAGTACTTCGCGTCCGAGAACCTGTTCACGCGCTACCGGACGCGCGCGCGCTACTACTACCCGCTGGGCTGGGACATCGTCCTCAAGACGAACGCGGAGTGGGGCCTCATCACGAGCCCGGAGCGCACCGGCGTGCCGATCTTCGAGCGCTTCTTCGTCGGCGGCCCGCTCTCGGTGCGCGGCTTCCGCCGCAACACGCTCGGCCCCGAGATCGCGGTGCCCGCGTCGCGCTTCCCCGACGCGCCGACCTTCGGCCAGGACATCGGCGGCACGGAACAACTCATCCTGAACGCCGAGTTCGAGTACCCGATCTTCCAGAAGGTGGGCATCCGCGGCGTGTTCTTCCTCGACGGCGGCAACGCGTTCGACCGGCGCGATCCGATCGCGGACAAGCTCGAAGACCTGCGCTACTCGTGGGGCTTCGGCATCCGCTGGATCTCGCCCATCGGTCCCTTGCGCTTCGAGTGGGGCTTCCCCTTCTCGCCACGCGCGGGCGAGGAGTCCTCGGTGTTCGACTTCTCGATCGGCAACTTCTTCTAGCGCTCGCCCGGCTTCTCCAAAGGAGGCTCCCCATGCTCCGCGCTTCGTTCGTCGCCTTCGCCCTCTTGCTCGGCGGCTTCGCGACCGCGACCGCCCAGTCCAAGAACCCCGTCGCCTTCGTCGACATGCAGCGCGCCATGCTGGACGTCGACGACGGCAAGCAGGCCAAGGCCGCGCTCGAGAAGATGAAGACGGAGCGGCAGAAGTCCCTCGACGCGCAGCAGGACAAGCTGCGCGAGATGCAGAAGAACCTCGAGGCCCAGAAGCAGTTCATGAAGGAGGACGTGCGGCAGGCCAAGGAGGAGGAGTTCCGGACGAAGCTCGGCGAGCTGCAGATGACCTACGCCAAGCTGCAGAAGGAGCTGGCCGTCGAGGAGCAGAAGCTCACGAAGGACATCCTCGCGCGCATGTCGCGGATCCTGGGCAAGATGGGCGAGGAGGGCGGCTACTCGATGATCTTCGAGAAGACCGAGTCGTCGGTGCTCTGGGCGCCGCAGCACCTCGACCTCACCAACGAGCTCATCCGCCGCTACAACGCCGGCGAGGGCAAGACCGCGAAGAAGTAGGCGGGGCATGCGCCTGACCGTCCTCGCCGCCGCCATCGGCGCCCGCGTCGACGGGTCGGCCGACCCCGAGCTCACGGGCGTGGCGGAGCTTCCCTCCGCCGGTCCCGGCGATCTCACCGCGCTCTTCGAGCCGCGCTGGCGTCGCTTCGCCGCCGGGACCCGCGCCGGCGCCGCCGTCGTGACCCCGGCGCTCGCCTCCGCGCTCCCCGCACGCTGCGGGCGCCTCGTGTGCGACGACGCCCGCACCGCCTGGGGCCGTGCGCTGCGCGTCCTCTTTCCCGCCCCCGAGATCGCGCTCCCTCCGCTCGGTCTCGACGCCCGCGCCGCGGTCGACGACACCGCGACGATCGCGCCCGACGCCCGGATCGGTCCCTTCTGCGTCATCGGCCCCGGCGCCGTCGTCGGCCCGGGCGCGGCGCTGTGTGCCGGCGTCTACGTGGGCGCGGCGGCGCGCATCGGGGCCGGCGCTGTCCTCCACCCGCACGCCGTCGTGCTCGACGGCTGCGTCGTCGGCGCCGGCGCGCGCCTCGGCAGCGGCGCCGTCGTCGGCAGCCCCGGCTTCGGCGTCGACGCCGGCGGTCGCGTGCCCCAGGTGGGCATCGCCGTCCTCGAGGACGGCGTCACGCTCGGCGCGCACACCTGCGTCGACCGCGCCACCGTCGGCGAGACGCGGATCGGCGCCGGCAGCCACCTCGACAACCTCGTGCAGGTCGGCCACAACGCGCGCGTCGGCCGCGGCGTGGTCCTCTGCGGGCAGGTGGGCGTCGCCGGCGGCGCGGTCATCGAAGACGGCGCGGTCCTCGGCGGCCAGGCCGGCGTGACCGGCCACGTGACGGTGGGGGCGCGCGCGCGGATCGCCGCCCAGGCCGGCGTGACGAAGTCGCTGCCCGGCGGCGCCGAGTACAGCGGCCACCCCGCCGAGCCCAACCGGGAGCGCCTTCGCCGCGAGGCGCGCCTGCGCAAGCTGGTGACGCCGTGACGCTGCGTCCTTTCGCCCTGCCCGGCGTGCACGAGACCGCCGTCGTCCATCCCACCGCGCGCGTCGCGCCCGGCGCCGTCGTCGGCGCCCACAGCGTGATCGGGCCGGACTGCGTCCTCGACACGTACGCCGTCGTCGGCCCCTACACCACGCTCGGCGCGCGCTGCCGCGTCCACCCGTTCGCCGTCGTCGGCGGCCCGGCGCAGGACCGCCGCACCGATCCGGACGCCCCATTCCGCCTGACCTGCGGCGACGACGTGCTCTTCCGCGAGGGCGCGACCGTCTCGCGCGGCACCGCGCACGGCGGCGGCGAGACGCGCGTCGGCAGCCGCGTGCTGCTGATGGCGCAGAGCCACGTCGGCCACGACGGTCTCGTCGGCGACGACGTGACGCTGGCCAACGGCGTGAGCCTCGCGGGACACGTGACCCTCGGCGACGGCGCGACGCTCGGGGGACACGCGGCGGTCCACCAGTTCGCGCGCGTCGGCGATCTGGCCTTCATCGCCGCCAACGCGATGGTCAGTCGGGACGTGCCGCCCTACTGCCTCGCCGCCGGCGATCGGGCGCGCCTGTACGGCCTCAACGTGACCGGCCTGCGCCGCGCCGGCATGGGCCCCGCCGAGCGACGCGCGCTGAAGGCCGCGTTCCGGGCCCTCTTCGGGGCAGGCGCGCGCCGGGAGGTCGCCGCGGCGCTCTCCTCGAGCGACGTCGACCCGGTCGCGCGCCTCGCCCGCTTCGTGCTCGCCTCGACACGCGGCGTCTGCCGCCGCGCCGGCGGCCCGTTGACACCCGAAGACGACCGCGAATAACCTCGCGCCTCTCGCTCCCGTCTCGCGGGGGCACCTGTCCGAGACGCTCCAACCGTCGCGAGGAAATGATGACGCCCAAGACCATCTTCGAAGAGCAGATCGCCGGCCGCCTCGCCGATCCCGACAGCGGCCCGAAGGCCCGCGAGATCGACTCGGTCTATCAGTTCAACGTCACCGGCGACGAGGGCGGCTCCTGGGTGGTCGACCTGAAGGAAGGCAAGGTCGAGCAGGGCACGCGCGACAGCGCCGACTGCACCATCACCATCGGCGACCAGGACCTCGTGAACCTCGTCGAGGGCAAGGTGCCCGGCTTCCAGCTCTGGTCGATGGGCCGCCTGCAGGTCCAGGGCAACATCGGCCTGGCGATGAAGCTCGGCCAGGTGCTCGGCGCGGCGTAAGGCCCGCCATGGCCCGCCCCCTCGAGGGACTCCGCGTCCTCGACCTCTCCCGGCTCCTCCCCGGTCCGTTCGCCACGCTGCTGCTCGCCGATCTCGGCGCCGACGTCGTCAAGGTCGAAGACACGCAGGGCGGCGACTACGCGCGCTACTACCCGCCGCTCGCCGGCGGCGGCCCGGGCGCGGTGTCGGCCATCTTCGCCGCGCTGAACCGCGACAAGCGGAGCGTGGCGCTGAACCTGAAGCGGCCGGAGGCGGTCGAAGCGCTGCGGCGGCTCGCGGTCGAGGCGGACGTGCTCGTCGAGAGCTTCCGCCCGGGCGTGATGGCGCGGCTCGGCGTCGGGCCCGAGCAGCTGCGGGCCGTGAACCCACGCCTCATCTACTGCGCGATCAGCGGCTACGGGCAGACGGGACCTCTCGCGCACCGCGCCGGGCACGACCTGAACTACCTGGCGCTGGCGGGCGTCGCCGCCCTCACGGGGCGCGCCGGCGAGGTGGTGCCGCCCGGGTTCCAGGCGGCGGACGTGGCCGGCGGCTCGCTGTTCGCCGTCGTCGGCATCCTGGCGGCGCTCCACGAGCGCGCCCGCACCGGCGAGGGCCGCCTCGTCGACGCGTCGATGACCGACGGCGTGGCCGGGCTGGCGATGATGGTGCACGCGCGTCAGTTCAGCGGCGGCGCGGCCGTCGGACCCGGCGACGATGACCTGGCCGGCGCGCGGCTGTGTTACCGACCCTGGCGGTGCGCCGACGGGCGCGCCCTCGCCGTGGGCGCGCTCGAGCCGAAGTTCTGGGGCGCGCTCTGCCAGGCGATCGGGCGGCCGGACCTCTTCGGCGACGGCTTCGCCGAGGGCGAGCGCAAGGCGCGGGTCGAGGCCGAGCTGGCGGCCGTGTTCGCGGCGAAGACGCGCGACGAGTGGGTGGCGCTGCTGGCGTCGCACGACGTCTGCGTCGAGCCGGTGCTCGATCCGGCCGAGGCGCGGCAAAGCGAGCACGCGCGCGCGCGCGGTCTGTTCGGAACGCACCGGCACGAAGGCGCGGGCGCCGAGGTGTTCCACCAGTACCCGAATCCGCGTCTGCTGCCCGGGGCGGAGCCGCCGGCCACGCCGCGGCCGTCGCCGGGCCTCGGCGAGCACACCAGCGAGGTGCTGCGCGCGGCCGGCTACGACGACGACGCGCTGCGCGCGCTCGTCGCGGCCGGCGCGATCGCCGGCCCGGGGCTCCCGTAGGCCGGCGCGATCGCGGTGCCTGCAGGGTCGGACCCTGCCGCGCCCCCTCCGTTCGTGGGGTCTGCAGGGTCGGACCCTGCAACGCCCCATCCGTTCGTGGGGCCTGCAGGGTCGGACCCTGCAACGCCCCGTCCGTTCGTGGTGCTCGCAGGGTCGCGCCGCGTTCGACTCAGAAGAACGCGCCGGCGAAGAACATCAGCTGGTGGTTCTTGAAGTCGCTGCCTTCGGCGGTGTCGGAGAGCTGGCGCTCGTAGCGGATCTCGCCGTTGAGCGTGAGCACCTGTAGGTCGATCGTTGCGCCGAGCACCACCGGCAGGTACCAGATCGCGCTCTTCTGCTCCTCGCCCCCGAACTTGTCGCCGTCGAGCAGGAAACGCGGCTCGACGCCGGCGCCGACTTCGAGGCCGAGGATCGGCACCGGCGAGATGTCGAGGCGCGCGGTGACCGGCAGCGCGAGGCGGTTCTCCTTCAGCTCCTCGTCGCCGACCTCGTAGGTGTTGCGCCAGTAGAGCGCGTCGGCCTCGAGGGCCAGCATGGCCAGGTCGAACCGGAACGCCGCGCCCGCCGCGAACGGGACGCCGCCGTCGACGTCGTCGGCACCCTCGCCGTCGGGGAACGACGCGCCGGTGCCGACGCGCACGCCGAACTGCCCGAGCGCCATCGCCGACGTGCTGGCCAGCAGGCCGGCGCCCACGACCATCCCACTCAGAATCCTCCGCATCGCGTCCTCCCGTGATTGCTGAAACGTCTCGGGCCGATTCCTGCCGCGGCGCTCCGGTCGCCGTCCTGGCACTTCCCGCACGCGGATGAATCCCCTACTCTCCGCCTCCGACGCAAGGGGGCCCGTGTCTATGCACACCGAAGAGATCCGTATCGGCGAAGCGTCGCTCGTCCTCGAGACGGGGCGCATCGCCCGCCAGGCGCACGGCGCCCTCGTGGTGCGGCACGGCCGCTCCTTCGTGCTGGGCACGGTGGTCGGCGCCGACCGGCCGAGCGGCGAGGGCGACTTCTTCCCGCTGACCGTGGAGTACCGCGAGCGCCTCGCGGCGGGCGGCCGCATCCCCGGCGCCTACGGCCGTCGCGAGGGCCGCATCACGGACCGCGAGGTGCTGACGAGCCGCCTGATCGATCGCACGCTGCGTCCGCTGTTCCCCAAGGGGTTCACGCACGAGGTCCAGGTGCAGGTGACCGTCTTCAGCGCCGACGCCGAGAGCGACCTCGAGAGCCTGGGCCTCATCGCCGCCGCCGGCGCGGTGCACCTGTCCGACCTGCCGTTCCGCGGACCGGTGGCCGGCCTGCGGATCGTCCGCCGCGACAAGCGCTTCGTCGCGCTGCCCGCCGCGGCGGAACGCCCCCTCGGCCACCTCGACTTCGTGGTCGCCGGCAGCCGCGACGGCGTGGTGATGGTCGAGGGCGCCGCCGACCGCATCGGCGATGAAGAGGTGATCGAGGCGCTCGACGCCGCCGCCGGCGAGCTCGCGCCCCTGCTCGACGCCTTCGACCGGCTGCGCGAGCGCGCCGGCCGGCCGAAGCGGGCGTTCGCGCCCGAGGCGCCGCCCCCGCTCCTCGCCGAGGCGGTGCGCGAGGTGGCCGACGCGCTGATCCACGCGGCGCTGGCCCACGACGACAAGACGGCGCGCCGGCGCGCGCTCGCCGAGGGCGAGGCGCTGGTGCTCGGCACGGTGGAGGGCGATCCGAAGGCCATCGCCGCGCTGTACGAGGCCGAGGTGAAGCGCGTCGCCCGGCAACGCATCCTCGACGGCAAGCGCATCGGCGGCCGCGCGCACGACCGCGTGCGCGACATCGCGATCGACGTCGGCCTCTTGCGCGCGAACCACGGCTCGGCGCTCTTCACGCGGGGCGAGACGCAGGCGCTCGTGAGCGCGACGCTCGGCACGCGGCGCGACGTCGCGGACGTCGAGACGGTGCTCGGCATGGTGCAGGAGCGCTTCCTGCTCCACTACAACTTCCCGGCGTTCTCGGTCGGCGAGGTGCGCGCGGCCAAGGGGCCGGGCCGCCGCGAGATCGGCCACGGCCACCTGGCGCTGCGCGCGCTGGCCGCCGTCATGCCCGACCACAAGGCCTATCCGTACACGGTGCGCGTCGTCTCCGACATCACCGAGTCGAACGGCTCCTCCTCGATGGCGACCGTCTGCGGCGGCTGCCTCGCGCTGATCGACGCCGGCGTGCCGATCCGGGAGCCGGTGGCCGGCATCGCGATGGGCCTCATCCGGGAGGGCGACCGCACGGCGATCCTGAGCGACATCCTCGGCGACGAGGACCACCTCGGCGACATGGACTTCAAGGTCGCCGGCACCGCCCACGGCATCACCGCGGTCCAGATGGACAACAAGCTGGGCAGCCTGCCCCGCGAGGTGCTCGCACGCGCGCTGGCCCAGGCCGGCGACGGCCGCCGCCACATCCTCGAGGTGATGCGCGCCGCCATCCAGGCCGCCGGCGAGTCGACCGAGCCATCGCTCCACACGCAGCTGCGCGTCAACCCGAGCCGTATCGGCGCCATCATCGGCAGCGGCGGCTCCACCATCCGCGAGATCCAGGAGGCGACGCGCACCAAGATCGACGTGCACGACGACGGCTTCGTGATGGTGTTCGGCACCGACGAACGCGGCACGCGCGAGGCGACCCGGCGCATCCAGAAGCTGGCGCTCGAGCTGAAGAAGGACGGCCTCTACGTGGGCGAGGTCGTCTCGATCAAGGAGTTCGGCTGCTTCGTGCGCATCGCCGACCATGAGGGGCTCGTGCACGTCTCGGAGCTCGACGACAAGCGGGTGGAGAGCGTCGAGAGCGTCGTCCAGCAGGGCCAGGAGATCCTGGTGCGCGTGCTCGGCGCCGACGAGCGCGGTCGCCTCAAGTTGAGCCGACGGGCCGCCCTCGGGGAGAGCCGCGACGCCGCCATCAACGCCTGACGGGGCGGTGCGTCAGCGGCCGTTCCAGACGCGGAGCCACGCCGGATCGATCTCGGCGACCCGACGGGCGGTGTCGCCGTCGACGATCGACCACTCGCCCTCCGGGCTCTCGGTGATCGCGGCGCCGCCGCGCTCGAGGCGCTGGGCGACGTCGTCGGTCACCTCGAGGCACGGCAGGCGGTCGTCGCGGGTGACGAAATAGAAGCGCCGCGGCCCGCGCGTCTTCTCGAGGCGACCGGAGGCGATCGTCTGGCGCAGTCGATTCTCGGTCTCGCGATCGAGGACGCGCTCGCGGCGGGCGCTCTCGCGGGCCCGATCGGACTCGCGCTTCGCCTGTTGCTCGGCTTCGACCTTGTGCTTGCGCTGCTCACGTTCGGCCTCGACGCCCTGGCGGCCCTGCTGCTTGCGGTCGACCCGCTGCGCATGGGCCGCCTGGCGCGCCTGCTTCTCGCTGACGAGGCCGGCCTTGAGGAGCTGGTCGCGGAGGCTGTCGCTCACGTCCGACCCTCCCGGATGCGGAGGCCAGAAAAACGAAAGCCCCGACCGGGGTCGGGGCTTCTGGCGGTGGGCGATGCAGGATTTGAACCTGCGACTTCTTCCGTGTGAAGGAAGCACTCTCCCGCTGAGTTAATCGCCCATCGGGTGTCGGGTCTTCTATCAGCGGTGATCGGGAAAGGCAAGCGAAAAACCCCGAGTTGGATTACCCTGCCGCGCGAACACATCCATCAGGCGTCCAGCCGGAGCCGGTCACCCCGCCCATGAACCACCTGCGCGCGCTGCGCCCCCACCAGTGGATCAAGAACTTCTTCGTCTTCGCGGCGCTCGTCTTCTCGCGGAGGCTCACCGATCCCGATGCGGCGCTGCGCACGCTGGTCGCCTTCGGGGCGTTCTGCGCGGTCGCCAGCGCCATCTACCTCGTCAACGACGTCGCCGACTACGAGCGCGACCGCGTCCACCCGACGAAGCGGAACCGGCCCATCGCCAGCGGCGCCATCTCGCGCGGGACGGCGCTGGTCATGGCCGCGCTGCTCGCGCCCCTCGGCGCCGCGGCCGCCTTCTGGCTCAACGTCCCGACGGGCGTGATCATCAGCTGCTATGGCGTGATCAACCTCACGTACTCGCTCTGGCTGAAGCACGTCGTGCTGCTGGACGTGTTCATCATCGCGCTCGGCTTCCTCCTGCGCGTGACCGTCGGCGCGGTGTCGATCCCCGTCCCCATCAGCCCGTGGCTGCTCATCTGCACGTTCTTCATCGCCCTGTTCCTGGGCATCTGCAAGCGGCGGCACGAGCTGGTCACGCTCGGCGAGGACGCGGCGAGCCACCGCGGCATCCTGGCGCACTACAACACGCCCTTCATCGACAAGATGGTCTCGGCGCTGGCCGGCATGACGGTGATGAGCTACGCGCTGTACACCATCGACCCCCGCGTCGCCGCGCGCCTCGGCACGGACGGCCTGGTGCTGACGGTGCCGTTCGTGCTGTTCGGGATCTTCCGGTACCTGTACCTCGTGCACCTGCGGCAGAAGGGCGGCTCGCCGACCGAGGTCGTGCTGACGGACCCGGGCATGCAGACGACCATCGCCCTCTACCTCGGGCTGACGCTCGTCCTCATCTACTTCAACGTGAACCTCGGCCTGACGGGCTGACGCCGCTCAGGGCCCGATCGGCACCCACGCCGTCGCGTACACCACGAGCAGGTCCTCGGCCTCGCAGGCCTCGCCGTCGAAGTCGACGTGGTGCTCGGCGATCGCGTGGAGCGTGTACGGGCCCTCGCCCTCGAGGTCGCCGCGCTCGAACCAGGACTCGACGCGCGTGCAGCCCTCCGGGGCGGGGCCGACGAGGTCCGCCGGCAGGTCGAAGGTGAGCTGGAACATGTCGCGGCCCTCGGGGAAGAAGAAGCGGGCCTCGGCGATCGTGAGCTCCGGCTCGCCGTTTGGGTTCAGCAGCTCGAGGCGGTAGATGGGTCGAGCGACGCGGCGGACACGGGCCGTGGACTCGAGGACGGTGCCGGCCCGCAGACCGGGATCGCCCGAGAGCAGCACGGTGCGCGTCAGCGTGTAGGTGGCCGCCAGATCGATGGCGCGGGGCACCGGCGCGGCGTCCTCGGGCGCGGCGGCGTCGGGACCGGCGGCGGCGTCCGGATCGCCGGCGGCGTCCGGAACGGCGGCGTCGACCGGTCCGGCGTCGAGGTCGACCGGTCCGGCGTCGGGCGCCGAGGCGTCGTCGCGCGGCGCGGCGTCCGGCAGGCCCGCGTCGCCCGGCAGCGCGGCGTCTGCGCCCGCGTCGTCCGGCGGCGCGGCGTCTGCGCCCGCGTCTCCCGGCGGCGCGGCGTCTGCGCCGGCGTCTCCCGGCGTCGCGGCGTCTGCGCCGGCGTCGCCCGGCGTCGCGGCGTCTGCGCCGGCGTCGCCCGGCGTCGCGGCGTCTGCGCCGGCGTCGCCCGGCGTCGCGTCTCCCAGCGGTGGCGTCGCGTCCGCCGGCGGCGTCGCGTCCGCCGGCGGAACCGCGTCGGGCGCCGCGTCGGACGCCGCGTCGCCGCATCCCGCCTCGGCGTCGCATGGCTCGTCGCGGCCCGCCTCGCCGATCGCGCCGCACACCCCGTCGTTGCAGGCCTGGTCGAGCGGGCAGTCGCCGTCCCCGCCGCACGTCACGACGCAGTCGCCGAGCACGCAGGTCTCGCCCGCCGCACAGTCGCTGTGACGCGCGCAGGTTTCGCCGCGACAGCCCGCGAAGGCCAGGCAGGCGAGCACGGCGAACGCGATCCGGGAGAGCAGTAAACGTCTCGTCACGATGAACTCACCGACTTGCCGCCCCGATCGGGTCGCGCTATGGTCCGAGACAGGCCACGCGCCTTCGCTCGGGCCTCGCCACACGGTCTGCAGGTGACCTTGCCGCACCGTCCCCATCCGCTGTCCCCGCAAGTCTTCGTCGCTACTGTTGCATTCTACGTGCCGTCGCTCGCGGGCGCTCAGGCGCTCGACGTGCTCGTCGACACGTCGTTCGGCAGCGGGGTGACCCTGACCCAGGGGGACGGTGAGACGGTGTCGGTGCGGTCTCCAGTCTACGCCGACATCGACCTCGGTCTGGTGACCGAGAACGACTTCGGCAGCGAGTGGGGACTCGGGGTCACCTTTCAGCTCGAGGACGCCGCCGCCGTCGCCCTGACGCCGCAGGTCAGACTCGTCCGCGGAGACGAGCCGCTGCGGTTCTATGGCGGCATCGGCGCGCCCGTGTACATCACCCCCGACACCCTGTTCGGGGCCGAGCTGGCCGGAGGCGTCATCTACGCGCTCGCCGATCCGTTCGCGCTGGTCGGCGGCGTGCAGGTCGACGTCTTCTTCGCGGGCGGGGACCTCCCCGAGGGAGGCGCGCTGACCATGTTCAACCTGGGGGTCGGCGGGCGGGTCGCCTTTTAGTCCGGCGACGCCTGCGCCGAACCACCCGGGACTGGCATGGACGATGGGCCCCGTCAGCGGCGGGGCCTCGGAGGGCAGAATGAACCTGGAGCTCGTTGGCAAGGAAGTGCAGGCGTCGGAGGAGCTGAAGGGCCGCATCGCGCACAAGCTCGAGAAGATCGAGCAGCGCCTGGGCCGCAAGCTCTTCTTCCGCGTCACGCTCGGCAAAGAGGGCCCGACCTTCTCGTGCGCCGTGCACTTCGCGCTCAACCGCCATGTCTTCGACGCCTCGGCCGAGGCGGACGACCTCTACAAGTGCACGGACGAGGCGCTCGCCAAGATCGGCCGCCAGGTGCGCAAGCACCTCGAGAGCGGCCACCGTCGCACGCATGACTCCATCCGCACGACGATCGAATCCGACGAGCTGCTGGCCTGAGCCTGCCGAACCCCTGAGACCGAACCACTGACGGGCCGCGAAAGCGGCCCGTCGCATTTTTGGGAGGACGAGATGACCAGGCAGGCGATCCACCCGTCGGGCGCGCCCCGACCGCTGGCGCCCTACAGCCCCGCGATCCGGGCCGGCGACACCGTCTGGTGCAGCGGCCAGATCGCGCTCGACCCGGCCACCGGCCAGATCGTCGGCGCCACCGCCGCCGAGCAGGCGCGGCAAGCGCTGCGCAACCTCGAGGCGGTCCTCGCCGCCGCCGACTGCACGTTCGGCGACGTCGTGCGCTGCACGGTCTACCTGAAGGACATGAACGACTACGCGGCGGTCAACGCGGTCTACGCCGAGTTCGTGACCGATCCTGCGCCGGCGCGCGTCGCCGTCGAAGTGAGCCGCCTGCCGAAGGACGCGCTCGTCGAGATCGACGCCGTCGCGTGGAAGCCGGCGAACGCCTGACGCGCCGGTGCTGCGCGCCGGTGGCCGGCGACCCCGTGCGGACGGGATGACCTCGGGCCAGCGAGGAAAGCGAAGCGGAGCCCGTCGGCAGGCGCCGACCGGCGTCTCCTACTGATGAACGCGCTTGACGATCTTGCCGCCGCGGATGCAGCGGGTGCAGGCGGTGACGCGCTGAGGGCGGCCGTCGACGTAGGCGCGCACCTTCTGCACGTTCACCATCCACTCGGTCTTGGTCTTGATATTGGAGTGGGAGATCTTGTGGCCGATCTGGCGGCCCTTCCCACAGACGTCGCAAACACGAGACACGGCCCAGCTCCTTGCGTGCGCGAACCGGCAAAACAGGCGGGGGCTTATAACACGGCCCTCCCCCCTCCGCAAGCGCCCACGGCGCGCGGATCCCGGCCACTGAAAGCACTTGCGTCCGGCGGGTGGCGCGCCTATAAAGCCGAGACGCTGCGCCCGTAGCTCAGCTGGATAGAGCGCCGGCCTCCGGAGCCGTAGGTCGCAGGTTCGAATCCTGCCGGGCGCGCAGAGAAAAAGCCCCGTGACGTGCGTCACGGGGCTTTTTCGTTTCCGGCGTCCAGACGCGAGTTTCGCCATTTTCGGCTGCCTGCGGCCGGCCCCGACCGGCCGCCGCTGCGTCGCGCGGCGCATTTCGGTCTCGCCGTGCATCAAGCACGCCTTCGACCGAAATCCGCCTTGCTCCTTGCTGCGGCTCGGTCGTTGCCCGGCCTCGTCGACGCTGAAATGGCGCGAGTCAGACGACGGAGCGCTGCGCCCGGGCGATGACGAGCGCCGCCTCGTCGGGCGGCACGTCCAGCCCCTCGGCCGAGCGGCCGACGACGCCTTCGACGACGAGGCCGGCGCGCGCCAGCAGGCCCTCCACGGCGGGGACGGAAAGGCGGAGCAGGTCGGCGCCGGCGGCGCGTGGGCCCGGCACGAGCAGGTGCAACTGGCCGCCGTGTGGCATCGCGGCGACGACATGCGCGAGGGCGGCCTCGGGGCAGAGCGTCTCGGAGATCCAGCCGACGGCGACGACGTGGTGCCACCGGCCGGGTGCCACGGGCAGCGCCTCCGGGGCGCCGACCGCGTCGACGCCCGGCGCGGGCTGCGCGGCGACGACGGTCGTGGCGCCGTGCCGGAAGAGCGGCCGAAGCGCCGGCGCGCCCTCCCCGAGCAGCAGAGCGCGCTCCCCCGCCATCACCTCGCGGGACACGGTCCAGGCCCAGTTGAAGACGGCGTCGGTGGCGGGCCGGTCCCAGGCGGCCGCGAAGGCCGCCCGCGACTCGGCGATCGGCGGCGTGCAGACCTCGCGCGACGGCGGCGGCGTCGACGGCAGGCCGGCGAGCGCCTCGGTCAACCCCGGGATGGCCAGCGCCTCGGCGCGGGCGACCACGTGGTGGACGAAGTCGGCGCGCCCGCAGTCCGCCAGGATGCGGAGGAGCGCGCGCAGGCCCCAGATGCGCTCCGTCGTCGACATCGCCGGCATCACGTCGATGCGCTCGTTCCGCTTCGCGGCGAGGATGAGGCGCACGAGCGCGTGCTCCCCCGTGGCGCAAGGCGGGTCGGTCAGGCTCTGGCACACGTCGTCGAGGCCGAGCGCCAGCGCCGACACGGCGAGCAGGACCTCGAGGTGGGGATCGGGCGAGCCGGCCTCCCACGCGGGGATCAGCGCGCGCATCGCGGCGGCGGCGTCGCCCCGGGCCAGCGCCCGCTCGGCGATGCGCATCGCGACGCGGTCGTCGACCTCGTGGGCCGCCGCCAGGGCGAGCGCCGCCTCGCCGCCCGCGAAGTCGCCGTCGCGCTCGAGGGCGTCGGCGAGCTGGATCGCGAGAGAGGCGACGTCGGCGGTGACGGTGGACGGCGAAGACCGGAGCGACATGCGGTGCCTCGAGGATCAGGGTCCCGCAGAGGCCAGGAGCAAGCGCCGGGCCACGCGTGACGGCCCGCATCGGAAGCGGGATCGGCGTCGGGACCGTCGGTGGGCTGGCGCCGGGCGTCAGGGGGTTGGCGCAGGCCGCCGAATTGCCTATCGTCTCGCGATTCGTCCGGGCACGGAGCGAACGATGCGGCGCGGTCGGCGGTGGCAGGTGTGGATCGTCCTGTGGGGGCTGGCGGCGTGCGACCTCGCGCGAGACAACGAGTCGGCGCGCGGCCTCGTCGACGACCCCTGTGACAGCCAGGGCGACTGCGCCGGCGGCCACGTGTGCTCGTCCGAAGGCTTCTGCGCCGAGCCCGGCGCCACCGGGACCGTGCCCGAGGACGCCGCCTGCGCCGCCGACGCCGACTGTCTCTTCGGGCTCGTGTGCAACGCCGACGGGAAGTGCGCGGAGCGGCGCCAGGGCGCGGTGGGCGCCTCGTGTCGGGGCGGCGACACGGAGTGCCGCGACGCGCTCGTGTGCGACCAGGACGGCAAGTGCGCCGCCGCGGGCGAGCCGGGCACGACGGCGGAGGGCGGCGAGTGCGCCGCCGACGCCGACTGCGCATACCGGCTCGTGTGCGGACCGGAGTCGCGCTGCGTCGCGCTGTCGCGATGGGCCGGCGTCTCGTGCGACGCCGCCGGCGACGCCGAGGGCCCGCCGCGCGTGATCTTCGAGCGGCCGTTCGCCGGCGGAGAGTTCTTCCGCCTGCCCTTCCCCAACGACGCGCGGGCCAACGACGGCGTGATCGATCTCTCCGGCTTCCCCGGGCTCGACCAGTCGCCCGAGCCCGGGGACCTGCTCGGGCGCTTCGCCGCGGCCGTCGTCGAGCAGCGCCGCGGGTTCGGGCTGAACCCGTCGGTCGTCTTCCGGTTCAGCACGGCGCTCGACTTCGACACGCTGAAGTTCGGCGGCGAGACGTCGACGTTCACCTTCGTGGATGTGACGCCGGGCGGTCCGCGGCACGGGCGGCGTCCGCGCTCGCGCTTCTTCGCGACGACGGACCGCGCGCGCTACGTCTGCAACCACTGGCTCGGCATCCGGCCCAGCGAGGGCTCGCCGCTGGACCCCGAGAGCACGTACGCGGTGGTGTTCCGCAAGGGCATCCGCGACGCCCGCGGGCGACTGCTCGAGCCCGACCGCGACTTGGCCGCCGTCGTCGGCGAGGCGGAGCCGGACCACCCGGCGCTGCGCGCCATCTGGAACAAGTACGCGCCCTTGCGCGCGTGGATGCGCGAAGAGGGCATCCCGCCCGGCGACGTGATCGGCGGGACGGTCTTCACGACCGGGAACCCGGTGGCCTCGGTGCTCGGGCTGCGCGACGCCGTGCAGGCGGCGCCGCCACCGCAGATCGAGGCGCTGACGCGCTGCGGTCCGGGCGTGACGTCGCCGTGCGAGGCCGGCGGCGAGCGGACGTGCGGCGCCGCGAACGACGCCTTCGACGAGTACCACGGGCGCGTGACGCTGCCCGTGTTCCAGCGGGGCGTCCCGCCCTATGCGGAGCGCGGCGGCGATGTGGTGCAGGCCGACGGCGTCATCCGACGACAGCGGATGGAGTCGGTCTGCGTGGCGTTCACGGTGCCCAAGGGGAGCGACGGGCGGTCGCCGGTGGCCCTGTATGCGCACGACCTCGGCGGTCACTTCCGATCGTTCGTGGTCGACGGCTTCGCGGCGAGGATGGCGTCGCTCGGGTGGGCCGTCATCGGCTTCGACGGCGTGCTGCACGGTCCGCGCGCGGGCGAGGCGCCGCCGGGGGACGCCGCGGGCGCGGCGGCGCTGCTCTTCAACCTGAAGAACCCGTCGGTGCCGCGAGACACCTACCTGCAGGCGGCGGCGGATCTCATGCAGCTGACGCGTTTCGCGCGCGACGTCGAGCTCGAGGAGGACGGACGTACGCTGGCCTTCCGGCGCAACGCCATCGCGTTCTTCGGGCACGGCTTCGGCGCCGAGGCCGGCACGCTCTTCCTGGCGCTCGAGCCCGAGGTGCGCGCCGGCGTGCTCGCGGCGGGCGGCGGCGGCATGGCGGACCGCCTGCGGCTGACGCGGGCGCCCTTCCCCGTGGCCGCCGAGGTGGCGCAGGGCCTGGCCGAGCCCGAGCCCAACGGCATGCATCCGGGCCTGGCGCTGATGCAGACGTGGCTCGATCCCGCCGATCCCGTGAACTTCGGGGAGTTGCTGCGCGCGCCGCCGGAGGGCGTCCCCGGCAAGCACGTGTTCCTCCTCGCCGGCATCGACGACCCGGTGATGCCGCCGGCGAACACGAACCAGCTGGCGATCGCGCTGCGGGCGGAGCGCGTGGGGCCCGAGCTCGCGCGGATGGAGGCCGTGCCACCGGTCGAGGGCGGCGTCGCCCGCGGCAACGTGCGCGTGCGCGGCGGCGACGTCACCCGCGCGGTGCGCCAGTACACGGCGGCCGACGGGCGGGATCCGCACCGCGTCGCGTTCGAGCTCCCCGCGGCGACGCGCGACGTCGAGGTCTTCTTCGAGAGCCTCCTCGCCGATCCCGACGGCATCCCGCGCGTCGTGCCCTGACCGCGCCGGTCGTCCAAGTGGACTTCGCCTCGCTTGTCCGGCGAGGCGATGGCCCCTTCGGGGCGAGCCTACGGCCCCGTCGTGTCGAAGGCCTCGGCTCCGTTGCGACCCCTCGACAGGACGACGGCCCTGCCTTCGGGGCCGCGTCTTGCCCTCGCCTCGCCGTCCGGCGCGAGCCTTCGTCCACTTGAACGCCCGCCGCTGTGAGTCAGCTCCGCGGGCGCGCCGTGAGCACCCACTGAATGCCGAGCGGATCGGCGACGCGGCGCGTCACGGCGAAGCCCGCGTTGTCGAGCAGGGTGGTGAGCGCGTCCGGCGATCGTGCGCGCGTCTCCCAGCCGAGCCACGCGCGCATCGCGTTCCGCTGCGGATGCTCGGCCGTCGTGGTCGCGAGGAGCGCCCCGTCGGGCGCGAGGCGGGCGCGCAGGGCGCGCAGGTGCGCGACCACCGCGGCGTCGTCGAGATACTCGGAGAGGCCGACGTACAGGACGAGGTCGAACGGTCCGTCGGGGGCGCGCTCCACGGTGCCGTCGAGCACCTCGGCTCCCGGACACCGCGCCGCGGCCAGGGCGCGCGCGGCGGGATCGGGGTCGACGAGGACGGTTCGCGGCGCGGCGATGGCCGCAGCGTCCCCGGCGCCGCCGCACGGCACCGAAAGCAGCGACGCGGGCGCGAGCGCGCGGCCGGCATCGATGGTGGCGAGGCGGCGGTGCCGCACGGCGCGCGAAGCCGGCGACGCGAGCGCGACGCGATCGGCGAGCAGGCCGCGCGTCGTCCGGCCCGCCGGACGGTTCGCGTAGATCCGCTCCATGACCGGCGCCGCGCCGCCCAGCCGACGCGCCAGGAACGGCACGCCGGCGTCGTCGAGCCACGGTCGCCCCTCGGTGGGGCGCGCGGCGGTCAGCGCGGGGGGAGCGCCCTCGGGAAGCGCCGGAAACTCCTGCGGATTCGCGCGCGGACGGGCGCGCGCGAGGCCGAGCGCGAGCGCCGGCTCGAGCAGCCAGCCGGCGAGGGCGAGCGGCAGGCCGAAGTCGTCGCGCACGGCCAACATGAGGCGTGCGAGCGTGCCGAGGCCCAGCGCGATCGCCGCCGGCGTCGGCGCGAACGGGAGCGCGACGAGGGGGCCCAGGCAGAGCAGCGGGGGCACCGCCACCACGAGCGCCCAGACGAGCGGGTCGCGGTCGAGCTGGTCAGCCGCGCCGGCGACGTGATCGGCGAAGGTGCGCGCCGGCGCCGTGACGGCGGCGCCGTCGCCATCGGGGTGCGGCAGTCCCCCGCCCTCGCGCAGGTCGACGGGCAGCCCGTGGGCCTTGCGGGCGCGAGCCGCGCGCAGGACCGGGTCGTCGCCCGCGGCGGGCAGGTCGAGATCGGCGCGGCGCAGCCAGGCGCAGCGGCCGTCGGCCCAACCGGCGGGATCGCGCACGTCGACCACCCGGGCGAGGCCCGCGAAGTCGCGTCGCCAGCGCTCGACCGCCTGGGCGACGAGGCCGCCGACAGGCCGCGGCAGGACCGAGACGAAGTCGCCACCGCACGCCGCGAGCCGGCCCGGCAGGTCGACCGGCACGCGAACGCCGCGCCCGAGCACGAGGAGGCGGTCGGCGTCGGGGGGCACGGGTCCGCGGTGCACGGCGGCGGGCGCGGGGCTGAGCGCCGGCGCGTCGCCTCCCTCCGGCAGCCAGAGCGTGAAGTCCGGGACGGCGGGCACCGGCGGCGGCAGGCGGCGCAGCGGCCAGCGCGCGGTCGACAGGAGCACCAGCGCGAAGGCGGCGGCGAGCAGCCAGGCGATCACCGACATCGAGCCGCACCCGTCGCGCGCAGGCCGCCGTTGGCGATATGGTGGTGCGGCATGGACGCCCCGGTCACCCTCGAGTCCCCCGACTGCCTCGTCTGCGGCGGTCGCACCTTCCGCACGGTGCTGCGCGACGTGCGCGACCTGGTGTGGCGCAAGCCCGGCACCTTCACGCTCCAGCAATGCGACGGCTGTGGTCTGGTCGTCACGCGGCCCCGCCCGGCCACGGACGTGCTGGGGTTCTACTACGAGAACGCCTACTCGGGCGAGGCCCAGGACGGCATGCGGCGCTTCCAGACCGAGAGCGGGCTGATGCGGCTCATCAACCGCTACCGCCTCGCCGTCGTCCAGAGGGTGCGCAAGCTCGGCGGCGAGGACCGGCTGCTCGACGTCGGGTGCAGCTACGGCGGCTTCCTGCGGGTCGCGCGCGAGGGGACGGGCTGCGTGACGGCGGGCATCGACTTCGACGCCGGGAGCATCGAGCGTGCGGTCGACAAGGCGGTGACCGAGTACCGCACGGGCGCGCTGGTCGACGCCGACTACGCGCCGGGCAGCTTCACGGTGATCACGTTCTTCGAGTCGCTCGAGCACCACCCGGACCCGGTCGCGGCGCTCGTCCGGGCCCGCGAGCTGCTGGCGCCCGGGGGGCTGTGCGTCGTCGAGGTGCCGAACTGGGGCGGCTTCTGGCGGCGCGTGTTCGGCCGCACCTGGTTGCCGCTCCTCGTCCCGCAGCACCTCGTGCACTTCACGCCGGCGACGCTGCGGCAGGCCTTCGAGAAGGCCGGCTTCCGGCGCATGGAGCGGCAGCAGACGATGTTCTTCCCGCTCGAGGGCGTGGCGAGCCTGGGGCTGTGGCTGGGGCGGCTGCTGAGGATGCCGCCTCCGGGGAGCAAGCCCTCGTGGCGGACGCCGTTCGACGTCTCAGTCGGGCTCGGATTGCTCGCGCTGTACTTCGCGTTCGAGATCCCCAGCCAGGCGTTGCTGCGGCTGGTCGGCGCGGCGGGACACCAGATCGCCGTCGCTCGGCGCGATTGACTTCACCGTCTTGCCGACGACCTTGAGGGGCCCCTGGCCGGCGACATCGGCGGGGATGCGGCTCACCACGTCGTCCGGGTCGCGGATGATGAAGCAGCCGTTGGGCACCATGCGCCCGCTGGCGAGCCAGAAGCCGGTGCCGGCGCGGCTGTGGTGGCCGAACGCCGAGCCCAGGAAGCGCGTGCCGGAGTCGTGCAGCTTGCCGTCGAGCGGTACGCGGATGGTCGCCTCGAAGTTGAGGTCGATCGAGAACGCGCCGCCAGTCGTGACCGCGCCGCGGCCGAGCACGCACTGCTGCATGAGGTACTGGCCGGCGACGGCCTCGGGGTACATCACGCAGAGGCGGACGACGGTGCTCTGGCTGACGAGGGCGCGCGGGCCGAGGGTCGAGAACTCCACCTGCCCCGCGGACATGACCGAGGCGCCGTCGCCGAGGCGGCTGAAGAGCACGCGCGCGAACGGGCCGACGCTCACGCCGTCGCCGAGGGTGCTGCCCTCGACGACCGCCGTCGGATGGATGTCGCAGTTGCGCCCGATTTGATTGAGCTTTCTCAACACGCGCCACTTGTTCGTCGAGCCGGCGCGGAAGGCGGCGCCAACGGCGCGCAGCATCCACTTCCACTTCGGCGTGCCGAGCAGCTCGATGCCGCCCGCGATCTGGTTGGCCCAGAGGATGTGCACCCAGTGGTGGAGCGTCATCAGCGGGTGCCGCGCGATGCCCAGCTTCATAGGCCCGTCGGCCGCGAGGAATGGCGACGCGGGCAGCTCGAGCACTTTCTCTTGCGGGTCGACCACGACATCGACCGGCGCCTCGCCGCGACCGCTCAGGAAGCGGATGCGGGTGAAGCGCCAGCCGGCCTCGACCGCCTCGACGTCGGGCTGGACCGGCACCGTCGTCCGCCCGACCTCGGATTGCTTGAGCACCAGCACGGCGTCTCGCCCGGCAGCGCCGTCGACGAACGCACGCAGCGCCCCGCCGGTGGTGAAGAGCGTGTCGGGGATGACCAGGCACGGCGGCCGCGGAGCGTCGGCGCGCGTGAAGCCGCCCTCGCGCAGGGCGTCCTCCTGCCAGGCCGAGAGCGGCCGGTTGTGGATGAGCGCGTCGCCGGGCGCGTCGCCGAAGGGCTCGATGCGGCGGCCGGTCACCTCGACGAAGACGGGCGTGGTCACGGACGGAGCTCGACGGTCAGCTCGATGGCGCCCGACGATTCACGATCGCCCGGGTAGAAGAGGTCGGCGGCGATGGCCTCGGCCACGTCGGCCGCCGGCGCGTAACCCGGGGCGAAGTACAGGGCCGCCGGCAGGTCGATCTGCGCCCCGCGCATGCGCACCGCCTGCTCGCCGATGAGGCGGTACTGCACGCCCGCGACCTGGTCGACGCGGCTCGGTACGAGCGCGAAGACCACCTGCGTCGAGTCGACGAAGCCGTCGTGGTCCGTCACGAAGTACGGCAGCTGTACGTCCCCGACCGCCATCTGCCGGACCTCGGCGACGTCGGCGGACTCCGCCAGCGTGCTGAGCGACTCGATGAACAGCGGTCCCGAGTCGTCGCCGGCGGGCAGGAGGCGCACGCGCAGCACGGTCGGCGCCGCGAAGTCGGTCAGGACCCGCACCAGCAGGCCATTGACGTTCACCCGCCGGTCCCCGGGGACGAGCGACAGCCCCGTGGGCACATTCTCGTGCCACAGCGACACACCGCCGAGCGTCTCACCGCTCTCGGGCGTCCAGGCGTCGCTCCCGTCGGCGTCCGGCGGCGAGAACAGGCGACCGGGGGTGTAGGTGCCTTCGCCGTCGGGGCCGGGCGACGGCAGCTCGATCGCCGAGGCGCGGCTCGTGACGAGCGGAGCGCCGACCCCGTCGACGACGATGTAGTAGTCGCCGGAGCGCGCGTCCGGGAGGGTCACGGTGCCGCCCTCGCCATCGGCGCAGGCCAGCTCGGTATCGGGGTCGTCGCAGAAGCGGCGCACGCTCACCACGGCGCCGTCGATGGCGGTGCCGGGGTTGGCGATCGACGCGACGAGGGTGCCGCCCGCCTGATCCTCCTTGACGCGGAAGCGGAAGACGGCGTCGCCGGCCCCGCGCCCGCCGCACGCGAGCGTCACGTCGGCGTCGGCGAGCTCGGTGTTGTCGACGATGGCGCCGCCGGTGTCCGTCAGGTCGACGGCCCGGCGCTCGGCGCAGAACTGCGCCTCCTCGTCGCCGCCCGCGGTCGCGCACGCGAGATCGGCGAGGTCGACGAAGCCGTCGTCGTCGTTGTCGACGCCGTCGGCGCAGGCCGGCAGCTCGGCGGGATCGGTCTCGTCGCCGTCGTCGGCGCCCGTGCAGCCGGGATCGTCAGCGTCGATCCGCCCGTCGCGATCGTTGTCCTCGCCGTCGGCGCACGCCTCGACGAGGGCGGTGACCGTGGCCACGAGGTCGACCGGGCCGAAGTCGTCGTCGTTGAAGCCGTCGACGAAGACGAAGTACGTGCCCGCCTCGAGGCGATCGAACTCGAGGCGCGACAGCGGGCTGTCGCCGCCGTCGTCGTCGCAATCGAGCTCCGTGGCGACGTCGTCGCAATCGGAGCGGACGTAGAGGATCGTGTCCTCGCTGCTGTCGTCGGTCTCGAGCGTGACCCGCGACGCGACGCGCAGCGTCAGGGCGACGACGCGCTCCGGGGCGCCGTCGCTGCCGCAGGCGTCGCCCGCGTAGTTGTCGCCGGCGCCGGCGGTGTTCAGCGACAGGCGCCCGCCCTCCTGACCGAGCTCGACGACCTCCGCGAGCTCGCAGCGCGCCACCTCGGCGCCGCCGCCCGCCGCGCCACACTCGGGATCGGCCGGATAGTCGGTGCGCCCGTCGCCGTCGTCGTCCGCGCCGTTGGCGCAGACCGGCGGCACCGCCGGATCGACCTCGCTGGCGTCCCGTGGGCCGGTGCAGCCCGGATCGAGCAGGTCGACGAGCGCGTCGTCGTCGTTGTCGGCCTCGTCGCTGCACTCGGTGATGTTGCTCGTGATCGTCACCGACGCGGTGATGGCGCCGTCGCGCCGGCCGTCGACGAAGACGAAGTACGTCCCGCGGGCGAGGCCGGTCATCGCGATGCGCGAGTCGAGGCCGTTGCCCCCGTCGTCGTCGCACGCGATCTCGGTGCCGCCGTCGTCGCAGTCGCGACGCGCGAAGAGGTAGGGATCGCCGTCGCCGCCCGAGGTCTCGACCACCACGTCCGACGGCTGGTCGAGGCGGATGACGAGCACCACCTCGGCCATGTCGCGGAACTCGCCGACGCACGATCCGCGCGTCGCGTTCGCGCGCATCGAGAGCGGCACCTCGAAGCGGCCGCCGGCCTGGCCGACCTCGATCGTCTCCACGTCGAGGCTGCAGGCCCGCGCCTCGTTGCGCGCGCCCGCCGCCGGGCAGTCCGCATCGGCGGGCCAGTCGGTCTGCCCGTCCATGTCGTCGTCGAGCCCGTTGCCGCACTCGGGCAGCGGATCGGGGTCGCGCTCGTCGTTGTCGCCGCGCGACTCGCAGCCGGGATCGGCCAGATCGAGGCGCCCGTCGCCGTCGTCGTCCTGGCCGTTCCCGCACAGCGGCGGGTTGGATTCGTCGTTGTCCCCCGCCGCGCTGCAGCCGGGGTCGTCCGGCCAGTCGACGAGGCCGTCGCGGTCGTCGTCGAAGCGGTTGTGGCACCGGGCCGGCGGGACCGGGTCGATCTCGTCGGAATCGCTGGCCCAGCCGCAGCCGGCGTCCTCGGGCCAGTCGGTGAAGCCGTCGGCATCGTCGTCGCGCCCGTTCGCGCACCGCGGCGCCTCGGCGGGATCGGCCTCGTCGTCGTCGCCGCGGCCGCGGCAGCCGGGATCGGCGGGCCAGTCGGCCAGGCCGTCGCCATCGTCGTCGCGTCCGTTCGCGCACGTCGGCACGCCCGCGCCCTCGGCCTCGCTCCAGTCGCCGGGGCCGGCGCAGCCAGGATCGTCCGGCTCGTCGATCAGGCCGTCCTCGTCGTTGTCGGCGCGATCGCTGCACGCCGGGGTGCGCGCGGGATCATCCTCGCGCACGTCGCCGCGGCCCTGGCAGCCGGGATCATCGGGGAAGTCGGCGCGGCCGTCGCCGTCGTCGTCGATCCCGTTGGCGCACGCCGGCGCGGACGCCGGATCGGCCTCGTCGTCGTCACCGAGGCCGAAACACCCGGGATCACTCGGGAAATCAACGCGCCCGTCCCCGTCGTCGTCCGCCCCGTTGCCACAAGCGGCGTCGGCATCGCCGGCTTCGTCGTCGTCGGCCGCCGCGCAGCCGCGATCTTCGCCGTCCACCGCGCCGTCCCCATCATCGTCGAGGCCGTTCGCGCATGCGGGGCCGAGAAGGCGCGCCTCGAGGCTGAGCTCGAAGGCCGCGGGCTCGCCGTGGGGCTCCACGATCAAGTAGTGGCGGCCGGCGGGCAGCACGCGGACCTCGACGCGCGCGCCCGGCGCGACGTCGGTGCCGCGGGCGCAGGCCGCTTCGGTCGCGACGTCGTCGCAGTCGCTGCGGAGGGTCAGCGCCGTGCGCCCGACGGTGCCCGGATGCTGCGTGCTGGCGACCACCGTCGCCGCCTGCGGCAGGAAGAACGTGTAGACCTTCTCGGGGCCGAGGTCCTCGCCGCCGCACGTGTCGTCGAGCGCGTCCTCGGGGCCGAAGGCGCCCATCACGCGAGCCGGCATCGGCAGCACGAGCTCCTCGGCGCCGACACCGGCGCCGCAGGCCTCGACCTCGCTCGCGCCGCCGGCGGCGAGGCACGCCGGATCGGCCGGGAAGTCCGTCCGGCCGTCGGTGTCGTCGTCGATGCGGTTCGAGCACGCCGGGCGCTCGGCCGGATCGGCCTCGTCGCCGTCGGCCAGGCTGTCGCAGCCGGGATCGCGGCGGTCGATGGCGCCGTCGCCGTCGTTGTCGAGGCCGTCGCGGCAGGCCGGCGCGGCGAAGCGCTCCACGCCCAGCCGCACCGCCCCCCCCTCGGCGGCGCGCGTATCGACGAAGACGAAGTACGTGCCGGGCAGCGGCTGCGGCACCCGCACCGTCGATCCGGGCGCGCCCTGGGCGCCGCCGGCGTCACACGCGAGCTCGGCGCCGTTGCAGCTCGACCGCACGGCGAGCGCCGTGGGCACGCGCGTCTCGGGGAACGCGGTCGTGAAGACGAGCGCGTCCAGCGGTCGCTCGAGGTGGTACTCGAACACGAGCGACGGGCCCTCGGCGCCGCCGCACGAAGCGGCGTCGCCCGCGAGGCCGGTGGAGGTGTCGGCGTCGACCGGCGCGCCGTCGGTCAACAGGAGCGTCGGCCGCGTCGTCCCGCAGCCGCCGGCCTCGTTCGACTCGCCGGCGCCGAGGCATCCGAAGTCGGCGGGCCAGTCGGTCAGACCGTCGCCGTCGTCGTCGACGCCGTTGGCGCACGCCGGCGCGGGATCGAGGTCCGCCTCGTCGCCGTCGCCGGCCCCGGCGCACCCGGGATCCTCCGGCCAGTCCGTCCGGCCGTCGCCGTCGTCGTCGAGCCCGTCGGCACACGCAGGCGGCACCTCGAGATCGTCCTCGTCGCCGTCGCCGGCGGCCTCGCAGCCGGGGTCGTACGGGAAGTCGACGCGGCCGTCTCCGTCGTCGTCGCGGTCGTTCTGGCAGGCGGTGACCGGGTCGAAGCCCGACTCGGTGCGGTCGCGGGGCCCCTCGCAGTCGGGATCTTCGAGGTCGGCGCGGCCGTCGTTGTCGTTGTCGACGCCGTCGGCGCACTCCGTCTCGGGCGGGTCGAGCTCGTCGTCGTCGTCCTCGCCCGCACAGCCGGGATCGGCCGGGAAGTCGACGCGGTCGTCGCGATCGTTGTCGACCCCGTCCGCGCAGGCGGCGGGAGGCGGCGCGGCGTCGGGGCCGGCATCTTCGCCGGCGGGGCGTGCGTCGACGTCGCGTCCCCCATCGGACGGGGCGGCGTCGCCCGCGATGCCCGGCCCGCGATCGGGCGCGTCCTGGCCCTGCCCGCTCTCCCCGTCGTCACAACCCGCGGCCACGGCGCCGGCGACGGCCAGCAGCCACGCGAGCCGTCGCCCGGCACGCTCCCCCATGCTCACTGCTCCTGGACGGAAACCTCGAAGTTGCCGAAGCGCGGGGCGTCCTCGCCGCCGGGTCCGGCCTGCAGCTCGACGTCGGTCAGGATCGCCTGCGCCACCGCGCCGTTCTCGGCGTAGGTGAGCGCCACGTAGAACGTGGCGGGCAGCTTGATGTCGGTGGCGGTGATCGTGATGTTGTCGTTGTTGTTCTGGTAGCGCACGCGCCCCAGCTCCTCCGGATCCGCCGGCAACATCATGAAGACGATCGGCGGGTCGAAGGCCGGGTTGGCGAAGTCGCGCTCGGCGGTGTTGAGGTAGGACACCTGCCGGCCCTCGAACTCGATGTTGCGCACCGCCGCCACCGTCGAGCCGTCGCTGCCCAGGTTGCCGGTGACGGTGATCGTGACCGGGCGGTCGTCGAATTCCTCCTGGGGCACGAACCGCACGCGCCACAGGTTCTGCGCCGGGAAGTCGCTCGAGAACGTGAACGCGTAGCCGCCGACGTTGTAGGGCCGGCTGCCGATCGACGGATCGATGTTCTCGTTGCGGGCCCCCTGGTGGGCGAACGTGAACCTGCCGAAGCAGTCGAAGCCGTCGTTGCCGCCATCGGCCCAGCCGCAGCCCGGCGACGGGTCGCGCTCGTTGTGCTGCGCCTGGAAGTTGCGGGGATCGTTGGGCATGACGACCGGCCGGCCGCCGCTGACGTAGCGCTCCGGGCCCGCGCCGTCGATGAAGATGTAGTACTCGCCGGGCTCGGCGTCCTGCAGCGTCACCGTCGGCTCGGGCCGCGCGAAGTCACCGGCGCAGGCCAGCATCGACGACGGCTCCTCGCAGTCGTTGCGGACGGAGACGACCACCGGGTAGTCGGTCCCCTCGTTCGCCGCGCTGATGCGCAGCGTCGCCGCCTGCGCGAGGACGTACTTGTAGACCGCGTCGGGCGCGTTCCGGCCGCCGCAGCGGGCGTTGTAGTCGTCGGGCTCGTCCTCGGCGGTGGCGCCCCGAACCGTGCCGTTGCGCGGGATGAGCGGCGTCGCGCGCTCCGGGCGGCACGCCTGGCTCTCGGTCAGGTCGCCGCGCGCCTGGCAACCGGGGTCGTTCGGCCAGTCGGCGAGGTCGTCCTCGTCGTCGTCCATCGCATTGCCGCACAGCGGCACGACGTCGGGGTCGCCCTCGTCGTCGTCGCCGCCGTCGAGGCAGCCGATGTCCTGAAGGTCGACGAAGCCATCGAAGTCGTTGTCGACGCCGTCTCCGCAGCGCGGCGGCAGGAAGCCCGGGTTGACCTCGTCGTTGTCGGCGGCGAACCGGCAGCCGGGGTCGTCCGGGAAGTCGGTGCGCCCGTCGGCGTCGTCGTCGCGCCCGTTGGCGCACTGGTTGTTGAAGCCCTGGTTCTCTTCGCTGGGATCGGCGGCGTAGGTGCAGCCGGGATCGAGGGGGAAGTCGGGGCGGTCGTCCATGTCGTCGTCGGCGCCGTTCGAGCAGACGGGCGGCACCTCGGGATCGACCTCGGAGTTGTGGGACGCCGCGATGCAGCCGCGGTCGAACGGGAAGTCGGCGATACCGTCGCGGTCGTCGTCGACGCCGTTCGAGCACACCGGGCGCTGGGCCGGATCGGCCTCATTGGCGTCGCCGGCGGAGAGGCACCCGGGATCGTTGGGGTAGTCGGCGATGCCGTCCATGTCGTCGTCGATGGCGTTGCCGCAGGCCGGCGGCGGCACCGGATTGCGCTCCTCGGTGTCACCGCGGCTCTGGCAGCCGGGATCGGCGGGGAAGTCGATGCGGCCGTCGCCGTCGTCGTCGAGCCCGTTGCTGCACGGCGGCGGCGCGTCGGGATCCGTCTCGTCGTCGTCGCCGAGCGCGGCGCAGCCCGGGTCGTACGGGTAGTCGGCGAGGCCATCGCCGTCGTCGTCCTCGAGGTTGCGGCAAGCCGAGGGCGGCGAGCCGCGCGGCGGATCGCGCTCGTCCTGGTCGTCGGGGCCGGCACAGCCAGGGTCGTCGGCGTCGACCTCACCGTCGCCGTCGCCGTCGCGGCCGTCGCTGCACCCGGGCGCCAGCGGCTCGACGTCGACGCTCACGCGGACGCGGGTGCCGTCGCGCATGCCGAGGGCGCTGTCGACGAAAAGGTAATACTCACCTGGACTTGCGCGATCGACCGTGATGCGTCCGGCGAGCGCGCCCGCCTGCAGCGGCTCGACACAGCCCCGCTCGCTGCCCGCCGTCGAGCACTCGGTGCGCACGTACAGCGTGGGCGTGAACTGGGTGTCCTCGTGCTGGGTGGAGAACGTCAGGCGGGCGTTGATCGGGTTCGAGTAGCGGACGATCACCTCGGGCTGGTTCAGCCCGCCGCAGCTCCCCGCCGCGGCGTTCGTCCCGTCGACGGCGACGTCGTACAGGACCGAGTCCTGGTTGAACGGCCAGTCTTTGAAGCGCACGCCCTGCCCGCAGCGGTCGACCTCGTCGCGTCCGGACGCCGCGATGCAGCCGGCGTCGAGCGGGAAGTCGACGCGGCCGTCGCGGTCGTCGTCGGCGTCGTTGGCGCAGGCCGGCGGCTCGTCGGGATCGGTCTCGTCGCGGTCGGCCGGGTCGTCGCAGCCCGGCTCGTTCGGGTAGTCGACGCGGCCGTCCTCGTCGTCGTCGAGGCCGTTGCGGCACGCGGCCAGCGCCACCTCCGACACCGTCAGCTGGACCGGGCCGCCGCGCCCCTGGGCGCCGTCCACGAAGATGTAGTAGTCGCCCGCCGCCGGCTCCTCGAGCAGCAGCGTGTGGCCGGGCTCGCCCTCGTCGCGCTGGCAGGCCACCTCGGCGCCGGCGTCGAGGCACGCCGTCCGGCGCACGTACAGCGTCGTGGCGGTCGTCGTCGCCGCGCCCTCGGTCGAGATGCGCAAGGCCTCGACGGCCCGGTTGAGCCGGTAGTGGTAGACGACCTCGGGGCTGCCGGCGCCGCCGCACGTCCCCTCGGCCCGGAACACGCCGCGGGCGATATCGACGACCAGCGTCTGGCCGTCGCTCAGGCTCGCCGGCGAGTACTGGCGGCCGCACGAGCCCGCTTCGTTGTAGTCGCTGGCCGCGCGGCATCCGTCGTCGTCGGGGAAGTCGATCTTCCCGTCGCCGTCGTCGTCGCGCCCGTTGGCGCACTGCGGCTGGATCGCCTTGTCGGTCTCGTCGCGATCACCCACGCCGGCGCAACCGGGATCGAGCGGGTAGTCGATCAGCCCGTCGCCGTCGTCGTCGCTGCCGTTGCCGCAGGCGGGCGCCTGCGCCGGGTTGGCCTCGTCCTCGTCGCCCGCAGCGCTGCAGCCCGGCTCGTTGGGGAAGTCGATCACACCGTCGGCGTCGTCGTCGAGACCGTTGCTGCACGCCGGCGGCGTCGCGAGGTCGGCCTCGCTCGGATCGGCCACGCTCGAGCAGCCCGGATCCTCCTCGTCGACGAGGCCGTCACGCTCGTTGTCGAGGCTGTCGCCGCACTGCGGGAGCGGCGCGTCGTTCGTCTCGTCGTCGTCGCCGGCCGAGGCGCAGCCCGGATCCTCCGGAAAGTCGCGGTAGCCGTCGGCGTCGTCGTCCTCGCCGTTGGCGCACGCCGGCGGGGGCGGCGGATCGCGCTCGTCCCGATCGTCGGGGCCGTCGCAGCCGGGATCGTCGCCGTCGACCTTGCCGTCGCCGTCGTTGTCGGCGCCGTCGCTGCAGTCCGGATGGTTCGCGTCCGGCGGCGCGCCGTCGCGCGCCCCGGCGTCGGGCATGCCGCCCTGTCCGCCGGCGCCGCCTTCGCCGCCCATCCCCCCGTTCCCGTCGTCGTCCCCGCTGCTGTCCTGACCGCACCCCGCCGCCGCGAGGGCGACGACCATCACGGCCGCGAGCGTTCCACGCCAAGCGCGCATGATTCCCCTGACCTCGAGCCTTGCCGACGCGCGGACCATAACCGAAGAGTGACGAATGGGTAAACCCGCGGATACAATCGGCCAATGCTCATCTGGTGGCTGTCGGTGGTGGGCCTCGGGCTCTTGCTCCTGGGGTGGCTCGGGGCGCTGCGCAACGTGCTGCGGCGCGCCGATCAGCCGCCCGAGTTCACGCTCGATGGCCGGCATCCGCCCGATCCGCTGCCCGATCCGCCGCCGTCGCTCTCGATCGTCATCCCGGCGCGCAACGAGGCGCACAACATCGAGGCCGCCGTGCGCTCGGCGCTGGCCGTGGTCTGGCCGGGCCGCCTCCAGGTGGTGGTCGTCGACGACCGCTCGACCGACGGCACCGGCGAGATCCTCGCCCGCCTCGCCGCCGAGGACCCTCGCCTCGTCGTGATCGGCGGCGCCGATCCGCCGAAGGGCTGGCTCGGCAAGCCGCACGCGCTGCACCTCGCCCAGCAGCGCGCCGACGGCGACTGGCTGCTGTTCGTCGACGCCGACGTGCGCCTCGCCCCGGACGGCCCCGCGCGCCTCGTCGGCCGCGCGATCCTCCAGGGCGCGCAGATGGCGAGCGGGCTCGGCCGCCTCACCGTCGAGACCTTCTGGGAGCGCGTCGTCCAGACGCGCATGGGCGCGGTCATCGCCGGCGGCAACCCGCTCGCCAAGGTCAACGATCCCGACCGCGAGGACGTGATGGCCAACGGCCAGTGCCTGCTCTTCTCGCGCGCGGCCTACGACGCGATGGGCGGCCACGAGGGCATCCGGGGCAGCGTCCTCGACGACGTGGACTTCGCGCGCAAGGCGAAGGCGCAGCGCGTGCCGTACCGGCTCTACTTCGCGCCGGACGTCTTCGCCTGCCGCATGTACAGCGGGCTGACCGAGATCTGGCACGGCTGGACGAAGAACCTTTTCCCCGCCCTCAAGTACAGCCTCGCCACGACCGCCTTCGTCACCTTCTTCATGTTCGCGACGAGCCTGCTGCCCTTCGTGCTGCTGCTGAAGAACGCCGCGCTCGCGGCGATGGGGCACCCGGTCGACCCGACGCTCGTCGCGCTCGAGGGCGCGCTGTGCGTGGTCATCCTCGCCGTCGACGGTATCGGCCATCGCGTCAACGGCTACCGCGCCGATCTCTTCTGGACGTTCCCGCTGGGCATGTCCTTGATCATCCTGCTCTTCTGGAACAGCGCCTGGCGCATCCGCACGGGGCGCGGCGCCGTCTGGAAGGGCCGCGTGGTCGAAGGGCGTGGCGCTTGAACGCCGACCCGCTCCGCTGTCACTATTGAGGACCCGAATGCGCTGGATCTTCCTCGACCGTATCACCGAGATCGTGCCCGGCGAGCACGCCGTCGGCCTGAAGGGTGTCGCCTCCAGCGAGGACTTCTTCGCCGACCACTTCCCCGGCTTCCCCGTCGTGCCCGGCGTCGTGCAGATCGAGGCGCTCGCCCAGCTGTCGGGCAAGCTCGTGCAGGTGTCGGTCGTCGAGCAGAAGAAGCGCTGGGTCTGGCCGATCCTCAGCATCGTCCGCAAGGCCAAGTTCCGGCGCTTCGTGCGGCCCGGCTCCTCGCTCGAGCTGCGCAGCGAGCTGTCGGAGCTGCGGGACGAGTCGGCGCTGTGCAAGGTGCAGGCGCGCTGTGAGGGCGAGCGTACCACCGAGGCCGAGCTGCTCTTCGTGTTCAGCCCCGGTGGGCTCGACACCGACCACTTCCAGGCGGAGCTCGAGACGTACGAGCGCAAGGCGCTGCAGATGCTCTGGGCCGATTTCCCCAACTGGGACGCGCGCATGCGGAGCGAGCGATGAGGCGCCGCGTCGTCGTCACGGGCCTCGGGTGCGTCACGCCGCTCGGCAACGACGTCGAACGCACCTGGGCCGGCGCCGTCGCCGGGCGATCGGCGATCGCACCCATCACGCGCTTCGACGCCTCCGGCTTCGGCACGCGCTTCGCCGCCGAAGTCCGCGACTACGCGCCGCCCGCGCTCGACCAGAAGTTCCAGCGCTGGCTCGACGCCAAGGCCGGCTTCGCCGTCGGCGCCGCCACCGAGGCCGTGACCGACGCCGGCCTGGGTGCGGTCTCGCCCGACCGGTTCGGCGTCAGCGTCGGCGCCGAGGTCAGCCGCCCCGACCTCGACGTGATGGCGCAGCGCCTGCGCAAGTTCGCCGTCGCCGGCGCGAAGGAGGCCTACCGCGCCCTCGATCCGCGCGAGTTCGTGACGGTGACCGCCTGGCACCCGGCGGCCCTGCTCTCGTGCCTCTTCGACGCGCGCGGCCCGAACCTCACGACGAGCACCGCCTGCACCAGCTCGGCGCAGTCCGTGGGCGACGCGGCGCGCGTCATCCGCCGCGGCGACGCCGACGTGATGCTCGCCGGCGGCTGTGACCGCCTCGTCGAGGAGCTCATGGTCATGGGCTTCGGCCTGCTCGGTGCGCTCTCCACGCGCAACGACGAGCCGGCGCGTGCCTCCCGCCCGTTCGACCGCACCCGCGACGGCTTCGTCCTCGGCGAGGGCGCCGGCTTCGTCGTCCTCGAGTCGCTCGAGCACGCGCTCGCCCGCGGCGCGCGCATCCACGCCGAGCTGCTCGGCTACGGCTGCTCGGCCAACGCGTGGCGCATCACCGACAGCCCGCCCGACGGGCGCGGCGCGCGGCAGTCGATGGAAATGGCGTTGCGGGACGCGGGGTTGCGGCCCGACGACGTCGACTACGTCAACGCGCACGGCACCAGCACGCAGCAGAACGACGCCAGCGAGTCGGCGGCCATCCACGCCGTCTTCGGCGAGCGCCGCGTGCCCGTCTCGTCGACCAAGTCGAGCATGGGCCACCTCGTCGCCGCGTGCGGCGCCGTCGAGCTCATCCTCTGCGTGCGCGCCATCGAGGCGGGCCTGCTCCCGCCGACGGCCCACTACGAGCATCCCGATCCGGCCTGCAACCTCGACGTCGTCCCCAACGAGGCGCGGGCGGCCGAGGTGAACGTGGCGCTCACCAACGCGTTCGGCTTCGGCGGCAGCAACGGCACGCTCGCCGTGGGCCGGTACCGGCCGTGAAGACGGCGGTCGTCACCGGCATCGGACTCGTCACCCCCCAGGGCGTCGGTCACGCCGCGACGGTGGCCCGCCTGCGCGCCGGCCCCCGCCCGCCCGAGCCACCGGCCCCCGACGAGACGCCGGGGCTGGCCGCGCCGGCCCTGCTGCGCGTGCCCGACGACTTCGACCCCCTCCAGTGGATCCGCCGCCGCAAGGATCTGAAGCTCATGGCGCGGGCCAACGTGCTGGCGGTGGCCGCCGCGCGCCTCGCGCTCGAGGACGCCGGCCTCGCCGGCGCGTCCCTCGCCGAGTGCGGCCTGTTCCTCGGCGTCGGGCGCGAGGCGGGGACGCTGGACGACCTCGAGTCGCTGCTGCGCAGCCGCGCCGACGACGGGCGCCTCTCGCTCGATCTCGTGATGCAGCGGGGCGTTCAGTACATGAACCCGCTGGCCTCGTTGAAGACGATGCCCAACATGAGCGTGGCCCACGTCTCGATCGCCGTCGGCGCGATGGGGCCGGGGCAGGCGCTCTGCGCCGGGCACGACGCCGGCGCGCGGGCGTTGCTCGAAGCGGCCCACGCCGTCGTCGAAGGTCGGACACCGTTCGCGCTCGCCGGCGGCGCCGACTCGCGGACGAACTTCCCCGACCGCCTGTCGCACTTTCGCCAGGGCCTGCTCGAGCCGGTCGGCGAGGCCGCCGCGATCTTCGTCGTCGAGACCGAGGAGGCGGCCCGCGCCCGCGGCGCCCGGATCTACGCCACGATCCACCCGAGCGCCGAGGGCGCCGCGCTCGAGCCGGCGTTCGGCGACTGTGGCGCCGCCGCGGCGGCCGCCGCCCTCGCGCTCGCCGCCGCCCGCGGTGAGCCGGCCGTCCATGCCCCCGTCGGCCTGCGCCCCCCGACGGCCAGGGCGCCGGCCCTCCGTGCGACCCGCCGCGAGCCGATCGCCATCACCGGCGTCGGCCTGCGCACGCCGCTCGGCCACACCTTCGCGGCCTTCTCGGACGCGCTCCTCGCCGGCCGCTCGGGCGCCGGGCCGATCCGCCGCTTCGACACCCGCGCGTTCCAGACGAAGATCGCCTGTGAGATCCATGACTTCGACGCGCAGGCGGAGCTGCCCGAGGCCCTCGTCCGGGCGATGCACGAGCTCGACGACCGCAAGGGCGAGCTGACGCTGGCCGCGGCGCTCGCGGCGGTCGCCGACCACGGCGCCTTCGACCCCGCGGGGGGCATCGCGTTCGGCACCGGCCTGTCGTGCCTCACGCTCCGCGAGCTCGACCAGGACGTCGTCCCGTTCCTGCGCGACGACGCCTCCCTCGACTTCGCCGCGTTCGGCCGTTTCGAACGCGACGGCGGCGAGCGCCTGCAGGCGCCCTGGCGCCACCTCGTCGACCGTCCGCCGCACCTGCTGGCCGAGCACCTCGGCCTGCGCGGGCCCGTCGTCGGCCACTTCAGCGCCTGCGCCGCCGGGGCCGCCGCCGTCGCCCACGCGTGCGACCTCCTCCGTCGGGGCGAGGTGCCGATGATGCTGGCCGGCGCCGCCGACACCATGCTGCACCCGTTCGGCCTGCTGCCGTTCGTCCTGCTCGGCGCCACGACGACGCAGACCGACCCGGACCTCGCCGGCCGCCCCTTCGACAAGGATCGCGACGGCTTCGTCATGGGCGAGGGCGCCGCGTTCTTCGTGCTCGAGCCGCTCGCGAGCGCGCGCGCCGCCGGCCGCCGCGTGTACGGCCTCGTCCTCGGCCACGGCACGTCGTGCGACGCCTACAACGTCACCGCGCCGCATCCCGAGGGCGCCGGCGCCGAGCGCGCGATGCGCGCCGCGCTCGCCGACGCCGGCCTGCCGCCGTCGGCGGTGGGCTACGTCAACGCCCACGGCACCGGGACGCCCCTCAACGACGTCACCGAGGCCGCGGCCATCGCGCGCGTGTTCGGCGACGGCGTCGCGGTGAGCAGCAGCAAGGGCCAGCTGGGACACGCCATCGCCGCCGCCGGCGCCGTCGAGCTCGCCGCGTGCCTCGCCGCCTTCGCCGGCGGTCGCCTGCCCCCCAACGCGCACCTGCGCACACCCGATCCGAAGATCACCGTCGATCTCGTGGAGCGCGAGGGCCGCGCGGCGACGCCGTCCGTGATCCTCAGCAACTCCTTCGGGTTCGGCGGGCAGAACGCCTGCCTGCTGCTCGGCCGGCCGGACCTGGGAGCCCGCGAGTGAAGACCGCCCTGCTCTTCGCCGGCCAGGCCACGCAGTTCGTCGGCATGGGCCGCCACCTCTTCGACGCGTTCCCTGAGGCGCGCGCCGTCTTCGAGGCCGCCGACGAGGCGCTCGGCGAGCCCCTCTCGCGCGTGATCTTCGAAGGACCCGCGGCCGACCTCGACCGCACCGAGAACACGCAGCCGGCGGTGCTCACCGTCGCCTGCGCCGCCTGGGCGGTGCTCGACGCGCGCGGCTTCGTGCCCGCCGTCGTCGCCGGGCACTCGCTCGGCGAGTACGGCGCGCTCGTCGCCGCCGGCGCGCTGCGTTTCGACGACGCCGTGCGCCTCTGCCGACGGCGCGGCCAGTACATGCAGCAGGCCGTCCCCGAGGGCGCCGGCGCGATGGCCGCCATCCAGCGCCTCGATCGCGACCAGATCGAGGCCGCCTGCCGCGCCGTCGAGGGTGTCTGTGAGATCGCCGCGATCAACGCGCCCGGCCTCATCGTCATCAGCGGCGAGCGGGCCGCCGTCGAGGCCGTCTGCAAGACCCTCGAGGGCGAGGCCATCGTGACGCCCCTGCCGGTCTCGGCGCCGTTCCATTGCAGCCTGCTCCGTCCCGCCGCGGACAGGCTGGCCGTCGACCTCGCCGCCGTCGATCTCGGCGCGCTGCGCTTCCCGTACGTGCCCAACGTCGACCCCGTCTTCACCGCGTCAGCCGACGGCGCGCGCGAGCGCCTCGTGCGCCAGGTGACGGAGGCGGTGCGCTGGTCGGAGACGATCGCGCACATGATCGAGCGCGGCGTCGAGCGCTTCTGGCACCTCGGTCCCGGCCGTTCCAACCTCACCCACGTGAAGCGCCAGGCGCGCCGCGCGGCCATGGGCAGCGCCGACGATCCGAAGGAGCTCGCGTCCATGTTGCAGGAGCTTTCGGCATGAGCGGACCCCGCGGGGTCGTCATCACCGGCGTCGGCTTCGTCTCGACGCTCGGCGGCACGTCCGCCGAGGCACTCGACGCGATGCTCGCCGGGCGCACCGGCGTCGCGCCGTTGACCGACCCGGAGCTCGAGTTCCTGCCGTGCCGGCTCGGCGCGCGCATTACCGGTTTCCGCGGCCAGGACTGGGTCGACAACCGCAAGAACCTGCGCCTCATGACGCCGGCGGTGCAGTACGGCCTCGCCGCGGTCCGCAAGGCGGCCGACGCCGCCGGCCTCGCGCCCGGCGTGCTGCCGCCCGACCGCCTCGGCATGTTCGTCGGCGCCGGCACCGCGTTCGGCGACGGCCGCGAGCTCCTGCCCGCCCTGCAGAAGGGCATCGGCGAGGAGGGCTTCGACGTCCGGCGCTTCGCCACCGAGGGCGTCCCCCTGATCAACCCCCTGTGGCTGCTCAAGGGCCTGTCGAACAACGTGCTCGGCTTCGCGACGGCGTCGCTCGACGCGCAGGGCATCAACCAGAACTACTGCACCTCGGGCGCCGGCGGCCTGCAGGCCATCGGCGAGGCGGCGTGGGCGCTGACCGAGGGCCGCGCGGACGCCATCGTCGCCGGCGGCGCCGATTCCGCAATGAATCCGGAGCATTACACCGGGTTCGCCCGCCTCGGGCTGCTCACGGAGGGTCACACGCCCGACGCCGTGCGACCGTTCGACGCGCGCCACGACGGGTTCGCGCCCGGCGAGGGCGCGGCGTTCTTCACGCTCGAGACCGAGGAGAGCGCCCGCCGCCGCGGCCGCCCCGTCCTGGCCCGGGTCGTGGGCTTCGGCGACCGCGCCTCCGCCGGCACCCCGCTGCACGCCGAGCCGGAGTCGGTGGCCGCCGCGTGCCGCCGCGCCATCGAGGGCGCCGGCTGGACGCAGGTCGACGCCGTCTGGGCCCACGGCAACGCCAACCCCGGCTTCGACGACGTCGAGGCGCGCGCGCTCCGCGAGGTGTTCGGCGCCAGGACGCCGCCGGTGACCGCCGACAAGGGCCAGCTCGGCCACGCCATCGCCGCCGCCGGCCCCCTGTCGCTCGCGCTCGCCCTCGAGGCCGGCCGCCGCGGCGTCCTCCCCGCGGTCGCGCACCTCGAGACGCCGGCGCCGCACTGCGCGGGCGTCGACTTCGTCGCCGGCGAGCCGCGCCAGCGCACATTGCGTCGCGTCCTCGTCCACGCCGCCGGCCTCGGCGGACAGACCACCTTCCTCGCCGTCGAGCTCCCGGAGGTCACGCCGTGATCGCCTTCGTCACCGGCGCCAACCGCGGCATCGGCCGCGCCATCGCCGAGCGCCTCGCGCGCGACCACCGCGCGCGCCTCGTCCTGACCTACAACAAGCGCGAGGTCGAGGCGCGTGAGACGGCCGAGGCCTGCCGCGCCGCCGGCGCCGCCGACATCCACGTCCAACAGCTCGACGTGGCCGACGCCGAGGCCGTCAAGGCGGCCATCGAAGGCTGCGTCGAGCGCTTCGGCGGCATCGACGTGCTCGTGAACAACGCCGGCATGACCGCCGACGGCCTGTCGCTGAGCATGAACGACGCGCAGTGGGCCCAGGTGCTCCACACCAACCTCGACGGCGCCTTCTTCGCCGCCCGCGCCGCCGCGCGCCCGATGCTGCTCAAGCGCCACGGCCGCATCATCAACGTCAGCAGCGTCTCCGCGCGCCGGCCGAACCGCGGTCAGGCCAACTACGCCGCCAGCAAGGGCGGCCTCGAGGCGCTCACCCGCGCGCTCGCCGTCGAGCTCGCGCCCAAGGGCATCACCGTCAACGCGGTGGCGCCCGGCGTCATCGAGACGGAGATGAGCCAGCGCGTGCGCGACGCCGCCGGCGACGAGATCAAGAAGGCCGTGCCCATGCGCCGCTTCGGACGCCCCGAGGACGTCGCCGGGCTCGTCAGCTTCCTCGCCGGACCCGACGCGGGGTACATCACCGGCCAGGTCATCGGCGTCGACGGCGGCGTGGGCCTCTGATGACGCGCTGGCCGCGCCTCTTCTCGCCGCTCCGGCTCGGCCCCCTCACCCTCCCCAACCGCATCGTCATGCCGGGCATGGACCCGTCGCTCGGCGCGCCCGACGGCGGCGTCACCGACGCGATGATCCGGCACTACCGCGATCGCGCGGCGGGCGGCGCCGGCCTGCTCGTCACCGGCAACATCGCCTGCCAGACGATCGGCCGCGTCAGCCCATGGATGCCGCTGATCAGCGACGACCGGTTCGTCCCCGGGCTGGCGCGCGTCTGCGACGCCGTGCACGCCGCCGGCGGCCGCATCTTCCTGCAGGTCAGCCACGCCGGCCGCCAGACGCTGAGCCAGTTCGCCGGTGGACAGACCGTGTCCGCCAGTGCCATCCCCTGCCCGGTCATGCGCGAGGTCCCCCGCCCGCTCGAGGACGACGAGGTCGAGCAGGTCGCCGACGCCTTCGCCGCGGGCGCCCGGCGCGCGCAGCAGGCCGGCGCCGACGGCGTCGAGTTCCACATGGCCCACGGTTACCTCGTGTGCCAGTTCCTCAGCCCCTACTCGAACCACCGCACGGACCGCTGGGGCGGCGACGAGGCCGGTCGCGCGCGCCTCGCCGTCGAGATCGTACGGCGCACGCGCGCGCTGTGCGGCCCCGCCTTCCCGGTGCAGTGCCGCCTCAGCGCGGACGAGCGCGTCGACGGCGGCATCGATCCCCCGCTCGCGGTAGCCTACGCGCGTCGCCTCGTGGCCGTCGGCGCCACGTCGCTCTCGATCAGCGCCTGCAACTACGAGAGCTACCGCTACAACATGCCGGCGTACTACCTGCCCGAGGCCACGTACGCCCCGCTCGCCCGCGCCGTGCGCGAGGGCATCGACGGCGCCGTGCCAGTGGTCGCCGTCGGCCGCTTTCGCCGGCCCGAGGTCGCCGAGGCCACGCTGGAACGCGGCGACGCCGACCTCGTCGCGTTCGGCCGCGCGCTCATCGCCGACCCCGACCTGCCGCGGCACCTCGCCGCCGGCGATCCCGGCGCGGCGCGGCCCTGCGTGGCGTGCAACCGCTGCGCAGAGGCCATCACGCGCGGACCGCTCCGCTGCCTCGTCAACCCGGAGGCCGGCCGGGACGCTGCGCCGGCGCCCGCCGCCGAGCCCCGCCGCGTGCTCGTCGTCGGCGGCGGCCCCGCCGGCGTCACCGCCGCCGTCGAGGCCGCGCGCCGGGGGCACCGCGTCCGCCTCGTCGACGCCGCCGACCGCCTCGGCGGCAAGGCCCTCGCGAGCGCGCTCCCGCCCGAGAAGCAGGCGTTCGCCGAGTACGCCGACTGGCTCGCCCGCGAGGCGCACGACGCCGGCGTCGTGATCGAGACGAACCGCTGTATCGACCCGGCCGACCTCGCCGCGGAGACGGCCGACGTGCTGCTCGTCGCCGTCGGCGCCGACGCCAACCCCGCGCCGCCGATCTCCGGCCTCGAGACGCACCCCGCGGTCATGCGGCCCGAGGCGGCGCTGCACGACGCCACGCCCCGCGCCCACGTGCTCGTCCTCGGCGGCGGCCCCGAGGGTTGCGAGGTGGCCGATGCCATCGCGCACCGGCCGGACCGACCGCGCGTCACCCTCGTCGAGCTGCGCCCCAAGGTCGGCCTCGGCCTGCCCACGAGCGTGCGTTTCCTGCTCGAGGAGCGCCTCGAGGCCGCCGGCGTCCACGTCCGGACGCGCCGCACCCTCCACGCCGTCTCGCCCGAGGGCGTGACGCTGGCGGACCACAAGGGCCGCCCGGCCGAGGCGCTCCCCCCCGCGGACCTCGTCGTCCTCGCGATCGGCGTTCGCGCGCCTGCCGCCTGGGCCGCCGTGTCCGATCCGCGCGTGCGACTGCTCGGCGACGCCCATCGCCCGGCCACGGTGCTCGAGGCGGTGGCGGACGCGTGGCATGCCGGCCGCACGGTCTGAGGGCCGACGATCCCTTGCCGGTGATCGTCCCCTGTGCAACGATACCGACGCTTGTGGACCCTGAAGGGAGGTTGTCGTGAGCCTGACGGCGGAAGCGGTCACGCAGATTCTCGAGAGCCGGTACGACTGGTACTCGGCGCGCGCCGTCCTGCGCATGGCGGCGACGACCGCCGGCGTCGACCCGAACGGCCCGTTCGACGCGCGTGCCCTCGACGCGCTCGCCACCGCGCTCCTTCAGGTCGGTCAACGGGTGGAGTCCACCGCCGCCGGGCTGCGCGAGGCCGCCGCCAACGCCGCGCCCGCCAAGAAGCCGACGGGGCCGGTCGTCGAGGCATCGCCGCCGGCCGCCGCCGACGATGGCGCGACGGCGTCCCCCGACGACGGCGACGCCGAAGACAAGAAGGCCGCCCGCCCCAGCAAGCAGCAGCCCTCCGGCAAGAAGTGAGCGGCGCCGGCCCGCGCCGGCGCTCACCCCATCATCGCGTTCTACGAGGAATTTCGGGCGAGGGGCCGCGTCGTGACGGCGCGGCCGGCGAGCGCCGTCACTCGGCGGTCGCGACCGACTCCGCGGCTTCCTGGGCGGCGGCAGCCTCTTCGCGGGCGGACGCGAGCGTCTGCAGTCGCTGAGACACCAGCTTCTGCTTGTGCTTCTCGACGGCATCGCGAATGTTCTCGCGGAAGTGCACCTTGCCGCCGGCCACCTCGCGCAGCGAGGTGACGACGAGCTTGTTCTTGCCCTGGGGCACGAGCGACCTCGCGCCCTTGTGGAGCTGGCGGTACCGGGCCGACGCCAGATGCACGAGGGCGAAGTGGTCGGGGCAGTTCTCGAGGCAGTCTTCGACGGTGACGCGGGCCAAGGCTCGTTCCTCCGTGGCCGGCACCCCGGCGCGGGGTGCTGGAAAGGTGAGACGCCGCGACGACGGTCGGCGGCGCACGGTCGCGGTATGATGAGGGCCGTCGCCCGCGATGTCAACGCCGCGTCCCGCCCGCCGGCACCCGGCTTGCATTTCGACGCGCCGTCCGCCGGCCCCGGGAGCCGCCGTTGAAGAAGTTCACGTTCCGCTTCGAGGCCGTCGAGCGCCAGCGCGCCATCGTCCTCGATGGCCGAGTCGCCGAGCTCGCCGAGTCCCAGCGCAAGCGCCAGCTCGCCGAGCAACTGCTGGCGGAGCGCCGCGAGGGCCTCGCCGCCGCCGGCCGCCCCGACGCTCTGGCCGCCTTCGACGCCCGGCATGAGGTCGTCCGCCAGCGCTACCTGCACGCCTTGCGCACCGAGATCGCCCGCCGCGAGCAGCAGCTCGCGCTCATCGATCGCGAGATCAACGAGGCGCGCGGCCGGGTCGCGGAGGCCCATCGCGCCCTCCGGGCGATCGAGCTCCTGCGGGAGCGAGACCTCGAGGAGTGGAAAGCCGAGCTTCGCCGCGCCGAAGGGCGCGAAATCGACGAGCACAACGCGAACCGGCGTCCGCGCGACGACTAGATCGCCTTCTGCAGGCGCTTGCGCAGGAGCTGAACGGCTTCGGTGTGGAGCTGACTGATGCGCGACTCGGTCACGTCGAGGACGCGCCCGATCTCTTTGAAGTTCAGTTCGTTGTAGTAGTAGAGCGACATGATCAGCTTGAGGCGTTCGGGCATCGCTTCCAGCGCCTCGACAACCTGTTCGCGCAGCTCGCGAAAGAACGCGTGCCCGAACGGATCTTCGGGCGCGGCGTTCGTGAGCAGCTCCGAGGGCGTCTCGGTCTGGTCCGCGGGCACGGCGCCCAGATCCTCGAGCGTCAGGAACGCGATCGTCGTCGACTGCGCCAGCAGCTCCTCGACCTCGGCAGGCTCGAGCCCGGTCTCCTCGGCAAGCTCGCCGACGGTCGGCGCGCGCCCGATCTGCGTCTCGAGGCGCTGGTGGGCCCGCTCGAGCTTGTTGATCTTGCCGCGCGCCGCCCGCGACATGAAGTCGTACGAGCGCAGCTCGTCGAGCATCGCGCCCTTGATGCGGAACTCCGCATACGCCTCGAAGCGCGTCCCCTTGCCCGCGTCGAAGTTGTCGATGGCGTGCAGCAGACCCATGGTGCCCACGGCCATCAGGTCCTCGACGTCGACCGACGGCGGCAGCCGGTGGATGAGCCGATACGCGACCTTCTTGACCAGAGGCGCGTACTGGCGGACCAGCTCCTCCTGGCGCTTCTGCCGGGTGTAGGCGTTCTCCTGATAGGCTTTGATGCCGGGGTTCATGCGGCTCCCGTCAGACGCCCGGCTGCAGCAGCCGTTTCCAGAAGAACTGCATGTTGCCCGTGGGCGCGCGCTCCTCCGACCCGAGCAGCAGGCGATCAACCACGTCGCGCACGCCGGCGGCCGCCACCGACTCGGGAAACCGCTCGACGAACAGGCTTCGCTCGATGATCGCCTGGGTGGCCGCCTCGTCGTGCAGCACGTGCCCCAGGTACTCCATCGCGATGTCCAGCTTGAACTGGTCGGCGACCTGAGTGAGACGCCGGTACACGTTGCGGGCGTCCTTGGGCGTCGGCGCGCGGTTCACGAGCAGGTGGAACCGCTTCACCGCGTGGTCGCGCGCCATGACCTTCATCAGCGCGTACGCGTCGGTCATCGACGTGGGCTCGGGCGTCACCACCACGATCACGTCCTGGGCGGCGGCGTTGAAGTGCATCACGTTGGGGCCGATGCCCGCTGCCGTGTCGACGAGCAGCACGTCGAACTCGAGATCGAGCTCGTCGAGCGCGCCCATCAGCAGCAGGATCTGGTCGTCCCGCAGGTCGACCAGCTCCTTCACCCCGGACGCGCCCGGCAGCACCGTCACGTGGTCGCGCGCCGGCACGAGCACCTCGCGCAGCGTACGCTCCCCGCGAAAGAACTGTTCGAGCGTCGCCCGCGGCGAGAGGCCCATCAGGATGTCGACGTTGGCCAGACCGAGGTCGGCGTCGATCAGCAGCACCCGCCGGCCGAGCTGAGCGAACCGCGCGGCGATGTTGCACGTCAGGCTGGTCTTGCCGACGCCGCCCTTGCCGCTGGTGACGGAGAGGATCTGCATGGGACGTCCGGTGGCCACGTGGCGAGCGATCATTCGCAAGGTCGACGCCTGGTCCATCTTCCCCCGAAGCTGCGCCGGGCCTCGCCGCGCGCCATCTTATCTTGCCACTTCCGCGGGCCGCAAATGCGCTCAGCCGACGGCGGCCATCATCGCGTGGCCCGACACCTTCTGGCCGATGCGCTCCGCGATGGCCTCGGGCGACGCCACCTCGATGTCCTCCGGCACGCGCTGGCCGTTCGTCAGCCACGTCAGCGGCCGGCCGGCGCGCCGCGCGAGGCTGTAGAGCACGCCGGGCGCATCGGTCTCGTCCATCTTGGTCGCGCAGAGATAGCGCACGCCGAGCCGCTCGAACGCGTCCACCGCGGCGAACAGGTCGCGCTCGCGCACGTTCGCCGCCACCGTGAGCACGAGCTCGCCGCCCCACCCCTGCGGGAAGTAGCGGGCCAGCGCGTTGACCTGGTCGGCATAGCGCGGGTTGCGGCCGGTGGTGTCGACCAGGACGAGGCGGCGGTCCGAGAGCTCGGCGATGGTGCCGGGCAGGTCCTCCGGGTCGCGCACCACGCGCAGCGGGCACTCGAGGATGTCGGCGTAGCGCGCCAGCTGCTCGATGGCGGCGAGGCGATAGGTGTCGACCGTCACCAGCGCCGTCGGGATGCCCCGCAGCAGCGCGGCGTGGGCCGCCACCTTGCCGATCGTCGTCGTCTTGCCCACGCCGGTCGGCCCGACGAAGGCGAGCACGCGGCGCTGCGGCCCGCCGGGGCCCAGCAGGTCGCCGGTACAGCGCAGCTCCTTCATGAAGTCGCCGCCGAGGCGCGCCAGCGTCTCCGCGTCGTCGGGAGTGCAGCCGGGGCGCTCGCGTTGGGCGCGCCACGCCACGTCGCGCGCGTGGCTGGCCGTGAGGCCGGCGCGCTGCAGCGCGTCCTGCAGGGCGCGCACCTGGTACCGATCGCCATCCTCGTCCTCCACGCGCCGTTCGCGGACGGGGATGGACAACGTGCGCGCCGGCGCGGCCTCCGCCCCGTCGGACCGAGCGCCCATGCGCGCGGCGAGCACCGAGACCATGTCGCGCAGCTGGGCCACGTCCTGGCGGAGCGACTCGACGGCGCCCGTCTCCCGCGGCGCCGACACCGGCAGCGGCGCCGGCAGCGGCGAGACCGGCGGGAGCGTCGCGGGCCGCGGCGTCGGCTTCGCCTCGACGATCGCCGCCTGCGCTCCGGCCGCGCGCCGATAGGCCGCCGCGGCGCCCAGCAGGCCGCCGAGCGCCGCCACGCCGTCGTCGGCGGCGACCGTCGCCGACGGCGCGTCCGGCGCTGCCGTGGCGTGGATCTCGACGAAGCCCCCCTCGGGGTCCTGCACGCGACGCGTGCCGACGATGACGGCCTCCGCCCCCAGCGCCGCCTTCAGCTTCGTCACCGCATCGCGCATCGTGCGCCCACGGAACGTGTACGTCGCGCTCACGTCGCTCCCCCTCTGCTCATGCCGGCTCGCGGCGCGCTACGGGCGCCGCCGCCGGCTCACGCGATGCTCGGTTGCAATCCACGGGCCGGGCCCGGCACCGCTGGCGCCTGCGGCTTCTTGACCAGCCCGCGGCCGACCTCGCCGTCGGCGGTCACCTCGACGCCCGACACCACCTCCTTGTGGGAGATGACGACGAGCTGCGGCACGAAACGCTCCACCAGGTTGCGCACCGGGCGCCGCAGCTCCGGTGGCACCAGCAGCACCGGCTGGTAGCCCATCTGCGCCTGCCGGTTCACCGCCTCCTCGAGCCCCCGCAGGAAGCCCTCGGCCAGACGCGGGTCGACGGCGAGATGGAAGTCACCGTCGATCTGCTGGATCATGGTGCGGAACTGCTCTTCCAGCGCCGAGTCGACCGTCAGCACGTGGATCTTGCCATCGGGCGCCTTCAGCCGGTTCGACATCGGCCGGGCCATTCGCTGGCGCACGAACTCGGTCAGGATCTCGGGGTTCTTCGTCAGGTGCACGTAGTCCGCGAGCGCCTCGAGGATCGTCCGCAGGTCGCGCACGCCGATCTGCTCCTTGAGCAGGTTCTTCATCACCCGCAGCACGTCGCCGAGCTGCAGCTTCTCGGGCACGAGGTCCTCGACCACCTTCGGCGCCTGCTTCGCGAACAGGTCCAGCAGGTTCTGCAGCTCCTGGCGGCCCAGCAGCTCGTGCGCGTTTTCCTTCAGGATCTCGGACAGATGCGTCGCGACGACCGTCGCCGGGTCGACGACGGTGTAGCCGTACTGCTCGGCGCGGTCCTTGTGGTCCTTCGTGATCCACAGGGCCGGCAGACCGAACGCCGGCTCGGTCGTCTCGATGCCGGGCACCGCGCCGATGACCTCGCCCGGGTTCATGGCCAGGAAGCGATCGGCGATGAGCTCGCCACGCGCCACCTCCACGCCCTTGATCAGCACCGAGTACGTGCCGGGCGGCAGCTGCAGGTTGTCGCGGATGTGGATGGGCGGGACGATGATGCCCATCGAGCTCGCGTACTGGCGCCGGATGCTCTGGATGCGGTCGAGCAGCTCGCCGTTCTGGTTGCGGTCGACGAGCGGGATGAGGCCGTAGCCCACCTCGAGCTCGAGCAGATCGATCGGCAGCAGGTTCTCGATCTTCTCCTTGTCGGGCGCGCCCTCGCCGCCGGCCACCGCCGCCGCGGGACGTCCCGCCGACGCGCCGCCGCCCGCGCCCTCCGCCGCGCCTTCCGGGGTCGCCTCGCCGCCGACGCTGCGACCGGCGAAGAACATGACCGCCGCCACGCCCCAAAACACCAGCAGCGGCATGCCGGGCATGAGGCCCATCACCGCCAGGATGCCGGCGACGAGGTACATCACCTTGCGGCTGTTGAAGAGTTGGTGGACGAGCTCCGAGCCGAGGTCGCTGCTGCCGGCGGCCCGCGTGACGATGATGCCCGAGGCGGTCGAGATGAGCAGCGCCGGCAGCTGGCTGACGAGGCCGTCGCCGACGCTCAGGATGGTGTAGGTGGCCGCGGCTTCGCGGGCCGGCATGCCGTGCTGGGCGATGCCGATGATGAAGCCGCCGACGATGTTGATCGCCGTGATCAGGATGCCGGCGATGGCGTCGCCGCGGACGAACTTGGAAGCGCCGTCCATCGCGCCGTAGAAGTCCGCCTCCTGCTCGATGCGCTTGCGTCGACTGCGCGCCGTGTCCTCGTTGATGAGCCCGGCGTTCAGGTCGGCGTCGATCGCCATCTGCTTGCCGGGCATCGCGTCCAGGGTGAAGCGCGCGCCGACCTCGGCGATGCGGCCCGAGCCCTTGGTGATGACCACGAAGTTGATGATCACCAGGATGACGAAGACGATCACACCAACGACGTAATTACCGCCCACGACGAAGTTGCCGAACGTGGCGATGATGTGACCCGCAGCTTCGGGTCCTTCGCCGCCATTCAGCAGGATGAGTCGTGTCGACGCGATGTTCAGCGACAATCGGAACAGCGTCGAGATCAGGAGGATGGAGGGAAAGCCCGAGAAGCCGAGCGGCTCCTTCAGATACAGCGAGACGAGGAGGATGACGAGCGCCAGCGTGATGTCGAAGGCCAGAAGGATGTCGAGCAGGACGATGGGCACCGGCAGGATCATCAGCAGCAGGAGGCCGACGATCGCCAGTGGGAACAACGTCTGCTTCATCACCTTCCCCCGCGGTCAGGGCCCTTCGCCTGCCGCCCTCGCCTTGCGCCGCTCCGTCTCTTCGGCCACCAGCTGCTGGCGCCGCCGTTCCAGCCAGGGCTTTGCCCGGCGCAGGCGGTAGACGTAACCGAGCACCTCGGCCACCGCCCGGTAGAACTGCGACGGCACGGGTTTGCCGACCTTGACGTGCTTGTACAAGACGCGTGCCAGCGGGACGTTGGTGACCATCGGCACCTCGTACTCGCGGGCGACGGCGCGGATGCGCAGCGCCAGGTCGTCGGCGCCCTTGGCGACCACCACCGGCGCGGCGTCAACCCCCTGGCGGTAGCGCAGGGCAATTGACAGGTGGGTGGGGTTGTTGACGATGACGTCGGCGAGCGGCACCTGCTGCATCATCCGCTGATTGGCGATCTCGCGCGCGCGACGGCCGATCTTGCCCTTCACGTGCGGGTTGCCCTCGTGCTCCTTCGACTCGTCCTTCACCTCCTGCTTGCTCATCTTCATCTTCTGTTGGAGTGACCACCGGTTCCACGCGTAGTCCGCAGCCGCGATGACGATGAGCACGAGCGCGACGTTCATGACCACGTCCATGGCACGATCGATCATGTACGCGACTCCGCTCGCCAGAGGCACGCCGGCCAGCGATCGGATGCGCTGCGCCTCGCCTTCGAGCGTCATCCAGACGACCAATCCCACCACGGTGATCTTGGCGACACTGCCCACGAGCTGTCCGAGGGAGTGCTTGCTGAAGAAGGTGCTGATCAAGCGCGGGAGCGGGTTGAGCTTGTTCAGATCGAGCTCGAGCGGCTTGGTCGTGAACAGCATGCCGACCTGGGCGACGTTCGCCAGCACGCTCACGCCGATGATCATGCCGACGAGCGGGCCGACGAGCAGCGCCATGCGGCCGACGAGCTCCCAGCCGAGCGCCTGCAGGCCCTGCACGTCGAGGTCCCCGGCGCGGCGCAGGTCGAGGTAGAACGTCATCACCTCCGACAGGCCGGTGACGAGGCCGCGGCCGAGGGCCGCGAAGTAGAACAGCGCGCAGAACAGCACCAGCACCGACACGATGTCGCGCGAGCGCGGGATCTCGCCGCGCTCGCGGAACTCCTGCCGTCGTTTCTCTGACGGCTGCTCTGTCTTCTCGCCGCCCCCGTCCGCCATGCGCGCCTCAGAGGGCCCGGGTGAGGCGCACGGCGCCCTCGACGCCCTCGCGCACCACCGCCTTCAGGAACTCGACCATCGACGGCAGGGCCATGATCAGCACGAACAGGCCGAGGCCGATGCTCAGGATGAACCCGACGAGGAAGACGTTCACCTGTGGGACCGTCCGCGCGATGGTGGCGAGCGCCACGTTCACGAGCAGCACCACACAGGTGATGGGCAGGGCCAGGCGCAGCCCGTACTCGAACAGTTTCCCGCCGAGCCGGACCAGCTCCGAGAGGATGACGGCCTGGTTCGGGTCGCCGCCGCCCAGCGGCAGCGTCTGGAAGCTCTCGAAGAGCGCGCGCAACATCAACACGTGGCCGTCGAACGCCAGGAACACGAACAGCGCCAGGATGTTGAGGATCTGCGCGACCACCCCCACCTGCTGCGAGTTCACCGGGTCGATGACGTTGACGATGGCGAAGCCCATCTGCGTGCCCATCAACTGGCCGCCGAGGTGCACGCACGCGAACAGCGCCGAGACCGCGAGCCCCATCACCGCGCCGGCGACGAGCTCGGTCACCACGGCGCCGGCGAGCGCCAGGTCGCGCAGCTCGCCGACGGCGGGGACGGGCCCGACGCGCAGGAAGACGAGCATCGAGAGCACGCCCACCAGCCCCGCCTTGACCAGGGGCGGGATGGTCATCGACGAGAACACGGGCGACGTCAGCACCACGCCGCCGACACGCGCCATGATGAGCGCGAACGCGACGAACGCGGGGCCGAAGACGGAGAACGTGCCCTCGGCGACCACGGATCAGCCCGGGAGGTTCTGGATCTGAACGAAGACGTGCTCGGTGAACGTCACGAGGCGCGTGAGCATCCAGTTCCCGAACAACATGAGCGCGCCGACGATGGCGACGATCTTCGGGATGAGCGTGAGCGTCTGCTCCTGGATCTGGGTCACGGCCTGGAACACGGAGACGGCGAGGCCCACCACGAGGCCGAGCAGGAGCGACGGCATCGACAGCGTGGCCGCCACAGTGAGCGCATCTTGGAAGAACGAGATGACGTAGGTCGTGTTCATCGGGCGAAGCTCTTGATCAGGCTGCCGACGAGCAGGTTCCAGCCGTCGACGAGTACGAACAGCATGATCTTGAACGGCAACGAGATCAGGATCGGCGGGAGCATCATCATGCCCATCGCCATCAGGATCGCGGCGACCACCATGTCGAGGACGAGGAAGGGTACATACAGCATGAACCCCATTTGAAAAGCGGTCTTCAGCTCGGAGATGACGAAGGCCGGGATGAGCTGCCACGTCCGCACGTCGGCTTCCGTCTTCGGCTTGTCGGCGCCGCTGGCCTGGACGAAGAGCGCGAGGTCCTTCTGACGGGTGTGATCGAACATGAACCTGCGGATGGGCGCGACGGCTTCGTCCAAGGCGACCTCCTGACTGATCGTGCCGGCCATGTAGGGCTGCAGGGCCTTCTCGTTCACCTGCCCCCAGACCGGCTGCATGATGAACACGGTCATGAACAGGGCGAGCGCGAGCAGGACCTGGTTGGGCGGCGACTGCTGGGTGCCGATCGCCTGCCGCAGGAAGCCGAAGACGATGATGATCCGCGTGAAGCAGGTCATCGTGAGGACGATCCCCGGCGCGATCGTCAGGATCGTCATCAGGCCGAGGACGCGCAGGATGCCGACCCAGTCGCCCTCGCCGCCGCCGACGGAGAGCTCGACCTTCGGCAGGCCGACCACCGGCGAGATCGGGCCGGCGGGCGGCTGCAGCGGCGCGCCGGCGGACGCGGGCGCGGGGGCGACGGGCAGGACCGACGCGGGGGCCGGGGCGGCCCCGGAGGCGGGCGCCGGCTGGGCCGCGGCGAGGCCGGCCGCCAGCATCAGGCCGGCGCCGATGGCGAGGGCGCGTGCGCGCACGGTCGACCTCAAGCGCTCTGAAGCTGGCGAATCTTCTCGAGAATGTCGCTGGTGAGGGGCTCGCCGCCCTCGCCGCGCAACGACGAGGCGGGCGCGGGCGCCGGCGCCGGACGCACGGGAGGCCGTGCCTGGCGGACGACCGGCGTCCGGCCGACGCGCGGCATCGGCGCGGCGAGGCGGACATCGTCGGTCGTGTCGCCGGCGAGCGCGGCGAGCGCGTCGTCCTCGCCGGCCTCGCGCACGGCGGCGTCGGCCCGCTCGAAGAAGCCGCGCTCGACCGCGTCGCCGCTCACCTCGTCGCTTCCGGCGCCCCAGGCCCTCGAGAACATGCGGCCGAAGCGGTCCGCCAGCGTGGTGGCCGGCGCGCCGCTCGCGATCGCGGCGGGCACCTCCTCCGCGAGGCGGCGCGCGGCGTCGGCGGCGTGGGCCGGGTCGATCTTCGTGAGGAGCTGGACGCCCTTCTCGTTCGTGCTGAGCAGCACGAGCTCGCCGGCCACCTCGACCAGCAGCAGCGCGTGCTTCGGGCCGAGGAAGTGGGAGCCGACGGTGCGGATGAGCTTCTGCGGGCCCGCCGCGCCCTTGCGCATCGCCTTCGCCTTGCGCAGCAGGTACCAGGCCGTCCCCGCGAGGAGGAGCAGCGCCGCCGCCACCGCGCCGAGGCTCGGCCCGGTCGGCGCCTCGGGCTCGCCCGCCAGGGGGCGGGCGGCGTCGGTGGCGAGCGTCAAGGACTCGACGGCCGGCGTCACGGCCACGTCGTTCGCCGCGAGGACCAGCGGCTGCGCCGCCTCGGCGGCCGCGGGCGCTTCGGCGGGCGCGGCCGCCGCGGCCGCGACGGGCGCCTCGTCCTCCACGGCGGGCGCATCGGCGACGGCGGGCGCCTCGGCTGCGGGGGCCGTCTCGGCGACGGCGGGCGCGTCGGCGACCGGAGCGGCCTCGACCGGCGCCGCGGGGGCCTCGACCGGCGCCGCAGCGACCGCGACCACCGCCGCGGGCGCCGCCCACTGGGCCGCGATGGCCGCGGTGCGCGGCATCGACGCCACCAGGCGGCCGTCCGTCACGCGCACCTTCACGTTCGCCACGACCGAGCGGTCGACCGGCGCCTTCAAGCGCACCCGCAGCTTCGCCGACTTCCCGTCGGGCGACGGGTGCAGGAACGTGCGGTTGATCGCCGCGTCGGCGAACGCCAGCCAGCGCCGCTCCGTCTTCGCGCCGGCGACGCCGAAGATGATCACCTCGCCCTCGGCCGTCGTCTGTAGCCGGTCCGCCGTCAGCGGTCCGTCGGCCACGAACGTGAACTCGAGCGCCTCGGCGGCGGCCGCGAACTTCACGTCGGTCAGCGTCCTGACGTCCTGCGTCTGGGCATTGACGGCCACGGGCAGGCACAGCGCCAGCGCCAGCAGAATCGCGCGCATACGAACCCCCTCGCCGCCCGGCCCGTCGCCGGACAGCCTCGCGTCCGTTTCGAAAAGTCTTTCGAAATCCCGGAGTTATCGAGGGAGGATCAGTCCCGCAGGCCCTGGACGCGCTCCATGGGCGACACGATCTCGGTGAGGCGCACGCCGAACTTCTCGTTCACCACGACGGCTTCGCCGCGCGCGATCACCTTGTCGTTCACCAGGATGTCCAGGGCCTCACCGGCCAGCTTGTTCAGCTCCACGACCGAGCCGGCCTGGAGCGCGAGCAGCTCGCGGATGGTCATGCGGGCGCGGCCGAGCACCACCACGACCTGGAGCTCCACGTCGTAGAGGAATTCGATGTTGCGCGGTGAAGGCTCGGCCATGCTCGGGGATCCTCCCGGGGGTCACGTTCCAGCAATCGACGTGCCAGAGGGTTTCTTCTCGGAGGTCGGCTTCTCGCCGCCGGGCAGCGCGACGCCCCGCAGGCGGCGCAGCAGGTCCTCGGCGATGGGGATCGGCTTCTCGACGCGGACGCCCACGTGGCCCGCGCGGGCCACCGGCGTCACCTCGAACTTGTCGCGGCCGCCCACACGCAGCCGCAGCGGCCCACCCGCGTCCTGGTCGAGCGCCAGGATGTCGCCGACGCGCAAGTCGAGCAGCTCGCGGACCGTCACCGGCGTCGACCCCAGCTGGACCGTCGCCTCGACGGGCGCGGCGTTCAGGTGGGCCGTCAGCTGCTCACCCCAGCTCTGGTCGGCGTCGCCGCCCTCCGCCTGCATGCCGGTGGCGAGGTTCTGACGGATCGGCTCGATCGTCCCGTACGGCACCACGAGCTGGACCGTGCCGCGCACGCTCTCCATCTCGAGGTCGAAGCTCGTGAGCACCACCACGTCGCTCGGCGCCGCCACCGCCAGGAACTGGGGGTTGATCTCGGTGCGCAGGTACTCGCCGTCGAGCCGGTACACGGGCTCCCAGGCCTCTTCGAGGTCCTCGAGGAACAGGTCGACCACCTTGCGCACGATCATCAGCTCGACGGCGGTGAAGTCGCGACTCTCCACGCGCTCCTGGGCGTTGGTGGCGCCCCCGAAGAAATTGTTGAGAAACGCGAAGATCAGCTTCGCCTCGACGACGACCACACACAACCCGCGCAGCGGGTGCAGGCGAACGATGTTGAGGCAGCTGGGGATGGGGAGGTAGTTGAGAAACTCCCCGTACTTCATCAGGCTCGTGCTCTCGACCGACACCTGCACCATCTTGCGCAGCGCGTTCGACACCGTGATGCGGAACTGGCGCGCGAAGCGGTCGTTGATGATGTCGAGCGTGGGCATGCGCCCGCGGATGATCCGGTCCTGGCTGAGGAGGTCGTACTTGACCACCTCGGCCGGGCCGTCGTGCGCGGCGTTGCGGCCGTCGCCCTCGAGATCGAGCTGTCCCTGGTTGACGACCGACAGCAGCGCGTCGATCTCGTGTTGGGAGAGCGTGTGCTCCGAAGCCATGTCGTGCCCGCCTACTGGACGATCCAGACCTCGGGCCACACCCCGACGATGCGGCCCGAGGTCAGGACGGCGTTCACGCGGCGCACCATCGCCTGGCGGAGCGCTTCCATCTTCTCGGGGCCCTGCACGTCGGCCATGCGCTGGCCCGCGAGCAACATGTTGATCTGGTACTTGATCTGGCTGAGACGCGCCTCGACCTCGGGCCGGGTCTCCTCGACGTCGAGCTCGAGGCTGAGCTTCGTCTTGAGGAAGTGGTCGCCGCCGGGCTCGCGCAGGTTCACGATCACGTCGCCGAGCTCGAGCATCGGACCGGCGGCGCCGCTCTCGGGCGCGCCGGCGGGCTTCGGCTCTCTCGCGGCGCCGTGGCCGCCCATGCCGCCCTGCTCCTTGCCGCCGGTGCCGCCCTGCGCGGCCATCTCCTCGGGGGACATCGCGGCGGGCGCGCCCTTGGGCATGACCAGCACGACGTAGGCGCCGACTCCCAGCACGCCGAGCGTGTTGACGAGCAGCAGCACCATCATCAACGGGAAGCCTTTCTTCTTGGGCTTCTCGCCGTCTTCGCCGTGGGTCTCTTCCTCGTCGGCCGCCATCACCCCCCCGCACGCCGTTCTCAGTTCATGGCCAGCGTCGCTCGCCCGGAGCCTAACCGTGCGTCCCGGCGAGCGTAAAGATCCGAAAAAGGGTCGGGCGCCCGGCGTGGGTCGTCGCCGGGCGCCCCGGGTCTGTCGCGGACGCGCGGGATGGGTCGGTCCCATCGCGTCCTTCTCGCTTCATGGAGACAACAGATGGGCCGTCAACCAGCCCCACGAACGTCGCACGTCGAACGCGGCACACCTCCTTTGCGCGACACCCCTGCCCACGGCCCGTTCCATCCGTGGAACCCGGCCGAGGGGCCACCCGACGCCTGCCGCTCGGAACCCGGAAGCGCGCCGTCCCTGGCGCTCGCTCCGGCTCGCCGGTCCCTCCGTGGACCGACCGGCACGCGTCGGGTGGCCGACCCGACCTCGCGTCCTTCCCTGGGCGAGGGCCCCTCGCGCACACCGCCTGGTGTGCGCGGGCTGCCGACGCCGTGGGGGGTGCCTGGCTCACCTCAAGAGCTGAAATACTTCCTGCAACAGGCCATCGGCGGTCTGGATCGTCCGCGCGTTGGCCTGGTATCCACGCTGGTAGGCGATGAGATCGATGAACTGGTCACTGATCTCGACGTTCGACTGTTCCAGCGTGCCGCTGAAGATCATCCCGCGGCCGCCGGTCTGCGGCGCGCCGATGTTCGGCTGGCCGCTGTCCGGCGTCTCGACGAAGGCGTTGCCGCCCACTGCCTGCAGCTCCGTCGGATCGGCGAAGCGGGCGGTGGCGATCTGGCCGAGCACCAGCGTCTGGCCGTTGGTGAAGCCGCCGCTGATGACACCCTGCTCGCTGATCGACAGGCGTTCGAGGTCGCCCGTCCCATAGCCGTTCTGGCTGATGAACGTCGTCGCGCTCTCGCTGACGAGGTTCCACTGGGTCGTCCCGGCGCGCCCCGTGCCGCCGTTGTTGATGGCATCGCCGAAATTGAAGGACACCGCGCCGGCGTTTGCGCCGTTCCAAGCGATGTTCACCGGGTTGGCGACGCCGTCGTTCTGCAGCAGGCCGTTCTGATCGAACTGCAGCTGCCCCAGGTTGATCGCAACGGGCTGCCCCGCCTGACCGCCGGCCACATCGTCGCCGGGAACCACCAGGTTCATGTCCCAGGTGCCCTGCGCGGTCTGGGTGCCGTACAGGTCCACCTGGTGCGCGTTGCCCAGCGAGTCGTAGAGCACCATGCTGGCGTGGTAGCTCGACGTCGTGTCGGGCGTGGCCACGTTGAAGCCGCCGGCGATGATGGGATCGTCCGGTCGCAGGTTCGCCTGGATTTCGACCGCGTCCGTGGCCTTCGGTTCCAGGTTCCGCTTGCTGAGGCGGACGTCGCTCAGCGTCGCCGCCAGCACGCCGGCGGGATCGGCGTTGAAGCCCTGGGCCCGGAAGCCCGCCTGGTTGACGAGGAAGCCCTCCTCGTCGAAGCGGAACTGCCCGGCGCGCGTGTAGAAGTTCTGCGTGACGCCGCCGGCGGTGCCACGTGTCACGAAGAAGCCGTCGCCGCTGATGGCGAGGTCCGTCGGCACGCCGGTCGACTGGAGCGCGCCCTGCGTGAACATGCGCTCGATGCGCTCGAGCCCGACGCCGAGGCCGAGCTGGCTTGTGCCACCCGCCGAGCCGACGACGAACTGGTTCATCAGATCGCCGAAGTGCGCGCGGCTCGCCTTGTAGCCGACCGTGTTGCTGTTCGCGATGTTGTTGCCGACGACACCGACCCCGATGCTGTTCGCGTCGAGGCCCGTGTTGCCCGTGTACAACGACGCCAGAAGGTTGCCCATCGGCGCAGTCCTCCCCTTTTGCGCCGGCGCCATCGCGCGCCGGCGGTCATGGGCAGCCTCGGTCGTTCGGCTGCCCAGGGCTTCCCTGTCCGGGTCCGGCCCTGTTGTCTGTTCCCGTGCGTCGAGACTTCAGTCGACGATCACGGCGCTGTCGATCTGCGTGAAGACGTTGTCCCTCAGCTCGTCCCGCGCCATCGCGGTGATCACCGTGCGGTTGGGCACGCTCACCACGAACGCCGCGTCCGGTCTGATGACGAGCGCCTCCCGCCCTCCCTTGCGCGCCACCTGGTCCATCGCCTGGCCGATGGCATCGAGCTCGACCTGACCGAGCGGGATGCCACGGATCCGGGCGCGTTCCTGAGCGTGGCCCGACACCTTGACCGTCCCTCCGCCGAGCTCCCCCTTGAGGATGTCGTCGAAGCGGACCTTGCCCGGGGTGTGCTCCCCCGGCTGTGCCGGCCTCGGCCCGATGGGATCGACGATCGATCGCGGGCCCGCCCTGGGCAGCAACACGTCGTAACGGCTCATGAATTCTCCTTCCTAGCCGTTCACCTCCAGCACGTCGCCGAGGCGCAGGCGGCGGTCGCCGACCAGCAGCTCGGGGTATCCGTTGTCGAAGCGGACGCCGGTGACCGTGCCGCGGACGTAGGTATCCACGCCGACCGGCTGGCCGTCGGGGTCCTTCGCCTCGACGCTGACGCGGTAGCGACCGGCGGGTGCGGGAGCGCCCGCGTCGGTGCGGCCGTCCCAGGTATAGGTCGCCATGCCGGCGCCGGCGGCGGGCACTTCCTCGGTGCGCACGACGTCGCCGTCCTCGTCGGTGACGGTGAACGTGAGCGTGCGCGCGCCCTCGCCGGCGCGGTAGCGCACCTCGGCGGTGCCGCCGGCCTCGAGGTCGACGGTGTCGCCGGTGGCCACGATCTCCTTGCCGATGAAGCGCAGCGCCTGCTGGCTGTTGGCGCCGGCCTGCCCCACCGCAAGGTTGCCGAGGCCCGAGTTCACGTTCATCAGCTGCTCGAGCATCGAGAACTGTGTGATCTGCTGCATGTACTGGTCGCTGTCTTGGGGCTGCAGCGGATCCTGGTTCCCGATCTGCGCGACGAGCAGCTTGAGGAACGCCTCCTTCTCGACCGTGACGGGGCCGGTGTCCGGCGGGGCCGCGCTGGCCTGCGTCGGGTCGGTGGCGCCGATGCTGCCGATCATCTCCATCCCCCCGTCAGGCCGTCACGTCGATGCGGCCGGTGTGCGCGCGGCGTGCGTAGGCGGGCACCGTCCGTGGCACCCGGTCCGCGCTTTGCTCGCCGCGCTCGGCTGGCTCGCGCCCGTCGTCGCCGCGGTCGGCGAAGCCGCCGGCCTCCTGTCGCACCTCGACGTCGACGTTTTGCACGCCTTGTGCCAGCAGGTCCTGTCTCAGACGCTCCACGCCGGCCGCCATGAGCTCCCGCACGTGGGCGTGCTCGGCGGCGAGCATGACGCGAGCGTTTCCGCCCTCCATCTCGACGCGGACGCGCACGCGGCCGAGCTCGGCCGGGTCGAGCGCGATCTCGGCGGAGCGGACGGCACCGTCGGCGGACGGACGCAAGGTGTCAGTGATCTGACGCATCACCGACGCCTCGATGGCGGGCGTCCAGGACGGCGCCGCGGGCGGCGGCGCGGGCCGGGGCGGCGCGGCGGCCGGCGGCGCGGCGACCTCGATCTTCGGCGCGGCGGCCGCGACGCGGCCCTCCCAGCGCAGGCCCTCGGCGGTCGGCTCCGCGGGCTTCGCCGCCGGCGCCTCCACCGTGAGGACGACGGCGGGCTCGTCCACGACGGCCTCGACCGCCGCCGGCTCGACGGCGTCCGGCTCCAGGGGCGCGACGAACTGTTCGAATTCACTGAGATCTTCGGGCGCCGGGGCGAGCGCGGGCGCTTCGGCGGCGCCCGCCGAGAGCTGGACGACGGCCGCCGGCGTCGCCATGAGCGCGAGCGCCTCGGCCGGCGCCTCCTCGAGGCTCACCGCCGCGGCGGGCAGCGCGAGCCGCGCGCCCTCGGCGGCCTTCGGCGCGGGCGCCTTCGCGGCGGGCGGGTCGACGCGCGGGCGCGCGGGCTTGCGGTTCGCGGCCTCCGGCCGGCCGCCTTCGTCCGGGCGCGACGGCGGCGGCGAGCGCTCGGGCGCCGCCGTCACCCCGAGCGCGCCGGCCAGCGCGTCGCCGAACCCGTCGTCCTCGAGCGCCTTCGGCTTCGTCGAGGGCCGCGCGCTCCCGCCGCCCCTGATCGCGCTCACGTCCATGACATCCCCCCGCCCATCACTTCTTCTCGGCGACCTCTCGTTTGCGTCGCTCGACGAGCTTCTTCGTAAGCCGCCCGGCCAGCTCCGGCTCGATGCCGCCCAGGATCTTGGCCGCCTGCCGCTCTTTCAGCCGCGCCAGGACCTCGACGGCCAGGTCCTCTTCCATCTGCGGCACGACCTTCGACGCTTCCGCCGGCTTCATCTTCTCGAAGACCCTGGCGAGCTGCTGGACGTTGGCCTCTTTCTCCTCGACACGGGCCGCCTGCTTCTTCAGGTCCTCCGGCGTCGGTGGAGGCGGCGCTGTGGACTGCATCGCCTTCACCTTCGCCGACAGTTCCTCCTGCAGAAGGCGCAGCGCCTCGTACTGCGCCTCTACTTCCTGCTCGAGCCCCTGCAGACGGACCTCGCGCCGCTTCAGATCCAGCTCGCGCCGGCGCAGATCCTCGCGCTGGCGGTTCACCTGGCCCGCGATGCGCACCAGCGTCTCGGCATCGGGCGGCGACGTCGGATCGAACGCGTCGACGCCCTGGTCCTCGACCACGGGCGGCGGCGCGAGGATCGCCGGTGGCGCCGGCGGCCCCACGGGACCGGCGTCCGGCTCCGCGGCGGCGACCAGGGCCGGTACGAGCCCGATCAGGAGCGCACCCGGCCGCATCACTTCGCCCCCGGATGGGCGCGCACCAGCCCCAGCAGGTGCCGCTTCGCCGCGTCCGGAGCGACCCGCTCGTCGAACTCCTGGCGCAACATCCCCGTGATGGCGTCGATCTGCGCGACCGCGCGGTCGATCGTCGGGTTCGCGCCCTTCTGGTACGCGCCGATGTTGATCAGGTCCTCGGCCTTGCGGTGCACGGCCAACAGCTCGCGCACCACCCCCGCCGCCTGGCGATGATCGCGGTCGATCACCTCGTTCATCACGCGGCTGGCGCTCGCCAGCACGTCGATGGCCGGGTAGTGGTTGCGGGCGGCGAGCGCGCGGCTGAGCACGATGTGCCCGTCGAGGATCGACCGCACCGAGTCGCCGATGGGGTCGTTCATGTCGTCGGCCTCGACGAGCACGGTGTAGAGGCCGGTGATGCTCCCCTCGCCGTCGTCGGTGCCGGCGCGCTCGAGCAGGCGCGGCAACAGCGCGAAGACGCTCGGCGTATAGCCGCGGGTCGTCGGCGGCTCGCCGATGGCCAAGCCGATCTCGCGCTGGGCCATGGCGAAGCGCGTGACCGAGTCCATCATCAGCAGCACGTTGCGGCCGCGGGACCGGAAGAACTCGGCGATCGCGGTGGCGGTGTAGGCGCCGCGCAGGCGGACGAGCGGCGACGTGTCGCTGGTCGCGGTGACGACGACGGAGCGCGCCAGGCCCTCCGGCCCGAGATTCTGCTCGATGAAGGCGCGCACCTCGCGGCCGCGCTCGCCGATCAGCGCGATCACGTTGACGTCGGACAGCGCGTTGCGCGCCATCATGCCGAGCGTCACCGACTTGCCGACGCCCGAGCCGGCGAAGATGCCGACACGCTGACCGCGGCCGCAGGTCAGCATCGTGTCGATCGCGCGGATGCCGAGCCACATCGGCTCGTGAATCGTCTTGCGCGTCAAGGGGTTGAGCGGCTCGGCGTACAGCGGCACGTGCGCATCCGCGGGCGGCAGCGGGCGGCCGTCGAGCGGGCGGCCGAGGCCGTCGAGGACGCGCCCGAGCAGCGCCTCGCTCACGGCCACGCGCGGCAGCGAGGCGCGCGGGCGCACGGCGCTGCCCATGCGAACGCCGTTGACGTCGCCGAGCGGCATCAGCAGCGCCGTCGAGTCGCGGAAGCCGACGACCTCGGCGAGGATGGGGCGCCCGTCCGCCGCCTGGATCTCGCACAGCGAGCCGACGTGCACGCCGGGCACCGTCGCCTCGACGACGAGGCCGACCACCTGCGTGACCTTGCCGTAGCGCGCGAACGTCGGCAGGGCATCGAGGCGCTTCGACATCGCCGCGAGGTCCAGATCGAAGTCGTGGACGTCGAGCCGCATCAGCCTTCTCCGTCCGGCGCGCGCAGCGCCTCCTCGGCATCGGCGACGCGACGCGACAGGCGGGCGTCGACCGATCCCGTGCGCGCCTCGACGCGGAAGTCGCCGGGCTCGAGCGACTCGTCGGCGACGACCTGGACCCGGAAGGTGTCGCCGTGGCCCTGCCGCAGGTCCGGGCGGCGCGCCGTCAGGAACGTGTAGTCGCCCGGGCAGCAGTGAATGACGACCTCGTCGCGCTCCTCGAGCTCGTGCATCGCCTCGCGCACCAGGCCGAGGAGGTGCTCGGGGTGCGTCGAGAGATGATGGCGCACGAGCCGCTCGGCGACGCGGCACGCCAGCTGGATGACATGCATGCGGTTGCGGTCGACCAGCTGCCGGCCGACGCCCTCGAGCCGCTCGACCGACGCCACGTACCGCTCCTGCAGCGCCTTGAGCTCGGCGTGGTACTCGCCGAGCAGCTGCGAGCGGATCTCCTCGCGGCCGCGGTTGATTACGTCCTCGTACAGCGCCTCGACGAGCTCCTGGGGCACCTCGACCACCGGCGGCGCCGGCGGGGGCGCGGGCGGGGGCGGCGGCGGCGGGGGCTCCGTCTTCGCCTTGGGCGGCGCCGGCGGGGGCGGCGGGCGCGGCGTGACGTCCTCGAACGCCACCGGACGCGCCTGCGGCGCCCCCTTGCCGAGCGTCGCGAGGTCGAAGGGCTGCACGCCCTGCGCCTGATCTCGACGGATGATCGCCATCGTCCCCCGCCTACACGAACGCGTCGTCGGAGCCGCTCTTGGCGATCACGATCCGCCCCTCGGCCTCGAGCCGGAGCGCCGTCTGCGTGATCGCCGTCTGGGCCTTCTCCACGTCGGACAGACGCGTCGGGCCCATCATCTCCATGTCTTCCTTGAGCATCTGAACGGCGCGGGACGACAGGTTGCGGAACACCTTGTCGCGCACGCCCTCGGCCGCGGTCTTGAGCGCCAGCAGCAGCGTGTTGTTGTCGACCTCTTTCAGGAGCGTCTGGATGCCGCGGTCGTCGATGTTCACCAGGTCGTCGAACACGAACATCTTGTTGCGGATCTCCTCCGCCAGCTCCGGGTCGATCTCCATCAGCTGCTCGAAGATGCGCTCCTCCTGCGCCTTCTCGATGCTGTTCAGGATCTCGGCGACGAGCACGACGCCCGATGTCTCCTCGCCGCCGCTCACAACCATGCCCTTCATCTCGCTCATGAGGGCGCGCTCGACCTCCCGCAGCGTCTGCGGGCTGACGGCGTCGAGACTTGCCATGCGCAGGCAGACCTCGACCTGAGTCTCGAGCGGGAGCTGCGCCAGCACCGCCGCCGCCTTCCCGGAGTCGATGTAGCCCATCACGAGCGCGATCGTCTGCGGGTGTTCCTTGCGGATGAGGTTCGCCAGCGTACGCGCGTCGACCGGTTCCAGCGCCTTGAGGCGCAGGTCCGCCTCGTCCTCGAGCTCCTGCAGCAGCTTCTCGCCCTCGGGACCATGCGTCTTCTGCATGATCTTGCGCAGGTAGTCGTCACCGCGCCCGATGAGCGTCAGATCGTTCTTCTGCAGCAGATCGAAGTACTCCTTGAGGATGCCTTCGCGCGTGGTGTCGTCGAGCTCCGCGAGCTTGTTCATGCCCTTGTTGAGCGCCTTGATGTCCTCGCGCGTGAAGTGCGGGAACATCTCGGCCGCCAGTTCCTCGCCGAGCATCAGCACGACGAGGGCGGCTTTCACTTCGGGCGCGATGTCGGTCACGGCCACGGTGCGTTCACCTCAGGTCGACGACTTGGCGAGCCAGTGGCGCACGACGGACGCGGCCAGCTCGGGGCGCTCTTGCGCCAGCGCGCGCACCTGCTCGATGAGGCGCGGCGGCTGGACCTCGATCTCGGCCAGGGCCTCCTCGCCCGGGAGCGCCAGCGGCTCCTCGCCCGGCAGCCGGCCCGCCTCCACGATCTCCTCGGCGGCCTCGGGCGGCGCGATGAGCCAGCGCACGAGCGGGCGCAGCACGAGCAGGATGATCAGGAGCGCCAGCAGCGCGATGAGGCCGTACTTCACCGCCATCGTGACGTATCGGTCGCGCTCGGCGGCCTGAATGACCGCCGCCGTCAGGTCCTCGCTCTCCTGGAACTGCACGTTGGCGACCTCGATCTGGTCGCCACGGTCCTGGTTGAACTCCACCGCGCCCGCCACGAGCTTGCGGATGGTCTCGATCTCTTCGGGCGAGCGCGCCTTGTAGACCGGCGCGGCGCCTTCGCCCTCGCCGGGCACGTACGTGCCGTCGATGATCGCCGCCACCGAGATGCGCTCGACGCGGGGGGTGATCGCGCCGCGCACGCGCTTCGTCACCCGGCTGATCTCGTAGTTCGTGACCGTCTTTTCGCGGTTGGACGCGGTGGCGTCGCCGACGCGGACGACGCCCTGGGCGACGTTCGGGTCGTTGGCGGCCGCGCCGGCGCCGGCACCGACGCGGTCGGCCCCGTTCTGGCGCTGCTCGTTGAGCACCTCTTCGCTGCGGATGACCTGGCCCTCGGGGTCGTAGGTCTCCTCGGTGCGCTCCTCGCGGCTGAAGTCGAGCTTGGCGCGGACCCGGACGACCGCCTTGCCGGCGCCGGCGAACTTCTCGAGCACGGACGCGGCCTTGCGCTCCAGCTCGGACTCGAGGTTGCGCTGGTAGGCCATGGCGGCGTCGGTCTCGGCCTCGTCGCCATGCTTGTCGCTGAGGACCTTGCCGTGCTGGTCGACGACCGAGACGTTCTCCGGCTCGAGCTTGGGCACCGCCGACGCGACCAGATTGATGATGCCCTGCACCTGACGCTGCCCGAGGATCGCTCCCGGCTCCATCTGCAGGATCACCGACGCGCTCGGCGGACGCTCGTCCTCGACGAAGAGCGCGTCGGGCGTCTCGGCGAGGTGCACACGCGCGGTACGGATCTCCTCGAGCGCCTCGATCGATCGCGACAGCTCGCCCTCGAGGATCCGTCGCTTGTTCAGCTGGATGATCTCGTCGGGCATGCCGAACATGTCGTTCTGGTCGATGAGCTTGTAGCCCGAGATGCCGCCCGCGCCGCCGTCGGCGGCCAGGGTGACGCGCAGCTCGCCCACCTGCGACGCAGGGACCTCGACCGTGCGGCCGCCGTTGCTCACGCGGTACTGGACCTTGCGGTCCTGCAACTTGGAGACGACGACACCAGCCTCTTCTTCGGTGAGGTTGGTGTAGAGCGGCACGTAGTCCGGCTGACTCGCCTTGTACGCGAGGAAGGCCGTGCCGCCGATCGTCAGCAACAGCAGGGCGGCCAACGCGACCTTCTGCGGCCGCGTGAGGCGCTGATTGAGCCGGGAGAGCTGTTCCCGGATGCGCTGCAGCGTCCCGTTCATGCCCGCGTCCTCACACGCTCATGCGCATGATCTCCTGGTAGGCGTCGATCACCTTGTTCCGCACGCGGGTCAGCATGCGGAACGAGACGTCGGCCTTATCCAGGGCGATCATCATCTCGTGCAGGTTGTTGCTCTGCCCCGTGGCCACGGCGGCCACCGTGGTGTCGGCCTCCTGCTGCAGCTTGTTCACATTGCCCACCTGCTCCTGCAGGTAGGACAGAAACGGCTTGCCGACCTCATGAGGCGCCTGCGCGGCGGGCGTATCGAAGCCCACCTCGCTCGGCACGCGCTGCTCCGCCGGCACACGGATCGGCGGAAGGCCGTTGAAGCGCAAGGGATCGGCCATGGTTACTCCCCGATCTCCAGCGCGGTCTGCGACATCCCCTTGAGCGCCTGCAGCGCGCTCACGTTCGCCTCATAGGCACGCGAGATGTTCACCAGGTCGACCATCTCGGTGATCACGTTGACGTCGGGCATGGCCACATACCCCTCGTCGTTCGCGTCGGGGTGCTCGGGGTTGTACACGAGCCGAGGATCCCCCTCGTTTTGGGCGATGGTGACCACTTCCGCGCTGGCGACCTTGTCGTTCAACTCGTCGTGCAGCACGTCCTGGAAGGACTGCGCCAATGGGATGGCGGCGACCACCGCGCTGCGGCGCCGATAGGGTCCCCCCTCCTCGGTGCGCGTCGTCTCGGCGTTCGCCAGATTGCTGGCGGTCACATTCATGCGCGTGCGCTGCACGCTCAATCCGGTGGCGCTGATGCGCATCGCGGTGAAGAAGTCCATCAGCGGCCTCCCTCGGTGATGGCGTACTTCATGAGCGCCATCCGCTTGTTGTAGGCCCGTGTCGAGGAGCGGTACCCCGACTGGTTCGAGGCCAGCTTCACCATCTCGTGGTCCAGGTCCACCGAGTTCCCGTCCACGTCGGGCAGCGAGTAGAGGTCGAACTCGGGCTCCGCCCGCAGGTCGTCGACCTCGCCGGGCATGTGCTCGGCCTCGGTCTGCCCCAGCGCCGGCTTCGGATCCTCACCGTTCAGGAAGCGCTGCAGTTGCTCCTGGAAGTTGAGCTCGAGCGGCGTGTAGCCCGGGGTGTCGACGTTCGCGAGGTTGGCGTTGATGACGTTGGCGCGCTCGAGCCGGTAGTCGAGGTTCCGCTCGAGCGTGGCGCTCAACCGATCGAACAGCAGCGACGGCATTCGACCTCCTCCCGGAGAGGCAGGCATTGCCAGCGGCGTGCCATCGATTGTGTCGCGGGACTTGCGAGGTCGAAGCGGCGCTCGGGCGCCAAGCACCCGACGGAGTGTCAGCGCGATGACGGCGGGAGGGCGGCGCCCACGACGGCGGGCGCCTCGAGCAACCGCCAGCGCATCGCCTCGAGCTCGCGCTTCGCGAGGCGGCCGAAGGGGCCCTTGGGATCTTCGTGGAGCACGCGATCCCAGGCGCGCGCGGCGCCGTGCGTGTCGCCCATGCCTCGCAGGGCGCGGCCCCGCAGGTACATGGCCTCGAGCCGCGCCGGATCGAGCGGGTGGTGTTCGAGGAAGGTCGTCGACGCGGCCACCGCCTCGGGCCACTGCCCGGCGAGGTCGTGGAGCTCCGCGAGACGCCAGCGCGCGTCGCGGGCGCGGGGCGCGCCCGGGGGATCGCCGGCCTCGGCCTGCAGCGCCAGTTGGGCCTCGACGGCGCGCGCCGCCTTCGCCGGGTCGCCGAGCGCCTCGTACACGTCGGCGATGCGCTCGGCCAGCTCGACGCGCTGCGCGGGCGTGGCCGGCCCGTTCAGCGCGAAGCGCAGCACGTCGCGGGCCTCCTCGAAGCGGCCCTGCCAGAGCGCGCTCGTCCCCTTGGCCATCCAGAACTCGAAGTCGTCGAAGCGACCGGCGTGGGAGCGCTCGATGTACTCGAGGATCTGCTTGAGGCGGAAGGCGTCGCCGGCCTCGCGCAGCACGCCGGCCATCTCGAGGTATACGCGCGCGGCGTCCTGCGGATGCGCGCGCTCGGCCGGGCCGCGCAAGCCGCGCTGGAGCACCGTCATCGCCTCCTCGGAGAGGCCGAGACGGCGCATCGCCCGCGCGACGAGCAGGTGCACCTGGTCCGGGCGCCGATGCACCTCGAAGCGCCTCCGGTCGCCGTAGTACAGGCTCAGCAGCCGCCGCGACCGATCGTTCTCGAGATAGGCCCGCGCCAGCATCTGCAGGACCCGGTCGAACAGCAATGGCGCCCGCCGGAGCACCAGGTCCTCGGGTGACAACCGCCACAGTTCGCGAAGTCGATCGAACGCTTCGCGGAGGCGGCCCTCGTACAGCGACTCACGACCCAGATCGAGCAACATCTCGACGCGGGCATGGTCGTCGACCATCTCGCGACGCATGAGGAACAAAGTCTTTACGCGCTCGGGTCGGTCCGACATCCGCGCGTACATCACGCGCGCCAGGTTGCGCCCTTCGCTCGCCCTGAGCGTCTCGGCCAACCCCTTCAGGTCTTCCCTCGCCCCCTCCGGATCCGTATGCGAGCGCAACATCGCCAGACGCACCCGGGCGAGCCACTCCACCGGCGCCTCCGGAAAGCGCATCCGCACGTCCTCGTACAGCGTGCGGGCCTCGCCGAGGCGGCTGTGCAGGAAGTAGAGCTCCGCCGTGCGCAGCAGAGCGTCGGGCGTGCCCGCCAGCAGCTCGGGCCAGCGCGTGCGCAGGACCTCGTACAAGCCGAGGGCGTCGGTCCAGGCGCGCTCCTCGTAGCTCAGCGCGGCCAGCGCGGCGAACGCCTGCCCCACTCCGGGCGTATCGCCAGGACGCTGACGCAAGGCGTCGAGGAGCTGGCGCGCCCCGTCGCGGTCGCCGAGCTGCAGCTTCATGCTGGCCCGCGCCACGTCCAGATAGGCCTGTCCGGCGGTGCCGGCGTAGGTGCCCGCCCGCCCCTCGAGGAACATCTCGGCCCGCTCCGGCAGCCGGCGCAGCCCGAGCGCCCGCGCCGCCAGCAGCGGATAGCGGACACGGTCCAGCGGCGTCGGCGCCGCCGCCTCGGCTGCCTCGAGCGCCGCCGTCAGCTCTTCGACGGACACCCCCTCGCCCGCGACCGACCGCTCGGCGACGATCTCGCCCCGGACGACACGCGCCCGCGCGGCGGCCGCCGTCCCCGGGAAGCGGCTCTCGACCTGGGCGCACAGGCCGCCGGCCGCGGCATCCTGCCGGCGCCACGCGCGAAAGCACTCGTTGAATGCGTCATGCTCGACGCTGCCCTCGGGGAGCGGCTCGAGCCGCGCCGTCGGGAGCGGGGCCTCGACCGCCGGCGCCGGCAGCGGGAACGGCCGGAACGGGTGCTCGTCCTCGACGGCGGTGCCCATCAGCTCCGCCTCGCCGGCCTCCACCACCCAGCGCGGCGGACCGTCGAGACGCGCCTGTAGCACCACGACTTCGGGGCCGCGCCGCTCGAACTCGAGGACGAGTCCCCGCTTGTCGTTGCCGACGAGGCGGACGTCGGCGACGACACCGCCCTCCAGCGCGACGATGCTGCGGTAGAACCCCTCGGGCACGTCGCTGAGCGCGCAGCGGAGCACCGGGCCGCGCGCCTGGCAGGTCGCGCGGAACTCCGGCGGCACGAGCACCTCGACCCGGCGGTAGGCGTCGAAGGCGCGGTCGAAGGTGGCGGCGGCAGGCTGAGCGGAGGCCACCCCGGCGGCGAGCATTCCGAGCAGCGGCAACAGGCGATGCGACACGGCTCTCCCTCGGGCGTCCGGGGAGCGCGTCTACGACGCCACGGCCGACGCCCCCGGCGGGTGGCGCGGCGCCCCCTGCAGTTCCTTCTCGGTCACCGCGCGGTTGCGGCCGGCCTGCTTCGCCAGATAGACGCAGCGGTCGGCGCGCTCGAAGATCTCGGCGAAGCCTTCCTCGGGCTGTGCCTCGGCCACACCGATGCTGGTGGTGACGGGCACCTCCAGCCCCTGGTGCACGACCGGTTTGCGCTCGAGGAGGGCGCAGAGCCGGCGCGCGACCGCCTCGGCGATGGGCAACGCGCAGTCGGGCAACACGATGACGAACTCCTCGCCGCCGTAGCGAGCGAGAAAGTCCTTGTCGCGAATGCCAGCCAGCAAGCGCCGTGCCGCCTCCACGAGCACGCGATCGCCGACGAGGTGACCGTGCACGTCGTTGATCTGTTTGAAGCGGTCGAGGTCGAGGACGAGCAGGCTGAAGGGACGCGCCAGACGCTCGCCTTGGTACAGGTTCGCCGCCACCCACTCGTCGAGGGCGCGGCGGTTGGGTACGCGCGTCAGCGGATCGACGTGCATGGCGCGGCGCGACTCGATGAGCGCCTGCTCGAGCGTATTGATCTGTCGCGAGGACCAGGAGATCTGACGGTTGAGGCGTTCGAGCTCGGCCCGCATGGCCGAAGCCTCCCGCGCCGCGCTCGCCGCCGCCTCGCCGAGCAGCCCCTGCAGCGCGCGCAGCTCCTCCATGTCGGTGGCGCTCTCGACGCGGCGTCGGATCTCCTCGACCCGCGTGCCGAACGCCGCCGAGCCGGCGGACGCCGACGCCATGTAGTCGGCGACGGTGCGCAGCACCTCCTGGACGACGGCGCGGTCTTCGGGCGACGTCTTCTCGCTCGCGAGCGTGTGGAGCCGGCCCATCAGCTCGTCGCGTACGAGGCGCAGGCGCATCGGTTCGCTCACGCCGACGTCCTCGCGCAGGCGGTCGAACGCCGCGACGAGGTCCGCGCGACCGGCGGCGAAGCGCCCGAGGAAGTCGATGCAGTGGCGGGCGATGTCGGTGAGCTCGGCGCGCACGAGGCGCCAGTTGCGGTACTCGGCGCTCCCCGGCCCGGCGAATGTGGCGAAGACGCCGAGGCGGCCGCAGACGGCGTCGCAGACGAGCTGAAAGTTGCGGGGCGTGGGTTCGAGGCGGCGGTTCTTCAGCTCGGCGAAGACTTCGCGCACGACGGTGAGCACGACGCCGGCGCTCTCGGTGAGATGGTCGCCGGCCGGGATCGGCGTCCCCGTGGCCTGCGGCACCTCCTCTCCTCGATGCGGCGTTTCGGACACGACCCCCGCTCTCCTTCCGTGGCGGCCCAACGCTGCCGTCAGGCCTCTTCCTCGCGCGGGTTCAACATGTCCCGCTTCTTGAGCTTCTCGACCAGCGTCGTGCGGTTCATGCGAAGCAGCGCCGCCGCGCGGTTCTTGTTCCAATCCGTGCGTTCGAGCGCCTGTCGAATCAGGTGGTCTTCCAGATTCATCAGGAGCTCCCGAAGGTCCACCCCATCTTCGGGAAGATCCAGCAGCGAACTCGAGGGGGACGCCGAGATGGTGCTTGCACCACCCTCCAGGATCTTCGGCGGCAGGTCGTCGACCTGGACCATCTCGTCCGTACAAAACACGGACATCCGCTCGACGATGTTCTCGAGCTCGCGGACGTTGCCCGGCCAGTCATAGGCGATCATGCGGACCATCGCCGCGTCGTCGAAGCCCGCGACCGACCGCCCCTTCCGGGTGGCGAGGCGCGCGTTGAAGAACTCCACGAGGAGCGGCACGTCGCTGCGACGCTCGCGAAGCGGCGGCAGCCGCACCGGGACGACGTTGAGGCGGTAGTACAGGTCCTCGCGAAAGCGACCCGCCGCGACCTCCTCCTCCAGATCCTTGTTCGTGGCCGCGATGATGCGCACGTCGACCTCGACGGGACGCGTGCCCCCGACCGGCTCGAACGTCCGCTCCTGCAGGACGCGCAGGAGCTTCACCTGTAGCAGGGGGCTCATCTCGCCGATCTCGTCGAGGAAGATCGACCCGAACTGCGCGAGCTCGAAGCGTCCCTGGCGGCTGTTCGTCGCGCCGGTGAACGCGCCCTTCACGTGGCCGAACAGCTCGCTCTCGAGCAACTCGCCGGGAATGGCGCCGCAGTTCACCGGCACGAGCGACTTCGCCGCGCGCGGGCTCGCCTCGTGGATCGCGCGCGCCACGAGCTCCTTGCCCGTCCCGCTCTCGCCGAGAATGAGCACGGTGCTGTCCGTGCCGGCAACTTTCCCCACGATGTCGAGCACGCGTCGAATCGACGGGTGCTGCCCCACCATGGGCCTCGACAGCTCGACCGCCATCAGGGCCTGCCCCACTCGCCTAACGGGTCCACTTGCGACCCCCCGGGTGGCAAGAGTGCGGCGTGCCCTCCCCGTGTGTCAATTCCTTGTCACCTGCGACGGTACTCCGCCTCCGTGCGTCCGATGCGCCTCTGCCTTCATCGCCCCACACGCATGGATCAACGGCGGCGCGGCGCGCGCGCTTGAGCGGCGGGCGCACGAAGGCTACGTTCGACGCAATGGACTTCCGCAAATATGAGGGCCTGGGCAACGATTTTTTGGTGGTGGACGCACGCACGCTCGACGGCCCACCGTCACCCGAGGCCGTTCGTCGCTTGTGCGACCGCCGGCGGGGCGTCGGGGGTGATGGCGTGCTCGTCGTCGCGCCCGGACGCGCCGCGCCCATCGCGATGCAGGTGCACAACGCGGACGGCTCCATCGCCGAGATGTGCGGCAACGGCCTGCGCTGCGTGGCGCGCTTCGCCGTCGATCACCTCGGCGTCACCGGACCGTCGTTCCTGGTGGAGACCGGCGCAGGGCCGCTGCGCGTGACGGTCGGGCGTGACGACGTGCGCGTCGACATGGGACGCGCCAAAGATCTCGGCCGCCTGCAGGCCAACATCGGCGCGGACACGATCTTCGGTCGGGGCGCCGACCTCGGAAATCCGCACCTCGTGCTCTACGGAGACTGGGCGGCGGGCGATGTCGACCGGCTCGGTCCCGACCTCGAGCACCATCCGTCCTTCCCGCGGGGCGTGAACGTGTCGTTCGCGCGGCGACTCGGGCCGCGGCACGTGCGGCTCGCGGTGTGGGAGCGCGGCTGCGGGCCCACCCAGGCGTGCGGCACGGGCGCCTGCGCGACGGTGGCGGTGGGATGGCGAGAGGCCCTGCTGGAGACGGGCGGAGGCGAAGTGCGGGTGGATCTGCCTGGCGGGACGCTCTACATCGGCGGCGAGCCCGACGCATTGACGATGCGCGGGCCCGCGGTCGAGGTGTTCCGCGGCTCGATCTCGATCAGTGGCGCTTCTTGATGGCGCGCTTCACCTGAACGATGCAGCCGTTCGGGCCGGGAATGCCACCCTGGATGAGGAGCAGGCCCTGCTCGGCGTCGATGCCGACCACCTTCAGGTTCTGGATCGTGACACGCTCGTTGCCGTACTGACCGGGCATGCCCTTGTTCTTGAAGACGTGCGCGGGATAGGTGTTCGAACCGAGCGAGCCACCGTGACGGAAGTACTCGTGCGTACCGTGGCCCGCGTGCTTGCCGCGGTAGTTCCAGCGCTTCATGACGCCGGTGAAGCCGCGACCCTTGCTGGTGCTCGTCACGTCGACGCGGTCCGCCTCCTTGAAGAGACGGTCGGCGGCGAAGGACTCGCCCACCTGGAACTTCTCGAGCGTCGCGCCGTCGATGCGGAACTCGCGGATGTGGCGCTTGACGGTCTCGGCGCCCTCGGCGCCGTCGACCAGCTCGCCCTTCTTGAAGAAGCCGAGCTCGGGCTTCGACGCGCGCTTCGCCGACTTGTCGCCGAAGCCCAGGATGAGCGCGGTGTAGCCGTCACGCTGCTCCGTGCGCTTGCCCAGGACCTTGTTGCCACGCGTGCTGACCACCGTCACCGGGATCTGCTGACCCTCGGCGGTGAAGATGGCGGTCATGCCGACCTTCTGTCCGAGAATGCCCTCGGCCATGGGGAACCCCTTTCATGATTCGGGTTGCTGTTCGCGTCCTTTGTGGCGAGCGGCCCCCGTAGCACGGGGCATCGCCAGGACGCGGGGCGGCACTGTCGTGTACCCGCCCAGGGAAGTCAAGGATATCGGGAGGTCAGAGGGCGAAGGGCAGGTTGATCGACATCGGATCGCCGCTGAACTGCGGGAAGGTGAAACCGCGGGCGACCCCTTCGACACAGCGGCCAACGTCGGTGCCGGCGAGCGGACCCGACGCCGTGGCTGAGCTGACGCGGCCGTTCTTGCCGATGCTCAGGCGGACCGTGACCGTCCCGCTGGCGCCGGGCTGACGCTCTTTGCAGGCCTGGACCGCGCCGGCCTTCATCTTGACGACGCGGAGGATGTCGGCGCGGTCGAGCTGCTCCGGCAGCATCGGATCGGCGGCGGCCGGCGCCGCGGCGGGCGCCGAGCCCCCCGCACGGCCAGCCGGCGCGCTGCGCGTCCCCTTGCCATCGAGGGCGCCGAGGAGCTCGTCGACCTCCGAGCCACCACCGCCCGAGTTGCGGGCCGGTGCGGGCGGGGGCGTGGGCCTCGGCGGCGGTTCGGCGACGGCCACCGCCGGCTGCCCGCCGGCGCGGGGCGCGTCCTCATCGTCGCCGCGCGGCCGGGTCTCGGCGCGCCGGGCCTGAGCAGCCGGCCGGGCCGACTCGGCGGCGCGCGCCGCAGGACGCGGCGGCTCGGCGGGCTTCTCACCGGCCTTGGCGACCGCATCCTTCTCGGAGGCCTCGGACGCGGGCGCCGCCTCGGAGGTGGGCGCAGCGGCCTGCGACGGAGGCGGCGTCGCCTCCGAAGCGGGCGCCGGCGGCGGCGTCTCGCCACCCACGGCCACCGTCGCGGGCGTCTGGTCCTTGGCGTTCGCCGCGACGACCGGCTCTTCGCCCTTCTTGGACATCAGGACCGCCGCGAAGATCCCACCGCCGATGAGCAGACCGCACGCGACGATGGCGACGGCGATCGTCGTGGTGTTGCCGCGCTTGCGGCGCACGAGCGACGGCATCGCCGTCACCGGAGCGGGCGCGGAGGGCGCCATGACCGACGGCCCGCCCCCGAACGCGTCATCGCCGCCACGGGCTGGCGCGCTGCCGCCCGGGCCCATCAGCGCCGAGATGTCGATCAGGCCGGAGCCCTCGCTGCCACCGGTGTTCGAGACCGCCGGGCGGCTGGCGCTGCGGGGGCTCTCGGACGCGTCGGCCAGGCTGTCGAGGCTGAAGAGCACCGAGTTCTCGTTGCGCTGGTTGCGCAGCTGCGGCTCGGAGACCCGCGGGCCCGGAGGCTCCTCGTCGCGCCCGCCGAAGAGGCTCTCGGCGGGCGCCGACGGCACCGGCTCGTTGCGCGAGACGATGACGTCGTCGTCTCCCTCGTCCACCGAGGAGAAGACCGATGCCGGCTCTTCGATGGAAGCAGCGGCGCGATCGCTGCCGCCTGAAAAGAGGTGAGCGAACTCGGTGATGGCCGAGAGGCGAATCCAGTCGGACATGCCCTCGGCCCACGTGAACGAGTCGGCGTCGATCTCACCGCCGCGATAACGGCGCTCGACGTCGGCCACGCTCAGCGGCCCCACCTGCTCGCGATTGACGACGACATACCAGATGGCATCGCTGGCGCCCGAGGTCTGGCCCTCAGGCGGCGCGAAGCCGACGACGCGCGTGGCCTCGTCCGATCCACCGTCCCGAGGTGCGCTCGCGCTCACCTCCGGACCCTGCGCGCCCGCCTTCACCACGATGACGTGCGAGCACTTCTTGCAGCGGATCTTGAAGACCTTGTTGCGGACCTTGTCGTCGCTGATCTGGTACTTCGCCGCGCAGTTGTCGCAGACGATCCTCATGAACGCGTCACCCCCGGCAGCCAGCGGGTCGAGAGGGAGCCACCGAGTCCCGGATTATAGATAGGGCCTGGTGGGGTCGCAATCTTCGAGGCCGGCGCTCGCCGGACCCTGGCAGGTACAACGTCCGGAACCATGTCGGGATCTATGAAGCCCTCCGGTATCGGACGACGGCGGCCCCACGCGGACCGCGCGCGAAGGTCACCGCAGCGAAGAGTCCTTCGCCGTGGCCTTGAGAGAGGGCAGGAAGTCCTTCTTCAGCTTCAGCAGGCGCTCGAATTGCACCTTCTGACGCGCGTCGGTGAAGAGCACCTGCGGCTTCTTGTACTGGCCGTCGATCAACAGGTCGTCGAAGTTGTAGAACTTCGTCTTGTCGGTGGCGGCGGCGCCACCCGTCTGGGCCGCCGCAACGAGCGGGAACAGGACCACCGCCGCCACGAGAAGCATCCGCACGCTGCGCATCGTCCACTTCCTCCGTTCTCCGGGGGAGAACGTGTACCGCCCCGCCCCCACTCTCGTTCGTCGAAGATGACAGGCGTCGAACCGGGACGTCAACCCGCGCCGCCGCCTTCGGTGGGGGCGGCGGCCCCGGCAGGCGCGGCAGCGCCGCCCGGCGCGGGCTCCTTCGCGGGCGCCGCGTCGCCGGCGGGCGTCGCGCCGGCTGCCGGCGCCGCCTGCCCCTCGCTCGCCGGCGCGGGGGCCGCGCCGTCGGCGGGCGGCGCCGCGTCCTCGGCAGGGTTGACGCCCTCACCACCAGCCGCCGGCTGCTCGCCACCGGCCGGCTTCTCGCCGGCAGGCATCTCGCCCCCTTCGCCGCCGCCCGTCTGCTTGGGCTGGAGCGTGTCGGCCTGCTCGAGGAACTGGATGGTGGCGTGCACTTTGTGGTCCGCCGCCGGCTTCGCGACGTCTCGGAACTTCACGTAGTACGCGAGCGCCTTCTTCGGTTCGTTGAGCTGCTCTTCGTGGAGCTTGCCGAGCCGCAACAGCACCTCCGCGTTGCTGTCACGAACGGCGAGGCTCTCTTCATAGACCTTCGCGGCCTCCGGGTACTTCGCCGTGCCGTAGAGGCAGTTCCCCTCGCCCACCATCGCCTGGTAGTGCTTCGGGAACCGCGCCCGCACTGCCTGGAACTGCGCGAGCGCCGTTGGATAATCGAGCCAGTCGAGGTAGACGGACGCGACGTTGAGCCGCGCCTCGTCCATCGTCGCGTCGAGCGCGATCGCCTTCTCGAACTCGAGCACGGCGCGCGGCATGTCGCCCATCGCGAAGTGCGTCAAGCCCAAGTTGTTGTGGACCAGCGCGCGCCGCTCCTTGTTCTTGTCGAGGTCGCTCTTCTCACCCTCGTCGTAGCTGAGCGCCTTGGTGAACATCAGCAGCGCCAGCGGCAGCTTCTTCTGCTTGAGGTAGATGAGGCCCAGGTTGTTGATGGCGGGGACGTTCTTCGGCTGAACCGCGAGAACCTCCTTCACATAGCGCAGCGAGGTGTCGAAGTCGTTCTTGACCTGGTAGGCCGCTGCGAGGTTCGTGCGCGCCTCGAGGCTCTTCGTGTTGTTGCGGAGCACCGACTCGAACTCGGTGATCGCCGCCTGTGGATCCCCGCTGAGCAGCTTGGCCTTGCCGTATGCCAACGTGATGCCGTCGTCGGCGACCCCCTGCTTCAGGACGCGCTGGTACGCGCCCGCCGAGTCGGCGTACCGGCCCAGCTTCTCGTAGCTGTAGGCCAGGTCGAGCCACGCCACGACATACGCCGGATGAATTTTGACGGCCTCTTCGAAGGCGGTCGCCGCCGCAACGTAATCGGGCGGGCTCTGCTTGAGCGCCGTCGCGCCGGTCGCGAAGGCCTCGACGGCCTTCTGCGGCACGCCCTCGACGGGTTTGGCCTCGACCTTGTTGGCCTGCGGCTTCTCCGTCTGAGTGGCCGGCGCACCGCCGCACGCCGTAACGAAGGCCGCGACGGCCATCCCAAACAGCGGCCGAATGGTGCCGTGCACGCGGAACATCACTGAGCCTCCTTGCCCGCGGGCGCGGCCGCCGGCTTCTCTGCCGGAGTCTTGTCAGCGGGGGCCGCCGCCGCGCTGGCGGGGGCGGGAGCCGGCGCGCCCGCCGCGGGCTGCGCCTGCGTCGCGGTCGTCGACGCGGGCGCGGCCGGCTTTGGCGCCTCGAGCTTGACCGAGGGATCCTCGACGAAGGTCGTCGAGAACATCGCCGGCACAGGCCACTCGGTGTTCACCGACGCGTCCTCGAGGATCGGGAAGGAGTCTGGGCTGAGCTTCACGAGCAGCGCGGCCGAGCGACGCGACCACTCGTTATACACGTGGTTGTTGTGCGCGAGCTGCAGCGCGCGCCGGCTCGCTTCGATCGCCTTCTCGGCCAGCGGTGCGGCGCGGTCGTCGAGCTCGGCGCGGTAGACGACCTTCTCGTCCTCGGTGAGCTCCTCGGGGATCGGCAGGTCGAAAAGGCTCTGCGCGAACACGTTGAAGCTCTCGCCGATGCGGTACAGGGCCCCGGCGCTGATGTCGTGCGCCTTGAAGTCGAGCACCTCGAAAAAGATCGTGCTCGCCTTCTCGAGCAGCTCGGCCTTCTTCGTCAGGCTCTTGCGCAGCACGCTGTCGGGGAACGCGACCTTGACGGCCTGGAAGTCGCCGTAGACGTACTCGCCCTCGAGGAAGCGGGCTTCGGCGGCCGCGCGGCGGGCGCGCTTGTCTTCCTGCTCGGCAGCGGGCAGACGCTTGTACGCCTTGACCGCCAGGTCGAGCTCGCGCGACGCGTCCTTGCGGGCGTCCTTGTCGCTGCGCGCCTGGAACACCTTCGCGCGGCGCAGATACACCTCGGGGACGAGCTTGCCCTGCGTCTTCGCGTACGTCTTGAGCCAGCCGTCATAGACCTTCAGCGCCTTGCCCCAGTCCTTCTTGGTCTCCTGGAGCTCAGCGATGCGCAGGTGCACGTCCGAGGTGTCGTCACGGTCCGGAAAGAGCGCGATGTACTTCTCGAAGATCGTGATCGCGGCGTCGGTCTGCTCGAGCGCCATGCGGATGGCGCCGGCGTTGTACAGCGCGTCGGCGATCTGCGACCGCTCCTCGGCCTCGGCCTTCGCCGCCTCGGGGTCCGCGGGGGCCGCGTCCCTGCCCTTCTGTCCCCGCTTGCCCTTGCCCGCGTCGAGCTTGATGTTGGCCATCTTCTCGAAGTAGGTGGCCGCCGTCTCGAACGCGGTCTGGCTCTCGTACAGGGCGCCGAGGACGAAGTGGGCCTCGATGGCCTGCGACGAGCCCGGGTAGCGCTTGATCACGCTCTCGTACAAATCGACGGCTTCGGTCGTCTTCTCCGCCTTCTCCTGGATGGCTGCGGCGTTGAAGAGCGCGATGCCGGCCTTCTCGTGCTTCGGGTATTCGTTGACGAACCGCAGCATCTCCGCGACGGCCTTGTCGAGGAGCTCCGGGTTGTTCTCCTTCTTGCCCCGCTCGGCCAGCTCGGTCGCGTAGTTGTTGATCGAGATCGCGATGACGTTCTCGAGCTGCTGCTTGTTGAGGACGATGAAGTTCTTCCGCTGGAGCATGTAGCGGCCCCAGCGCTCCATCTGATCCCAGCGACGCAGGCGGTAGTTCGAGTCGAACAGCGTCGCGGCGGCGTGCCCCGCGAACTTGTGGCTCGGGTGATGCTCCATGATCACCTCGAGCCGCTTGATGCCTTCGCCGTAGTGACCCTTGTTGATGTAGATCTCCGCCGCGCGGAACGAGACGAACGGGACTTCCTTGTCCTTCGGGTAGAGCGTGACGTAGTCCTCGCACGCCTTTACGAAGGCCGTCTCGGTCTCGTGGAGCGGGGCCTCGGGGATCGGCTTGAACTCCTTGTCATCCTTCTTCTCGACGAAGGTGACATCGGGTCCGTCGACCTTGCCCTTGCCCTTCTTCTTGTCGGACTCGCGCTCCGGCCGTGCAATCAGGCCGGCGTCGGCCATCTTCTCTTCGGCGGCGAGGATGACGGCGTAGGCCGCGTCGAGCGAGTACTTCCCCTTCGCGTCGCGCGTGTACACGCCCTTGTAGTGGGTGATGGCCTTGTCCCACTCCTTCGTCTGGAAGAAGTAGATCTCGGCCAGGAAGAACTCTTTCTCGTACAGGTCCTTCGCGTCGGGGAAGGCGGCGATGTACATCTCGTAGTACCCGGCGGCCTTCTTGTAGTACGCGTCAGCCTTCTCCAGGTTCTTGAGCTTCTCGAGCTCTTGAGCCTTGGTGTGGTACTGACCGATGAGCCAGTCGAGCTGTTCCGTTCGGAACTGGTTCGACCGCGTCATCGCCTCTTCGTCGCCCTTGTTGACCGTGTACCAGCTCGACTTCGGGTCGAAGACCTGGACGAAGCGGTTGATCACCTCGTCGGCCTTCTCGAGGTTCTCGAGCTTCTTGTAGGCGGCGACGATGTAGTCGGCGTACTCGGGGACCTTCTTCCCCTCTTTGTTCTGGGAGATCAGGTACTCGTAGACCGCGACCTCGTCGTCGGTCTTGTCCTGCTTGTTGTAGATCTTCGCGATCTTCTCGAGGTTCTCGGCCGCCAGCTCGTCGCCGCCGACCTTGCGGAAGTAGTCCCGCGCCTCCTTCCAGCCATCGTCGACCTCAGCGTAAGCCAGGTCGAGGGCGGAGTAGGCCTGCTGGGTCAGGTAGACCTTGCGCTTGTCGGCGCCCTTCTGCAGATCCACCACCTTCTGGAAGGCCTGGATCGACTCCCGGTACTCCTTCAGGTTGTAGTGGACGTAGCCGAGCTTGTAGAGCGCGTAGGGATACTGGTTGGACTTCTCGTCCTCGAGGACCTTGAGGTAGTTGGTCTTCGCGGCGAAGAGCAGGTCGTTCTCGAAGTAGTACTCGGCGACGGCCAGGTACGCCTGGGTGACGTACTTGGACTTGGGGTACTCCTTCGTCAGGCGCAGCATGTAGCTGGCGCCTTCCTTCTTCTTCTCGGCCTGGGTGAGACCGCGGCCGAGGTAGAACATGACCTCGTCGAGGCGCGCGTAGTTCGGGAACTCCTTGAGGAGCTTCTTGTACTCCTCGAGCGCCTTCGAGTAGTCGGGCTGCGGCTCCTCCGGCTTGGCCTTGAGCGTGCCGTTCAGGAAGGCCTCGTACTGCTTGTCGTAGTCCTTGCGCTGGAGGAAGTAGCGGTACTTCGCCTCTTCCCACTCCTTCTCCGCGATGCGGAAGAGGAGGTCCGCCTTGTTCTTGTAGAGCGGGTTCTTGTCGAGAATCGCCCGCATCTCACGGATCTGGCGCTGGCGCACCTCCGAGAGCTGCTTCTCCTTCTCGGCAACGAACTTCGCCCGCTCGTCGTCCTCGGCGGCCTGCAAGGCGGCGTCGCCACCCTTGTCTTCGGGCTTGAAGACGCCCTTGGCCGCCTTCTCGCCCGTCTCCAGGGCGTCCGCCTGCTTGCCCTGCTGGGCGAAGGCGGGCGCTCCGGAGAAGGAGACGGCCAGCGCCACCGTCAAGCATCGGAGGGAGTTCTTCATGTGCGGCAACCCGTGGATCACTCGGCGGCGGCCGAGGCGTCGGCGGGGGGAGCCCCGCACTTGTCGGTGAGCCGGCTGCGATAGCTGTTGATCTCGTCGGCCCAGAACTCACCCTCGAAGGGCCACGTCTGGTACTTGTCGCCGACGAAGATGGTGGCGGCCTTCTGGGCCTCCGCCGTGTCCTTCAGCTCTGCATTGCCGGCGTCTTCGAGCTCCTTGGCGAGCACGTTGCCGGCGGCCTCGTCGATCTCGATGCGCACTTCGGACAGCTTGATCTCGAGCTCGGTCAGCTCCTGATCCAGCCCCTGCAGGAGCTGGTTGATCTTGATGCCGAGCGCGATCGTGCCTTCCTTGTGGCGGTTCTCGACGGTCCGGAGCAGCTCCTGCGACAGCTTGTCGCCGAAGCGGCCGTGCTCCTTCTTGATGCGCGCGACCTCGCGGCGATAGGCCGTGACGGTCGTGTACAGGTCGTGGAACTCCTCGTTGGCGAGGACGGCTTTGCGCAGCAGTCCAGGCACCTCGACGCCCTTGGTCGTCTGTCCGAGCACGAAGGCCCGATACAGCGCCTCGGGGGTCGGATACTCGGCGAGGAACGTCGCCAGCGGCTTCTTCAGCGCCAGGTAGCGACCCTCGACGCGCTTGATCGACGAGTGCGCGAACTCGAAGTGACAGGTGTTCATGTACACCGCCGCCTCGAGGAGCTGCGTGTCGGGGAGGTAGGAGCTCTCCCAGTCGGGACCGTCGAGGGTGTGGAAGATGCCGAGCCCGCGCCCCACGTCCCCCTTGAGGAAGTAGGACCAGCCCGCCTCGTGGAGCGCGTTCACGTAGCTCGTCGAGTCCGAAGGCACCTTTCGGTAGTAGAAGATGGCCACGTCGAACAGGCCGACGGTGTACGAGATGCGTGCCAGCGCCAGGTAGGCGAGGTGCGCGATGCGCGGCTCGTTCTTGGCGTTGGAGGCGACGACCGCCTCCTGGAAGTTCTTCGCGGCGCCGAGGAGCTTGAGGTTCCGCTCGTCGGAGTCGTCGTCGCCAGCCTCCTGGACGCCGAGCAGGCCCAGCAGGTACTGGGCCTCGCCGTAGTCGGCACCATCGGCACTGACCGTGCCGAGGTACTTCTTTGCCTCGTCGGCGCGGTTGTAGTCGAAGAAGAACTTGCCGAGGAAGTAGTTGTAGCTGTCCTGGAACGCCTTCGGCGCGTTGCCCACGAAGTAGTTCGTCAGCGCCTCGAGCGTGACCGGGTTGTACGCGATCTCGCGCGTGCACTTGCGCAGGCCCTCGAACGCGGGAATGAACACCTCGCTCTCGGAGCCAGCGCCGACGAGCTCGTGGTAGATCTCCGCAGCGTTGCCATAGAGCCGCAGCGCGAAGAGGCTGTCGGCGAGCCCCAGCTTCGCCTGCAGGCCGCTCGGCTTCTTGGGATCGACGCTGTCGAGAAACTCGCGAAACAGGCGGGCGGCCTTGTAGTAGTCGCCGTCCTCCTGCGCGTCACGAGCGCCGGCGAGCGCGTCGGCGATGCGACGCTTCTCCTCCGCGTTCATGCGCTCGCGCTCCTGCTCGGCGGCGCGTCGGGCGGCCTCGCGGATGCGCTCCTCTTCCTCGAGCGCGTTCTTCGCCGACTCCTCCTCGTTGCGCATGCGCGTGAGATCGTCGACGGGCGCCTTCTCGGGGGCGGGCTCCGGCGCCGGCTCGGGGGCGGGCGCGGCGGTGGCGCCGCTGCCCTTGGCCATCATCTGTTCGATGACGGCCTTGGGAACGCCGGCGGCCTCGAGGTTCTTGAGGTCGTCGACCGTGAGGTTGAACGACGCGCCGGTGCTCTGCAGCGTCTGGACGATGACCGCCGGGGGCAGCCCCGACTTGTGCATCTGGATGACGTTGTCGACCGAGATCGCGAGGGCGGAGGTCGTGGACAACAGGAGGGCGAGGACCCCCCCGGCCACACCGCTCGCGAACCGACCGCGGTGCTTCCGTGGTTTCATGCGTCGCCGCTCCTTGGTCTACAGCAGGAAGCCGACGCCCAGCGAGAGCTCCACGGGCTTGGAGACGCCGCCGCGCGCCTTCTCGAAGAACATGTGCCGATACTCGGTGCGCACGTTGAACGAGTCGGTGAGGAACCACCGAAAGCCGGCGGCGATGTTCGCCGCGGGCTTGCGCACCTCGTTCTGCTGGAAGTTGTCGCCCGGCGTCCGCTCCGTCTTGTGGACGAGGCCCGCCCCGAGACCGATGTAGGTATCGAAGTGGGTCAGCTTCGCGCCGAGCAGGCTGATCTTGCCGTAGATCGGCGACCAGAGCAGGTCAACGTGGTAATAAAACTGAATGATCTCCTCGATGTCGGCCTCCTTCAGGCCGATCGCGGGATCAGTCTTGAGGAACTCGGTCAGGCCGGTGTCCTGGTTGAGCGCATAGGCGAAGGAGGCCTCGACGTCGAAGGACTCCGAGATGTGGTACCCGATGCGGCCGCCGAGCGGGTAGTAGACGATGAAGTCGTCGTTCGGGATCGTCGACCCGAAGAGCGTGAACTCGAGGCGGCCGTCCTTCTCGAACAGCCGCTTCTGCACGACCTCGATCTCGCGCTGCTGGCCCCAGATCTCGGCCAGGTCTCCCTCGAGCTCCTTCTCGGCCTTCGTCGCGGTGTCATCGGACACCTCATCGGCCGCTGGCGCCGCCTCCGACGCTCCGCTCGACTCCGACGACGGCGCAGCAGCCTCCGTCCCCCCGCCCTCGGCAGGCGGGTTGTCCTGCGCGTGGGCGGTCCCCATCGAAACCAGCGCGGCCAGCGCCGCGAACAGGAACCCGTCCTTCTTCATGGAGGTCATGCTCCCCGTCATTTCTTGTAGAACCAGAGGCGCGAGTCCCGGGTCTGGGCATTCACGTCGCGGGACAGGGCCATCGGGGCCGAAGCGGTGTTGCCGCCGAGGGTGACGCTGAGCTCCGACGTCAGGAGGTAGCCTCCGGGCGTGAACGCGCCGGCGCCGAGACCCGTCTGGACGTTGAGCCGCCAGGTGCCGACCACCCGGTTGCGCAGGATGGTGGGCAGGTCGCCGTTCGCCGTGAACTCCGTGGCATCACGAAGGAAAATGTACTCGCCCCCCGTCCGGCAGGCGAGATCGGCGTACTTCGCGTTGTGACCGCGAGGCCACGAGAGCGGCGCCACCGCCGCTGAAGGAGGCACCTGCAGGTGGACGACGATCACCGGGATCGGCGCCGGCACGCTCTCGCCATCGACCGTGCGGCGGTGGTTGGCGAACTTCTCGGTGACGCTCTCGATCGTGACGCCTTCCGGCGAGGTGTCGCCGGTCTCGGTGCCATCGGTGAAGACGACCACCACCGGGTTGAGGTCGGCGTTGCCGGCGAAGTCGATGATGCGGGTGAGCGCCTGGTCGAGCGCGTGCGCCAGCGGCGTACCGCCCTCGGGCTGATTGATGTCCAGCTGGTTGAGGGCCTCTTCGGTGACGCTGCGGTTGCGGCTCGGCTCCGCCTGATTGATGTCGGCGAACTCGCGGTTGAACGGCAGCAGCGAAACGTAGTCGCCCTCGGGCAGCTCGGCGATGAAGTCGCGGAAGAACACGATGCGCTGGTCGCCGAGATCGCTGGCGCGCGTCGTGTCGACGTTGCCCGTGATCGGATCGAGGCCGATGAGGCTGCCCGACTGATCCATGAGCAGGACGATGAGCCGGTCGTCGTCCTTGCGCTCCGCACCGCCCGACCACAAGAACTTGAGAGCGTCGGGGTTGAGACCCACGGGGAGACGGACGCGCTCCTGGCCCTCGGTCTCGCCGTCGTTCTCGGCGAGGCCCTGCTTGCCCATGAGCTCGCCGGGGTCGGTGCCCGCAGGGTTGTCGACGAAGCGGAAATCGCTGTAGGTGAGCAGGTCGCCGACCTTGCCGGACTCGCCGCTGATGCGGTCGTCGGGCAGCAGCGCCGAGTCCTCGTCGAGCAACATGACCGACATCTCGACGTTGGTCAGGTTGTCGTTCTCGGGCGCCTTGCAGGCGCCGGGCACGAGCACTCGGGAGAAACTCAGCCGCTGCGAGTCCAGTCCCACCGTCGAGTCGCATCCCGCCAGCAGCAGGACGGCAGCGCCCCAGAGGCTCCGGGCCGGTCTTCGGTCGCGCATCGAGAGTACTTCCCCTCCGGGTCCGGGCGTATTCCGTGAAGGCTGGATTTAAGCGAGGGGGGGCTGCTATACCCGAGTGAAAATTTTTGCACTGCATCGACACGGGGGCCGCCCCAAGTATGGCGGCGTGGGGTCGAGCGGCCCGTCGAACGCGGTGCCGGTGTCCATCTCAAAGGAGCTTTCGATGTTGAATCTGGGGGGAATGAGGTGGCTCGCCGGCCTGACCGCCGCCGGCCTCTTCCTCGTCGGTTGCGGTGACGACGGCATCAAGTCGAGCACGACCGCGAGACTGGCCGCCGATCCGAGCGCGTTCGTGTTTCCCAAGCTCGGACTGGGACAGAACGTCGACCGGACCGTGACGATTCGCAACGAGGGCGAGGGCGACCTCGTCATCAAGAAGATCAAGCCCGACTACCAGCTCGACAAGGAGTTCCGCCTCGGCTACCGCAAGGCGGACGATGCCACCATCTACGATGGCATCGGCGCCGAGGGTGAGGACCACTTCGCCGAGCAAGGCCTCTATCCGCTCGTCGTCCCGGGCGGCGGATCGCTCGACCTGGTCCTCAACTACAAGCCCGCCGACGAGATCGCCGACGGCGGCAAGCTGGTGCTCGACACCAACGTCGACGACAACTTCGAGATCGCCATCCGCATCGCCAACGTCGGCGCCGAGATCAACGTCTCGCCGACCACGCTCGACTTCGGCCGCGTGCCCGCCGGCGAGAGCAAGACGCTCGAGGTGACGGTCACCAATCTCGGCCAGGTGGAGCTCGACGTCACCGGCATCCTGGTCAACGGTTCCCAGGAGTTCCAGCCGCGCATCGACGGCAAGGATCCGCGCCGCGTGCCCGAAGTGCTCCAGAACCCCGACAAGGAGGGCGCTCAGGGCCTCGGCGCCGGCAAGTCCTTCACGATCGAGGTGACCTACTCGCCCGCGGTCGAAGGCCCGGACCGCGCCGAGATGCAGATCGCCAGCAGCGACCCCAACCGTCCCGGGATCAAGGTGAACCTCACCGCCAACGGCGCGACGCCCTGCCTGAAGGTCGTCCCGGCGGCGGTGGAGTTTCCGTCGAGCCTCGTGAACCGCGTCGACTCGCGACAGTTCACCATCGAGAGCTGCGGCGGCGAAGCCCTCGAGATCTACGGCATCGACGCCATCGATGGCCCCGACGGCGGCGACGCGTTCAAGGTCGACGAGGAGTCCCTCCCCTCGTTCCCGGCGGTGCTCCCCGCGGCCGAAGCCGGACAGGCCCCGCCGAGCCGCGCCATCGGGGTCACGTTCGAGCCGCGCGAGCAGCGCATCTACAACGGCGCGATCGGGATCATCAGCAACGATCCCACCGGCGAGCCGATGGTCGAGGGCGAGACGACGCGCTATCTCCGCCGCGTCAGCCTGCTGGGTCGTGGCGTGCTCAACGCCTGCCCCCAGGCCCGTCCCGTCCAGGACGAGTTCAACGTCCAGCCGCTCGACGTGATCGCCCTCGACGGCGGCGCCTCGATCGACCAAGACGGCCCGATGAACAAGCCGGTCGAGTATGAGTGGGTCGTGCTCTCGTCGCCCGAAGGCTCGTTGTCGGTGCCGGGCGAGGCCCTCCTGAACCCCGGCGACCCGGCCCTCGGCGTCCGCGACGACGACAAGAGCACGCCGACCGCGGTGTTCTGGGCCGATCTCGTCGGCACCTATACCCTCGAGCTGCGGGTCCGCGACAACCTCGGTCTGGGCCCGGATCAGTGCGAGACGGCGGTGGCAACGGTCACCATCGTGGCCAAGCCGGAGCAGGCCATCCACGTGCAGCTGGTGTGGCGGACGCCCAACGACCCGGACGTGACCGACACCGAGGGCACCGACCTCGACCTGCACCTCCTGCACCCGAACGCCGAGGGCTGGTTCACGGCGCCGTACGACTGCTACTACTACAACCCGACGCCGGACTGGGGTCAGCTCGACAACCCCGACGACGACCCGTCGATCGACATCGACGACATCAACGGCAACGGGCCCGAGAACATCAGCCTGACGAACCCGGAGAACACGACGACGCTCGGCGCGCCGTACATCGTGGGTGTTCACTACTACCGCAGCGCGGATCGTCGCACCGGCTTCGACTTCGGCCCGAGTTTTGCCAAGGTGCGCATCTTCATCAACGGCAACCTCTCCTGGGACTTCAGCGCCGATGGCGACCCGGGGGAGAAGCAGATGGAGGCCGAGGACCACTTCTGGGACGTGGCCGACATCCAGTGGCCGTCGGGCGAGGTCCGCAAGCGCGACCGGTACTATCAGCAGCGTCCCTGAGAGAGACGTTGCGAGGCCGAGCCTACGACCCCGTCCGCGATCGCGCGGCGGGGTCGTCCCGTTTCCTGGTGCCCGCACCGAGCGAGGGAATGTCATGGGGCGTTGGATTCGATGGAGCCTGCTGGCGGTGGTCCTGGGCGCGACGCCAGCCGGCATCGTCGGTTGCGATGACGGCGTGAACGTCTCGCAGACGCCGGCGCTGCAGTTCGCGCCGCCGGAGTTCCGCTTCCCGAAGCTTCAGCCGGGGCAGTCGATCGTCCGGGAGGTCATCGTGACGAACGGTGGCTCGGGCGACCTGTTCCTCGGTGATCTCCGCCTCGAGGATGACTCGACGGCCGGCGAGTTCGAGCTGTTCGTCCGCAGCGACGACGGGCAGCTCGGCAGCGTCCCTTCCGAGTTGACGCTGCCGGGCGACGGTGACCAGCGCCTGGTGCTCGCCGTCCGCTACAGCCCCACCGATCCCGACGCGACGCCCGACCGCGGCGCAGTGCGCATCCGCACCAACGATGCCAACAGCGAGGACGTCTCCATCCCCGTCACCAGCGGCGACATCGGGGCAGAGATCCTCGTGAGCCCGCGCACGCTCGACTTCGACTCCGTCGAGGCCGGGCAGACCGGCGTCGAGCAGGTGACCATCACCAACCTCGGCCAGGTGGAGCTGGTGATCAGCCGCCTCGACGTGAGCGGCAGCCAGGACTTCGGCGCCCGCTTCCAGGACCGGAACGTCACCGGCGATCTGGGCGAGAACCCGCTCGTCGTCCCCCAGGGCGAGTCGATCGTGCTCGACGTGACCTACGCGCCGCCCTCGCTCGGTCCCGATACCGCCGAGTTGAAGATCTCGAGCAACGACGCGGCGCGTCCGACGGTCGTCGTCAATCTGCGCGCGAACGGCGCGGCGCCGTGCATTCAGGTCGCGCCGGAGACGGTCGACTTCGGCTCCGCGTTGATGGTGCCGGGCACCGACGTCGAGACGCCCAACACACGTCCCCTCGTCATCGAGAGCTGCGGGACGACCCCGCTGCGCGTGACCGGGCTCGCGATCGAGAACGACGACGGCACCTTCCGGGTCCTCACCGAGCTCACGCCCGACGATGAGACCGGCGCGCTCTTCGAGCTCCCGGCGCGCGACCCGGAAGCGCCGGCGCTGCCGAGCCGCGACCTGCAGATCGGGTTCTGGCCGGTGGAGACGCGCGCGTACGGCAATCGACTGCTGATCACGAGCAATGCCAGCGACGAGCCCTTCCCCGTCGACCTGTTCGGACGCGGCGTCGACAACGCCTGCCCCATCCCGGCAGCGCGCGAGACCGATCTGCACGTCCAGCCCCTCGACATCATCACCCTCGACGGCACGCCCTCGAGCGATCCGGGTGGCGAGGTGCGCAAGTGGCGCTGGACGGTCGTCGATCGTCCCCAGGGCAGCGTCAGCGTGCCGGTTGAATCGTTCACCGATGCACGACGCCCCGCCGACGGCGGCGAGCCCGACGAAGAGACGACGCCCCAGGCCCTGTTCTTCGTCGACCTGGCGGGCCAGTACACGATCGAGCTGCAGGTCATCGACAACCTCGGGCAGACGAGCTGCGAGCCCAAGGCGGTCGAGCGCGTGGTGATCGACGCCGTGCCCGACAAGGACCTGCACGTCCAGCTCGTCTGGTCGACGCCCGAGGATCCGGACGAGACCGACAGCAGGGGCACCGACGTCGACCTGCACGTGCGGCATCAGAACGCCGGAGAGTTCTGGAGCGACAGCACCTGGGACTGTTACTTCCGCAACGTCAACCCCGACTGGGGCGCCCAGGGCGACGTCGTCGACAATCCGAGCCTCGACATCGACGACACGAACGGCGCGGGGCCGGAGAACGTCAACCTCTCTCGTCCGGAGCCGGGTGTCACGTACGACATCGGCGCCGTCTACTTCCGCTCCGAGAGCACCTTCGGCGATCCGGAGCGCGATCCGCGCCAGGAGCACCTGAGCCTCGTGACGGTGCGTGTCTATGCCAAGGGCGAGCTCCTCGCCGAGTGGGTGGACCGCGAGCTCGAGCGCGTGGCCCAGCTCTGGTGGGTGGCCAGCGTCGAATGGTGCGACGACGCCTCCCGCTGCCCGGTGGTGGTTCCGCGCGACGAGGTCTTCGAGGAAGGCCAGTACCAGACGGCCGCGTCTCCTTGAGCCACCGGCGCAGGCCGTCTCTACCGTCTCTCACGACGGATCACATGCTTGTCGGCGCGGGCCGGCCGTTGTTATCGTTCGGGGCTTCTCCGGCTCCGTGGGGTGGGGTCATGTCCATGAACGTTCGCGTGCTCGGGCTGCTCGCGGCCACCGTCGCCGCCTTCGCGACGACCGCCTGCAGCGACGATGGCGGCACCGGCGGCATTCGCACCAGCCAGTATCCCGATCTGGAGGCGGCGCCCGATCCCCTCCTCTTCGAGGTGGTTCCCATCGGGCAGAGCACGCAGCGCATCCTGACGCTGAAGAACGTGGGTGGCGGCGCGCTGCAGGTCACGCGTGTCGATTTCTCGAATTCGCTGGACACACGCGAGTTCACGAAGTCTCACCCCGAGGTGCCCTTCATCGTCGACGCGGACGAACGCGTCGAGATCCGCGTCGACTACAGCCCGCGTGATCCCGGCACGGATCGCGGCGAGCTGATCATCGAGAGCAACGATCCGCGGGACGGGACGACGGAGGTCCGCATCCTCTCGGCGCTCTCCCGGAGCGACCTGTTGGTCGAACCGGTCGAGCTCGCCTTCGGACGCATTCCCACCGGCCAGACGAAGGCCCTCTCGACGCGGATCACCAACCTCGGCACGATCGAGGTCCCCATCACCGACGTGAAGCTCGCGGACGACTCGTCGGCGGACTTCACGATCACCGCCGGGGCCGATGCCCGCCCCTCCCTCGGGCAGGGCGACCGTCTCGAGGTCGAAGTGACGTACACGCCGCGCGGCATCGATCGCGACCTGGGGACGCTCGTCGTCTCCACCGGCGACGCCCAGCGGCCGCAGATTCTGGTGCCGCTCAGCGGCGAGGAACCCAGCCCCGAGATCGCCACGTCGCCGGAGGCGATCATCTTCGGCGCGATCGACCAGGGCGCGGAGGCCGAACAGCCGTTGGTCATCCTCAACGAGGGCAGCGCGACGCTCGAGATCACGTCGTTGGCCTTCGGCGCGGCGCCTCCTGGCATCAACGACCAGTTCGCGCTCGAAGACGCGCCGGAGCTGCCGCTGGCGCTCGAGCCGGGCGACGAGCACGTGTTGCTCGTTCGTTACCATCCGCAGGCCGACGGCATTCACGACACGTCGCTCGTCATGCGCAGCAACGATGTGGACGAGCCGATCTACACCGTACCGATTCGCGCGCGTGTTCGGCGTCCCTGCATCCAGGTCGCGCCGGAGTCGATCAACCTCGGACGCGTCGCGCTCGGCGTCGACAGTCAGCGCGCGCGCCTCCGGGTGCTCAATTGTGGTGAGCTGCCGCTGCGCCTCGAGGACGTGACGCTGGCCGGCGACGACGGGTTCCAGTGGGCCGCCACCGGCGCGAACCCGATCGGCCTCGAGCTCGCGCCGCTGGACTTCAACGAGATCGAGGTCTGGTACCACAACGCCGACCTCGCCGACGGACAGCCGGCAGACGCGACGCTCACGGTGCGCAACAACACGCCCGACACGCCCGTAGTCGAGGTGCCGCTGGGTGTGCTCGGGGGTGGCGCGCCGAGCTGCGACCTGCTGCTGCTGCCGAATCGCGTGGACTTCGGCCTGGTGTCGCGCGGCAGCATCCGCACTCGCAGCCTCGACGTGCTGAACCGCGGCACCGGTCACTGCGACGTGACGGCGCAGCGCATCGACGCGCTCATCCCGATCCCCGGCTTCGTGCCGCCCTTCATCATCACGCGTCCCCTCGCCAACCAGCGGGTCGCGCCGGGGCAGCGCACGCCGATCGAGGTCACGTACCGGCCGGCGCTGTTCGCCGCGGACTCGGCGTTGCTGACCGTCGCGTTCCACGATCCGTTCCGCAACGAGGACCGCCAGGTCCAGGCCCAGCTCAACGGGGTCTCGGGCGAGAGCAACATCGAGGTCATCCCCGAGCAGCTCGACTTCGGGCAGGTCACGGCGCGCGAGTGCGCCTCCCAGACGGAGCGTGTCACCGTCTACAACACCGGCATCGTCGACCTCTGCATCAGCGACGTGCAGCTCGAAGGGCCGAACTGCGACGAGTTCTTCATCGTCGACCGTCCCGTCGCCAACCAGGACGGCTGCATCCTCGTGACGCGTCGCACGCCCGCCGAGGTGCACCTCACGTACGAGCCGGCGGATCTCGGCGACGACGAGTGCTTCCTGGTGTTCGAGTCTGACGCGAGCGACCAGCCGCAGCTGCGCGTGCCGCTCTTCGGCGAAGGCATCCGCGACCGGCGCCAGGTCGACGAGTTCGTACAGTCGAGCGGCCAGACCGTCGACATCCTCTTCGTCGTCGACAACTCCGGCTCGATGGGCGAGGAGCAGGACAACCTCGGCGCGAACTTCGCCCAGTTCATCGCCGGCGCCCAGCAGTTTCAGAACGACTTCCAGATCGGGATCGTCACCACCGACCTCGACAACCCCAACCAGTCCGGCAAGCTGCAGGGCAACCCGCGCATCCTCCGCCGGGGGCCGGACGTCGAAGCGCGGTTCCGCGACTCCGTCGACGTGGGCGTCAACGGCGCCGGCTCTGAGTACGGACTCGAGGCGGCGAAGAAGGCGCTCTCCAACCCGCTCGCCTTCGACACCGGCACGCCCTGCCGCGCCGACAACGAGTGCGTCGCGCCCGACAGCTGCGTCGAGGGCTTCTGTGGGGGTCACAACCGCGGCTTCGTTCGCGAGGCGGCGGCCCTCGTCCTCGTCTTCCTCAGCGACGAGGAGGACCAGTCGCCCTCGCAGCTGGACTTCTACGTGGACTTCTTCAAGAACATCAAGGGGTTCCGCAACGAGGCCCAGTTCAAGGCGAACGTGATCGTGGGCGCGCGGAACGGCCAGGCGGAGGCGTGCGAGAGCCCGAATGGCGTCGCCGATGCAGGCCGGCGCTACGTCGAGGTCGCACAGCGTACCAACGGCGCGGTCTACAGCATCTGCGACGCCAACTTCGGCGCCAGCCTGCGCGAAATCGGCCAGTCGGCCTTCGGCCTGCCGGTGCAGTTCTTCCTGACGCGTCCGGCCATCGGCGCGACGGTTCGCGTCTCCGTCGACGGCCAGCCGGTCAACGACGGCTGGGCGTTCGATCAGGACAGCAACTCCGTGATATTCGAGCAGGACCGGGTGCCGCGCGCCGGCAGCCGCATCCGCGTCGAGTACGAGGCGCAGTGCTTCCCACGCCACTGATGAGGGTGCCCGTGTCGAGCCGAAATCTGCTCCTGGGTCTGTTCACGCTCGTCGCCGCCACCGGTTGCGGCGAAGAGATCGTCGCGCGCGAGTCGAACGAGATCTTCCTCGACCCGCCGTCGTCGCTGACCTTCGCGCGCGTGCCCGTCGGCCAGACGGACCAGCGCATCATCAAGATCTCGCAAGGCGGCGAGACGGACCTCGTGGTCTCCGACATCCGGATCGCGGGCTTCGAGCAGTGTGACTTCAAGAAGAACCCGCAGGCGGACCAGGACCCCGCGTGTGAGTTCTACATCTCCGAGTCGCCCATGCCCTCGTGGGATGGCAACGAGTTCGAAGAGCTCGTGATGACGAAGGGCACCTTCCGCCAGGTCGTCGTCGCCTACCGGCCCACGATGCTCACGCCGCCGCCGCCGACGCAGCTCATCGTGAACAGCAACGTCCGCGACAAGGAAGAGCTGACGATCGACCTCTCGGTGCTCACGGCGCAGCCCCGCATCGCGACGACCGACGGCGAGACGAGCGTCTCGTTCGCGGGCACGATGGGCTCGCAGAACAAGACGATCGGCATCCGCAACGTCGGTACGGGCACGCTCGTCGTCACTGACGTCCAGCTGCGGCCGGGGTCGGCGCAGTTCCGCGACGACGAGTTCCGCGTCGAGCCGCTGTCCGGGCTGCCGTGGAACGTCGACGAGAACGGCGTGAACGAGGTCCGGATCACCTACACGCCGCTCGACGAGCACGACGACCGGGCGACGCTCGTCTTCTTGAGCAACGACGCCCAGGCGCCCGAGTTCGCGGTGACGCTCACTTCGGTGCCCGTCACGAGCCAGCTCGTGATCGCGCCGAACCCGGTGGTCTTCGGAGAGACCAACGTCAACGAGACGAAGCGGGTCGCGGTGAGCTTCACCAACGTCGGGCTCCGCAACCTCAACGTCCTCGGCCTGACCATCGAGCAGGGCGGCGCCACCGAGGACTACAAGCTCGACAATGACCAGCCCCGGAGCTTCCAGCTCCGTGCCGGCACCAGCAAGGACGTCGACGTCATCTACAAGCCGCTGAGCGCCGAGGGCAGCGATGCGACGCTCGTGGTGCGCACCGACGCCGACAACGTCGCGCAGGGCGAGACGGGCGAGCTGCGCGTGCCACTCCGGCGCAGCGTGACCGGTCTCGGTCCCCTGCTCGGCATCGATCCGCCACGGGTCGACCTGAGCGACGTGGCCCCCGGGGCGTCGGAGACGGTCGAGCTGACGTTGAGCAACGAGGGTGACGGGCCGCTGAACGTGACGGCGATCCGCTTCACCGGCGAGCAGGATGCGCCCGAGCCGGTGAGCGATCCCGAGTTCACGGTGTCCGGCGGCGGCGAGCCGACCGTGATCGCGCCCGGAGAGGCGCATACCGTCGAGGTGACTTTCAGCCGCGGCGCCGACGACCGCAACGCCCACCTCGGGACGCTGGTGGTCGAGAGCGACGCCCCCACGAGCCCCGATCTGGTCCGGTTCATCGCCGAGGCCCTCTGACGGCTTCGTCCTCGGGCATCGAAGTGGATCCAATCCGCTGCGTCCACCGCTGATGGCGCCTGCCGCGGCCGCTACACTGGCCGCCTGCCGATGACCCGACTCGCCGAACATGAAGCCCTGCTGGCGAAGGTAGACGCCTTCGTCGCCCGCGCCGAGGCGGTCCAGCGCCCATGGCTGCGCTGCGGCCGCGGCTGCGACGCCTGCTGTCGCACCGCACGGACGGCGTGGTCGGTCGAGGTCGAGCACGTCGCCCGCTACGTCGGCGGCCTCGCGCCCGAGCGCCGGGCGGCGCTCGAGGCGCGCCGCGCCGATCCGGCGGTCGCCGCGGGACGCCGCTGCGTCTTCCTCGACCCCGACGGCGCCTGCGCCGTGTATGCCGCCCGCCCGATCATCTGCCGGACCCACGGGCCGCTCGTGACCAGCACCGCCACCGGCCCGATGTGGTGCGAGCTGAACTTTCCCGGCGAGGCGCCGGCGCAGGTCCCGGCCCTGGTGCCCGCCGACGCGGTGCTCGATCTCGAGAAGCTCGACGCGCTGCTGGCGCTCGTGAACCGGCGATTCCTGGCGTCCGGCGGGGGTCCCGAGCGGCGGCCCTTGACCGACGCCCTCGACCTGCCCACCGCGGGCGGAGACGAAAATGCGCCCTGAGCTCCGATGGTTCCTGTGCGCGCTGATCGCTGGCTGCGGCGGCGGAGGCGATGGCGGCGGCGGCGGCGACGACGCGGGGTCGGGCGACGCCGCGCCGGACGCCGCGACGGACGCAGACGCCGAAGTGACCGAGGATGCCGCGCCACCCATCGCGCTGCAGGTCGTCCCCGGGGATCTCGTCTATGCCGAGGGCGCGCCCGGCGACTTCGCGTCGGTCCACCTCTTCAGCGCTACGGCCTCGGGCGACGAGCGCCACCGTATCACGCGCAATGCCGGCGGCTGGACGTTCGCCGCGGTCGGCCCGGATCCGCGCTTCGTCGCCGCCGTGCGCCACGAGGACGCCAACGCCGACGGCCGTCCCGACGCGAACGGCCGGCGCGCCGTGTGGGTGATCGACGTGCAATCGCACGACGAGTATCCGGTGACGCCCGCCGAGTGCGACGCCGGCATCGGCGGCGTCGGCTGGCGCGACGATGTGCGCATCCTGCTGGCGATGCGCTGCGGCGACGAGCCCTCGGCGGTCTACCTCGTCAACCGCGACAACCGTGGGCGCGAGCGCGACAATCTGCTCCGGATCAGCGACCACGAGGAGCCGGTCCGCGACGTCTTCTCCGCAGTCGGCACTCCCCTGTACACCTACGTCGTCGACACGCGGGCCTGCGAGGGCGACGCCTGCGTCACCAAGCCGCAAGTGTGGCTGGCGGACCACGACGCACCCGCGAGGTGCCGCGTGACCGACGGCGATCCGGGCCTGCGCGACGTGGGGCGCGCCGACGTGCGCGTCGGCGACCACCACCCGGCCTTCAACGGCGACCTGACGAAGGTCGTCTTCAGCCGCAACGTCGCCGGCAAACCCGCGGGCCCGGAGGGGCACCTGGACCTGTTCCGCGTGGGCCTCGATCTGGGCGCGCTGTATTCGGGTCAGGCCACCTGCGGGCGGCCCTCGAGCCTCGAGCGGCTCTCCGACGCGTTCATCGAGGACGCCTACGACGTACCGGGGGGCGGCCGCGTCGCCGGAGACGAACGATACCCGGAGGCAGCCGCCGGCCGTGCGCCCCCAGGCGCGATGTTGTTCACGGCCGAGGCCCGCGACGGCGAGCGAACACTGCAGCAGGTCTTCACCACCGACGTCGACGGCAGCAAGCAGGCCCTGACCCCGGCGCGGCGGGCCGGCGGATACGGCCGCTGGATCGTCGAGCGCTACACGCGGTCCGCCGGGCAGTGAGACGTCACTTCGGCGGTACAACCACGCGGTAGCTCAGCTCGGCGGCCCCCAGCAGGTAGGGGCTGCGGCTCCCGGCCGCCTGGTTGTTGTAGAGGAAGACCGTCACGTCGGTCGGCGTCTTCTTTCGTTTGTCGGGCTCCGGCAACGCGAACGCCACGTCCCACTTTTCGGGGCGGAGCAGGCCGGCGGCGTCGGCGCGTGGCGGCGCATAGCGTGCCAGCACCGGCCGCTCCCCGACGGCCATCGTGACGAAGCAATTCACGCCGTCGCCGCCGGCGCCGTGCAGCAGCGTGAGCACCGCCTCGCGCGCCTCGGCCGGCACCTGGAAGGTCAGGCGCAGCGTCGCGCCCGGATCGATCTGGTAGGCGCCCTCGACCGGCTGGGCCGGCCCGTTGAACGTCACATGCGGCCCGTTCGAGCCGATGCGGCCGCCGCGCAGGTCGACCGAGAGCGTCTGCGGAGGTCCAAGCTCGGGGATGCCCACGATCGGGTCGACGTTGGAGGTCATCGCCTCCTCGTTCTGGCGCTTGGCGCACAAGCGCGCCTCGTAGTCGCAGCTCAGCTCGCAGTCGCGCGGCTTCGTCAGGTCCTCCGCGCAGTGCTCGACGCAGACCTCGTGCTCGCTCCGGCACACGCCTCGCCCGCCGCCCGTCCCGACCAGCGCGGCGCAGCCGAAGCCCGCCACCGCGCACCCAAGCGCCAGCCACACCGCGGCCCTGCCCACAACGAACCCCGTCTGCTAGCCTGTCCGCCTGGATTCTTGATCAACGGGAACGCAATGACACGCCTAGCGTGGTGTCTGCTCGCTGCGGCGATGCCGGCAGCCGCCCTCGCCCACAACGGCATCCCCCGCGTCGTCGAGATTCGCTTCCCGCCGCAGCGTCCCGGCGAGGTGTGGGCCGTCACGGACGACCTGGGGCTGGTCGTCCACGCCGAGGGCGCCAACCGGTGGCTCTGCGGCTCGGCCATCCGTCCCGATCCCATCCTGCGCGGCATGGCGCCGGTCGACGCGAGCGGCGCCACCTGGCTCGCCGCCAGCGTGCACGGGCTCTTCCGTAGCGAGGACGCCGGCTGCGCGTTCGCGCTGGTGGACGGGCCGCTGCAGCAGCACGTCCCCGCGCGGGTCGTGACCCGGCCCGATCTCCCAGGAGAGGTGCTCGTCACCACCGAGACGATCGGCCTCGCCAATGACGTCTTCCTGAGCGAGGACGCCGGTCGGACGTGGCGTGCCGCCGGCCTCGCGATCGAGGGTCGCATCCGTCCGCCGCTCCTCCGCGCGCAGGCCAATCCGGACGTCGTCTACGTCGCGCACGCCGACGGGGCCGCCCGCAGCGTCGACGGCGGCCGGACGTTCCGGCCCATGACGCTGGGTCCCCCCGCCCTCGGCGTGCTGCCAGAGGAGTTCTACCTGCTCGGCGACCGGCCCATGGACGCCGACGAGGTCTACGCCACGATCGAGCGGTTCCCGAACTCGATCGTCGTGCGGTCGCGTGACGGCGGCGCGACCTGGGAGCCGGTCCTCGAGATGGAGGACGTGCCCGATACGCTGTCCTTCGACCGCGAGGGGCGACGCGGTCTGATCGTGACGCCGTTCGTCGGCGTGTTCCGGACGGACGACGGCGGCGAGACGTGGGCGCACGAGCCGCAGCCGCCGGTCGACCTGCTCGGGTGCGTGACGCGCGAGCCCGCGTCCGACCGGCTCTGGGGATGCACCGACACGGCGTTCATGGGACCGTGGGTGCTCGGCTACAGCGACGACTTCGGTGTGAGCTGGACGCCGGTGCTGACGTCGTTCCCGGAGCTCGACGGGCCGATGGAGTGCCCGGCGGAGAGCGCCTCGGCGCGCGCGTGCCAGGGCCTGTGCCCGACGGTCACGTTGCCCGCCGCCTGCACCGACGACGCCGGTCCGCCCGAAGTCGACGCCGCCGTCGACGCCGGCCCGCCGCCGCCCGATGGCGGCCCGGACGTCGACGCACTGCCGGAGGGGGGCGGCGGGGGCGGCGGCGGATGCGACGTCTCGGGGAACGCCCTCCCCCTGCTGCCGTGGTTCCTCCTCCCCTTCTTCCGGCGGCGCCGACAATCGACTTGACACCGTCAACGCGGTGACACCCCCGCGAAGGCGGCAACATCATACGGGCATGAACGCGCCGCATGCCCTCGGAATCCTCGGCCTCGTCGTCACCGGCATCGCCATCGGCTGCGGCGCCGGGCCCCGGCCGCCGGCCTCCGCCACGGCCGCGTCCGAGGAGGGCCCGGAGGCGCGCGCCCAGGCGTGCCTCGACCGCCTCACCGCGGACGCCGCCGATCTGGCGGCCCAGGCGTGCTATCGCGAGGCGCTCACCCGGCTCGGCCGCCGGGACGAGGTCATCGGCCGCGCGGCGGCGGCGCGCGCGCTGCGGACGGGCGATCCGCGGACGTGGTACGTCGAGGCGCTCGCGCGCCTCGGACCCTTCCCCGTGCAGGCGCGCCGCATGCTCGAGCAGTGCGTCGATCGGTTCACCGGCGACGGTCTTTGCGCCATCGGCATGGCACACCTGCTCCTCCTGCAGGACGACGCCGCCTCCGCGGCGATGTACGCCGAGCGCGCCAAGGCCGCCGACTCGCCGCCCGCCCTCCGCCTGGCGATCGAAGCCCGCGTCGCGGCGGCGATGTCCCAGCCCGAGCGGGCGCTACAGGCCGCCGAAGCGGCGGTGGCAGCCGACGCGGCGTCGCCGGCGGCGTGGGTGGCGATGACGGAGGCGCGCATCGCCGCCGGGCAGCCGGACGAGGCGAGCGCCGCCGCCGATCGCGCCGCCTCGCTGTCCCCGGACGCGCCCGAGCCTCAGTTCGCCCGCGGCCGCGTCCGCCTCATGCTCGGCGACGCGCCGGGCGCCGTCGGCGCGTTGACCGCCGCGCTGGCCGCCGACGACCAGTTCCACCCGGGCCGGCGAGCGCTCGCCCAGGCCCTCCTCGGCAGCGGCCGGCCCGAGGCCGCCGCCCGCCACCTCGAGTGGCTCGTCGAGCACTTCCCGGACGAGACGCCGTACGTCATCGATCTCGGGGAGGCCCTCCTCGAGGCGGGTCAGGCGGGCCGCGCCCTCGGCTGGGCGACCCTGGCGCTGGCGAAGAGCCCCGACGATGTCGACGCGCTGACGCTCCGCGCCCGCGCCCTCATCCGGGTCGGGCAGCTCGAGGAGGCCATGGCGCTGCGCCCGCGTCTGTATGCCGACGGCCCGAGCGTCGATCGCCGCATCGCCATCGCCCGCGCGCTCGCGCGGAGCGGTCGGCCCGAGCTCGCCGAGGCGGAGTTCGCCGAGGCCGTCGCCGCCGAGCCGGGCGCCGAGGACGTCTGGCGCAACTACGCAGGCTGGCATCTCACGGAGGGCCGCGCCGACCGTGCCATCGCGGTGCTCGAGCAGGCCGTGGAGGTGCTGCCCGAAGCCCCGCTGCTCCGCTTCGACCTCGCGGGCGCCCGCGAGCGCGCCGGCGACCGCGACGGCGCCCGCGCGGCGATGAAGCGAGCGGCAGCGCTCGATCCCAACGATCCCGACTACGAGGATGAGCTGGCGCGCCTCGAGTTCGTCTCGGGCGAGGTCGACCACGCGGTCGATCGCTGGCAACGACTCGCGCAGCGCTGGCCCCAGGCCGATCGCGCGCGCGTGCGCCTGAGCCTCGCGCTGCGCATGCTCGGCCGGCACGCCGAGGCCACCACCCTGCTGTCCGAAGTGGCGAAGCGTCACCCCGACGATCCCGAGCTGCTCATGCGGCTCGGCGAGGCGATGTTGCTGGCCGGCAACAAGACCGAAGCGGTGCCCGTGCTCGAGCGGGCGCTCGCGCGCGGTGCGGAGGACAGGTCGGTGCGCCCGCTGTTGGCCGCCGCGCAGGCCGACACCGGCGCCTTCGATGCGGCGGACCGCAACTTCCGCAAGGCGCTCGAGGGCGATCCCGGCAACCGGCCGCTGCGGCTCACGTACGCGCGCTTCCTCGAGGCGCGGCGCCAGCCGGAGGCGGCCGAGAAGCAGTACGCCGCGCTGCTGTCGCGCGATCCGGACGACGCAGGCGCCGCCGAGGCCCTGCGCCGGCTGCTCGGCGACGATCCGAACGCCGAGAGGCGCATGGCCGACACGCGCGTGCGGCGCGCCGCCGCCGCCGATCCCGAGCTCGCGAAGCTCGCGGCGCGGGCCCCGAGCGGGCCCGTGGCCGAAGGCGCCCTCGGCGCCGTCCTGCGCGACGAGCGCTACGTCACCGTCGACGCGAAGGGCGTCGCCTCCATCCGCATGGTGCGCAGCATCCTCGTGCGGCACCCGCTCGGCGTCGACCGCTACACCGAGACGTCGGTCTCCTTCCACGACGGCCGCCGGCCGACGATCGTGCGCGCCCGGACGCTGACGCCCGACGGCCAGGAGATCCCCCTGCGGGACGACGACGTCCGCGTCGTCGACCCGCACGACGGGACGCCGCTCTACGGCGACACGCGCCGGCTCGTCCTGCGGTTCCCGCGCCTCGAGCCGGGGGCGATCGCCGACTACGAGGTGGAGATCCCGCGGCCGCAGGCGGAGGCGCTCGGGGTGTGGTGGGACGCCTACGTCCTCGGCAACGTCGACCCGACGGTGCGCGTGCGCTACCAGCTCTCGGTCCCGGAGGGCGCCGCGCACAGCGTGGCGGCGCCCGGTCTCCCCGAGCCCGAGCGCGCGACCGGCGACGGCCGCGTGCGCCTGACCTGGACGCGCATGGACCTGCCCGCCTTCGACCTCGGCGCGCCCGGCGGGCCGGAAAGGGGCGCGGTGCCCGCGGTCTACGCCTCGGGCCACCGGTCCTGGGGCGAGGTGGACGCCTGGTACCACCGCCTCTTCGCGCCCGCGGCGACGGCGGACGAAGGGGTGCGCCAGCGCGCTCGCGAGGTCACGAAGGACGCGCGGACCCGCCGCGAGCGCGTCGCCGCCGTCTACCAGTTCGTCGAGCACCACGTGCGCTACCTGGGGCTCGAGCTGGGCATCGAGGCGTACCGGCCGCGCGCCGCCGCGCTCACGCTGGCCCGCGGCGTCGGCGACTGCAAGGACATGACCGCCCTGATGGTGGCCATGTTGGACGCGATCGGCATCCCGGCATACCCCGCGCTCATCCGCCCGTGGGACCAGGGTCCCTTCATCGAGACGCACCCCTCTCCGGGCCAGTTCAGCCACGTGCTGTTGTATGTGCCCGATCCGGAAGGCGATTTGTGGCTCGACGCCACCTCGGGCATGGGCACGGTCACGGCGGTCCCCGACGTCCTGCGCTTGCGCAAGGCGTTCGTCGTCGACGGCGAGGGTGGCAGGCTCGTCGGCGTGCCCGGCGGCGACGCGGACGTCTCCCGCCTCGAGGAGGAGGCCCTCTACCGCCTGCAGCCCACCGGCGGCGGCGAACTGTCCACCACGGTCCGCCTCACCGGCGACTCGGCCGGCGAGCTCCGGCAGCGGCTGCTGGCGCTCGACGAGGAGGAGCGCAAGGCCTTGCTCGGCGCGCCGGGATACGTCCTCGGCGGCACGCGCAGCCCCACCGCCCTCCAGGTCGGCGGGCTCGACGACCCCGGCGCGCCCGTCGTCGTGACCGCGCGCCTGAAGCACCCCGATCTCGTCGGCGTGCGGCTCGACGGCGGGCTCGTCCTGCCGTTCTTCGTCGACGTCATCGCGCGCGGTCCGCTGCCGGTCATCCGCGACGGACACCACGTCCCCAGCCCGCGCACCTATGCTCGGCGCCTGCGGATCGAGGTGCCGGCGGGCTACCGCTTCGCGTGGCAGCCGCTCACCTACGACGGCGGCGACCAGACCGTGCGGCTGCGGGTGCGCGAGACCCGCGAGGCGCGGGCGACGGTCATCGAGACGCGCGTCGTGGTGCGCGGCTCGACGCGCTCGGCCGAGAACGCCGTCTCGCTGGAGTCGGCGCTGCTCGAGGCGAGCCACCGGCTCGAGGAGAGGCTCGTCATGCTACCGGGCGACGACTTCGATCCGGTGGCCCTGCTGCGGGCGATCGTCGCCGAAAAGCCCGAGGATCCGCGTCTTTGGACGCTGCTCGGCCGCTCGCTGCTCGAGCGCTCCCGGCTCACGGACGCGATCGAGGCGCTCCAGACGGCGTGGCGCCTCGGCCCCGGCGACGTCCAGACGGGAGCGCTGCTCGGCACGGCGCTGCTGCGCGCGGAGCGGTTCGAACAGGCGTTCGACACCTTCCGCGAGCTGGCGGCGCTGCCCGATCCGCCAACCGAGGTGTTCCTGGCGCTCTCGGGCCTGCATCTGCGGGCGCAACGGCCGGAACAGGCGCTCGGCGCGCTGCGCGAGGGCGTGTCGCGGCGACCGGCGGACGCCGAGCTCGGGCGGCGCCTGCTCGTGACCCTCACCGCGGCGGGGCGCCACGAAGAGGCGCTCGCCGAGGCGCGTAAGCAGGCGCGGCAGCGGCCGGACGATGCCACCGTGCAGGCGCTCCTCGGCGATCTCGCGTCCAACCACGGCGAGCACGAGACCGCCGAGTCGGCGTACCGCGCGGCGCTGAAGGCCATGCCGAACGACGCCCGCGTCGTGAACAACCTGGCGTGGATGCTGCGCGAGGTGCCCGCGCGTCGGACCGAGGCCCTGGCCCTCGCGCGCCGCGCCGTGGAGCTCGACCCGAAGATGCCCGCTGCCTGGGACACGCTGGCGGAGCTGCTCTTCCTCGGCGGCGATCCGCAGGCCGCGCTCGAAGCCATCGACCGCGCGCTGGCCCTGCAGCCCGTCGACCGGAGCGCCTATGAGGCGCGTCGGCGGCAGTACGAGTCGCGCGGCGCGCTCAAGCCTCGAGGCGACGCGCCAGCCGCGGCGCCAGCAGGGCCAGCGCCAGCGCCGTGATCGCCACGGGCGCCCAGGCCGCCAGCGCCGGCGGCAGATCTCCCGCGCGCGCCGCGAGCTCCCCCACCCGCAACACCCAATAGGCCCCACCCACCGTCGCCGCCGCAGCCAGGGTGGCCCACGCGCCGCCGAGTGCGCCGCCGAGGAGCGCGCCGAGGATCGCCCACAGCGGCGCCAGCGCCGGCATCGCCCAGCGCCGATGCCAGACGAAGCGGTGGTGCGGTCCGTCGCCGAGCGCGGCGCTCGGCGTGGCGTTGGGCGGCCCCAGCATGCCGAGGCGGCGCCCGAGACCGCCATCGGCGAGGCGGACGGTGGCCACGCCGACCTGCACGCGCAGGTCGGGCCCCCAAAGCCGCACGTCCTGCAGCTCGACGTGCAGCGATCCGCCCTCGATGCGCGCGCGTACGCCCTCCGCGCGCAGGAGCATGACCCGACCCGCGCCCGCCGGCAGCGCGGCCCACGCCGGACGGCCCGCCAACACCCCCCCGCCGGGCAGCGCCACCGCGCGCTCCCCCGCCTCGAAGGCGCCGGCGGCGACCGCCAGCGCCACGTCCCGCAGCGCCGCCACCGCCCGCGGCGCCGGCTCGCGCGCGATGACCGCCGCCGCGCCGCCGAGCGCCAGGCCGAGGAGCGCCGCCGGCGCCAGGCCGCCGACCGGACCGCCCGCGAGCGCCGCGCGCGCCAGCAGGAAGCCCTCGGCGCGCAGGCGTCCGTATGCGAGGCCCGCCCCGAGGAGCGCCCCGAGGGGGAGGAGCGCCTCGGCGAGCACGAGCCCGCCCAGGCCGAGCGCCCGCGCCCACGGTGTTCGCTCGAGGCCGCCCGCGGCGAGGAGCACCTCGCGGAGCTGCCCCACCTGGCCCGCGAGGAGGAGCACCGCCAGGCCCGCAAGCGCGAGCGCCGTCGAGCGCAAGAGCTCCCGCCAGACGGCGCTCACGGCTCTAGGTGCGGCGAGGCCGCCCCCACGCCGCGGGCGGCCGCTCGACGAGGTCGCGGCGGCATCGCCGGATCAACGACCGCGCGCGCGGTGGCCGATGTCGCGGCGAAAGTGCAGGCCGGGCCAGCGCAGGTGACCGACGGCGGCGTAGCAAGCGTCGAGCGCGGCCCCGAGGTCGGTCGCGCGGGCGGTCACGCCCAGCACGCGCCCGCCAGCCGTCACGACGCGGCCGTCGACCTCCCGCGTCCCGGCGTGGAGCACCCGCACGCCCGGCACGGCCGCGGCATCGTCGAGGCCGGCGATCGGATCTCCGAGGCGCGGCTCGGCGGGATAGCCCTCCGCGGCGACGACGACGCAGGCCGCGGCGCCGGTGCCGAAGCGCAGCGCGTCGGGCTTCAGCCGGCCGTCGGCGGCGTCGGCGAACGCGGCGGCGAGGTCGCCGTCGGCGAGCTCCAGCAGGACCTGCGCCTCGGGATCGCCGAGGCGGGCGTTGAACTCCAATACTTTCGGGCCGTTGCGCGTGAGCATCAGCCCGGCGTAGAGGAAGCCGACGAACGGCGCGCCGCGCTGCCGCATCACCGCCAGGACCGGCTCGATGACGCCGCGGCGGACGGCCTCGAGCGCGGCGCCGTCGAGGGCGGGCGCCGGCGCGTAGGCGCCCATGCCGCCGGTGTTGGGCCCCGTGTCGCCCTCGCCGACGCGCTTGTGGTCCTGGGCGGGCGGAAAGCACACCGCGCGCTCGCCGTCGCAGAGCGCGATGACGCTGACCTCCTCGCCCTCGAGCGTCTCCTCGAGGACGACGCGTCCACCGCCGAAGCGTCGGTGCTCGAGCATCTCGCGGACCGCGCCCTCGGCGATCGCGCGCGTCGGGGCCACGACCACGCCCTTGCCCGCGGCGAGGCCGTCGGCCTTCACCACGACCGGGCCGTCCGGCAACGCCGCCAGCGCCGACGCCAGGTCGTCATGGACCGACCAGGCGGCGGTCGGCACGCCCGCTAGATCCATGATCTCCTTGGCGAATGCCTTGCTGCCCTCGAGGCGCGCGGCCTCGGCGCTGGGTCCGAGCACCCGCAGGCCCGCCGCGTGGAAGCGATCGGCGAGGCCGGCGACGAGCGGCGCCTCGGGACCCACCACCGTAAGCCCGACGCCCTCGGCCCGAGCGAGCGTGAGCAGGCCGAAGGCGTCGGAGGCGGCCACCGGGGCGACGCGGCAGCGCGGCTCGCGCGCGATGCCGGGGTTGCCGGGCGCCGCGATGACCCCGTCGACCGTCGGACAACGCGCCAGCGCCGCCGCGAGCGCGTGCTCGCGACCGCCTCCGCCGACGACGAGGACCTTCATCAGTGCCGGAAGTGGCGCGTGGCGGTGAACAGCATCGCCAGGCCGAGGCGGTCGGCGGCGGCGACGACCTCTTCGTCGCGGACGCTGCCGCCGGGCTGGACGACCGCCGTGGCGCCCGCCTCGGCCACCACCTCGAGCCCGTCGGCGAACGGGAAGAAGGCGTCGCTGGCGACGACGGCGCCCCGCAGGTCGTGTTGGGCGTCGCGCGCCTTGCTCACGGCGATGCGGCACGAGTCGACGCGGCTCATCTGGCCCGCGCCGACGCCGAGCAGCCCCCCATCGCGGGCGAAGACGATCGCATTGGACTTGACGTGACGCGAGACGCGCCAGGCGAAGTCGAGCGCGCGCCGCTCCGCGTCCGTCGGCTGCCGCCTGGTGACGACGTTGGCCGCGGACAGGTCGTCCCGCGCGCCGTCGTTCGTCTGCGCCAGCAGGCCGCCGGCGACGCTGCGCAGATCGAGCCGCCGGGGGGCGCCGGGCCACGGGCGAAGCGCCAACAGGCGTAGGTTCTTCTTTCGCGTCAGCGCGTCGAGCGCCGCCGGCGCAAACCCCGGCGCGATGATCGCCTCGAGGAAGATCTCGGCGAGCAGGTCGGCCGTCTCGGCGTCGACCTCGCGGTTGAAGGCCACGATGCCCCCGAAGGCGCTCGTCGGATCCGTCGCCCACGCGCGCCGCCAGACCGACGCCAGCGGCTCGTCGGCGGCCCCCTCGGCGGCGCCGCACGGGTTGGTGTGCTTGATCACCACCGCGCCGGGCGCCTGAAGGTCGAGCGCGAGGCCGAGCGCCGCGTCGAGGTCGAGCAGATTGTTGTAGGAGAGCTCCTTGCCGTGAAGCTGCTCGGCCCGAGCCAACGAGGGATGGTCGGCGGGCGTCGGCAGCGCGTAGAACGCCGCCTGCTGGTGCGGGTTCTCGCCGTAGCGCAGCGTCGCCACCCGCGTGCCTTCGAGCACCAGCGGATCGGGCATGGCGTCGCTGCCGCCGATGTGCGACCCCATCCAAGTGGCGATCGCCGCGTCGTAGGCCGCCGTATGCCGGAAGGCCTTGACCGCGAGGGCCCGCCGCAGCTCGAGGTCGATGCCGCCGCCGGCGGCGGCCTCGGCGACGCGGGCGTAGTCGGCCGGGTCGACGACGACGGTCGTGTGGGCGTGGTTCTTGGCGGCGGCGCGGACCATCGCCGGACCGCCGATGTCGATCTGCTCGACCGCGTCGTCGAACGCCACGTCGGGGCGCGCCACGGTCTGGCGGAACGGGTAGAGGTTGACCACGACGAGGCCGATGGGATCGATGCCGTGGGCGCGGGCGGTCTCACGGTCTTCGGCCAGGTCCCAGCGGCCGAGGATGCCACCGTGGATGCGCGGGTGGAGCGTCTTCACCCGGCCGTCGAACACCTCGGGAAAGCCCGTGACCTCGGAGACGGACGTCACCGTCAGCCCCGCGTCGCGCAACAGCTTCGCCGTGCCGCCGGTGCTGAGGAGCTCCACGCCGGCGTCGGCCAGCGCGCGCGCCAGCTCGACGACGCCGGTCTTGTCGGCGACTGAGAGCAAGGCGCGATGGGGCATGACGTTCATCGGATGGCCTCCGCAAAAATGGAGGCGAGGATAGGCGCCGGGTCGATGCTGGTCAACGGGCGCGCGCGCAGGCGCTAGTCGGCTTCGAGGCGGCTCTCGAGGAAGGCGAGGAAGTCCTGCAGGCCGAGATCGGCCGCCGTCTGGCGAAGCTTCTCGAGGCCCTTCACCTCGACCTGGCGGATGCGCTCGCGGGTGAGGTTGAGGATCTCGCCCACCTCTTCGAGCGTGATGCCGCCGCGATCGGCGACGTCGAGCGCGCAGGTCTCGCTCATCTCCCACACCTCGAGGTCGGGGAAGTTGAGCTTGATCGAGCCCGTCTCCGGATTCACGTCCAGATAGAGGTGGTGCTTGCAGGCCACGTACGGGCACGGGCGAGGGCCGGTCGCGCACTCGGAGCGCGTCATCGGCCGGTTGTACTCGTAGGCCCGCAGCTCTTCGGCGAGGGCGAGCTCTTCGCGCGTCAGCCGCTTCGTCGCGATGGTGCGCGAGCGGCGACGGCCCTTCTTGCCGGGCTTGCGGCGCTCCACCCGCTTCTCCTTGCGTCGCGAATCGGGCGGCGGCCCGGGAGCGAACTCCGAGCCGGGCGTCTGCCTGACCGCTTCCTGCCTCAGTCCCTTCAAGTCTCAGCCCCCCGGGCCCGCCCGCCGCATCTGTCTGGGCAAGGGACGTTCGGGCCCATCAGCCGGTTTTCCGAGCCATTCAGCACGGACGAGGACCTGCTACGGACCGTACGCCACGTGTTCGGAGGAGTAACACGACGGATTCCGAAAGTTCAACGCCCTCTTTCAAGGCTCGGGGGCCAGGAAGAGGTAGAGCGCGGCTCCGAGCAGGCCGGCGGAGAGGCCGAGGGAAACGTCGGTCACGACGGCCTGATGGCGGGCCTCGTCCCGCGCGCGGCGGGCGCCCTCGGCGGTGCGCGCGCCGCGGAATTCGGCCTCCGCGTCGAGCGCGCCCAGGCCATAGACGAGCCCGACGCCGGCCAGCGCGGCGCCGGCGCCCAGGGCCGTCCAGCCCCACAGCCGGCGCCCGTCGTTGGCGGGCGCGTCGAATTCCGCCGGCCAGAGGATCGAAGCCACCTCCGCGCGCGGCCCGTCGGACGGCACCGCGTCCCCGCACAGGCGCCCCAGCGCCCGCCAGCCCTCGGTCTGCGAGGGACCGGCGGCGCGCCGGGCGCCGACGACCTCGCGAGCGGAGGCCGAGAGGCGGGCCACCAGCACGCGCCCATCGTCGGTCGCAACCGCGACGCACACCCCGTCGCCCTCGCCGGCGGCCTGGAGCCGGGCCGCCGCCGACCAGCCCGCGTCGGCGTCGGGGCGGAGCAGCGTCCCCCGCAGGGCCTCGCGCGCGGGCACGGCGTCGAGCTCGAGCTGCACGACCTGCGCCCCCTGCGCGAGGTCGACGTCCCGCGTGCGCCCGCCCACGCGCACACGCACCGTGGCGGGCGGGAGGCCCTCGAGCGCGACCGGCGTCCGCCCCGCCGGTACGCCATTGAGGCGCACCTCGACGCCCGACGGCCGGGAGCGGACGTCGAGCCTCGCCTGCATCTGCGGTCGAAGGCGCTCCCGGAGGGCGTCGAGACGGCGCTGCACCGCCGGCGGGGGCGGCGCGGCGCCCGCGGGGAAACCCGGCAACGCCTTCAACGCCCGCTCGAGGACGCGGTCGGCGTCGGCCTGACGGCCGAGCGCGGCGCGCACCTGGGCCAGCAGAAGGACCGCACGCGTGGCCGCGCCCGCATCGGCCAGCGCAGACGCGTGATCGAGCCAGCGCTCGGCAGCGCCGGCCAACGCCTTCTCGGCCGCCGTCATCCGGCCCTCGAGATACGCCCGCTCCCCGGCGGCCAGGGATGCCGCCGCCGGCTCGAGATCGGGCGACGCGGCGGCCGTCTCCGCCGGCGGGGCCAGGTCGGCGACGCCGAGCGCGAAGGCGCGCTCGGCGTCGTCGGGGAGGGATGCGCCCGGCGCGGCGACCACCGGACCCGCCACCGGTGCGGCCCACGCGCGGGTCGCCAGCAGTCCCAGGAGGAGCGGCGCCCGCGACATGTCAGCCCCGACGCTCGGCCTCGCGCTTGAAGGCCTCGAGGTTGGCGGGCAGCGTGAACTGGATCAGCTTGTTGGAGACGGAGCGCGGCACGAAGCCGGAGAGCTCGACGTCGAGGGCATACTCGGCGCGGGTGCGACCGTCGGGCAGCGCCTCGAGCCGCCACCCGCCCGTCATCGCCTTCATCATGTCGCCCTGGACGAGCGTCCACCGAACCGAGCGACCGGGCACCCCTTCGAGATCGAGGGTGTAGCGGAGCTTGCGGGCCACCGACAGCTCGAACTCGACACGCCAGCGGTCCCCCTCGCGCTGCACGATGCGCGCGGCACTCTGGTTGGGGACGAACGCCGGATAGGACTCGAAGTCCGTGATCAGGTCGTAGAGCTGGTCCGGTCGGACGTCGATGTCGATGGACTGCCGGGCCTCTGCCATGCCGTCGTCCCCTCCGCTGGGCCGTTTCGGGCGACTGTAGCAGCGCCCGCGAGACGGATCATGGTTCTCGGTCGAGCAGCGGCAACAGGGCCGCGAGGTGACGCGCCGTCGCGCCGCGGAGCGCCTCCAGCGCGGGGCGGGGATCGGGCGAAGGGGCGTCGCGAAGTCGTGCCGCCATCGCGAACGCCGTCGGCCAGTCGGCCACGGGCCACGCGCCCCGGCCGGCGAGCGCTGCCGCCTCCTCGGCGACGTTGCCCGTGCGGGGGCCATGCACCACCGGCAGGCCGTGGGCGGCGGGCTCGACGAGCGTCTGCCCCTCCCGGGCGCCGAACGTGCCGCCGACGACCGCGACGCGGCCGAGCGCGTAGGCGGCGGCCAGCTCACCCATCGTGTCGAGGACGATCCAGCGGGCGTCGTGCGGGCAGGGTCCACCGCTGCGCCGGTGCGCGCGCACGCCGAGGCGACGCGCGGCGGCGAGGACGGCGTCGGTCCGCCCCGGATAGCGCGGCGCCACGAGCGCGGCGAGGCCGCTCTTGGCGAGGGCCGGCAGCGCAGCCGGTTCTTCGTCCGCATGGAGGGAGCCGACCACCACGTCCACCGCGCCGACCGCCGCCCGGAGCGCCTCGGTGGGGAGCGGCGCGGCGGCCGCGACCCCGTCGTGCTTGGCGTTGCCGTGTACGCGCACGCGCTCGGGGGGCACGCCGAGGGCGACCGCCGCCTCGGCGTCCGCGGATGCCCGCGCGCAGAACAGGGTCAGGCGCTGCATCGAGGGACGCAGCAAGTGTCTGATCCGAAAGGACTTTCTCGTGAGGTGACCGTCGACGACGACGACCGGGACGCGGGCGCGGGCGCAGGCAGCGATCCAGGCGGGCCAGACCTCGAGATACTCGAGGACGACGAGCCGCGGCGCGACGCGGCGCAGCGCGAGGTGCGGGAGGGGCGGGACGTCGAGGGGCGGCCGCGCGAACGGCACGCCGGGGAGCACGCGCCCGGCCATGGCGCGGCCGGTCGAGGTCCAGGCGGTCAGCAGGAGGCGCAGATCCGGCCGCGCCGCCCGAAGGGCTTCGCCGAGCGGCGCCAGCGCGCGCACGTCGCCCGCCGACGCGCCGTGCAGCCACACGTCGGCCCGCGACAGGCTCACGGAACGACGACGGCCGCGCGGACCAGGGGCACCGTCAGGCTCTCGCCGGCGCGCGTCGTGTAGGCGCGGGTGCCGGCGAGCGTGCCGGCCATCTCGACGCGGTCGCCGGGCTCCACCGCCACCCCCGGCACCTCGACCCAGACGAGGCAGCCGCCCGCCGCGCGGCACGTCACGACCTGCACGTGGTCGACGCCGCCATCGCCGCGGCGGACGTCGAGCACCTCGCCGACGATGCGCACGCGGCGTCCCCGCGTGGCGTCGGACTTCAGGGCCGCGTAGGCGGGCGTCGGCGGCGCGCCGGCGAGGAAGTCGCGCACGCGGGCCCGCGCCTCGGCCTTGCGCAGACGCTCCTGTTCGGGCGAGAGGCGCTCGACGTTGATCTCGGCCTGCGCGACGCGGTGTCCTCGGGCATGGACCTCGAGGGCCAGCGTCCGCGGGCCCTCCGCGTCGAGCGCGGTGGTGAGCTCGAACTCGCCGGCCGGGTCCGCGGTGACCGCCACCTCGCCGAGCCGGACCTCGGCACCGGGGACGGTGCGGCCACGAACGCGCACTCGATCGAGGGCGCGGGCCCAACCGTGCGGCGGCGCGAGGAGCACGACCGGGGTGGCGGGCAGCGGCAGGCGGAGCGACTCGACGAACGCGCGGGACTCGCCGGCGGGACCGGTGAGCGTCAAACGGATCGGCACGTCCAGCTCCGTCGCATCGGTGCCGGTCAAGGCGGCGAGCTGCGGTCCGGGATCGATCTCGACGCGGAAGCGGCCCGGACCGGCGGCCAGCACGGTGGCGCCCTCGACGGCGGGCGTCCAGCCGTCGAAGACCTCGAGGACGAAGGCGACCGGCACGCCGGCATGCGGCGGCTCCATCGGGGGCGCGACGAATCGGTAGTAGACGACGACGTTGAGGGTGAGCAGGCGCTCGTCGCCGCCGTCGCGTGGGCGGACGCGAAGCGGGATGGGGTTCTCGCCGACGCGGGTGTCCGCCACCGGCACGGCGAAGGTGACGGTGGCGTCCCCGTCGATGGGGCTCGTCCCGCCCGGGTGGACGACGTCGGCGGGCTCGGTGGCGCGGACGCCGGCCGCGATCTCGAGGCGGTCGTCGAGGCGGCGCACACGCACCTCGCCGGCCAGCTCCGCGCGGAAGGCGAGGCGCTCGCGGATCAGCAGGGCGGCGGCGACGGCGGCGACGAGGCCGGCCAGCACGAGGAGCGCGAGGGCGCGGCGCGTGCGGGTGCGCGCGGCGCGGCTCTGCTCTTCGGCGACGGCGGCGGCGATGCGCGCGGCGGCGTAGCGCTCGGCGGCGTCGCGGTCGGCGGGCGTCTCCGTCGGCGTCGCGGCGGGCGTGGGCTGCGCCGGCGCGGCGGCTTGCGCGGGCTGCGCCGGCGCGGCGGCTTGCGCGGGCTGCGCCGGCGCGGCGGCTTGCGCGGGCTGCGCCGGCGCGGCGGCTTGCGCGGGCTGCACCGGCGCGGCGGCTTGCGCGGGCTGCACCGGCGCGGCGGGCGCAGGCTGCCCTGAGGCGGCGCTCGGCGCAGGCATCGCCCGCACGGCTGCCGACGGCGAGGCGGAAGGCCCCAGCTGCCGGTCGGGCGCGCGGGACGCGTTCGCCAGGCGCGGCTCCCGCGCCGGCCCCCCTTGGATCGTACGGCCGGGCGCGGCATCGGGCGGCACCGGGCTCGGCATCCCGAACAGCGTCCGCGACGCCTCCGCCTCCTCGGCCTTCGGCGCCACCGGGCTCGGCACTCCGAACAGCGTCCGCGACGGCGCGTCGTCGGCGGGCGAGGGCGACTCGACCGCCGGCGGGAGGACAGGCGCGCCGGGGGACGTGCGGCCCAGCGGGTCGTCGTTGTCGAAGCCGCCACTCGGCGCCCGCAGCGGGCTCGGCAGGCCGAAGAAGGTGCGCGCCGGGGCCGTCGAGACGCCGCAGGCCGGGCAGCGATCGGCGTCGGCGGGGAGTTCCGTTCCGCAGGCGCCGCAACGCTCCATCAGCTTCCCATCGTCGTCGAACGCCCGGGGCCGACCCGTTCCCGGCGAGTTTCGACGAGCCCCACGGTCGAGTCAATCCGGGCCCGCCTCGCAGTCCCCGGCGTTGAGGCCCGGCTGGACGGCCGGTATCCTCGCGCCCGTGCCGATTCGATCGATCGCTCCGGCCGCCCTCCTCACGGTGGCCGCGCTCCGGGCCGGGGCGGCCTCGCCGCCACCCTCGACCTGGACGACATATCTCGACGCGGTCGAGCGTTCGATGGCCGACGCACGCTCGCCCGAGCGCCTGCGCGCGCTTTCCGACGCCCTGCGGGCCCGCCGCGACGAGGCGCTCGCCGCCGGTCCGGTCGATGCCGGCACGGTCCGACGCAGCGCCCTGCTCGTCGCGCGGCTCGAGTCACTGCTCGTCGCCTGGGAGCATCCGCCGCCGGCGACGGCGCGCACGCCCGTCGATCCGGAGGGGCCGCTGATCGTCCTCGACGGCGACCGCGACGTCGTCGCCGAGCCCGCCGCCGGCGAGGCGGACGGATCGCCCGCGGTCGATGGCACGGCCTTCGTCTTCACCTGGCCCGTGGACGACGTGCGACCGACGTCCGGCTTCGGCCCGCGGCTGGACCCGCTGAGGCGCACCTGGTCGTTCCACGCCGGCGTCGACCTCGCGGGTCCCCGCGGCGCTCCCGTGCGCGCCGCCGGTTCCGGCCGCGTCGTCTTCGCCGGTTGGCGCGACGACGGATGCGGCAACACCGTGGTCGTCCGCCACGGCGCCGAGTTTCGGACGGAGTACTGCCACCTGGCGTCGATCGACGTCGCCGCCGGCGATCGGGTCGGCGCGGGCCAGCGCCTCGGCGGCATCGGCTCCACTGGCCGCAGCACCGGCAATCACCTGCACTGGACGGCGCGCCTCGGTGGCCGCGCCTTCGATCCCACCGACCTCCCAGGAAGAAGCAGCGATGCGCTTGCCGAATCGAGCCAGGACTGAACGAAGGGGCTGGTGGCCGTGGCTGCTGGCGCTGCTGCTCGCGGGCTGCGGTGGCGCGGCCACGGGCGCCGACGGCACCGACGGCGAGCCGCGACTGCTGGTCATCTCGTCACTCAACGGGTACGTCGAGCCCTGCGGCTGCACGATCGACCTGCTGCTCGGCGGGATCGATCGCATCGCGACGATCGTCGCCGAGGAGCGCGCCCGCGGTCCGACGGCAGTGGTGGTCGTCGGCCCGCACCTCTTCGGCGGCGCCGTCGAGCCACACATGGTCGGCCAGGAGGAGGCCAAGGCGCGCCTCATCGCCCGCAGCCTCGCGGCGATGGGCGTGGACGCGGTCGTGCCCACCGCCGCGGAGCTCGCGCGGGGCCCCGACTTCTACCGGGCGCTCCGTACCGAATGGCCGCTGACCGACGTGACGGCCAACGTGCCGCTCGGCGCCGGGCGCATCGTCGCGCTCGGCACGCTGAAGGTGGGCCTCTTCGGACTCGCCGATCCAGCGGCGCCGCCGGGACCGATGGGGGCGGCGACCGATCCGGAGTCGGCGGCGAGGGCGGCGTCGGAGACGTTGCGGGCCGCCGGCGCCAGCGTCGTCGTCGCGCTCGGCGCCCTCCCCCGACCGACGCTGCGCCGTCTCGCCCAGAGCGTCCCCGGCGTCGACCTCTGGGTCCTCGGGCACGAGCCGCACGAGGAACCCCAGGTCTCCCCCGCCCTCAACACCTTCGTCGTCGAGGCGGGCGACCGCGGCCGCAACGTCGGGCGCATCGTGCTGCACGACGCCGCGCGTCCCGGGCCGCTGACGGATCCGGCGGGCGAGCGCGCCCGGAAGATCAAGGCGCTCTCGCTGCAGATCAAGATGCGAAACGACCTGTTCCAGCGGACGCGCAGCCCGGACCTTGAAGCGTCGATCGCCAGCCTCGAGGCGGAACGCGCGGCCCTCGAGCAGGCGCCCGCGGAGAAGGCCGGCAAACGGCTCGAGTACACGCTGGTGCCGGTCGCGAAGGAGATCGAGCCCCGGAGCGAGCTCGCCGGCTGGCTCGCCGACTACAACGAACAGCTGAAGGCCATCAACCTCGCCGCCGCCGGGGAAGCGCCGCCCGTCCCGCCCGGCGGCAGCGGCTATGCGGGCGGCGCCGCCTGCGTCGACTGCCACATCGACGCCGACGACGTCTGGAAGGACACCCCGCACGCGAAGGCTTGGGACACGCTGGTCAAGGCCGGCAAGACCTTCGACGCGGAGTGCGTCTCCTGCCACGTGACCGGCTGGCGGCAGCCGGGCGGCGCGGTGCTCGGACGCCTGAACAACCTCGAGAACGTCCAGTGCGAGGTCTGCCACGGCCCCGGGCAGGTGCACGTCGCGAGCGGCGGCGACGATGCGTCGACGTCCCGCACGGTGCCCGAGGCGGTCTGCGTGCAGTGCCACAACAAGCAGCACAGCCCCAAGTTCGACTACGCGACCTACCTGCCCCGGGTCCTGGGGCCCGGGCACCAGCGAAAATGAGTCAGTGATTACTGGCCCTTGAGCGCGAGGCGCAGCACGCCCTGCGTCGTGAGGACCCACCGGCCCCCCCGCTCGTCGAAGAGGATCTGCTTCACGGCGCCCGGTACGCGCTCGTCGCCGGCCCGCACCTCGCTCCACCGTCCGTCGGCGTGGCGCCACAGGCCGCTCTCGGTGCCGACCCACACCTCGCCCTGCGCGTCGACGGCCACGCTGAGGATGCGATCGTCCGTCTTCGGCCGGCCCACCGAGACCCAGCGATCGGCGGCGAGGTAGCCGAGACCCTCGAGCGTCGCCGCCCAGACGCGGCCCTGCCGGTCGAGCGCCACGTCGAGCACGAAGTCGCTGTCGACGAAGTCGTTCTCGTCGAAGACCGACACGCTGCCGCCGGCGAGTCGGACGAGGCCACCGTTGGTGCCGAGGTACATCACGTCGCCCGCCGGGGCGCGGACCACCGCGTTCACCCAGTCGCTCGTCGGGGCCGCGTCCTCGGCGTCGGGCTCGTCCGCCGCCTCGCCGCCCGGGGACGGCCACGTCTCGAGCTTGTCGACCGTGGCCGGGATGCGCGCCAGGCCGGCGCCGCGCCGCTGCCCGCGCTCGTCGAGCCGGAAGAGCGGGAAGGTGAGCGTGCCGCGGTCGTCGAACGCCAGCGCGCCGGCGCGGGGCACGCCCTCGAACGGCAGGGGCACTTCACCGAGCGCGCTGAAGGCGCCGCCCGCCGCGCCCTTCAGCACGCGCAGCGTCTTCCCACCGGCCGGCCAGGCCACGACCCACACCTGATCGAACGGATCGACCGCCGCGGTGAGCGCCTGGACCGCCGGCTCGTCGGCGACCGTCCACGTGGACCAGCCCGCCGCCGACCAGCGCAGCAGGCGGTTCGTGTTGGCCGCGACGATGACGCCGCCCTTCCGGTCGGGTGCCAGGCGCGCGTCCTCGATGCCCGAGGAGAGCGTCAGCGACACGAAGCGGCCGCGCTGCGCGCCGCGGACGGCGAGCACGCCGCGGTGCGCCAGCGCGTACCACGCCGTCCCGTCGGCAGTCGACGTCCGCGCCGTCACCTCGGCCCCGGCGGGCACGCCGCTGGGGTAGTTGCGCAGCGCGAACACGGGCGCCGCCCCGGGCGCGCCCCGCTCCGTCGCGGCGGCCCGCCGGACGGGGATCAAGCGAGTCGTGACCCGCGGCTCGTCGGGCGAGGTCACCGGCGGTGGCATCGGAACGGGCGGCGGCATCGGCACCGCCGGCGTCGTGGAGGCGCTGCCGCCCGCGGCCTGGCGCAGCTCCGCCGCGAGCCCGGCGGGGGCCGCCGCCTCAGCCGCGGGCTTCGGCGGCGCGGCGGGTGGCGCATCGGCGGGCGCGGACGCGGGCGCGGCGGCCACCGCGGGCGCGGACGCGGGCGCGGGCGCGGCGGCCACCACGGTCGCCGGCGGCTCGGGCACGGCCGGCGCGCCGAGGGGCCGGACCCGCGACGCCTCGGCCAGCGTCGGCGCGCCACCCGGCTGCGGCGGCGCGGGCTCGAGCGCCCACGACGCGGCGCCGGCCTCGACGACGATCCGCGCGTCGATCGGCGTGGCGGCGGTCAACGTGCCGGCGATCCCGGAGAGGGCGTAGGTGAACCAGCGTCCCTCGTCCCACAGGGAGACGTGGGTCGCGGCCGCGGGCTCGGCGCACGTCACGGCCCTGCGCCCCTCGCCGCCGAACCGGACGGACCGGACGCGATTGCCGCAGAGCCCCTGCCCGCTGGTGTGTTCGACGAGCGCCTCCTCGCCGACGGCGACGAGCCCCTGCCCGTCGGTCGCCGCCCACACGCCGCCGTCGGGCGCGACCTCGAGCTCCCGCACGCGCAGCGTCGCGGAAACGACCTCCACGCGGCCCCCGTCGGCGCGCGCGAGCCCGCGCGGCAGGCCCACCCACACGCCGCCGGCGGCGCGCGGCGCCAGCGCCGTGACCCCACCTGTCAGCGGCGCCACGGCGAGTCGCTCCCATCCCCTGCCCGGCGCGCGCCACGCGAGGCCGCTCGGCAGCCCCACGTAGAGCGTGCCGTCCGCGGCCTCCGCGAGGCTCGTCGCGTCGCCGCCCGGCGCGTCCGACCCCGCCTCCGCCTGAAAGCTGCCGGTCGCCCGGTCCCACGAGACGAGGCCATCGGCGGTGATTCCCCACACTCGCGCCGGGGTGACGCGTAATACGCGGATGCGCTCCAGATCGGAGTAGGCCTCCCACGGCGCGGCGGCGGCGCTCACCGGAGCGGCGGCGGCGCTCACCGGAGCGGGGGCGGCGACCCCAGCGGGAGGCGGCGCCGAGCCGCAGCCGACGAAGAGTACCTGGACGAGCGGAACCAGCGCGCGGCGCGACATCGCGATCTCCCGTGGCGGAGCGGCACCGCCGGTTTGCTACCACAGGCGTCCCGTGGCAACAACGACGCGCTGCCCCCGCACGATAACACCGGACTCGAAACGTGACCGATCCCGAGCCCATAAGTAGTCTTGTCGCCAGACGCAGCGCATCGGCCGGCGGCGTGATCCGTTCCCATCCGGCACGGGCAGGCCGGCAGAGCGCCCGGCCGACGAGGCGCCCCGGGCGCAGCGGGTCGGACCGGCGCGACGCGAGAGGCAGGCGAGGAACACCCCGAGTGACGGTCGGGCACCCCGCAGGATGAACCTGCGACGATTTCATGCGTGTCAGGCCCTCATCGGCCTGCTCGTGGCGCTCGCCCTCGCGCCTGGGACGGCGCGCGCCCAGGCGGTGCCGACGCGCGACGCGTTGATCGCCGAGCTGCGCGGGCTCGCGCGCCGCCTCGCCGACGAGCGCGATCGGCTCGAGGACGCCACGCCCGACGCCGACTCGCTGGCGGACGCCGTGGGCCGCGCCCAGCTCGCCATGCTCGACGAGGACCACGTCCGCGCGGTGGTGATCCTCACCGGGGCGGTGGCCCGCCCGGGCGCCGAGCGCCACCCCGGCTACGGCGACGCGCTGGCCCACCTCGGCGACGCCCTCTGGCGGGCCGGCCTGCGCACGTCCGGCCTGGCGCGCATGCGCGAGTCCCTGGGCCATCTGCGCCTGCCCACGGCGTACCGACGCACCCTGGCGGTGTACATCGAGCGCGCGGCGCTCACCGAGCCCCTCGAAGGCGTGCGCGCGCAGTGGCGGCGCTACCAGGAGCTGCGCGGCGACGGCCCGCTCGAGGCCGACGACCGCGCCATCCGTTACGCGTACGGGAAGGCGCTCTACCACGGCGGCGCGGTGACGGAGGCCGAGGCCCTGTTCCGCGCCATCGAGCCCGGCGACCCGTACCACCTGCAGGCGACGTACTTCCTCGGCGTGGCCGCCCTCGGCCGCGGCGAGCAGCTGGCGGCGCGGAAGGCCTTCGAGGAGGCGCTGGCGGCCTGGAGGCGAACGGCGCCCGATCCGCCCTCGGCGGAGGCGGCCCGCCTCGACGTCGAGCCGCCGTCGCGGGGCGGATTCTCCTTGAAGATCGACCCGATCGACGCGGAAGAGGGCGAGGCGACCGCGCCGGACGAGGCCGAGCGCCGGCGGAGGAGGATGGGCGAAGCGATCCACCTCGCGCTGGGCCGGCTCGCCGCCGCCCGCGGTGAATACGCCGACGCCTGGCGGTGGTACCGGGGCGTGCCGCCGGGCAGCCCCGACTTCCCGGCGGCGCTGGCCGAGGCGACGCAAGTGCTCGCGATGCGCGGCGAGTCCGCGTGGGCGGCGCGCTTCGTCGACCAGCTGCTCGCGGGGCGCGGCGACGACGCCTCCGCCGCGCGGCTCGGCCTTTGGAAGGCGCAGCTGCTGGCCCAGGCGAGCCGCTTCGACGAAGCGCGGGCGGCCTACGCCGCGCTCGAGGCCCAGCTGCGGCGACGCGACGACGAGCTGGAGACGGCGCGCGTTCCCGAGGATCGCCTGTTCGGCGAGGAGGTGCTGGCCTGGAGCACGCCCGCGCTCGCCCGCCGCACCCGCGACGTCGAGGCCGAGATGTTCGCGCAGTCCGAGGCGCTGCAGGAGTGCCGCGACATGGTCGACGTGCTGGCCGCCACGCTGGCCGACAGCGCCTCGCTGCCCGCCGTCCAGCGCGCCCGGGTCTTGCGGGCAGAGCTCGGCCACCACCTGGACGCCTTCCTCGACCGCCTGGCCCGAGCGGAGTCCCTCGCGCGCGGCGAAACCCCGACCGGCACTTACGGCGACGGGCCGGAAGCCTCGCTGGCCGACGTCGCCCGCATCCGGGAGAGCGCCGAGCGCCTGTCGGCCCGCCTTGCGCGCTTCGAGGCGCGCCTCACCGACCGGGAGCGGGCCATCCGGCAGCGCGCCGGCGCCGTCCTCGCCGAGGAGCGGCCGGCGCTCGAGGCCCTTCAGGCTCAGCTCGGGCACGAGGAGCGCCGCGCCCGCCTGCTCGCCGGCGCCATGCGCGGCACGGCCCTCGAGAACGTGGAGACCTACGCCGCCGCGGCGCTCTTCGGCCAGGTCGACATCGCCTGGTGGGAGAAGGAGGCCGTGTCTCGCCAGATCGCCGCTGCGCTCGAGGAGAAGGCGCAGGTCCTCGCGAGCTACGCGGCCGCCATTCGCGCGGACGCCGCGAGCGAGCCGCCGCCCGCCGTGCTCGGCGAGCAAGCTGCGGCGGCGCCCGCCGGCGAGGCCGAAGCGCCCGCCGGCGAGGCCGAAGCGCCCGCCGGCGAGGCCGAAGCGCCCGAAGCCGAGATCTCGGACGAGAAGTAGGCGCCCCGAAGGGCCCTCAGTCGTAGAGGTGGCAGGCCACGAAGTGGCCGTCGCCGCGGTCCTTGAGGGCGGGCTCCTCCTTCACGCAGCGATCGGCGATCTGGGGGTTCGCGCGCCTGGCCGGACAGCGCGTGTGGAAGCGGCAGCCCGTCGGCGGCTTGATCGGGCTCGGCACGTCGCCCTCGAGGACGATGCGCGTACGCTTGTCCTCGACGCTCGGGTCGGGAATGGGCACCGCCGAGATCAGCGCCCGCGTGTACGGGTGCTGCGGGTCGTCATAGACCGCCTTGTAGTCGGCCAGCTCGACGATCTTGCCCAGGTACATCACCGCGATGCGGTCCGAGATGTGCCGCACGGCGGCCAGGTCATGGGCGATGAACAGGTAGGTGAGCCCCAGCTCCTGCTGCAAGTCCTCGAGAAGATTCATGATCTGTGCCTGGATGGACACATCCAGGGCCGAGATCGGCTCGTCGCAGACGATGAACTTCGGGTTGGTCGCCAGCGCTCGCGCGATGCCGATACGCTGGCGCTGACCGCCCGAGAACTCGTGGGGATAACGGCGGACGTACTGCGGGTTGAGGCCGCAGCGCGCCATCAGCGCCTGGACGCGCTCCTGCAGCGCCCGCTTGTCGCGCTCGAGCGCGTGCGTGACGATCGGCTCGGCGATGATGTCGCCCACCGTCATGCGCGGGTTCAGGCAGGCGTACGGGTCCTGGAAGATCATCTGCATGTGACGGCGATACGGGAACAGGCCCGCGTCGCCCTTCACCTGCGTCAGATCGGTGCTCTCGAAGTGCACCTGGCCGCCCGTGGGTCGGTAGAGCTGCAGGATGGCCCGGCCGGTCGTCGACTTGCCGCACCCCGACTCGCCCACGAGCCCCAGCGTCTCGCCCGGTCGCACGTCGAACGACACGCCGTCGACCGCGCGCACCGTCCCCACCCGCTTGCGCAGCAGGCCCTTGTAGATGGGGAAGTGCATCTGGAGCCCGTCGACGCGCAGCAGCGACGTGGAGGGGACCGAATTCGGCGTCTCTTTGGCGAGGGCGTTCAATTCGCCACCTCCCCCGCCTTCAGCGGGTTGTGGCAGTGGGCGTAGTGCGTCGGGCCGAAGTCCGACCGCTGCGGGTACGTCTGGCCGCACGCCTCGACGGCGTAGTCGCAGCGCGGCCGGAACGGACAGCCCGGGGGCAGGTTGCTCACGATCGGCGGCAGGCCGCGGATCGGCTCGAGCCGCTTGCCCTCGGAGTCGTCCAGGCGCGGGATCGACTTCAGCAGGCCCTGCGTGTACCGGTGACGGGGGTTCGCGAACAGGTCGCGACACGGCGCGTACTCGGCCACCTTGCCGGCGTACATCACGAGGATGTCGTCGGCCATGCCCGCCACCACGCCGAGGTCGTGCGTGATCAGAATCACGCTCGTGCCGACCTTCTCACGCAAGTCCTTGATCAACTCGAGAATCTGCGCCTGGATGGTCACGTCGAGCGCCGTCGTCGGCTCGTCGGCGATCAGCAGCTTCGGCTTGCACAACAGCGCCATGGCGATCATCACGCGCTGGCGCATGCCGCCCGAGAACTGGTGCGGGTACTGGTCGAAGCGATTCGCCGGGTCGGGGATGCCGACCATCTCCATCATTTCGAGCGCCCGCGACCGCGCCTGACCCTTGGACATGCCCTGGTGCAGCTCGAGCACCTCGGTGAGCTGCCGGCTCACCTTCAGGAACGGGTTCAGGCTGGTCATCGGGTCCTGAAAGATCATCGACACTTCGTTGCCGCGCAGGGCCCGCATCTGCTTCGGCGTGAAGTCGAGCAGGTTCTTGCCCTCGAGCAGCACGCGCCCGCCGGCGATGCGCCCCGGCGGCGTCGGGATCAGCCGCATGACCGCGTTGCAGGTCACGCTCTTGCCGGACCCCGACTCGCCCACGATGCCCAGCGTCTCGCCCCGACGGAGCTGGAACGACACGCCGTCGACCGCGCGCAGCACGCGGCCGTCGGTGCGGAAGTGGACCTGCAGGTCCTCGACGGAGAGGAGGATGTCGCCGGCCATGGCTCAGTCCTTCCGCACCTGCGGGTCGAGGGCGTCGCGCAGGCCGTCACCCAGGAAGTTCAACGAGAGCAGGGTGATCGCGAGGGCGGCGCCCGGAAAGACGATCAGCCAGGGATACTCGCGGAACGCCTGGGCGCCGTCCGACGCCAGCGATCCCCACGAGGCGTACGGCGCCTGAACGCCGAGGCCGAGGAACGACAGGAAGGCCTCCTCGAGCATGACCGCCGGCACCGTCAGCGTGGAGTACACGATGATAGGGCCGAGCGCGTTGGGGATGAGGTGCCGGAAGATGATCTTGGCCTTCGACACGCCGATGGCGCGCGCGGCCTCGACGAACTCGCGACTCTTCAGGGTGATGACCTGGCCGCGCACGATGCGGCTCATCGTCAGCCACTGCACCGCGCCGAGCGCCAGGAACAGCAGGTACAGCTTCGCGTCGCCCGGAAGCTCCTGGAAGATCACCATCAGCAGGATGACCAGGAACATGAAGGGCAGGCCGTACATGATGTCGACGAAGCGCATCATGAGGTTGTCGACGCGGCCGCCGAAGTAACCGGCGGTCGCGCCCCAGATGATGCCGATCCAGAAGCTGACCATCGTGGCGATGAAGCCAACGGCCAGCGACACGCGGGCGCCCATCACCACGCGGGTGAGCAGGTCGCGACCGAGCGCGTCGGTGCCGAACCAGTGGGTCTGCGGCACGGGCGTGCCGGGGAACTCCGACGCGGACATGCCCTTGTCCTTGTCGGCGTCGTACTTGCGGATGAAGTCGCGCGCCTCGTCGTCGGGCATGAGCGCCGTGATCTCGGCCGCCTCTTCGAGATGGACGCTGCCGTTCCCGTCGGCGTCCATCTGCGCCAGCGTCTCCTGGGCGCTGTCGCGGAAGAGGTTGATCGGCGCCTCGCCGAGCTCGGCGGCGTCGAGGGCGCCGTCGCCGTTGCCGTCCAGCAGGCGGAACTCGAGCCGGCTCATCTCGGCCGCGAGCTCGAAGCGGTCGATCTTGCCGTCGGCGTCTGCGTCGATCTCGCCGAATCGCGCCTTGGCCCCCTCGTCGAGCCGGTAATGCTCCTGCGGGATGCTGCGGGCGCCGATCGGCTTCGTCGCGTGCTCGAGGTGCTGCTCGTCGAAGGTGAACCGCGTCACGTAGCGGCTGATGAGGCCGAAGCCGAGGGCGCACAGCGCCATCAGCGCCACGACGACCGCGCCGGCCATCGCGGCCCGGTTGCGGAGCAGCCGCTTCCAGGCGTCGGCCCAGAGACTGGTCCCCTTCTCGAGGTGCTGCTCAGTCATAGCTCACCCGCGGATCGAGCACCGTGTACAGGACGTCCACGATGAGGTTCAGGACGACGAGCAGCGCCGAGTAGAGGACGATCGTGCCGAGCACCAGCGGGTAGTCGCGGTTGAAGGCCGAGGCGACGAAGTGTGTGCCCAGCCCGGGGATGTTGAAGATCTTCTCGATCACCACCGAGCCGGTGAGCATGCCGGCGAAGGCCGGTCCGAGGAAGCTGACCACCGGAATGACCGCGCCCTTGATCGCGTGCCGCGCCACGACGACCGTCTCGCTCAGGCCCTTGGCGCGCGCGGTGCGGATGTAGTCCTGCCGGATGATCTCGAGCATGCCGCTGCGCGTGAGGCGCGCGATGTAGGCGGCGTAGTAGACGCCGAGCGTCAGGCTCGGCAGCAGGCTGCTCTTGAAATGGCCCCAGATGCCCTTCTCGAGCCCGTTCCAGCCCGCCGCGTCGAACCAGCGCAGCTTGATCGCGAAGAGCACGATCAGCAGCGGCGCGAGCACGAAGTTCGGGATGGACACGCCCGCCATGGCCGTCGTCATGGCGCCGTAGTCCTCCCAGCGGTTCTGGCGGAGGCCGGCGATGAGCCCGGCGCTGAGGCCGAGCATCACCGCCACGATCATCGCCTGGAAGCCGAGGACGAGCGAGACGGGGAGGCCTTCGGCCAGGATCTCGTTCACCGTGCGGTCGGGGTACTTCATCGAAGGGCCGAAGTCGCCCTTCAGCACGATGGAGTCCATCTGCCGCAGGTATTGCTCCCAGAGGGGCTTGTCGAGGTGGTACTTCGCCTCGATGTTCCGCTTCACCTCGTCGGGGAGCTTGCGGTCGGCGTCGAAGGGGCCGCCGGGAGCGACCTTCATCACGAAGAACGACGCCGTGATGATGATCAGGATGACCCCGACCGAGCTCAGCAGGCGTTTGACGATGTACTGGAACATTACTGCGCGATGGTGAAGAAGCGCGACGGGTGGATGCCCTGGAGGTGGGACTGATAGCCCTTCAGCCAGGGCTTCACCATGTCGTGCTTCACGTAGAAGTAGATCGGGAGCGCGGGCAGCTCCTTCGCGAAGAGCTCCTCGGCCTGTCGGAGGAGATCGAACCGCTTGTTGGGGTCCGCTTCTTTCCGCGCGTCGGCGATCAACCGGTTGAACTCGGGGTGGTCCCAGTTCGTGTGGTTGTTGCTGTTGGGGCCTTCCCAGAGGTCGAGGAAGGTCATCGGGTCGAGGTAGTCACCGATCCAGGCGCCGCGGGAGACCATGTACTCCTTGGCATTCAGCTTCTTGAGGAGGACCTTCCACTCCATGTTGTCGAGGTCGCACTCGATGCCGAGGTTGTTCTTCCACTCCTGCTGGATGAACTCGGCGATGAGCTTGTGGCCCTCGAGCGTGTTGTAGCTGATCTGGAACCGCGGGAAGCCCTTGCCCTCGGGGAAGCCCGCCTCGGCCAGCAGCTTGCGCGCCTGGTCGGGGTCGTACTCGCTGCCCTTCGCCGGCTTGTACCCGAGCTCCTCGAGCTTCGGGTGCACGATCGAAGTGGCCGCCTCCTGGCCGCCCTTCACCACGAACTTGCCGATCTTCTCCTTGTCGATGGCCAGGCTGAGCGCCTGGCGCACCTTCGCGTCGTTGAACGGCGGCTTCGCGGTGTTGATGTAGTAGTAGTAGACCCCGAGGTACGGGCTCGACTTCAGCTCGGGGTTCTTCTCCTTGAGGTACCGCGGCAGCACCGACTCCGGCACCTTGCTCTCCAGGTAGTCGAGCTGGCCGGCCAGGTACATGTTGTGCGCGGGCTGGTTCTCCTGGGTGATGTGGAAGACCACCTTGTCGAAGGGGATCTTGTCCTTGTCCCAGTAGTGCTCGTTCTTGACGGCGATGATGTGCTGCTGGCTCTTCCACTCGGTGACCTTCCACGGGCCGTTCGAGACGATGTTCTCGGGGCGGGCCCACTGGTCGCCGTGCTTGTCGATCACGTGCTTCGGCACGGGCGCCATCGTGTAGAAGGCGGTGAGCTGCTGGAAGTACGGGATCGGGCCGACGAGCTTCACCTGCAGGGTGTAGTCGTCGGTCGCCTTCACGCCCACCGCGTCGCGCAGCTTGTCGCGATCGGGGCCTTCCTTCGACTCGTTGTACTCCTTGCCGCCCTGCAGCACCCACAGGAAGCTCGCGTAGCGCGAGGCCGTCTTCGGATCGAGCGTGCGCTTCCAGGAGTACTCGAAGTCGCGGGCCGTGACCGGCTGGCCGTCGGACCACTTCGCGTTCTGGCGCAGCTTGAACGTGACCGTCAGGCCGTCGGGCGACGTCTCCATCGTCTCGGCGACGCCGGGCAGCCACTCCTTGTGGTTGGGTCCGTACTGGAACAGGCCCTCGAAGGTGTCGTGACAGACCTGGCCGCCCTCGGACTCACTGATGAGGTTGGGGTCGAGGTACTCGGGCTCGCCCAGGCTGCGGTGGAAGACCCGCGCGTCCTTCTCTTCGCGCGCCTGGCCGGCCTCCGTCGCGGGCGCCTTGGCGCCCTGGGCCTTCGAGCCGGGCGCGGCACCGCTCGACGGCGCGGGCGTGTCGGACGGCTTGTCGCCACAGGCGGCGAAGAAGAGCGCGAGCAGGCCGAGGACGGCGCGACGCGTGGCGGTGTGCTTCATGGCGGCGACCCCTTGGGAGCAGGGTTACTTGCTGATGTACTTCGCGGGGTGCAGGTCGAGGAGCTGCGGCTCGAAGCCCTTCACCGCGGGGTTGATCAGGAACGCGCGGGCATAGTGCTTGATCGGGACGACCGGACCGCGGTCGAGCAGGATCGCCTCCGCCTGGGCCAGGAGCGCGGAGCGCCTCGCGGCGTCGGGCTCGTGATCGGCCTTCTCGATCAGCCCGTCGTACTCCTTGTCGGACCAGCCCGTGTTGTTGTTGCCGTTCCCCGTCGTCCACATGTCGAGGAACGTCTTCGGATCGTGGTAGTCGCCGATCCACCCGGAGCGGGAGACGTCGTAATCGATCTCCTGCTGGCTCTTCAGGTAGACCTTCCACTCCTGATTCACGAGCTCGACGTTGATCTTCAGGTGGCGCGTCCACATCTGCTGGATCATCTCCGCCACCTTTTTGTGGTTCTCGTCGGTGTTGTAGAGGATGCGCAGCGTGGGGAAGTCCTTCCCCTCGGGGAAGCCCGCTTGCGCCAGCAGCTCGCGCGCGCGGTCGGGATCGAAATCGAAATCGCCCTTGGCCGCCGTGTAGCCGTCCATCTTCGGGACAAAACTGCTGGCGGGCGTGAAGCCGCTCTTCACGACCTTGACGATCCCCTCGCGGTCGACGGCGAGGTTCAGGGCCTTGCGAACGGTGTTGTTCTTCAGGACCGGGTGCTGGACGTTGATGCGGTAGAAGTAGATGCCGAGGTAAGGCTCTTCTTTGTAATCCTTGCGCTGCGACAGCGTCGCCATCTTGATCGATGGCAGGTTGACGGAGCCCGTCCAGTCGAGCTTGCCCGCCTCATACATGTTGATGGCGGTCGTGTTCTCCTGGATGGGCAGCACGACGACCTTCGCCAGCTTCACGTTCGCCGCGTCCCAGTACTGATCGTTCTTGACCAGGACCACGTTCTTGTTCGGCACCCACTCCGAGAGCTTGAAGGCGCCGTTCGAAACCATGTTCTCGGGGCGCGTCCACTGGTCGCCCTTGGCCTCGACCGTCTTGCGGTGGGCGGGGCGAAACGTGTGGTGGGCACAGAGCTCGAGGAAGTAGGGGGCGACGTACTCGAGCTTCACCTCGAGGGTGCGGTCGTCGAGGGCCTTCACGCCGACGGACTTCGGATCCTTGTTGGCCCCCTGGGTGAAGGCGCGGCCGCCCTGCAGGATCCAGAGCTGCTCCGCGTAGGGGCTGGCGGTGGCGGCGTCGAGGACGCGCAGCCAGGACCACTCGAAGTCGTGGGCGGTGACCGGGTCGCCGTTCGACCACTTCGCGCCCTCGCGCATGGTGAAGGTGTAGGTGCGGCCGTCCTCGGAGACCTTCCAGGACTCGGCGGCGGCGGGGACGACGGGCCCCTCGCCCTTCGCGTACTCGACGAGCCCCTCGAAGAGGTTCATGCCGACGGCGAACTCGTTGACGCCGCGCATCTTGCCGACGTCGAGCGTCTCCGGCTCGCCACCGATGGCGAACACGAAGGTGTCGGCGGGCGTCTCGAAGGCCGTTTCGTTCTTGGGCGCGGGCTCGCCCGGAGGCGCCTTCTTCGCCTCGCCGGCCGTGGTCGCCGTCGCGGGACCGGCTTTGTCGCCACCGCCACTGGAGGAGCAGGCCGCGAGGAGGAGCAGGAAGGCGGCGAGCGGCGCGGCGGGGCGTCGGGACACGGGGCACCTCCGGTGGGTGTCTTGGTCGCCCGGGCGGAAGGGTCCGGGCCCAGGGCAGACGGGCGTCTTACAACAGCGGCCCGGGTCAGTCAAGGCCGGGGGGATTGCCATCCTCGGGGCGCTTCTGCTAGACATCGCGACCCATGCGCAGCCTCCCCTTCGCCCTGCTGGCGCTGCTGTTCGCGGCGTGCGGCGCCGAGATCGGCGACGAGTGCAGCACCAACGCCGAGTGCGGCCAGGGGCGCTTCTGCGACCGGGCCTCGCGCGCCGGATACTGCACGGTCTCGCCGTGCACCGCCGACAGCTGCCCCGAGAACTCGGTCTGCGTCGAGTTCGAAAACCGACAGACTTTCTGCATGGCCCTGTGCGACAATTCCGGAGATTGTCGCGGGGGTTACTTCTGCGACGACGAGACCGCGGCCGCGCCGTTCTGTCGCGAGAAGCCCTGAGGAGCGCGCCGCGTCCGGGGAGGTGAACGTGACCACCCAACCGCCCGCGCTCGACGCGGTGCCCACGCCCGCCTTCCTACAGTCCGTCCCCGTCTTCGGCGGCCTCAACGAGGACGAGTACGCGCTGCTGGCGCGCTACCTGCGCCGCGAGCGCGTCCCCGGCGGCACCGTCGTCGTGCGCGAGGGCGAGCTGGCCAAGGAGATGTACGTCGTCGTCCAGGGGAGCGTCGAGGTGCTCAAGCACGACCGCCTCATGACGACGCTGGGCCCCGGCCAGTGCTTCGGCGAGATGGCGCTGATCGACATCCAGCCGCGCTCGGCGACCGTCCGGACGACCGAGGGCACGGACCTGCTGGTGCTCGGCTTCGACGACCTGGTGCGCATCTACAACCGCAACCTCCCGATGTACACGCTGATCGTGCTCAACATCGCGCGCGAGATCTCGCGACGGCTGCGCGACGCCAACCGCCGCATCGTCGACCTCGGGCACGACGAGATCCCGCACACCTAGCCTTCCTGTGTCCCGACTCCTCTGGCTTCTGGCGTTCATGGCCGCGTGCGACGGCGCGGTGCCCGACCCGGAGGGCGCGGTGCTCGCGCCGCCGATCCTCGAGGCGGCGCACACCGACGTGCTCGTTCCGGGCGGACGCCTGTGGCTGGTCGGCGACGGCTTCCTGGCACCGCCGGCGGGCGACGTGCGCGTGCGGCTCGAAGGCGTGGTGGACGGGCACGCCGCGGGGGTGACGCTGATCCCCGCCGAGATCGAGGCGACCCGGCTCGGGATCGAGGTCGACGCGGCGCTCGCGCGGCTCTTCGAGGACGCCCCCGGCCGGTTCGTCGGGTCGGCGACCGTCATCGTGCGGCCGGCGGACCAGCCGGTGGACCTCACCGCGTCGACGCCCCTCGAGCTGCGCTTCGCGCCGTTCGTCGCGCCGGCGCTGACCTCCGTCGGCGAGCCCAACGTGGCGCCGGGCGCCCTGCTCGTCGTGCGCGGCGACGGGCTGCTCGACGAGGGCGAGGGGGTGACGACGCTGGTGCTCGAGGGCACCTTCCAACCGGACGACGGGCCGGCGCGCGACGTGTCCGGCGGGCGGCTGCGGGTGCGCAAGGGCGCGAGCCGGCGAGAGGGCGAGGCCTTCCTCGACCACGGGCTGTTCGGCATCCACCCCGGATCGTTCGAGGGCCTGGCCTGGATCGAGTCGGTGGCCGCCGATGGGACGAGCCGCGTGAGCGAGGCCCTCGATCCCGTGCGACTGCGGCAGCAGGCGCCCGCCGTCGAAGCGGTCGGGCCTCGACGGGCGGCGCGCGGTCAGATCGTCACGGTGCGCGGGCGCGGCATGCTGCCGAACGATCCGGCGCGTGAGACGGCGACGCTGTTGCGCGCAGAGGGCACCTTCGTGCCGGCGGACGGCGGACCTCCGGTCGACCTCGGCGGGCCGCGGGCGCTGAAGCTGCTGCCGGAGACGTGGATCGACGACACCGAGGTGCGCGTCGCCCTGCGCACGCGGTTCGATCCGGCCACCGGCTCGCTGACCGGCCTGGGGAGCCGGGCCGGCCAGTTCCGGGGCACGCTCGCCGTCGAGATCCTGGCGGGGCGGGACCGCTTCGCGGCGGCGCCCGTGCCCTTCGCGTTCGAGATCGCGCCGCCGACACAGCAGGTCTACCTCGAGTACCAGCCGGGCTTCACCGAGGGGCTGGCGCTGTTCGGCCTGCTCGGGGCGGAGAAGGCGGTGCGCGACCGCGTGCTGGCGGTCTGCCGGCGCGACTACGCCGGGGTGCGCGTGGAGTTCAACGAGATCCCGCCGGCGGGCTGGGCCGAGTTCCTGACGGTGGAGATCGGGGGGCGCGACCCCAACGGGCGGGCGCTGCTCGGCCTCGACAACACGCCGGAGAAGGACGACGGCAACCTGCGCCTCGACGAGCTGCTGGGCGGCCGCAACGCCGAGACGGAGGCGGCGGGCGCGTTGCCGTTCGGCGGCATCTTCCTCGACTCGTTCCTCTCCCTGTCGCCGGACGCGGCGGAGCCGGCGGTCATCGCATCGCCTCGATTCGACGACATTTTCGGCGCGTTCAGCCCGGCGCTGGCGCCGGAGGCCGCGGCGCCGTTCGGTCCTGGCGAGCGGGCGACGGGGCCGCGGCAGGCGCGCGTGGCCGAGGCGGCCAGGGTGCTCGGCAACCTCGTCGGCTCGACGATCACCCACGAGGTGGGGCACGCCCTGGGACTGGCGCGCGGGGTCGACGGCGTGCACAATTCCGGCGACCTCGAACGGGAAATCATGGATCGCGGCGAGGACCGGCCCTTCTGCGAGCGCGCGGAGCTCGACGGCTGCGGGCCGGCGACCTTTCAGGGCGAGAACCGGGCGTACCTGCAGTCGATCCTGGGAGACGGGCCTTGATGCGCCTCGCGTTGCTGATCGTGCTGGTCCTCTCGGCGTGCTCCGGTGAAGCCGCCGACGCGAAGGCGCCGGCGCCGGCGACGACGGCCCCGGCCTGCCGCCACGACCAGGACTGCACCGGCGCGTGGAACCCCGGCGTCGACGGCTGCGGCCCTGTCGATCGGTGCGTCGAGGGCGCCTGCCGCGTGCCGGCGGCGATCACCGGCGTCGCCGACGCGACGACGGGTCGCATCGCGTTCGCGACACCCGCCGGCGAGAAGGCGTACGGCGTCGAGCTGGTCTCGCACCCCTTCGAGACCGCGCGCGGCCTGATGTGCCGCGACGCGATGAAGCCCGACTGGGGCATGCTCTTCCTGCTCGAGACGCGGGTGCAGCGGTTCTGGATGAAGAACACGCTCATCCCGCTCGACATGATCTTCCTCGACGACGCGTGGAAGGTCGTGGGCGTGGTGAGCGGCGCGCAGCCGCGCACGCTGACGAGCCGCGGGGTCGACGCCCCCTCCCGCTACGTCCTCGAGCTCGTCGACGGCGAGGCGGCCCGCGCCGGCATCGCCGCCGGCGTGCAGGCCCGCTTCTATCCGCCACGCCGATGAATCAGCCGCGGCCGGCGACCAGTCGACGGTAGAGCGCTTCCCCGAGGTGCGAGACCATGAGGTCGTCGACGACCGTGCGCAACGCGCGGCGCTCGTCGTCGTCGTCGAAGAGCAGCTCGACGCCCATCCCGGGCACCTCTTCGCTGCCCTCGGCGGGCGTGCCGACGATCCGACGGACGATTCCGCGCAGACTGAGCGGTTCTGGCAGGTTCGGTAGCTCCAACGTGAACAGGCACTCGGTGCCGACCGGGAGAGGATGACCGGTGCGAACGAACAGCCCGCCCCCCGAGAGATCGCGGGTGAAGTCGGCGATGAACGCGTTGAGGCGCCGGTACTCGACCTTGATCTCGATCGGAAGCCGCGCGTGCGCGCGCTGCTGACGTTCGTCGGCCATGACCGCAGGCTCGCATGGCGTCGGGCCCGCGCGCAAAGAACGTTGCACACCCATTGAACCTCCGACCGACACGCTTCGACCTCGCCTGGGGCGCGGTCCTCCTGGCCTGCGCCGCGGGGCTCTGCTTCGTGCCCCTCTTCAACCTGCTCGCGTACGAGTTTGCGTTCGCGATGGCGCTGCCGGTGACGATCGCCGCGGGATCCATCGGGCTGCGGACTGCGCGGCGCCTCGGGCCGTCCGAGGCCCTGCTGGCCGCGCGCCGCGCCGCCGGGCACGCGCTGGCGCTGGCGGCGGTGCCGCTCGTGCCGATCACGCTGAACATGCTGCGCGTCCGCAACTGCAACTACACCGAAGGACTGACGTTGTACGCGCTGCTGCCGGGCCTGGCGGCGGTGGTGGGCGCGCTGTGGGGCACGGCGTGCGGGCTCTTCTCGCCGCGCCGCGGGGGCTGGCTCTACGCGGCGGTGGTGCTCGGCAGCATCGTCATGGCCGTCGCCGCCTTCTGGACGCAGCCGCCGATCGACGCGTTCAACGCCTTCCTCGGGTACTACCCGGGCTCCCTGTACGACGAGGTGATCCCGCTCGACGACCGGCTGCTCTGGTCGCGGGCCGAGGATCTGGCGTGGGCCTTCGCGGCGATGGCCGCGGCGATGGCGCTGCGGCGGCCGGCGGGCGCGAATGCCCGGCGGCGCTACGCTTGGGGGTTCCTGACGCTGCTGGCGGTGCTCGCCGTCCGACTGACGGCGACGGCGCACGATGTCCACCGGAACGCGGGTCACATCCAGATCGCGCTCGGCGGCCGGTACGAGGCGCCCGGCCTCGTGGTCTACCACCCGAAGGCCTGGCCGGCGGAGAGCGTGGCCGATCTCGCGCTCGAGCTGCGTTTCGCGCTCGGCGAGCTCGAGGCGTTCTTCGGGGTGAAGCCGTCGGGCCCCGTCGAGGCTTACCTGTACCCCGACGAGCGGACGAAGAAGCGGCTGATGGGCGCCGGCGGCACGCGCATCGCGAAGCCGTGGCAGCGCGCCATCCACGTCCACGCGCCGGCAATCGGGCAGGAGGTGCTGCGGCACGAGCTGGCGCACGTCGTGGCCGCCGAGATCGCCGATCCACCCCTGCACGTCAGCCTCTACAACGGGTTCATCCCCCACCCCGGCCTGATCGAAGGCGTGGCGGTGGCGGCGACGTGGGACGGCGGCCGCCTCGACCCGCACCAGTGGACGGCGGCGATGCGGCGCATCGGCGTGGCGCCGAAGATCGAGCACGTGATGCAGCCGGACGGCTTCCTCACGAGCAACTCGCGGGCGGCGTACACATTGTGCGGCTCCTTCGTGCGCTACCTGCGCGAGAAGGCCGGCAGCGAGGTGCTGGCGCGCGTGTACCGCACCGGGACGTTCGACGCCGACGGCGACGCGTCCTTCGACTCGCTGGTGAGCGGGTGGAGCGCGCACGTGGACGCGCAACCGCTGAGCGAGGGCGCGCTGGCGATGGCACAGGTGCGCTTCGACCGGCCGGCGATCTTCGGGAAGGTGTGCGCGCACGAGGTGGCGGCCCTGTGGGACCTGGCGGAGGGCAGCGAAGGGCGCGGCGAGTTCGTGGCGGCGCTGGCGCGTGTGGACGAGATCCTCGGGCACGTGCCGAAGGACGCGGACGCGGCGCTCCACCGGGCACAGCTGCAGTACCGCACGGGCGACGTCGAGGGTGCGCGCGCGACGGCGGCGATCGTCGCCGAGCGCCAGGACGTCGGCATCGCCCGGCGGGCGCGGGCACGGGAGTGGCTCGCCGACCTCGACGGGCTGGAGGGCCGGCTCGAGGCCGCGCGCGACGCGTACGGCAGCGCGCTGAAGACGGCGTTCGACCGCGCGCAGGAGCGGCGGCTGGCGGTGAAGCTGGCGGCGCTCGAAGCGGGCGAGGCCGGGCGGGAGGTGTTGAAGCTGCTGGCCGCGCCGCCCGGTGGCGATGGGGCCGACGCGGTCTTCGCACGGGTGCGCGAGCTGCGCCCGGACTGGGCCGTCGGCCGCTATCTGCTGGGTCGGCGCCAGGTGCAGAAGCGCGCATGGGAGGCGGGCGCGGAGACGCTGCGGGGCGCGCTGGCGGCAGGGCTGCAGCCCCCCGCCCTGCGGCTCGAAGCCGAGCGGCTCCTCGCCGAGGCGCTGTTCAGCCGGAGGCGCTACGCCGAGGCGGCCATCGCGTTCGCCACGCTCGCCGAGCGGACGGACCTGGGCCTCGACCGCGGCGAGTCGGAGACGCTGCGCACCTGGTCGCGCCGCGCTCGTTTCTTCGAGGCGCATCGCGACGCGCCGCCGCCGACGACGACGGCCGCCGCCGGACGCTGAGGCGACGGGGCGGCGCGCAATTGACACGCCTGCGGCGCCCGCACAAGATGCGCGCGGAATATGCGACGCTGCGGCCTCCGTTGCTGGCTGGCGTCGGCGGCAATCCGAGAGCTCCGGAGGGGCGGCATGCGTTCGTTGTTCGCGCGCGGCGCGCTGGTGTTTGGGCTGGCGCTGTCCGCCTGCGGTCCCAACTACATCCGCGGCACCAAGATCGAGGCGACGCCCGAGAAGCAGGCGCTCGCCGATCTCGTCGAGCGCTACCGCCAGGCCGTGGAACAGCGTGATCTCGACGCCATCGAGCGGCTCGCCAGCAACGACTACTACGAGAACGGCAGCACGACCGAAGAGCCTGCCGACGATTACGACTTCAACGGCCTCGTGAAGGTCCTTCGCGACCTGAAGGAGAAGCTGAAGGCCGTGAAGTACCAGATCGACATCACCGACATCACGGTGCTCGGCGAGCAGGCCACGGTCGATTACGAGTACCGCAGCCAGTTCCTCTTCGCGAGCGGCGAGCAGGACCGCTGGGAGACCGCCAACGACCGCAACCGCTTGACGTTCAAGCGCGAGAACGGTCAGTGGCGCGTCATCTCGGGGCTCTGACCGTCAGGCTTCCACGAGGCCGGGTGACGGGCCGACGCTGCGCATGAGCTCGTGGCAGGGGCCGCCGAAGGCGAAGCGGTAGAGGTCGGCGATCGCCGGCGACTTCTCGAGCAACTCGGCGAAGGCCTCCGGACCGGCGACGCGAAGGCCCCGCACCGCCTCCTCCTCGCGCTGCAAGAGCGCGATCGCGCGCGCCAGATCGCCCGACAACACGAAGCCGACGCGGTTGGCGGTCCGACGGACGGCGTCCGCCCAGTCATCGAACGCGCGGGGTCCCGAGGCGATGACCGGGCCCGCCAGCTGGACCAGCGCGTCGAGCTGGGCGCCGTCCAGGCGTTCGATCAGGAATTCTGCCCAGAATCCGAGACGTTCCGGGTCCGCGCCCGCATCGATGGCCCACGTGGCGCCCTCGTCGGGGAGCGCCAGCGCGACGGCGGCGCCGAAGAAGGCGCGCGCCTCCTCGGCGGGGACGAAGGCGGCGAGGACGGCCGGGCCGCGCGTGAGCTCGATGGCGCGGGCCAGAAGGAAGCGGCGCTCGGCCTCCGCGAGCCCGTGGGCGAGGCCGCCACCGGCGACGAGCTCCGGCGGATCGAGGCGCGCGAGGCTGATCGTCCGGTCGTCGGTGTGGCTGAGCCACAGCTTGCGGCGGCCGAGGTCGAGCGCCCGCGCGAGCTCGTCGGCCGCCTCCGCCAGCGGCGGGTGGAGCACCGCGGCGGGCTCGCCGGGGACGTCGCGCGAGACACCGAACAGCGGCGCGAGGTGCGCGCCGACCCACTCGTGGAGCGTCCGCGCCAGCAATCCCGCCGGCTGCCGCAGCGACGGGTCGGCCACGAGCTCGGCGCGCTGCGTGGCGTCGGGCGCCGACGCCGAGGGCGCGTCGAACGGCCCGGACTGCGCGCGCGCGAGCTCCGCCTCCTCGCGCGTCGACTGCTTCAGCATCACGAGCAGGCGCAAGGGGGTGACCGACCAGTCGCCGCGCCCGGCGGCGCGATAGAGCGCCACCAGGTCGCGCAGGGCTTCGGGGTCCCCCGGCCGGCCGCGCAGGTAGGCGAGCCGGTGCCGGATGGCCCGCTCGATGTGGTCGGCGTCGCCGGGCGCGTGCACCGCGCGCTGCGCCAGCTCGCCATACAGCGCCGCGAGCGCCGCGCGCGCCTCGAGGTGGTGCGGATCCGCCGCGAGGACCTCCTCATAGACCTCGAGCGCGCCGGCCACGTCGCCCCGATCACGCAGCGCGAGGCCGAGCAGCTCGAGGATGGGCAGTCGGGCGGGGCCCGGCGTGCCGGTGATGCCCTCCCACAGGCGGCGCAGGGACTGGCGCTGCGCGTCGGCCGGCGCGTCGTCGAGCGTCGCGAGGAGGCCACGCGCGGCGGGCAACAGCAGCGGCGACCGGTCGATCGCCCGCAGGAACGCCGCCTGCGCTGCGGCGCCGTCGCCCCGGCGGCGATGAATCTCGCCGGCGGCGCAGAACAGCTCGGCGGCACGATTGGGATCGGGCTCGTCCACGAGCAGGCGCTCGATCAGCGCGAGGGCCGGCTCGAGGCGCTGCTGCTCGCGGTAGAGCGCCAGGACGCGCTCGAGGAGCGAGCGCTCGTCGAGGCCCTCGGCGATGGCGCGATCGTAGAAGCTCAACGCGCGCGCGGGTTTGCCGAGGCGGGTCTCCGCGATGAGACCGGCGGCCATGAGCGCCACGCCGCGCAGGCGGGGGTCGTCGATCGCGGCGGCGAGCTTCTCGCGCAGACGCAGCGCCGCCTCCCAACGGCCGGCCCGCTCCTGTACGTTCGCGAGCGCCTCCAGCGCCTCGACCCGCGTCTCCGGCGCGAGCGCCGCCGCCTCGAAGTGGCGGACGGAGCGCTCTTCGTCGCCGGCGGCGCGGAACGCCCTCGCGCGGCGGAGATGCTCGGCGGCCTTGCGCGCCGCGGCCTCGGACTCGGTCGCGCCTTCGGGCGCGGGCGGCAGCGTGGGCACGCGTTCGTAGATCACCGCGGCCTCGGCCAGCTCGCCGACGGCGGTCAGCGCCGTCGCCAGCGTCCAGGCGATGTCCTCGCGATCCGGTGCGTACCGGTGGGCGTCGCGCAGGCAGGCCATCGCCCCGGCCACGTCGCCCTCGTCGCGCGCGGCGTGCGCGCGATCGAGCTGGACGGCGGCCATCAGCGGGGCCAGGCGCTCGGTCTCCCCCAGCTCGAGGCGCGAGGCCAGGTGTCCCGCGAGCGCGTCGAGGGCCGGCACGTCGCCGCGGCTGCGCGCGAGCTCGACGAGCGCCTCGAGCGCCGCGACGCAGCCGGGATCGGCGTCGACCGCCGCCGAGAAGGCCGCGACCGCCGCGTCGACGTCGCCGCGCTGGTCGTGGTGCAGGGCGCCCAGCGCGCAGAGCGCGGCGGCCCGCGCCGGTCCGGTGGCGCCGGCGGCGCGCGCCTCGTGCTGGCGCGCGAGCAGGTCCCAGTCGTGGTGGGCCTCGGCGAAACGCGCGACAGCGGCGCTCGCGTCGGCGTGGCCGGGCGCGCGCTCGAGCACCGCCTGCCACACCGCGACGGCGGCGTCGGCCGCGCCGAGCTTCTCGAGCTCGCGCGCGCCGGACACGATGTCCGCGACGTCGGCGCCGGCGGCCGACTGGCCGAGCAGGGCCTCGCGCAGGGCCGCGGCGTCGTGCGCCCGCACCGCCAGCGCCCGCAGACGGGCCAGGAGCTCCGCGTGGACGGGCGCCGTCGCCAGGGCCTCGCGCAGCGTCTTCATCGCGGCGTCCACCCGGAAGAGGCGGTCCGCCTGCAAGTCCGCCAGGCGCAGCGCCCAGCCGGTGCGATCGGTGTCGTCGCCGAGGAGCGGCGGGCCGTGGCGCTCGAGCAGCGCGACCAGATCCGCGAAGCGCTGTTCGCCCTCGAGGAGCGCGGCCACGTCGCGGGCCAGCTCGAGGTCGCCGGGACGCAGGTCCAGCGCACGCGCCAGCGCCGCCCGCGCCTTCTTGCGGTTGCCGAAGCGATCGCGCGCGGTGCGGCCCAGCAGCACGAGCACATCGGGCAGCCGGTCGGGATCGGCCACCGCCGCGCTGCGCTCCGCCGCGGCCAACAGCTCGTCGTGGGCGCCGGCTTCGTCGGCCAGCCGCGCGAGATCGAAGAGGAGGTCGACGTCCTCGGGGAGCTCGGCCGCGACGCGCGCGAGCAGGCGCAGGGCCTCGCGCGGGCGCTCGAGGTGCCGGCGCATCACCTCGGCGCGCCGCCGCAGCAGCGTACGGCGGCCTTCGGCGTCGTCGCGGTCGAGCTGATGCAGCCGACGGTCGAGCGCCTGCGAGAGACGCTCCCACTCGCCGCGGGCTTCGAGCGTGTCGGCCAGCGCCTCGAAGGCGTCGCGGTCGGTGGGCCGGATCGCCAGGAGGCGCTGGAACACAGCCTCGGCCTTGTCGGTGCGGCCGAGCTTGTCGCGGTAGAGCGTGGCGAGCGCGGCGAGCGCGGCGGCGCGGTCGTCCCCGGTCAGGCGGCGCGCACGCCCCTCGAGCAGCTCCGCGAGGCCTTCGTCGTCGCCGGCCTCGCTCAGCAGCGCCTCGAGCGTGGCGTCGGCGTCGGCGTCCGCCGGATCGAGCTCCAGCACGTGGCGGAGGATGCGCGCCGAGTCGGCGCCCTGGCCGTGTTCGCGCAACATCGCGGCGGCCTCGCGGTACAGGCGCAACCGCGCGTGGGGCTCGGTGGCCCAGCCCGCCTCCTCCTCGAAGAAGCCGGCCAGCTCCCGCCAGGCCCCGAGGCGCTCGGCCAGGCGGCGGAGCGCGCGGTGCGTCTTCTCGTTCCAGGTCTCGATCGCGAAGGCGCGGCGCAGCGTGTCCATCGCCGCGGCCGCGTCTCCCAGGCGCTCGTCCTGGAGCGCGGCCACGTCGTGCAGGAGCGCGATGCGCAGCCAGGCCTCTTCGGCGTCGCGCGCCTTCAGCTCGAGCACGCGGATGACCAGCGGCCAGGCCTCGTGGGTGGCGGCCAGGCGCCAGGCCTGGGCGCGGGTCGTCTCGTCCTGCGGATCGAGCTGCAGGGCGATGAGGTACTGCTCGAAGGCGCGCTCCCAATCCCCGCAGCGGGTCTCGAGCACGCGCGCCAGCTCGTGCAGGGTGGCGATCTTCGCCGAGGGCTGGCTGAGCCGGCGCCAGCGCTCGCCGTAGAACGAGGCCAGCGCGTCCCACAGGCCGTGGGCCTCCGCGAGGCGCACGAGCTGGTCGCGAAGGCTGGCGTCGTCGACGCCCGTCATCGCCGCGCCGGCGTAGGCGTCGAAGGCGCGCCCGGGATCGCCCAGCCGACGCTCGTACACGTCCGCGAGGCGGATCAGCAGCGCGCCGCGCTGGTCGCGATCGATGCCGGCCTCGAGGAGGCGCTCGCACGCGCCCGCGAGTCGATCCCAGGCGCCCGCAGGCTCGGCGAGCCGCGTCAGCTCATCGAGGACGGCGCCCTCGCGGGGCTGGATCTCGAAGGCGGCGAACGCCAGGTCGAAGGCGCGCTTCGGATCGCGCAGCCGCTCCTCGGCGAGGCGCGCCTGGCGCAGCAAGACGTCGACCTCCTGGTCCGGGCCGAGGGCGCGCCGCCGGGCGACGTCCAGCACGTCGACGTAGCGCGCCCACAGGTTCGCGACGCCTGCCAGCCGCTCCATCTCGGCGAGCATGCGCGGCTCGACGTCGCCGCTCAGGCGGAACGCGCGGCGCCAGCACTCGAAGGCCTCGGCGGGGTCCTGGCGGTGGGTCTCGACGAGGCGGGCCGCCTCCTGCAGGAGGACCACGCGCGCGGCGTCGTCGGGCGCGCCGTCGAGCAGGGCCCGCAGCACGCGGATCATGTCGTCGCCCCGGCCGAGCTCGCCGTAGAGCTCCTTGAGGGCCGAGAGCGCCTTGCGATCGCCCGGCGCGGCGGCGAGCACCCGCTCCCACGCAGCCGTCGCCTGCACCTGATCGCCGAGCTCTTCGTCGCAGACGCGCGCGAGCTGCCGATCGAGCGCCAGGCGTTCGGCGGCGTCGGCGGTCAGCGGGACCTCCGCGGCGGCGGCCTCGGCCCACGTCCACCAGTCCTTGCGCGCGGCAGCGAGCGCGCGCAGCGTCGCGAGCGGCGCACGCTCCGCCGGCGCCAGCGCGTGTACCGCCTTCCACGTCTCGACGGCGGCGGCGGCGTCGCCGAGGGCCGTCTGCGCAGCGGCGCGTCGCTCGAGCAGGCGGCGCTTCGCTGCCGACGCGGGCGTCGCGTCGGCCAACGCGCCGAGGAGCTCGGCCAACACCGCGGATTCATTTCGATTCTCGGCTGCGGTCGCCAGCGCCTGCAGCGCCTCGGCGTCCAGCGGGTCGATGCGCCGCACCTGCTGCCACGCCGCCTCGGCGCGCGCGGGCTCCGCCAGCGGACCGGCCAGGAGGCGGGCGACTCGGCGCAGGAGCTCGATGCGCTCGGGCGGATCGAGGCCGTCGATGCGCTGCTCGGCGCAGGCGACCCACGGGCGCCAGGCCTCGGCCTCCTCGTGGAGCCGCAGCAGCTCGTCGAGCGCCTCCGCGTCGCCCGGGCGGTGCGCGAGCACGCGCTGCCAGGCGACGACCGCGTGCCCGCGATCCCCGAGGCGCACCTCGGCGGCGACGGCGGCCTCGCGGGCGAGCGCGGCGCACGCCTCCGGCCCGTCGGCCGACTCGTAGCGCCGCCAGAGGACAGCGACCGCGGCCTCGGCGTCCCCGCGCCGCTCGTGGACGGTCTGGAGCGCCCGCAGCGCGTCGGCGTCGTTCGGCGCTCGCGCCAGGAAGGCCTCCCAGGCGGCGACGGCGGCATCGTGGCGACCCAGCGCGCCGCCGAGCAGCTCCGCCCGCTCGCGCGCCAGCGCCGGGTCGTCGGGATCGAGGGCGGCGCGCCGCTCGAGGACGTCGGCCAGCTCGTCGCTCGGACCGTCGGCCCGCAGGAGCGCCGCGAGCCGGTCGAGCGGATCGCGGGCGTCCGGCTCGAGCGCGGCGAGCAGGCGCAGGCCGTGAACCAGGTGTGCGCGGTCCGGCGGCGTCGTCCCGGCGAGCTCGACGAGGCGCCGCGCGAGGTCGAGCCGCGCGGCGTGGTCTCCGGCGTCCTCGAGCTCGAGGCGCAGCAGGCCCAGGCGACCGGACCGGTCGTTCGCCACCCCGTACAGCCGGTGCAGCTCCGGACGGATCTCGGCGGCGAACGCGTGGAGCGACGCGAGCGGCGCGAGGCAGGCCGCGGCCTGCGCGTGGGCGCCGAGGCGCTCCTCGAGCAGGCGCGCCTCTTCTCGGAGCAGCGCCGCCCAGCCGACCTCGTCGACGGGGCGCCGGGCCGCGGCGACCTCGGACAGCAGCGCCCGCAGCCCGGCCCAGTCCTCGCGCTCGGCCAGCATCCCCCGCAGGGCGGCGAACGCCTCGGCGTCGAGCGGATCGGCGGAGAGGATCTCGCGGTGACAGGCGATGGCGCCGCTCGCGTCGTCGAGGGCCCGCAGGTGCAGCTCGGCGAGCTCCCGGAGCAGGGCCTTGCGCGCCGCGAGCTCGCGGATGACGCCCACGCGGCCCGCCAGGACGGCCTCGAGCAGCGCCGCCAGCACGACGGGCTCGCGCGCCGCGCGCGCCGCGGCCAGCATGTCCGTCCCGGCCTCGTCGTCGCCCGGCTCGAGCTCGACGGCCCGCCGCAGCAGGTCCCGCCCGCGCGCCGGCGCGCCGAGGTGTCGGAAGTACAGCCTGCCTGCACGGCGCAGCGCCTCGGCCTGCGCCGCCCGCGGGAGCGGCCGCGCGACGGCGCCGGCGAGCCACGCGGCCAGCTCCTCGCGCCGCCCGCCGTCGTCCAGCGTCTCGAGCAGGTCCGCCACGCGCCGGAAGAGCCGCTCGTCACCGGACGCCAGATCGGCGGCCTCCCGGAGGCTGCCGAGGCCCGCCGCCGGGTCGAGGCGCAGATCGATCTGCAGCGCCGCGAGCTCCGTCAGCAGCCGCGCCGCCTCGCCTGCCCCCTCGCCCTCCGCGCGCTCGCGCAGGGCCGCTCCGATCTCGGCGAACGCGCGGTCGTCGGCGACGAGGTCGGACATGACCGCCATCGCGCCGTCGCCGCCGCCCTCCGCCAGCGCCGCCCGGACGGCCTCATAGGCCTCGGCGTGCCGGTCGAGGTTGCGGTGGCGGATGCGCGCCTGCTCGACGAGCAGCCGGCAGCGCGTGGCGCGATCCGGGGCCACGCGCACCTGGAGGCCGACCAGGCGATCGACCATCGCCCAGTCGCCGCGGCGTCGGTACAGGCGCTCGCCGGCCGAGACATAGCGCGGCTCGCGCGGGCACAGCTTGAACGCCTGCAGGTAGCGACGCATCGCGCCTTCGAGGTCCTCGAGCCGGTTCTCGAGGACCTCGCCGGCGTGGAACAGCATCGCCGCGCGCTCGACGTCGTCGACGAGGAGCGTGGCCTCGTCGTCCATCACCTCGACGAGCGCGCGCCAGAGGCCCAGGCGGCCGAAGAGGTCGATCATCACCCGCGACGCCCCGGGGACCCCCTCGGCGCCGACGCGGCGCATGCCCGCCGCCAACGTCTCCGCGTCGCCCCCCCCCTCGACCAACCCGCGCCGGTAGAGCTCGAAGGCGCGGCCGGGGTCGATGAGGGAGTACTCGGCGTGCTCGGCCATGCGCAGGAGCAGCGCGGGCCGCTCGCTGGGGCCCGCGGTCGCGAGCCGCCCCTCGAGGACCGCCATGACCCGGTCGTGCCGCCCCAGCCGCGCGTAGACGCGCTCCAACGTGTCGGCGACCTCGGCGACGTGGCCCCACCGCGTCTGGATGGCGTCGAAGCGCGCCTGGACGCGCGCGCCGAGGTCGGGATCGTGGACGAGCGCCTCGTACAGATGGACCAGGGCGTCGAGCGGTCGGCCGGCGCGATCGGCGCACAAGATGGCGGCGTCCAGCAGGATGGCCGCCCGGCGCCGCGGATCGCCCAGCCGGGCGGCCAGGGCGGTGAGCGTATCGATGGCCCCGACCGGGCGGCCCTCGTCGTTCAGCAGGCGCGCGAAGGCCGCGCCGACGGCCTCGTCGTCCGGGTAGGTCGCGAAGCGCGCCTCGAGCCGCGCCAGCGTCTCGGCGCGGGTCTCGGCGACGGCGTCGCGCGCCGCGCGCAGGAGGAGCTCGCGGCCGCGCTCCGGATCGGCCAGGCGCTCGTCGGCCACGCGCGCCGCCTCGAGGTACAGGCCCGATCGCTCGCGGGCGTCCGTGCCGCCCTCGGCGCGCCGGACGAGCACGGTCAGCACGTCGGCCCACTGTCCGGCGGCGGAGAGCGCGGCGACGAAATTGGCGGTGACCGCCACGTCGCCGGTCTCGCGAGCCAGCCGGGCGAGGCGGCTGAGGGCGGCCTGCGGGGCGCGCGCGTCGGCCCGCACCGCCGCGAGGAAGTGGTCGCTCGCGCCGGGCGCGTCGCCGAGCCGGTGCAGGTGGAGCTCGCCGACCTCCACGAGCCGCGCGGCGCGCGAGGCCGGATCGCTCAGGCGGGCGGCTTCGTCCAGCAGCACGCCGGCCATGCGGCGCCAGCGAGCGACCTCCGAGGTGTCGAGCGTCATGGGTCGACAATCTAATCGCAGTCGGAGCCGCGGCGAAATGCGAAACAATTTCGAGACGAACGGGAGGGAGCCGCCGGACCGCCCGTGTGCCCGTTGCAGGCCGGCGCGCGGCCGTCCTACCCTCCCGCGCCGATGCGTCTCGCCCAGCTCCTCTTCGGCGCGCTGGCCCTGGCCGGCTGCGGCGGTGCTCCGCCGGCGGCGACCCCGCGGCCGACGTCGCCTCGTCCCGCCGCGCCCGCGGTCCTCGCGACGTCCCGGCTCGCGAGCGGGCTCGACGTGCGCGTCGTCCCCTCGCCGGGGAGCGGCGTGGTCGCCGTCCAGCTCTGGCTCGAAGCGTCGCTCGTCGACGAGGCCCCCGGCGAGCGGGGCGCAGCGCAGGTGCTGGAGCGGCTGGTGGTCGAGGGCGGCTCGTCGGCGGGGCTCGTCCGCCGCGCGGCGCTCGCGGGCGGCCGGGCGCGCGGCTGGTCCGAGGCCGACGCGACCGTCTTCGAGGTGGTCGCGCCCGCCGACGCGCTGAGCGACATCCTCGACGCCATCGCCCACGCGGTCACCGCGCCGGCCGAGGACGACGCGATCGCGCGCATCGCCCGCGCCGCCGCCGCGCGGGCCGCCCGGGCGGCGCACGACGCCGGGCGCTCGGACGTGGCCGCGCTCCTCGAGTCGGCGTATGGCGGCCATCCGCTGGCCCGGCCGCCGCACGCCTTCGCACCATCCGCCGAGGGCCTGAGCGCCCCCGCCGTCGCCGCGTTCCGCGCGCGTCGCCACGGTCCGGGCGCCGCGATGTTGGTGGTCGCCGGCGACGTCGACCCCGCGGCGGTCCGGTCCTTGGTCGAGCAACGCCTCGGCGCCTGGACGGGCACCGCGACCCGCCGCGCTCCCCTCCCCGAACCGCCGGCGCACGCCGGTCCGCGGGTGCGGGTCGTGCGCCGGCCGGGGCCCCAGGCGCGCCTGCTCGTCGGCTTTCCGCTGCCGCCGGGCGACGCAGCGCAGGCCGCGGCGGTCGACGTCCTCGCCGTGCTGCTCGGCCAGGGGCCCGACTCGCGCCTCGCGCGGGCTGCCGCCGCCGAGGGGCTGACGGCGACCGACGTCACCGCCTACGCCTGGCGCCCGGCGGGCCCCGGCCTCTTCGTGGCCGGCTTCGCGGTCGCGCCCGGCGACGTCGACGCCGCGTGGCGGGTGCTCCTCGAGCAGGTCCTGCTGCTGGCGGACGGCGGCCCCGGCGCCGCCGAGGTGGCCCGCGCCAGCGCCGCCGTGGCCCGGGACGCCCGCTTCGACGTCGAGACCGCCGTCGGCCGCGCCCGCCGCACGGCCGCCTTCACGTTCCGCCTCGGCGAGCAGGCCGAGGCCGCCTACGACGAGGCGCTGGCGACCCTCCATCCGGCAGCCGTCGGTCGCGTCGCCGGCGCGCTGCTCGCGCCCGCCGCCCTCGACGCGGTGGTCGCGCTGCCGCCGGCAGGTCGCGACGAGCCGGCCGACGTCGACCGCGCCGCCGACCTGAGCGCCGTCGCCCTCGAGTGGGCCTCCGCCGGGGCGGCTGCCGACGACGCCCCCGGCGTGTTCCGCCTCGGCCCCGCGTCGCGCCTCGTCGTCGACGCCCTCCCCGGCAGCGGCACCGTCTCGATTCACGCCGCCGCCCTCGGCGGCGTCGCCGCCGACCCGCCGGACCGTGCCGGCACGGCGGCCGTCGTCGCCCGCCTGCTGGCCCGTCCCGTGTCGGGCGCCGACGGCGCTCGCGTGCGGGGCCGCGTCCGTTCGGACGCCGTCGTGCTCGAGGTCACCGTCCCCGCCGACGAGGCCGAGACATGGCTGAGCCACGTCGCCAGGCGCCTGCGTCGCGGCGATTTCGGCACCGACGACCTCGACCGCGCCCGCGGCGAGGTCGAGGCCGCCCAGCGCCGCGCGCGCTCCGATCCCGACCGGGCGCTGCGGCGCGCGCTCGACGCCGCCCTCCACGGCGCCGCCCACCCCGCCGGGCGCGAGCCGCTCGGGCGCGCCGACGCCCTCGTGACGTTGCGCGCCGAGGACGCGCGCGCCTGGTTCGAGCGCCACGTCGCCGCCGCCCCCCTGGTGATCGCAGTCGCCGGCGATGTCGAGCCTTCGCGTGTGGCTTCGGTGCTTGCGCGCGGCCTCGCCGGACGACCGACCGAGGCGCCGCCCGGCCCGGCCGCGCCGCCCGCGCGCGACACGGGCGCGCCCAGGGCGCTCGCCGGACCCGGGCCCATCGCGCGCCTGGCCTACGGCTTCCCGATGGGCGTCCTCGAGGAGCCGGCTGCCGCCGTCGTCGACGTGTTGGCCGAGCTCCTGGCCGGACCGGACGGTCCGGTCCCGGGGACCGACACGCGCGTGCTGACGGAGCTCCGGCGGGACGGTGGCCACCTCGCCTGGCGCGTGGCGGGCGCGCCCGATGCGCTCGACGCGGTGCGGGCGGCGCTCGGCGCGGCGATCCGCGGCCTCGCCTCCGCGCCGCCCGACGGCGCCGCCGTCGATCGGGCGCGGCGACGTCTCCTCGCGCGCCGCCTGCTCAACCTCGAACGATCCGCCGACCGCGCGCGGTGGCAGGTGAGCCGCGCCCTGCAAGGCCTCGAGGTGGGCGCGCGCGCCTTCGCCGCGTGGCGCGCGGCGGTCGACGCGGTCACCCCCGCCGACGTCCAGCGCCTGGCGGCATCGCTGCGCGACGAGGTCGTGATCACGCTCGGCCCCGACCCACAACCCCTTGAAAAACGGTAGGAATTCATCATGGCCTGGTGGCAGATGAGCGTCGACGTCCCCGAGGATCTGGCCGACACGCTGGCCGCCCTGCTGGCGGAGCACACCGGCGCCGCCGTCGAGGTCCGCGACGCGACGACGATGTCCAAGGCGGCGCCCGGCAACGCGCAGGTCGTCGCCGGCATGGCCGAGGCGCCCCCGGCAGACCTCGAGTCGATGGTGACCGAGTGGCTCGACTTCCTCGGCTTCCCCGGCGCCGTGGTCCGGACCCGCCGCAGCGAGGACGAGTCCTGGCGCGAGGGCTGGCGCGCGTTCTTCCGCGGATCGCGCGTCGCCGACCGCATCTGGGTGCGGCCGCCCTGGGAGGCGCCCGATCCGCAGGCCGCCGTCACCGTCGTCGTCGACCCCGGGATGGCGTTCGGCACCGGAACGCACGAGACCACCCGCGGCTGCCTGAAGATGCTCGAGGGGCTGCTCGACCCACCGCCCGCCACGCCGGTCCTCGACCTCGGGACCGGCTCGGGCATCCTCGCCATCGCCGCCGCGCTCTTCGGCGCGCGGGCCGTCGGCGTCGACAACGATCCCGACGCCACCGACAACGCGCGCCACAACGCCGCCCTCAACGGCGTCGAGGACCGGGTCGAGTGGATCACCGGCACCATCGACGCCGTCCAGGGGCCGTTCGACGTCGTCGTCGCGAACATCCTCGCGCACGTCCTGATCGAGCTCGCGCCAGCGCTGACCGCCGTCGCCCGTCGCGACCTGGTGCTCGCGGGCCTGCTCGAGAAGGACGCCGACGCCGTCGTCGCCGCCTACCCCGCCTTCGCGCTCGTCCGCCGGCTCGCCGAGGGCGAGTGGGCCATCCTGCACCTGCGTCGGCGCTGATGCTCCGCGTCCCCGCCCCCGGCGCCGACCTCGCCGCGCCCGTGCCGCTGGCGCCCGAGACCGCGCGCTACGTGACCGTCGTCCGACGGCTCGAGGCCGGCGCGGCGGTCTTGCTGTTCGACGGCCGCGGTCGCGAGGTCGAGGCCGTCCTCGAGCGCGAGGGCGAACGTTGGACAGCGCGCCCGAGCGGGCCCGTGCGCGAAGGGCGGCGCGGCGGCGGCGTGACGCTCTGCTACGGCCTCCCGAAGGGCGACAAGCTCGACGACGTGCTGCGGCAGGTGACGGAGCTCGGCGTCGAGGGCGTCCTGGTCGTCGCCTGCGAGCGCAGCGTGGTCCGGCTCGACGCGGACCGTGCGGAGAAGCGCCGCGAGCGCTGGACGCGGGTGGTCGCCGAGGCGGCGCGCCAGTGCGGACGCGCGGACACCCCCGAGATCGAGGGGCCGCTCGCGATCGATGCCGCCCTCGACGCCACGGGCGCGATGGCGACGCGCCTCGTCCTGCACCCGGAGGGCGGCGCGCCGCTGGCGTCGGCCGCGCTCGACGCGCCGGTCGCCGTCTTCATCGGGCCCGAGGGCGGCTTCGCGCCGGGGGAGCTCGCCCGCCTGGCCCTCGCCGGCGTCCAGCGCGTCTCCCTCGGCGGCCTCGTCCTGCGGACGGAGACGGCGGCGGTGGTCGGCCCTGCGCTGGTCCTCCACCGCCTCGGCGTGCTATGAGCGGCACGCCATGACCGCGTCACGACCGTCCGCCGCGCCCACCCTCGAGGTGAAGGCGGCGCCGTTCTACCGCCGGCTCCTCGCCGACCTCATCGACCTCGCGCTGATCGCGGCGGCCACCTGGTGGCTCTGGAAGGGCGGGCACATCACGCCACCGACCCTGCCCGAGCAGCGATTCGACTGGATCGACTACACCGCCGACCTGCTCGCCGATCCGCGGGTGCACTTCGGCCGGGCCGTCGTCGTCGTGCCGGCGCTGGGCCTCTTGTACGGCACGGTGCTGCACACGCTGCTCGGCCGCACGCTCGGCGAGCTCGTGATGAACCTGCGCCTCGTCGACGGCAGCGGGCGCACCGCCGGCCCGTTCCGCAGCTTGCTGCACGGCCTCGGCACGACGGTCGGCGCCCTCGCCCTGCTGCTCGGCTACCTCTGGGGCGCCGTCGACCACCGCCGGCAGACGCTGGCGGAGTACGTGAGCGGCACCCTCCTCGTCGCGGGCCGGCCGCGCTCCCGGCGCCCGCCGACCTGACCTGCGCGCACCGGTTGCCCGGGCGCCTCGGAAGTGCTAGATGCGTCCCGCCTGGACGTCTCGCCGGGGGGGCCGGGCGGGGGCACATGACCGAGACCGAACGCTTCTGGGACGACCTCGTCGCCCAGGGACTCCTCGACCGCGACGAGGTCGACGAGGCGAACCGCATCCTGCGCAAGCACGGCGGCGCGCCCGACACCGCGATCCTCGAGGTGCGCCCCCTGGGCGCCGCCGAGCAGGTGCGCCTGCTGCGCATCCTCGCGCGCGCGTTCGACGCGCCGCTGGCGCCGCCCGAGTTCCTCGAGCGCCCGGAGCCCGACGCGCTGCAGTTCTTCCCGCGGGAGCTCGCGGCCCGCCACGGCCTGCTGGCGGTGCACGTCCACCCGCACCGGCTGGTGGTCGTCACGCCGGCGCTGGGGCCCCACGTGCTCTCCGAGCTTTCGTTCGTCCTCGGGCGCCCGATCGAGCCGTACCTGGCGCTCGAGCTCGACGTGCGGCGGGCCCTGCGCCGCCACCTCGATCTGCCGCTCGGCGACCGCTTCACTGCGCTCGATGGCCGCTACCCGGGCGTGCCGGCCGGCGGGGCGGCGCCGCGGGTGCGCGCCATCCGCATCGAGCCGCCCGCCGACGCGCTCACGTCCAGCAGCCGATTTCGGGCGCTCGGTGGCGCCGAGGCGCCCGCCGGCCGCATGCGCTCGCCGCTCGATCCCCCGTCGACGTCCCCGCGGCCGGTGAGCGCACCGCCGGCGCCGATCGCGCCGCCCGGCGAGCCCTCGGCGGCGGCGCCGCCCGTGTTCGCGCGCCCGGCGCCGACCGACGACGAGATCGCCGCCGACGTGCGCGCGCTGTCCGACCGCGAGTCGCGCCTCGACGCCGAGGCCCGCCTGCTCGCCGCCGGCGACCGCGGCCTCGACGCGCTGCTCGCCGTCTTCCCCGGCCCGATCGAGGTGGACCGCTACACCGCCGATCCCGGCCGCATCGACGAGCACGGCCCGGTCATCCGCGCCATCCGCCACTTCGGCGCCGCGGCGGGCGGGCCCGTCTCGCGCCTCTGCGACGCGCTGTCGCCCGAGGTGCGCTTCTACGCGGTGTCGCTGCTCGGGGCCCTCGACGGCCCGGTGCCCCCGACGCTGACCGAGCGGCTCTTCGACAAGGACCCGTCCGTGCGCGCCGCCGCGGCCCGCGCGCTCGGCCCACGACTCGAAGGCCCGCTGCGCGCCACGGTGGTGCCCCGCCTGCGCGAAGCGCTCGGCGACGACTCGCCCGCCCGACGCCGTTTCGCCGCCGAGGCCGCCGGCCGCCTGCGTGCCGACGAGACGCTGCCCGCGCTCATCGACGCCCTGCGGCGCCCCGCCGACGGCGCCGCCGAGGCTGTCCAGCGCGCCCTCGTCGAGCTGACGCGGCACGACTTCGGCGCCGACGCCCGCCGGTGGGCGGCGTGGTACGACGAGAATCGGCACCGGCCGCGCATCGAGTGGCTCCTCGACGGGCTGGCGAGCGACCGGCGCGGCTCGCGGGCCGCCGCGTTCGACGAGCTGAAGCGCCTCACCTGTCTCGAGCTCGGCTTCGGGGTCGACGCATCGCCGGCGGAGCGGCGGGCCGCCGTCGAACGATGGCGCCGGTGGTGGACCGACGACGGCCGCACGCGCTTCGCGTCCCTCCGCGGTGACCCATCCCTCTCTTGACGCATCCCGTCGAACGGACTAGAAATTCGCCGCTTCCGGACCTCGGAGATCGGCGGACGTTTCATGCTCCCGGCGCACGCCCAGCCCCGCCCCGTTTCGGCCGTCGCCCGCGATCTCGTGGCGCTCGTCAAGCCGAACATCACGCTGCTGGTGATCATCACGACCGCCGGCGGATTGTGGCTGGCGCCGGGTGAGCTGAGCTGGGCGCGCCTCGTCGCGACGCTGGCCGGCACGGTGCTCGTCGTCGGCGCCGCGAACACGCTCAACTGCTACATCGAGCGCGACAGCGACCGGCACATGGCGCGCACCAAGAACCGGCCGCTGCCCGCGGGCCGCCTGGCGCCCCGCGTCGCCCTGTGGTTTGGCCTCGCGCTGGCCCTGGTGTCAGTGCCGATGCTCACCTTCCTCGTGAACCCGATCACCGGCCTGCTCGGCGCCATCGCGCTCGTGATGTACGTCTGGGTGTACACGCCGCTCAAGCAGGTGACGCCGCACGCGCTGCTCATCGGCGCGGTGCCCGGCGCGGTCCCCCCCCTCATGGGCTGGACGGCGGTGACCGGCCACGCCGACTGGCCCGGCGTGGTCCTCTTCGGCATCCTCTTCCTCTGGCAGCTGCCGCACTTCCTGGCCATCGCGGTCTACCGGCGCAACGAGTACGAGAAGGCCGGCATCCGCACCACCCCGTCGGTGCACGGCATCGCCTCGACCAAGCGCCAGATGCTCTTCTGGTCGGCGACGCTCGTCCCGGTGAGCCTGCTGCTCGTGCCCTTCGGCGTCGCCGGCTGGATCTACTTCGCGCTGGCGTCGATCCTGGGCGTCGTCCTCGTCGGCTGGTCGATCGCGGGCTTCCGCGCCCAGGCCGAGAACCGGTGGGCGCGGGGCCTGTTCCTGTACACGCTGGTCTACCTCACCCTCCTCTTCGCGGCCCTGGTCGTCGATGCCGGTCCCGGCCACGGCACCGGCCTCTGACCCGGCCGCGGCCGACGCGCTCCTCGAGGTCCGCGGCCTCGCGTTGCGCTTCCGGGAGCGGCGCGTCCTCGAGGACCTGACCTTCAGCGTCCGGCGCGGCGAGATCTTCGGCCTGCTCGGGCCCAACGGCAGCGGCAAGAGCACGACGTTCCGCATCATGACCGGGCTGCTCGTGCCCGACGCCGGCCGCATGACGTTCGACGGCGCGCCCGTCGCGCCGGGCGACCGTCGCCTGCGCCGCCGCCTCGGCGTCGTCTTCCAGAACCCCAGCGTCGACATCACCTTGACCTGCCGCGAGAACCTGCTGCTGACGGCGGCGCTCCACCGCGTGCCGCGAAGCGTCGCCCGGGAGCGCGCCGGGACGCTGCTCGAGCTCGCGGACCTCGCCGATCGCGCCGACGAGGTGGTGAAGAACCTGTCGGGCGGCATGCGCCGCCGCCTCGAGCTGGCCCGCAGCCTCATCCACCGGCCATCGCTCCTGATCATGGACGAGCCGACGACGGGCCTCGACGAGATCTCGTTCCACCGCACGTGGGACCGCCTCCAGGCGCTCCGCCGCCGCGACGGGCTGACGATCCTGCTCACGACGCACCGCCCCGAGGAGGCGGCCCAGTGCGACCGCCTCGCCCTCATCGATCGCGGCGTGGTCATCGCCTGCGACACGCCCGAGAACCTCCAGCGCGCCGTCTCCGGCGATGTGATCACCGTCTCCGGCGAGGACGCCGACGGCCTCGCCGCCGTCGTGCGCGAGCGCTTCGGCCTCGAGGCGCGCCGCGTCGACGACGGCGTCTCGTTCGTCTGCGAGCGCGGCCACGAGCTCATCCCGCGGCTCGTGGAGGCTTTCCCCGCCGGCCGCCTGCGGGCCGTGAACCTCAAGCGCCCCAGCCTGGCCGACGTGTTCCTGAAGCTCACCGGCCACGAGCTCGGCGGAGAGGAGCGCGCGTGAGCGTGGCCCTCGGCGACGACCTCGCCACCGTCGGCGTCCTCTGGCGCCGCGACCTGGCACGCTTCTTCCGCCAACGCAGCCGCCTGGTCGGCGCCCTCGTCCAGCCCATCGTCTTCTGGCTGCTCATCGGCGGCGGCATGGCGTCGACGTTCAGCCTCGGCACCGCGCCGGGCCTGGGCTACATGGAGTACTTCTACCCGGGCATCGTGGTGATGATGGTGCTCTTCGCGAGCATCTTCGGGACGATCACCGTCATCGAGGACCGCCACGCCGGGTTCCTGCAGTCGGTGGTCGTCGGCCCGGGCTCGCGCACGGCGCTGGTCCTCGGCAAGTCGCTCGGCGTCGGCTCGGTCGGCCTGATGCAGGCGGCGCTCTTCCTGGTGTTCACACCGTGGGCCGGCTTCGCGCCCGGCGACGTGTCCTGGTTCTCGCTGGCGCTCTTCCTGGTGGTCGGCGCGGTGGGCCTGTCCGCCTTCGGCTTCGCGCTCGCCTGGTGGCTCGACTCGAGCCAGGCCTACCACGCGGTGATGAGCATCCTGCTGCTGCCCGGCTGGGTGCTCAGTGGCGCCATGTTCCCCGCCAGCGCGGATCACGCCGTGCTCGGCGCGATCATGCGCGCCAACCCGATGACCTACATCGTCAGCGGCGTCCGACGCGCCTTGTACGGCGGCGACCTGCCGGCGGGCACCTCCGCCGTCGACAGCGCGCCGCTCGAGCTCGCGGTCACCCTCGGCTTCGCCGTCGCCGCCGTCAGCCTCGCCACCTTCGTCTGCCACAAGCGACGCTGATGGAGACGAGCGCCCTCCTCGCCGCCGTCAACGCCTGCTTCAATGGCCTTTCGGCCTGCCTCGTGGCCGCCGCCTACGTCGCGGTGCGGCGCCGGCAGCTCGCGCGCCACCGCAACCTGATGATCGCGGCCCTCGTGAGCAGCTCGCTCTTCCTCGTGGGCTACCTGACGCGCATGGGGCTCTACGGGAGCACCGCCTACACAGGTACGGGCCTCGCCAGGACGATCTACCTGGTGATTCTGTTCAGCCACATGGTGCTTGCGGCCGTCGTCGTGCCGCTCGTGCTGCGGACGGTCTACCTGGCGTTCCGGCAGCGCTTCGAACAACACCGCCGCATCGCACGCTGGACGCTTCCGGTGTGGCTCTACGTCTCCGTGACCGGTGTGGTCGTCTATCTGATGCTCTACCGGTCTTGAGTCGCTCGCCGAGCCGGATCATGGTCACGACGCCCGGGGGAGCGCTCCACACCTGCATGCAGTCCATCGACCGCATCGTCGCCGTCGAGGATCGCTTCGGCCTCCGCTCGTCGGACTGACGCCGATGTCATCGAAACGCGTCGGTCGGATCGCGCCCAGGCAGCATGGCCCGCGCCCCGGCCCCACCTCGAGGGAGTGCCCACCGCGTCCTGCGGGCAGCGTCTCGAAGGCATTCGGGGCGGTGATACCCGTCGCCGGTCACCTCGGCGAACGTGGCATGCCGCTCGAGCCAGATCTGTTCCCGCAGCGTATCGAACACGACCGTGTGTCACGCTCGGCGAGGTGCTCGAGCGTGTGTCCCTCCCTCACCAGGTGACGGGCGTAGGCGTCGGCCTCGTCGGGTCGAGGCCCCCTCGCGCGCGCCACCTCGTTGCGCCCCGCGCCGGAGCTCTCCGATCAGCGCCGTCGCGGCCGCCGCCGCTCGCGCCGCGCGAAGGTGACGCGACGGCGCACGCGCCATGTGTCGATCACCCACGTCGTGACTTCGCGCCGGCAGGGGGCCGCCGCCGCCTCGAAGGCGTCCGCCGCCCGCAGCGTGCGCGCGAGGAGCGCCGTCTCGTCGGACGACTGCCGCACCGCGACCTCGAGTCGCGCCACCCGAAGCCGGGCGCACTCGACGGGGTCGCCTTCGCGCAGCGCGAGGGCGTCGAGGTCGAGCGGAAGCGACTCGGCGATGGCGGCGAGGGGGCTCGCCTTGTCGCTCCGGATTGCCTGGAACACGGCGGTGTACGCTTCGCGCAGCAGCGTGCGCTGGGCGCGAGACGCTAGAACATCACGGCGGCGTTGAAGCCCACCTGGAACACGGTGGTCTCCTCGACGCGCAGGCGGCGGCCCACGGCGTCGATGGCGGGCACGTAGGTCGGGTTCTGCTCGGCCGGGTCGTAGTTGGCGTCGCTCTTGTTCTCGACGAGACCCGAGCCGTCCCGGTCCTTGCCGACCTCGGCGCTGCTGATGAAGTGCTCGGTGTCGTGCGCAAGCGAGACCTCGGCGCCCAGCCGCAGGAACTTCGAGGCCTGCACGCCGAGCCCGAGGCGGCCCTTGAAGGTCATGAACTGCTCGACGGTGGTGATGCCGTCGTGGGGCTGGCCGGCGATCTCGCTGCGGCTGTCGGCGGCGTAGCGCCCGCAGTTGATGTCACCGCCGACGCCGGCCGGATCGCACTCGAGCGCGCCGCGCGCGAGCGCGTCGAAGAGCTCGGAGTAGTCGCGCCCCTCGGCGTGGTAGACCGCGCCGAGGCCCACGTCGATGTACACCTTGATCTGCTTGACCCGGTCTTCGTACGGCACGATCTCGGCGCCGAAGTCGAAGCTCGTGCGCGCGCCGGGGCCGACGTGCTCCTGGCTGTCGCCGTAGTCCTTGAAGAGCGAATCGTTGGCGGGGAACGGGAACACCGCCTCGAAGCGCGCGTACGGGTCGAGGTACTGGTACCTCCGCGAGATGGCCGTGCCGACGATCAGCTCGTGCACGCCGCGCCCGACGCCCTCGTTGTCGACGGCCATCGTCTCGCCCGTCGGGGCGCGCCACCCCGCTTCGACCGTCCACGTGGCGCGCGAGACGTCGCGGTCCTGGGCGAACGGCGACCAGCGCAGCATGAAGAGCATGTCGCCGAAGCCGGCGCGCGTGGGCAGATCGACGCCCGGCTCGCCCTCGTAGGGCACCGCGAACAGGTCCTCGGGGTCCTGCTGCATGCCATTCACGAGGCGTGGGCCCGGGGCCACCGTGCTCTCGGCCTGCACGACGCGCTCGCCCTGCTTGATCTCGGTGGGGCCGACGACGGGGCTGCTCTTCTTGCCGCCGTTGCCCGCGAAGCGCAGCGACTGGTCGTCGGAGAGCACGATCGGCGCCTCGAGGCTCAGCTCGAGGTCGTGCCAGATGCCGAAGCGCAGGCGCGGCACGATCTCGTGGATCGTGCGCTCGTATCGCAGCTCCTTGACGTGCACGAGCGCGCCGCCGCCGACCTGGATCGAGTCCTCGGGACAGGCCGTCTTCGTGCAGTCGAAGTTGAACTCGCGAGTGATCTTGGCGCGTCGCAGGCTCCGCCGGTAGGTGACCTCGGCGTTGAAGTCATAGGGATCCGCCTCGTCGGCGGCGTCGATGACGTCGACGCGCTCCGCGGCGAGCGCCGGCGAGGCGGTGCCCAGGAGGCCAATGGCCAGCAACCACGGTCGACGCGGCGCCCACATCGCTCTGCTCCCCCGGCGGCATCGGTCTTCGGGACCGCGCTACCATAGCCGCGACCTCGCCGCGAGTAAACTTCGGAACGTCTCGGTGAGAACGTTCGGTAGCCGTCTCACGACTCTTCGCGGAGGCCGAGCTCCTTCATCTTGATCTGCAGGCTCTTGCGCGAGATCTCGAGCATGCGCGCGGCGCGGGTGACGTTGCCGCCCGTCTCGGCGAGCGCGCGCTCGATCATCTCGCGCTCGAGGCGCTCGGTGGCGAGGCGCACGGCGTCCTTCAGGCCGGTCACGCCGGGCGGTGGCGCCGTCACCTCGCCCGCCGGCTCCACCGCCCGGCCGTGGATCTCGGGCGGCAGGTCTTCGGCTTCGATCACGCGCCGATCGCAGAACAGCAGCGTGCGCTCGAGCACGTTCTCGAGCTCGCGGATGTTGCCCGGCCACCCATAGCGCTTCAGCAGCGCCAGGGCGTCGTCGCTGAGCCGCTCCACCTGTTTCCCGAGTCGTTTCGAGTACTTCTCGAGGATGTGCTCCACGAGCAGCGGGATGTCCTCGATGCGCTCGCGCAGGGACGGCAGGCGCACCGGCACCACGTTGAGCCGGTAGTACAGGTCCTCGCGGAAGGCGCCGCGCTCGACCTCCTTCGCGAGGTCGCGGTTCGTGGCGGTGATGAGGCGCACGTCCACCCGCCGCGTGCTCACGCCGCCGACACGCTCGAACTCCGCCTCCTGGATGACGCGCAGCAGCTTCACCTGCATCTCGGTCGAGACCTCGCCGATCTCGTCGAGGAAGAGCGTGCCCTCGTGCGCGAGCTCGAACCGCCCCGGCTTGCTCGTGACCGCCCCGGTGAACGCGCCGCGCTCGTAGCCGAAGAGCTCCGACTCGATCAGCGTGTCGGGGATCGCCGCGCAGTTGACCTTGATGAACGGCTTGCGCGCGCGCAGCGAATGCTCGTGCAGCGCCTTGGCGATCAGCTCCTTGCCGGTGCCGCTCTCGCCGGTGATGAGCACGGTGGAGGGCGTGGAGGCCACCTTCTCGACGATCTCGAAGACCTTGCGCATGGCCGGCGAGGTGCCGATCAGGCCGAAGCGGCCGCGGTCCTCGGGGGCGGCCATGCCGGTCGTCTCGCGGCTCGCGAGCGCGCGCGTCGCGATGGCCTTGGCGACGACCTTCGTGAGCTCCGCCTGGTCGTAGGGCTTGGTGATGAAATCGAAGGCGCCGGCTTTGAGCGCCTCGACCGCGGTGTCGACGGTGCCGTGCGCGGTGATGATGATGACGGGCGTCTCGGGCCAGCGGGCGACGATCTGCTTGAGCAGCGCCATGCCGCCGACGCCGGGCATGCGCAGGTCGGAGATGACCGCGCTGAAGGACTCCCGCTCGAGCCGGGCCAACGCCTCGGCGCCGTCGGCGACCCCGTCGACCTGGTAACCCTCGCGCCGCAACAGCGCGCCGAGCACCTTGCGCAGGTTCGCTTCGTCGTCGGCGACCAGGATGCGGTCCGCGCGGTCGGGCATGGATTCCTCTCCTCGGGCGGCGGATCGTATCCGGGGCCCGCGCGATTGGCTACCGCGCTTTCCAGTGGAGCGCGGCGGCGTGCTAGCCTGCCGGGCGATGCCCTTCGGAAGGTGGTCCATGCGGGCGGCGGCCCTGGCGCTGCTGCTGCTCGCCGGCGCGGCTGCGGCCGCGACGCCGCTGCCGGCGTGGCGCACGATCGACACGCCGCACTTCCAGCTCCACTACCCCGAGGACCTCGAGGCGCTCGCCTTCCGCGCCGCCCGGCTCTGCGAGGAGGCCCACGCGACGCTCGTCCCGCTGCTCGGCCACACGCCGGCGGAGCGGACGCATGTCCTGCTGACCGACTACGGCGACAACGCCAACGGATCGGCGACCGCCCTGCCCTACCCCAAGGTGCACCTGTTCGCCGCGCCGCCCGACATGGACGGCAACCTGCACGACTATGACGACTGGCTGCGGATCCTGATCTTCCACGAGTACACGCACATCCTGCATCTGGACACGAAGAGCGGCCTGCCTGCGGTCCTCAACCGGGTGCTGGGGCGTACGTTCGCGCCGAACCAGAACATGCCGTCCTTCCTGCTGGAGGGGACGGCCGTGTGGCTCGAGTCGCTGACCTCGGGGCGCGGGCGCATCCACTCGGCGGTGTTCCGCGGCATCCTGCGCGTCCAGGCGCTCGCCGGCCGGCTGCTCGACATCGACTCGGCCACGCACGTGCCGCTGGATTGGCCCGGCGCCAACGTCTGGTACCTGTACGGCGGCCATTTCCTCGACTGGATCGCCCGCAACCGCGGCGTCGGCACGGCGGCGTCCCTCAACGCCGCGGTCGGCGACGACCTGCTGCCCTTCGCGCCCAACGCCGCCGCCCGCGAGGCCACCGGCGAGACGCTGACCGCCCTGTGGCGCGCCTGGCAGGCGGATCTCAGCGCCCGCGCCCGCGTCGAGCGGGACCGCCTCGACGCCGAGCCCGGCGGTGTGACCGCGCCGCGCCCCGTGACGACCAACGGCCGCGACCACCGCAACCCGCGCTTCCATGCCGACGGCCGTCTGTTCAGCCTCGACATCGCGGCGGACCGCACGGGCGGCGTGTGGGCGCGCCGCGACGGGGTCGACGCCCCGGCGCGCATGCTCACGGGGCAGGCGCTCAGCGCGTTCGACCTCTGCAACGATGGCCGGACGCTCCTCTTCGACCAGCAGGACCGGTTCGCCGGCGACTACGCCTTCTTCGACCTCGTCGCCTACGACCTCGAGCGGCTGCGGCCGCGCCGGCTCACGCGGGGCGCCCGGATCCGGGAGCCCGCCTGCGCGCCCGACGGCACCTGGGCGGCCGCCGTCCAGCTCGACCACGGGCGCTCGCGCCTCGTCCGCGTCGACCTCGCCTCCGGCGACGTGCGCACGCTCCACGATCCCGGCGGCATCGACCAGGTGGCGTTCCCCGTCGTGAGCCCCGACGGTGGCACCGTGGTGGCCACACGCGTCGCGCAAGGACGGGGTCGCGACCTTGTCGCCGTCGACGTCGCCAGCGGCGCCGTGCGTCCGATCACGGCGGATGCGGCGCTGGAGCTGCACCCTCGCTTCAGCCCCGACGGACGGTGGCTCGTGTATGTGAGCGACATCACTGGGATTTACGACGTCTATGCGCGGCGGTGGCCCGACGGCGCGCCGCAGCGGCTCACGCGCCTCGTCGGCGGCGCCCTCGAGGTCGACATCTCTCCCGACGGCGGCACGCTCGGCATGCGCGTCATCACGCCGGGCGGGTACGACCTGGCCACGATCCCCTTCGCGCCGGAGGCGCCCCTCGCCGCCGGCCGACCCGCCGCGGAGACCGAGACGCGGGGGCCCGCTCCCGACCGCCCGTTGCCGGCGCGAGACTATGCGCCGCTCGACTCCCTCTGGCCCGTCGCCTGGTCGCCGGCGTTCAGCTTCTCGTCCGCCGAAGAGGCCGCGAGCCAGGTGGGCCTCACGCTCGACGCCAACGACGCGGCCGGGCACCACGTGATGGTCGGCAGCATCCAATCGGTGCCCGAGGACGACTCGCTCGGCGCGACGCTCGTCTACGGCTACCGGCGACTCGTGCCGGCGCTGACGCTCTCTCTGGGGCACGCCACGCGGACGCGGGCCAACGGCGCATACTTCGGGGCGGCGCCGCGCGACTGGCGCGACCGGGTGACCAACGCGTCGGCGAGCGTCAGCTACCCGTTCGGCCGCGCCGCGCGCTCGGTGGCCGCCTCGCTTCGCGTCGGCTACTCACGGACCGATCCCGCCGAGAACCCCGATCCGGTGCACGATCCGCTCGATCGCGCCCCCGAGATCCCGGCGAGCAGCGAGTCGACGGACGTCGTTTTCGGCTTGCGTTACGCGGATCTCGACACGTACCCGGAGGCGATCTCGACCGGCGAGGGCTTCGCGTTCGCCACCACCGTGCGGCTGCGCGATCGCCGCATCGGCGGCGAGGCGGACACGTTCGAGCTCTTCGTCGACTACGCGCACTTCTTCCCGCTGTGGTGGCGGCACGTGCTCGCGCTGCGCCTCAACGGCGCCATCGGCCGCGGCGACGCCGGACGCGGCGTGTTCTTCGCGCTCGGTAGCGTGCCGCAGCCACGCAACATCCTGCTCGACGCCCTCGACAACATCAGCTTCGGCAGCAATGTCCTGCGCGGCTACCCGTCGGGCACGGAGCGCGGCGACCGCTTCCTGCTCGCCAAGCTCGACTACCGCATGCCGATCTGGGACGTCTTCCGCGGCCCGTCGACCGCGCCGCTGTTCTTCCGTCGCCTGAAGCTGGCGCTCTTCACCGACTGGGGCCAGGCGCGGACGTCCCCCGACGAGATCTCGTTCGCCCCCGACGCGTTCCGGCGCGCCGTCGGCGCCGAGCTGGCCAGCGAGGCGACGCTGGGCTGGCGCCTGCCGGTGAACGTGCGGCTCGGCTGGGCGGAGGGCCTGGACGACGACGGGGAGACGCAGCTCTACGTCTTTCTCGGCTCCTGGTTCTGAACCGCCGTTCATTGCCGCGCTCTCCGCCCCTCATGCATAATTCCACTCCGATCTGGGGGAGAGCGAAGATGCGCAGGCGGATCGCGACCACGGCGCTCACGGCGGTGCTGGTCCTGGCGGGGTGCGGCGAGGACGGAGGTCGCAAGGCCGGCGACCTCGTCGATGGCGGCGGCGGAGGCGCCGGCGGCATGGGCGGCGCCGGCGGCATGGGCGGCGCCGGCGGCGGACCCATCGACGAGCAGGTCGAGCTGACGGTCACCGAGCCCGTCGAGGGCGCGCTGCTGCGCGCGCGCCGGGTGAGAGTCGCCGGCACCGTCACGGGCCGTCCGTCGGCCGTGCAGCTCAACGGCGCCGACGCCACCTTCGCCGACGGCACGTTCGAAGGCTTCGTCGAGCTCGAGCCCGGCGAGCGGACGATCACCGTGACCGCCGCCGACGCGCGCGCCGAGGTCCACGTCACGATCGACCCCATTCCTCCGCGCCTCGAGATCTCGAACCCGGCCCGCGGCACGCACCAGACGGACGCGGCGCTCCCGCTCCGTTTCCGCAGCGAGGACGAAGGCGGCCTCGCGTCGCTCACCCTCAACGGCGAGCCGCTCGACACCGGCGCCGGCCCCGAGTTTGAGGTGCCGGTCACGCTGGAGCCGGGGCTCAACGTGCTGCGCCTCGAGGCCACCGACGCCGCCGGGAACCTCGCGCGCGAGCACGTCGCCGTGCTGCACGGCGAGCTGCGGTCCGCCGACGCCGGCGTGCCTTCGGCGCTCCGCCTCCACGTCGGACCCGACGGCCTCAGCGCCGTCGCGCGCGCCGCCCGCGACCGCATCGACATGGAGGACCTCGCGGCGCTGCTCCCCGTGGACGGCCTCCAGACCGAGGGTGGCCGCTTCGGCGTCACCATCGGCGAGGTCGCCTACACGAAGCCTTCGACGGTAGAGCTGACGCCCGAGAGCGGTCGGCTGCGCTTCCGGCTGCGCCTCGAGGACGCCAGCATCGCCCTACAGCTGCAGATCGGGATGCGCCCGGTCTACGCGATCAGCGTGGGGTCGGCTGCCATCCAGGCCACGGGCGCCCTGGTGCCGACGATCGACGGCGAAGGTCGCATCCAGACCGATCTCGAGGACCTCGACCTGGTCTTCGAGGGCTTCGCGGTCAACCTCGGCAGCGACGCCCCGCCCGAGTTCGACGATCCCGGCGCCACCCAGGCGCTCATCGAGGAGATGCTCAGCGGCGGCATCTCCGCCTTCGCCGAGCAGCGCCTGCCCGGCCTGCTCAACGGCTTCCTCGGCAAGCTGGCGGAGCCGATCGACCTCGATCTGCTCGGCGTCGGCCTGCGCCTTCGCCTGCGGCCGGACGTGCTCGTCGTCAACCAGGGCGGCCTGTCGGCGCGCGTCGACACCGCCGTCGATCTCGTCGATCCGCCGATGGCGCCCGCGGAGCTCGCTGGCTTCGTCGGCAGCCAGAGCGATTGGGACGGCGTGCCCGAGACGAGCGAGATCGGCGTCGCGATCGACGACGACCTGCTGAACCTGCTGGTCTTCCAGATCTGGCGGTCGGGCGTGCTGTTCCCGACGATCGACCAGGCGCTGATCCGCGAGCAGGGCGGCCAGCTCATGCTCGTGACCAACATCCTCGGTGGCCTGCTGCGCAAGGCGCGCCCCGAGATCCCGTCCTCGATGCCCATCCGCGTCGACACCCACCTCCCCCTGCCGCCGGCGGCGAAGTTCGTCGAGGCGCAGGACGGCGTCGGCGTGGAGATCGGCGTCGGCGACATGGCGGTCGTGATCGAGTCGGACGACGCCGAGGGACGCGAGCTCCTGCACGGCGTGGCGTCGCTGACGGCCAACGGCATCGCCGGCGTACGCGCCGGCGAGGACGGCGGCGCGGCGATCGGCGTCACCGTCGGTGAGGTCATCCCCGCCTTCGACGTGACCGACACCGATCTGCGGGGAGAGGTCGAAGCCAGCGTCGAGGGCCCCATCCTCGACATCCTCGGCGCGCTCGGCGGCGCGCTGGGCGGTCTGCTGTCGGGCATCCCCATCCCGAGCTTTCAGGGCCTGACGCTCGGCAACTTGGAGCTCAGCGTAACCGGCCCGCACGGCGACTTCCTCCAGGCGACAGCCACCATCACGGGCGCCGTGGCGGAGTAGCTACTCCGCGCCGCGCAGCCCGACCGCGAGCCGGTAGGCCTCGTCCCGGCTGGCGCCCGTCCGCTTCGCCGCCTCCCGCGCCGCCTTCGCCGGCGGCAGCCCCTCGTCGAGCAGGGACTTCACGACGGCCTCGAGCTCGTCCCCGTGGGGGGCCTCCTCGGGCGGCGCGCCCGCGACGAGGAGCACGACCTCGCCACGTACCACGCCGGGGTCCGCGGCGAGGGTGCCGAGGGGCGCCCGGCGGAACTCCTCGAACTTCTTGGTCAATTCACGCGCCACGACCGCCGGGCGGTCCGCGCCGAAGACCTCGGCAGCCTCGACGAGGAACTCCGCGAGCTGGTGCGGGCTGACGTACAAGACGAGCGTCTCGTCCGCGCGGCGGAGCGCCTCGAGCCAGGCGCGGCGCTTGCGCTGGGGCGGAAAGCCGACGAAGCGGAAGCGATCGGTCGGCAGGCCCGCGGCGCACAGCGCGGTCACCGCCGCCGACGGACCGGGGACGGGGACGACCGTGTGCCCGGCCTCGATGACCGCGCGCACGACACGGAACCCCGGGTCGCTGATCGCCGGTGTGCCCGCGTCACTGACGAGGGCGACGCTCTCCCCGGCCTCCAGGCGCTGGATCAGGCCGGGGACGCGCTCCGCCTCGTTGTGATCGTGGACCGAGATCATCGGCCGCCGGGCGAGCCCGAGCAGCTCGTACAGGCGGCCGGTGTGGCGGGTGTCTTCGCAGGCGACGAGATCGACCTCGCCGAGGATGCGTCGCGCCCGGAGCGTGATGTCCTCGAGGTTGCCGATGGGCACGGCGACCACGTAGAGCACTCCGGGCACGGCCCTGGCCTCTCGCTCAGCCGATGTTCAGCTGGAGCGCCTTGCGCAGCTTGAAGTAGTTGTCGGAGAGGGCGAAGAGCACCAGCTCGCGGACGCGGTCCTGCACCGGCGCCTTGCTGAACTGCACGGTCTCGTTCTTGATCGAACGCACCGCCGCGCCCAGGTCGTTCGCCAGCAGCAGGCCGAGCCGGTTGGCCGAGTGCTCGACCATCTCGAGCCACTTCGACAGGTTGAGGTGCTGGTTCGGGTCCTCGCCCATCTTCGCGATGAGCTTGGCCATCTCCGCACGGTCCGCGGGCTGGATGGCCTGGTACCCGGCCAGCAGCTCCTCGTCCATGAACGGCACCTCCGCCCCCGGGTTCACCAGTTTCGTCAGCGTGTAGACGATGGTGAAGAGGCGTTGCTTCCGGCGCTCGTACGTCTCGTCGATGGTCGCCAGGAAGTGCGAGCGGCTCATCGAGAACAGCTGCTTCGACGTCAGGAACGCCAGCTCCTGCAGCGACCGTCCACCCAGCACGTCCATGCCCACGAGCATGCCCGGCGGGTTCAGGTTCGCCGAGGCGATGCCGTTGACGCCCTGCTGCGCCCGGTACACCTCGAACCGCGGCAGACGCGTCACCTGCGAGACGTAGTTCAACACATTGTTGAACGGCGTCTGCTCGGTGGGCTCCACGAGGTCCTTGCGCTTGTGCAGCTTCAGGTCCTTGTGGTCCAGGGCCATCAGCGGCGCGGTGTACGGGAACAGCAGATCGAACACGCGGCTGAGCAGCAGGCTCATCTCCGGGTGGTAGATCAGCGTCCACATCTGCGCGTCGAGCGCCTTGCGCGCCTGCGTCAGCGTGCGGGAGCGGTACTTCTCGAAGAAGGCCCGCTCGTCGGCGTTCGCATGGCCCAGGTACGAGAGCACCTGGCACACGCACCAGGCCTCGTCGTAGCGCCCGCTGTCCATGAAGAGCCGCCGCAAGTGCTGGTAGCTCTCGATGTTGCGCGGGTTCAGCTCGATCACGCGGTAGTGCTGCATGATCGCCCGGTCGACGTCGTTGGCGAGCTCGTACAGCTCGGCGACGATGCCATGAACGCCGAGATCCTCCGGCCGCTTGGCCAGCGCGATCTTGTAGGCCTTCACGGCGTCCTCGTACTTCTGCAGGCGCGTGCGGTTGATCTCGCCCAGATTCTTGGCGAGCGTCACCACGAGCTCGTCGGGCAGCCCGCGCTCCGTGGCCCGCTTCAGCATCTTGCGGTAGTAGCGGTCCTGGCGCTCCCAGTCCTTCTCCTTCGTCAGGAGCTGGTCGATCGCCTGGAACGCCTTCAGCATCGCCGGATCCGCGTCGAGCGCCCGGTCGAACGTGCGCACCGCGGTCAGGTTGTCCTTCAGCTCGTCGCGCTGGATGACCGCCACCGCGTAGAAGTACTTCGACTGCCGACCCGGATCGGACTCCATCTCGGCGAGCCGCGTGAGCACGTCGACGGCGTTCGGCCACTGCCGCGCCTCTTCGTACAGGTCGAGCAGCTTGCTGAGGACGAGCCTGCTGTCCGGCTGCAGCGTCAGCGCCTCGTTATAGGCTTCGACCGCCTTGTTCGCGTGGCGCAAGTGCTCACGCAGGATGTCGCCGATGCCGACGAGCGCCTGGAAGCGATCGATCGGATCGGCCACCACCGACAACAGCTGCCGCCGGTAGTGGATCACATCCTCCCAGTCGCCGTTCTTCTCGTGCAGGTCGACGACCGCGCGCAGCGTCTCCGGGTGCTTCGGGTCGAGGTCCAGCGCCTTGCGGAAGAAGTCGAGCGCCTTCCGACGCTCCCCCACCTTCAGCTTGATGAGACCCTCGCGGAAGAAGATCTCGACGACCGCCGCCTCATCCAGGTTCTCCCGATGATGCACCAGCATCGTCTGGTAGATCTTGAACGCGCGGTCCCAGTCCTCACGCCGGTAGAGCAGGTCCGCCATGCCCTGCAGCGTCGGCAGATGCGTCGAGTCGAGCTCGTACGCCTGCCGGTAGTGCTGAAGTGCCTTGTCGTCCTTGTGCAGGCGCTCCGCCACGAAGCCCAGGCGGTGGTTGAGCTGCTGCAGCTCGCGGATGTCTCCCCCCTGCGCCCGCGCGAGCAACAGGTCGAGCAACGGCTCGGCCCGCTCCCACCGCTGATCGGCCAGGTACACCTGGACGAGCGGCTTGGCGGCGAGGGCGTTGTCCGGAGACATGTCCATCGCCTGCTCGTAGTAGTCGATCGCCGTCGTGCGGTCGCCGAGGTACTCGTCGAACACCGCGCCGATCTCGTACAGGCACTTGCTCTTGTCGGGGAAGGCGCGGTGGGCCGCCTCCATCATCTTGAGCACGCGGACGACCTCGTTCCACTCCGCCCGCTGGCGATAGAGCCGCGCGAGCGACTCGAGGGCCGGCAGGAAGTTCGGATCGTGGTCGAGCGTGGCGCGATACCACCGCTCGGCCTCGTCGAGGTCGCCGATCTTCTCCTCGTAGATCTGGCCGACACGGAACTGCCGGTCGATCACCTCGCGGCGATCGCTCAACAGGTGCGCCTCGCGGCTCAGCGCCTGGATGCAGCTCTGCCAGTCCTCCGTCTCCGCGTACAGCTCGCCGAGCGCGGTCAGCGTCGGCAGGTGGTTCGCGTCGAGGTCGAGGATGGGCGTCAGGGCGTCGATCGCCCGGTAGGCGTCCCGCAGCGGGCCGCGGTACAGCTGCGCCAGCGCGCTCTGGACCTGAATCTTCGCGTTCGTGTCCTGCAGCGCCTCGAGGTGCTGCAGGTACACGTCGGCGAGGTCGTCCCAGCGCTCCTGCTCGCGGTAGAGCCGGTCGAGCGCCCGCACCGCCGGGACGCACCCCGGATCGACGAGCACCATCTTGCGATAGGTCTCGATCGTGCGGTCGGCGTCGCCGAGCTCCTCCTCCTGGATCATCGCGATGCGCGAGTAGATGCGGAGCTGGTCCTCCTTCGAGGTCCGGACGCTCAGCATCATCTCGTACACGTCGAGCAGCTCGTGCCAGCGGTCCTGCGCCGTGTAGAGCTTCTCGAGCGCCTGCATCGCGTCGAGGCAGCGGTCATCGATCGACAGCGCGTTGCGGTACGCCTCGATGGCGCGATCGGCCGCGGCCAGCCGCGTCTCGAAGAGCTCACCGATGCGCAGGTGGTTCTCGACGATCGTGTTCGGATCGTCGATCACCAGCGCCTGCCGGTGCAGCGCGTCGACGAGGTCCAACCAGCGCTCCGCCGTGGCGTAGAGCCGCTCGAGCGCCCGCAGGGTCGCCAGGTCCTGGTCGTCGATCGCCAGGACCTGCCGCCACGCCTCGATCGCCTCGGGGATGCGATCGAGCTTGTCCTCGAGGATGCCTGCCATCTTCTCGAGCGCGGCCTTGCGCTCGTCCGGCTCCATCGAGAGATCGGCACGGCGCTGAAGCACCGCCACGACCTCGGGCCACTTCTTGTAGCGCTCGAGCAGGCTCTCGAGCGCGGCGAGCGCCGCCAGGTTGTCGGGCTCGATGGCCAGCGCGAACTGGTAGTGCGCGCCGGCGTTCTCGGCCTGGTCCAGCTTCTCGTCGTACCACTGCGCGACGCGCAGGTGCAGGGCCACCGACTCCGGCGCGTTGCCGATGACCCGCAGCACGTTCTCGTACAGCTGAATGAGCTGCGCCCACTGGCCCGACGCCTCCGCGAGGCGCGCCAGTTCGGCGCCGAGCCGCTCGTCGTCGCGGGTCTCCTCCATCGCCTGCGAGAGGACGACGAAGGCGTTGTCGGCGCTGCCCAGGCGCTCCTCGAACACCCTCGCGGTGCGCGCGTAGAGCTCCTGGCGATCGAAGGGATCAGTCGACAGTTCGAGCCGCGCGAGGAGGAGGTTGACGAGCTCCTCCCACTGCATGTCGGCTTCATAGAGCCGCTCCAGCTGCTGCGACGCATCGGCGTTGTCACTCTGCAGCTCGAGGATGCGCGTGTACGCGCCCTTCGCGCCATCGGCGTCGCCGATCTTCTGCTCCCACATCTCGGCGATGCGGAAGAGCAGCGTCACCTTCTCGAACACGTCCTCGGTGATCTGGACCTTGCGGTCGAGGACCTCGACGCAGCTGCGCCAGTCCTCGGTCGCGCCGTACAGCTCCTCGAGGGCGTCGATCGCTTCGGCGTCGTACGCCTCGATCGTGAGGACGCTCGTCCACGCCTGGATCGCGTCGGCGGGCTTCTCGAGGCTCTCCTGATACAGACGGCCGAGCTGGCGGTACAGGTCGAGGCGGCGGCCGTCGTTCGGCTCGAGCAGGTCGAGCAGGCGGTGGTCCACCTCGGCGAGCGCGGCCAGGTCGCCCGTGCGCTCGTGGAGCTCGCGGACGGCCCAGAGCGCCCCCTCGTGCCGGGGATCGCGATCGAGGACCTTCTGCCAGTTCTCGAGCGCGTTGCGCTCGCGATCGAGGTGGTCACCCCAGACCTGACCGAGCCTGGCGAAGAGCTCGAGCTCCCGCGCCGGGTCGTTCTGGATCAGCGTGACCTGTCGCTCGCACACGTCGACCAGCTCGCGCCAGCGCTCCTGCTGCTGGTACAGCTGCTCGAGGGCCCGGAGCGCTTCCGCGTCCTCGCCCTTCAGATCGAGCACCTGGTTCCACAGGTCGATGGCGTCCTCGGGCCGGTTCAGCAGCTCGGCGGCCAGGTTCGCCTGACGCGCAAACAGGTCCGCCTTCTCGCCGTCGGCCTCGGCGGACTCCGCCTGGCGACCGTACACGTCGAACAGCGGCTCCCACTCCTGGCGCGTCAGGTAGATCTGCTCGAGCCGCTCGAGCGCGCCGCGGTGGTGCGCCTCGCGGTCGAGAATGCCCCGGTACTGCGTGACCGCCTGGTCGAGCTCGAGGAGCTGGCCCTCGTAGACGCGCCCGAGGCGGAACATGTACGCGAGCTGCTCGCCCTCGTCGTACGTGGCGTCGATCTCGCGGCGGAGAATCTCGACGAGCTCCTCCCAGCGGACCTGCGCCTCGAACAGCTCGTCGAGGCCTTGAAGCGCATCGCGATCCACCGGATCGATGTCGAGCACGTACCGGTACATCTGCTCGGCGGCGGCGACATCGTCGAGCTTCTGCCGGTACACGGTCGCCATCTCGTGGCTGACCGAGCGCAGCAGCTCCACGTCCTGCGTGTTCTGCAGGCCCTCGCGATAGACCACGACCAGATCGGCATACCGGCCGGTGTCGACGGCGAGGCGCGCCAACTCCGAGCGCGTGCGCGCGTCGTCCGGCACCTCGCGGAACGCGCGGCCGTACCAGTCGAAGCCGCGCTCGCGGTCCTTCAGCTTCCCGAGGGCGAGCTCCGCCAGGCGGTGCATCGCCTTCATGCGGCCCTCGGGACCGTCGAGGTAACCCAGCAGGACCTCGAGCACGTAGTGGAGCCGCGTCCAGTCCTCGCGCTCGAGGTAGAGCGGCTCGAGGATCTCGCCGATCCGCGGCTGCTCGTGGCCCGCCTCGAACAGCCGCTCGAGCGCGGCGATCGCGTCGGGCTGCTTCGGCTGAGCAGCGAGGACCTCCTTGTAGGTGTCGATCGCCGCCGGCACATCCTCGAGCGCGCTCTCGTACAGCGTGCCGAGGCGCAGCAGCAGCGGGACGCGCTCGACGGACTCGGCGCGCGAGACCTCGGTCTGGAGGATGTCGGCCAGCTCGACCCACATCCCTTCCTTCTGATACAGCCGGTCGAGAGCCAGGATCGCGCCCTCGTGGTCCGCGTCGATCTCCATCACGCGCCGATAGCGCTCGATGGCCTCCACGTTCGCGGTCAGCTCCTCCTCGTAGATGCGCGCCACCCGCAGATACAGGTCGCGGGCCACGAACTCCGAGGAGATGTGCACCAGCTGGTCTTCGATCAGCGTCGCGAGCTGCTGCCACGCGCCCGCCCGCTCGGCCACACGCTCGAGCGCGGCGAGCGCGTCGGCGTGCGTCGGATCCTCACGGAAGCCGTCGGCGTATGCGTTGAACGCCGCGTCGGCGTCGAGCAGCACGTCCTCGTGGACCTGGCCACTGCGCAGGCGCAGCGTCGTGCGCGTCTCGAGCTCGGTCGTGACCTCGAGGAGATCCGACCACGCGGCAATCAGCCGCTCCCAGGCCGCCCCCTTCTGGAGCACCGGCTCGAGCACACTTGCGGCGAGCGCCGCCTCGCGGTCGGTCCGGATGAGGCCCTCGAGGGCCTGCAGCGAGGGCTCGTGGCCCGGCTGCTGACCGAGGATCGCCTCGTAGCCCTGGATCGCATCGAGGACCTTCTCGAGATGGACCTCCTGCAGGCGCGCGATGCGGAACTTCAGCGCGATGCGCTCGTCGGCGTCGTCGACCAGCGCCGCCTCGCGGCGCAGCACCTCGAGGAGCTCCTCCCAGTGCTCGAGCCGCTCGTACAGGCCGTCGAGGCGCTGGAGCGCCGTGAGATCGGCCGCGTCCCACTCGAGGATCCGACGGTAGGTCTCGACGGCGCGCGTCAGGTCGTCGAGCTCCCTCTCGTAGGCCGCGCCGATGACGTAGTAGATGTCCTTGCGGGCGCCCACATCGTCGGTCAGCTCGGCCTTCCGGTGCAGGACCTCCATGAGGTCCTCCCACCGCTCGAGCGCGAGGAAGATGCGCTCGAGCGCATCGAGGGCGCGGGCATCGACGGCATCGACCTCGAGCACCCGGCGGAAGATCTCCACCGCGCGCTCCTGGTCCTCGAGCATCTCCTCGTAGATGGCGCTGACGCGGAAGAAGAGATCCTTCTTCGCCTGCGGGTCGGCGACGAGCTCGCTCTTGCGCAGGAGGACCGCGACCAGCTCGTGCCACTGCTCGGTCTGGAAATAGATGTCCTCGAGCGCCGCGCAGACGTCGAGATCGGCGTCGTCGTTGCGCCACGCGGCCTCGTAGTGGTGCCGCGCCCGCCCCGTATCTTGAACCTTCTCGAGCAGGACCTTCGCGACGCGCTTGTGGACGTCGGTGGCCACCGCCACGTCCGAGATGTCGTCGACCTGACGCTCGTAGACCTGGACCAGCTCGCGCCAGAGATCGAGCGCGTCGGCGATCACGTGGAGCGACGCGAGGGTCCGCGCGTCGCTCGGATCCTCGGCGAAGGCGCGCGCGTAACACTGGAACGCCTGCTCGGGCGCCCCGCCGCGACGCTGATACAGCTCCGCCATGCGGTGCAGCAGGTCCACGCGGCGGCGCGCGTCCGCCGCGTGCGAGCGCTGGATCTCGTAGACCCGGACGAGGCTCTGCCAGTCGTCCCGACGCTTATAGATCGGCTCCAGGATATCGGCGATCGCCGCCTGGAAGTCGGGCTCGACGAGCAGCCGCTCGAGGGCCTCGACCGCTTCGGCGTTGTCGGGGTCGTTCTCGATGACCGTGCGATGGATCTCCACCGCCAGCCCGATGTTGCCCAGCTCGCGCTCGTGGAGATTCCCGAGGCGCACGCGCAGCGCGATCTTCTCGTGCTCGTCATCGCTGAGCGCCAGCTGCTTCTCGAGCACATCGGCCAGCTCGGCGAACATCGCCTGCTGACCGTACAGTCGGTCGAGGGCGCGCAACGCACGGACGTTCGTCGCGTCGTGCTCGAGGATGTCGCCATAGACGGTGATCGCCTCGGGCGCGTCGTCGAGCATTTCCTCGAGAAGATTGGCGATCTGGAACTGGAGCGCCTCGCGATCTTCGGTCGCCTCGGTCATCTCGAGTTTGCGCCGGTAGACGGCGAGCAGCTCGGGCCACTGCTGGCTGCGCAGGTAGAGCCGATCCAGGGCCTCGATGGAGGCGCGCTCGTCCGGATCGAGGTCGAGCACGCGGCGATGCGCGTCGACGGCCATGTCGACGTCGCCGAGGCGCTCCTCGTAGATGCCGGCGAGACGCGCGAGCAGGCCGCGGCCGAGGGCGTCGTCTCGAACGTCCGGCACCACCTCCTCGAGCAGGCGGGCGAGATCGGCGAACTTGTCGGCCACCTCGGCGAGCTCGGTGAGCTGCAGGACCGCCGGCTCGCTGTCGGGCACCTCGCGCAGCGCCCGGGCGAACGCATCGAACGCCCGATCGACGTCGGCGGTGCGGTCGACGTGCAGCTTGCCGATGCGCTCGAGGAGCGCGAAGCGCTGCTTTGCGGCGCCGGTCTCCTCGAGCTGAATCTCGAGGACGCGCACGAGCGGCTCCCAGGCGCTCTTCTCGTTGTAGAGCGGCTCGAGGATGTGCGAGACCGTCCCCCGCAGCTCGGCGTCGTCGAGCAGCGCCTCGAGCGCGGCCCGGGCGCCGGCGTGGTCCCGATCGGCCTCCACCACCTCGCGGAAGGCGTCGATCGCTTCGGACGGCCGGCCCAGGTGCTTCAGCGCCAGGTGGCCGATCTCCATCTTGATCGACAGCGGATCGCCGCCCTTGCCGGCCGCAGCGAGCGCCAGCTCCTGCTGCAGGACGTCGTGGAGCTCCTCGTGGCGCGCGCCACCGTCGAAGAGCCGATGCAGCGCCTGCAGCGCGTCGAGGTCGCCCTCGTCCTCGCTGACGATGCTGCGGTAGCGCTCGATGGCCGACTCGGTGTCGTCGAGCTGTTCCTCGTGGATCAGGCCCTGCTTGCGCAGCAGCGCCTTGCGCTCTTCGACGTCGGTGGCCAGCGCCAGCTTGCGGTCGAGGACGCCGAGCAGGTCCGGCCAGGCCATCAGGCGCGTGTACAGCGCCTCGACAGCGTCCAGGGCGACGCGGCTCTCGGGGTCGATCGCCAGCGCCTCGTGGTACCGGGCCAGCGCGTCTTCCTGCGCGCCGAGCTCGCGATCGAGGATCCGCGCCAGTGAGAGCAACAGCTCGAGCCGGGCCGCCTCGAGATCGGCGTCGGTGTCGTCGACGGTCATCGCGCCGACGCGATCAAGCGCCGCCCGCAGCTCGTCGTGGACCGTCGCCCACTGGCGCGTCAGGCCGCCGAGCCGCTCCAGCTCCGCGCGCGCCTCGAGGTCGAGCGGCTGCTCGGCGACGAGCCGCCGGATCCACTCGAAGGCGCCATCAGGGTTGCGCAGGTGCTCTTCGTTGAGCCGGCCGCTGCGCAGCATGAGGGCGCGCCGCTCCCCGGGCGACGTCTCGTGCTGGAGGACGACCTCGAGCACCGTCGCCAGCTTACGGAAGTCCTTGTTCTCTTCGTAGATGGGCTCGAGCGAGCGGGCGCCCTCGAGATGGTCCGGGCGGATCTGGAGGATGCGCTCGAGAGCGCGCAGCGCCCGATCCTTCTGGCCGAGCTGCTTCTCCCAGACGGTCGCCGAGCGGAACAGCAGGTCGATGCGCACGTCGTCGTCGCTCTGGACGCCGACCTGCCCCTCGAGCGTGCGCACCAGCTCGTCCCATTTGCCGCGGGCGCCGAAGTACTCTTCGAGGCCCGTCCAGTCGCCGAGCTCGATGAGCGCCTTCTTCAGGCTGTCGCCGGCCCGCCGGTGCTCGGGATCCAGCTCGAGCAGCCGCTGCCATGCCTTGACGGCGCCGGCGCGGTCGCCGACGCGCTCCTGCAGGACGATGCCGGCCCGCTGGAAGAGGTCGATCTTCTCTGCTCGGTCGGTGACGACCTCGACGAGTCGGTCGATGACGGAAGTCAGCTCATCCCAGCGCTTGGCCTGCTCGTACTGCCCGACCAGCGCACGCAGCGCATCCACGTCGCGCGGCGAGAGCTCGAGCACCTGCTCCCACAGCTCGAGGCAGATGTCCGGACGACGGATCTTCTGCGTCGCGTTGTCGGCGATCTGCTTGTAGCGGGCGGCACGTCGCTCCGGATCGCTCTCGAGGTCGGCCAGCTGACGCTGCACCGCGACGAGCTTCTCCCAATCGCGGCGCTTCTCGTACATGTCCTGGAGGGCTTCAATCGCCTCCCGATTGGCCGGTTCGTCACCGAGCACGGCCTCGTACGCCTTGATCGCCTCCGCCTGGTTGCGGAATTTCTCCAGGTACAGGCCGGCGACGCGCAGGTTGAGCGCGATGCGCTCGCTGGCGGTGGCCGCCGACTCGGCCTGCTTCTGCAGCACCGTGACGAGATCCGGCCAACGGCGCATCGCCTCGTACTTCTCGACGAGCGCCGCCATGGCCTCTTGATCCGTCGGATCGAGGGCCAGGATCTGCCCGTAGAGGTTCACGACCATCGCGTCCTGGTTCAGGTGCTGCTTGTAGACCTGAACCAAGCGCTTCACACCGGCGATCTTGGCGTCGCGCTCCCGCTCGGAGATGTCGTCGACCTCGAGCTTGAGGATCTCGGCGTACTGCGGCCACTTGCCCGCGGCCTCGTACAGCCGCAGGAGCGCCTGCCGCGCCGCGTGGTCCGACTTGTCGGCCAGGTGCACCTGCCGCCAGAAGTCCGCCGCCTTCTCGACGTCGCCCGCCCGCTCCTCCGCCATCTGCGCCATCTGGCGCAGCGCCTCGACGCGCGCGGTGTTCGGATCACCGCCGCGGGCATCGGTCAGGAGCTGCTGGATGTTGCGCCACTTCGCCCCCTCGATGAGGCGAACGAGCTGCCACTCCTGGACGAGGGCGTCGCCACCCTTCCCCAGCTCGCGCAGCTTGTAGTCCGCCGTCCGCCCCTCGTCGAGGTGGACGGCGCCGAACGCAACGCGCTCCGCCTGTAGGGCGACCCCGCGACCGCCGAAGTCGGCGGACGCGAGCGCGTCCAACGCGGCGGCGATCGCCTGCGCGACCGCCGGCGCGATCTTCAGGCCACGGCCCACCTTCTCGTAGAGGTCGGGCTCGCCCGGCGCGGCCTTCACCGCCTCCGCATAGAGCGCCGCGAGCGCTTCGCCGCCTGCCGGGGCAGCCGCGGCAACGGCCCGGACCAGCAAGCTGCGCCGCTCCGCCCCGTCGGCCTCGCGCGCCGACTCTAGCAGCGCGGCGACGTCCGACGGCACGTCGACGGCGGGCGCCGCGTCCGCGGCAGGCGCTTCGGCGACCGCCGGCGTCTCGGCGGCAGTCTCCACCATCGGCTCGGCCACCGGCGCGGGGGCGGCTTCGACCGAGAGGTCGACCGCCGCCTGCCCGCCGTCGGCCTCGACGATCTGTGGAGCCTCCGCCGGCGCAAGCTCAGGCGCCGCGTCCGGCGCCAGAACCTCGGTCGCCGGCTCTGCGTCCGCCTCCGACCGCGTGGACTCCCCCTCGAGCTCGACGGGACCGCCGAGCTCGGCGAGGACACCCGCCACGTCGGCGTCATCCGGCCTTAGGAGGACGTAGCGGCTGAACGCAGCGCGCGCCATCTCCGCTTGGTCCAGGTCGTAGAGCAGGAGGTTGCCGAGCTCCTGCAGGATCTCGGCCTGTCGCTCGGCGGACTCGACGGTCTGCAGCTCGAGGTCGAGGAGCTGAGCGACCATCTCCCAATGGCCGTGCTGGCGGTAGATGCGGCGCGCCGCGAAGAGCGCCTGCAGGCAGCCCTGATCCGCTCGGAACGCGGCCTGGTAGCACACCATCGCCCGTTCCTGGTCGCCGGCCTTCTCCTCGAGCACCTCGCCCATGCCATACAGGAGCGACGCTTGGTCGGCCGGCACCGTCGTGCGCTCGGCCTCGGCTTCGCCGACCTGAACGTAGCCGTCCCAGTCCTCGAGGCCGATCAGGAGCTCGCGCATCCGGCGCAGGGTCAGCAGGCCATCGGCGTCGTACTCGAGGGACGCCCCATAGAGCTCCACCGCCCGCCGGGCATCCGCCAACGCCTGTTCGGCGATCTCGCCGGCGCGACGCAGCCAGTCCGCGGCCTGCACCGCTTCCTCCGCGCCGCTCTGCGCCAGATGCACGTACAGGTCGACGAGGGAGGTCCACTCCCCCGCATCGCTCAGGAGGCTCTCGAGCTCCTGTGCCGCTTCTCGGTTCGTCGGGTCCTGGGAAACGACATCGAAGAGCTCGCGCACCCGATCGTTCATGGACGTCGCCTCACTCCGCTCGCAGGGGAAATCAGTGGGAGCCGGTGCCGGTGCCGTTGGCCGCGCCCATCGCCTCACCTTCGAGGCGGGCGAGGGTCTCTTCCGCCGCGCGGACCCGCAGCGGGTCTTCGGCGGGGGGACGCGACGCGAGATAGCGCTTGAGGTGCTGCGTCGCCGCCTCCTTGTCGTCGTTGGCCGAGAAGGCCATGGCGAGGTTGAAGAGCGCCGACGACATGGTGGGCTTCAGCTTGAGCGCCGCTTCGAATTGCTTGATCGCCTCGTCAAAGCGCTTCTGGGCCTGATAGACGACGCCGAGGTCGTGATAGTTCGCGGCCTCGTTCGGATTGTTCTCGATGGCGTTCTTGAAGACCTGGATCGCCTGCGGGTACTTCTCGAACCGCGCATAGAGGTTGCCGAGCGCATTGTAGGGCTCGGGGAACCGCGGCTTGAGCTTCACCGCCTGCTGGTAGGCCTCCTGCGCACGATCGAAGCGCGCCTGCTGCTCCAGCGCCTGGCCGAGGCGGTAGTGGCTCTCGGCGTTCTCAGGCTTGCGCTGGATGGCGAGTTCGTACGCGTTGATCGCGCCCACCCAGTCGTCCGCCAGGGAGAGCGCCGCCCCCAGGTGGTAGTGGTACTCGTAGTTGTCGCCGTCGAGCTCGACGGCCTTGCGCAGGTTCTGCACCACGTCGGGCGTCACGTTGCCGGCACGGTACTGAATCAGTCCGCGGTAGTAGTACGCCTGAGCATTGCTCGGGTCGGCCTCCGTGGCCTTCGCCAGCTTCGCGAGCGCGGTGTCCGCGAAGCCCTTCTTATAGGCCTCGAGCCCCTCGTTCATGAGCTGGATGGACTTGTTCCGCTCGAGATTGCACCCCGCGAGCAGAACGATGACGGTCCCCGCGACGAGGGGGACGAGGCGAGCGCGCAGACGGTTCAGCATGACGTGCTCACTCACTGCGCCTTCGACAGGGAAGGCGCGCCTGGCGACTGGTTCTTGGGGTTAACACGCACTCCGCGGGGGGTCAAGGAGGCCGAAACCCCGACGTTTTTCCCGACGGCAGCCACGATGGGACGGATCGAGGCCGAACGACGGCGCCGCGGGGGGACCGCCAGGCTGGGCAGGGAGAGATCAGCGGAGGGTGCGGAGGATCGAGGGCTCAGCTCGGCTTGAACACGAACGGATAGTTCACGACGACCATGCCGCCACCCTTCGGCTCGGGGAAGACCCAGCGCTGGATGCGGGCGGTCAGACAGCTCTCGACATCGGCGTTGCCCATCGAGGACTCGACCACCGAGGCCTGGATGACGCTACCGTTGCCGGCAATCGTGAACTTCACGACGATCTTGCCGTTCAGATCGCGCTTCTTGTTCAGTTCCTTCTCGTAGCAGTACTGATACTCGGCGCGGTGCTGCCGGATGATGCGCCGGATGATCTCGCGATCGAGCGACCCGCTGATGATGGGCTGTCCCGGGATGACCTGCGGGGCCTTGCTCGTGCGCTCGCCGTACCGGCTGACGCCGCGACCGTAGGAGGTGCCGTCGCCACCCGCGCCACCGCGGCCCATCGTCCGCGGCCCGCCGACGCCAAGCGAGGTCTCGCTGAAGCCACCGCCGCCGCGCCCCATGCCCGCGACGCCCATGCCCGCGAAGCCCTGCGCCTCGCCGACCTGGTCACCGAACATGTTGCCGAGCGCGTTGACCGCATCGCTGCCGACTGCGTGATCGTTCTTGCCCCACACGGCGCTCAGCTCGTCCTCGAGCGCATTGTGAATGGCGTCCGCCGTCTGGATGGCGCGTTGCTTGTCGCGCTCCTTGGCCACCTCGATCTCTTTCTGATCGGGCGGACCCTTGATCGCCATCCGCTTGTCTTTTTCGAGCGAGTCCTTCTTGCCCGCCTTGCCTTCGTTCTCCTTGGCGGCGGCAGCGGCCTCGGCGGCCTCGTCCTTGAGGTCCTTGAACAGGTCCTCGAGCTTCTTGTCCTTCTCCATCTCCGGCTTCAGCACGTACTCGACCCAGCGCTCCGACATGTCGAAGCCGTCGAGCGCGAGCCGGTCGGCATCTTCGGGGATGCTCATGGCGACGCCGAAGAAGAGACCGTGCAGGAGAAGCGCCGAGAGGACGCCGCCGATGAAGCGGCCCTCACCACGCGCGAGGAGGCCCGGCGCCGGCAAGGTCTTTGCCGCCGGAACGTTGCCGATGAGGAAGGTCAGATGGCCGAACTGCACCCGGCAGCGTGCGCGCGACGGAAGCTTGAGCGACTGGCTGCCGGACACACCGCGGCTCGCGCCCAGCTTGCCGGCGGCCTTCAGCTCTTCGAGCTTGAAGACCTGACCGTCGAGCATTACCTCGCCAGGGATGCCGTCGGGCACGTTGACGACCATTTCGTGGCCGTCGGTCTCCGCCAGCGGATACGGATCCTGGGGCAGGCCGCCGGGGACGAAGTGGTCGACCTTCTCGGCTTCCCCGATGGTGAAGGTTCCCGCCTCGGTGAGATGCCGGACCTCGAGGACGTTGCCGCCCCACATCACGAGGACCTCGAGGCAGCGCTTGCTCGCCTCGTCGAGGTCGTCGGTCGTCTCCTTGAAGACGGGCGCTGGACGTCGGGCTGCCTTCGACAGCTCCGCCGGACGGACGCGCGCCGTCTGCGAGAACGACGCGCTGTCCAGCGGTGCCGCGGTCGACTGACCGGGAATGTCGATGACCACGCGCACGCGGCCGAAGCGGAGCTCGTCACCCGAGCGAAGCTTCTGGCGCGTCACACGCTGACCATTGACGAAGGTGCCGGAGGCGCTGCCCAGGTCGAGCACGACGACATCATCCGGACCGTTCGCCTCGACGACGGCGTGCATCCGGGACACGTCCTCATCGTCGATGCGCACATGAGACGACGAGAGCTTGCCGACCTTGATCGTCTGCTCCGTCAATATCTCGGTCCGTACGAGGGTGGCCCCCTCGTAGATGTCGAACTTGATGGGAAGCTTGGCGTTCTCCATGGGTCCGCGTTCCACCCCCGACCGACGTCAACGGTCGAACGTTCAGATGTCTTCGGCCGACTTCAGCATCTCCGGGACGAAGTTCTCCCGGATCTTGATGAGGCTGCTGTAGCGGCCGCGCCGCCGCGACTCGATGTACTCGCCCTCGGGACGCACGAAGCTGCCCTCGACGACGTCGTCCTCGAAGTCGTACTCCGTCTTCTTGCGATAGAGAACGTTGGGGTCGTTCGGGTCCTGGACGAACTCGCCGTCTTCACCGGCGGGCTGTCCCTCTTCCTGCGCCAGCGCCGGACTCACCGAGCCGACGAAAAGCGCTCCCACGAGACCCAAACCGAGCATGCGCGTCATCGCTCATCCCCTCGTCGCGCCCGGCCGATGATGCCGTCGAAGAAGCAGTATAACGCCACCTTCTACGACCACCAAGCCAGGCGATCTTTCCGACAGCAGCCCCAGGCGCAGGTTCCCGAAAAACGACGTCGGACGAAGTTCAGGCGCCGCCGCCCTCGGCCGCCGGCGGCTGCTCACCGCCGGAAGGCGCCGCGGGCTGGGCCCCCTGCTCCTTCATCATCTTCTCGTTTTCCTTCAGGGCCTGGATCTGGATGCGAACTTCCTGGATTCGCTGGGTGACGTCCTTGCGCAGGTCGGCATCCTGGCTCTCGAAGCGGAGGACCGACTCGAAGGAGGCGAGCGCGTCCTCGAGCTTGTTCATGTGTTCCTGGTACAAGATGCCCAGGTTGTAGAATGCCCCCGCGTGCTTCGCGTCCAGCGTGACGACCTCTTTGTAGCCCTTCTCAGCCTCGTCGAACCGCTGCATGCCGCGCGCAGCGACGGCGCGTGACAGGAGCGCGTCCACGTTCTTCGGCTCGACCTTCAAGACCGCGTCGAAGGCGCGGTAGCTCGACTCGTAGTCGCGATAGTTGAAGGTAATGGCACCGAGGTTCATGAGCGCCGGCACAAACCGGGAATCGGCCTCAGTCGCCCGCTGGAAGGAAGCCAGCGCGCGCGTCACGTCATCGAGCTTCAGGTAGACGAGCCCTTGCAGGTTGTGGATGCTCGCCGCCTTCGGATCGATCTCGAGTGCATTGAGACACACGAGCTGAGCCAGCTCGTACTTCCCGAGATCATAGTAGACGCGAGCCAGTACGTCGTAGGCGGCGACGCTCTGACTGTTCTCCTTGAGCGCCGTGCGCACATGCTTCACGGCGGTCGCGAAGTCCTTGCTCTCTTTGGCGAAGATCGCGAGGTTCAGGTGCGCCTCGCCATTGAAGGGCTCGACCTGAACCGCCTGCTGGAAGGCGGCGATCGCCTCGTTCCGCCGCCCTTCAGCGAGGTAGATGTTGCCGAGGTTCACGAGCGCATCGCCGAACTTCGCATCCTTTTCGGTGGTGCGCTTGTACCACTCCTTGGCCTTCTCGCGGTCGCCCTGCTCCTCGTAGAGCACCCCGAGGTTGAAGTACGCCTGAATGAAGGTCGGATCCTCTTCGATGGCGTCCTTCAGCGCCGACTCGGCGCCTGAAAGGTCACCCTTCGCCCTGGCCGCCGCCGCCTCCTTGAGCAGCTGAGCAGCCTCCGTCTTGACCTTCGGGGCAGGCGCCTGCGGATCACCATCGCCCGCGGCGTCTCCGGTCCCGCCAACCGGACCTTCGGAGGCCGTCTTCGGCGAACCGCCGCAAGCCGCCAGACCCAGCGCCAGGAAAATCGAGCGTGCCCTCATGCTCACTGCTCCTGCTCGGCGGTCGGCAGACTCGAGATGAACTGCTGACGGACGTTGCTGACACCGAAGTGCGTCGGTCGGGCGCGCCGCTCGCTGGCGTAGCGATACTCGCGCGGCTTGAGCTTCGCGAGCTGCTTCTCGGCGAGGTCGGAGTAGTCGTTGAACCAGCGGAGCTCTTGCGCCTTCTTCAGGCAGAGCACGTAGGCCTCGACGGCCTTCTGCTCGGGCACCTGGGCGCGCTCGGCCATCGCGCCTTTATAGGCCTCGACCTGATCCTCGGTGAACGACTTCGGCGCCGGTGCGTCATAGATGTCGTTGGCGAGCTGCTGGAACATCTGGCCGATGCGCGCCAGCGCGCCGATGGCCCAGTTCGGCGACTTGAACTCGATGACTTCGAGGTAGATGGTGCGCGCCTTCGCGGCGAGCTCGGACTTCTTGCTGATGACCTCGGTCATCTTCGTGACGAACGTCTGCACGTTGGCGTACGGGAAGATCTTCAGTTCGATGGCACGGAACTGCGTGAACACCGCCTCCGCCATCTTGAATCGGCACTCCGCCACCGCAGCGAGGCCGGTGGTGAGCGACGTCTTCTCGGCGTCGGAGAGCTTGACGAACGTGTCATAGCCGGCCTGGAACGTCTGATCGGCCCGCTTCTGGTCCTTCTTCTTCTCGTAGGCGCGACCGATGTGCACCTGCGCCTCGAAGATGCGGTCCAGCTTGCCGACCTTCCCGTAGGTCTTCAGATACTGGTTGAAGTGGTCGATGACCTTGTCCCACTTCTCCTGCTTCTCGTAGATGAGACCCATCGAGAAGAACACGTCGGACGCCTTCTCGCGGTCCCCTCCGATCAGCTTGAGGTAAGCTTGGTAGTCCTTCAGCGCTTCCTCGTACTCACCGAGTCCCTGGCGAAAGACCGACGCGTTCTGCAACGCGTCGCGCGCCTTGTCGTCCTTCGGGAACTTCTCGGCGTAGATCTCGTAGAACTTGCTCGCCTGGGAGTAGATGGCGAGGGCGTGCAGCGTCGTGCCGATGCGATACAGAGCGCGCGGCACCAGTTCGCTCCCGCTCGCCTCGTTGACCAGCTTCACGAAGACGTTGATCGCTTCTTCGTACTTCTTGTCGCGCTCGAAGTTCAGGCCAGCGTTGTAGAGCGCCTTGTCCTTGTACTTCGACGTCGGGAAGCGGTCGACGTACTGCTCGAAGCAGCGCGCGGCCCTCGTGTAGGCCTTGTCCTTCTCGATGCCGAGGCACTTCTTGAAGGTCGACGTGTCCTTGATCGACACGAGCAGCGCGTGGAACTCCGGATCGCGCTCCTGCGGATACAGCTTCAGGTAGATGTCCGCCTGCTTGTCCTGCGCCTCGAAATCCTTCTGTAGCGTATAGACGTCGAGCAGAAGGTTGGCAGCGTAGACCGCGAGGCGGTGCTTCGAGTTCTTCTCGGAGATCTCCTTGAAGAGAGGGATCGCCTTGTCGAAGTGGTTGAACTCGTAGTAGGTGCGCGCCTCGTCGTACTGGATGTCGGTGAGATACTCACTGTCCTTCACGTACTGGCGATACAGCTCGCACGCCTTGAGGAACCGCTGGTGGTTGTCGGGGATCGGCTTCGCGACGATCTCAGGCGGCGCCTCGCCCGGTTTGTCGCTCTCGGGCGTGAGCATGTCGTCGCCGCCGCTGCCACCCTTCTTCTCCGGCGCCTTCTGGTTCCCGTCGTAGTCGAGGAGCTTCTTGTAGGCGAGCACCGTCGCGTGGGCGGCGTCTTTGGTGAACTCACCATTCGGCTTCAGCGCCAGGACCTTCTCATAGGCGCGCGCCGCCTCCTCCCACTTGCGAGCCTTGTAGAGCAGCTCGCCGTAGTAGAAGGTCATCTGGTACGCGTTCTCGTTGTCCGAGAAGTGCTCGACGTAGTCGCGGTACAGCTCGTAGCCGATCGCGCAGTCCTCGTCGGACTTCGTCGTGAGGCACTGGCGGTGGTAGGTGACCGCGGTGCCGCGCAAAATCTCTTCGAGCTCCTTGCGGTCCTTGGCGACACGCTTCGGATCGGCGTCCTTCGCGCCCTTCACCGAGTTGCAGAGGGTCACCAGGCGCTTGAGCTCCTTCACCTGGTTGATCTGCTTGCCGAGGTTGCGGGAGTTGTACGCAATCTGGGTCTGGTAGCCGCAGACCTTGTACGACTGCGGCTGGACCTGGATCAGGTTGCGGTAGACCGTGTTCGACTTCTCGAACTGACCGGTCGTGCTGTAGAGCTCGGCCAGACGCTCCGTGAGGTCGATGTAGTCGTCGGACGCGACCTTGCGGAAGAACTCGAGCGCCTTGTCGGGGTTGGCGTCGCCGATGTTCGCGTAGGCGCGTACGAGGTCGCGCAGCGCCTCGCGCTTCAGGGTGATGCGGTTCTTCGCGTTTCCGCGCTGCGTCTTGTTGGTGTAGTCGATGACCTTCAGGAACGAACCGAGCGCGTTCTTGTAGTCGCCGACGTTGAAGTAGCACCAACCGAGCTTGTAGAGCGCGTAGCCGTAGACCTCGGAGTCGCGGTAGTTGTCGACGACCTTCTGGTACGCCTTCAGCGCCTGATCGACCTGCCCATCGTCAAAGAAGATCTCGCCGACGTTCAGCAGCGTGTCGGGCACGTGCTCGGAACGCGGGTAGCGCTTGATGAGCTCGACGTAGATGCGCTTGGCCTGCTCCGGCTGCTTCTTCTGCTGGTAGTTGTAGGCCAGCGCGAAGAGCACGCCGTCGAGCTTCGGGTAGTTCGGGAAGCGCTTGACGATGTCGACGTAGACCTTGATGGCCTCTTCGCGATAGCGGGCCGCGGACCCCAACATCTTTTCGCGCTCGGCGACGCAGCGGTCCTCGGCGGCCTTGCCCTGCGCCGTTTTCAGGCACTCGTTCTCGTTGTCGAACGCCCGAATCGACATGTCGGCGGAGCGCTCCCAGAACAGCTCCGAGAGGCGGTAGTAGAGCTCGGGCTTGGCCTGGTCGCTGTCGGGCGTCGAATCGATGAGCTTGCGGAGGAGACGCAGCGCCTCTTGCCACTTCTCTTCGGAGATCGACTCGGTACGCTTGCGGACGAAGGCCTCGCCTCCGAGGCCCGGCCCCTTCCGCTCGTCACCCTTCGCCTTGGGCGCGGTGATCTCCTTGGTGGGCTGGGCCTGGGGGACGAAGTCCTTCTTCTCGCCCTGGGCCGCGGCGTTGCCCGTCGCCGCGACGACGACCGCCCAGGCGACGAGGACGACGCGCATCCTGCTCATCGGCTGCACTCCGACTTGATCGTGTAGAGGTAGTACCCGAGCTCGTCGCGCCAGTACTCGCCGGTGAACGGCCAGTAGATGTGTTCGTCGTCGGTGGCGTACTGGGGGCCGGCGTTCTTCGCCTTGTTCTGGAACTCCTCACCCTGCAGGCCGCTGGCGAGGCCCTTCTCGGCCGACGCCACCTCGAACTCGATCTTGAGCGACTGGCTGATGAGCTCGTTGAGCTCGTTGACGACGCGCTGGAGGCGCTGCTTGGCGAGGCGGCCGGCCTCGTGTACGGCGATCGACTTGATGACCTCGATCTCCTGGATGACCAGTGTCGCCAGCTGACTCTTCGACCACGACGACTTCGAGCGACGGATCAGGTCGACCTCGCGATCGAGCTCGCGCACGTAGGACGCGATTCGCTTCAACTCCCGGTCCTGGTAGGCGGCATTGAGGATCTGCTGGACGCGCGGAGACATGGCCGTGCCCGAGGCCGCCAGCTTCGCGAGGAAGTTGTAGAACTCGGTCGGGTCCGCGTAGGAGTCGAGGTATCCCTTGATCTCGTCGCGGAGCGGCTCGTACGTCAGGCGGAACTCCGAGATGCGCTGCCGCGTGCGCTCGTAGTTGCAGTTCGAGAAGAACGTCACCGCCTCGAGGATCGGCGCCTCGGGGAAGTACTCGTCCTGGAAGAACGGCGAGTTCAGCGTGTGCAGGTTGCCGAGGGCCTTCTCGTGGTTCTGCAGACGGAACCAGGCCCAGCTCGACTCGAACAAGGCGTCGAGCCAGAGGACGCTGTCGAGTCGCACCTGGTCGTAGTACTTCACCGCCTGCCGGAACTGTCCGGTGCTGTAGAACACGCGCGCCATGCCGAGGATGGCCAGCTGGTTGAAGTACTTGAGGTCCTCGGTGGGGTTCGACGTCTCCGCCGTGACGCGCAGCAGGTCCTTGAAGGCCTCGACGGCGGGCTTCGGCTGGTCCTGGCGGACATAGGCGATGCCTTGCAGGTACTTCGCCTTGGGGAAGTAGCGGCTGTCGGGCGTCACCTGCGAGAACATCTTGATGGCGGTGTCGACCGCGCCCTTCTTGTAGTGGTACTGGCCGAGCAGGAAGTTCAGCTCGGTGCGGAACTCGGCCGGGCACATCTCGGGCTGATACTTCGCGATCTTGTCGAGCAGACCGGGGTCGCCGGAGAGCTTGCGCGACAGGTAGTAGAGCCACTTGCACGTGGCCTTGAAGTACCGGTGCTGCGGACCGGCCTGCACGATGCGGTCGAAGAAGTTGAGGGATGCCTGGTAGAGGCCGAGGCGGTACATCGTCTTGCCGAGCGTGTACTCCGCCTTCTGCTCGACCGGGCTGACCGCAACCTCGCTGCGGGTGACGACGCGGTACAGAATCAGGCTGGCGCGGAGAAAGTCGCGCTTCTTGTAGGCCTGTAGGGCCTCGTCCAGCTCGGCGGACGCCTCCTTGTCGGCGTCGACGTCGATCGGGGCAAAGTCCATCGCGCCCTGGGCCCAGGCCGTCTGGAAGCTGGCGAGCACGAGGATCAGGCCGACTAGAAAGCGGCGTGGACCGGGCATCGACTCCTCCTCCGCGTACCGGACTCTTATACGAGCGCCCCATTCCGAACGCAAACCCGATAAGTTCGCCCGGGTTGCAGGTCTTTGAACGCAGCCGGACGTTGACGCGGCCGCGCGACAGGTCACAGAATGGAGCCCCGGCTGGTTAGTGGAGGAAGGTCCAGACTCGATGGGCGCGCTCATCCCCAAGAAGTCCCTATACATGCTGGGCCTCCCCGCCTTCGTGGTGCTTGCCGGCGGCTGCGCCGACACAGGCTTCGGTCAGCCGTGTCGGCTCCCCGAGACGCCGTCGATCCGACAGGCGTGCGAGCCGTCCGGTAACGACAACGAAGACGATCCGATCCAGCGCGAGTCGAAGGCGAGCTGCGCCATCCGCAATTTCGCCGGCTGCGAGACGCGGACGTGCCTCGTCTATCGTGACTCCAACCCGTTCTGCAGTGAGCCGTGCACGTCCGACGGCGACTGCGAGAGCGACCTGTGCGCACCCCTCGTCGGCGATCGTCCGGCGACGGAGGCCGATCTCCAGGCCGAGTGCGAGCGGACGCTGAACTGCTTCTGCATCCGCAAGGGCGATCTCGACAACTGATCGCCGCGCCGGCCGCCCGAGCCGGCGTCTACGACGCACGAGCGCTGCGGCCCGATCGCTTCGTGCCTGCCGCAGCCCTGCTTCCTCAGAACGCCCACGCAGGAACGAACGCGTTCTCGACGTGCTCGAGCTCCGGCGGCGCTCCCGGGAGGGCGCGCACACCGACGACGTCGAACCGGATGAGGTCCGGACTTCTCTCGGCGAAGTGCGCGCGCAGGAAGGTGTCGGCGGCACGGGCGACGCGATGCTGCTTGCCGGGCCCCACCGTCAGGACAGGCGTCTCGAGGAAGTCGGTGGCCACGGTGCGCACTTCGACGAAAACGAGCAGGTTGCCGCACGACACGACGAGGTCGATCTCGCCCACGTCGCACCGCCAGTTGCGCGCCTCGATGCGATAGCCCCGCGCCTCGAAGTGGCGAGCGACGGCCTCTTCCCCTTCGGCGCCCAGCTTGCGGCGATGCTCCGTCACGACACGTCGGCGCCGGACGACGTGCCTTCGAACGAGCCGGCCACCGCGACGCGTGCCGTCGCCGGTGGCGCCGAGTCCCAGAAGACGAGCATCGCTCGCGAGGTGCCGAGCCCCGCGTAGAGCGTCGTCCAGTCGATGTTGGCGCGGGCGAGGGGCGAGGACGCCACCCAGAGCAGGGGGAAGGCGCTCCCCTCCTCGAGCGCCGCCGCCAGCACGAAGGACGCCGTCGACCCGAGGACACCCCGTCCGGGCAGCGCGCGGCGAAAGCCCTGAACGGACGCCGCCGACGGCGGGCGGCCGAGCAGGCTCTCGACGTGATCTCGAACCTGGGGTGCCGGCGACACGTCGCCGTGCAGGAGGAGAGCCTCGAGCCGGGCGGGATCCCGCGTGCCGTGGGCTGACTCGAGCGCCGTGAGGTGCGCACCGATCTCGTCGGCGTGCCTTGTCTTGGCGCGCCAGCCCGCCTCCGCCTCCTCGGTGGCCGCCCGAGCGCGCCGCGCCTCGTCGCGGCGGGCGACATGACGCGACGCGCGGAAGGCGGCGACGCCGTAGGCCAACGGACCGGCGAGAGCGATGAGGCGCAGGGCACCGCCGAGGAAGAACGCGGCGCCCGTCGCCGCCACGCCGCCAGCCAGCGAACCCAGCACGAGCGGATCGGCGAAGACACCCACATCGGCAACGCTGGCCTCGCGGCGGCGGAGGTCGGCGACGCGCGCCGCCGCCGCCTCCACCTCCTGGCGTAGGCGTCCGGGATCGCGTGCATGGGCGAGGACCTGCCTGAGTACGGCCGCCGGCAGCGCCCCCGGCGACTCCTCGGATGCCGCTTCGACGTCGGCCAGCGCGAACGCACGGAACGTGTCGGGCTCAGGGAGGCAGAGCAGCCCCGTGAGGCGACGTTGGAACGCCTCCGGCGCGTCGGCGACGGTGCGGCCGGCGCAGCTCAGCGTGCGCTGGCCCGTCGTCAGGTCGGCGGTCGCTCGCCACGAGTCGCCGCCCGCCTCGAAGACGAGGCCTACGTTTGCCAGAAAGGGGTCTTCGTCGGGCGGAAACTGCTCAATCCCGTAGAGCAGCGCGCAAACGGCATCGCGGAGGGCGCACGCGGAGCGGCCCTCGGGCACGACGATGGCGTGTTGGGACGCCTCGAGCTCGACGCGCCAGCTCGGGCCATCATCCCAATGGAACACCAGCTCGCGCAGCCGCATGGCGGGAGACCGCCGTCCGGCTCAGGCGCCGTCGCGGGAGCGAATGCGGGCCTTCTTGCCGGCGAGGTCGCGGAGGTAGTAGAGCCGCGACCGGCGGACGCGACCCCGCTTCACCACCTCGATCTGCTCGATCAGCGGGCTGTGGAGCACGAAGATGCGCTCCACGCCGATGCCGTAGCTCACCTTGCGCACGGTGAAGGTGCTGCGGGCACCGGCGCGGCGGCGGCGGATGCAGACGCCCTCGAAGGCCTGCACGCGCTCCTTGTCGCCTTCCTTGATCTTGACATGGACGCGGAGCGTGTCACCCGGGCGGAACTCGGGCGTCGCAGACTTCAGGTACCGGCGCTCGACGGCGGTCAGAGCGTCCATCACGCATTCTCCTTGGCTTCGTAGCCCACTGCGAACGGGCCCGATGGCCCGCCCCCGCGGCGGCTCAATCTACGTCGATGCGCACGACGACGATGCCGGCCTTCACGTCGACTTCGACGACGTGGTCTCCGGCAAACGGGATGAGAATCTCGCCCCTGTCGCCCTCGACGACGAGGATGTCGCCGCCACCAAAATTCCAGACGTCGCGTACCGGACCGAGCGCGCGGCCATCGACCGTGCGCACGCTCACCCCGATCAGGTCGGCGACGTAGTATTCATCTTTCCCCGCTGGCTCGAAGGACGACCGGTCCTCGAACCACCATCGGCCGGTCAGCGCGGCCGCCGCGTCACGATCTTCGATGCCGGCAATGCGGACCACCGGCCCCTGCGCGTCGGCGCGAACGGACTGCAGCGTCACCTGCTCGTCGGGGCCCGTCTCGGGACCGACGTGGAGCACCCGCCCGGCCCTCAGCAGCGAAGTCTCCCGATTCTCGGGCCACAGCCGCACTTCGCCGCGCACGCCCTGCGGCCGTCCGAAGCGCCCGCAGCAGATCCAGCTCACCGGCTCAGGGACGCCCCGCGACCTTGACTGCCGGACGGCGCCCATCGGGCGAGGGCGCGGACGCGAGCACGGTCTCGATGGCTCGAATGGTGCGTCCCTGGCGCCCGATGAGCAGGCCGCGCTCGGACTCGGGTACGCGGACGTGCAGGATGCGCTCGGCCGCCGTCGTCTCTTCGTCGACGACAAGCTCGACCTCGTCGCCGACGAGGCCACGCACGATGAAGGTCACGAGCTCCTGCACGGCGGCGAACTCAGCTGGCCTTGGCCGCGGCTGCCGCCTCGCGCCGCTGACGGCGGATGAGGCTCGCCACCGTCTCGCTCGGCTGGGCGCCGACCGAGAGCCAGTAGTCGATGCGATCCGTCTTGAGACGGAGCTCCGCCGGCGCCTTCATCGGGTCATAGGTGCCGAGCAGCTCGAGGAAGGCGCCGTCGCGCTTGACGCGCGAGTCGGTCGCCACGATCCGGTAGAAGGGCGACTTCTTCGCGCCGAAGCGCTGCAGCCGCAGACTGACCGCCATCGAAACTCTCTCCTGATACACGATCGGGCCGACCCGTGACGGGTCCCAGCCGAGGAACCGGGGCAAGCTAGTGGCTGGGCCGCCCAAAGTCAAGCGCCGTCGCGCGCTCACCGCGTTCCACGAGCGCGTCCCGCAAGACGCGCAACGCGATGGGGTGGGAAGGTGCCAGGTCCTCCCGGCCGAGCGGATCGGCATCGAGGTTCCAGAGTCCCACGTCTCGGTGGGCGACGCCCCGCAACAGCCAGCTCCCATACCGACCGGCGAACTGATTGCCGAGCCGAGCGCGACTGGGTCGGGGCAACATCGGCCGGCCTTCGAAGAGCGCGCCGAGAAGGGAGCGCCCGGGCCAGGCGGTCGGGACAGGCGCACCGACGAGACCCAGCGCCGTCGCGCCCACGTCGGCGAGGTCCCCCCCGCCCACGAGCGGGCGCGGCCGCGCCACCGCACGAAGCGCGGGATGCCAGACCACGAGCGGCACGGAGAGCAGCTCGGGTACCAGCGCATGCCCGTCGCCGAGGCCACCGCGCTCGCGGAGCTCCTGCCCGACACTGCCGGCGACCACCACCGCAGTCTCGTCGACGATCCCATGCGCGCTGAGCAGCGCCACCGTCTGTCCCACCCAGTAGTCGGCGGCGCTGACCTGGGCATCGTAGGCCGCGCGGACCGTTCGCCGGGCGTCCTCCGCCTCCCCTTCCTTCGGCGGTCGGGCGCGCTCGTACAGACGCGCGTAGCCCGGCATCGCCTGGAAGGGCGCCCGGGTGTCGCCGGTGGCGACATAGAGGAAGAACGGCCGCCGCTTCCGCGTGGCCAACCAGGCGTCGAGCTCCCGGAGCACGACACGGGTCTCCGCCGGCTCGCCGGCGGCGCGCAGGTCGAGGCCGCTGCCGAAGTCGGCGGTCAGGGCCTTCCCCATGCCGGCGCTCGTCGTCAGGTAGCCCGCGCTGCGGCCTGCGCCGGCCATCAGCGTGGCCAGCGACGGGGCATCGACCGTGGGCGCCAGGAGGCGACGGTGACCTTCTTCGGGAGAGGCCCCGCCGCTCCAGACGCCGACCGCGGCGGCGCCTTCGGCGGCGAGCAGGTCGAGGTTCGGCGTGTGCGCGTGATCGCCGCCGCGACCCAGACCGACGCGATCGTCGCGCAGGCCGTCGACGACCCAGACGACGACGTTGCGGACGGCGGGCACGTCCGTCGCGTCGGCGCGTGGCGCGGCGATGGCCGGCCGAACCCACCCCGCGCTGCCGATCGACGCCGCGGGCCCGGAGGTCTCGAGCGAGAGGCGGACGGGCCGGCCGCTCCACGCTGCGAGGTCGACGTCGAGATCCGCGGCGGCGCCGCCGGGTACCTCGACCCGCGAGACGACCTGCGAGGGCTCACCGTCGGCGTCGACGCGCAGGGCGAAGGCCACCGGACCGCCCTCGATGACCGTCGCACGGGCGATGAAGCGGGCCTCGGGCGGCAGGAATGCGTAGAAGCTCCAGGAGGTCGGCGGGCCGGCGAAGAGCGCAGGTGCATCGCCGATGCGACCGGTCCAGGCGTCGGGCAGAGGTGGCGCTTCGCCCTCGGGCAGGAGGCGTACGTCGTCGATGGCGGCGGCGGTGCGCTCGCGCCCGAGGAAGCGGGTCAGGCGGAAATAGAAGCGTAGACTGTGCTCGCCCGGGCCGAGGCCGCGCTCGGGGAGGCGCACGCGGTACTCTCGGCCCTCCCCGCGCACGTCGATGGTCGTCAGCGGCTTGCCGTCGAGGAAGAGACTCACGCGCTGACCCGCGGCGAGCGGGCGCATCCAGAGCGAGAGCTCGCGCAACGTAGGACCTTCGTCGCCCACCGGGAACTGCAGCGTCGCGCCGATGCCATCGGGGAACGCCACCGTCCGGCCGTCGAACGGTCTCGCGGGCAGCCATCCGCCGGCGGCCGTCGCCCGGGACCAGCCGGGCGCGCCGGGGTCGATGACCACGCCGCCGCGGCTCACGTGGCCGGCGTCCGCGTCGGCCACGAGGTCGATCCAGGGCTCGGGGAGCCGCGGCATCAGCGTAGGTGCCGAAGTCGCGGGCGCGGGCTCGCTCGCGGACGGCGCCGGGCCGCCGACCGCAGCCGGCGGCGCCTCACCGCAGGCGACGACGCAGAGGGCGCCGAGGAGCGCCGCCAGGCGCCGCGCATTGCGGCCCACGACGAGCGCGCCGGCCCTTTGGGCGGGAAACATCGCGCGCATCGTGCCCGCCGATGGCCGGCGGATCAACACCGGGGCTCGACTTCGGCCGAGGGAGCGAATACGTTCCGCCCGATGTCCGAACCGGCGGCAGTGGCGGAACTGGAGCGGCTGCTTCGCGCGCTGCTGCTCGCGGCGGATCATCCGCTGGCGGTGGACGAGATCGTCGCGCTGATCGGCGCGGCGGTCGACGACGAGGAGTGGCCGACACGGATCGACGCGCCGACGGCGCTCGTCGCGCTCCGACGCGTGCAGGCAGGGTTCGCCGCGAGTGGCGGCATCGAGCTGGTCGAGGTGGGCGGCGGGTGGCGGCTGCGCACGGCGCCGGACCTGGGCCCCCTGGTCCGCCGCCTCTGGCCCGAGCGGACGAGCCGTCTGAGCCGGGCCGCGCTCGAGACGCTGGCCGTCGTCGCCTACCGGCAGCCGTGCACGCGCCTCGACGTCGAGGACGTCCGCGGCGTCGACTGCGGCGGCATTCTCAAGAGCCTGATGGACCGCAACCTCGTCCGCCTCGTCGGCCGCAAGGACGAGCCCGGGCGTCCGCTCCTCTACGGGACGACGCCCGAGTTTCTCGAGACATTCTCGCTCGATACCCTGCGCTCCCTGCCGACGCTGCGCGACCTCGAGAGCATGCGCGCCGAGGAGGCCGCACGCGCGCGCGGCGACCGAGAAGACTGACCTCGCGTTTCGCCATTTCGGAAGCGACCGACTCGCGAGCGCAAGCTGCGGCGGCGGGTCGGGGCCAGCTGCAGGCAGCCGAGGATGGCGCCTCGAGACTGCGTCGCTATGCCTCGTCGAGCATCCCCGCCGCCTCTTCTCCGAGGCGGCCGATGGCGCCGACGCGCGCCTCGACGTACAGCGCGCCGAGGCGGTCGTCCTGGAAGGTGCGGATGAGCTTGAGGCGCGCCATCTCGAGGAGCGCCAGGAAGGTCGTGATCAGCTCCTCGCGATGGCGGGCGCCGGTGCACAAATCGGCGAACGTGGCGCGGGCGTGGCGCGCGAGGTGCTCGGCGATCTGGGCGATGCGCTCGCCGATCGTGATGCGCTCGACGACGATGTCGTGCGGCGCCTCGTAGCGCCGCCGGTCGAAGAGGCGCCGGAACGCCTCGCCGAGGCGATAGACGTCGCTGTACGGCGGCGCGTCGTCCTCCTCGGCGGGCGGCCTGTCGAGGCCCGCCGCGCGCAGGAAGAAGTCGCGCCCGAGCTGCGGCAGCCGTTCGAGGCCCTGCGCGACCTCCTGAAAGCGCTGATATTCGAGCAGGCGCCGGACCAGCTCCTCGCGGGGGTCCTCGCCCGGATCGCCGGCCTCGACGTCGTCGAGAGACGGGGGCCGCGGCAACAACATGCGGCTCTTGATCTGCATCAGCGTCGCCGCCATCACGAGGAACTCGCTCGCCGGCTCGATGTCGAGCAGGCGCATCTCCTCGAGCGCGCGCAGATACGCCGCGGTGAGGCGCGCGATGGGGATGTCGAAGATGTCGAATTCTTCGGTGCGGATGAGGTGGAGGAGGAGCGCGAGCGGGCCGTCGAAGGCCGGCAGACGGACCGAGATGTCAGCGCCCTCGAAGCCCAGCGGCTCCTGTTCGCTCACGCGACCCCCAGCAGCGACGCGACGCCCCGGACGAGGCCGCGGGAGAGGTCGAAGGCGATGGGCGAGAGCACGCGGCCGGCGAAGATCACGACCAGGATGAAGAGCACCATCGAGTACTGCTCGAGGAAGCGCGCGACGCCGTCGAACTTCGCGGGCAGCGCCGACGTCGCCACGGTGTAGCCGTCGAGCGGGCTGACCGGCAGCAGGTTGAACAGCGCGAGGAAGATGTTGCTCTGCACCATCATGGTGGCGAGGACGACCACCGCCGACTGCCAGTCTTCGCCTCGAGCGCCGTAGCCGGCGCGGACGAGCCCGACGCTCACGAGCGCGCCGACGATGGCGAGCAGCACGTTCGAGAGCGGCCCGGCCGCGGTGATGAGGAAGGCGGCCCTGCGCACCGGGATGCCGCGCCGCACGTTCGAGAAGTTCACCGGCGTCGACGCCCAGCCGATCATCGCCCCCTGCGTCGCCGCGAGCAGCGGCACCACGAGCGCGCCGATGGGCTGCTCCTTGATGATCATGAACGGGTTCAGCGAGAGGCGCCCGGCCCGCCGGGGCGTGTCGTCACCGAGCCGGTCGGCGGTGAGCGCGTGCGCGAACTCGTGCACGGTCAGCGCGATGAGGATCGTGAAGTAGATCAAGATGATGGTTCGGACGTCGGCGATCAAAGGGCCACCTCAACCGCGGGGGTGGTGCTGCGCGTGGATGCGGGCGAGCCGCGCCCGCGACAGGTGCGTGTAGATCTCGGTCGTCGAAATGTCGGCGTGCCCGAGCATGAGCTGCAGGCTGCGGAGATCGGCGCCCCTCTCGAGCAGATGCGTCGCGAACGCATGCCGGAGCTGGTGCGGCCCGATGTCGCGCTCGATGCCGGCGAAGCGCGCGATCTCGCGGAGACGCTTGAAGAATCCCTGGCGCGTCATCCCGCCCCCCAGGCGCGTGATGAAGACGTGCTCGCGAGCGCGCGTCGCGCGGTCGCCGTCGGTGAGCAGGCCGCGCGCCTCGAGCAGGTAGCGTTCGAGCCACTGCCGCGCCACCTCGCCGAGCGGGACGATGCGCTCTTTGCGCCCCTTCCCCATCACGCGGACGAAGCCCGCCTCGAGGTGGAGGTCGCCGCAGCGCAGGCCGACGAGCTCGCTCACGCGCAGGCCGGTGGCGTAGAGCACCTCGAGCATGGCGCGGTCCCGCAAGCCCAGGACCTCGTTCGGATCGGGCACCCGCAGCAGCGCTTCCACCTCGTCGACGGTCAGCGTCTCCGGGAGCGGGCGGCCGGTGCGCGGCAGGTCGATGCGCGCCGTCGGGTCGGCGGCGATCAGCTGTTCGTCGCGCAGGAAGCCGAAGAAACGGCGCATCGCCACCAGGTTGCGGGCCTGCGTGCGCGGCGCGATGCCCGCCTCGGCGCGCGCCGCGAGCCAGCGACGCAGGTCCTCTTCCGTCACGTCCCCCGCCGATCTCCCGCCGCCAAGGACGTCGGAAACTGCTTTCAGATCGCGCTGATACGCGATGACCGTGTTGGCAGCCAGCCCGCGCTCCACCCGCAGCCACGTCAGGAAGTGGTCGAGCGCGTCGTCGAGCGAGGGGCTCATGCGGCGCTCCTCTCGCCGTCCAGCAGCGAGCGCAGGAGGACGGCGACTTCGGCGGCGCGCGCGTCCGTGAGCTTCCCGCCGCGCGCGTCGGCGACGTAGAAGGTGTCGTGGGCGGCGTCCGCCTCGGTGGTGATGCGGGCGAGCACGATGCTCAGGCCGGCGTCGTTCAGGGCGCGTGTCACCTGGTACAGCAATCCGAGACGGTCGGCGGTCTGCACGTCGATCACGGTGTAGCCTCGCGACGCGCTCTGGTCGAGGTCGACCTTCGTCTCGACGGCGGGAGGCGAAGGCCAGGCGAACGTGCCGCCCGCGGCGCGTTGGCGATCGAGGAGCAGGTCCTCGACCGAGACGTCGCCCTCGAGCACGCGGACGAGGTCGTCACGAAAGCGCCCCCAGCGCGCTTCGGCGCCGGACGGCGCGCCACCGCCCGCTTCGCGTACGCGGAAGATGTCGAGCGCGCGGCCGTCGCTCGTGACGTGCACCTCCGCCCCGAGGATGTCGAAGCGGTTCGCCGCGAGCACGCCGGCGAGCCGTGAGAGCAGGCCAGGCCGGTCGGCGGCGACCAGGTGCAGGTGCGCGTAGCCACGGCGCGGGCGGGCGTCGACGAAGAACGCCACGGGCGGATCGCGCTCGAGGCGCTTGAGCAGCTCGAGGTGCCGCGCGACGTGGCGGGCGCGCGTGGCCTGGAAGTAGCGCGTCGGCAGGCTCGAGAAGAACGCGTCGGCCTCGCTGTTCACGTCGCCGACGCGCGGGTCGTCCCGCCGCGCGAGTTGCCGTGTGACGAGGCGCCGCAGGCGCGCCACGCGGCCGTCCGGATCCTCGTACAGGTCGAGGCCCCAGCGCAGCCGGTTGCGGGCGCGCGCATAGAGCTCCGCCAGCAGCGCCGCCTTCCAGTCGGTGTACGCCTGAGGGCCCGTCGTCGAGGCGTCGGCCCAGGTGAGCACGAACAGCTTCGCGAGGGCCTCTTCGGTGCCCACCTGCCGCGCGAACTGCTGGACGAGGTGCTCGTCGGACAGGTCTCGGCGCTGACTCAAGTGGGCCATGACCAGGTGGTCGCGCACGAGCCACTCGGCCTCGTCGGCGTCCTCGTCGCCGAGACCCAGGCGCCGGGCGATGCCAGGGATGAGCGCCGCCCCCTTCAGCGCGTGGCCGCGTCCGAGCGCCTTGCCGGCGTCGTGCATGAGCAAGCCGAGGTACAACGGGAGCGGCCGCGTCACGACCTGCATCGCCTGCGTGAGCAGCGGCTCGGCCTCGGCCAGCTCGCCGCGGTGCAGGGCCTTCAACCGGCGAATCGCGAGCAGCGTGTGAATGTCGACCGTATGGACGTGGTACAGATCGTGGTGCGTGCGATGCGTCACGGCCCCGAACTCGGGGATCATCGCCGCGAGGACGCCGGTCTCGTGCATGTCGCCGAGCGCGTCGTGGGCGTCGTCGGGTGAGGCGAGCACGTCGAGGAAGGCGGAGACGACGTGCGGGTGCGTGCGCCACGCCTCGTCCGGCAGCTCGGCCAGGGTGGGCGCGACGGCCAGCGCGCGCTCGCGGGCGTCGCCGTGGACGGGGACCCCTTCGCGGCGCGCCACGGCGAACAAGCGCATCACCTCGGTCGGTTCGCGCTCGAAGAGGTGCGCATCGTCGACGGTGAGCTGACCGTTGAAGAGTCGGAAGTGACGATCAACGCGGCGGACGTTCGCGCGGCGGCTGCGTCGGCCGAGATCGCGACACCGGTCGAGCACGAGCTTCGCGCGCTTCTTCACCTCGGACGCGTGCCCGTAATACTCGGCCATGAAGCGCTCGATCCCGGACCGGTCCTGGCCGAAGCCGAGGTCCGCGGCGACGCTGGCCTGGTGCTCGAACGTGAGGCGGTCGCCCTTGTGGCCGGCGGCGAGCTGGAGCGCGTTGCGGACGCGCAGCAGGAACGCCCGGGCGCGGAGCAGCGCGCGCGCCTCCTCCGGCGAGCTCACGCCGCGGCGCAACAGGTCCGCCCAGCCCTCGACGCGAAAGCGCACCATCGCCGCCCACAGCGCGGTCGTCAGGTCGCGCAGGCCCCCGGGGCTCTGCTTCACGTTCGGCTCGAGCAGGTACACGCTGCCGCCGTAGCGCTCGTGTCGGACGCCCATGCCCTCGTCGAGCTTCGCGAGGAGCGCGTCGCCGCGGCTGCCCGCGAAGTGGTGCCACAGCGCGGCGCGCAGCGCGTGCACGGGCTCCGCAGGGCCGGCGACGGCGCGCGCCGTGAGCAACGCGGTGGCGGTGGCGACGTCCTCGTCGGCGAGCGCGACGCAGGCGTCCACGTCCCGCGTCGCGAAGCCCACCTGGAACCGGCGGTCCCACAGGCCGTGCAACACCGCGTCGACAATTGGTTTTTCCGATTCGTCCGCGCCGAGGAACAGGACGTCGACGTCGCTCGTCGGCGCCATCTCCTCGCGCCCGTAACCGCCGACCGCGGCGACGGTGACGGGCGCACCGGCGTGCAGCCCGATGATGACGTCGTCGACCAGTCGCGCGTACTCGCGACAGATCTCGGGGCCGCCGGCGCCCTCGCGATGACGGGCGGCGATGGCGGCACGGCGCTCGGCAGGCGCGCTCACCTCAGACGGCCGCGCAGCGCGTGCAGGAAGTTGAGCGCCTGCAGCGGCGTCATGTTCTCGACGTCGGCGGCGCGCAGCTCGCGCTCCACCTCGCTCGGTCCGGCGGGCAGGGGCGGCGGCGCGAACAGGCTCAGCTGGAGGTTGTGCTCCGGCAGCCGCACCTTCTTCCCTCGGGCGAGGCGGGGCCGGCCGACCTCGTCGTGCTCCGCGCCCTGGAGGTTGTCGAGCACCTCCTTGGCGCGCTCGATGACGCCGCGCGGCAGGCCGGCGAGGCGCGCCACCTGGATGCCGTAGGAGCGATTCGCGCCGCCGGCCACGAGCTGGCGCAGGAAGATCACCTCGTCCTGCCACTCCTTCACGGCCACCGTGTAGTTGCAGACGCGCGGCTTGATCTCCGCGAGATCCGTCAGCTCGTGATAGTGCGTCGCGAACAGCGTGCGCGCGCCCGTCGCGTCGTGGATGTGCTCGGCGACGGCCCAGGCGATGCTCAAGCCGTCGAAGGTGCTCGTCCCGCGGCCGATCTCGTCGAGGATGAGCAGGCTTCGCTTCGTCGCCTCCCGCAGGATGACCGACGTCTCGTGCATCTCGACCATGAAGGTCGAGCGGCCGGCGGCCAGGTCGTCCGCGGCGCCGACGCGCGTGAAGATGCGGTCGACGACCCCGATGCGCGCGGCCTTCGCCGGTACGAAGGAGCCCATCTGCGCCATCAGCGTGATGAGCGCGATCTGGCGCATGATCGTCGACTTCCCGGCCATGTTGGGGCCGGTCAGGATGATCAGGCTCTGGGCCTCGCGGTCGAGCCGCAGCGAGTTGGGCACGAACTGCTCGCGACCGACGGCCTGCTCGACCACGGGATGGCGGCCCTCGTCGATGTCGATGACGTCGCCGTCGTCGACGACGGGACGGCAGTAGTCGTGCTGGTGCGCGACGTCGGCCAGCGCGGCGAGGGCGTCGAGGTCGGCGATGGCCGCGGCGACCTCGCCGATGCGGCCGGCGGATGTCGCGACCTCCTCGCGCACGGCGGCGAACAGCTCCGCCTCGAGCGAGAGCCGGCGCGACTCGGCGTTGAGGACCTTCTCCTCGAACTCCTTGAGCTCGGGCGTGTAGTACCGCTCGGCGTTCGCCAGCGTCTGCTTGCGGATGTAGTCGTTCGGGACGGCGTGCAGGTTCGCCCGCGAGATCTCGATGTAGTAGCCGAAGACCTTGTTGAAGCGGACCTTCAGCGAGGCGATGCCCGAGCGCTCCCGCTCGCGGGTCTCGAGCCGGAGGATCCAGTCCTTCCCGTTGGTCTCGAGATCGACGAGCTCGTCGAGCTCCCGATGGAAGCCAGGGCGAATCACGCCGCCGTCTCGGACCTGCGACGGCGGGTCGTCGATGATCGAGGCGGCGACGACGGCGACGACGTCCTCGAGCGCGTCGACGCGGCCGCGCAAGCTGGCGAGCGCGGACACATCGCCGAGCAGGTCGAGGAGCTCGGGGACGCGCTCGAGCGTCACGCGCAGCGCCCACAGGTCGCGCGGGCCGGCGGCGCCGGCGGCGATCCGCCCGTTGAGGCGCTCGAGGTCGTACATCCCGCCGAGCGCGGCGCGCAGGCGCTCGCGGCGACCCGCGTCGTCGCGCAGCGCCTCCACGGCGTCGAGGCGCGCATCGATGGCGGCGGGATCGACCAGCGGCCACGCGAGCCAGTGCCTCATGCGGCGCCCGCCCATCGCGGTGCACGCGCGGTCGAGCACGCCGAGGAGCGCGCCGCGCTTGCGGCCCTCCATCAGCGTCTTGAAGAGCTCGAGGTTGGTCTTCGCCGTCTCGTCGAGGATCAGCGTCTCGTGGACGCGGTAGGGCGTGAGCAGCCGAGTGTGCTCCGGCAATTTCCGTTGTGTGTCGGCTACATAGGCGGCGACCGCGCCCGCGGCGCGCAGCACGGCCGTCGGCGCCCCGAAGCCGAAGCCGTCGATGGCGCTCGCCGCCGGCTCACCGTCGGGGCCGACGAGGCGCGACAGCGACTTGCGGGCGCGCTCCGGCTCGAAGAAGCCGGCGCCGGGCCGCGACAACGCCACGCCCTGCAGCCGTTGCCCCGCCGCGCCGACGACGACCTCGCCGTCCGGCGGCAACACGACCTCGCGCGGCTCGAGGCGCGACAGCTCGGCGCGCAACGCGCTGGCGCCCGTCACCTCGGTGGCGCGGAACTCCCCCGTGGAGACGTCGAGCGCGGCCAGCGCGAACCGCCCGTCCTCGTCACCGAGCGGCACGACGCACACGAGGAAGTTGTTGGCGCGCGCGTCGAGCCCCTCGGCGTCGAGCACCACCCCCGGCGTCACGACGCGCGTGATGCCGCGGTCGACGATGCCGCGGGCCATCGACGGGTCCTCGAGCTGGTCGCAGACCGCGACCTTCAGCCCGGCGGCCAGCGCCCGCGCGAGATAGGCGGGCAGCTGGTGGTGCGGGAAGCCCGACATCGGCGCCGGGACGGTGGACTCCTTGTCGCGCGAGGTGACGGTGAGATCGAGGTACCGGCCCCCGATCTCCGCGTCTTCATAGAACATTTCGTAGAAGTCGCCCATGCGGAAGAAGAGCAGCGCGTCGGGGTAGCGCGACTTGGCCTCGACGTACTGGCGCATCATCGGCGTGAGCTTCACGCCGGCGGGGATGCCGTGCCGCGCCTCCGCGGTGACTTCGACTCGGGACATGGTCCTCTTCGGGGGCTGAATCGGAGCGCGGCGGCATTCAACCGCGTGCCGGGCGCGGGCGCAACCGGCGCGGCTCAGGCGCGGATGTCGACGTGGCGCCCGAGGGCGGGGGGCTCGACGAGGCGATCGCGGCCCCGCCGGTCGTAGAGGCGGAGCGGCGCGCGCCGGCCCGGGGCGCGGTGCGGGGGCGCGTCGCCGCGCTCGGGCAGGAGCACGCCGCCGACCGCGCGGACCTCGACCGAAGGCCGGCCGCCGATCACGCCCGAGACCGCGTCGACCAGGCGGTCGAGGCCCGAGGCGGGGCGGGCGGCGACGGCGCGCACTCAGTCCACCGCGATCCGGAGGAAGACGTCGCCGCGCTCGCCGCCGCCCCAGCGGGGCAGGCCGAGGCCGCGCAGGCGCAGTCGCGTCCCGGGGCGCGTGCCGGGCGGCACGCTGACGGGCACCGCGCCCTGCGGGAGCTGGACGTGGAGCGTCCCACCGCGCTGCACGACCGCCGGCGCGACGTCGAGGATGCCGTGCAGGTCGGCGCCCTCGCGGCGGAAGCCGGGCATCGCCGCCGGCTCGAGCACGAGGAACAGGTCCCCGTCGGGCTGGCCGGCGAGCCCGGCCGTCCCCTTGCCGGCGAGGCGCAGGCGGGCGCCGGCGTACGCTCCCGGCGGGACCACCACACGCACCTGCTCTCGCATCTTCATACGGCCCGCGCCTCCGCACACGCAGTCCGGATCGCCGCCGCGCGGGCAGCCCGGGCAGGCGGACAGGCGCGTGATGGCGAGGTGCCGCTCGCTGCCGCGCGCGACCGTCTCGACGTCGACGGGGAGGCGCAGCGTGACGTCCTCGCCGGCGAGGCGGACGGCGGGGAGCGCGAAGGCGCGCAGGCGGCGGAACAGATCGCGGGCCTTGCCGAGCGCGGGTGCGCGGTCCGCGCGGGGCGCCGCGGGCTCGGGCGCCGCCGCCGCGGGCTCGGGCGCCGCCGTCTCGCGCTCGGGGGCGGCGCCGGCCTGGGGCTCGGCCGGCGGCTCGGCGTGGGCGGCGGGCTCCGGCGCGACCTGGGGCTCGGCCGTCTCTTCTTCGGCGTATCGCCGGGGGCGCGGCGGCACGTCGGTCGCGCGCGGGGTCGCGCTCCCGTAGCCGGCGGCACGCGCACGCCAGGCCGCCTCGTCGTGGCCACGGCCCGCCCGCCGCGTCGCCGGGCGCGCGCGCCAGCCCGGACGGCCGCTGCCCTCGCCGTGCGGCTCGCCGGCCGTGCGCGCCCGCCACGCCGACCAGGACTGTGCGTCGTCAGCCGGGCGCCAGCGCGTCGCGCGCGGGGCCTCGCGCGTCGCCTCCGGCGCGCCGCGGCGCGCGATCAGCACGTTGTACGCCGCCGTGATCTCCTTGAACCGCTCGGACGCCGGGCCGCCGCCGGCCACGTCGGGGTGGAACCGGCGGGCGAGCCGACGGTAGGCGCGCCGGACGTCGTCGACGGGCGCGTCGTCGGGCAGGCCGAGGAGGCGATAGCAAGCGGCGGGGTTCGGAGCCATGCGCGCGTCCACTCCGAGGCGTGGGTCTCCGCCTCGGCGGACAGCCTTAGCGAGGTTCGTGCCACGCGCAACGGGACGCCCGGGCGGCGTCCAGTGCGCACGCTGTTGCACAGCAGACCGGGCGACCGTGCGACATCATCGCGTACAACCCATCAAGACAACTACGCTTTCTGGCGCTGCGCAAGGAGTTGCGCAGCGCCCCCCGGCGGGTGTGCAACGAGCTGCGCAGCAATGATAGGAATGTGGCCTTTGTCGTCGGGTGGGTCGAGATGCCTCACTCCGTCGCGTCGAAGCGCTTCAGTTTGTAGAGCAGGGCGCGGCGAGACAGACCGAGGGCGCGGGCCGCGTGCGTGCGGTTGCCGCCGGCGTCGGCGAGCGCGCGCTCGATCAGTCGCTGCTCGGCGACGCGCGTCACCTCGCCGAGCAGCTCGTGGAAATCTTCCACGCCCGCGGGCAGGTCGACACGCACCCCCGCAGGGCCGGCGCGGCCGAGCCCCAGATCCTCGGGCTCGATCTCGGCGCCGTCCGCGACGAGGACGGCCTGTTCGAGCGCGTGCTCGAGCTCGCGGACGTTGCCCGGCCAGGCGTGGGTGAGCAGCGCCTGCGCCGCCGCGCGGCTCAAGGGCCGGTCCGGCCGGCCGTGCCGGGCGGAGAAGCGCACGCGGAAGTGCTCGGCCAGCGGCAGGACGTCCTCGGTGCGCTCGCGCAGCGGCGGGAGCGGCACCGTCACGACCTTGAGGCGGTAGTACAGGTCCTGGCGGAAGCGCCCCGCGGCGATCTCCCGCTCGAGGTCGCGGTGGGTGGCGGCCACGAGGCGCACGTCCACGTCGATCGGCTTGCGGCCGCCCACGCGCGTGACCTGGCGCTCCTGCAGAACGCGCAGCAGACGCACCTGCACGCTCGGCGGCATGTCGCCAACCTCGTCGAGGAACAGCGTCCCGCCCGAAGCGCGCTCGAAGGTGCCCGGCCGCGCGTCGACCCCGGTCGCCACGCCGCGCTCGATGCCGAACAGCTCGGCCTCGAGCAGCGACTCGGGCAGCGCGGCGCAGTTGATGGCGACGAACGGCCCCTCGCGGCGCCGGCTGCCGTGGTGGATGGTGCGCGCGACGAGCTCCTTTCCGGTGCCGCTCTCGCCGTGGACGAGCACGTTCGCCGTCGTGTCCGCGACCTTGTCGACCAGCTCGAGCACGGCGCGGAAGGCGCGGCTCGTCCCGATCGGGCCGCCGGGGCCGGCCAGCGCGCGGCGCAGCGTTCGGTTCTCGTCGGCGAGCGCCTCCCGGCTGCGGCTCAACGCGTCGAAGAGGCGGGCGTTGTCGAGCGCGAGCGCGACCGAGTTCGCGACGATGGCGAGGATGCGCTCGTGGCGGTCCTCGAAGGCGCCCTCGCGCGAGTCCGACAGGTTGATCACGCCGACCACGCGGCCACGCACGGTGAGCGGCAGGCACAGCAGGCTGACCGGGTCCACCTCGCGCCGGACGAACCGCGCGTCGGTCGCGGCGTCGTCGAGGCGGACCGCGGCGCCGGTGCGCGCGACGACGCCGGCGATGCCCTCCCCCAGACGGAAGCGGGTCGCGCCCGCGGCGACCTCGAACGTCTCCGCGGCGTCGGCGAAGGCGTGCCGCGCCGCGGCGAGCACCAGCGCCTCGCCCCTGCCGTCGAGCAGCATGACCGAGCACGCCTCGGGACCGAACGCCTCGAGGACGAGATCGACGGTGCGACCGCAGACGGTCCGCAGGTCAAGGCTCTCGCCGAGCGCATCGCCCACCTGCCGCACCAGCGACAGCGCCTCGACCTTCTCGTCGAAGCCGTCGGACAGCTCGGCCAGCGAGCGCGCGTACTGGTCGCGCTCCCGCCGGACCTGTTCCAGCTCCCGTCCCAGCCGTTCGATTTCGTCCGACATCAGGTCTGCAACAACAGGTTCACCTGGGCCACGGCGCCGAGCAGGTCCTCGTGCATGTGCCGGACGGCGACGCGGATCTTCTCGGGCGTGAGCGAGAGGAGCCGCCACGCCGTCGGATCGATCGTCGACATCACCGCGTCGCCGCCGAAGCCGAAGCCATAGGCGCGGATGAGCTGGTCGGCGACGTGCACCACCGCCGTCGCGTCGGCGTGCTTGCGCGCGTCCGCCGGCGCGTGGTGGAGCGCGATGGGCTCCGCCAGCACCGGCGGGAAGCGCCAGCGGCTGACCAGCCACTGCCCGATCTCGTCGTGGGTGACGCCGAGGAGGGCGCGCTCCGCCTCGCGAATCGGGATGCGGTCCGCGAGCGCCTTCGCGACGACGCCCGGATACTCCGGCGCCAGCTGGCTCGCGAGCACCACCTTGCCGAGGTCGTGCATGAGCGCCGCCGCCGAGAGCTCCTCGACGCGGGGCACGCCCAGCGCGCGGCCGAGCGCCCCCGCCGCCACCGCGGCGCCGAACGAGTGCTCCCAGAGACCGGCGAGGCCGTTGCGCCGTCCGCCGAGGATGTCGATGACCGACGTCGACAGGATGAGACCCTTGACGATGTCGAGCCCGAGGAGCAACAGCGCGTCGTACACGGTCACCACGGTGCGGCTGAGGCCGTAGAAGGCCGAGTTCACGAGCCGCAACAGGCGCGCGCACACGACCGGATCGGTCTCGATGACCTGCGCGATGCGCTCCATGGAGTCGGCCGGGTCGTCGCGCGTGAGGAGCTCGTTGATGCGCAGGATCGACTCGGGGAACGTGGGCAGGCTCTTGAGCGCGTCGACGCGTCGCTTCAGCAGGCGCCGCCCCAGGTCGTCGAGGAGCCGCTGCGAGTCGGGGGTCTCCTGGCCCTCGTCAGCCACGTTCGGCCGTGTCCGGCAGCGCCGCGAGGAACTCGAGGTAGACCTCGCGGACCGCGTCCTTGAGGGCGGTCATGCGGCGGTCGGCGGCCACGGGCTCGAAGCGGGCTTCGAGCGCGGCGAGGAACGCGTCCGGCTCGAGGACGCCCTCCCACGGGCTCATGTCGGGCTCGTCGTCGACGGTGACGACCCGCACGCCGGCGTCGTAGAGAGTGCGCAGGTGGCGGCGAGAGAGCACCGTGCCCCGCCCGAGGACCGGCACGCCGTCGACCGTGGTGACGGGCTCGGCCAGCCGCAGGCCGGGCCGCGCGAACTGGGTCAGGACTCGCATGGATGCCGCCAGTTTCGCCGCGCCGCCCCGGTCGGTCAATCAGCGCTCCCGGGCGGAGGACACGTACGCGTCGATGACCGCGGCGTCGCGCGGCGCGAGGTCGACGAAGCGCAGGCCGGCGCCGCCCCGGTCGTCACGGACCACCTCGGCGTCGACCCAGAGCACGTCGTCGTGGCCCGGCAGCACGATCTCGACCGCGATGCGCGCGCCGTCGGGCGCGGCCGGCTCGAGCAGGCGGTGCAGGAAGAGGCCGCCGCGGCTGATGTTGCGGGTGCGCGCGAGGTGCGGCACCCCGTCGATGACCTTGTTGACGTAGACGTCGAGGGGCGCGCGGTCACCGTGGCGTTCGTTCTTCGGGGGCATCATCGGCTCCGGGAGGATTGAGTCCTACATGTAGGACAATTCTCACTCCTGGGCGCCGGCGTCAAGCTCGCGGGGTCCCATCAGCGCCGAGACCTGCTGAATGGTGAGGAGATTGGTGGACCCGGACCGCCCGACCGGCACGCCGGCGACGACCGCGATCACGTCGTCGCGCGTCAGATAACCCTCGCCCACCATCAGCTGGCACGAGCGCCGGACCATGTTCTCCATGCGCCCGAAGTGCCTGGCCGGGATGGCGAAGACCCCATAGCTGAGCGCCATGCGGCGCGCGGTCGGCAGGTCGGGCGTGGTCGCCAGGATCGGCACCGGCGGCCGGAAGCGGCTCATGCGCATCGCCGTCGCGCCGGTGGAGGTCGGCACGAGGATGGCTTTGAGCTTCAGCTCGCGCGCCGCCAGCCAGGCGCCCTTGCAGATGAGCTCCGAGACCGCCTCGGCGCGCGTCCCGCCGGGCAGCTCCGGCCGCTTGCGCGCGACCTCCTTCTCGGCGTTCTCGGCGATGCGCGCCATCGTCCGGACCGCGTCGATCGGGAACTTGCCCACCCCGGTCTCGCCGGAGAGCATCACCGCGTCGGCGCCCTCGAAGATCGCGTTCGCCACGTCGCTCGTCTCGGCGCGCGTGGGGCGCGGCTCGGAGATCATCGACTCGAGCATCTCGGTGGCGATGATGACCACCTTGCCCGCGCCGCGGCACGACTCGACGATCTGCTTCTGGACGACGGGCACCTCCTCGGCGCGGATCTCCACGCCGAGGTCGCCGCGCGCGACCATCACCCCCTCGCCGGCGGCGATGATCTCCGCGAGGTTGCGCACGCCCATCCGACTCTCGACCTTCGAGATGACCGCCGGGCGACCGCCCTCCGACTCGCAGATCTCCTTGATCTTGAGGACGTCCTCGGCGTCGCCGACGAAGGATGCGGCGATGAAGTCGACGTGGTGGCGGACCCCGAAGCGGATGTCGGACTCGTCCCGCGACGACATGAACGGGAGCTTCAGCTTGACGTCGGGGATGTTCACGCCCTTGCGCGACTTGAGCTCGCCGCCGCGGATGACGCGCGTGCGCACCTGGTCGTCCTCGAGCGCCGTCACCTCGAGCTCGATGCGCCCGTCGTTGACGAGGATGACCGTGCCCACGTCGACCGCGCGCGCGATCTCGCGGTAGGTGACGCGCACTGTCTGCGCGTCGCTCATCCCCTCCTCGCCGCGGACGACCACCTGCGAACCGCGCTCGAGCATCACCGGTCTTTCGACCTCGGTGGTGCGGATCTCGGGGCCCTTGGTGTCGAGGAGGATGGCGACGCGGTCGGAGATCGTCCGCACGTCGGCGATGATGTTGGCCGCCTCCTCTTGGGCGGTGTGGCTCATGTTGATGCGGATGACGTTGCAGCCGGCGTCGAAGAGCTCCCGCATGCGCTCCGGCGACCGGGTGGCGGGACCGATGGTGGCGATGATCTTGGTCTTGCGCACGCTGATGCCTCGCGCCCTGGGGAGTGGGCGGCGTCGATTGTAGTACACCCGCTTCAGGGGGACAGCAGCGCCCCCATCGCCTGCGCCGCGGCGATCGCCGCCAGCGACGCGCCGAGGACCAGCGCCGGGCCGGGCGGCGCGCGCCGCCACCCGAGGACCGACAGCAGGGCCGCGAGCAGCACGACGCGCCCGGCGGGCATGGCCCACGGGGCGGTCGAGGGAGGCCGCATCGGGGACGCGGGCGCCGGCAGGGCCGCGAACGTCCCGCCGTCGTCGTCGCGGCGCGCGAGGCCGCCGCTCCAGGTGACGTCGAGCGCGCCGGCGGGGTGCGTCACGCGCACGCGCTCGGGCGCCACGTCGATCGACCAGCCGCCGACGGCGGCCCGTCGCGGCGCGGGGGCCAGGACCAGCGCCGGCAGCGAGAGGACGAAGAGCCACACGAGGACGCGGCCCGGCGGCACGCCCACGTTCGCCAGCGCCACGTCGCCGCCTTCGGCCCGCCACCGCCCGAGGATCCACGCCGCGCCGAGCAGCGCGGCCGCGACGAGCCCCGCCGACGCCACGGCCCGCGGTGAAGGCGCCCGGCCCTCGACCAGCGCCGCCACCGAGAGGAGGGCCGCCACCGCCGCGACGATCGCCGCCTGCGCCGCCCACGTGCGCAGCGCCAGCGACCACGCGACGGCCGTCATTCAGTCGCGGTGACGGTCACCGTCGCGTTGTAGTCGGGCACGAGGCCGCCGGGATCGAGCCGGTCCGCCGGCAGCAGCGGGTTGGCTTCGGGCCAGTGCATTTGCGCGTTGCCCGGCCGCACCGGCGCCACCCGCACTCGGCCCTCGACGACCCCGTGGGCGCTCTTCACCCGCACCGCCTGCCCGTCCCGCAGGCCCCGGCGCTCGACGTCGTCGGCGGCCATGAGCACGTCGTGCCGCGCCGCGCCCGTCAGCGGGTCGATCTCCTTTTGGATCAAGGAGTTGAACTGCTTGCCGCGCCGGGTGGCGAGGAAGAGCTCGCCGGGGCCGAGCCGGCGCTCCGGCGGCTCGACGACGACGAACGCCGCCCGCCCGCCGGGCCGCGGAAAGACACCGTCGGCGCAGAGGTGGCGGCCGCCGTACTGGAACTGATCGCCCTGCTTCGACAGCGCGGCGATGCCCCGGTAGGCGGGGACGGCGCGCTCGATGTCGGCCCGGACCGACGCCGCGTCGGGGAAGTCGAGGAGGTGCGCGCGCTCGGGGCGGGCGGCCCGCGCCAGGTCGAGCACGATGCGCCACTCGCTGCGCGCCTCGCCCACGTCGTGCCCCGGGATGTGCGGGCTGAAGACGACGCGCCGCTCCGTGGTCGTCTCGGTGCAGCCGCCCTCCTGCTCGTATCGGGTGCGCGCCGGCAGCAGCCAGGCCTCCTCCGCGGGATCCACCAGCATCTGGCGCGTCAGCACGATGTCCTGATGCAGGCGCACCGGCACGCGACCGAGGGAAGCGCGCACGAGCGTCGGCTGCGGCAGCGTCGCCAGGAAGTTGCCGCCCACCGTGTACAGCACGTCCAGGTCGCCCCGGTGCGCCGCGCGGACCATCTCGACCGTATGCAGACCGGGCCCCGGCGGCACCGGGAAGCCCCACAGCGCCTCGAAGCGCGCCCTCGCTTCGGGATCCTCGACCGACAGGCCACCCGGCAGCGCCGTGGCGTACGCGCCCATCTCCGCCCCGCCCTGTACGCCGCTGTGGCCGCGGATCGGCATCAGGCCCGCCCCGTCGCGGCCCACGTAGCCCCGCATCAGCCCCAGATCGCAGATGGCGGCGACCGTGTCGGCGCCGTGCGCGTGTTGTGTGATGCCCATGCTCCAGACGAAGACGGCCTTCGACGTCCCGGCCAGCAGCTTCGCGAGCTCGTCGACGTCGGCGGCGTCCGCACCCGACCAGTCGACGAGCCGTTGCGGATCCATGGCGCGCAGCTGCGCCGCGAGCTCCGCGAAGCCCTCGGTGTGGCGCTCGATGAAGTCCGAATCGACCGCCCCCATCTCGAGGATGCGCCGCTGGACCGCGCACAGGAACGCGAGGTCGCCCCCGGTGTGCACGCGGAAGAACTTCTCGACGATGTTGCTGCCGAAGAGCGCCGACTCCGTGTCGGAGGGCACCCAATAGCGCTTCATCCCCGGCTCGTCGTAGGTGTTCACCGCGAACACGCGGGCGCCCTTGCGCCGCGCCTCGAGCAGATACTTGATCGAGACGGGCTGGTCGTTGGCCGGGTTCGACCCGAAGAAGACGATGACGTCGGCCTCGAGCCAGTCCTTGTAGCTGCAGGTGCTCGCCGCGACGCCGAGCGTGCGCTTCATCGCCGCGGTGGACGGGCTGTGGCAGAGGCGCGCGGCGTTGTCGATGTGCGGGCTGCCGAGGGCGCGCCACGCCTTCTGCATCACGTAGTACGTCTCGTTGGTGAGGCCGCGCGATGTCAGGTAGCAGGCCATGCGGTGCGGGTCGGTCTCGCGCAGGCGCGCCCCGAGGCGCTGCAACGCCTCGTCCCACGAGACGCGGGCGAAGCCGCGCTCGCCCCGCCGCCGCACCATCGGATAGGCGAGCCGGCCGAGATCGCGCAGCGCGGCGTCGTCCCGATCGGCCAGGGCGCCGACGTCGGCGAGGACCGTCTCGTCCATCGCGTCCATCGTGTTCAGGCGCAGCAGCTTGAGCCGCACCATGCACAGATGCGTCCCGTCGATCGTCCAGTCGGACAGGCCCGTCGTGCCGAGGGCGCAGCCATCGCACACGCCTTGTGTCAGCACCTTCCAGGCGTAGGCCGGGTGGTCCCGGTTCTCCCACGCGACCTGCATCATCTCGAGGAAGTGGTGCGGTTTGCGGGCGCCGAGCCCGAACGGTCGCCATCCGGCGCGGAGGTCGCTCATGGACGGGTCATATACCACGGTCGTTTCCCCGTCCGAGATTCTTGACGCCCCGGGAACACGGGGCCTAAAACGGTCACGTCTTCCTTTGCGCCACCGTGCCCGAGGAGCTCCATGTTCGCGGTCGTCATCAACGAAAAGGGCGGCCAGCCCCGTCGCCAGGAGTTCAACAAGAGCGAGGTGACGATCGGGCGCGTGCAGGGCAACGACATCATCCTGCCCAAGCAGAACGTCTCGAAGCGCCACTCGCGGGTGGTCGTCAAGGACGGAAAGTTCATCATCGTCGACCTGAAGTCGACGAACGGCACCTACGTGAACGGTCGCAAGATCGCCTCGCCGATGGTGATCAAGCCGTCCGACAAGATCTACATCGGCGACTTCATCCTCTCGGTCGAGAACATCGACGAGGCGATCGACGCCGCCGATTCGCCGATGTCGGCGCCGGCGCCCGCCGTGGCCGCCGCCGCGCCGATCTCGGAGCCGCTGCCGCAGATCGAGCCGCCGCGCGCGAAGCCGGCGCCGCCGCCGCCGCCTCGTCCGAAGCCCGTGCCCGCGGCGCCGACGCCGATCGCGGCGACGCCCGCGCCGGTGCCCGCGGCGCCCATCCGGCCCGAGCCCGTCCAGGCTCGTCCCCTGCCGCCGCCGCCCGCGCCCGCGCCGGCCCCGCTGCCAGCCCGCCCGGCGCCCGCGCCGGTGGCGCCCGCCCGTCCGGCGCCGGCGCCCAAGCTGGTGCCCGCCGAGGTCGCGACGCCGGCGCCGATGGCGCAGATCTCGATGCCGATCGGCGACGGCGGCGGCGAGCTCGGTCCGGTGATGGTCGAGCTGCACGAGCAGCTCTCCGAGTTCCTCGACCGCCACGACCTGCGCTCGCCCAGCGCCTACCTGCCCGGCCAGCCCGTCGACGAGGGCACCTGGCATCGCGCCGAGGGCGCGGTGCGCGATGCGCTGCGCTCGATCGAGGCGTCGGGCCGCCTGCCCACGGGCGCCGATCCCGCTGCCATCGCGTCCACCGTCGTCAGCGAGGCGCTGGCGCTCGGCCCGATCACGGCGCTGCTCGACGATGCGGGCGTCCAGCGCATCCTGGTGAACGGCGCGCAGCGCATCTACGCGACGCGCAACGGCCGCACCGAGCCCGTGCCGGCGCGCTTCTCCGGCAACCTGCAGGTCGTGCAGGTGGCCGATCGGCTGCTGCGCGCGGCCGGCGTCCACGCCGCCGCCGGCAGCCAGTTCGTCGAGGCGTACCTGCCCGACGGCGCGCGCGTCCACGTGGCGCTGCCGCACGTCGGCGGGCCGTTCGTCACCATCGAGCGTCCGTCGGTCGCCGGTGGCGACCTCGCCGCCCTCGTCGACCGCGACGTGTTGAGCCGCAACATGGCGGGCTTCCTCGAGCTGACGGTGCGCGCGGGCCGCCGCGTCGTCGTCGCGGGCAACGACACCGACACCCGCGCCGAGCTGATCGACGCCATGCTCGGCAGTGGCGCCGCCGGCCTTCGCGTCGTCGCCGTCGAAGGCAGCGGCCGCCTCGGCAACGCCCACGGTCACCTGGTGACGCTCACGAGCGCCCCGGGCGCCGATCCGGCGACGCTCGTGCAGAACGCCGTCAAGATGCGGCCTGACCGTCTCGTGGTGGTCGACTGCCGCGGTCCGGAGGCCTTCCACGCCCTGAGCGCGCTGCTCGGCGGCGTCGACGGCGGCATCCTCGGCATCGCCGCCGACTCCCCCGACGACGCCGTGCTGCGGCTGGTGCGGCTCGCCGGCCTGGCGCTGCACGCGTCCGACGACCGCGTCGAGCAGCTCGTGCGCGAGGCCGCCGACGTGCTGGTCCACGTCGTCCGCTACGCCGACGGCCGCGCCCGCGTGGCCCGCATCATCGACCTCGACGGCGGCGAGATGCAGGAGATCTTCAGTGGTCTCGGGGTCTTCCGGGCCACCGGCCACGTCCCCCGCTTCGTCGGCGAGGCCCAGAACCTGGGTCACACCGTCGACGCGAACCTCTTCCGCTGACCACCGGGCCTTGTGTACATCGTCGTCGTCGAGGATGCGCGTGGCGGGCTCATCTGCGAGCGCGCCTTCCATCAGGGTGAGCTGACCCTCGGCCGCACCGCCGAGAACGACGTCGTCCTGCCCAGCAGCACCGTCTCCCGCCGGCACGCTCGTCTCTTCCTCGAAGGCCCGACGCTTCACGTCGAGGATCTCGGCTCCGCGAACGGCGTGCTCGTCAACGAGCGCCCCATCCGCGATCCGGCGGTGATCGACGAGGGCAGCGAGGTGCGGATCGGCGAGTACCGCCTGTTCGTCGAGCGCGCCACCGGCAAGATGAAGCCCGTCCAGGACGGCATCAACACCGCCATCGTCCACCCCGGACAGGCCCACGGAAAGCTGGTGGTCCTCGCCGGCCCGCAGGCCGGACGCGAGCACCTGCTCTTCGAGCCGATCACGAGCGTGGGGCGCACCGACGAGAACGAGGTCGTCGTCGCGGACGTCTCGGTGTCGCGCCATCACGCGCGGCTCAAGCGAAACGAGGAGGGCGGCTACACGCTGACCGACCTCAGCTCGAGCAACGGCACGCTCGTCAACGGCAAGCGCCTCACGTCCGCCAAGGTCTGGCCCGGCGACCGACTGCAGTTCGGCAATGTGGAGTGCATGCTGGTCGATCCGCAGGGCCGCGCGCGGAACGTCCGGCGCACGCGCCAGTACGTCACCTACGGCCTCGCGGTCGTCGGCGCCGCCCTCATCGGCGCGCTCATGTCGCTGCTGCTGCGCTGACCGCATCTTTGCAGGGTGAGGATTGTCACGGCGCGGGCGCCGACGTACCTTGTTCCCCGATGTCGACCGATGACCTGATGCAGTACGACGACTACCTCGCACGCTTCGAACGGATCGTCGGCTCGATCCTTCCCGGGCAATACGGGCGCTACAAGAGCCGGCTGGTGCTGAAAATGACGGACGACCAGTATCGGCGCCGCCTCGAGGAGTACGAGGATCTCGGGCGACGTCTCGGCGACATGCTCCGCTCGGGCGACACCATCGACGACACGCTGGTGACTGCCCTGCGCGCCGCCGAGATCGACCTCGTGCTCGAGCGCTCGCTCTTCCTGCCTGAGTTCCCTCGCGGCGAGTGAGGCCGCACCGGCGTCTGCCCTGAGGACGGAGGGGCGCGATGCGACGTCTCGCGTGGATGTTTGCCTTCTCGATGGTGGCGTGCGGCGACGATGGCGGCGGCGGGGGGGATCCGCCGCCGGCTGCCGACGCCGGCCGGCAGGGCCTCGCCGACGCGGGCGGCGGTCCGGACGCCGGGACCCCCGTCCGCTGCACGCCGACGGGGCCCGAGCGGTGCAACGACGCCGACGACGACTGCGACGGGCGCGTCGACGAGGCGTTCCCCAACCTCGGCCAGCCATGCCGGACCGGCCGAGGCGTCTGCGAGACGGACGGCACGTTCCGCTGCGCCAGTGATGGCGTCTCGGCCGAGTGCGCCGCGACGTCGCCCGTGGCGCCGGGCGCCGAGGCCTGCAACGAACAGGACGACGACTGCGACGGCAGGATCGACGAAGACACCGACCTCACTCGCGACGCCGCCCACTGTGGCGCGTGCGGCCACGCCTGCGAGTCGCCGCACGCTCGCGGGATCTGCGTGGGCTCGGTCTGCGGGCGCGGCGAGTGTGACGACGGCTGGGTGGACGTCAACGGGCTGGCGGACGACGGCTGCGAGTGCGAGGTCCGGGGCGAGGCCGAGGCGGCTTGCGACGGCGTCGACGAGGATTGCGACGGCCTCATCGACGAAGACTTCGGCGTCGGCACGCCCTGCCCCGTCGGCCTCGGCGCCTGCGTCGCGATGGGCACCCGCGTGTGCGGCGAGGGCGGAACACGGTGCGAGGGCGAGCCCGCCGCTCCGGGCGTCGAGATCTGTAACGGCCTGGACGACGACTGCGACGGCCGACCCGACGAGGCCTTCGACGCGGATGGCGACGGTCACCCGGCCTGCCCCGGCCTCGACTGCGCCGCCCCCTGCCCCGCCGGTTTCGACTGCGCGGTGGCCTGCGGTCTCGCTGACTGCGCCGACGACGATCCCACCCGGAACCCGTCGGCCCGCGATCGCTGCGCGGACGGGATCGATCAGAACTGCGACGGGCGCGACGCGCCGTGCACGGCGGCGGCGAGCATCATCACCGTCATCACGATCACCGGCGAGGCGGCGCAGGGCTGCCGGGACCTCGACGGCGACGGGGTGCCCGACAACAGCCTCTCGCCGCTGGCGGTGCTCGCCAACGGTCTCATCGCGCAGTACGTGGGCAATCGGCAGTTGAGTCTGATGCCGGTAGGCCTGGGTGTGGAGGCGCCGGGTCTCAACGGGCGTTTCGACGTGGTCGTCGTGACGGGCATCCCCGACGCACGGCGGCGGAACACGTACGACCTGAATCCGGTCTCGGTGGACGCGCAGGGCGAGGCCCTGATGCAGTTCCCCGGGGCGCGTGTCGTGGAGGGCGCGTTGACGGCGGGGCCCGGCAACTTCGTGCTCACGATCCCGAACCCGATGGGGGAGCCCGTCGACGTCCCGGTACGGGATACTGCGCTCACCGGACGCATCGGCGTCGATGCCAGCGGTCTGACGGTGAACGAGGGCGTCCTCTCGGGCGTGGTGGACGAAGTGGATCTCGACGCGGCGCTCCAGGCGCTGCCCGAGGAGATCCGCCCGCTCGTGCGCCAGCTGGTCGAGGCCGACATCGACCTCGACGCCGACGGCCTCGCCGACGCCTACAGCGCGTGTATCGCCTTCACCGCCGTCCCGGCGACGCTGCGCGGCTTCCCCGTGCCCTGAGTGCCCCCCGGGCCTGCGGGCGCGCGTCAGCGCCGACCGGGCACCTGGTCCAGGTCGATCTGCCGCAGCGCCTCCCGAATCACCATCGACTTGTTGGCGCGTGTGTGACCGCGGGCACGCAGCGCGGCGACCAGCGCGTCGAGGCGCTCGATGTCCTCGACGTACATGCTGATCGAGATGACCTTGTAGTGGACCGGCCGCTCGACCGCCGGGCGGGCACGTGGGCTCGTGCGCGGCGACGGCGTGAAGAACTCCTCGACCGGCTCCTCGTCGGCGAAGAGTGCCGCCATCGCCCTCGGATCGTTACGCCCCTGGTCGTCCAACGACGGCCTCCTCCCGGTTCGGCGCCTCGCCCACGCAGAGCTCGACGACTCGCTTGACGAGGTTCCGGTAGTCCTCGGCGCCGTGGCTGTCGCCGGCGTACTCGAAGATCGTCTTCTTGTGGCTCGGGGCCTCTTTCAGTCGTGTATTGACGCGGATGGGCGGCAGAACGCGGTCCTTGAAGTAGGCTTCGAGGGTCTTGACGGCCTCGACCGAGATGCGGGTGCGCATATCGTAGAAGGTCGGGACCACGCCGAGGATGTTGACGGGGTGGAGCAGCAGCTCGTTGACCTTCTTCAACGTGCGCAGGATCTGCTTCACGCCGACGAGCGACAGGTAGTCGCACGAGACGGGGATGATGACGTGGTCGGCGAACGTCAGCGCGTTCTGGTTGAGCACCGAGAGGCTGGGCGCGCAGTCCATGATGACGTAGTCGTAGCTCGTCACCGGCTCCATGCGCCGCCGCAGGACCTTGTCGCGATCGGGCATGTTCACGAGCTTCACCTCCGCCTGGGCGAGGCTCGTGTTGCTGATGAGCGCGTCGAGGTTCTTCGTGACGTTGATGATGCAGTCACTGGGCTGAACGTCTTCGCAGATCACGTGGTAGAGCGTGTACTTGCTGCTCAACCCGAGCGAGACGGCCACGTTGCCCTGCGCGTCGAGGTCCATCAGCAACGTCTTGTGGCCGGAGTCAGCGAGCCCGGCGGCGAGGTTGACGCTGGTGGTGGTCTTTCCGGTGCCGCCCTTCTGGTTCAGGACCGCGATGCGCCGGATCTGGCGCTGTCGCACCTGGACCTCTTCGAGCTGGCGCTGCCGGCACGCCGCCGAGCAGAAGTAGCGGATTTCGCCGTCGACCACCGACTGCTGGAAGGCGTACTGCAGGTCGAACCGCTCGTTGCACACCGAGCAGGACTTCTGCTGGGCGGCGAACAGGTGCTTCTCGTGGCAGGCCTGGCTGCAGAAGTAGTGGGTGCCCTCGGGCGTGCGTTGTATCTGGTAGGCGAACCGGAGCTCGAACGCGCCTCCGCAGACCGTGCATTCGTGGACGTTGGACATCCGGCGCCTCTCCGTGGACTTGTCTGAACGCTTATAGAAGTCGTCTCGCGCCCAAGTCAACGGTGGTGACTCACCGTCACGGTGGTACGATGCGCGACATGAGCGCCGCCGACCGGGCGCCCTGGTGCGCAGGGCGCTTCTACCCCGCCGACCCGCAGCAGCTCATGGCCGATGTCGACCGCCTGCTCCGGTCGCCCGACGAGCGGCCGTCCGTCGCCCTCGTCGCGCCCCACGCCGGCTACGTCTACAGCGGCGCCGTCGCCGGCCGCGTGTTCGCCTCGGCGCCGATCCCGCGCCACGTCATCCTCGTGGGACCGAAGCACACCTGGGACGGCGCGCCGCTCGCGTGCATGGCCGACGGCGGCTGGCGCCTGCCGACGGGGCGCGTCGCGATCGCGGCGGATCTCGCGGCGGACCTGCTCCGCGAAGTACCCGAATTGGTTGAAGATTTCCGTGCGCACACGCGGGAGCACTGCCTCGAGGTGCAGCTGCCCTTCCTGATGCGTCGGCAGCCCGACCTGCGCTTCGTGCCCATCGTCGTCGCCGGCCTCGACGCCGCCGGCTGCCGCGAGGTGGGCGCGCGGATCGCGTCGGTCGTGCGGGCGTTCGCCGAGCCGGTCCTGCTCGTCGCGTCGACCGACATGCACCACCAGGGGCTCGACGACCTGCCGCCCGGCGAGCGGACGGAGACCGTCGTGCGCGACCGCAGCCGCCTGGCGCTCGAACGCCTCGACGCGTTCGACCCCCCAGGGCTGCTCCGCGTGTGTCGGGCGCACGGCGTGACGATGTGCGGCGTGCTGCCGACGGCGATCGTGCTCGAGGCGGCGCGCGCGCTCGGCGCCGATCGTGTCGAGCAGCTCGACTTCACCGACAGCCACGCGGTGCGCGGCGATCGCGGCGCGTCCGACTACACCGTGGGGTACGCGGGCTACCGGATCTCGCGCGGGTCGGGGAACGCGTAACAGACGCTGAGGTCGCCGGCCTCGCTGACCCGCACCAGGACGTGGTCGTCGCCGGGCGCGTCGGCCATCGCCTTGCCCTCGTCATCGCGGTCGGTGCGGTAGAGGTGCCCATCGCCCACCTCGGCCAGCAGCCGCTCGATCGTCGTCGGGAACGGCAGCGGATCGCGCTCGCCCGCGGAGACGACGACGTAACGCCCGCCCTTGCCCGTCCCGGGGAACAACGCCTCGAGAAAGTCCGGGAGATTGGTGGTCTCGCCGGCGTGATGCGACGCCTTGAGGACGTTGACCGGCGGCAGCCGCCGCTCGTTGACGAGCCGCGTCTCGAGCTCCGTCTCGGCGTCGCCCGGCAGCAGGATGCGGATGTCGCGGTACTCGAGCAGCAACACGATCGAGGCGCTGTTCTTGTCCGCGGCGCTGCCGTCGGCGCTCAGCACGGTCACGGTCAGATCGCGCCCCCACTCGCCCGGCTCGAGCTTCGCGTCGGGCGGCGCGCCGGGTCGCTGCTGCGCGAACGGCCTGCGCACCTCGATGTCGCTCGCATTCACCGCGGCGAGGAGCTGCAGGTACGAGGTGTTGTCCTCGTCGAAGCCCGGATCGATGTAGGTGCGGATCTGGAAGCCGAGCTCCTCGATCAGCCGGCGCATTCCGCCGTAGTGGTCGGCGTCGGGGTGCGTCAGCACGAGGTAGTCGAGCGGGGACGAGGCGTCCTCGGGCGTGAAGCCCATCACGTGCATGAAGTCGGCGATGACCGGCGGCGCGTCGGGCAGACCGGCGCCGGCGACGATCCGGGTGTCGTTGCCGGCGTCGATCAGGATCTCCTTGGCCTCGGCGTAGCGGGTGCCGGGGGTGCGCACCCAGATCGCGTCGCCGTGACCGACGTCGAGGAACGCCAGCCACAGATCGTTGCGCTCGTCCGCCTCGGAGTGGGCGCGGAAGGCCTCGATCTCCTCGAGCGAGCAGACACGGACCTCGCCGCCGCGCAACGGCGGCTGTTCGGTGTCGGGGCAGCCCGCGGCGCCCAGGACGAGCAGGCCGCCGAGCGCCGGGACGCGAAGGCGCCGGATCACCGCACGCCCGGCGACGGCGCGCCGGCGGTGAAGTCGGCGGCGTTGTCGTTCGTGTCGGCGCCCTCGGGGTTGCGGGACAGCGACTGACCGTCGCGCGCGGCGGGCGCGGGCGTCCCCTCGCCCGCATGCGGCGCGGCGCCGAACGCCCCGTAGGCCAGCGCGTCGATCAGCTGCTGGCTGCGACCGAAGACCAGCTGGACGGAGTCGGGACCGTTCTGGATCGCGGGCAGCGCCACGAAGAAGTTGGCCAGCGGCCGCAGGGGGTCCATCGCCCCGTTGTCGGCAACCACGAAGACCCCGCTCTCGGGGATCGTCCCGACGATCGGGATCGGATTCGACGCGGCGTTGTCGGAGCCGTTGACCGTCCGGATGGCCACGCCGTCGAGGACGGTGCCGGCCAGACCGCCGATCTCGATGAACTCCTTGCCGGTGTCGTCGCCGGGGAGGCTGTACAGGACCTCCTGGATCCAGACGTGGGGCGGGTCCGGGGGCGGGCCCATGTCGGGCGGGCCGGCGTCGCCGGGCCCCGGGCCGCCGTCGGGCGGCGGCGTCGCCGCGCAGTCCTCGACGAAGCGGCCGCCGTTGGCGCATGCCGCCGGCGAGGTCGCGAGGCCGCGGTCCGAGACCTGGTCGTGCCGGACGATCGCGTCGCCCGCGCCGTCCGGCGAGCGGTTGAGGCTCTTGTCCGCCACGATCAGGGCGCCCTCGCCGGCGAAGGTGTCGATGATGATCTCGCCCGGCGCGACGACCTGGAACGCGAAGTTGGATGTGTTGTTGAAGCCGAACGCCCTGGCGTCGAACGTGGGCAACGGCGCAGGCATCGGGTCCCACTGCCACCGCGCCTCCGTCTTGTACATCGCGACGACGCCGCGCGCCGGCATGCACCCGTCGGCGAACGTGGCGCGCGTCGTCCAATCGCTTGGATCTTCGAGGCCCTTCTTCGACCGGACGACGAGGCCGCCCAGGGCGAGGGGCCGGTCGGTGGTGTTCAGGAGCTCGATGAACTCGTTCTCGTCGTCGGGCGCCGGCGCGTCGATGAGCACCTCGTTGATGCGAAGCTCACCCATCGCGGGCGCGTCGCATTCGCCGCCGCCGCCACCGGCGCCGCCGACCCCCCCGTCGTTGTCGGGGAGCGCCGCGCAGCCCTCGACGAAGCGACCCCCGTTGGCGCACGCCGCGGGCGAGGACGCCCGGCCCGGCGCCACCTCGTCGTGCTTCGCCAGCATGTCGCCGGTGCCGTCGGGCGATCGGTTGACGCTCACGTCGGCGTCGATCAGCGATCCGGGCCCGGCGAAGGTGTCGAGCACCTCCTCGCCGCGCACCAGCTCGAACACGAAGTCATTCGTGTTGTGGAACCCGAACGCCTTGACCTGGTAGGCGGGCGCCGAGGCGGGGACGGGATCCCAGACCCAGAGCGCGGCGTTGGGGTACATGGCGACGGCGCCGCGCGCCGGCATGCACCCGCTCTTGAGCTCCACGCGCGTGGCGATGGAGGCGCCCTTCGTGGAGCGGATGATGAGGCCCCCCACGCTCACCGGATGCTCGGCGTTGTTGACGAGCTCGATGAACTCGTCGCCGTCCATCAGCACCTCGTTGATGCGCAGGTCGCCGGCCACGGCGGCGGCACACTCGCCACCGCCGCCGCCCGCCGCGCCGGCACCGCCGCCGCCGCCGCCCCCGCCGGCGCCCCCGGCGCCGTCGGCGACGCACGAGCAGATGCCCTTGGCGACGCACTGCGCGACCTCGCCGGCCGCACACGACTTGTCGCAGGCGTCGCCGCGCTTGCACTCGTCCTCGCAGGCCGCGAACAGCGTGGCGAGGCCGAACACGGCCACGACGTGACGGAACTTCATCGGCACCCCCCGAGCGATGCTGTCGCGTGAGCGTACACGGGCGAGACGGTCCGCTTCACCTGCCGCCGGACGCCATGCGCGAGAACCCGCCGCCGGTGAGCGAGTCGAGCTCCGCGGTCAGCTCGGCGATCTTCAGCTCGGCAAGGGCGCGCCCCTTCGCGTCGGCCGGCGGCGCCGTCAGCAGATCGACCTGGGCGCGCCGGCGCTCGAAGTAGGTGCGCGTCACGGTCTGCAGCAGCTTCTGCCGCTCCTTGGCGGTCAGTCGGCTCTCGCGCAGGACGTTGAGCTCGTCCGCGTTGTAGACCAGCTCGTTGAGCTGCCACTCGCCCCGGACCCTGAGCTCGAGGTCGTCGTCCTTCTGCTCGAGCGCGGTCACCTTGCTCGCCGTGGTCGGGTCTTCGTCGAGGATCGACGTGCTGCGGGAGGAGTCGTCGAGCTCCTTGGAGACCTCGACCGTCGCCTTCGGGAGCAGGCTCGACCAGCCGGCGCGGCTCTTGAGGCTCGCCAGCTCTTCGGGATGCATCGCGAAGTAGGAGAGCGCCGCCTGCTGGACCTCGTTGACCGTCGGTTCGCCGGCGAAGCCGTCGAGCAGCTTGCGGGCCTCGGCGCTCGGCGTGGTCTGGGCGACGGCGAAGGCCGGGGCCAGCAGGCTCCCGGCGAGCGTGAGCGCGGCGAAGCGATGGTTCAGACGGGGCATCGGGCCCTCCTTCCCTTTCACGGCGACGCGGCGCGGCGCGCGAGCCGCTGGCCGTAGGCGCCGCCGGTGTGCGCATCGAGATTGGCATCGAGCTCTTCGAGCTCCAGGAGCAGCAGAACGCGGCCGCGCAGGTCGGTCGGCGCCGACGTCCACAGCCGGTAGAGCGTGCCCTGGCGCTGGCGATACAAGCGCTGCAGCCGCCGCAGCAGCGACACGCGTTCTTTGGCGCGCAGGCGCTGCTCGGACAGGGCCGACTTCGTGGTGTCCGCGTCCGTCGGATCGCCGTCGGGCGTCTCGGGCGCTTCGGCGACGTCGCCGTCGACGACATCCTCGGTGGCGGCCTCGTCGGCCCGGAGATCCGCGTCGGGATCGGCGTCGGGCCCGGTGGCGTCGTCGAGGCTGTCGTCGTCGGCGCGCTCGGTGGTCGTCAGGTCGGCCTGGTCGCCGCCCTCGAGGTCGCCGAGCAGGCCGCTGAACGAGCGCGTGACGCTGTCGAGCGGCACCGACCAGAGCGCCACGACGGCGAAGTTCGCGCGCGGCTCTTCGAGGACGAGGCTCTGGCCGCTCGCGCCCAGCGTGGGGATGTTCTCCACGCGGCGCGCGTCGTAGGTGAGCTCGGCGGTGAGACGCGGCAGCAGGTGCGACAGCGAGGCGCGCGCGCCGACGACCGCCGCCTTCGGATCGAGCCCCGAGGCCTCGAGCGCCAGCTGCACCACCTCGTCGAAGGTCGGCATCTGCGCCAGCGCCCGCTGGAAGCCGGTCACGGCCAGCGCCTCTTCGGCCTCGGCGACCGCCGGCGTCAGCACGAACACACCGATGGAGCTGCTCATGAACCAGGAGCCGCCGGCCCGCGCCGCGTCGAGCAGCCGCATGCCGCCCGGCCAGGGCACCGGCAGCGCCGACCACCCCCGGCACTCGGGACTGGCGAGGTGGAGCGCGTCTTCGGTGACCGCGGCGAGGCCTTCGTCGTCGGCCACCAGCTTCGCGGCGGGCTCGGGGAGGGCGTCACAGGCCGTCCAGGTGCCGTCGTCGGCGACCCGGTAGACGCCCGCGTCGCCGGCGACGTACAGGCGGCCCGCCCGAGCCGCGAGGAGGCGCGGCTCGAGCGGCGGCGTCTGGAGGGCGCGCGTGCCGTCGACCTCCGTCCACCGCCACAGGTGGCCGTCGGCCACGTAGACCACCTCGTCGCCCCGCGGGACCGCGACGGCGCGCACGTCCGCCTGCACGATGGGACGCACGGCGCCGGTGGGATCGAAGCGGAACAGCCCCTTCGGCGTCGCGGCGTAGACGCCGAGATCACCGCTCGCCAGCGAGACGACCGGGCCCGGGACACCCGCCAGCGGGCCCTGCACGCCGCGCGCGGTGGCGCGGAACAGGCCGGCGCCGGTGCCGATCCAGACGAGCTTGTTGCCGGCGACGGTGGCGTGCACGCGGTACGGGCTGTCCGCGGCCTGCTCGGCCTCCTCGACGAAGGCGGCGATGAACTCGTCGAACGCCTCGCCGCCGACGGTGCCCTCCTCGGCGTCGACGCCGCCCGCGGACTCGATCGCCTCGCGGATGTCGTCGATCACGCGGCGCAGCATCTCGCCGGGGAGCGCACCGCGCACGCTGATGCGCTGCCCGCCGTCCCAGTCGATCTCGGGCGCGTAGCGGCCCGCGTGGCGCCAGGGGCGCCCCGCCTCGAGGCGATGGGCCTGCCCGCCGCCGGCGGCCCACAGGAGACCGTCGGGGCCCGGCGCCAGCGACTGGACCGCGCGCTCCCCGGCGCTGCCCGTCATGGGCAGCCAGACGCCGTCGATCGTCTCCGGCGGAGGCGCGGCGAGCACCGACAAGAGGAGGAACGGCAGGGCGGACGGCATTCGTCGGAGGTTGTAACCCGTCCCGCGGCGCCGAACAATTTCGAAGGTATGCGAAATCGGCGGGTCGCGCCGCTCAGGGGGGCGCCAGCACGTCGACCGTCCGCTCCGCCACCGCCAGGCCGCCGCGCCCGTCGCGCACGGCGACGAAGAGGCGCAGCCGCTGCGCCGTCTCGGGGACGGTCAGCACGGTCTCCGTCCCGTCGCCGAAGCCGCGCTCCGGTTCGACCTCGCCGCCGCTCGTGAACCACGAGAACAGCAGCTCCTCGGTGGTCGTCTCGCCGGTGAGCTCGTCCACGTACGTCTCGGCCGAACCCGGCGCCATCTCCACCTCGAGGAACAACGCCTCGCCGGTGGGCACCGCGATCACGCCGTCGAGGCCGCCGATGCGGAACGCGGCGATCTCCGGGTTGCGGTTGCGGGGCGTCGCGTCCCCTTCCCGGACGAGCACCTGCTTCACCGAGTCGACGTGGCCCGCGCCGTCGCGGCCGCTGTACAGCTTGACGGTGAGCGGCACGCCCGCCTCGAGGTCGAAGACGTCGTCGAGCCCGCGCGCCTCGGCCTCGGCGGCGGCGATGGCGTACTGGGTGCGCAGGTCGGGACCGCCCCACGGCGGGCGCCGCAGGTCGATCGTCAACGTGGGGCCGTCCGTCCCGACGGCGGCCTCGAGGCGTGAGTCGATGCAGTCGTACTGCACGACGCTGCCCAGCGAGTATCCGCACACGACCCAGATGTAGTAGGGCGCCGGCGCGCCCGGCTCGGGCCGGACCGACGCCGGATCGAAGTCGTACGCGCGCAGCGTAACGGTGTCGTCGGGCCCCACCTCGGGCGCGTCGGCGGCGATGCCCACGACGCGATACGCCTGCAGCAGGCTGCGGCGCTCGAAGTCGTCGCCGCAGCCGGCCGCCAGCAGGACCAGCGAAACGAAGACCCGTCTCACAGCTCCCCCCTCAGCCCGAAGGACGGAATGATCGGCAGGTTCGGGATGATCGTCCGCTCCCGGAAGGCATAGTCGTACGTCCAGCCTTCGGGGTTCTCGCGGTTGTAGGCGTTCTGGATCTCGAGGTAGGCGGTCAGGATCCAGGCCTCGAACGTCCAGCGGCGATCGACGCGCACGTCGAGCTGATGGAACGCCGGCAGGCGTTCGGAGTTCGACGCGCCGGGGTAGGGCGCGTAGATGTCCGCGTCGCTGTCGTAGATGCCGCCCCGCAGCGGCGTCTGCGGGTTGCCGGTGACGTATCGCCACCGCGCGCCCACCTCCCACTCGTTGCTCAACGCGTAGGAGGCGATCAGGGTGAGGATGTGGGTCTGGTCGAGGTCGAACAGGCGCCACGCTTCGTCCGGGCCATCCCGACGCTCGGAGCGCATCAGCGTGTAGCTGATCCAGCCGAAGAGGCCGTCGCTCAACTCGCGCCGCAGCAGCACCTCGAGGCCGTAGATGCGACCCTCGCCCGCGTTGCGCGTCCGCCCCTGGTCGTCGCGCACGACCAGCGCCGACAGGTGCTTGTAGAAGACCTGCGCGTCCACCGAGAGCGCCGGTGCGAGGCGCTGCTCCACGCCGGCGGTGGTGTGCACCGACCGCTCGACGACGATGTCCGGGTCGCCGAAGACGGGGTCGGACTCGTCGGGCTGCGGGCGCTGCATGTAGCGGCCCACGCCGGCCTTGAGCGTCGTGTCCGCGGCCACCGACCAACGCGCGTTCAGCCGCGGATCGATGGCGAAGTCGGAGAGGCGGTGGTCGTAGTCGAGGCGGACGCCGGGCACGAGCAGCAGATCGTCGGTGGCGCGCACCTGCGCCTCCGTCCAGAGCGCCGGGTTCAGGAGCAGGAAGTCGCGCTTGGAGCGGACCGGGTCGCGCGTGCCGAGCGGCGTGGTCGCGCCGGCGGCGTCGCCCTCCTTCGGCGGTAGCGGCGCGACGATGTCGAAGTCGCCGAAGAGCGCCTCCACGTCGACGCCGGCGCGGAGGGTGAGGCGGTCGTCCAGCCGTACCGACACGTCGTCGCGCGCCGTGACCACCCACGCCTTCAGGTCGAAGAAGAGGCGGTCGGTGCCGGTGAGGAAGAAGAGGTTGCGCCCCACCGAGACGCTCAGGGCGTGCTCGACGTCGTCGCTTGCGCGCGTCCGCCACTCGGTGAACAGCCGGTAGAACTCGATTTCATTGCGGAAGTCGCCGCGGAGGACCGGGTCGGCGTCCGCGGGCTCATCGAGGAGGAAGCTGAGCGCGTCGTCGGACCCGAACACGAGCGTGCGCACGCGGTGCCGGCCGCGCTGCCAGTCGTAGAGCAGCTGGTAGTCGTAGTAGCGGGGGGCCACGACGAAGTCGACGTCGGCGTCGTCGGGCAGCACCGCCGGCAGCAGCGCGTCGATGTAGCTGCGCCGCGCCGCCACGGCGAACGCGCCGTGCTCGCCCGCGGGTCCCTCGACGAGGAAGCCCGCGTCGAAGATGTCGGCTTCCACGAAGCCGTGCACCCGATCCGTGCGCGGCCGGCGCAGGCGTACGTCGACGACGCCGCCGCTGAAGCGTCCGAACTCGGCGCCGAAGTTGCCGGGATGGAAGTCGACCGACTCGAGCAGCGAGCTCGAGAAGACGCTGCGCAGGCCGCCGAAGTGGAAGGCGAGCGGGATGAAGTGCCGCTCGAGCACCGCGCCCGAGTCGCCGGGGTTGCTGCCGCGGATGACGAGCAGACCGCCGCCGAACGGCGCGCGCGCGACGCCCGGCAGGTTCTGCACCACCTTCAATGCGTCGCCGGAAGTGCCCGGAATCCTTCGAATCTCCTCGAGGGTCAACACCCGGCGCGCCACCTCCTTCTGGACGCGGCGTCCGACCACGACGATCTCGTCGCTCGCCGCGCCGCGCCGCTCGAGGGCGTAACGCAGCTCCGTCGCCTGCCCCGCGGCGACCGTCTCGCGGTCCTCGACCGTGTAGTAGGCGGGATCGTCGAGCACGATCGTCGCCTCGCCCGCGGGGACGCCCGTGATCTCGAAGCGCCCCTCGGCGTCGGTGACGGCCTCGACGCCCGCCTCGCGCAGCCGGACGACGAAGCCCGCCAGCGGCGCCCGCGTGCCGCGCTCGCGCAGCTCTCCGCGGACGACGCCGGTGGCCATCGAAGGGGCCGGCGGCGGCTCCGGCGGGGCCAGCGTGAACGCGTAGCGATACAGGATCTGGACGGGCGCGTCCTGGCCGTCGATCTGCGCCGGTCGGAAGCGGAACAGGCGCGCCGCCTCGACGGCGGCCTCGTCGAAGCCGTGCCCCGCCGGCTGCTCCACCTGGACGTCGGTCACGGCGCCGCTGGCGTCGATCGTCAGTCGGAGGACCACCTCGCCGGCGAGCCCCAGCGACTCGGCGTCGGCGGGGTACTCGGCGTCGACGAAGTCGACGAGCTCGGGCGGGCGCGTCAGCTGCCCCGCCGGCACCTGCGCCGCCGCCGGCAACGCCAGCAGCAGGGCGAGCGCGACGGCGCGCGCATCCACCTCAGTAGTCTTCGAGGGTGAAGCGCATGGGCAGCGACAGCTTCGACTCGACGCCCTGCCCGTCGAGGCGTGCGGGCTCGAAACGCAGCTGGCGGGCGGCGGCGATCGCGGCCTCGTCGAGGCCGAAGCCGAGGCCCTTGATGACCTTGACGTCGATGACGCGCCCCTCGGCGTCGATGGTCAGGAGCAGCTTGACGACGCCCTCGATGCCTTGCGTGCGCGCCATCTCCGGGTAGCGCGGCTTGACCTCGTTGAGGCGCCGCGCCTGGGTGCGCACCGCCGCGACCGGCTTCTCGGCGACGATGGGGCCGTCGCCCGTGCCGCCCTTCACGCCGGGCCTGGTGACCGGCGCGACCGCCGTCGTCGCCATCTCGCCCATCATGCTGTTGCCGATCTGCACGACCGGGCCCTTGCTGCCCTGCACCGTGCTCTCGAGCGTCAGCCCGGTGACGAGCGGCGGCGGCGGCTTGGGCGGCTCCGGCGGCGGCGGCTCGGGCTTGGGCGGCTCCGGCGGCGGCTTGGGCTTCTCGACCCTGGGCTTCGGCTTCGGCGGCTCGGGCTTCGGGGGCTCCGGCGGCTTCGGCGGCTCGACGAGCTCTTCCTTCGGCGGCGGTGGCGGAGGCGGCGGCTTCTTCTGGACGATCGCCACCTCGATGCGCTCGCTCTTCTTCTTCGGCGGCGCCTCGTACTTCGAGGCCGCGTACAGGCCGCCGCCCTGCAGGACGGCGGCGAGCACGCCGCCCGCCAGCAGGATGGCGAGGCGGTGCCCCTTCTCGGGCTCGTCCTCGAGCGCGTGCACGGCCTCAGTACCCCAACGCGGCGCGATCCGCCGGCTCGATGTTGATCGCGAAGCGGGTGACGCCGTTGGACTTGACGAGGTCGATGAGGCGCACCACCAGCTCGTGCTTCGTCCCGCCGTCGGCGGCGATGATCGCCTGCGCCTCTTTGTCCTTCGCGCCGACCTCGCGGCAGCGCGCGGCCACCTTCGCCTCGTCGCTCGGCTCGCCGTTCATGAACAGCGCGCCGTCGGCCTTGAGCACCAGCGACAGCGTCGTGTCGAGCGTCTCGCCGCCCGAGGCCGCCTTCGGCAGGTCGACCTCGATGCTGGGCTTCACGATGTAGGTCGACGCCACCATGAAGATGATGAGGAGCACGAGCATGATGTCGACGAGGGGCGTCACGTTGATGCCGTAGATGCCGTCCTCGTCGTCCCCGCCACCGCCGCTGGCCGCCACGCTACCTCCCCTTCTCGGTGCGGTTGAGGTGCGCCAGCAGGATGCGCCGCAGGAAGTCGGTGTTCTCGACGCGGTCGCGGACCATGCCGCGGAACACGTTGTAGGCGACGACCGCGGGGATGGCGACGAGCAGGCCCACCGCCGTGGCGACGAGCGCCTCGGCGATGCCCGGGCCGACGACCTCGAGGCCGCCCTTGGGGTTCGCGCCGAGCTCCTTGAACGAGACGATGATGCCGATGACGGTGCCGAAGAGCCCGACGAAGGGCGCGTTGTTGCCCACCGTGCCGAAATAATTGAGGAAACGGTTGAAGCGCTGCCGCTCGCGCGCCAGCGAGCTCAGCATGATCTCTTCGACGACGCCCGGCCCGCGGTCGTACGACTCGAGCGCGTCGGCAAGCACGCGCTCCTCCATGCCGCGGCCCTCGCGCACGAGCGAGCGCGCCTTGTCGAGCTCGCCGGCGTCGAGGTGCTTCACGAGATCGCGGGCGATGGCCGGCGCGTTGACCTTCGTCGTCAGGTACAGCCGCAGACGCTCGACCGCCAGCAGGATGGCGATGGCGCCGAGCCCGAGCATCAGCCACATCACCCACTCCGCGCCGAGCTCCGCGAAGTTGAGGAAGGCGTTGATGACCGAGAATCCGGAAGTCTCTGCATTCATGGGCGCGGATTCTAGGGAAGCCGTCAAGAGAGCGTCAACGCGGGGGGTTCCCATGTCCGCCGCGAGACATCAGGGATTCCCCGAATCCACCGATGGGACGGTCGGCCCCAGCCGAACGGCCCGGGTGAAGGCGGACGGCGCGATGCCGTCGTCCCCCTCGGCGCCGTCGACGCGTACGAGCAGCCATCGCGCCGACCCGCCGGGCACGATCAGCCGGTGCTCGGCGTCCAGCGGGCCCTCGCCCGCCGGCAGCGGGACCCGGCGCCACGGCTCGCCGTCGACGACCACCTCCAGGAACGACGGTCGCCGCCAGCTCGAGGCGCGCACGCGAACGCGCACGTCGTGGGCGTCCCGCGGGGGCGCCCGGCCGCCCGGCCCCACGCCGTCCACGCGCAGCTCGATGAGCGGCCCGTGGCTCACGACCACCTCGCCGTCGCGCAGGGCCGACGGGCCGGCTCCGGGCGCGGCCCGGACCAGCGTCCGGGCGAGGCCGCACGGCGGATCGGCCAGCGCGTCGGCGCCCGTCGCCCCGAACGGGACGACGTCGCGGCCGGCGTCGAGCAGGGCGACGTAGTCGGCGAACGCGCGCTCGGCCTCGGCGCGCGCCCAAGGCACCGCCACCTGCAGGAGGTCGACGTCGAGCGAGAAGCCGCCGCGCGGGAGCGCCGGCGCCCGAGCATCGAACGCGTAGGCCGCGAAGTAGCCCGTCGCCTCGGCCCGTGGCCGGAGGACCGCGATCGTCGGGCGGCCCGGCAGCGTCCGCAGCGCCGCCAGGACCGCGTCCGGGCGCGGATCGGCGGGCAGCTCGACCGGCGCGTCCACGGGGAACACCGCGAACCGGCCGCCCCCGGCCGCCTCCACGGCGACGCCCGGCCACACCTGCACGGCGCTCCCGGCGGTCGGCGCGGGGTCGATGGCGCCGTCGTCCGCCACCACGATCGCGTCGAGGTCCTCGGTCGCGCAGGCAGTGAGGCGCGCCGCGAGCGTGGTCGCCGACGTGCCGCTGAGACGGGTGCGGACGTGGGGATCGACGGCGAGCCAGCCCGTCCGGTCCACCTCGCGGGCCAGCGTTGCGGTGAAGGTGGCCTCGCCGCCGTCCGGCACCCGGACGATCCCGCGGGCGCGGCCGCGGTCGGGACCGGCGGTCGCGCGCACGCTCCACCGGCCCGGCGCGAGCGGCCAGCGGCCCGACCCTGCGGGCGCCAGCAGCGTCCGGGCCTCGCCGCCCCCGGCCGGCTGGACGGTGAGACGCGCGGCCACCGGACGCCCCTTCTCGTCGCGCAGCGCGGCCACCAGCGCCGACGCCCGGCCGACCCCGAGCACCTGTGCGCGGTCGTCGTCGGCGCCGACCCGCACCGGCGCGGCGGGCGACGGCGCCCGTCCCGGCGCCTCGGCCACGGCACGGTAGTTCCCGGCCGGCAGGCGGGCGGCGAAACGACCCTCCGCGTCGGTGCGCGCGCGCTGGGCCGGCGCGCCCGCCGCGTCCAGCCACGTGACCCGACCGTCGGACACCGGCGCGCCCGCCGGATCGACGACGCGCCCTTCGACCCGGCCCACGACCGTGCCGCGCGCCTCGTGCAGCGCGCCCGCCGCCGCCGCCACGCCGCCGCCGCCGTCGACGAAGAGCTGCGCCTCGCGGGTGACGCGGCTGCCGGGCCGCACGCCCTCGCGCCGCTCGACCACGAGCGACCAGGAGCGGGCATGGATCGACTCGACCCGCCCGCCCACGGGCGCGAACGCGAGGCTGGCGCCCTCGGCGTCCGCGCCGACCCAGTCACTGCGCAGGCGTCGTCCGGGCAGCGGACGCGAGGCCGCCGTCTCCGCGGCGCCGGGCGCCCCCGACGGACCCGCGCCCGGCACGAACGGCTCGAGGCCGCCCCAGACGAAGAGGCGGCCGAGCACGAGGTCGGGGTGATGGCTCCGGCCGCGCTGGTGCAGCGTCGTGCGCAGGCGCACGTGGCGCGCCTCCGAGTCGAGCACGTACTCGACCTCGACGCCGAGCTGGTCGTCGAGGCGGTCGACGCCGACGGCGCGGACCACGGCCGGCCCGCCGGCGACGCCGTCGCGCTCGACGAACACCTTGTCGAAGCGCACGGTCCGGCGGCCCGCGTCGTCGAGGACCGTCAGCATCTCGCCGAGGGCGTCGGCCCCGCCGCGCGGCGCGATGTCGAGCAGCGCGCCGGCGCGACCGGGCGTGAGGCCGGGCCGCGGCGCCCCGATGACGGCCACGAGGTGCTCGTTGGCGAGGACGATGTCGCCGGGGCGGCCCGTCGCCGCGGGCCCGCCGGGCAGGTCGTCGTCACCGGCGGCGAGGTGCGCGCGCGCGCCGCCGGCGCTCGGCGGCGGGGGGAGGGCGGCGTCCGGCGCCGGCTCGACGACGACGGGCGGCGGCGGAGGCACCTCGGCGGCGCCGCCACAACCGAGCACACACAGCACCGCAAGCGCCGCCGCCTTCGCGTTCATCCTCACTCGCCCGCCCCGTCCCGGCGGGGAGCGGAGCCTTGTCAGCACGGATCCCCCTGTGCTACCCCGGACGCCCATGTCCGGCCAGAACAAACGGTCGACCCGTCGCGGCGGGCGCCCCGCCGAGCGCCCGTGACGCGCGTCCTGGGCGTGGATCCCGGCACGCGGCACTGCGGCTGGGGCGTCGTCGAACGCGACGGCTCGCGGCTCGTCCACGTCGACAACGGCGTGCTGGTGCTGCCCGAGACGCTGCGCCTCGAGCAGCGCCTCGCGGCCCTGCTCGAGAGGCTCGACGCGGTCATCGGCCAGTACCGGCCCGAGACGGCGGCGGTCGAAGGCGTCTTCCAGCACCGCAACGCCCGCAGCGCCCTCGTCCTGGGGCACGCGCGCGGCGTGGCGCTGGCGGCGCTGGCGCGGCGCGGCGTCGCGATCGCCGAGTACACCCCCCAGCAGGTCAAGAAGGCGGTGTGCGGCAGCGGCCGCGCCGCCAAGGAGCAGATCCAGCTCATGGTGGCCCTGCGCCTCGGGCTCCCCGAGGTGGCGCAGGTCGACGCGTCCGACGCCGTCGCCGTCGCCCTCTGCCACGCCCAGCACCTCGCGCTCGGCGCCTCGCCGCTCCCGCGCCCGAAGCGTGGCGGCGGCGGCGACAAGGCGCTGCTCGCCCTCGTCCGCCGCCAGGGGTTCGAGCCGTGATCGGCCGGCTCCGCGGCACGCTCGCGTCGAAATCGGTGGACGGCGTGGTCATCGACGTCGGCGGCGTGGGCTACGACGTGCTCGTCCCGCTCACGGTGCTCGACCGGCTGCCGCCCGAAGGCGGCGACTGCGCGCTGATGATCCACACCCACGTGCGCGAGGACCAGATCACCCTCTTCGGCTTCCAGGAGGCCGGGGAGCGCGCCATCTTCCGACAATTGCTGGGGATTTCGGGCATCGGCCCCCGGCTCGCCCTCGCCTGCCTGTCGCTACCGGGCGAGGAGCTCGTGCGCGCCATCCGCGACGAGGACACCAAGCGGCTCGCCACGCTGCCCGGCATCGGCAAGCGGATGGCGCAGCGCATCGTCCTCGAGCTCAAGGACAAGCTGCCGGCGCTGGTCGGCGCCATCGGCGCGCCACCCGCGGCCCCGAAGGCGCGCCCGCTCGAGGACCTCGACAGCGCGCTGCGCAACCTCGGCTACCGGCCGAAGGACGTCGAGACGCTCGTGGCGCAGCTCGCCGACGACGCGGAGACGCTCGGCTTCGAGGACCTGCTGCGCAAGGCGCTCCAGAAGCTGAACGGCTGAGACACTGGACATGCGTCCAGATTCCGGGGTACCAGAGGGCCGATGTCCGAGAGCCGCATCGTCGACGCCGCCGCGGAGACCGGCGAAGAGACGGAGGAAAACGGCCTCCGCCCGTCCACGTTCGCCGATTACATCGGTCAGTCCCGCGTCAAGGAGAACCTGCGCATCTTCGTCGAGGCGGCGCGCGGGCGCGGCGAAGCGCTCGACCACGTGCTCCTCAGCGGACCGCCCGGCCTCGGCAAGACGACGCTGGCGCACATCGTCGCGAAGACGCTCGGCTCGCGGCTCCACGTGACGAGCGGGCCGGCGCTCGAGAAGAAGGGCGACCTGGCCGGCATCCTCACGAACCTCGACACCAACGACGTCCTGTTCATCGACGAGATCCACCGGCTCAACGCGGCGGTCGAAGAGAACCTCTACCCCGCCATGGAAGACCGCCGCTTCGACGTCGTCATCGGCGAGGGCGTGTACGCGCGCAGCTATCCGATCAAGCTGAAGGCGTTCACGCTGGTGGGGGCGACGACACGCGCCGGTCTGCTCACCTCGCCGATGCGCGACCGGTTCGGCATCGTCGAGCACCTCGAGTTCTACACGCCCGCCGAGCTGAAGGTGATCCTGCTGCGCTCGGCGAAGGTGCTCGGCGTCGAGCTCTCCGACGACGGCGCCGACGAGCTGGCGCGGCGGTCCCGCGGCACGCCGCGCATCGCGAACCGGCTGCTGCGGCGCGTCCGCGACATCGCCCAGGTCCGCAACCAGGGCGCGGTGACGCAGGCGGTCGCGCGCGGCGCGCTCGAGCAGCTCGACGTCGACGGCGCCGGCTTCGATCGCATGGATCGCCGCCTGCTGCTCACGCTGATCGACAAGTTCTCGGGCGGCCCCGTCGGCCTCGACACGCTCGCCGCCGCCATCGGCGAGGAGAAGGGCACCGTCGAGGACGTCTACGAGCCCTACCTGCTCAAGGAGGGCTTCCTGAAGCGTACGCACCGCGGCCGCGTGGCCACGAAACGCGCCTACGTGCACTTCGGGCGCGCCTACGGGGGCGAATAGGGCTCAGCTCGAGAGCAGCCAGGCCACGAGCGACATCACCCCGAGGAAGCCGACGGCAAGCAGCCCCAGCCGCCAGGCCCGCGTCGGTCTCGCCGTCGTCGCGGGCACGTACGGCGGTGGCTCCGCCGGCAGCGTCGGCGCCACCGGGCTCACCACCACCGGAGGCGGGACGACGCTGCCGACCGGCGCGGTGTCCGGCGCGTCGCCGGGGGCCGGGGGCACGATCGCCTCGAGATCCCGCCGCGCCTCGCCCATCGTCGCATAGCGATCGTCGGGGTTGCGCGCCAGCAGCCGCTCCATCACCGCCTCGAGGCCCATCGGGAACACGAGGTCGGGGCGCACGTCCACGAGCCGAGGCGGATCGGCGATGAGGCGCCGCAGCATGACCTCCTGCGGCGACGTCCCGAAGAAGGCCATGCGCCCGGTCAGCATGAGGAAGAGGCAGAGCCCGGCGCTGTACACGTCGGACCGCCCGTCGACGTCGGCGGCGCCCCGCGCCTGCTCCGGCGACATGAACTCCGGCGTGCCGAAGACGGCGCCGTCGGCGGTGTGGCCCACGGTGCCGATCCGCGCGTCGAGGACCTTGACGATGCCGAAGTCCAGCACTTTCAGCGTCTCGACGCCCCCGTCGTTCACGATCAGCAGGTTCTCGGGCTTGAGGTCGCGGTGGACGAGGCCGAGCGCGTGCGCCTCGTCGAGCGCGCCCGCCAGCTGACCGAAGAGCGCCACCGCCTCGCCCGCGGGCAACGCGCCCCGGCGCGCGAGCCGCTGCGACAGCGACTCGCCGGAGACGAGCTCCATCACGAAGAACAGCGTGCCGTCCAGAAGCTCGCCCGAGTCGTAGACCCCCACCGCGTGCGGGCCGCGCAGGTGGCCCGCCACGCGCGCCTCGCGGCGGAACCGCCGCGCCATCTCCGGCGAGTCGGAGAGGTGCGCGTGCAACGTCTTCACCGCCACCGGGAAGCCGTCCGGATCGGTCGCGCGATAGACGGCGCCCATGCCGCCGGCGCCGATGCGGCGGGCGACGAGGTAGCGGCCGCCGAGCGTGCGCCCGATCAGCGGGTCGTCGGGCCAGCCGCGCGTCGGCTCCTCGGCGCCGCACTGGTCGCACCACGGCCCGGGGTCCGGCAGCAGGTTCGCGTGGCACCGGGGACAGACGAGCATCCGGGGGATCCTGCGGCGCCGGACGCCCGTTGGCAACGTCGGTGCCCTGTGTCACTCTCCGCGCGCTTTCGGATGGAGGGGCCATGTTCGAGAAGGTGCTCATCGCGAACCGCGGCGAGATCGCATGCCGCATCGCCGCGGTCCTCCGCGGGCGCGGCATCGGCTCGGTCGCCGTGTATTCCGAGGCCGACGCCGCCGCGCCACATCGCCACGCCGCCGACGAGGCGTTCCCGATCGGCCCGGCGCCCGTCGCCCAGAGCTACCTGAACCAGGACGCGATCCTCGACGCGGCGCTGCGCTCGGGCGCGCAGGCCATCCACCCGGGATACGGCCTGCTGTCCGAGAACACGACGTTCGCGCGGCGCGTGGTCGAGGCGGGGCTCGTCTTCATCGGGCCGACCCCCGAGGCCATCGACGCCATGGGCGACAAGGCGGCGGCGCGTCGCACGGCGAAGGCCGCGGGCGTGCCGGTCGTGCCCGGCTCCGACGGCCCCCTCGACGACGACGCCGAGGCGTCGCGCGTGGCGGAGGCGATCGGCTACCCGGTGCTCGTGAAGGCGGCGGGCGGCGGCGGCGGGATCGGCATGGCGCTCGTCCACAAGCCCGACCGGCTCGCCCGAGCGCTCGAGAGCTGCCGCGACCGCGGCCGCAGCAGCTTCGGCAACCCCGCGGTCTACCTCGAGAAGTACATCGAGCAGCCGCGGCACGTCGAGGTGCAGGTGCTCTTCGACCATCACGGCCACGGCATCCACCTGTTCGAGCGCGAGTGCACGTTGCAGCGGCGCCACCAGAAGGTCGTCGAGGAGGCCCCCTCGCCCTTCGTCGCGACGCGCCCCGACGTGCGCGCCGGCCTGACCGAGGCCGCGCTGCGGGCCGCTGGCGCCATCGGCTACCGCAACGCCGGCACCGTCGAGTTCGTCGTCGGCACCGACGGCGCGTTCTACTTCATCGAGATGAACACGCGCCTGCAGGTCGAGCACCCCGTGACCGAGGCGGTCACCGGCGTCGATCTCATCGGCTGGCAGCTCGACATCGCCGCGGGCCGGCCGCTGACGCTGCGGCAGGAGGACGTCCGCCTCTCCGGCGCCGCTGTCGAGTGCCGCGTGTACGCCGAGGACCCGGCGAAGAGCTTCCTGCCGCGCCCCGGGCACATCGGACGGTTCGTGCCGCCGAGCGGTCCGGGCATCCGCGTCGACACCGGCGTCGGCCCCGACCAGGACGTCACGCCCTACTACGACCCGATGATCGCCAAGCTGCTCGCCCACGGCGCCGACCGCGCCGAGGCGCTCGAGCGTGCGCGCGCCGCGCTGCAGGGCTTCGTCGTCGAGGGCCTGACGACCAACCTGTCCTTCCTCGCCGAGATCCTGGGCCACCCGGACGTCCGGGCCGGCGCCTTCGACACCGGCTGGCTCGAACGCTTCGCCAAGGGACGCTGACATGGAACGCATCATGGCCCACATCACGGGCACCGTCTGGAAGATCGAGGTCCGCGTCGACGACGAGGTGAGCGAGGACGACGTCCTCGTGATCCTCGAGTCGATGAAGATGGAGATGCCGATCGAGTCGCCGATCGACGGCACCGTGCGCGAGATCCACGTCAGCGAGGGCCAGCCGGTGACCGAAGGCCAGCTCGTGCTGGTGATCGAGCCGGCCTGACGCTGGCAATCGTGTCGCCCGACCCCGCATACTGAGCGTTCGAACCTGTGGGGGTTTGCGAATGCGATTGGGACTGGGGGGTCTGGTCCTCGCGACGGCGCTCGCGATCGGTGCGTGCGGTGAGGACTCCGCCTCGCCCGGCGGTGGCGACGACGCGGGACGCGACGGGAGCTTCGACCTCGACGCGATGACCCGCGACGCGGCGCCCGACGCCGGCAACGACGCCGGCCGCGATCAGGGACCGCGGCCCGGCGCGTTCGGCTCGCCATGCGAGCGCAACGCGGAGTGCGCGAGCGGCTACTGCGTACCCGACCCCGAGGGCCGGCGCGTCTGTACCCGCCGCTGCGACGACGATTGCCCCGACGGCTGGGACTGTCGGCCCGTCGCGAACGCCGGCCCCGACACGACGCTCATCTGCGTGGCACAGCGCAGCGTCCTGTGCCTGCCGTGCACGCACGACGGCGACTGCGGCTCCGGCGCCGACCTCTGCCTCCGCATCGGTCAGCGCTCCTACTGCGCCCAGGACTGCAGCGCGAGCGCGTGCCCCGCGGGCTTCACCTGCACCGACATCCCCGGCCCGGACGGCGGCGTCTCCGCTCGCCAGTGCCTGCCCGACAGCGGCACCTGCCGCCCCTGCATGGACGCCGACGGCGACGGCTACGGGGTCGGCGAGGAGTGCGCCGGCTTCGACTGCGACGACGAGAACGTCGACGTGCACGAGGGCGCGCTCGAGATCTGCAACGGCCGCGACGACGACTGCGACTCGGCGCCGGACGAAGGCGTGGTCCCGCCCGACGACTTCACCTGCCTCTCCGAGGGTGTCTGCAGCGGCGTCGGACCGCGCTGCCGCGGTGGCGAATGGTCGTGCCCCTACGGCCTCGACTACGAGCCCGACCAGGAGACCTCCTGCGACGAGCTCGACAACGACTGCAACGGCGAGGTCGACGAGGACTTCGACTTCAACACCGACGCGAACCACTGCGGCGCCTGCGGACAGGGCTGCCTGTACCCGAACGCGACGGGCATGTGCCAGGAGGCGCGCTGCAGCCTCGGCGCGTGCCTGCCCGGACACTGGAACGTCGACGGCCGCAGCGACAACGGCTGCGAGTACGAGTGCCAGCTCACGCTCGAGGGTCGGGAGAACTGCGACGAGATCGACAACGACTGCGACGGCACGGTCGACGAAGACACCGACCTGCGCAGCGACGTCGCGAACTGCGGTCGCTGCGGGAACGCCTGCCGCTTCGACCATTCGAGCGCGCGGTGCGTCGGCGGCGTCTGCGCCCGCGACACGTGCGAGGCCGGCTGGGTCGACCTGAACGGCCGCGAGGACGACGGCTGCGAGTACGGCTGCACGCAGACGAACGAAGGCGTCGAGATCTGCGACGGCATCGACAACAACTGCGATGGCGCCGAGGACGAAGGCTTCCACCTGCGCCTCGATCCGAGCCACTGCGGTCGCTGCGGCAACGCCTGCGCCTACCCCAACGCCACGCCGCTCTGCGAGGAGGGGCAGTGCGCCATGGGAGCCTGCGATCGCACGTGGTGGGACGTCGACGGCAGCGCCGACAACGGCTGCGAGTACCAGTGCGTGCTCACGCGCGACGGCGTCGAGATCTGCGACGAGATCGACAACGACTGCGACGGCACGGTCGACGACGGCTTCGACCTGCAGCGCGATCCGCTGCACTGCGGCGCCTGCAACCGGGCGTGCGCCTTCCGCAACGCCACCCCCACGTGCGCCCAGGGCGACTGCGCGCTCGGCCCGTGCGAGGCCGGCTGGGTGGACGCGGACGGCAACCCCGAGACCGGCTGCGAGTATGAGTGCACGCCCTCGAATGGCGGCGTCGAAGCCTGCGACGACGTCGACAACGACTGTGACGGCGACGTCGACGAGGACTTCGACCTCACGAGCGACCTCGAGCACTGCGGCGCCTGCGAGACCCCTTGCGCGCCCGACGACGCCGCCGGTGTCTGTGTGGACTCGGCGTGCCTCGTCGAGCGGTGCGACCCCGGCCACTACGACCTCAACGGCGATCCCGACGACGGCTGCGAGTACGCGTGCCAGGTCGCCAACGGCGGCGTCGAGGCCTGCAACGTGGCCGACGACGACTGCGACGGCTCCATCGACGAGGGCTACGACCTCGACGAAGACGTCAACCACTGCGGCCGCTGCGGCAACGCCTGCCGCTATGCCCGCGCCGGCGCCGAATGCGTGAACGGCGACTGCCGCATGACGGCGTGCGAGGACGGCTTCTGGGACATCGACCGCCGCGCCGACACCGGCTGCGAGTACCCCTGCAACCTCACGCGCGGCGGCATCGAGGCCTGCGACCAGGTCGACAACGACTGCGACGGCACCGCCGACGACGGCTTCGACCTGCAGACGGACGAGAACAACTGCGGCGCCTGCGGCAACACGTGCCGGTACCCGAACGGCGTCGGCCTCTGCCAGCAGGGCGACTGCGCGTTGGTGGGCTGCGTGCGCGGCTTCGTCGACTTCGACAATGATCCGTCGAACGGGTGCGAGTACGGGTGCTCGCCGACGAACGGCGGCGTCGAAGCCTGCGACAACATCGACAACGACTGCGACACTCGCACCGACGAAGGCTTCAACCTGGCGATCGATCCGAACAACTGCGGCGTGTGCGGCCGGGTGTGCGCGTTCGACAATGCGGTGCCCGTCTGCCGCAACAACAACTGCGACATCAGCGAATGTCAGGCGGGCTTCATCAACCTGAACGGTCTCTCCCAGGACGGCTGCGAGTATCAGTGCACGCCATCGAATGGCGGTGTCGAGATCTGCGACGAGCGGGACAACAACTGCGACGGCCGGATCGACGAGGGCTTCGATCTGGGACGCGACGTGTCCAACTGCGGGCGGTGCGGCAACGTGTGCCGCTTCGATCATGCGTCGCCGGTGTGCGGCGGCGGCCAATGCGGCATCCAGCGTTGTGATGACGGCTGGGTGAACGTGAATGGCCGCCTGGACGACGGGTGCGAGTACAGCTGCGCGCCCAGCAACGGCGGCGTCGAGGCCTGTGACCTGCGTGACAACAACTGCAACGGCGCGGTCGACGAGGGCTTCGATCTGCAGTCCGATGTGAACCACTGCGGCGCGTGCGGCAACCTGTGCGCGCCGCCGCAGGCCGTGGGCCGGTGCGACGGCGGCCAGTGCGGCATCAGCCGGTGCGAGAACGGCTTCTGGGACCTGAACGGCGACCTCGATGACGGCTGCGAGTACGCGTGCTTCCTGTCCAACGGCGGCGCGGAGGCCTGCGACCGCAGCGATAACGACTGCGACGGGGACATCGACGAGACGTTCAACCTGCAGAACGACCTGCGCAACTGCGGCCAGTGCGGCCGTGTGTGCGAACGGCCGAACTCGATCATGCAATGCGCGAACGGCAACTGCGCCTTCGTGGAGTGCAGCCCGGGCTGGTGGGACATCGACGGCCTCGCCGCCAACGGATGCGAGTATCGCTGCGACTTCCGCCAGGCCAACGACCAGCCCGACGCCCAGGCGATCGACGCCAACTGCGACGGCGTCGATGGCATCGTGCGTCAGAACGGTCAGCCCTTCGCCGTGTTCGTCGCCCCGAACGGGCGCGCGAACGGCGCCGGCACGCAGACGGACCCGGTCAGCTCGATCAACATCGGCATCGTGATCGCGCGCAACCGCGGCAGCAGCCAGGTGCTGGCGTCGGCGGGCCTGTACGACGAGCCGGTCGTCCTCAACTCGGGCGTCGGCATCTACGGCGGCTACAACCGCGGTCAGGGCTGGGCGCGCGACATCAACGCCAACGAGACGCGGATCAATGGCCAGGCGTATCAGATCGCCGCCGGCGTGCCCGCGCAGCCCATCGGCGTCCTGGCCATGAACCTCAACGCGCCCACCGTGGTGCAGGGCTTCCGCATCCGGAGCGCGGACGCGCCCGCGAGCCCCGACGCGGCGCGCGAACAGGGCCGCTCGTCGTACGGCATCTACGTCCGAGACGTCGCGGCGAACCTGCTCGTGATCGAGCACAACGACATCCGGCCCGGCCGCGGCGGCAATGGGTCGGCGGGCGCGCCGGGCGGCAACGGTCAGGCCGGCAACCGCGGCGTCGACGGCCAGAACGGCTGCGACGGCTGCTCCGGCGACGGCTTCGGCGGCGTCGGCGGCGGCGCCGGCTGCGTGAACGCCGGCGGCAGCGGCGGCCGCGGCGGCCACGACAACAACCGCGGCAGCGCAGGCGCCGGCGGACAGGCGAACGGGGCGCCCGCGGGCGCCGGCGGCGGCGGTGGCAGCAACCCCGGCGTCTGCCCCGGGGACGGCGGCGCCGGCGCGCCTGGTCAGGACGGCTCGAGGGGCACGGCGGGCGGCAACGGCAGCGGCGGCAACGGCAATGGCGCGCTCCGCGACGGCATGTGGTTCGGCGCCAACGGCACCGGCGGCGGCGTCGGCCAGAACGGCGGCGGCGGCGGCGGTGGCGGCGGTGGCGGCGGCGGCGACCAGATCGACGGGCCCTTCGGCACGCATGTCTGCAACGCGGATCGCGGCGGCGGCGGCGGCGGCGGCGGTGGCGGCGGCTGCGGGGGCAGCGGGGGTCAGGGCGGCTTCGGCGGCGGCGGCTCCTTCGGCGTCTTCGTCGTGAACGCGTCGCCGTTGCTGCGCAACAACGTGATCGTCGCCGGCCCCGGCGGCACCGGCGGCAGCGGCGGTCCCGGCGGCAGCGGCGGCGCGGGCGGTGGCGGCGGCAACGGCGGCGCCGGTCGCGAAGACTCGGGCCCGGGCGGCCGTGGCGGCGCCGGCGGCACGGGCGGCGGCGGCGGCTGCGGCGCGGGCGGCGGCGGCGGCGTTTCGTACGGCGTCTACCGCGCCGGCGGCGCCACCGTCATCGACCCGTCCAACCAGATCAACGGCGGCCAGGGCGGCGGCGGCGGCGGAAGCGCCTGCGGCAACAACGGCGCCGCCGGCCGCAGCGCCGGCACCTTCTGAGACCGGTCGGGGCGCCGACCGGGGCGCCCCGACGCCCTCGAAACTCCTCCGGAATCCGTCAGTCGGCCAGCGCGCGCACCGCCGCCTGGAAGACCTCGCCGCGGTGGTGGTAGCTGCGGTAGAGGTCAAAGGACGACGCCCCCGGCGACAGCACGACGACGTCGCCGGGACGCGCGATCGACGCCGCCAGGCCGACGGCGGCCTGCATGTCGGCCGCGTGGCTCGTGGGCACGCGCCCGCCGAGCTCGCGCGCCGTGCGCTCGGCGGTGCCGCCGACGAGCACCACGTGGCGTGCCCGCCGCACGAGCTCGTCGATGAACATGCCCTGGTCGAGGCCCTTGTCGTAGCCGCCGGCGATCACCACGAGCGGCGCCTCGAGCGAACGCAGCCCGACGGATGCGGCGTGTGGGTTCGTCGCCTTGGAGTCGTCGAGGTACGCCACCCCGCGCTTCTCGGCGACGCGCTCGAGCCGATGCGGTAGCGGCCGGAACGCGCGCAACCCCTCGGTCATCGCCTCGAGCGAGAGCCCCAGCGCCGCACCCGACGCCAGCGCCGCCAGCGCATTCGCCACGTTGTGCGGCCCCTTCACCGGCAGCAGGTCGACGGGCATGACCCGCGCCCCGTCGCGCGTCAGCCAGCCGTCGGCGAAGCCCCACCCCCGCTCCAGCGGCCGTGGCGAGAAGAGCACACGCTCGACGCCCGGCGGCGTCGCCATGGCCATCACCACCGCGTCGTCCGCCCGCAGAACCGCCGTGTCGCCGGGCCGCTGGTCGGCGAAGACCCGCGCCTTCGCGGCCACGTATGCCGCGCGGTCGTGCGCGAAGTAGTCGGCGTGGTCCTCGGCGATGTTCGTCATCACCGCGACCCGCGGACGAAAGTGCCCGCACGTCCAGAGCTGGAACGCGCTGACCTCGGCGACGACGACGCCGTCGCCGTCGACGTCCCGCGCGTGCGCCGAGAGCGGCTCGCCGATGTTGCCGGCGACGACCACCGGCCGGCCCGCCGCCGCGACGACCGCCCCGATCATCGCCGTCGTCGTGCTCTTGCCGTCGGTGCCCGTGATCGCCACCACCGGCGCCGTCGCCACGGACGCCGCCAGCTCAATCTCGCTCACGAGGCGCACGCCGTCGGCGATCGCCGCCGCCAGCGCCGGCGCGCCGGGCGGGATGCCCGGGCTGGGGACGAGCACACGCGCCCCGTCCAGCGCGTTGCCGCCGCCGCGCACCGTCACGCGGGCGTCGAGCCCGGCCAGATCCAGCCCCGCCGCCGGCCTCGAGTCGCTCAGCAGCACGTCGGCGCCGAGCTCCGCCAGCAGGTTCGCCGCCGCGACGCCGCTCTTCGCCGCGCCCCAGACCGCCACCTGCACGCCGCGCCAGTCCATCAGTCGCCCTCGCGGCGCGCGGCCCAGGCGTCCGCCATGCGGAAGAAGTCGTCGCCCCCGAAGAAGATGATCATGTCGCCGCGCTGCACGTGCGTGTCGAGGAACGGCACCACGTCCGTGTTCTCCGGCACGTGATGCACGCGGTTTCCGGCTCCGCGCAGCAGCTCGACGAACCACGGCGTGTCGATGCCGTCGATGGGACGCTCCTCGGCGGCATACATGGTGGTGATCACCACGTCGTCCGCCTCGCGGAACACCTCTGCGTACTCCTCGCCGTGGTAGCGCATCAGCGTGAACCGGTACGGCTTGAACACGCACCAGAGACGGCCGTGCTCCATCTTGCGAGCGCTCTCGAGGACCTTCCGCATGCCGGTGGGGTGCGAGATGTAGTCCTTCACGATCGTCAGGCCCCCCGCGCGACGCACCGCGAAGCGGTTCTCGAGGCCGGCGTAGGTGGAGAGCGCGTCGCGGACCGTCTCGAACGGCAGGCCGAGCGCCCCCATCGCGACCGCGATCGCCCCCGCCGCGTTCTCGGCGTTGTAGGCGCCGGGAATCGGCAGCGACATCTCACCCAGCCGCTCCGCCCCCCGCCAGACCTCGAACCGGACACGGCCGCCCAGGTCCGTCACGGCGCGCGTCGTGAAGTCGAGCGGTTCGTCCGACCGCCCATAGCGCAGGCACGGACGCCCCGCCGCCTCGGCCATTCGCCGCGCGCCGGCGTCGCACCAGTTCACCGCCAGCGACCGCAGGCGGTCGTTGTCGGCGACGAACCGCGCCATCGTGCCGACGATGTCGTCGAGGCCCGAGTAGAAGTTCAGGTGGTCGACCTCGAGGTTGTTCACCACCACGTGGTGCGGCTTCAGCTTGAGGTGACTCCGGTCGCTCTCGTCGACCTCGGCAACGGCATAAGCCCCCGTCCCCAAATGAGAATTCGTTCCGTAGCCGTTCAGCACGCCGCCGATGACGAACGTGGGATCGAGGCCGGCCCGGGTCAGGATGTGCGTGAGCATCGCCGACACCGTCCCCTTCCCGTGGGTGCCGGTGATGCCGATGCTCTCCGCCCCCTCGAGGCACAGGCCGAGCATGTCGGCGCGGTGCGCCTCGGGGACGCCGGCGGCGCGCGCCGCCTCGCGCTCGACGTTGTCGGGGGGGACGGCGGTGGAGTGCACGACCACGTCGGCGCCGCGGATGTTCTCGGGACGGTGGCCGATGGTCACCGGGATGCCGAGCGCGCGCAGGCCCTCGGTGAGCACGCTCTCGCGCACGTCGGAGCCCTGCACCTTCACCCCCTGCGCGTGCAGGACGCGGGCGACGGCGCTGACGCCGACGCCACCGATGCCGACGAAGTGGAACGTTTGCGCCCGGGACCACATCCTGCTAGTCCTCCCTCCACATGCGCGAAAAGGCGGCGAGAATAGGCCCGCGGGGGTGGCTTTGCAACGCCACGCTCGCCGCGTGCGTGGGGCTGGCCGGGTGCGGCGACGATCCGCCGGCGGCCGGGAAGGACGCCCCCGACGCGTCGGCGCCGAGCCCCGCGAGCGCGGCCCCCGCCTCGGCCGTCGCCGGGGCGCCACCGCCCCCGGTTCCGGTCGAGCCCCTGCCGCTGTTGACGAAGCTGCCCGATCCGCCGCCGGTCGCCGCCGTCGCGCCCGGCGCGTCGGCCGCCGAGCTCCGCCGCCGCCGCCCCGCCCTGCGCCCGTCGGTCTACACCGACCGCATCCTGCAGGAGCGCCTCGCGCCCGGCGACGCCTTCGAGCGCGTCGCCTACGAGCTCGGTCCCGACGACCGCGTGATCGCCATCCTGCTCACCTTCGCCCCGCCCTACCGCCACCCGGAGCGCTGGCAGGCCGTCCTGAAGGCGGCGGAGGCGCGCCTCGGCGCGGGCATCGGCTTCGACGAGGCGCCGTACGAGGGCATCCGCTGGTCCGTCCCGGGCTGGCGCGTCGATCTGCGCCGCGACGGACCCGTCGGCGAGACGCAGCTCCTCTTCCATCTGCGCGGCGCCCGCGACCTCGGCCTACCCTGACCCACCCGGTGCTGCTAGAGTCCGCGCCGACGACCACCCCGGAGGCGCCATGCGATCCCACGTCCTGCTGACGGCCGCCCTGCTGCTGCCCGCGTGCAAGGAGTACGCGGACCAGTCCCTGACGCCCGCGCAGAAGCAGAAGGTCGAAGCGCACGTCCTGAGCACCGCGCCGAAGCCCCAGCACGAGATCGGCGCGATCATCGAGGACCAGGTGAAGCTCATCGGCTACGACATCGACAAGACCGAGGTCGCGCCCGGCGAGACGATCACCGTCACCTACTACATCGAGGCGCTCAAGGAGCCGCTCGACGACAACATGCTCTTCGTCCACTTCCAGGGCCGGAAGGACGACCGCCAGGCCTGGATGAACCTCGACCACCACCCGGTCGAGGGCCTGATGCCGCTGCGCCAGCTGAAGAAGGGCCAGGTCGTCAAGGACGTCCAGAAGATCACCGTCAAGCCCGACTTCCCCGGCGGCGAGGCGAAGATCTACTGGGGTCTGTGGAAGGGCAACTACCGCCTGAAGATCACGAACGCCGACAAGGTCCCGCACGACGACGCCGGCCGCGTCGTCGTCGCCACCGTCAAGGTCAAGGGCGATCCGAACCCGAAGCCCGGCGCCGGCCTGCCCGCGGCCGCCGCCGCCCGCCTGCGCGATGGCGAGACCGTCACCGTCGACGGCAAGCTCGACGAGCCGGTCTGGGCGCGCGCCACCTACACCGACTGGTGGACGCCCCCGAACGGCAAGGGCGGCGACGCCCCGCGCACCCGCGCGCGATTCGCGTGGAACGACGGCTTCGTCTACGTCGGCGTCGAGAGCGAGGACACCGACGTCTGGAGCGAGTTCACCGACCGCGACAGCAACACGTGGGAGCAGGAGGTCATCGAGGTCTTCATCGATGCCGACGGCGACCGCAAAGACTACCTCGAGCTCCAGGTGACCCCGGCGAACGTCGTGTTCGACGCGAAGTTCACGAGTCACCGCAGCGATCTCGCCGCCGCCCGCGCCTGGAACATGGCCGGCCTGCAGACCGCCGCCGCCGTCGACGGCACGTTGAACCAGCGCGACGACCAGGACCGCGGCTACGTGGTCGAGATCGGCATCCCCGTCGCCGAGGTGCCAGGCGCCGGCCACCCGCCGAAGAACGGCGACTCGTGGCGCGTGAACCTGTTCCGCTGGGACTGGCCCAAGGACGACAAGCAGAAGGCCGCCGCCTTCTCGCCGCCGGTCGTCGGCGACTTCCACGCCCTCGACCGCTTCGGCCACCTGCGCTTCGTCAGCGAGACGCCGGCCCCCACGACGCCCGGCTCCATCGCTTCCGAGGCCCCGAAGGGTGAGACCAGGTAGGCGCCCGTGTGGGAACTTGACACCTGTTCCCATACACCTACGATGAAGGGCGCACGCATTCCCCCGAGGAGCCATTCAGATGGCGGGTTCCGACAAGCGCAAGCAGAGCCTCTACTTCCCAGAGGACATGCTGAAGGAGATCCAGGCCGAGGCCGCCCGGCAGGATCGCTCCCTCTCGTGGATCGTCCAGAAGGCGTGGAAGATCGCCCGCAAGGAGATCCGCAAGTACCCGTCGATCAACGACGCGGAGCCCGGCGAGCGCCCCGACGACGACATCGATTGATGGTCGCCGGGTGGCCTATCAACCCCCACAGAACCTGCCGCCACCCGTCGAGGCGGTGGCCGATCTCCCGGCGGCCTACGACGCGCTCCGTGAGCGCGTGCGCGAGACCGAGGAGGAGATCGCCCGCCTCTCGTCGGTCCTGTCCCACGACCTCCGCGCGCAGCTGCGATCGATCGACGCGTTCCGCGAGTTCGTCCTCGAAGACGCCGCGGCGTGCCTCGACGCCGAGAGCCGCGAGAACCTCGAGCGCATCGGCGCGACGGTGCAGGGCGTCGACCACCTCGTCGAACGCGTCGTGCTCCTGCAGCGCCTGCCCCGGCAGCCCCTTCAGCTCCACCTCGGACCGCTGTCGGCGGTGCTCGACCCGACGCTCCGCCGCATGCGCGACACCTTCCGTGCGCTCGCCGTCGACGTCGCCTTCGAGGACGTCGCGCCCGACGAGGTGGTGCTCGCCGACGCGCCGCGCGCCAGCGAAGCCCTCTACCAGCTCCTCGAGAACGGCGCCGTCTTTCGGCGCGCCGACGACGTGTCACCGATCCGGCTCGACGTCCGGCGTGGCGAGCCCGACGGCGTCGTCCTGCGGGTGACCGATCGCGGCATCGGCATGGAGTCCAGCGATTTCGCTGCGATTTTCGAGCCGGGGCGCCGCCTCAACGGGCCGCGCGCCTACCCGGGCGCCGGCCTCGGCCTCTATCTCGCGCGGCGGCTGCTTCAGGGCTGGGCGCAGGGGCCGGCCGTCGTCGCCAGCGCCCCCGGCCTGGGCAGCATCTTCGAGATGGCGGTCCCGTCGGCCTGATGGGTCGGTCCTGAAGATTCGCACGCGCCTTCGGCGCGCGAACTTCGGGGTCACCCCACTAGTTCGTCTGCACCACGTGGAAGCTGACGTCGCGGTGGACGACCGCCGCGTCGGCGATCTCGTCGAAGATGAACTCGCAGTGGGCCTTGCCGTCGATGCCTTGCGGCGCCGACCCCTCGTTGCGGGAGCAGTCGAAGTCGATCTGGTCGCCGTTGATGTTCAGCAGCCAGATCGAGCGGCTGGACGAGTCGTTCGGCCGCTGCGCCGTGAACGCGAGCCGGGTAGCGTCGGCGGTCAGGTCGAAGTCGCCGATGTCGTGGTTGCTCCAGTGGCTCGCGCGCGGGTTGTTGGTGAGGTTGACCGGGTTCCGCAGGTCGCGCCCGAGGCGGAAGATGTCGTAGTCGTCGCGGTTGACGGGCGCCTGGGCGTCGCGCTTGGAGCAGTCGCCCTTCGCGAGGAAGTACATGAACTCGCCGTCGTCGCTGAAGCGCGGGTTGAACAGCACCTGGTTGAAGAACACCTCGCCGTCGGTGGCGTGTGGCAGCGGGCGCTGGCAGTCGCCCATGGGGTTGCTCTTCAGCTCGTAGAGGTCGAGCGTCTTCGGCTCCGGCGGATTGGGGCGCGCTTCGAGCGTGTGCATGCGCCAGATGAGGTCGTTGCGCGTCGCGACGGCCAGGTACGTGGCGTCGGGCGACAGCGACACGGGCAGGCGGCCGTCGAACTGGGAGCCGGTGCCCTCCTGGCTGCCGAACGTGTAGAGCGACTGGTTGGCGCCGCTCTCGATGTTGAAGAAGTCGACGGTCATGCTGGACAGCGTGGTGCGCAGCAGGATGATCAGCGACCCGAACGGGGTCACGCGGAAGCCGCCGTTGGCGTCGATCTGGCCGACGACCTGCTGGCAGTCCTCCTCGCCCTGGTTCGCCACCGGCTCGGGATCGCAGCCATCGGCCTTCGGGCCGGCGATCGGCTCGGCGAACACGTCGATCGTGCCGCCGATGCCCGCCGCCTGGCCGCGGCTGTAGACGACGTAGCGACCCGAGAAGTCGAAGGTGTTGACGACGTCGTTGACCTTCCGCTTCTTGTCGACCTCGACGAGCTTGCGGTTCACGTCGACGGGCGCGACCCACAGCGCGAAGCCGCCGCCCGCGTCGGACTCGAGCCAGCCCACCCACCTCTCGTCGCCGGTCAGCTTGCACGACTTGGTGCAGTCGACGACGTCGGCGGCGGCGCCTTCGGTCAGGTTGAACTGCTGGTTCTCCGTGAAGTCGTACAGGTACAGGTCGACGCGGCCTGCACCCACCTCAGGCGTGACCTCACGGATGTACGACAGACGCAGCCGCGTGCCGCCGCCGCCTCCCCCTGCCCCGCCGTCGTCGTTCGGACCCGCGTCACCCGCGCTGCCGTCGCCATCGAAGATGGCCGCGTCGCGGGTGCCACCCGTCTCATCCTTGTCGCCGCCGCAGCCGACCGTCAGCGCGAGCAGCGACACGGCGCCCGCAAGTGCCCGAACGTTCATGGGAAAGCGCTCCGAGTGAGTAGAGACGGGGGGATTCTAGGTGTCCGGGGCGCCCCGAATCAACCCGCAGAGGCGCTCGCGAGGCCGGCGAGCGCCTCGCGGAGACGGGCGCGACGGCGGCGGTCGACGAACGCCCGCAGGCGGGCGCGATCGCCCTCGGGCACGGCCTCGAACTGCACGGCGGCGGCGTCGTGCAGCACCTCCTCCACCTGCTCGATGACGCGGCCCGTCACCCAGATGGGCGCCTCGCCTTCGAGGCGAAGCTCGAGCTGCACCGTCTCGCCCTCGAGCAGGACACCTCCCTCGAGGCGCCGCAGGTAGACGCCGCCCTCGCTGATGTTCGTGGCCCGGCACGGGATGGCGCGCGCCCCCGTGACGTCGTATATGAGCGTAGCGCACGCGACGCGCGGCCGGGCCCGGCGGTCCAGACTCGACGACATGATCACCCTCCTGCGACATACACCTACATCGGAGCATGCGCGAGGTCCGCGCCGGCGTCCAATTCTGGTCGTCGTCGGGCTGCTGGCGGCGCTGTGGGCGGGCTGCGGCGAGTGCGAGCGCGACTACGACTGCCCGGGCGGACAGGTGTGCAACACGGGCAGCGGCGCGTGCGAGGCGCTGGTGTGCGGGCGCGACGGCGACTGCGCGCCCGGCCAGCTCTGCCGGAGCAACCGCTGCCGCGCTGGCCGGGAGGGCGACGCCGGGCCGAGTCCCGACGCCCTGGTGCTCACGCCGGCGCGCTGACGGCGGCGGCCCGCACCGCCTCGGCGGCGCTGGCGCGCAGGCGCTCCACCTCGATCGCCTGACCCAGCGCGCGCGCGAGCACCGTCGCCGCGCGGTCGATCCGGCTCGTCGTGCGCGGCGAAAGGATCCAGTCGACGCGCGCCAGCAGCAGGAGCACCCCCACCTGCTCGCCGCCGGCGACGAGCGGCCGGGTGGCGAGCGGGTAGAGCGGCCCGTCGCCCGGCCCGTCCCAGATCGGATCGACGTCGGCGTCGCGCGCGAGCACGACCGCCCCGCCGTCACCGGCGCGGTGGTGGCGCAGCGCCAGGGCCGCCTCCTCCCGCAGGGACCGCTCCTCCTCCGGCAGGACCGCCCGTCGGCTCGTGTAGTGCACGACCGGCAGCGCGCCTGAGCGCGCCGGCAACAGCACCGCCGCCACGTCCGCCTGTACGTCGTCGATCAGGCAGGCGCCCGCGCGCCCGAGCAGCGCGCGCAGGTCCAGCACGTCGGCGCAGGCCTCGGCGAACAGCAGGCTCCGCTCCATCTCGTCCAGCAGTTCGGCGCGCTCGCCCATCCGGCTCCTCCTTGGTGACGCCGGCGCTGCTTCAAGCGTCGTGCCACGCCCGTCCACCGCCTGCGGCCGACCCGCGCACAGCCCCGACCGTCAAAGCGCCGACCGGCTCCGTCAGGGCCCTGACGGATGCCATCGCCGCCCCACGGCACCCGATTATCTGTGCGTGTTCAACGTGCGCCATTCACCGTGTGCCATCCGCAATGCTGGCTGTGCTCAAGAGGCGGCTGCCTTCGACGATGCTGTGGGTGTCGAAGGCAAACCCGGTCAAAACCCGGAAAATCAGACTAGTCATTGCGGCCATGGAGGCCGCAATTGGACGTGTTCAGCCAGGAACTGTGTTCCTGCGGCACGAACCAGTACGCCCAAACACGGCATGGATGCCGCACCGCCACCCCTCGGGTCGGGTCGGGTCGGGTGTCGGTGAGCCTCATGGAGAGAAGAGATGGCGCTTTTCATCAACACGAACGTCGCGTCGCTCAACGCGCAGCGGAACCTGAGCAAGAGCTCGGGCGCTCTGTCGCGATCGTTTCAGCGACTGTCGAGCGGCCTGCGCATCAACAGCGCTCGTGACGACGCTGCGGGTCTGGCGATCTCGACGCGGTTGCAGTCGCAGATTCGCGGCCTGAATCAGTCGGTGCGCAATACCAACGATGGCATCAGCCTCTCGCAGACGGTGGAGAGCGCCCTCGAAGAGACCACCAACATCCTGCAGCGCATCCGCCAGCTCGCGGTGCAGGCGGCGAACGACTCCAACAGCGACTCGGATCGCGCGTCGCTGAACGGAGAGGTCGAGCAGCTCATCGAGGAGATGAACCGCATCGGCGACACCACGACGTTCAACGGCCAGAAGGTCCTGAACGGCGACTTCGTCGAGTCGTTCTTCCACGTCGGCGCGAACGCCCGCGAGACGGTGCGCGTCAGCATCCGCGACGCCCGCGCCACCGCGCTCGGCCGCGCCGCCGTCCGCACGACCGACGTCGTCACCTCGCAGGCCCTCACCGACGGCGGCATCGCCATCAACGGCGTGTCGATCCGCGCCACCGTGGCCAGCGACGACACCGTGTCGACGACCCTCCGCACGTCGTCGGCACTCGCGAAGGCGGCGGCGATCAACGACTCGTCGGACTTCACCGGCGTGAAGGCGCGCGTGCTGTCGACCGAGTTCACCGCGGGCGCCGACATCGGCGGCGGCACGCTGGACGCCCAGAACTACGTCATCCTGAACGGCCAGACGATCACCGGCTTCACGATCGACCAGTTCGACGCCGACGACGAGCTGCTCAACCAGCTCAACGCCATCAGCTCGGAGACCGGCGTGATCGCGTCGCTCGACGAGAACAACCGCATCGTGCTCACGGCGCAGGACGGCCGGAACATCGAGATCACGACCGTCGGCACCGCGCACACGATCACGGGCCTGCGGACGGCGGCCCAGGGCGCCGGCACCAGCGTCGCGTTCGGCGCCATCGAGCTGTCGAGCGACGAGCAGTACGAAGTGACCGGCGACGACATCATCGAGATCGGCATCGATCCACCCGGACCGCTCACCACCGAGCTCGTCGGCGTGACGACGACGAACTCGGTGGCGACGGTGAGCCTCCTCGACCGCGACGAGGCCAACCGCACCATCGAGATCGTCGACCGCGCCCTCAACCAGGTCAGCGCCGACCGGTCCGCGCTCGGTGCGTTGCAGAACCGGCTCGAGAGCACGATCAACAACCTGCAGACCATCGCCGAGAACGTGTCGGCCGCCAACAGCCGCATCCTCGACGCCGACTTCGCGGAGGAGACGGCCGCGCTCACGCGCAACCAGATCATCCAGCAGGCCGGCATCTCCATCCTGGCCCAGGCCAACCAGGCGCCGCAGCAGGCGCTGTCGCTCCTCGGCGGCTGAGCACGAACGGGCGCGCCGCGGCGGGTGAACGTCCCGGCCGCACGCGCGCCCCCCGCCGCCCGCCCGCCGCGGCGCCCCAGGGGTCGGGGTGCCGCGGCGGGCGGGCGGCGCCGGCCACAGGGACGGTGGCCGCACACCGCGCCAGGCCGGGAGCCGGATGCTCCCCGCGCCGGCGCGACGCTTCCCAGAGTCGGTCCGAGCCCCGTGCCCCGAAGGGCGGCCCATGGCCCTTCGGGGACGGTCAGACCCATCCGGTCGTACCCCGCGACCGCCAGGACCACGCGGCTTGTGACCCGCCTCGAGGGGCGGGGTCCTCACCCCGGGACCCCGCCCCTTTTCTTTTCTCACCCAGATTTCTCCGTCAATCCGCGCACTTGCACCGAATTTCATCCCGGGTGCGAAAAACCGCTCATGAAGGATTCGCTGCGGACGATGCATGGATCGCCAGGCATGGTTCCTGGTGATGGGGGAAACGTCACGGGTCCACGGGACCCCAGGAGGTGGGGGGACGTCGCTGCTTTTTCATCTGAATCGGCCTGGTCAGCCGTTTCGGATGTGTAACCGAGCCTGACGGTGGGTCGAACCGTCGGTTCGTCGTGTGTTCCTGTACATCAACGAGTCGTCACGTGCGCATACGGAGGGTCCGTGTGGCAATCGTGACGGGCGATCAGGGTCGATCGCCAGGGAACCAAGGTCGGTTCTCTCGCCGCTTCATGGAGTGAAGAGATGGGTCTCAACATCAATACGAACGTCGCTTCGCTGAACGCGCAGCGCAACCTCGCCTCGTCCGGCCGCGCCCTCTCGCGCTCGTTCGAGCGCCTCTCGTCCGGTCTGCGCATCAACAGCGCCCGCGACGACGCCGCCGGTCTCGCCATCGCCAGCCGCTTCACCTCGCAGGTGCGCGGCCTCAACCAGGCCGTCCGCAACACCAACGACGGCATCTCGCTCGCGCAGACGGCGGAAGGCGCCCTGCAGGAGACCAGCAACATCCTGCAGCGCATCCGCGAGCTGTCGGTGCAGGCCGCCAACGACACCAACAGC